>CAWEIE010000009.1:0-276564 GCA_963809025.1 uncultured Alphaproteobacteria bacterium | reverse complement strand
CGTTGAAGTGTAACCGACGTCACATACGCCTACCAAGGTCGCTGTTAACCTCGTGGGACCCTCGTCGGATTCCAGCAGGGGAGTTAGCTGATGGCCCGCCGATTGTTTGATGAGATCTATGCGGCTGGGGACAGCTGGTCGGACAGCGGGGTGCGTTTGGGCTCAGCAGTCAGCTGCTCGCCCTCGCCGCCGCCGCTGGCGTCAACACGGACGGGCTAAAGCCCATCCCGTTCCCGCCTTACGCGCACAAATATTCCAACGGACCGGTGTTCCCCGAAATCACCGCGGACCTGCTCGGCGCAGAGCTCACCAATTTTTCGGGCGGCGGCGCCCAAGCGCTTGGCACGTTTCCGTTCGGTGTAATCGCCGGTTTTGTGTATCCCCCCGAGGTGGTAGCGGCCGTCGCCTCGTCCCCGGAGGGCCAAGCGCTTCTCAATCAAAATCTCAGCCTTCCGGGCCAGGTCGCTGACTTCGTCGCGGCGACCTCGGCAGAGCCGCCTTCGAAGCATTCGGCGCTCGTAAGCATGATCGGGCTCAACGACATAGCGGTTCTTCAAGCCAATCCGGGCGCCTTGATCGGCGATGCGTTGGACCTGGCGGGGCAGATCGTTCAGGCCAATCTTGATCTCGCCCACACCGCCTTCGACCAAGGAATTGGCACGGTTATCTTCGACACGCTCCCCGCAACCACTTTCCGCCCGAGCGCACGCCTGTTTCCGCCTGAAGTCCAGGCGATCGGCGATGCCGCGGTCGACGCCGTCAATCAGGGGCTCAAGGCCGGCGCGCTCGAGCTGCGCCACGAGGGCCATGACGTCCGCATCGTCGATCTTGCAAGGATGGCAGACGAGGTCAGCGCAGACTTCGGAACGTTCGGGTTCCTGAGCCTCGACGAGCCGGTGCTGCTCGGGGACGGTCACGGTGTCGTGTTCACCGTCAACCCCGACGCCCCGCCGGTTCAGCAGGCCGCCTTTTTCGATCCCGAGCATCCGACCACGAACCTGCACGGCGTGTTCGGCGCGTTCTCGGCTGCGTCGCTGACCTCTCACACCGACTTTCGCGGCGCGGGCAACGACTGCATCATAGGTCGTTCTGGAGACGACTTCGTCCTCGCCGGCGCCGGCAACGATCAGGCGAAGCTCGGTGCGGGCAACGACATCATGTTCGGCGGGCTCGGCAACGATGTTGCCTATGGCGGGGCGGGCCCCGACCTCGTCGCCGGGGGCGCGGGTAACGATCGACTTTCGGGCGGCGCTGGATCGGACGTGCTTGCCGGCAATGCGGGCGACGACAGGGTAGACGGCGGGGCCGGCAACGACGCTCTGATCGATGGGCTCGGCAGCGACAGGCTGTTCGGCGGCGCCGGCAACGATTGGTTCTTCGCCACCCGGGCGCAACTGCTCGGCGGAAGCGGCAACGACATCGACCGTTTCGACGGCGGCGCCGGCTTCGATACGCTCGTGCTGCTGCTGCCCGACCAAGCGGCGCTCGAAGACGCTCAGGCCGACGTCGAGAACTTCGATCCGGGGCATGCTTTCACGTTCAGCAGCATGGACCTCAAGATCACCGGGATTGAGCGGATCGTGCTCACGACCGAGTTCGGCTTCACCGACGTGTCGCTGCCCGGCGGCGACCTTGGCGTGCGGCTTCATCAGGCCGACCTGTTCGGTTTGGTTTAGGCTCGCCGGTTGCTCCGATACCGTCGGTCACGGCGATAGCGGCAGGTGCAAGCGGAAGGTGGCGACGCGCTTGGGCCTATCACGGCGAGCTTTCAATCGCGCACGCTGCCCGCGCACGACGCCATGCCATCCTGGCGTTGCGGGCGAGCGCGAACGCTCCGCGGATCAGGGCTGCGGCCAAATTCGGGCAACTTCCACAGGGTAGGTGGCATTCGGTCTGTGCCGACGTCCTATGTCACTGTCGGTGGCCCGCCTTGGTGTGCCGATTGATCCACCCCTCTGGGACAATCAGCTAGGGCGGGCCTTTCTCCTTCGTGATCTGCAGACGCCCTGCTCCTGTACAGGTGCCGAGCGGAACGCCGATAGCGATACGCTTTTCTCCTGGCACCAGACAGCCACGACGCCAGGTGCCGCTGAAAGACACGCCATCGATGGTCACGATGCCCTGTCCATTGGGTAGGTTGTCGGCGTAGGTGCTCTCGAACTGGTCTCCGGTCGGCCAGTCGTAGCGGCCAAAGTCTTCGTACTTGCCACGACGGTGGCGCCCTTGAAGCGATCGATGGGCAGGAAGGACCCGGCTGCAAACGCATTAGAGGTCAGCTCTGCCTGACGCTAGCTCTGCGGGTCGCCGGTGATGAAACAGAAGACCTTGCCGTGGATTTCGTAGAGAACTGTGTGCCGCGGTCAGGCGTCGGCATGGTGATGACCTTGTTCCTGGGAACGACCAGCCATTCGCGTCTGTCCCAGGCACGGAATTCGTCGCGATCACGTCGTTGCGGTGCAGGACGGCAACGTGAATAGGCAACCATTGCCGAAGCAGATCGCAGCCGAACTGGTGGGGTGCAGCTGGCAACAAGTTGAGACCGGGCCCGCTGCGGTATCGCTGAGGACGTGTATGCAACTCTTGTTTAAGTTCCCTTATGGGGTCAAACTTCCAACTGGGAGAGCGTGATCGGCAGCCTGCGTTCGTTGTCAGTCCTTCTCGCGGCTCCGTTGCCGGCTCGCGAGTTCCAGATGACACCACAGGACTTGCTTCGCCTCCATCCGTTCTTCTCGGCGCTGCCGCCGACGGACATTGACAAGCTTCTGATGCGAACGCGTCGCAGGCGCGTTCTGGCCGGCAAAGTCCTGTTTGAGAAGGATGCGCCCGGCGACGGACTCTATGGCGTGCTGTCCGGACGCATCGCCTTCACCGTGGATTCGGCGGGCGGCAAGGAATTGACGCTCAACGTGCTCGGTTCCGGTGAATTCTTTGGCGAGATCGCTCTGCTGGACGGCAAGGGCCGCAGCGCGGCGGCGACGGCGCGAGACGCGTCCGAGTTGCTGTTCATCCCGCGCCATGAGTTCCTGTCCTTTGTCCGCGAACGGCCGGACATGATGCTTCACATCATGGCGGTGGTCTGCGGGCGACTGCGACGCTCCACGGAATATATCGCAGATGCGGCCTTCCTGGATTTGTCCGGGAGGCTCGCCAAGCAGCTTGTTGTCCTGCTCAACGGCCATGGCGCGTCACCGGAGGCGGGGCTGCGCATTTCCCATGCCGAGCTCGCCTCCCTGCTGGGCGCCTCGCGGGAGCGGGTGAGCCGCCTGTTGGCGGCGTGGGGCGACAAGGGAATTCTTGACCAGGGCCGTGGCCGCCTCGTGGTCCGCGACCCGCAGGCCCTCGAGCAGCTGGTCGGCGATGGTTGAGGGCCGCCGCCGACGGCTGGGCTCTGCCGGAGTTGGCGCCGGGATTTTCGTCGTTGTGTGCCCCGGGTCACACGCGAGGGAAGCACTGCAAATTATCCTCTCGGGGGATTGGGGGAGCTCGGTACACCCGTTGGAGACCGCGCGCCGGCCGGCCGGCGCGCCGCGCAGGAGTCGGCCGCGACGCGCACCGGGCGCCTCGCCCGACTTGAAGGCAGACTAGCGATGTCGACCCATCGCCGCAGGCTTTCCGCCATCCTGCATGCCGATCTCGCCGGCTTCGTGCGGCTGATGGAAGGCGGTGAGGAGCGTACGGTGAGCCATCTCAGATCGGTCCACGACGAGATCTGGCGCCCCGCCATCGCGACCGGCGGCGGCTCGGTGGTCGACCTCGCGGGCGATTCCATCCTGGCCGAATTCGACTCGGCGATCGCCGCGGTGGCGACGGCGATCGACATCCAGGAGCGCATGGCGCGCTTCAACGACATGCTCGACGAGGATCAGCGGCTCATGTTCCGCATCGGCCTTCACCTGGGCGAGGTGATAGTCGACGAGAAGACCCAGGCCATCTTTGGCGACGGCGTCAACATCGCCGCCCGCATCCAGGCCATGGCTGACGCCGGCGGCATCGCCGTCTCGCGCGCCGTGCGCGACGTTACCGAGCTGCAGGTCGAGCACGCCTTCGTCGATGGCGGCGAGCACCGCGCCAAGAACGTCAGCCGCATGCTGCAGATCTACCATGTCCGGCCGCACCTCGGCACGTCGAGCGGGACCACGACCTCGGTGGTGCCCGCGCGCACGCTGCACTTCCGGGGCACCGACCGCAACGGCCGCAAGTATGGCTTCGACCTGGTTCTCGACAAGCTGATGGGCCAGCGCAAGGGCGTGGTCATCGGCCGTGACATCGATCAGTCCGACGTCGTGCTGCCGCATACGACCGTGTCGCGTCGCCATGCGCGTCTCCTGCTGGCCGGCGGCGTGCTGCAAGTCGAGGATCTCGGGTCGACCAACGGCACCTCTGTCGACGGTGTGCGGGTCCCGGCCGGCAAGCGCCGGCCGCTGCAGTCCGGCGGCATGCTCAAGATCGGCGAGATCACCCTTGCCGTCGGAGCGGGCGAATGACCGACGATGGTCCGAATAGAGCAGAAGACAAGGTCGGCAATCTGCGCGGCGTGCTGCCTGCGGGCACGACGCTGCGCGGCTACGAGCTGAAGTCGATCCTGGGCCAGGGCGCCTTCGGCATCACCTACCGGGCGCGCGATCTGACGCTCAGTCGCGACGTCGCCATCAAGGAGTACCTGCCGACCACCTTGGCGCTGCGTGAGGGCCGCACCACCGTGTTGCCGCGTTCGCCCGACCACGCCGAGCAGTTCGCCTGGGGCCGCGAGCGCTTCCTTGAGGAGGCGCGCACCCTGGCGCGGCTCGACCGCACGCCGGCCATCGTGCGCGTGCACGACTACCTCGAGGCCAACGGCACCGCCTACATGGTGATGGGCCTGGTCGAGGGCGAGACCCTGGGCAAGCGCCTGATGCGCGAGCAGCGCCTGACGCCAGAGGCCGTCGAACGCCTGCTGTTCCCGCTGCTCGACGGGCTGGAGGAGGTGCATGCCACCGGCTTCCTGCATCGCGACATCAAGCCGGCGAACATCATGGTCGATTCTCATGGTCGGCCCACCCTGATCGACTTCGGCGCGGCGCGCGCCGCGATGGCGGGACGCTCGACCACCATGACGGCGATTTTCACGCCGGGCTATGCGGCGGCCGAGCAGTACACCTCGGCCGAGCTCGGGCCGTGGACCGACATCTACGGGCTGTCGGCCACGCTCTACCACGCCATCACCGGCAAGATCCCGCCGAGCGCGATCGAGCGCATCCTGAAGGACGTCTACCAGCCGCTGGGCGAGCTCAATCCGGAAGGCCACCCGCCGGAGCTTCTGGCCGGCATCGACGCTGGCATGGCCCGCCACGTCGACGACCGGCCCCAGGGCATCGCCGAATGGCGGCATGTGCTGCGCACCGGAGAACACCAGCCCGCGGCCCGGGAGGCGACACAGGTCGAGCACAGGCCGCGCCGCTCCAGGCGCAAGACGGGCATTGCGCTTCGTGGTCCCGCTTTGTGGGCCTCGGCCACGGCTGCCGCGATCCTGCTGGCTGGCGGCGGATACCTCGCCTTCACGGCCAGCGAGCCAGCCACCGTCGGCACTGCCGCGCTCAGCCTCTCGGCCGAGCAGCTCGAGCAGGCGCTGGCCGAGCGGCGCAAGGCCGACACGTTCGCCGCCGAAAAGCGCCGGCTGGAAGGCGAGGCGCGGCAGAAGGCCGAGGCGGACGCCGAAGCCAAGCGGCAGGCCGAGGCCGAGCTGGAACAGGCGCGACAGGCGCGGCAGAAGGCCGAGCAGGAGCTGGCCGAGCTCAAGGCGCGCATCGCGGCGGGCAATACCCAGTCGCCCCAGAGCGACCAGGCGTCAGCGGCTGAGCAGCGCGCGGCCGAGGAGGCAGCCCAGCGCAAGGCGGAGGCGGACGCCGCAGCCCTGCGACAGGCCGAGGAAGAAGCCACAAAGAAGCTGGAGACCGACGCCGAGGCGAAGCGGCAGGCCGATGAGGCGCTGGCCATGGCGGAGGCTCAACGCAAGCAGGCGGAGGCGGATGCGCGCGCCAAGGCCGAGGCCGAGACGGCGGCGCGGCGCCAAGCCTCGGAGGAAGACCAGCGAAAGGCCGAGGCCGAGGCAGCGACCCGGCGCCAGGCCGACGAGGCCCAGGCCAAGGCGCAGGCCGAGCGCGAGAAGGCCGAGGCCGAGGCGAAAATCAAGGCGGAGGCGGACAAGGCGGCCAAGGTCAAAGAAGATGCCGAAACGGTGCAGAAGGCGTTGCGCCTCGAGCCGGCGGACCGCCAGCGCCTGCAAGTGGCGCTAACGTCTCTGGGCTTCGACACGCGCGGCAGCGACGGCGTCTGGGGCCCGCGCTCGCGCGAGATGACAATGGGCTGGCAGCAAAAGGTCGGTGCGCAGGCAACCGGCTACGTCACAGCAGCTCAGCGCGAACAGCTGCTGCGTAGCGCGGCACCCGCGATCGCACGCTGGGAGGAAGGGCAGAAGAAGGCCGAGGAACAGAAGAAGCTCGAAGAAGAGGAGAAGAAGGTCAACGCCGAGAAAGCGGCCGCGGCGGTTCCTCCTCTTGCATCGCCAGCTCCAGGCGGGCCCGGCGCGATCCCGCAACCAAATGTAAGTGCCGTGCCACCAGGACCTGCCCGCCCGGCCCAGCGGCCTGATGCAAGCCAGCAGACTACGACAGCGCCGATACAGACCAGCGTATTTCTTCAGCAAGCGTCGGATAATATCTCTAGCTGTAGGATTGTCGGGAACTCCCTTGCAGTTAGGCTCTACCCCAACAGAATCGAAGTGCAGATGGTTTGGGGTTGGGAAGCGTTCAAGATTAATGCCGATGGCTCATTTTCCGGAAGCGTCAGTGGCCCAGGGTCATTCTCCGTAGGAAACACTTATTCAAGAATAAGATTGTCGATTTAGGGAAACGCAAGATCGAAAGTCATGCGCATTGAAAGTCTCGACTACTACCGCTGTGCTTGGTCAGGAACCATCTCCTGACAGCTGGCGCTGTTTCACTAATCCGCGTGCCTTGAGGAGCGCTGACGTGCCCGATCCCGACGTAACCAACGCCGAGTCGCGCAAGGACATACGCGGCGGCCTGCCCGTGGGCACGATCCTGGGCGGCTACGAACTGCGGTCCATCATCGGCAAGGGCGCCTTCGGCATCACCTATCGGGCGCGCGATCTTACGCTCGGCCGCGACGTCGCCATCAAGGAGTACCTGCCGACCACGCTGGCGTTGCGCGAGGACCGCACCACCGTGCTGCCGATCTCGGCCGATCACGCCGAGCAGTTCGCCTGGGGCCGTGAGCGCTTCCTCGAGGAGGCGCGCACGCTGGCCCGGCTCGACCGCACGCCCGCCATCGTCCGGGTGTACGACTTCTTCGAAGCCAACGGCACCGCCTACATGGTGATGGGGCTGGTCGAGGGCGAAAACCTAAGCAGGCGCCTGATGCGCGAGGGGCGGCTCACGCCGGAGGCCGTCGAGCGCCTGCTCTTCCCGCTGCTCGACGGGCTGGAGGAGGTGCACGGCATCGGCTTCCTGCACCGTGACATCAAGCCGGCCAACATCATGGTCGATGCCCGCGGCCGGCCCACCCTGATCGACTTCGGCGCGGCGCGCGCCGCGATGGCCGGACGCTCGACCACCATGACGGCGATCTTCACGCCGGGTTATGCGGCGGCCGAGCAGTACACCTCGGCCGAGCTCGGCCCGTGGACGGATGTCTATGGCCTCGCGGCCACGCTTTACCACGGCGTCACCGGCAAGATCCCGCCGAGCTCGATCGAGCGCATCCTGAACGACACTCACCAGCCGCTGAGCGAGCTCAGGCCCGAGGGCTACCCGCCCGAGCTTCTGGCCGGCATCGACGCCGGCCTGGAGCGCAGCGTCGACGACCGGCCGCAGGGCATCGCCGAATGGCGGCATGTGCTGCGCACGGGTGAGCGCCAGTCCGCGGCCCTGGAGGCGACCCAGGTCGAACGCAAGTCCGGCCGTCTCGCCCGCACGGCGAGCCGCACCCGCAAGGCCGGCCTAACGCTGCGCGGCCCCGCGCTGTGGGGCGCGGCGGCCGCGGCCGTACTCGTGTTGGCCGGCGGCGGTTACCTCGCCTTCACGGCCGGTCCGCCCGCGACAGTCGGCACTGCCGCGCTCAGCCTCTCCGCCGAGCAGCTCGAGCAGGCGCTGGCCGAGCGGCGCAAGGCCGACACACTGGCGGCCGAGAAACGAAAGCTGGAGGAGGAGGCGCGGCAGAAGGCCGAAGCCGAGACCGAGGCCAAGCGCCAGGCCGAGGCCGAGCTCGAGCAGGCGCGGCAGGCGCGGCAGAGGGCCGAAGAGGAGCTGGCCGAGCTCAAGGCGCGGATCGCGGCAGGCAGCGCGCAATCGGCCCAGCCCGATCAGGCTGCGGCGGCCGAGCAGCGCGCTGCCGAGGAAGCCGCGCAGCGCAAGGCGGAGGCGGACGCCGCAGCCTTGCGGCAGGCCGAGGAAGAAGCCCGCAAGAAGTTCGAAGCCGAGGCCGAAGCCAAGCGGCAAGCGGAAGAGACGCTCGCCAAGGCTGAGGCCGAGCGGCGTCGGGCGGAAGAGGAAGCCCGGGTCAAGGGCGAGGCCGAGCAGGCCGCGCTGCGCCAGTCCTCGGAGGAAGCGCAGCGCAAGGCTGTGGCCGCGGAACGCGAGAAAGCCGAGACCGAGGCCAAGGCCAAGGTCAGGGCGGAGGCGGAGGCGGACAAGGTTGCCGCCAAGCAGAAGGAAGAAGCCGAAGCGGCCGAGAAAGGCGTGCGTCTCGAGCCGGCGGATCGCCAGCGCCTGCAGGTGGCGTTGACGTCGCTCGGCTTCGACACGCGCGGCAGCGACGGCATGTTTGGCCCGCGCTCGCGCGACATGATCGCGGGATGGCAGAAGAAAGCAGGTGCGCCGCCGACCGGATTTCTGACGGCAGCCCAACGCGACCAGCTTCTGCGTTCTGCCGCGCCCGCCATCACGCGCTGGGACGAGGAGCAGAAGAAGATTGAGGACGAGAAGAAGAAGCCCGACGCCACGCAGGCCGCAACAACGCTCAACCAGTCCGGCACCGGAGCATCCGCTCCGCCAGCTTCCGGTCCATCCGGGTCCGGTGTCGCGGGTGCCGGGTCGTCCAGGGCTACCGCGCTCCGAGATGGGACCTATGGCGGTGGGCTGGCCATTTACACACGTGCGTTGAGTTTGGAATTGAGAATGCACAACGGCAGTGGCACTGGCACCGTCACCAGTTCCACCTGCGGCGCAGGCCCGATGTCGCTCACCGGCGATGCCTCAGGCAACGTCACCGGCGAGATGAAAGTTCTCACTGGCGGGGGTGCCGGAATTTGCGACTGGGTATCCGCGCGCATCACGGGTCGGGCCGACGGCGGCAAGCTCCTGCTCGCCGTCAAAGGAAGCCACATTGGTGGTGCATCAATTGGCGAGGCTACACTTGTCCTTGGTGGAGCCTCCCAAGCGGCGGCCGCAGGCCCGCCAGCGTTACCCTCGCCGGACGGGCGGTGGCGGGGGACCTATGCATGCAGTGGTTCAATCGGTTTATCTCAGACATCCCAAACCACCGCGTTTACCGTCAATCTGGAGTTGCAGCTGGCAAATGGCTCGGGTTCGTGGAAGGCCTCGAACGTTAGCGGCTACTTGGGTCTGACTTTCGAAATACGAGTTTCAGTGGGATCTACCGGTGTCAGCGTGACGCGGCTCTACGGAGGAGGAGGACACGGAGGTACGCAGGGCACCATTTCGGGGCAATACGAGGGCAGCACCATTCGCGCGACCGGATGGGAGACACCTAGTGGCGTGCGGGAGTGCACCATGACGCTGACACGGGCCTAGTATGTCGGGCGTCGCCGACGAAGAAGGTGACGATGGGCAGGGCGAGCTCCTGGACGTGCTGCCCGCTGGCACGACGCTGCCCGGCTACGAATTGAAATCGCTCCTGGGCCACGGCGCCTTCGGCATCACCTACCTGGCGCGCGGCCTTACCCTCGAGCGCGACGTCGCCATCAAGGAATACCTGCCGACCAACCTGGCGGTACGCCGGGGCCGCACCACGGTGAGGCCACGCTCGGCGGCCCATGCCGAGCAGTTCGCGTGGGGTCGCGAGCGGTTTCTCGACGAGGCGCGCACCCTGGCCCGCCTCGATCGCACGCCGGCCATCGTGCGCGTCTACGACTTCCTCGAGGCCAACGGCACCGCCTACATGGTCATGGCCTTGGTCGAGGGCGAGAACCTCAACAGGCGGCTGATGCGCGAGGGCCAGCTGACGCCCGAGGCGATCGAGCGCCTGCTCTTCCCGCTGCTCGACGGGCTGGAAGAGGTCCATGCCATCGGCTTCCTGCACCGCGACATCAAGCCCGCCAACATCATGGTCGACGCCCGCGGCCGGCCGACCCTGATCGACTTCGGCGCGGCGCGCACCGCAATGGCTGGTCGTTCGACGACCATGACAGCCATCTTCACGCCGGGTTACGCGGCGGCCGAACAGTACGCCTCGGCGGAACTCGGGCCCTGGACTGACATCTATGGGCTTTCGGCCACGCTCTACCACGCCATCACCGGCAAGATCCCGCCAAGCTCGATCGATCGCATCCTGAACGACACCTACGAGCCGCTGAGCGAGCTCAAGCCCGAAGGCTACCCGCCCGAACTCCTGGCCGGCATCGACGCGGGCATGGAGCGGCACGTCGGAGAACGGCCACAGAGCATCGTCCAATGGCGGCACGTGCTGCGCACGGGCGAGCGCCAGGCCTCGGCCCAGGAAGCGACGCAGGTCGAGCGCAAGCCGCGCCGACTGTTTCTGGCGGCAAGCCGTAACCGGAAGGCGGGCATTGCCCTGCGTGGTCCGGCGCTGTGGGGCGCGGCGGCCGCGGCCGCGGTCTTGCTGGCTGGCGGCGGCTATCTGGCGTTCACCGCCAGCCAGCCCGCGACCACTATCGCCACGGCGTCGCTCAATTTGACGACCGAGCAACTCGAGCAGGTGCTCGCCGAGCGGCGCAAGGCCGACACGTTCGCGGCCGAGAAGCGAAAGCTGGAGGAGGAGGCGCGGCGGAAGGCAGAAGCCGACGGCGAGGCCAAGCGGCAAGCCGATGCCGAACTCGAGCAGGCGCGGCAGGCGCGGCAGAAGGCCGAAGAGGAGCTGGCCGAGCTCAAGGCCCGCATCGAGGCACAGCGACTGGGCGATTCGGACCAGCGCGATCAGGTGGCGGCAGCGGCGCTCCGCGAGGCCGAGGAGGCAGCGCAGCGCAAGGCCGAGGCGGACGCCGCAGCGCTGCGGCAGGCCGAGGAAGACGCCAGAAAGAAGGTGGAGGCCGACGCCGAGGCCAAACGACAGGCTGATGAGGCGCTGGCGAAGGCGGAGGCCGAACGGCAAAGCGCCGAACAGGCAGCGCGCGCCAAGGCCGAGGCCGAGCAGGCCGCATTGCGCCAGTCCTCGCAAGAAGCCCAGCGCAAGGCTGTGGAAGCCGAGAGCGTGCGCCAGGCTGAAGCCGGGCGAACAAAGGCCGAGGCCGAGCGCCAGAAGGCGGAGGCCGAAGCCAAGGTCAGGGCGGAGGCGGAAACTGCCGAGAAAGCGCTACGCCTCGACCAACAAGGCCGCGAACGGGTGCAGCTTGCGCTGACCTCGCTGGGCTTCGACACGCGCGGCACCGACGGCATCTTCGGACCGCGCTCGCGCGAGATGCTTTCGGCCTGGCAGAAGGCCCGCAATCAGCCGGTGACTGGATTCCTGAACACCGCACAGCAGGAGGCACTGCTGAATGAGGCCGCGCCGGCGCTGTCCAAACACGACGAGCAGAAGAAGGCCGAAGAAGAGGCCAAGGCACGACTCGCCGCCGCTGCGCCTGCACTGGGTTCCATTGGTGCGCCGACGGAGCCATCGAATGGGCTGTGGCGAGGGACCTTCGAATGCAACAGCGGAAATGATGACAGGGCCGCACCTTTCAAGCTTGAGTCTTGAAGCGCGTCTGTCGAATGGGGTGGGGGCGTGGTATGCCGCCAGCAACTCTCCATCCACTGGATACACCGGCAGCGTGAGGATCAGCGTCGACGGCGCCAACGTAACAGCTGTACGTGGGTCCATTGGCGGCCGGACCTACGCGAGCTCTGCGCCACTGACTGGGCAATTCGAAGGTAATTCCATCCGGGCGAGCAACAGCTTCTGCACCATGGTGCTGACGCGAGACGGGTCGCCGGGAGTCGCAGCGACGACTTCTACGCCGGCAGGATCGGGTTCTGTCAGTTTGCCGGATGGAACCTACAGCGGTGCGTTTCAGCAGCGCAATGGGCCGCTCAACTACCTGTCCGTGCAACTGAAAGACGGTAGCGGCACAGGGTCTGTGATGCGCGCAGGCTGTGGTTCAGCGCCGATTTCGGTCAGGGTGGATCCTTCGGGAAACGTTATAGGCGATGCGACGCTCTTCAACCCGAGCTGCAGTACAATGACAAAACAGTGGAGTGGTCGAGTTCGACGGAAGCCGGTTGGTGCTGACCATCCCTGACCAGGGCGAATTTGCCCGCCAGGAGGTTGCTCTCAGCATCGGGGCTGGCGTACCGGGGGATAGTGCAGCGGGTGCGCCTAGCGCCGTTCAGGCTTCGCCCACGAGCGCTTCCCAGCCGAGCAACACTACTTTTGACGGAACCTATGCGGGTGGGACTGTTGCAGGCAGCTCTGTGGGTGGGATACCGCGCCATGCCGCGTCGCTTCAGGTGTCCAATGGGAGAGGCTCCGGCACCTTGACACGACCGGACTGCAGTCCCAGTCAATTCTCGGTCACGATTTCGCCCACGGGCAATGTCATTGGCGAAGGATATCTGAACTGTGCGATCGGAGCGTCCGGCGTAGGTACGTACTCCGCTGGCCCTCTAAAAATCTACGGCAGTAGCAAAGACCGCTCTCTCCACTTGGCGTTTCGCACCGATCAGAGGGAGTTCGCGGTGGTGTTGACGCCGGGCGGCGCGGCGCTCAAAGCACCGCCTTCGCCGGACGGATTGTGGCGCGGCACTTATAGCTGTGATGCAGGTCCAACTCTTAACGTTACCGACAAGGAGTTCAGGATCAATATCGAGCTGCGCCTGTCAAATGGTTCGGGTAGTTGGCGAAGCGCAAGTCCTGCCATGGACAACGGCTACAGCTTTGAGGTGAGCGTCGCCGTCCAAGGAAATGTCGTCAACGCCACGCGCTCGTATCTCCGTTCAAATCAAGCGACAGGGGTTGGAGGTCGGGGCTTAATGACAGGGCGATTCGAAGACGACGTCATAAGTGTGACGGGCACGGAGCTCAATCCTGCTCGACAGTGCAGGCTGGCCCTCACACGCCTGTAGCGGCGACGTCACGCACTCGATTGTCAAGCCGGCTCAAGCTGGGCAGATCGGATCACGCGCTGCCATTTCGCTTTCTCGCCGGCGATGTGCCGTACCAGTTCGTCGGCGTCTGCCGGGCGCGCGGCGGCGCCGCAGTCCCTGATTTTCCGCAGCGCTGCTTCGGAAGGGATGCCCTTCACCAAGTCGTCCGACAGCCTCTTCACCAACGCGAGCCGAGTACCGGCCGGCGCTGCGATATGCCACCAGAGCGTCGCCTCGTAATCCGGATAACCTTGTTCGGCGATACTCGCCACATAGGGCGCACACTCGCAGCGCCTGGCGGATGTTACCCCGAGGGCGCGCAGTGCACCCGACCGGATGTGCGCCAGATACGCCGGCAGGTTGTCCATCGCGACGACAACTCGGCCCGCAAGCAGATCCCTGATCATGCGTGATCGGCCGCCATAAGCGAGGTGGCGCAGCCGGATGCCGGCCTGGCTTTGAAAATACTCCATGAATAGGTGGCCGGTCGCGCCCGTTCCCGGCGAGGCATAGGACACGCCGTTGGCACCCAGCCGTTTGCAGTGCTCGACGAAGGCCGCGAGCGTGTGGGCGGGGAAGGCCGGATGGACAAGCAGCACGTTGGCCACCTCGCCGACCAGGGCGACCGGCGTGAAGCTCCCCTCGGCGTCATATTCCAAGTGCCTGTAGAGGTAGGGGTTGGTGACGGCCGTGCCGAGCGTGCCGAGCAAAAGGGTTCGTCCGTCCGCGGGTGCGCGGGCGGCGATCTCGGTACCCAGACTGCCGTTGCGGCCGCTCCGATTGTCGATTGTGTACTGCGCGGCCAGCGACTCGTTCAGGATCTCGGCGACGACGCGTCCGAGGCCATCCGCGGTGCCCCCGGCGGCAAACGGCACGATGATGCGCTGGCTGCCAGCGGCCGGGCGGAGATCCTTGGCAAAGGCAACTCGGGGGAAGAGCGGCGCGCACGCTGCTGCACCCATCGCGGCCAGGGCGACGGCTGCAGCGCGGCGGGTCGTTGTCGCCATCGGGCTCCTCCATCGCCGTCAGAGTTCCTCGACCTTGAGTTCAGCCTCGCGGCGCTTCAGCCGGATGAGGTGGCCGAATTCCTGGCGGGCTCGCGCGACGTCGCCGCCCTGCCAGGCCTGCATCGCCCACTGGAAGTAAGCGGGCATATCGTCGATGAGCGGCTCGGCCAGCGGCGCCTGTCGGCCGCCGTCGTCCTGCTGGCGCGAGGGGGCAAGTAAGATGGTGGCGACCGCCAGGACGCCGGCGGCGATCAAGGCGGTCGTCGCCGTCCGGTCAGGGAGTGCAGGGCCGGCTGGCATAGTTTTGATCGGCCACCGAATAGGCAACCGGCCCGCAAGGAGAGGCTTTGCCGGCCTCGGTTTTGGGTGTGGGCGACGTGCAGGGAAGACCGACGTGCTTCTGCTCGGCCACCGAATAGGCGACCGGGCCGCACGGGGCAGCCTGCCCGGAATCGGCTTTCGGGACGGCTGGCGTGCAGGGCACGTTCGCGCGCTTCTGCTCGCCCTTCAAAAGGGCGGCGGCAGCGCAGGTAGCCTCGGTCTGCGCGCTCGCCGGCGCCTGGATCAACATCGAAGCCGTCATGGCAGTCACGGCAGTGAAGGTGCTGAGAACGAAGATGCGCATTGTCGAACCTCATGGTGGGACGTGGAACGACGTCACCATGGCGGGACGCGCGCGTCCGTTCTGCGAACCCGTTCACACTTCGTGATCTTTTTCCGAGAGCGTGGGTGGCCGGCGCAGGCCGCCGCGCTCGCCGTTGCACAGCCGTTCGAGGGCCTTGCGGTCACGGATCGTCAGCCGGCGCCGGCCGAGCTCGACGATCTTCGCGTCCCGCCACAGCGTGAGCTGCTTGCTCACGAATTCGCGCGACACGCCCAGCATGCGGGCAAGGTCGTTTTGCGAGAGGTGGAGGGTGGCGGAAATGTCGCCCTGGGGTCCGCCGGCACCGGCCAGGGCGACGATCTGCCGGGCCAACCGGGTGGAGACATCCAGAAACAAGGAATCTTCGACCAGGTGGGTGACGCGACGCATGCGGGTGCAGAGGAGCTCGACAATGCGCAACATCGCCTCGGGCCGCTGCTTGAAGAAGCCCATCAACCGGTCGCGGCCGATATGGAGGAGCTTCGAGGGTTCGTAGGCGACAGCGCTCGCGCTGCGGCCCTCGCCGTCGAGCAGGGAAACTTCTCCGAAGAACTCGCCCGCGTCGTGCTTGTTGAGCACGAGCTCCTTGCCCTCCGCGGAGTCGACCACGATCAGCACGCTTCCCGCCAGTACGCCATAGAGCCCATCGGTCGGGTCGTTGCGCAGAAAGACGATTTCGCCGGAGCCGACCAGCCGGCAGCGCGCGCCCTTGAGCAGCGCCTGCACCTCGGCGTCCGTCAGGGCGCCGAGGAAGGGGTGCAGTCGCAAGAGGTCTTGCGGGGTCATCGTTGGGACTGCCCATAACAAAACGACTTCTGCAGCCTTGCACGGACAAGCCCGCCGATGTGTGACCCCGTTCACACAATCGGGCCAAAGATGTTTGACGACCGCGGCGGGCTGGTGCCGCAGGACGGTGACTAGGAAATAGTGCCGAAATCGTAGAGAGCCCAGGCTGCGCCTAAGGCCGTAAAATTAGACCAGGCCAACGTTTAAAGGCTGTTTCGCCTAGTAGCTCGTCACAGGGGTTTTGATGAGTTGATGTGAGGCCAATGAGTTTGCCAGCATTGCTGGCACCTCAGGCCCGGCCCTCCATGGAACGAAAAAATTCGCGAGCCGGGCCGGACGCAAGCCCGCGGCAGGGTCGCCAGCCTTTCCCCCGCGTCCGAAAAACCGGTAGCGCAACTAGCGTAACTGTCCGAATCCGCCGGCGAACCCCATCGATAGCGGGTCGGCGTCCGAGGTACCGCTGCTGCCGAAAATATGGGAATGCCCAAAACCAACTCGCCGCACCGAGGAACGCGCAATGTCGTTTCTGTCCCTGCTTAGCGGACAGCGTCCGGCCACCGCCAGAGGCGTAAAGATCTGCGTTATCAATGATTTGTGGGAATTTCCGCAGAGCCGCCGCGAAGGCGATTCCGTCTGCCGTTCAGCCAGTCAAATCCCCTGTGCAGAGCTACTAATCGCGGAACGGATCCGTCATCAGGATCGTGTCCTCGCGCTCCGGGCTGGTGCTGAGCAGCGCCACCGGGCAGCCGACCAGCTCCTCGACGCGGCGCACGTACTTGATGCAGGTCGCCGGCAGCTCGGCGAAGGAGCGCGCACCCTTGGTGCTCTCGTTCCAGCCGTCGAACGTCTCCCACACCGGCTTGAGCTTGGCTTGCGCGCCCATGGTGAAGGGGAAGCGCTCGATCGTCTTGCCGTCGAGCTCGTAGCCGACGCAGACCTTGATTTCGCTCAGGCCATCCAGCACGTCGAGCTTGGTGAGCGCGATGCCGTCGATGCCGTTCAGCTTCACCGCCTGGCGCACCATCACCGCGTCGAACCAGCCGCAGCGCCGGCGCCGGCCGGTGTTGGTGCCGAACTCGTTGCCGCGATCGCCCAGCAGCTGGCCGATGTCGTCCTTGAGCTCGGTCGGGAAGGGGCCGTCGCCGACGCGCGTGGTGTAGGCCTTGGCGATGCCCAGCACATAGCCGACCGCGCCGTTGCCCAGCCCACTGCCGATCATGGCCTGCGCCGCCACGGTGTTGGACGAGGTGACGAACGGATAGGTGCCGTGGTCGATGTCGAGCATGGTGGCCTGCGCGCCCTCGAACAGGATGCGCTTGCCGGCGGCCCTGAGCCCATCCAGCCGCTCCCACACGTCCTCGGCGAAGGGCAGGATCTTGGGTGCAAGCTCGAGCAGGTCGGCGGTGAGCTTGCCGGCATCGATCAGCGGCTTGCCGAGCCCGGTGCGCAGCGGATTGTGATGGGCCAGCAGCGTGTTGACCTTGAGCGCCAGGATGTCGGGCTCGGCCAGGTCGCCGACGCGGATGGCGCGGCGGCCGACCTTGTCCTCGTAGGCGGGGCCGATGCCACGCCGTGTCGTGCCGATCTTGATGGTGCCGGGCGCGTCCTCGCGCCAGCCGTCGAGGTCGCGATGAAGCGGCAGGATGAGGACGGCGTGATTGGCGATCTTGAGGTTCTCGGGCGTCACCGACACGCCCTGGCCCGATACCTTCTTCACCTCCTCGAGGAAGTGCCAGGGATCGACCACCACGCCGTTGCCGATGATGGAAAGCTTGCCCTTGCGCACCACGCCCGACGGCAGCAGGGCGAGCTTGTAGGTCTGGTTGCCGATGACCAGCGTATGGCCGGCATTATGGCCGCCCTGGAAGCGCACCACGACCTCGGCGCGCTCGCTCAGCCAGTCGACGATCTTGCCCTTGCCCTCGTCGCCCCACTGGGCGCCGATCACTGCCACGTTGGCCATTGCCTGTTCCCGAAATCCGGCCTTTCACACACGAAAACGCCTCCCCGGGGTCGGTGCCGGAGAGGCGTAAGTTTGGATAGCACGGGAAGGGAGGAGTGCGAAGGGAAACCTTCGCCCGCGCTGTGACTGGATTAGACCGACCTTTTCTATCGCTCTGTGCTTTTTGCCACAGAGCGACGATACCGCATGCGGTCATCTTCCCCTGTTGCCGCATCCAGATGGCGACATAGGGGGTAGGGAATGACTGACAAGCCACGGAAGCGCCGCCTTTCGGCGAAGCAGAAGTCCGCAACGCTGTTCCATTTCTGGCACAACCTTCAGGACATTAAGGACGAAGCCGAGCAGATGGAGGACGGCGAGCTCGTCCTGCTGATCGGCATGATGGAGCTCTTGGTCGAGGAGCGGATCGCCCTGCTGGGCGGCGGCCGCGCCCAGTTGCTGGCTTCGGCCGACACGGCTCACGCGCACTAGCTCGGGTCTTGTCGGCGCGCGGACTTTGGGGGTCTGCGCTCCGCCAGGACGCGGCTAGAGCGGCACCGCCTCCTTATCGATCAGCGCGTGGCTGCACAGCAGGCGCTTGGCTTCCACGCGCGGGTCGTCCGCCGCGCTCACGCCGCGCACCACGGCGTAGCCCCTGGCCTGCCAGGGCTGGGCCTCGCTCCACGGCGTGCCCGGCGGCAGGAACAGCCGCGGCCGCGCGGCGGGCGCCTCTGACGCCTGCAGCACGGCGTCCATGTAGAGCGTGAAGCCGGTGGCGGGCTCGCTGACGCCGTCCTCGGGATAGCCGGCCGAATAGCGGCCGCCGCGGGCAAGCTCGTGGCGGCCTTTCAGCGCGAACACCGAGAACGACACGCCGGTCTGGTACTCGAGGCCGCGATACTCGACCGGATCGAGGGTGAGCGGCAGGTCCTCGTCGGCGGCGTGGATGAGTTTCACCACCTCGCCGAGCCGCGCCGCCTCCGCCGCGGCGGCGGCCGGCAGCTTGAGCGCGGCCAGCCGGGAGATGCCGCGCTCGGCGGGGCCGGCGGCGCGCAGCAGGCCCGCGAACAGGTCGACCGCCTTCTTGGTGTCGCCCAGCACCGTGGCGATGCCGCCCTCGTCCTTGCGGTCGAGCGCCCGGCGCACGCGGCGCAGCGTGTCGGCCGGCAGCTTCAGGCCTGCGCCGACGGCCGCCACCAGGGTCGGCAGGTTGAGGTCGATCGAGAGCTCGGCCACGCCGATGGCGCGCAGCGCATCGACCGCCAGCAGCACCGCCTCGGCATCGGCCTCCGCCGAATCGACGCCGATCAGCTCGGTGCCGACCTGGGCGAACTGGCGTTCGGGCTTGAGCGCACCGCCGCGCACGCGAATGACGTTGCCGCCGTAGGACAGCCGCAACGGCCGCGGCTCGTGCTTCAGCCGGGTGACCGCGATGCGCGCCACCTGCACGGTCATGTCGGGCCGCACCCCCATCATGCGCTGCGACACCGGATCCATCAGCCGGAAGGTCTGCGACGCGAGCGCGGCGCCCGGCCCGCCCAGCAGCGATTCCTCGAACTCGACCAGCGGCGGCTTCACCCGCTCGTAGCCGAAGGCGGCGAAGCGTTCGATGGCGACGTCGATTGCGCGCGCTTCGCGGGCGGCATCGGGCGGCAGCAGATCGGCGAGGCCGGCCGGCAGGAGGCCGCGGTGGTCGTTGTCGTTGGAGGTCATGGGCTGGTGCTTGTAGCCCATCGGCCTCCGGACAGTCAGGTGCCTTACCGGGGAATCAAGCCGGCTGCGACAGAAAATCGGTCGCAGCTTGGTGCGCAAAATAATGAAAAAACAGCCCTCTCGTTCGTCATAGGGGTGAGGGTTCGGGCGTCTCGTTCGTCACAAGAGTAGGGGCGGCGGTCGGCTTGGCCCCTTTTGGGCGCTGTAGAGCGCCGAAACGGGCAAATAGCGAACATCAGGGAGCAGGTCGAGTGCAGCGCACCTTGCAGGGTTCGGGAGCCAGGAGGGTGATCCCGATCATCGTGCGTCTGGTCGCGGCCATAGGCGGCGGCTATGCCGTCTCGGCCGGACTCGCCACCCTGGCCGCGCGCGCCTTGCCGGTGACCACCGCGATGCCGCCGCGCGAAGCCGTCGTCCTGGTCTCGATGCTGGCCTTCCTGGTCTACCTTGGCCTGCTGATCTGGGGATTCGCCGAGCCGAGCCTGGTCCGCCTCTGTCTCGTCCTTGCCGCCGTCGGGATCGTTTCCTGGGGTGGCGCCTTCGGCCTCGTGCGCCTGGCAAGCGGGGGCTGACATGGAGCGTGGCTTCCGCGCCTCGATGAACTGGCTGCACACCTGGTCCGGCGTCGTGCTGGGCGGGCTGCTGTTCGCGATCTTCTGGATGGGCACGCTCTCGGTGTTCGACCGCGAGATCGACCGCTGGATGGCGCCGATGATCCGGCTTCCGGCGCCGGAGAAGCCGTTCTCGCTCGAAGTGCTCCGCCCCATGTACGACGCCGCGGCGGCCGCGAAGTCGCCGATCTTCAGCGTTGGATTGCCAACCGATCGCGATACGGCAATACGGGTCCTGTGGCGGGACCAGTCGGGGCCGGTCTATCGCATTGTCGATCCCGGCAGCGGCACGGTGCTGCCCGACCCGGCGACGCTCGGCGGCACGCGCTTCATCTTTCCATTTCATTACATGCTGCACATTCGCATCCAGGACATTGGTCTGTGGCTGGTCGGACTGGCAGGCATGGCGATGATGGCGATGTGCGTCTCCGGCGTGATCATCCATCGCAAGATCTTTGCCGACTTCTTCACCTTTCGCCCCGACAGGAAGCCGCGCCGCCTGACCCTCGACCTGCACAACGTCACCGGCGTGCTGGGCCTGCCGTTCCATTTCCTGATCAGTCTGTCGGGGCTCGTCATCTTCTGGGCGACCTATTTCCCGGGCGCCTGGCAGGTCACCTACAACGGCGACCGGCTTGCGTTCTTCGCCGACGCCTACGGCAATGTCATCCCCAAGAGTTGGTCGGGCGAACCCGGCGGCATGGCATCGTTCGACGTCATGGCAGCGGAAGCGCGGCGCCTGTGGGACGGCTCGACGCTGCGCTACTTGTTCGTCCGCAATCCCGGCGATGCGAAATCGATCACGCAGTTCGGCCGCCTCGACGAGGGGATCGTCAGCAGCACCTACGACGCTGCCTATTTCGACGGCCCGACCGGCGCGCTGATCAGCTACCGTACCGGGACGGCGCCGGTCATGAGCACGCAGCGCTTCATCGCGGGTTTTCACTTCATCCAGTTCCGCCACTGGAGCCTGCGCTGGATCTACTTTGGGCTCGGCCTCGCAGGCTGTGTGCTGATCGCGACCGGCTATCTGTTCTGGCTGGAATCGCGGCGCAAGAAGCATGCGCAGCTCGGCTTGAGAGGCGTGCGCTTCGTCGAGGGGCTGACCATAGGTTCGGTCACCGGCATGCTGATCGCCACGGCCGCGTTCTTTGTCGTCAACCGGCTGCTGCCGCTCGGCGCCAGCGCTTTCGGTCAGGATCGTGCGGCGCTGGAGGTCTGGACCTTCTACCTCGTCTGGCTGGCGACCTTCGCCCACGCCTGGGCGCGGCCACAGCGCGCCTGGATGGAGCAGTGCTGGACCGTGGCCGCGCTGGCGGCCGCCGCGGTGCTGCTCAACTGGATCACGACCGGCGATCATCTGCTGCGCGGCTTCTCGCATCGTCATCTCTGGCCGATCGCCGGCATGGACGTCCTTCTGCTGGCCGGTGCCGCAATCGCCGCCGTCGCCGCGCTGCGCTTGAGCCGGCCGTCGCGGGTCGCACGGGTGCGCCATGCCTGACGCGATCCTGCTGCTTGCCGTCTTTGTCGCCGCCTATCTCGGCTTTGCCGCGCTGGCCATGAGCCAGGATCGCCATTGGCATCATCTCGGCGGCGGCCGGCACTGTCCGCGCCGCACCTGCATGGTGTTGCGCTGCGCGGGCTGGGCGCTGCTGTTTGGCGCGCTGGTGCTGGCGCTGGTGCGCGACGGCGCGAGCTTCGGCGCTCTGCTGTGGGCCACAGTCATAACCATGGGCGCGCTCTGTGTCGTCGCCACGCTGTCGTGGCGGGCCAACTGGCTACGGCCGATGGCGCGTCTTGTTCAACATCTCGCCTGAGGTCGGCTCCTCCATGCGTCTTGTTCTCGTGATCCTCCTGCTTCTGCCGTTGCCAGTGGCGGCCTTCGCCCAGGCAAACGGCGCGGCCACGCCACCGGCCGCGGCGCCCGCGACGACGACGGCACCACCGTCCGCCACAACGACGGCAGCGCCGGCGCCTGAGACAGTCGCCCAGCCCTCACCGGCGGCGCCTTCACCCGGCGCTGCGGCGGTGAGCCCGTCCATCCTGCCCAAGGACCTGTCGGTGTGGGGCATGTTCATGGCCGCCGACTGGCTGGTGCAGGCGGTGATGGTGGGTCTTGCCGTGGCTTCGGTCGTGACCTGGACGGTGTTCGTGGCCAAGAGCCTCGAGCTTGCGGCGGCGTTCCGCCGCCAGCGCTTCGTCCTGTCGGCCGTCGACGGCGCGGCGTCGCTCGACGATGCGCCGGCCAACGCGCTGGTCGCGGCGGCGCTGGCCGAACGCAAGCTCTCGGCCGACTTTGTCGACGACCGTGAGGGCCTGAAGGAACGCGTGGCCTCGCGGCTCGAGCGGCTCGAAGCGGCGGCCGGCCGCAGCATGCTGAAGGGGACGGGCGTGCTCGCCACCATCGGCGCAACGGCACCGTTCGTCGGCCTGTTCGGCACGGTGTGGGGCATCATGAACTCCTTCATCGGCATCTCGCGCTCGCAGACCACCAACCTCGCGGTCGTGGCGCCGGGCATCGCCGAGGCGCTGCTCGCCACCGCGCTCGGCCTCGCCGCGGCCATTCCCGCCGTCGTGATCTACAACCACTTCTCCCGCCGCATCGCCGCCTATCGCGCGCTGGTCGGCGACACCTCGGCCGCCGTGCTGCGGCTGGTTTCACGGGATATCGGCAAATGTCGGTAAAGCTCGACCACGGCGAGGACGAGCTCGCCGAGACCCATGAGATCAACGTCACGCCGTTCATCGATGTGATGCTGGTGCTGCTGATCATCTTCATGGTGGCGGCACCGCTTGCCACCGTCGACGTGCCGGTCGAGCTGCCGTCGTCGACGGCCGAGCGCCAAACCAAGCCGCAGACGCCGCTCTATCTCACGCTCAAGAGCGACCTGTCGTTCGTGCTGAAGGACAAGCCGGTGACGCGCGGCGATCTCGCCAGGGCGCTCGACGACGCGACCGGCGGCAAGAAGGACGAACGCGTCTTCCTGCGCGCCGACAAGAGCGTGCCCTATGGCGAGCTGATGCAGGGCATGAACCTGCTGCGCTCGGCGGGCTACCTCAAGGTCGCGCTGGTCGGGTTGGAGCAATGAGGAACTGGGTCCGCTGGTCCGGCAGTTTCGTCTTCGTGCTGGGCCTGCATGCCGGCGCGGTCGGACTGGCGCTCGGTTGGACCCATGCCGAGGCACCCTATGCGCCGCCGCCTGCCGCGGTGATGCTGGAGATGGCGCCGCTGCCCGCGGCGCCGCAGGCCACGCCGACCGAGGCGCCGCCGGCGCCCGATCTGAGCGAAGCGGTCCCCGAGCCACAGGAGCCGCCGCCGGTCGACCTCAAGCCGCCGAAGATCGAGGTCGAGCTGGCCGAGCCGCCGCCGCCGGTCGAGATTCCGCTGGCCGAGATCGTGCTGCCTCCGCCCGAGCCGCCGCCGCCGGTCGACCTGAAGCCGCCGGAGAAACCCAAGCCCGTCGAGCGCCCCAAGCCGCCGCAGCCCAAGCCCAAGTCGCAGGCCGCGGCCCCGCAGGCCGCACCGCAGCAGACCGAGCGCGCGGCCGCGCCGGCGCCCGGCGCCACGCCCGAGCCGCCGTCGGCCTCGCTGCCGACCTGGAAGGGCTTGTTGCTGCGGCATCTGGAGCGCCACAAGCGCTATCCCAGCGAGGCGCAGCGTGCGCGCCAGGAGGGCGTGACCTACGTGCGCTTCACCATGAGCCGCGACGGCCGCGTGTTGGCGGCGCGCATCGAGCGCGCCTCGGGTATGGCCTCGCTCGACCAGGAAGGGCTCGACCTCCTGCGGCGCGCCCAGCCGCTGCCGCCGCTGCCGTCGGACCAGCCCGGCGAGAGCCTCGAACTGGTGGTGCCGGTGCAGTTCTACCTCAAGCGGTGAGCATGACGCCGCTCGAAGCCCAGTGCGTTGAGCGCGGCCTCAGGCTCACCGAGCATCGGCGCATCGTGCTGGAGGTGCTGGAGTACTCAAACGATCATCCGTGCGTGCGCGAGATCCATCGCCGCGCCGCCGATGGCCACCGCATCGGCATCGCCACCGTCTACCGCACGCTCAATACCCTGGTCGACGCGGGGATGGTGAAACGCCAGCTGTTTGCCGACGGCAGGGCTCATTACGAGCGCGTCGGACGTCCGTCGCATCCGCACCTGATCGACCTTGCGACGGGAACGATCGTTGAGATTGACGATGCGGAGCTGGGATCGCTGTTGGAGCGGCAGGCGCGCCGGCTCGGGTACCAACTGGTCGACTACAGCCTGAAACTGTTCGCGCGCCCGAGGTGACCGGACGCGCCGGGAAGGCCGGGCTTGCGGATGTGCTCGATTCGTAGTAGCAATTGATAATAAGTCGCAATTGAAAACGAGGCGGAAGGCGTGGCCGCGGCCGAGTCCTCGCTGACTCTTTATCTCTCGCATCGCGGTGCGCTGGTGAACTACGCCAGCGGCATCGTCGGCGACCGGGCGCAGGCCGAGGATGTCGTGCAGGAGGCCTTCATCCGCTTCAGCGCGGCGAGCGCCACGCCGATCACCCATCCCGTCAGCTACCTCTATCGCATCGTGCGCAACGTCGCGCTGGACTGGGCCAGGCGCTCCACCCTGGAGGCACCGACCGTCGCGCCCGAGCGCCTCGAATCCGTGCCCCACGATGCGCCGACGGCCGAGGACGTCGTTCTGTTCCGCGACGAGCTGCGCGTTCTCAGCGAGGCGCTGGCTGAACTGCCGGAAAGGACGCGGCTCGCATTCACGCTTTACCGCCTGGAAGGGTGGACCCTGCAGCAGGTGGCCGACCAACTCGCCGTCTCGGTCGTGCGCGCTCACCAACTCGTGAAGGAAGCGATTTTGCACGGGTCGCGGCGGCTGGATCAGCACGACAGCTGACGCCTGCGTGGACGATTCCCGACGGCTCCCTTAAAAGTTGCAGTGGCCGTTCGTCTGTTGTCGGGCAGCCTCTCCCAGAGCGGCGACCGGCGCCTGTAGAGATGGAAACCCTGTGACCTCGACGGCAAACGACGATCCGGTGCGCGGCCAGGCGGTCGACTGGCTGATGCAGCTGAAGGCCGCGCCGGACGATGCCGCCCTGCACGCCCGTCTAGAACGCTGGCTGGCCGAGAGCGACAACCATCGCCGCGCCTATGAGAGTGTCGAGCGGATGTGGCGCGTGGCCGGCGGATTGCCAGGGGCCGAATTGCTGCCGGCGCCGGAGCGCACGACGTTTGCCTCAGGCCAGCGCTCCGCGTGGTCGCGCCGGTGGATCGTCGGCGCCGGTCTGGCGCTCGCCGCCTGCCTTCTGCTGCTGTTCCTGCCGACGATGCAGTTGCGGCTCGAGGCCGATCATCTGACCGGCACCGCAGAGCTGCGCGACGTCGTGCTGGAGGATGGCAGTACCGTGCGCCTCGATGCGGTCAGCGCCGTCGCCGTTCACTATGAGGCGACCCGCCGCGAAGTCAGGCTGCTGTCGGGCCAGGCGTTCTTCGAGGTCGTGCCGAAGGCCGAACGGCCCTTCGTGGTGACGGCCGGTGACGTCACCGCGACCGCGACCGGCACGGCATTCGCCGTCCGTGCCTGGGATGCGGCCGTCACGGTGGCGGTGCAGTCCGGAGTCGTCGAAGTGACCGTCGCCCGGGAGAAGGGGCCTGCGGAAGTGCTGACGCGCGGTCAAATGCTCAGCGTCGCCCGTGGCGATCGCCGGGCAGTTCGCGGCGACGTTTCGCCCGACGATGTCGCTGCGTGGCGCGAACGGCGCCTCGTGGTGGACGGGGCGACCCTGGCCGACGTCGTCGAGGAACTCGGTCGTCACAATCCTGGCGCCATCGTCCTGCGTGACAGCGCCCTTGCGGAGCGGCGCGTGACAGGCGTGTTCGATCTCCGTCAGCCGATCGAGGCGCTTGAGGCGGTGGCGCGCACGCAGCGCGGGTCGATCACGCGCATCACGCCCTATCTGGTCATCGTCTCCGGGCCGTGAGCGGCGCCCGCACCGGCCCGATCCTAACAATAGTCGCGACTCTCTCTTAAATCCCGCGGTCCTCGTTCGTCCTCTGGATACCGCCGAATGATCTTCGTTCGCGCGTGAAAGGAGCCGTGACCCGCCGGCGCGGACAATCGGGGAGACGTTCGTGTCAGCGTACAGACTTGGCAACGCCACTTCGCTGTTGTTGGCGGCCATCGCGATGGGGGCGACACCGGCAGCATTCGCACAGGCACAGACGCCGGAGAGCGAGAAGTCCGAGGCCCAGGCCGGTCGCACATCGAGCTTCGACATCCCGGCGCAGCCGCTCGCGCAGGCCCTGACAGCGTTCGGCCGACAGTCCGGCATGCAGATCGCCGTTGATTCGGCGACCGTCGCCGGCAAGTCGAGCGGCGGCGTCAACGGCACGATGACGGCGGAACAGGCTCTGCGCCAGCTCCTCGCTGGCTCGGGTCTGACGTACCAGTTCACCTCCGCCAATGCCGTCACGGTCGCGGGCCCTCCTGTTCCCGGGTCGGGCGCCGTGCAGCTCGATCCCGTGCGCGTGCAGGCGAGCGCGCCGCCATCGCAGGCCGAGATCGGCAACCTGCCGCCCGCCTACGCCGGCGGCCAGGTCGCGCGCGGCGGCAAGGTCGGCCTGCTCGGCAACCGCGACTTCATGGACACGCCGTTCAGCGAGACGGTCTACACCGAGAAATACATCCAGAGTCAGCAGGCGCGCACGCTGACCGACGTGCTCGCCGGCGATCCCACCATTCGCCTGGGCTGGCCGAACGGCAACGTGTTCGACGACCGCGCCATGATCCGCGGCATCCTCGTGACCAACAACAACTACGGGCTGGGCGGCCTTTACGGCATCGTGCCCGGCCAGGCGGACACGACCGGCATCGAACGGGTCGAGGTGTTCCGCGGCCCCTCGGCCTTTCTGAACGGCGCCCTGCCGAGCGCCGTCGGCGGCACCATCAACCTGGTGCCCAAGCGCGCCACCGACGAGCCGATTACCCAGGCGAGCGCGCTCTATTTGTCCGATGCCCAGTTCGGCGGCACGGTCGATGTCGGCCGCCGCTTCGGTCCCGACCAGTCGGTCGGTCTGCGGGCCAACGCGACCTATACCAGCGGCGAGACGGCGGTGAACAATCAGACGGCGGAGCGGCTGGCCCTGACGCTGGGCTTCGACTTCCGTAGCGACGCGACGAGGATCGACGGTGATATCGGTTTCCTGCGACGCGACGTCGGCGCCTTCCAGGGCAGCATCTTCGTGGCGGCAGGGGTGCAGCTCCCGGCGCCGCCCTATGCCAACAGAAGCTCCTATCAGCCATGGGAGCGCCTGCAGGCCGACGACCTGTACGGCGCGCTGCGCTTCGAGCACGACATTGCGCCCTGGCTCACCGGCTTCCTCAAGGTCGGCGCCAAGCGCGCCAACATCTCGACGGTCTTCCTCAACCAGAACATCGTCAACTACAGCGGCAACACCACGACCCTGTCCGCCGGGCAATTCCTGCAGAACACCGAGGTGCTGTCCGCGGAAGCCGGGCTGCGCGGCATCTTCAATACCGGTCCGATCAGGCACGAGGCGGCTCTGGTCGGCGACTACATGAAGACGCAGATCTGGTCGCAAAACAACCCGCTCACGATCCCCACGAACTCCAACATCTACAATCCGACCTTCATTCCGGCGCCCAGCCTGTTCGGGTTGCGGAACAACGCGCCGCTCGCTTCCGACTCCATTTTGTCGAGCATCGGCCTGGTCGACGCGCTTTCCGCCGCGGAGGATCGCGTTCAGCTCATCGTCGGCGCGCGCGCGCAACGCCTGCAGAATGCGAACTACAGTGCCGTGACCGGCCTGCCCACCAACGGCAACGACAAGAGCGTGGTTTCGCCTTCGGCCTCGTTCGTCGTCAAGCCGATCAAGGAATTCATGTTCTACGGCAACTACATCCAGGCCCTGCAGCCGGGTCCGATCGCGGGTCCTGGAACGACCAATGCCGGCCAGACCTTTTCGCCGTTTCTCACCACGCAGTTCGAACTCGGTGCCAAGGTCGACTTCGGAACGTTGGGCGCCACGTTGAGCGTCTTCCAGCTCACCATTCCAAGTGCGTTCACCGACCTCTCCACCAACACGTTTGTCGTCGACGGACAGCAGCGCAATCGCGGCCTGGAGTTCGTGGCGTTCGGCGAGCCTCTCTCCGGCCTGAAGCTGCTGGGTGGATTCACGCTGTTGGAGGCGATCCAGACCACCACCGCGGGCGGGCTGAACAACGGCAAGGTGGCCGTCGGCACGGCGCCGTTTCAGTTCACCTTCGGGGCCGACTGGGACACGCCGTTCGCCAAAGGCTTTGGCGTGATGGGCCGCGTCGTCTACAACGGGCAGGTCTATCTCAATCCGGCCAACACGCAGGCCGCGCCGCCGTGGACGCGCTTCGATGCCGGCCTGCGCTACAGCTTCGATGGTCCGGTAGGCAAGCCGCTCTCGGTGCGCGCCAACGTCATCAACCTGTTCGACGCCAACTATTGGGTCGCGACGACGGCGTTCTTCGCCCAGAACCAGCCGCGCACCTTCCTTTTGTCGCTGACCGCAGACTTCTAGGGAAAATCACCATGAGAGCCTTCGTTCGCATCACCGTCGCCGCCGCGCTTTGCCTCGCGGCCGCACGCGTCGCCTCGGCGCATCACCTCTGGCTTGAAGTCGACGGGCAGGGCGCCAAGCTCTATTTCGGCGAGTTCAACGAGAACCTGCGCGAAGCCTCGCCTGGCGCGCTCGACCGCTTGCAGCCACAGGCCAAGGCGGTGATGGGCTCGGGCGAGCGGCCGCTGACGGTCGAGAAGGGGGCCAACGGCTTCGTCCTGGCGGGCAAGCTCGATCCGACGGACAGCATCGTTGCCGAGGACACGCGCTACCCCGTCTTCGAGCGCTCGCGCGACGGCACGACGACACGGTCGATCTACCGCCCAGCGGCGCGTTTCGTGCCCGACCGCTCGCCGCGCGCGCCGGCGCTCGACCTCGACGTCGTGCCCGTGGCCGGCGACAAGTTCCGCGTTTTCTTCAAGAGCAAGCCGCTGGCGAAGGCCAAGGTCGAGGTCATCACGCCGTCGGGCTGGGGCCGCGAGGTACAGACCGGCGACGACGGCGAATTCGCCATCGGCTTGCCGTGGCGCGGCATCTACGTGCTCGAGGTTCATCACACGGACAAGACGCCCGGCAAGCGCGGCGAGGAACTCTATGACGTAGTGAACTACGTGACCTCGCTCACCGTCGTGCAGCCTCAGGGCATCGAGCCGCTGCCCGCGCCGGCGCCGGCCAAGCCACACTGAGCTGCCCGCGCCCATGGCGCCAGCGGCTTGCAAGACGCGATGGCGCCGCAGGCGATGCCGGCAGCATCGAGGTCGGCCTTGGCCTGCTTCAGCGTCTCCATGTCGTCGTCGCCGGATCCTCAATTTCAATTGCCACATCGTGTAGTTCATGTTGTGTTCTTGCTTGGCGAGCCCCAGCGCATCGCTAGCCGGCCTGAAGAACAACCTCTATTGCTCCGTCCATGACCCTCGCCAACCGCCCGGCCCTGTCCGTGGTGGCTCCTTGCTACAACGAGCAGGACGTCCTGCCCGAGTTCCTGCGCCGCGTCGGCGCGGTGCTGGATAGCGTCGCTGGGATCGGCGAGATCGTGCTGGTCGATGACGGCTCGCGCGACCGCACCTGGGAGGTCATGACCGAGGCGGCGGCGAAGGATTCGCGCATCGTCGCGGTACGGCTGATGCGCAACCACGGCCATCAGCTCGCGCTCACCGCCGGCCTCAGCATATGCCGCGGCGAGCGCATCCTGATCATCGATGCCGACCTGCAGGATCCGCCCGAGCTGTTGCCCGACATGATGGCGCTGATGGACGGTGTGGATGGGAAGGGGGGTGCCGACGTGGTCTACGGCCAGCGCCGCCAGCGCGACGGCGAGAGCCTGTTCAAGCGCGCCACCGCCGCCGCCTTCTACCGCCTGATCGGCCGCCTGACCGACGTCGAGATCCCGCTCGATGCCGGCGACTTCCGGCTGATCACGCGCCGCGTGCTCGATCTGTTGAGCGCCATGCCCGAGCGCCATCGCTTCGTGCGCGGCATGGTCGCCTGGATCGGCGGCAAGCAGGTGCCGCTGCCCTACGACCGCAAGGCGCGGGTGGCGGGCGAGAGCAAGTATCCGCTGTCCAAGATGGTGCGCTTCGCCGCCGACGCCATCACCGCCTTTTCGGTCGTGCCGCTGATGGCCTCGATGACCATCGGCTGGGTGATGGCCGTGATCGGCTTCGCCTTCTTCGTCTATTCCATCGTCGGCTGGACGTTCGGCCATACGCTGCCCGGCTGGACGTCGCTGATGGCCGCCGTCGGCCTTTTGGGCGGCATGCAGTTCCTGATGCTGGGCATCATCGGCGCCTATCTCGGGCGCCTCTACGACCAGAGCAAGGGCAGGCCATTGTTCATGATCCGCGACATCGTCGGAGGTCCCAAGTGACGGGGCCCAAATGAAGCCGGCCGAGTTCGATCGTCATGCCGCCGCTTACGATGGCGGCCTCGACAATCCCATCAAGCGCATGATGGGCGATTCCGCCGACCAGTTCATCGCCGTGAAGGCGCGCTGGCTGCTGCGCCGCGAGCCCGACCTGAAGCGCGGCAGTCTGGCCGTGCTCGACTATGGCTGTGGTGCCGGCGACTTCATGCGTGTCCTCGCGGAGCTTGGCGCACGAGCCGACTTCACCGGTTGCGACGTGTCGAGCGGCATGCTGGACGAGGTCGGCAAGCGCTGGCCGGCATCGCTCGGCCCGGCGCCGGCGCTGGCGGCGCAGGACGGTGCCAAAACGCCGTTCGCCGACCGGCAGTTCGACGTCGTCACCATCAGCGCCGTGCTGCACCACGTGCCGGTCGAGGAGCGCCAGGCGGTCTATCGCGAGCTTGGCCGCGTGCTGAAGCCGGGCGGCCGCATCTATGTCTTCGAGCACAATCCGCGCAACCCGCTGGTGCGCTACGTCATCGCCCGCACGCCGATCGACGAGAACGCCATCCTGCTCGACGCGCGCGAGGTGCGCTACGGGCTGCTCGACACGGCGCGCTACGATCTCGAGACCGACTATCTGATGTTCATGCCGCCCGGCCTCGCCTTCCTGCGCCCCATCGACCGCACACTGGCGTGGCTGCCTCTGGGGGCGCAATATGTCGTGGCGGCGCGCAAAGGCGCCTAGAGGAGAAACGGGATGGACCGCGAGACGTTCGAGGCCGAGCTGAAGCGCGACGGCTATGAGATCCAGACCAACACCACGCCGGGCGTGAAGGTGAACCCCGAGCACAGCCATCCGTTCGACGTGCGGGCGATGGTGGTGCAGGGCGCGCTCACCTTGTCGCGCGACGGCACCAGCCGGACCTACCGCGCCGGCGAGACCTTCACCATGCCCAAGGGCTGCCTGCACTCCGAGAGCTACGGACCGGAAGGCGCGGTGACCTTGTTCGGCCGGAAGATGTAACGGCGCCTCTGTCGGACGCAACGAGGCTTCACTGTCATCCTGAGCGAAGCGAAGGATCTCATGCCCTTGGCGACCGGCGATGAGGTCCTTCGCTGCGCTCAGGACGACAAAACTGCGCCCATCTGGCAGCTCTTGGCGGCCTTCGCGCTCAGCCTTCTGGTGCTCTGCGGCCTGATCGCCTGGCTGCAGAACGTCCACATCATCACCGCCAACGGCATGTACAAGAGCATCCAGGCCGAGCCCTGGATCGCCGATCCGTCGCGCGCGCGCCTCGATCCGTCGAACTACCTCTATTTCCCGCTCTACGGCGCGCTCTGCCGGCTGCTCGATTGGCTCGGCATCGACCGCGGCGTGCCGTGGCGGCAGTTCGCCTGGCTCAACGCCTTCTTCGCCAGCCTCGCCACCGTCATCGTCTACGCCTTCATCCATCGCCTGACCGGCAGCGTCCGCGCGGCCGTGCTGGCCGCCGCCTTCCATCTCGGCTGCGGCTTCGTCCTGCTGCTGTCGGTGATCAGCGAGGACATCATGCCGGGCTACACGCTGGTGCTGGGCGCAATGGCGCTGGCCGGCCTGTGGTTCGATCGGCCGACGCACCTGCGCGTGGCGCTGGTCGGGGCGCTGTTCACGGTGGGCTGGCTGATGGAATGGCGGCTGCTGTTCCCCGTGCTGCCCGCACTTGTCGTGGCGCTGGCCCTGTCGCCGGAACGGCTGCTGCGGCGCGCGGCGCTGATCGGCACGCTGCTGGCGTCGATCGTCGTCGTCGCCGGGCTCGTCCAGCTGTGGTCCGAGCGCTACCCGGGCGCGGTCGGCCTGCACGACATCCTGTGGACCGGCAAGGGCGTGGCCACCGGCTGGGCCGGCCTGTCGTGGGACAAGGCCTGGATGATGCTGTCGGGCGTGGGCAACTACTTCCTGATCGTCGGCGGCTGGGTCGATCCCTTGTCGGCCAAGCGCACCGCGGCGCCGCTGATCGCGTCGGTGGCGATCCAGGCCGCGATCCTGATCGCCGCCGTCGCCGCGCTGTGGCCGCGCCGCGCCGAGCCGCGCCTGCGGGCGATCGCCATCGTCTTCCTCGGCACGCTGGGCGCGGGGCAGGTGCTCAATCTCTACGCGCAGCCGCAGGACCCGCAGATGCAGCTCAACGTCATGCCGTGGCTCGCGGTGGCGTGGGCGCTGCTGCTGGGCGCGTTGCTGCCGCGCTCGCGCGGGGTCGCCATCGCGCTGGCGGTGGCATCGCTGCTGCCGTTTGTCTGGAATGTCGGCCAGCTCGCGCGCTTCCGCGGCGGCGACGAAGCGGCGCTCAAGGCCGTGGCGGCGCTGGAACAGCGCTTCCCGCCGGCCTCGACGGTCTTCGTCTACTGGGGCTTCGAGCCCATCACCATGTGGCAGTACGCGCTGTGGAGCCGTACCTGGGATTGGGACGGCAAGCCGTCGGATGCGACGTTCAAGTGGATCGCCATCGACGCCGGCGCCATCCGCCATCCCGACTGGACGGCCGCACACAACGCCGAGGTGCTGAAGCGCGACATCGACGCATGCCCTCGACCGCGGCTATCGCGTCGTCGTCTCCGACGTCTGGACCTGGAACGAGGCCGAGCTCACCGGCCAGCTCGGCGCCCTGTCTGCCGCCGAGCGCGCGCCGGCGATCTACAGGATGCTGCACGACAGCTATCGGGCCCGGCGGGTCTTCGCCGAGCCGACGGCCGGCACCTTCTACGAATTGCGGCGGCGCTGACGCGCCCGGAGGAATACATGACGGCCATACGCGATGTCCTGAAGCGCGAGATCAAGGCACTGGCGTTCGACCAGTACGGCACGATCGTCGACATGCAGAAGGGCCTCGTCGAGGCGGCGACGCCTTTCCTGAAGGCGAAGGGCTGGGACGGCAAGCCGAACAGCTTCGTCACGTGGTGGCGGCGCACCCACTACGAGAACTCGATGATCGATGCGCTGTGCGACCGCGGTCACACGCCGTACCGGCAGATCGGCCATCGCGCCGTGTCCTTCGTCATGGATCGCTGCGGCATCGCCTACACCCAGGACGAGGTGAAGGCCCTGGTCGGCGAGATCGAGCGGCTGAAACCGTTTCCGGATGTGGTGGCTGCCCTCGGCAGCCTGCGATCGGCCGGCTACAAGCTGGCGATCCTGTCGAACGGCGATCGCGACATGCTGAAGGCGGCCGGCCCGCACATCGGCTTTCCCTTCGACCATGTCATCTCGGTGCAGGAAGCGGGCTATTTCAAGCCGCACTGGAAGACCTATGCCAAGGCCGAGGAAATCATCGGCGAGGACCGCTCGGCCATCCTGTTCGTCGCCAACCATGCCTTCGACTGCATCGGCGCCAAGTCCTACGGCATGCGCACGGCCTTCATCGACCGGCGCAAGCGGCCGTTCGGCGAGACGCCGCACCAGCCCGACCTCATCCTGGCCGACTTCGCCGAGCTCGCCGGTACGCTGACATAGACGGCTGGTCTCTTTTGCGTACGCTCAGACCGCTCGAACTTCGGCAAGCCGCTTGATTGCGTACTCGTCGTCCCAGCAAACGGCGGCTTCCCATGCGGCCGACGCTTGCGAGGCAATGTCATGCGCGCCGTCGTCAAGACCGGCGGCGTTGTGGGGCAGCACCAGGTCGAGGTCGGGGACGTCGACGTGCGACTCGTCCCAGTCGATCAGTGCGACCCGATTCGCGGTCATGCGGACGTTGCCAGGGTTGTTGGGGTTGCCGTGGACGACGCATGTCTGACGTCCGATGAGCCGCGCCCACGCTGCCCGGCATCGAGCAACGCCCTCAGGAGGCATCGCGCCGAGGTCGATCTTCGTCCCGGTCTCGGCGTGCAGGAGGTCGGTCGACGATCGCCAGCCTGGGCGCTGCGGCCAGCCCTGAGTCAACCGATGCAGCCGGCGGAGCGTGTCGGCCACGCGACGCCAGTCGGCCTCCGTCGCGGGCGGTCCGCCCTCCACATATGTCATCACCACCAGGCCGTCCGCGAACAGCCGGCCGTCTGTCGTCGGGATCGGCACCGGCACGGCGAGACCTTCACGGTCGAGGTGTTGCAGGAGCTCCGTCTCCCACGTGAGATCAGCGTCGCTCCTGGCGCCGAGACGACCGACCGCGAGGTGCCCGTCGACGCGCACGCTCCACACGTCATTGGCGACTCCGGCAGCGAGCGGTTCGATGCGAGCTACGTCTTCACCCCACTGTCCGAGTGCCTCCCATCCCACAGGCGACATCTTCGCGAACGATCCTCCCAATGTCCGGGCACCCGCTGCAGGATGCTGCACGACAGTTACGCTGCCAAGCCGGCCTTCAGCGACCCTGTGGCCGGCCGATACTTCGAGCTGCGGCGTTGCTGACATTGACGACGGCCGGCGCTGTCCGTATATCGGCCGCGGGCCACGCTCCCCCACCGGAGTGCAGCTCTTCTGTAAGGGAGAGGTTTGATGAAGCCGAACATGCGTCCGGCGCGTCCCGACTTTTCGTCCGGACCCTGCGCCAAGCGTCCGGGATGGACGCCTGAAGTCCTTTTGGACGCCGCCGTCGGGCGGTCCCACCGATCCAAGCTCGGCAAGAAGAAGATCGTCGAGGCGGTCGACCGCACGCGCGCTCTGCTGGGCATTCCGGCCGACTATCGCGTCGGCATCGTGCCCGCGTCCGACACCGGCGCCGTCGAGATGGCGCTGTGGTCGCTGCTCGGCGCCCGGCCGGTCGACATGCTGACCTGGGAGAGTTTTGGCGAGGGCTGGGTCACCGATGTGGCCAAGCAGCTCAAGCTCAAGGACGCGCGCGTCCTGAAGGCGCCCTACGGCCAGATCGCCGACCTCGAGGCGGTCGACTGGACGCACGATGTCGTCTTCACCTGGAACGGCACGACCTCGGGCGTGAAAGTGCCGAACGGCGACTGGATCGCCGCCGACCGCGAGGGGCTGGCGATCTGCGACGCCACCTCGGCCGTCTTCGCCATGGACCTGCCGTGGCCCAAGCTCGATGTCGTGACCTGGTCCTGGCAGAAGGTGATGGGCGGCGAGGGCGCGCACGGCGTGCTGGCGCTGTCGCCGCGCGCCGTCCAGCGGCTGGAGAGCTATTCGCCGCCGTGGCCGCTGCCCAAGCTCTTCCGCCTGACCTCGGGCGGCAAATTCTCCGAGGCGATCTTCAAGGGCGACACCATCAACACGCCCTCGCTGCTCTGCGTCGAGGATGCGATCGATGGCCTGCGCTGGGGCGAGAGCATCGGTGGCCTCAGGGCGCTGATGGTGCGCTCGGAGGCCAATCTCGGCGTGCTGGAAAAGTTCGTGGCCGAGCGCCGGTGGATCTCCTTCCTCGCGGCCGACAAGGCTGTCCGCTCCAACACGTCGGTGTGCCTCAACATCACCGCGCCGTGGTTCACCGCGCTTGTCGCCGACAAGCAGGCCGCGGCCGCCAAGAAGATGGCCGACCTGCTGGAGAGCGAGAAGGCGGGCTACGACGTCGGCTCCTACCGCGACGCCCCGCCGGGCCTGCGCATCTGGTGCGGCGCGACAGTGGAGCAGAGCGACCTCGAAGCGCTGCTGCCCTGGCTCGACTGGGCTTATAGCGAGATCGAGCGGGAGTTTGGCAAAGCGGCTGCATAACGCGCACACCTCACCCTGAGGAGCGCGCGCAGCGCGCGTCTCGAAGGGTGGGCAACAAAGTTGGTGTCTGTGGCCCACCCTTCGAGACGCCGCGCTTCGCGCGGCTCCTCAGGGTGAGGCTGTTGTGAGGAGAAATTCTGATGGCAAAGCCCAAGGTGCTCATCTCCGATGAGCTTTCCCCGCGCGCGGTCGAAATCTTCGCCGAGCGCGGCTGCGACGTCGATTTCAAGCCCGGCCTGAAGCCCGCCGAGCTGCGCGCCATCGTCGGCAACTACGAGGGCCTGGCCATCCGCTCGGCCACCAAGGTCACCGCCGAGGTTTTAGCCGAGGCCAAGAAGCTCAAGGTCGTCGGCCGCGCCGGCATCGGCGTCGACAATGTCGACATCAAGTCGGCCACCGCGCACGGCGTGGTGGTCATGAACACGCCCTACGGCAACGCCATCACCACGGCCGAGCACGCCATCGCCCTGATGTTCGCCGTGGCCCGCCAGATCCCCGACGCCAACGCCTCGACCCAGGCCGGCAAGTGGGAGAAGAACCGCTTCATGGGCACCGAGCTCAGCTTCAAGACGCTGGGCCTGATCGGTTGCGGCAACATCGGCTCGATCGTGGCCGAGCGCGCCATTGGCCTCAAGATGCGCGTGATCGCCTACGACCCCTTCCTGTCCGACCAGCGCGCCCAGGAGCTCGGCGTCGAGAAGGCGACGCTCGACCAGGTGCTGGCGCGCGCCGACTTCATCACCGTGCACACGCCGCTCACCGAGCAGACCAAGAATATCCTCAGCCGCGCCAACCTGATGAAGACCAAGAAGGGCGTGCGCATCATCAACTGCGCCCGCGGCGGCCTTGTAGACGAGCTGGCGGTGCGCGACCTGCTGGTGTCCGGCCACATCGCCGGCGCGGGCTTCGACGTCTTCAGCGAGGAGCCGGCCAAGTCCAACGTGCTGTTCGGCGCGCCCAACCTCGTGAGCACGCCGCATCTCGGCGCCTCGACCTTGGAAGCGCAGGAGAACGTGGCCCTGCAGGTCGCCGAGCAGATGGCCGACTATCTGCTGACCGGCGCCATCGTGAACTCGCTCAACATGCCCAACGTCACGGCCGAGGAGGCGCCGCGGCTCGCGCCCTACCTCGATCTCGCCGAGAAGCTGGGCTCGTTCGCGGGCCAGCTCACCGACACCGACATCAAGGCGGTGTCGATCGAGTACGAGGGCGACGTGGCCGCGCTCAACGTCAAGCCGCTCTCACAGGTGGCGCTGATGGGCGTGCTGCGCCCGCAGCTCACCTCGGTGAACATGGTGAACGCCCCGGTGATCGCCCGCGAGCGCGGCGTCGAGATGGCCGAGGTCAAGCACGAGCGCGCCGGCGACTACCATTCGATGATCCGGCTCACCGTGACCGCCGAGAAATACACCCGTGCGGTTACCGGCACGCTGTTCGGCGGCAAGCATCCGCGCATCGTCGACATCAAGGGCATCGAGATCGAGGCCGAGTTCGCCCCGCACATGCTCTACATCACCAACGACGACAAGCCGGGCTTCATCGGCCGCCTCGGCACGCTTCTGGGCGAGAGCAAGGTCAACATCGCGACCTTCCATCTCGGCCGCGACGCCCCCGGCGGCTCGGCGATCGCCCTGGTCCAGGTCGACCAGCCGATCTCCCCGGAGCTGCTGAAGAAGATCGCCGCCCTCGAGGGCGTCGTTCAGGCGAAGCTGCTGAGTTTCTGAGGCCTGCCCTAAGGACGATAATAGAGGCTGTCGACGGGCATGCGGTGGCCCGTGCCATCGACGCGATAGCCGTCGGCGTCGATCCTGTTGTTGTACTGGTCCAGCCGATAGGGCGGCACCGATTGGCTTGGATAGGCTTGGGCGCGAGATTCCTGGTAGGCGACGCACGTGTCGTAGGTCGGCGTACCGACGCGCAGGCCATAGCCCGCGCAGACCAAACTGGCAGGCTGGGCGGCGACGGGCACGCCTTTGCCATAAGGGGCTTGGCAGCCCGCCAAGATCAGGCCCAAGCCTATGGTCGTCGATATCCGAGAGCGCATGGATCGATGTTCCTTCCCGAAGGGAGCGTGCGAGCTTACGCGGTTCTCAGCTTGGCTGCAGCCGGCACCGGCTTGAAGGTGAGCGCCACCGCCACGGCGGCGAGGCCGATCGAGAACGAGCCGATATAGAGCCACGAGTAGCTCGCATAGGTGTCGAACACCCAGCCGCCGGCCCACGGACCGAACGCCATGCCGAGGCTCGCCAGCGCCGAGATCGCGCCGAACACCGTGCCCATGATGTGCGCGCCGAAATACTCGCGCGCCAGGATGGCGTAGAGCGGCATCACGCCGCCGTAGGCGATGCCGAACACCACCGACAGCGCATAGAGCTCGCCGAGCTCGCGGACGAAGAGATAGGCGCCCGCGCCCATCGCCTGCACCATGAGGCCCGCGACCAGCACCTGCTTGGCGCCCAGCCGGTCGGCCAGCAAGCCCAGCAGCAGCCGGCCGCCCAGGCCGGAGAAACCGGCCAGGCTGTAGACGCTGACCGCCACCATCGCCGGCAGGCCGCAGCCGAGGGCGAAGGCCACCATGTGGAAGATCGGTCCCGAATGCGCCGCGCAGCAGGCGAAATGCGCCAGGGCGAGTGCGGCGAACTGCGGCGTGCGCAGCGCTTCGCCCGCGCTCATGCGCGGCTCCACCATCGCGGCAACCGGCGTCGCCACGCCGGGCGCCGGCGGGTCGGGGTCGAGCACGACGGGCGGGCGGCGCACCAGCAGCGCGGCCGGAACCATCAGGATCGTGGCGACGATACCCACGATCATCATCGCCGGCCGCCAGTCGTAGGTCGTGATCAGCCAGCGCGCGAACGGCGCCACGGTGAGCGGCGCCACGCCCATGCCGGCCGAAACCAGCGCGACGGCGAGGCTGCGATTGTGCTCGAACCAGCCGGACGCCACCGCCATCAACGGCGCATAGAAGGCGCCGGCCGCCACGCCGACGACCAGGCCGAACATGAGCTGGAACTCGAGGAGGCTCGAGGCGCGGCTTGCCAGCACCAGACCGAGGCCGAGCAACAGGCTGCCCATGAGCACGACGATGCGCGTGCCGAAGCGGTCGCTGAGCGCCCCCCAGCCGAAGGCGGCAAAGCCCATCGCCAGGAAGTCGATGGTCATGGCGGTCGAGATGCCGGTGCGCGACCAGCCGGTGTCTTCCGACATCGGCTGCAGGAACACCGCCAGCGAGAACATCGAGCCCATGCTGATGCAGGTCATCAGCGCGCCCGCGGCAACGACGATCCAGCCGTAACTCAACCCACCAACCCGTGCCATGCGCCCTCCGCGCTTCGGCCGATGGTAGCGCCAATCATGTGAAGGGCTGCATGAGAAAACGTCGGTCGCCTCGTCGGCGGTGATGGCGCTAGGCTCGTCGCCCCATTCGCGACCAAGAAAGAGCACTCATGCCCCGTGTCAGTGAAATCGAGGAGGATGGCGGCGATCCGATCCTGAAGGCGAGTTTCGACAGGCAGCGCGAAATGTACGGCGGCCTGCTCAATCCCGCGAAAGTGATGGCGCATTGCCCGCCGATCCTGCGCGCCGCCGCCCTGCTCGGCCAGTCGATCGAGCAGTCGGGCCTGTTGCCCAAGGCGCTGCTGCCTCTGGTCTATGTTCGCGTCGCCACCCTCAACGGCTGCCCGTTTTGAATTGACATCAATTCCGCCCGTGCGGTGGAAAACGAAGGCGGCGCCGAAAAGCTGAGCGAGGTTCTCGCTTGGCGTGACAGCAAGCTGTTCTCGCCCATGGAGCGGGCGGCATTGGAGTACGCGGAACGCATCACCACGACCGGCCAGAAGGTCGATGACGCGCTGTTCGACGAGCTCAAGAAGCACTTCAGCGAGGCGCAGATCGTCGAGCTGACGGCGGCGATCGCCATGGAGAACTTCCGCTCGAAGTTCAATCCGCCGCTCGGCATCGAGGCGCAGGGCTTCTGCATGGTGCCTAAGAGGTCGGCGGCAGACTGAGCCACTGCTTGGCGCGTCTTCTCATGATTCGGACCGCGGGCTGGGTCGCGGTTTACCGCGACCTTCCCGCCCGCCTCATGAGCCATGAGCGGGCCAGAGAGGCTGAGAAGCTATTTCCTGGGTTAGTGAAGGACGAGGAGCCGGCGGACCGCGACGCGGTGTTTGGCGCGGTCGGTTGGTCGCGGCAGGGTGTCGGGGCTGCTGCGCTGGCTGCGGGGGTCAGCTGATCAGGCCGTCATGCCCACCCCATCCGCTTGAACTGCAGGAAGTTGAAGGCGTGCACGTGCCAGAGCATGACCGCCTTGACCTTATCGGCGCCGCGCACCAGCAGTCGTTGCAGGCCATGGTTGCGCATATGAGCATGAGGCCGCTCGGTGGCGAAGCGACGCCTGTAGACCGCTTGGCCTTGTGGGATTGCCATCCGTTGTCGCCACGCGATGGCGCCCGGTCCATCGTCGCGGCGCGCCGCCGCCGGATCGCCCTTGGTGTTGTTGGGCAAGGGACAGAACAGCTCGATGTGCCGGTCGTGCAGGGCCTCGATGTCGCCCCGGCTGTCGTAGCCGCCATCGGCCAACATCCGCTTGGGCACAACGCCTAGCGCTGTTCGATCTCCTCCACGGCCGGCTTCGCCAGGCCGCGGTCCGAACCGCTGTTGGTAACCGACAGGCCGACAATGGCGCGCCCTCTGCCGCCGTCTTGATCTGCACGTTGTAGGCCGGCCGGAAGCCGCCATCCGCCATCTTCATGACCCGCGCCTGCGGGTCGCTGGTCGACGCCCGCACCGGCCTCGCGTTCTGCTTCTTCTTACGCCGTTGATCGGCGGCTTCCTGCTGCCGCCGCTGCTCGATCTCGGCGTGTGCCGCCCGGGCCTCCTCCAGACGGCGCAGCCGATCCTCCGCCACCGCCTGACGCCGCGCCCGACGACGACGCCGGCCGACCCGGGATCCTCCGCGACCTCCTCCCGCAGCTTCCCAACCGCTTCCTTCGCCGCCTCGTACAACTCCCCAACCGCTGGCCGCGGCGGAATGAACTGGCTCCCGCCGACGCCCGCACGCGGATACCGTCGACGCCACCGGCTGATATCGACCAGCCCCGCCTCGACAGGAGGCCCGCGGTCCGAACATGATGCGCCACGGAGTGGCGCGCTCCCGGCAATGAGCGCCGACGCGCGATTCGGTGTAGAATGGTCGCCATGGCCCGAGAAGAGGCAATGGCGACCCCTGATTACGACTACGACAAAGACATTCCGGCGGGCTTCTACGACGAAATCCATCAGCGCAGGGCAGGGGTACGGTTCTTCTGGCACGACCTGAAGTTCCGTGCCGTCGCGGCCCGTCTTGAAGGGGTCGGCAAGGTCCTGGATGTCGGCTGCGGGCCCGGCACCTTCATCGGCAACTACCTGGGCGGCGTCGAGTGCCTCGGCATCGACTTCAGCGCGCCGCAGGTCGACTACGCGAACCGGCGGTACGGGACGGCCAGGCATCGCTTCTCGACGCAGGCTCTCCCCGGCCTCGGCGAGCGCTTCGACGCCATCACCATGATCGAGGTGATCGAGCATCTGCCGCCGGCCGACGCCCGCCGTCTGCTCGCCGAGGCGCGCGGGCTGCTGTCGCCGCAGGGGCGCCTGGTCGTGACGACCCCCAACTATCGCTCGCTGTGGCCGCTGATCGAATGGGGCCTCAATCGCGTCAGCCGCGTCAGCTACGAGCAGCAGCACATCAACAAATACGGCCGAGGGCGGCTCGCCGCCGACCTCGCCCAGGCCGGCTACGCCACGATCGACATCGGCACGGCCGTCGGCCTCGCGCCTTTTGCCGCCGGGCTCGGCCAGCGTCCGGCGCGTTGGCTCGATGCCGTCGAGCGCAGCGTCGGCCATCTCGGCTGCGGCAACCTCCTGATCGCGGTCGCCCGGCCATGACGATGCCGCAGGTCTCGGTCGTTGTGCCGACCTACAACGAGGCAGGCAACATCGCGATGATCTACGATGGCCTCGCACAGGCGCTCGCCGGCCGCGCCTGGGAGCTCGTGGTCGTCGACGACGATTCGCCCGACGGCACGGCCGACGCCGTGCGCGCGCTTGGCCTCAGCCACGACAATGTCAGGTGCATCCAGCGCGTCCAGGAGCGCGGCCTCGCCTCGGCCGTCCAGTGGGGCGTGCAGGCCGCGCACGGCGAGGTGATCGTCGTCATGGATGGCGACCTGCAGCACGAACCCGCGCTGATCCCGAAGATGCTCGAAGCGCTGCAGGCCGGGCACGACATCGTCTCCGGCTCTCGTTTCATGAAGGGCGCGAGCGAAACGGGCCTGTCCGATCTGCGCCGCCGTCTTTCCGCCTGGGGCAACAGGCTGACGAACTACTTCCTCGGCACGTCGCTCAGCGATCCCCTGACCGGCTTCTTCGCCACCTCGCGACGACTGTTCGTCGACTCCATCCCGCAGATGCAGGCCGACGGCTTCAAGGTCTTCTTCGACCTGGTCTATCACAACCGCAACGTCACGATCCGCGAGCTGCCGTTCGAATTCCAGCGCCGCCGGCACGGCGAATCGAAACTGCAGCTCTACGTGCTGTGGCTGCTGGCCTGCGACATCGTCTCGAAACTCTCGCGCGGCATGCTGCCGCCGCGCCTGGTCAGCTTCGTCGGCGTCGGGCTGATCGGCTCGATCTTCCACTTCTCCGTCCTCTACGCCAGCCTGGACCTGGGCACCGCCTTCTGGGTGGCGCAGGCCATCGCCACGGTGGTGGCGATGGTGTTCAACTTCACGATCAACAACGTGCTCACCTACTCGGATGACCGGCTGCGCGGGCCGGCCTTCTACAAGGGCCTGCTGCTCTACGGCCTGGTCGCCTCGGTCGGCATCGTGGCCAACGTCAGCACGGCGCAGATCACCTACATGAGCCTGCAGGGCCACACCTTCATCGCCGCGTCGATGGGGCTGGTCATCGACGTCATCTGGCGGTTCGTGGTGTCGAACCGCCTGATCTGGGGTCGTTCGTCCGCCTTGAGAAAGCCGCGCTAGTGCCGCCACGGATCGCGCGACGGCTGCGATGGGCCCTGCAGGGGCCGGCCAGCAACCTCCATCTATGCGGTGTCATCGCGCTCGCGGCGGCGGTCCTGCTGCTCGTCGAGGCGACGGCCTTTCCGGCAAAGGCGACGTTCGCTCTTCTTGCGGCGCCGACGGTGATCCTGGCGCTGGTCCTCGTCCATGTCGTCGCCCGATCCGGGACACTGCCCCTCGACGACGCGATCGGCCGCTTCGCCAGCGGCGTCGGGCTCGCGATCCGCCCCGGCGGCACGCCCAGCATCCTCGCCGTCCTGCTCTATTGCTCGGGCATCGTCGGTGCTGTCGGCGGCTACGCCTGGCTGGCGCTGACGACGACGGGCATCACGCGCGACGACGTGGTCGCGGTGTGGAGCCTGCTCGACAAGCGTCAGCTGGTCTTCGCCTACCTGGTCATCGCAGCCTTCGTCCTGTTCCACCGGGCGATGGTGTGCCTGTTCTTCGCGCCAACCTACGGATGGCGCGAGACGCAGGCGGCGCCGCGCCGTTCGTGGCTGGCGCGCGTGGCCGGCGCCGTTGTCGTGGCGCTCGCCGCCTATTGCTGGCTTGGCGCCGAGGCCTTGCGCGACATCGTTCCCGCCGGCGAGGCGACGCTCGGGAAGTTCTACGAGTATCACTCGCTCGTGCACCTCGGGGCGCTCGAGCAGATCCGCCTCGGGGCGACACCCTACGTCGAGGCGCGCACGCAATACGGGCTCGGCAACCAGCTCCTGGCGTATGTCCTCACCGAGGCGTTCGGTTTCAGCAATCACGGCTTCTATGCCGGCGTCCTGCTGGTCGATGTCCTCTGCATCGTCGCCTTCTTCGTCGTCGTGCAGCAGGTCCTGGGGCTGGGCTGGGCGTTGGCCGGCCTGCTGGGCTGGGTGTTGTGGCCGAGCCCCGCCGCCGTCATCGACCTCGCCGGCTGGGCAATCCTGACGCGCTGGATCGCCGTGCCGATTCTCGCCTTGCTGCTGGCGCGCCTGTTGCTGGCCGATGGACCGCGCGCCGGGTCGTGGATCGCGCCCGTGGTGGCCGGCGTGATCTGGGGCGCCGGCGGCTTCGCGAGCCAGGAAAATCTTTCCGGCGGCCTGCTGGTGCTGATCTTCTCGCTTGCCCTGTACGGGCCGGTGTGCGGCCAGCCGCTGGCGAGCCTGGCGCGGTTTGCCGGCCTGTTCCTCGCCGGCGGTGCCGCGACGCTGGTGCTGCTGGTCGCGGGAACGATCGGCGTTGGCCATACAATCGACGTCCTTCGTCACGCCAGTGCCCAGTCGGCGCTGGTGATGGCCGGCGTGTCCAATTCGGTCTGGTCGGACAATGTCGGACTGACATTGACCTTCGAGGTCGTAAACGGCTGGTCGGGGGATCCCCTCAAGACAAAGGGTGCGCTGCGCCCCATGCTGCAGACCTACGGGTTTGCCGTCCTGCTCATGGTCGTGATCGGCCTGCTGGCTGGTTATCTCGGCCGCTCGTGGCAGGCGGCGAGCGGGGGACAGAGGCAGTTCGTCTGGAAGTTCGCCGGCGTGACGCTTGGCGCCTATGTGCTGCATCTCTTCGCGCTGTTGCGCTCCGACTTCTCCCACCTCGCCGGGCCGTCCTATCTCCTGCCGTTGTTCCTGCTGGCGCTGCCGGTCTTCGCCTGGCGCTGCCTGCGGCCCGGCCTCGGGCGCGGATTGCTGTTGCTGGTGGCGGTCGCGCTGATCGCCGACGCCGCGATCGACGGCCGGTCGGAGCTCGTCCGCCACGCCGCGGCGGCTGGCGATGCCTGGAAGAGTTCGATGGCGGCGCGCGGCGTCTATCGCGCCCTCCGTGCCGCCGAGGGCCAGCCGCTCGACACCGCGTCCCGCTACTCGCCGATCCCGCGCTACCAGGCGGCGTTCCGCAACACGCCGGCCTTCGCCGAGCTGGAGGAGCTCGCGGGGCTGCTCAGCGACAAGCTGCAGGGACGCCCCGTCGAGCTGATCATGCCCACGCCCGACGATCCGATGAACGATCCCGAGCTGCTCTACTTCTTCGGCGGCTTCCGCTCGGTCTCGGGCATCACCTCGCCGCGCGGCAGCATCTGGACGAAAGCCGACCGCGATGCCTGGATCGCCAAGGTCCTGAGGGCAAAGAACGCCTGCGTGTTCTTCGATTCGCGCTCGTTCGACGGCCCGCTGTTCCGCGCCTGGAACGACGCGGCGAAGGCTGGTGCCGTCGTCACCCAACCGATCGAGGGCAGGCGGCCTTACGGTCTGTTGTCGTGCAAGGCTTGACGTTGCTGGGGGCGCGCCACTCCAGTGGCGCGTCATATTGGAGCGCGGACCTCCAGGTCCGCATCATGAGCATGAGCGGACCCGGAGGTCCGCGCTCCGGAAGAGCATGACGCGCCACTGGAGTGGCGCGCCCAGCAGGTCACTCCATCTCGACCTTGAGCTCCTTCAGCTTCTTGCCCCAGAAGGCGTGCTCGTCGACGACGTACTTGGTGAAGTCGGCGCGCGAGCGCGCGGGCGGCAGCTCGAGCCCGTCCTTGGCCAGCGCGCCGGTGTACTTGGGATCCTTCATCGCCTGCGCGGTGTCCTTGTGGACGCGGTCGAGGATGGCATCGGGCGTCTTGGGCGGCGCGAACAGGCCGTGCCAGCCGGTGACGGCGATGTCGACACCCTGTTCCTTGAGCGTCGGCACGTCGGGCAGCGAGCTCACCCGCTTCTCGCCGGTCACCGCCAGCGCCTTGAGCTTGCCGGCCTTGATCTGGCTGACCGCCGGCGGCAGCGAGGAGAAGTTCATGGTGATGATGCCGCTGATCACGTCCATCAGCGCCGGGCCCGTGCCCTTGTAGGGAGCGTGCGTGAGCTCGATGCCGGCGGCCTCGGCGAACAGCGCGCCCGCCAGGTGGTTGTTGCCGCCCACGCCGGACGACGAATAGGTGAGCTTGCCCGGATCCTTCTTGGCGAGCGCGATCAGTTCCTTGACGTTGTTGACCGGCACGCCGGGGTTCACCGCGAGCACATACTGGTAGTCGGTGGTCTGGATGATCGGCACCAGGCCCTTCAGCGTGTCGATCGATGCCTTGAGCACGTGCGGGTTGGTCACGACGTTGGTGCCCACGGCATAGAACAGCGTGTAGCCGTCCGGCTTGGCGTTGGACACGAAGCGCGCGCCGATGGCGCCCGCGGCACCGCCCTTGTTGTCGACGATCACCTGCTGGCCGAGCAGCGGCGTCATCAGATGGGCCAGCTCGCGCGCCACGATGTCGGCGCCGCCGCCCGCCGCATAGCCGACGACGAAGGTCACCGGCTGCGTCGGCCATGCCGCCTGCGCGCGCGCCAGGCCGGGCAGGAGGAGGGCGGTGGAGGCGAGGGCCACGGTGCTGCGCCGCGTGATGGTTTTCATCGTTTCCTCCGGACGGCTGTCGCTTGCAAAGCGAGAGTAGCAAGGAATCGTGTTGCCCAATAGCATCTCCTGCAGCCTCGAGGCCAATGGCATGCAGACGATGCGGTTCATCCTGATCCTGTTCCTGCTGGCCGCCAGCGTGTCGGCCTGCCACCCGGCCTATCCGCGCGAGGGCTACGACGAGCTCAGGCCCTCGACCGGCGGTCCATTGACGGCACGCTTCTTCGGCGTGAGCACCATCCTGCTCAGCGACGGCAATACCGTCATCATGACCGACGGGTTCTTCTCGCGGCCGGGCGCCGGCAAGCTGCTGTTCGGCAAGATCGCTCCCGATCCGGATCGGATCGGCGAAGCTCTGAAGAGAGGCGGGGTGACGAAGCTGTCGGCGGTGCTCACCGTCCATTCCCACTATGACCACGCGATGGATGCCCCCAGTGTCGCCCGGCAATGGGACGCCGTGCTGATCGGCTCGCAATCGACGGCCAACGTCGCCCGCGGCGAATTGTTTCCCGAAAGCTGCATCCGCCTGATCGACCGGGATCGCCAGAAGTTCGCCATCGGCGGCTTCGAGATCACGGCCTTCCAATCCCTTCATTCGCTCGGCGTGCCGGGTGGAGAGGCGTCGGAAGGAACGATCGATGCACCGCTCAGACCGCCGGTGGCGTACACCGACTACAAGGAAGGCGGCACCTATTCGTTCCTGATCGACCATCAGGGCTTCAGGATCGTCATCCACGCCAGCAGCTACTTCGTTGCGGGCATGTACGACGGCATCGAAGCCGACGTCGTCTTCCTCGGCACCGCCACGCTCGGCAAAAAGAGCCGGGATTTCGTGAGCAGGTATTGGGACGAGGTGGTGGTCAAGACAAAGGCGAAGCTTGTCGTTCCCATCCATTGGGACGATTTCACCCGGGCGCTCGACGACCGGCCGCTGCGGCCTGCGCCCTATCCCCTCGAGGACTTCCCAAGGGCCATGGACATGCTGCGGTCGCTGGCCGGCGATCGCGTCGCCATCCGCTTCATGCCGCTCTACGCACCCGTCGACATCGAGGCGGCGGCGGGCCCGCCGCTGCGCGCCCGGCCGAAACCGCGACCCGCTCCGGCCCCTAATTCCTGCCCTTGACGTAGCGCCCGGCGCCGTCGCCCGCCAGCTTGCCCAGCACGGCCCCCGACACCAGTCCGGTGCCGCCGGGATAGTTGTGATAGAACAGCCCGCCCACCAGCTCGCCGGCGGCAAACAGGCCGGGGATCGGCGGGCCGTCGGTGCTCTCGACCTCGCCCTCGTTGGTGATCTTGAGCCCGCCGAAGGTGAAGGTGAGGCCGCAGGTCACGGCATAGGCCTCGAACGGCGGCTCGTCGATCGTGTTGGCCCAGTTGCTCTTCGGCACGGCCAGTCCGCGCGTCGAGCGGCCGTCCTTGACGGCGGGATTGAACGGCACCTCGGTCATCACCGCGGCGTTCCATTCCTTGATGGTCTTGAGGAACTGCTGTTCGTCGACGCCTTCGAGCTTCTTCGCCAGCTCCTCGATCGTGTCGGCGCGCACCTTGGTCATGCGCTTGATGCGGTACTCGTCGCGCAGCCGGTCGAGCACCTTGGAATCGAAGATCTGCCACGCGAACTGCTGCGGCTGGCTCAGGATCACCGCGCCGTACTTGGCGTAGGTGTAGTTGCGGAAGTCCGCACCCTCGTCGACGAAGCGCACGCCGTTGGCGTTCACCATGATGCCGAGCGGGTAGGAGTGCTTCTGGAAATTGTCGCCGACCTCGAGGTCGCCGAACTCCGGCGCGTTCATGTCCCAGCCGACGGCGTGGCCGCCCGACCAGTTGCCGTGCGCCTTGGCGCCGATCGCCAGCGCCATGTTGATGCCGGCGCCGGTGTTGAAGCGCGTGCCGCGCACCTTGGCGAGATCCCAGGTCGGCCCGAGGTAGCGCGTGCGCATCTCGGCGTTGCTCTCGAAGCCGCCGCACGCCAGCACCACGGCCTTGGCGCCGATCCGGACCTTGCGCCCCTTGTGGCGGGCGATGACGCCGCGCACCACGCCGTCCTCCTCGATCAGCGACACCGCGGCCGTCTGGTAATGGATGGGGATGCCCGCCTTCACCGCGGCCTTGTGCTCGAGATCGACCAGGCCCGGGCCGCCGCCCCACGCCTCGACCGCGAGGCCGCCCCAGAACTTGTACTTGCCGTTCACCTTGAAGGCCTGGCGGCCGTAGGACGGCTGGAAGCGCACGCCCTTGGAGCGCATCCACTTCAGGGTCTCGAAGCTGCGGCCGATCAGGATGTCGGTGAGCTCGGGGTCGCAGCGGTAGTTGGTCACGCGGCCCATGTCGTCGAGGAATTCATCGGCCGTGTAGCGGCCGAAATCGACGTCGCGCTTCTCGTCCTCGGTGAGGTCGTAGAGCTGCACCAGGTCGTCGACGCCGTGGAACACCACGCGCATGGCGCCCGCCGTATAGGTGCTGTTGCCGCCGCGCTCTTCCTCGGGGGCGGCCTCGAGCATGGCGACCGAGGCGCCCGTTTCGCGTGCCGCAAGCGCCGCACAGGCCGCCGCGTTGCCCGCGCCCACCACCAGCACATCGACCTGGAAATCGTCCACTTTGGCACTCCTCTTGCCTGCACAGCTCTGAAAACGGAGCTAGAATACCGTTATGGGTGATCGTTTCGACCGTCTAGGGGTCCGGCATGCCAATGTCGAGGCCCTGCTGCGCAGGCCGGGCATCGGCCACAACAACGGACCGACCTTCGACATGTCGTGGGAGGCCTGGGTGTGGCGCCGCGCCACCGCCAAGGCCTGGAAGACCCCCAAGCCCGAAGTGGCGATGATGCGCCTGAAGCGCGCCGAGCGTCTGGGCATCACCTACAAGGAGCTGACGGCCGCGATCATGGATTCCGGCGCCCATCTCGGCGCCGCCGTGATCCCGCTGTCGCTGGCCGCCCGCGTGCGCCGCGGCCCCAACCGCGAGATCATCGTCGAGCCGCGGAATTCCATTGCCGCCCTGGTTGCGAAATTCCGTGGTCGTCTGTTCGTGCTGGGCGACATCGACGCCGTGCCGGCCATGACCGAGGCCGAGCGCGCCGAGTTCCTGGCGACCCTGAACCGCGCCTTCGATGGCAAGGTCGAGGCGATCGGCTGGGGTCACGACGGCCCCGCCATCCGCCGCATGCTCAAGGCCAACGACGCTGCCGCACCAGGAGGCCTTCCTGGTCGGCGCCGGCATGGGCCATCAGGTGCTGGGCGAGGCTGCCGGTCTGCCGCTCACGAAGGATATCGAGACCTGGTTCGCCTAATCGGCTCGTCGTGTATCAAGCGCGCACTCCCGGCTACACCAAGCGCGATCCGGTAAGGCGCTGGGCCGTACCGGATCGCGTCTTCTTCGCCTGCGGCTCCTGCCACATCCTGGCCCACACTTTTCTCGAACGCTACGGCAGCCCAGAGCATGAAGTCACCTGGATCAAGCCGGCCGCCGGCTACTGGGGCAACCACATTTTCATCAGTGCGGCCGACTGGGTGTTCGACTTCCATGGCTACTCGCGGCGCCAGGTCTTCCTTGCGCATGTGTGGAAGCGCAGCCGCGCCTTGTGGCCGGGCTGGGACGCCACGCTTGTAGCCTTCCCGCGTGACCTGCTGGTCAGCGAGGCGAAGTCGCGCGCCTTCGGCCTGTGGCTGGCCGAACCAAGCCAGTTCCTGCACGAGCCCCTGCCGCGTGCGCGACGTTTTCTGGATCGCTTTCCTGCGCCGGGCGGCAATGTGATGTAAGGAAGGACATGACTTCCGCCATCGAACCGCCCCTCAAGGGCATCCGTGTCATAGAGCTCACCCACACCATCCTCGGACCGTCCTGCGGCATGATCCTGGGCGATCTCGGCGCCGAGGTGATCAAGGTCGAACCGGTCGACGGCGACCGCACGCGCAAGCTGAAGGGCTTCGGCGGCGGCTTCTTCGGCTACTTCAATCGCAACAAGCAGAGTCTCGCGCTCGATGCCGACGCGCCCGAGGGCAGGGCGGTGCTGGTGAAGCTGCTGCAGTCGGCCGACGTCCTGATCGAGAACTTCGCGCCGGGCTCGATGAGCAAGCGCGGGCTGGGGCCCGAGCATCTCGAGAAGATCAATCCGCGGCTGGTCTACTGCGCGCTGAAGGGCTTTTTGCCCGGCCCCTACGAGAAGCGGCCCGCGCTCGACGAGGTCGTGCAGATGATGGGCGGCCTTGCCTACATGACCGGCCCATCGGGACGGCCGCTGCGCGCCGGCACCTCGGTCGTCGACATCCTGGGCGGCCTGTTCGGCGCCTTCGGCACGGTGCTGACGCTGCAGCAGCGCAAGCACACCGGCAAGGGCGGGCTGGTCGAGAGCGCGCTGTTCGAATCGGTGGTGTTCCTGATGGGCCAGCACCTCGCCATCACCGCCATGAACGGCGCGCCGCCGCCGCCCATGCCCGAGCGCGTGAGCTCGTGGGCGATCTACGAAATCTTCAACACAAAGGACGGCCAGCAGGTGTTCATCGGCATCACCAGCGACGGCCAGTGGAAGCGCTTCTGCGAATTCTTCGGCCAGCAGGATCTTGCCGCCGATCCCAAGCTCGCGACCAACAACCAGCGCATCGAGGCGCGGCCGTGGCTGGTGCCCAAGGTCGCCGAAATCTTCAAGCGATTTGGCAAGGACGAGCTCGAGCAGAAGTGCCTGGAGGCCGACATCTCGTTCGCGCCGGTCGCGCGGCCGCAGGACCTGTTCGATCATCCCCACCTTCTGGCCAATGGCTCCCTGGCACCGACCACCTTGCCGGGCGGGGTGAAGACGCGCCTGCCATTGCTGCCGTTCCAGATGCTGGGCTGGCGGCCGCCGCTCACGTCCGATCCGCCGGAGGTCGGCCAGCACAATGACGCGGTGCTGGCCGGGATCGGCTACGATGCCGCCGCCATCGCCGCGCTCAAGGCGTCGGGCATGCTGGGACCGAGGGTGCCATGAAGATCCGCCGGGTGGTCACGAGTCACGACGACAAGGGCAAGGCCGTCGTCGCCATCGACGAGGTCTCGTGCGACGTCGTGTCGTTCCGGCCGGGCGCCACTGTTGCCAACATCTGGTCGACGGCGGGTTTCCCGGTCGACAACAACGGTCTGAGGGACACCGCCAAGGAGATCACCGCGACGACGCGGGCGGGCGGCACGGTCTTCCGCGTCATCGAGTTCGCGCCGGGCGTGGCGCCGCGCAATCACCGCACCGATTCCATCGACTATGCGGTCGTGCTGGCGGGTGAGATCGACATGACGCTGGGCGACCAGGTCGTCACTCTGCGGGCCGGTGACGTGCTGGTGCAGCGCGGCACCATCCACAACTGGATCAACCGATCCGCCGCGCCCTGCGTGATCGCCTTCGTGCTGATCGACGCCAAGCCGGTCGAGTACGATGGCAAGCCGTTGCGGGCGCACGGCTAGCCTTCTCGCGACACAGACGAAACATTTTTCCCGGCTCGCAATACGGCGAAGATACGGCGGACCGATACAACCACGGCGTCCGGCGAGGGCAATACCGCTCCGCCTCACCGGACCGGGGTCCCCATGTTCCAGCTGATCGGCAGCCTCCTGGCCTTCTTCGCCATCATTTCCGTGCTGGCCGGCTCGCCCATCGCTGGCACCGTGTTCGCGCTGACCACCTTCATCTGGGTCGTCGTCGCCAATCCCGGCCGCCGCGACCGTGTCGCCAAGGACAGCAACCCCTGGGACTCCGCCTACGGCGCGCCGTTCACGCGCTGACGTAGGTTGAGCTTCACCTATTCCAATGGTATCGACTTCGAAGCTGTCAGCTAGGTCACGGGGGCCCGGCCAATCGACGGCGATCGCCCAGTTCGACTACGACTACCGGCACCGGCCGGTCACCTACGACTACGACGCGGCCGATAGCATCACCAAGGTGACCTATGCTGACGGCACTGCGGAGACGTATACCTGCGACCGCCTCGACCTCGTGCACCGACGGCGCCGGCACCACGCAGTTCACCTATGTGCCGGTGGGCTCGCTGGGCGCCCTGCAGGTGCAGCAGGAGCAGGGCCCGTTCGCCGACAGCGCCATCACCTCAGCCTATGACGAGGTCGGCCGCCTCAGCCCGCACGGTGTAGGGGCGGGGACGGAGACCTTTCAGCACGACGCCATCGGCCGGCTGATTGGCCACACCTGCGACCTCGGCACCTTCACCTTGGGCCATCTCGGCCAGATCACCAGCCGGCAGCTCGCCAGCTCGACCCTGGCCACGACCTGGAGCTACCTCACCAACACCAACGACCCCAGGCCCGTCCGCTCATAGTACGACGAGGGTGAGTACACACCGGGCACACCGGCGCAGACGCTGTACTCCGGTATCGACCAGATCGGCTCGGTGCGTCGGGCATTCGCTAGCCGGCTTACGGTTACGAACCTTATGGTCTGCCGCCGCAAGAAAGCGCTCGCCATGCTCGGCGGGCAACGAAGTCAACGATGGCTGAGCTTGCCGCACTGTCGGTGACGGATGTCCACGCCTTGATTGCCAAGACGAAGCAGCAGAAGCCCAAATGACCATCATCTGCTCAGCAATACTAAGGTAATGTCATTGCAAATACTAAGGTAACGTTACTATACCCTGGTTATTGACAGGTTGGACCTCGTCCCGTACAGTGTAGGCAGTTCACCTTGCGGCCTTCCGAGGGAAGGCGCTCGCAGCAGGACTTCAAGGAGCGCCCATGTTCAACTTTCGCCCCAATTCGCATGGATTTGGCTTCAACGTCGTGGCGCCGGAGGAGAAGGTGCCGCGGTTTCGCATGAACGCCTATGGCACGGTGCCTGGCGCCTCGCCTGGCGACTTGAGCAATGCATTCCCCGCCATCGATTCTGACAACAGTGGGGTGCTGCCCGGCGGCACCATGTTCAACGTCCAGCCCGAACGGCATTTGCCTGGTCTCCACAATTTCAGGCCGCCGGAGGAGTTTGTGCCTGGCTTTCGCATGAACGCCGACGGCTCGATGCGTGACGCCTCAACGACCCGTGCTCGGCTATATCCAGATCCCGGTGGCAATTCGTTTGGCGCCTTCGATCAACTCGGCACTAACGCCTTTACCTCTGTTGGCGACGGAACGCCTCCACCGTGGCTCACCTTTGCTCGCGCGCTTAGTGATTGGCGCGGCAAGGTGCCGGCGCTTGATTCCGGCGCAGTCCAGCCGGCCGCCATGACCGGCCAATTATTGCTTGGCCAGGTGGCTACCGGCTACCGTTCGCCACCGACGGGTCGGGACCGCGATATTCGACAAGCGTCGTTGACTGATAGACCCTCGGAAACACAAGAAGAAAGGGAGATGAGAATATTTAAGGTGCCGATTCCTCGCCCGGATATACCGATACCGCCGCCATACCCGCCTCCGTTTTTCGTACCTATATTGCCCATCATACCGTTACCTGAGCCTGACCCTCGTCCCCCCGAGGCTCCTCCCCCAGCGCCCGGCAATAGGATTGCCTTACCTTCAACCTGATTGCTGGCCAAGCTGCGGTTTAGTTATGCTCTCTGGCGGGGGATCGAGCACGATGGCTCGAGACCAATTGACATTTCCTTACACCCTGTTCGTTCCAATAAGCGTGGTCCTTCTGGCCACTCTTGCTGGAGCAGCACCTGTATTGGCTGGAAGTCACCCGTGTAGCGAGCCTGAGACCATTCGCCCTGAGGTCTCCGACGGCATGTTCACGGTCAACATCGCCAACCGCAGATCGACCCCCTTGACCATTGAGTGGGCAGATGGGCCGGATGCAGCCACGAATTCGCTTCCTTTGGCACCCGGCGAGAGCAAGCTGCTTGAAATTGGCCAGCGCTCGATCTTGACAAGCCGTGACGCGCGTCGCCGCTGCCTGTCAAAATTCGTGTCGGACAAAAAGTCGGAAACGTGGGAGATAACCACCGCTTTGGAGGACGACTACGAGAGAAGGAGTGTTGGTCCCTTTCCAGTTTATGTTGCGCCAGAGTTCAGAGGCCGTGACCGCACGCTGCTGGAGCGATGCTTGCAAGTCCTTGAGTCCAATGTAAAACGACTTGAAGAGGTTCTTCCTCCAGCGGCATGGGAAAAACTCTTTAGCGTACCGATCTGGCTGGAATACGAGCCGGACAAATCGTACGGCGGGGTCTATTTCGATTCCAAGGAATGGCTCATCCTTAACGGCGTCACGGGCGCCAAGGCGAAATCGATCCAATTCACCAGTTCGCTCGCCATCGGATATAAAAAAAATCCGCTCATGCATGAACTTGCGCATGCCTATCATGATTTAGTGTTGTCCCACTATTACGCTCCAATCTGGTCGGCCTATCAACACGCCAGACTGAGCGGGCGCTACAATGCCGTCCGCCATTCCTCGGGACGTTTCGAGAGAGCACATGCGATGACGGACCACAAGGAGTTCTTCGCCGAGTTAAGCGAAGCCTACTTTGCGAATAGCAACTTCTTTCCGTTCACACGAGAGGACCTAAAGGAATTCGATCCGAGCAGCTTTCGGGCAATCTCGGATGCTTGGGAGCGACCATTCCAGAAGACCTCGAGAGGACGGGACGCTTGGCCTCCAGACCTTCCGAAATGACTTGGGCTCGATCGTCGACTTGATCTACGGCTGACAGATTCGATGTCGACGCCTCCTGGTGCGCCGACAGCGCCATCACCTCGGCCTATGTGTCGGCATGTTGCGCGGCTCTGCCGCGTTCCCGCTCTATGCATCGTCGATCCTAGATCAAAAAGGGTGCCGCAGACAGCGTGCGTCCCGTCCTGCTGCTTCTCGCCGGACGGGGCGGGCTGGGGGCTGCGGCTCTTCGATGTGGCGATTTCCGTTGCGAATTTTGCGACCGCCCCACGGGAGGCGTAGCGCAAAATGCGGGAAATGCGCGAATTCGACATGAGCACCAGTGTTGGATGCCAGGGCCGAAGGAACTGAGGCATCAATGGCTTGCAACGATTTCCGGATAGCCGCAGCGAACACGATCCGGTTTGCGGGTCAAATCGACCTAGCCTGATTCGAAGTGGAGACGCTTGCGAGGCCGGTTGCCGTATGCGTTGAACGTAACGGCGGCGGAAAGCCGGCCCGCCTAGGCCCCGATTTCCGCCTGCGCGCGTTGCACTTCGACGGCGAGCGGCCCAAGCCCATCCTGACACGTCGCGCGATCACCGGCCTTGGCCGCCCGTTCGAGCGTCTGCGCCGCATCGCCCAGCGCGCGGGCACCCACCGCCAGCGCGCTGCCCTTCAGCCGGTGCGCCGCTGCCGCCAGCGCGCCGAGATCGCCCGCCGCCATCGCCGTCTCGATGTCGTGGCGTGATTCCGACGCCGAGCGGCTGAACTTCGCCAGAAGGTCGCGCCGCGCCGCCTCGTCGCCCTGCAGCCAGGGATCGAGCACGGCGGGGTCGATCGCGAGTGCATCGTCGCCCGCGCCGCGCAGCCAGCGCTGCAGGGTGGCGCGCAGCCGCGGCAGGCCGACCGGCTTGGAGAGATAGCCGTCCATCCCGGCGGCGCGGCAGCGCTCGTCCTCGCCCGCCATGGCGTTGGCCGTCACCGCCACGATCGGGGTGCGCGGCCGGCCGTTGGCGGCCTCGAGCCGGCGGATCTCGGCGGTCATCTCGAAACCGTCCATCAGCGGCATGTGCACGTCGGCGAAGACGATGGCGTAGCGGCCCGCGCCCCAGGCCTTCACCCCCTCGCGCCCGTCGGCCGCCGAATCCGCGCCGACGCCCAGCGCCTGCAGCTGGCGCACCAGAACCTCGCGGTTGATCGGATGGTCGTCGACCACCAGCACGCTGTTGCCGGCGACCCTGGGCGACGTCGGCAGCGCGTCGGTCGGCTGCTCGACCACCGGCAGGTCGACCAGCGGCGAATCGGCAGGGGCCGCCATCAGCTCCAGGATCACGGTGAAGGTCGAGCCGGCGCCGGGAGAACTTTCGACTGTGACGTCGCCGCCCATGAGCTGCGCCAGCCGCCGCACGATCGAGAGTCCGAGTCCGGTGCCGCCGTAGCGCCGCGTCGTCGAGCTGTCGGCCTGCGAGAACGGTTGGAACAGGCGGGCCCGCTCGGCTTCGTTCATGCCGATGCCGGTGTCGCTGACCGTGAGCACGACGTGGACGCGGCCATCGCCCATCGGCTCGGTACGGGCGCGGATCATGGCGCCGCCGCGCTCGGTGAATTTCAGCGCATTGCCCAGAAGGTTGAACAGGATCTGGCGCACCCGCGTAGGATCGCCCAGCAGCACGTCGGTCGAGCCCGGCGCCACTGCGGCGACCAACGACAGGCCCTTGCGTTCGCCCTGCGGGTGGAACGTCGCCACGACGCTGTCGACCAGCCCGGTCAGCGAGAAGGGTGTCTCCTCGAGTTCGAGCCCGCCCGCCTCGATCTTGGAGAAGTCGAGCACGTCGTCGATGATGCGCAGGAGCGCCTGGGCCGATTCGCGCATTGTCGCCACGGTGCGCGCCTGGCCGTCGCGCACGCCCTCGGCCTCCAGCACCTCCATCATGCCTAAAACGCCGTTCATCGGTGTCCTGATCTCGTGGCTCATGGTAGCGAGGAAGGTCGACTTGGCCTGGTTGGCGACCTCCGCCTGCTCGCGCGACTTCTCGGCGGCGACCAGGGTCTGCTCGAGGTCGCGCTGGCGGCGGCGCTCTTCGGAGACGTCGCTCACCAACACGACGGCGCGGCCGTCGGAGGCGTAGTCCAGCGACACGCGCGCCCACTTGTCGGGACCGTAGGGGATGAGGGCGGGACGACCGGAGCGCAGCGTGGCGAGCTGGCGTTCGGCCCAGGCTTCCGGCGTCTCCCTGGGCGGCTTCAGCACCTTGGCGGCGTGGTGCACGGCGTCGCGCAGCACGACGCCCGGCGTCACGATCTCCGGGAAGCCCTGCATGAAGCGCCGGTAGGCCTCGTTGCACTGGACCAGGCGCTCGTCGCTGTCGAGGAAGGCGATGCCGTCGTCCATCGCCTCCATGGCGAGGATCAGCGCCTGGCGCGCCTCGACGGCGAGCTGGCGGGCGCCCTCGAGGTCGGTGACGTCGCGGAACATGCCGAGCCGCCAGCCATTGCCGAGCACGGTCAGCCGGAAATGCAGCATGTGCTCGCGGCGCTTGAGCAGCATCCAGCCCTCGGTGCCCGAGGCGAAGATCTGCTTGCGCGCGTCGACGAACTCGGCGCGCTGGGCGGCGTCCATCTTGCCGAAGTCGCCGCGCTCGATCTGGTAGTCGAGGATCGACCAGGCGTCCGGCAGCCGCTGCAGGGTCGCGCGATCGAGGTTGAGGAACTTGAGCGTCGCCTCGTTGAAGAACAGCCACTTGCCGTCGGCATCGTAGACCAAGAGCGCGTCCGGCATCTCGTCGAGCACGGTCTGCAGGGTGCTGCGCGAGCGCTCGAGCTCCTGCTCGTGCATCTTGAGCTCGGTGATGTCGCGATAGGTCACCAGCAGGCGCCCATCGTTGAGCTTGTGCGAGGTGATCTCGAGCGTGAGTCCGTTGCGGCCGGTGCGCACGAACGGCGCGACGTTGCCGTTCTCGATGACGGCCATGCGTCTGGCCAGCTCGGCATCGATGTCGGCGATCGGGCCGAAGTCGCCGCGCGCGAGCTGGAAGCGGGCGATGTCGGCGAGATTGATGGTCGTGGCGATGGTCGTGGCATCGAGATCGAGCAGGCGGCCGAAGGCGGCGTTGTGGAACAGGAGTCCGCCGTCCGGCGCATAGAGCGCGGCGCCATCGCCCATGTTGTCGAGCACCGAGCGCATGGTGGAACGCGTGCGCTCCTGCTCGGATTGCGCCTGGCTGAGGCGGCTTTCCTGCTCGACGATGTCGGTCAGGTCGCGATGCACGGTGAGCACGCGGCCGCCGGGCAAAGTCCTGTAGGTGACCTCGACGGTGCGGCCGGTGATGGTGCGGCGCCGCTCGGCCGGCTGGCCCGGCAGGTTGAAGCGCGCGATGCGGCTGTCGATCCAGCCCTCCAGGCCGCCGGGCAGCGTCTCGAGCGGGCCGTAGTCGCCGCGCAGCGCGCGATGGCGGATGATGTCCTTGAAGGTCGGCAGCCCCTTCAGCACCTCGTCCGGCATGTCGTGCAGGCGCGCCATCGCCTTGTTCTGGTAGACCCAGCGGCCGTCGCCCTCGTAGAGCAGCGCGCCGTCGCTCATGTTGTCGAGCATGGTGCGCATGGTCTCCTCGGCGAAGGCGACGTTGCGATGCGCATCGTCGAGGCTCTTGGAGAGGTCGTGCGCGGCGAGGTCGCGGGCGATCTCCGCGCGCGTGCGTTTGCGCTCGATATGGGCGAACAGGCTGATGATGACGACGAAGCCCAGCATGATCGCCGCCAGCCCCAGCGCGTGCCGGCTGCCGTCGCCCAGCACCAGCACGCCGGCCATCGGCAGCACCAGCGAGGTGGCGGACAGCGTGTAGGTGCGCCCGTCGAGGCCGCGCGAGGGCGTGCCGCCGACGATCAGGCAGAGCGCCAGCGCCCACAGCGCGCGTTCCTCCTCCGCCCCCGGCAGGCTGGCGAAGAAGCCGCCCATCAGCCCGTTGGCGAACGAGGTCGGCACGGCGGTGACGGTGTAGAGCCAGCGCCAGCCGGCCAGGCCCACCGCCGTCGGATCGCGCCGGTAGACGACCTGGACCTGCCACGAGCCCCACACCGACACGACGTAGAGCGCGGCCGGCACCAGGAACATCCAGAGCGGCGCCAGCCCGGCATAGAGCGCGGCCGCCACGGCGCCGAAGATCGGCAGCGCCAGCACCTTGGGCAGGGTCGGGATCTCGACCAGCCGATGGGTGACGACCTGCTCGATCCGCTTGGGATCGATGCCGGCGATGTCCAGTTGGGCCATTCAGCCATGCTGGAAGGTCGACGTATCGGGCGTGTGTCGCAGGCCGCAGGCTTTGTATCGTATGTGTCGCCGAGCGGAAGCGTGCGACACAGCGGCGATACAAACCGCGCCGGGCGCCTGCACCGAGGAATTCGCCGGCGCCCAAGGCGCCAGTCTTCAACAGGCCGCCCCTGACGGTCATTTGCACCTGCGCGGCTTATGCTAGGTTTGCGGGGCAGGGGGCAGATTGGACAAACGTCAGCATATCGTCGTGGTCGAGGATGAAGCAGCCCAGCGCCAGCTTCTGCTCGACTATCTCAGCCGTCAGGGCTTCCGCGTCACCGGCTTCGAATTGGGGGCGGGCCTGCGCCGCATGGTCGAGCGCGAGTTGCCGGCCCTGGTCCTGCTCGATGTCGGCCTGCCCGGCGAGGACGGCTTCGCCGTCGCCCGCTGGCTGCGCGAAAAGAGCGGCCGCATCTGCATCATCATGGTGACGGCGGCGGGCGACACCGTCGATCGCGTGGTCGGCCTGGAGACCGGCGCCGACGACTACATCCCCAAACCCTTCGATCCGCGCGAGCTTTTGGCCCGCATCAAGAGCGTGCTGCGCCGCGCCCACGGCACGGCGGCGCCGTCGGCCGGCCCGCGGGTGCGCATGGGCCGGCGCGTGCTCGACCTCGAGAAGCGCGTGCTGGTCGACGCCGACGGCAGCGAGGAGACGCTGTCGGCCAGCGAATTCGATCTCCTGAAGGTGTTTGCCGAGAACCCCAACCGGCCGCTGGCGCGTGACTGGCTGCTCGAGACCATCGGCCATCGCGAGATGGAGGTGTTCGACCGGGCGATGGACCTGCGCATCACGCGCATCCGCCGCAAGGTCGAGAAGGACCCGGCGCACCCCGAGGCGATCCGCACGGTCAGGGGTGTGGGCTACATGTTCGTGCCGCCCAAGGATTGATAACGCTTTCCCCAGGGAGGCGAACGACCGAGGCGAACATAGCTAGAACTTGTGTCAAGAATATTAGTTCTATCAGTGGGTTATTTGCCCTCTTGCTGTCTGGAACAAAATAGGTACATTGGCCCGACCCCCGGCGGACTTATCCGCATTGCCGCTCCCGACAGGGGCGTGGGAGAACGAGGAGGCAGCTAATGTCCGCAGTTCTGAAAGTGGTCGAAAAAGAAGGCATGGAAAACAAGAACAAGGCGCTGGACGCCGCCCTGGCCCAGATCGAACGGGCTTTCGGCAAGGGCTCCATCATGAAGCTGGGCCAGCGCGAGGCGCTGGAGATCGAATCGATCTCGACCGGCTCGCTGGGGCTCGACATCGCACTCGGCATCGGCGGCCTGCCCAAGGGCCGCGTCGTCGAGATCTATGGCCCCGAGAGCTCGGGCAAGACGACGCTGGCGCTGCACGTCGTGGCCGAATCCCAGAAGAAGGGCGGCGCCTGCGCCTTCATCGACGCCGAACATGCGCTCGATCCGGGCTATGCCAAGAAGCTCGGCGTCGACATCGACAACCTCCTGATCTCCCAGCCCGACGCCGGCGAGCAGGCGCTGGAGATCGCCGACACGCTGGTGCGCTCGGGCGCCGTCGACGTGCTGGTGATCGACTCGGTCGCGGCCCTGGTGCCCAAGGCCGAGCTCGAGGGCGAGATGGGCGATTCGCTGCCCGGCCTGCATGCCCGCCTGATGAGCCAGGCGCTGCGCAAGCTCACCGCCTCGATCTCCAAGTCCAACACGCTGGTGATCTTCATCAACCAGATCCGCATGAAGATCGGCGTCATGTTCGGCAGCCCCGAGACCACGACGGGCGGCCAGGCGCTGAAGTTCTATGCCTCGGTCCGCCTCGATATCCGCCGCATCGGTGCGCTCAAGGACAAGGACGAGGTCATCGGCAATCACACCCGCGTCAAGGTGGTGAAGAACAAGGTGGCGCCGCCGTTCAAGGTCGTCGAGTTCGACATCATGTACGGCGAGGGCGTGAGCAAGACCGGCGAGCTGATCGACCTCGGTGAGAAGGCCGGCGTCGTGGAGAAGTCGGGCTCGTGGTACTCCTACGACGGCCAGCGCATCGGCCAGGGCCGCGAGAACTCCAAGACCTATCTTCGCGAGCATCCCGAGGTCGCCCAGGCGATCGAGAACAAGGTGCGCGCCAACGCCGGCATCCTGGCTGTTGCCCTGATGGACGGCGGCAAGGAAGACGAGGACGACGAGGAATAACGCCTCGCCGTCATCCCGAGCGTAGCGAGGGACCTTTTCATTTCTTCAAGCGTTTTGCGACCAGGATCCCCTGTCTCCTGTCGCCGGGGCGGTGCTGTACCCCCACGCACAGTGCCGCCCCACTTTCTTACTTTCGCGCTTCGCGAAAGTAAGGGCGGGCGTAAGCGCATTCTGATGCGCTTACGCGCATTCAAATGCGCGCTCTGGCCCGCACAGTGCAGAAAGAATCCAGATACTTCCGAGCGCCCTATCGCTTCGTCGCTGACGACAGGTTTCGCAAAAACCGCTGCACCCACTCCGGCCCCGTCCGTCGCGTGACCTTGCGCGGTCGCGTCCGCGTCCAGGCCATCAGCGTCGCCAGCGGAAACCAGTCGTCGCCTTCGTCCTGCAGCCCGCGTGCGGCCATCGACACCTTGGGCACCGCCACCGGCGTCACCCCTTCCTGGGTCGGCCCAGCACATAGCGCGGCCGGCGACGTCACGAGATATTCGCGGCACACCAGCGGCCGCTCGGGATGGATCGAGCAGCTTTCATCCTCGAGGAAGGGGCAGGGCACGCCCATCGCGAAGTAGGCCGTCGAGAGCTCGCGATCGCCGCGCCCTAGGCGGTCCTTCAGTCCCGCCGCCTCGATCGCCGCCTCGGCCGCCGCGAACCTTGCCCGAAGCGTCTCGCGCCGCTCCGCCGGCATCGCCTCGACGACCTGCAGCAGCCGCTCGCCCTCGGAGCGCGACATCGGCACGAGCTGGCGGCAGCACGCACCGCAGCCCTTGCGGCAGGAAATCGTCTTGCCCATCTCTGCCGCCTCGACGACCGCATTCACCAAGCCCTGCAGGGCGGGCACGACCTCGGCCGCGGGAACCGCTGCGTTGGGCACGGTGATCGGATGGGCGATCCTGAGGTCGCCCATCGTGAGGCGTAAAGTTGCGGTGGAATGGGCCGATTCGGCCATTTTCCGGCAGGTCCCCGTTCTGGACGAAGGCTTGGCCCGCACGCTACAAGCAGCGCATGCAAAGCGTCAGCGACATTCGCCGCACCTTCCTAGAATACTTCGCCAAAAACGGCCACGAGATCGTGCCGTCGAGCCCGCTCGTGCCGCGCAACGACCCGACGCTGATGTTCGCCAACTCGGGCATGGTGCAGTTCAAGAACGTCTTCACCGGCCTGGAGAAGCGGCCCTACGTGCGCGCCACGACGGCGCAGAAGTGCGTGCGCGCCGGCGGCAAGCACAACGACCTCGAGAATGTCGGCTACACCGCGCGCCACCACACCTTCTTCGAGATGCTGGGCAACTTCTCGTTCGGCGACTACTTCAAGGAGCGTGCGATCGAGCTCGCCTGGAACCTGATCACCAAGGAGTTCGGCCTGCCGGCCGAGAAGCTCGTGGTCACCGTGTTCAGCGAGGACGAGGAGGCGGCGGACTACTGGAAGAAGATCGCGGGCCTGTCCGACAGCAGGATCATCCGTATCTCGACCTCGGACAATTTCTGGGCGATGGGCGATACCGGCCCCTGCGGCCCGTGTTCGGAGATCTTCTACGACCACGGCGACGGCGTGCCGGGCGGCCCGCCGGGCAGCGCGGAGCAGGACGGCGACCGCTTCATCGAGATCTGGAACCTGGTCTTCATGCAGTACGACCAGCAGACGCCGACCACGCGCCTGCCGCTGCCCCGGCCCTCGATCGACACCGGCATGGGCCTCGAGCGCATGGCCGCAGTCCTGCAGGGCACGCACGACAACTACGGCATCGATCTCTTCCGCAACCTGATCGATGCGGTGGCGCACGAGACCGGCGTCGACCCGAAGGGCGCGCAGTCGGCTTCGCACAAGGTGATCGCCGACCATCTGCGCACCACGGCCTTCCTGATCGCCGACGGCATCCTGCCGTCCAATGAGGGCCGCGGCTACGTGCTGCGCCGCATCATGCGCCGCGCCATGCGCCATGCCCATCTGCTGGGGGCGCAGGACCCGATGGTCTACAGGCTGGTGCCGACCCTGGTGCACGAGATGGGCGATGCCTATCCCGAGCTGGTGCGCGCGCAGCCGTTGATCACCGAGACGCTGAAGCTCGAGGAAGGCCGCTTCAAGAAGACGCTGGGCACCGGCTTGAAGCTGCTCGACGACGAGACCAGGAACTTCGGGGCCGGCCATGTGCTGAAGGGCGACGTCGCCTTCAAGCTCTACGACACTTTCGGCTTCCCGCTCGACCTGACGCAGGACGTTCTGCGGGCGCGCGACATCAAGGTCGATGTCGAGGGCTTCGAGAAGGCGATGGACGAGCAGCGCGCCAAGGCGCGCGCGGCATGGTCCGGTTCCGGCGAGATGGCCGACCAGGCGGTGTGGTTCGACGTGCGCCACAAGGCGGGCGCCACCGAGTTTTTAGGCTACGACACCGAGCGCGCCGAGGCCCAGATCAGGGCGATCGTGATCGACGGTCGCGAAGTGCCGGCGCTGCAGGCCGGCCAGACCGGCTGGATCATCGTCAACCAGACGCCGTTCTATGCCGAATTGGGCGGCCAGCTCGGCGACACCGGCAAGTTCGCCGGCGGCGGCGGCGAGGCGGCGATCGCCGACGTCCAGAAGCGGGCAGGCGACCTGCATGCCCATCATGCGACGGTCACCAAGGGCGAGCTCAAGGTCGGCGACGACGTCACCATGACCATCGATCCGGTGCGCCGCGCCCAGCTGCGCGCCCACCATTCGGCGACCCATCTCCTGCACGAGGCGCTGCGCCGCCATCTCGGCGAGCATGTCACGCAGAAGGGCTCGCTGGTGGCACCTGACCGGCTGCGCTTCGACATCAGCCACACCAAGGCGGTCTCGCTGGAAGAGCTGCGCAAGATCGAGGACGAGGTCAACGAGCGCATCCGCAAGAACTCGTCGGTCGACACGCGGCTGATGACGCCCGAGGAGGCGATTGCGGCTGGTGCCATGGCGCTGTTCGGCGAGAAGTACGGCGAGGAAGTGCGCGTCCTCTCGATGGGCGGCGACGACGGCCAGAAATATTCGGTCGAATTGTGCGGCGGCACCCACGCGCTGCGCACCGGCGACATCGGCCTGTTCCGCATCATCGGCGAGGGCGCCGTTTCGGCGGGCGTGCGCCGCATCGAGGCGGTGGCGGGTGCGGCGGCCGAGGAGCATGTCCGTCACCAGGCCCAGCTGCTGGCCGATGCGGCGGCTGTCCTGAAAGTACGGCCCGAGGATCTGCCGGCCCGCCTGCAGGCGCTGGTCGACGGCCAGCGCAAGGTCGAGCGCGAGCTTTCGGACGCGCGCAAGGCGCTGGCGCTGGCCGGCGGTGGCGGTGCGGCGGCATCGCCGGCCGACGAGGTGCGCGATGTCGGCGGCAGAAGAGTAATCAGCCGTGTACTGACCGGCGTGCCGGCGAAGGACCTGAAGGGCATGGCGGACGAGATGATGCAAAAGCATCGCCCGGATGTGATCGCGCTTGTTGGTGTAAGTGAGGGCAAAGCCGCGAATGTCGTTTCCGTCAGCGCTCAAGCCGTTCAAAGCGGATTGGATGCTCGCGAGCTGATCAAGGCGGGCGTCGCGGCGCTGGGCGGCAAGGGCGGCGGCGGCCGGCCCGACATGGCGCAGGGCGGCGGCCCCGATGCGGCCAAGGCGCCCGAAGCGCTGAAGGCGATCGAGGCGGCGCTGGCGGGCGCCAAATGAGGGGCCTCGTCCTCCTCGCTGCCGTGGCCCTCGCGGCATCGGCCTGCGCGCCCAAGACCTTCACCTTGGAAGGTAAGGACGCCGAGCAGATGTCCAAGGACGAGTCGCAGTGCCGTGCCCAGGTCCGCCAGCAGGCGCAGCAGGAGCGCAACATCGAGGACCAGCGGCGCTCGACGTTCGACGGCGAACGCGAACGCTTCGGCCAGCAGGACCTCTACCGGACCATGGACAACCAGGGCTACAAGAACAACGTCGACCGCATGACGGCGCGCTGCATGGAAGCGCGCGGCTGGGTGCCCAAGAACCAGAACTCGGTCAGCACCTGGTGGAACAAGGTCTCGACGTTCAATACGCCCAAGTAATGGGACCGCGGGCCTCCGGCCCGCTCATGATCATCGTCTTTGCCGGGAGCGCGCCACTCCAGTGGCGCGTCTTTGTGGATCACACAGTTCATGAGCGCCACTGGAGTGGCGCGCTCCCGGCAAAGAGCGGACCTGGATGCCCGCGCTCCCATTAAAACGCGCGCCTGACCAGCAACGCCACCCGCGCAAAGAACTCGACGATCACGCCCAGCAGCACCAGCACGAAGGCGTTCACCGGCATGGCGTAGCTGTGGCTGGGGAGCGCCGCCATCGCCTGGGCGAGGAACAGGCCGGCGAAGGCCACGGCCACGCCCTCGATCACCAGCCCTTGCCTGAAGTCGAGCCGCTGCCAGGCGCCGAACGCCGTCGACGCCAGCAGATGGACCAGCGCGATCGCCAGCACGATGCCGAACGGCGGGCCGGGATGGAGCGTCGGCGTGCCGAGCAGCATCCACGCCTTCTCGAGGTAGATACGGACGACCTCGACCGGATTCTCGGCCCAGCGCCCGAGATAGAGCTGCCACATCAGGCGGAAGTATTCGGGTGAGCACCAGACGATGCCGGCCTTGCCCGCGATCTCCTCGCCGTAGTCGTCGTCGTAGCGGATGCCCCACTTGTTCTCGACGAAGCCCAGGCCGAGATAGAGCGTGTGCGACAGGCCGTGCGTGGCCAACCGCTCGGCCTTCTCCATCTCGAAGGCGGCATCGCGCGCCATCACCACCCAGCGCGGCGTGGTGAAGGCCAGCACCGCGAGCATGCCGACCAGCAGCACCGCGGCGGGACGCAACCGGCGCACAAGGAGCACGATCACCACCGCGGCGGTGACCATCAGCCCCATCATGCCGATCGACTCGCGCATCAGCGTCGCCAGCGCCAGGAAGACGATGCCGGCGGCGATCCACAGATTGGCCGCGCGTCGCGACAGCAGGCCCATCTCGCGCGCCGCCAGCGCCATCGGCAGCACGGCGGCGAGGCTCACCAGGCCGACATAGGCCCAGTGCGGCGAGGTGCCCATCCAGCCGAGATATTCGATCGGCCCCTTCCACAGCAGCACGATCGAGGCGATGTAGGCGCGCAGGGCGAACAGCAGGCCGGCCAAGGTCACGAGCCCGATCGCATCGGTGAGCGTATTAAGACGCGCCACGTCGATCAGGTCGGCGTGGCGGCGCGTCGCCATCGACCACAGGCCAAGCAGCAGCGCATGGCCCGGATCGTCGGCGATGGCGCGCTCCGACATCGGCACCAGCTTTCCCTGCTCGCAGACGGCGAGCCAGACGCCGCGCTCGAGCGCACAGTCGGCGGCGGCCAGCCATACGTTGGTGGCCTTCCAGTCCGACGGCATGAGGTCGGCGTAGTGGCCGTAGCGCTCCGCGTCCGTGTAGGTGTGCCAGAACTGCCCCCGCACGAGCAGTGCCGCGAGCAGGAAAAAGACAAGACCCCTCAATGCTTCCCCCGCGCGCTCACGACGCTGTCATTTACCCGGCCTTGACCCGCGCGCGCAACGCGGCGCACCCTCGGCACACGGTAGCAAGCGGAGTGTCGTATGCGTGCCGCCATTCGGGCCGTCGTCGCCCTTCTGCTGCCCTGGCTAGCCGCCGCCTGCGCCGGGCAGACCAACCAGGAATTCGACATGAGGCTGCGCGAGATGGCCGGCAGCAACGAGCGCAGCCTGCTGGGCGGCATGGGCCGCATCCCCGACAACAGCTACCAGCTCGATGAGGACACCAAGATCCTGCAATGGCGCTGGGACACGTCCTACATTGCCGGCGGCTGGGCGCCGACCTACCAGCGGGTCGGCTGGGGCATGTGGATGCCGATCGGCGGCTTTCCGCCCACCCTGGTGCGGCAGGGCTGCATCGTCGAATGGACGGTCACCAAGGGCGCTACCCAGTCCTATCGCTGGCAGGGCAGTGGCTGCAACACGGTCACCATCCACGCCACGCCGCCGCCGGGGTGATATCGTGGTGTGGTCAGGAGCAGGGGGCAGCGCGTGACCATCGTCAATCTCAAGGCAAACATCGATCCGAGCTATTACCGGCTGCTGTCTGGCCAGGATCGCGGCCGCATCGCCGAGACCTTCGAGGCCAGGCGCCCATCGGTCGCCGAGCGCCTAGCGGCCGGCAAGGCGCTGCGCGAACAGGTGCCGCGCAACAGCCACGCGACGTACGAGGCGTCGCCGAGCCGGCCCGATCCCATCGGCATCCTCGAGCAGCAGGCCGTCGACCGCATCGCGCGACTGATCCCCGTACGCTACGCGCGCATGCTGGCCTCGCCCTTCGCTTTCCTGCGCGGCTCGGCGGCGGTGATGGCCGACGACCTCTCGCGCACGCCGGTCACCGGGCTGTCGGTGGCGGCGTGCGGCGACATGCATGTCGCCAATTTCGGCGTCTACGCCTCGGCCGAGCGCAACCTGGTCTTTGCCATCAACGATTTCGACGAGGTCCATCCCGGACCGTGGGAGTGGGATCTCAAGCGTCTGGCGGCGAGCGCTGCCGTCGCCGCGCGCTTCATGGGTGGCGACAAGGCCGAGGCTGCCGAGGCCGCGTCCGCGTGCGTGCAGAGCTACCGCAGACGGATGCGCCGCTACGCCGAGATGAGCTACCTCGAGGTCTGGTACGATTCGATCGACGAACGGAGGGTGCTCGATGCGCTGTCGCCGCGCGTGCGGCGCGATGCCGAACGCACGATCGCCAAGGCGCGGGTCAAAGGACATATCCGCTCGCTCGACAAGCTCACCGAGATGGTCGGTGGCGAGCCGCGGATCGTCGAGGACGTGCCGTTGATCGTGCGCGAGACGCACAGCGAGAAGGGCACGCCGATCCGAGAAGCGATGAACGAGATGCTGGGCGCCTACATCGATTCCCTGTCGCTCGACCGACGCCGCCTGCTGGCGCGATATCGCATCGTCGACGCGGCGCGCAAGGTCGTGGGCGTCGGCAGCGTCGGCACCGCCTGTTGGGTCATGCTGCTGCAGGGCGTCGACGAGGACGATCCGCTGTTCCTGCAGGTCAAGGAAGCCAAGCGATCGGTCCTGGCGCCCTATGTCGACGTGCCCATGGGCACCAGCAATGAAGGCCAGCGCGTGGTCGTGGGCCAGCGGGCCACACAAGGCTCGCCCGACATCTTCCTCGGATGGGGCGAAGTGGAGGGTAAGCATTTCTATATCCGCCAGCTCGCCGACATGAAGGGCAGTGCCACCCTCGCCGAGGGCGACCGCGAGGGTGTCGGACGGCTCATTGAATATTGCAGCCTGTGCGGCTGGGCGCTGGCTCTGGCCCATGCCAAGTCCGGCGACCCGGCGATGATCGCGGGCTACTGCGGCAACTCGGCCGTGCTCGACGACGCCATCGCCAAGTTCGCGCTGGCCTACGCCCGGCAGACCGAGCAGGACCACGGGGCGCTGGACAAGGCGCGCCGCGTTGGTCGTATCACGGCGGCTGCGGGAAGCGTCGTCTAGCGGCCCTCTGCCGCCGATTCGCCCCCAATTCGTCGACACGGCGCCGCAGCCCGACGCTCTATTACGCGTTGCATCTGTTGTGGAGGTGCGTTTGGTGCGACGCTTGGGCTTGCCATTATCCGCGCTGCTTTTGGCCGGTGCCTGTTCCGCGAGTCCGTCGGCGCCCCCGCAGGCCGACCAGCAGGCCAAGAGCTTTGGGTCGCCGCCGCCGGATCGGGGTGCTCTTTATGTCTATCGGTCGGGCCTGATGGGCATGCTGCGGCCGCTCGATGTCAGCCTGGCGGGCGGCGCCTCGGCGCAGCTGGGCTACAACACCTTCATCCTTGTCGAAGGGCCGCCGGGCCAGATCGATATCGCGTGCAAGGTGGGCGACAACACCGCTAACGGCCAGGTACAGATCCAGGGTGGGCAGACGCGTTTCGTCGAGGTGTCGATGAATGCCGGCCTGTGGTCGCCGAGCTGCGAGATCGCCGAAGTGCCCGTCAACCAGGGCCAAGCTGGCGTCCGATCAGCCCGCCGCGTCGAACCTCTCTGACGACTACATGAACGTCCCGTCGGGGTCGCCGTTGAACAGGATGCGGCCGACCGTCTCGAAATGCGCTTCGCGCGCCTGGATCTGCTGCGACAGCGTATGGATGTCGCGGAAGCGGCGCTCGAACGGCGTGCCGAGGAAGATCGCCGAGGTGCCGGCGGCCTTGTAGACCCAGTCCGCCGTCTTCTCGGCCTGGTGGATGGCCTGCGTGCAGGCGAGCCGCACGCGGGCGCGGTCGGTCGTGCCGATCGGCTCGACCTCGTCGGCGCGGCCGTGCACGTCGCGCAGGATCTCGACCAGCCAGGCGCGCGCCGAGCCGATGTCGGCTTCGCGGCGGGCGACGTCGGACTGCACGCTGGGATTGTCGGCGAGGCGGGCGAGATAGCGCGGCGTCTTGGTGGCGGCGAGCTCGACGAAGGCGTCGAGCATGGCGCGCGCGATGCCGAGCGCCACCGCCGCCACGCCGCAGGCATAGAGGCCCTGCATGGTGAAGGCATAGAGCGGCCCGCGGTCGCGGCGCAGCGCCGGATCCTCGCGCGTGCCGGAGAAGGCCTCGGCGACGAAGACATCCTTGCAGGAGTAACCCTCCGAGGCCGTGCCGCGCATGCCGAGCGTGTGCCAGTCGTGGATCGGCGTCGTCTCGGGCTTGGGCATCAGCACCGTGCGCACGGTCGGCCGGTCGAAGCGGTTGCGGCGCAGCGAGCCGTCGGCCTCCACCACGTTGCCGTGGGCGCCGATCCAGGTGGCCTGGCGATAGCCCGACGAGAAATGCCATTCGCCGCTCACGCGATAGCCGCCGGGCGCAGCGGCGAGCTTGTGCTGGTTGGGCGGTCCCCAGGAGATCAGGCCACGCGGATTGCCATAGATCGTGCGCGCCGCCTCGAACGGAATGAAGGGGGCGATCAGGGCCGAGCTGTTGGCCACGAACATGTTCCAGCCCAGCGAGCCGTCGTGGCGCGCGATCTCCTCGATCGCCGCGACATAGACCCATGGCTCGACTTCCTCGCCGCCCAGCGAGCGCGGCAGCAGAAGGCGGAAGAGCCCGGATTCGTGCAGCTCGGTGATCAGGGGCTCGGGGAAATCCTGCCTGGCCTCGATCTCGTCGGTGACAGCCGCGATCGCCGGGCCGAGCGCGCGGGCGCGGGCGACGGGGTCAGGCTTGCGGGTCAGGATGCCGATGTCATTCATGCGAACACGCGTGAACTCGCCGTGCGGTGAAAGGCGTCAATCATCCGAAGTATAACCCGCAAAAACCGGAACGCTCCCGCACAATTCTCTTGGCGGGCCATGCACCCGACGCCTATCCGCTAGGTCTTCGAGCGACAGTCGTTGTCCAGGCGTGCGCCGCGTCGTTCAGCAAGCGAAGGCTATCGCGGCTATCCCGACGGCAGCATGGCCGATTTGATGCCGTCGGCCGGCCGCAATAACGCCGCGGGACGGAACCGCAACTTCGCTGCCGCCTCGCATGTTGTCTTGGCACAACTCGACTCTCGGAGGATTAAAATGACCAGGACAATTCTGATTGCCCTTGCTTGTGCGGCCGGTGTCGTTTCGATGGCGCAGGCCCAGACGTCCGGCTCGGCCGGCGCCGGCGCGTCCGGCGGTGTCGGCAATACCGGCTCGCATGGCACCTACAGCGGTGGCGCGTCGGGCAGCGCGAGCGGCGGCGCGAACGTCGTGACCCCGCCGGCTTCGGCCGGCGCCGGTGCGTCGGGTGGGACGAGCGGCGGTGCCACGATCAACCAGCCGTCGATCGACACCAACCAGGCACAGCAGCCGGGCGTCGGTGGCGGCGCCGGCACGAGCGGCGGCGCCAGCGGTGGTGCCACCATCAAGCGCTAAGGTTGCAATCGACGATAGAGACGAGGCCGGCCCGAGTTCGGGCCGGCCTTTCTCGTCTCGGCTGAGGAGAAAGGGCGGGCTTGGCGAGACTGGGCCCGTCCGTTCGTTTGCCGTCACATGTCGGTGCGCAGCCGACCGGCCTGGAACCCGAGTTCGATGGGGCTGGGGCCAGCGCAGGTGCGATGGCGTAGCCGGACGCCGTCAGCTCGATGATGCCGGGGCGGCCGTCGGGCATTCTCATCGATGGTACTCTTGGCAAGCTGCCGATGTTCGAGGCCGAACGCTACTATCGCGGCAATCACTCGGCGGCGATCTTTGCCGGTACCTGATTGCGCCACTGCTGCAAAAGCTCGCCTTGCTTACGCCGGGCCTTGGCCAGATGGGCGTCCTTCACATGGCCGTAGCCTTTGATGTCGTCGGGCACCGAGGCCAGGTGCACGGCCAGATCGTGGTTCGTCGCTGCAAGGGTGGCCAAAAGCTCGCCAACCAGCACCTCGTATTCGCCGATCAGCGCCCGTTCGACCTTGCGCTCGGCGGTGTAGCCGAACGGATCGAAGGCCGTGCCGCGCAGGAATTTGAACTTCGCCAGCAATCTGAAGGCCGGCAGCATCCACGAGCCGAATTCCCGCTTCAGCAGATGGCCCGTCTTGGGATCGCGGCTGGCGAACAGGGGCGGGGCGAGATGGAACCTCAGCCTGTAGCCGCCCTCGAACTGCCGCTCGAGCCCGGCCTGGAAGGCGGTATCGGCGTAGAGCCGCGCCACCTCGTATTCGTCCTTGTAGGCGAGCAGCTTGGCGTAGTTGCGGGCGACGGCTTCAGCCAGGCCGCTCTTGCCCGTCTTCTGCTCGGCCGCCCGCACCTTCTCGACCAGGTCCTTGTAGCGCTCGGCGAGGGCTGCGTTCTGGTAGCCGCTCAGATGCCTGGCGCGCGACGCCACGATCTCGTCCACGGTCCGCGAGATGCGGAACGGCACGACGTTCTCGGCCGGCGCCAAGAGCTTCTCGACGGCGGCGCGGTCATGGGCGGCGCGACGGCCCCAGCGGAAGGCGGCGGTGTTCATCGCCACGGCCGCACCGTTCAGCTCGATCGCCTTTTCCAGCGATTCGTGGCCGATCGGGATCATGCCCTTCTGATAGGCGTAGCCCAGCATGAACATGTTGGTGGCGATGGAATCGCCCAGAAGCGCCGTGGCGATCTCGGTCGCCTCGACGAAGTCGCAGGCCTCGGCGCCGGCCGCCGCCTCGACCGAGAGCCGGAGCGTGTTGGCCGGGAAGGCGAGGTCGGGCCGGCGGGTGAAGTCGCCGGTGATGGTCTGGTGTGTGTTGACGATGGCGTGCGAGGCGCCGGGTTCCAGGCGGGCCAGCGCATCGGCGCTGGCGCTCACAACCAGGTCGCAACCCAGCAGCAGGTCGGCGCCGCCCGCGCCCAGGCGCACCGCATGCAGGGCCTCGGGCGAGGCACCGATGCGGACATGGCTGATCACCGCGCCGCCCTTCTGCGCCATGCCGAGCTGGTCGAGCACGGTGACGCCCTTGCCCTCGATGTGCGCGGCCGTGCCCATGATGGCGCCGATGGTGACGACGCCGGTGCCGCCGATGCCGGTGATCAGCACGCCATAGGGCTTGTCGGCCACCACCGGCAGGACGGGAGCGGGCGGCAGCGGCGGTTCGGCCGTGGCGACGGCCGATTTCTTGTCGGCCTTGCCCTTCCTGACGCCGCCGCCCTCGACCGTGACGAAGCTCGGGCAGAAGCCGTTCAGGCAGGAGAAGTCCTTGTTGCAGGACGACTGGTCGATGGCGCGCTTGGGCCCGAACTCGGTCTCGACCGGCGTGACGCTGAGGCAGTTCGACTGCACCGAGCAGTCGCCGCAGCCCTCGCACACCGCCTGGTTGATGAACACGCGCCTGGCCGGATCGGGGAAGGTGCCGCGCTTGCGCCGGCGGCGTTTCTCGGCGGCGCAGGTCTGGTCGTAAATCAGGACCGACACGCCCTTCCACTCGCGCAGCTCGCGTTGCACATCGTCGAGCGCGCTGCGGTGATGGAAGGTGACGCCGGGTGCCCATTCGGTGCCGATCGGGTATTTGCCAGGCTCGTCGCTCACCAGGGCGATGCGGCGCACGCCTTCGGCGTGGACCTGCTGGCTGATCGTCCACGGCCGTACGTTGCCGTCGTGCGGCTGGCCTCCGGTCATGGCGACGGCGTCGTTGTAGAGGATCTTGTAGGTGATGGTGGTGTCGGTCGCGATGGCGTGGCGGATCGCCATGTAGCCGGAATGGAAGTAGGTGCCGTCGCCAAGGTTCTGGAAGACGTGCGGCATGTCGGTGAAGTGGTTGGCGCCGACCCAGGTCGCGCCCTCCGCGCCCATGTGGGTGAACGTCTTGGTGTTGCGCTCCATGTTGATGGCGAGCGTGTGACAGCCGATGCCGGCCATCGCCATGGAACCTTCGGGCACCTTGGTCGAGGAGTTGTGCGGGCAGCCGGAGCAGAAGTAGGGGACGCGCGCCATGCCCAATTCGTTGCGTACCTGCCGGCCGCTCCGGCGCTGCAGGGCTTCCAGACGCTGCCTGGTGCGAGCGCTCAGGCCCTCGAGGCCGAAGCGGGCGACCAGCACCGAGGCGATCTCGAAGGGCGAGAGCTCGCCGTCGATCTTCAGAAGCTTCTGGCCGCGCTCGTCGGTCTTGCCGACCACGACGGGGCGACGATCGGCCGGCGCGTTGAACAGCGCATCCTTGAGCTGCTGCTCGATGATCGGCCGCTTCTCCTCGACCACCAGGATCTCGCGCTTGCCCTGGGCGAAGGCGGTCACGCCCTCGGTTTCGAGCGGCCACACCATGGCGACCTTGTAGACGGCGAGCCCCAGTCGCTCGGCCTCGGCGTCGTCGATGCCGAGCTCGTCGAGCGCCTGGCGCACGTCGAGGTAGGACTTGCCGACGGTGACGATGCCGAAGCGCGCGTCGGGCCGGCCCATCATCAGCCGGTCGAGCTTGTTGGCGCGCCAGTAGGCCAGCGCCGCCGGATGCTTGATCGTGAGCGTGCGCCGCTCCTGGCCGAGCCAGTCGTCGGGCCAACGGATGTGGACGCCGTCGGGCGGCAGGACGAAGTCGGTGGGGATCTGGATGTCGATGCGATGCGGATCGACGTGGACAGAGGCCGAGGAATCGACCGTCTCGCTTAAAACCTTGAAGGCGACCCACAGGCCGGAATAGCGCGACAGGGCGAAGGCGTGCAGGCCGAGGTCGAGATATTCCTGGACGCTGGCGGCATGGATGATCGGGATCGCGGCGGCGATCAGCGCGGGCTCGCTCTGGTGCGCGGTGGTCGACGACTTGGCCATGTGGTCGTCGCCCGCCAGCGCCACGATGCCGCCGTGCCTGGCCGTGCCGGCATAGTTGGCGTGCTTCAGCACGTCGCCCGAGCGGTCGACGCCCGGGCCCTTGCCGTACCACATGCCGAACACGCCGTCGTAGCGCGCGCCGGGATAGAGATGGATCTGCTGGGTGCCCCACAATGCGGTGGCCGCGAGATCCTCGTTGACACCCGGCTGGAACTCGATGTGGTTGTTCTTGATGAAGCGCTTGGCCTGCCACAGCGCCTGGTCGAAGCCGCCCAGCGGCGAGCCGCGATAGCCCGAGATGTAGCCTGCCGTATTGAGCCCGGCGGCGAGGTCGCGCTGGCGCTGCATCATCGGCAGGCGCACCAGCGCCTGCGTTCCGGTCAGGTAGACCCTTCCGCTTTCAAGTACGTATTTGTCGTCCAGGGTCACCGCGACGGGCAAGGCACCCTCCCTGAATTGACAGTTTGATCCCCAATTGAAGGAGACGGTAGCGACAGAATCTTGCGGCTTGCAATCGGGAACGAGCAGTCTGCCACAAAAGGATGCTTTTCAATGGCTAACCGGGCCCCGTCGCCCGTCCGTTTCAAGGTTCCGTCCCGGAATGAAACGTTGTAAGCGTGCGCCCGCCGTTCCTTCCAGTCCGCAGATCATTATGTCCGTCCTCGTCACCGGCGCCGCGGGTTTCATCGGCAGCCACGTCACCCGCGCCCTGCTGGCGCGTGGCGAAACGGTCGTCGGCATCGACAATTTCAGTGAATACTACGACCCGGTCCTGAAGTTCGCCCGGCTGAAGCCCTTGCGCGACGACAAGGGCTTCACCTTCCTCGAGGCCGACATTTCTGACCGCGAAACCGTGCTGGCGCTGGCCGACCGGCACGGCGAGATCGACCGCATCGTCCATCTCGCCGCCCAGCCCGGCGTGCGTCATTCGCTGGTCGATCCCTATGTCTACGTGCAGACCAACGTCATGGGCCATCTGGTCATGCTCGAGCTGGCCAAGCGGCTCAAGGACCTCAAGCACTTCGTCTACGCCTCGTCGTCGTCGGTCTATGGCGGCAATCGCAAGCTGCCCTTTTCCACCGATGACCCCGTCGACCGCCCGGTGTCGCTCTATGCCGCCACCAAGCGGGCCGACGAGTTGATGGCCGAAGCCTACACCCACCTCTTCGGAATGAAGGCCACCGGCCTGCGCTATTTCACGGTCTACGGGCCGTGGGGACGGCCCGACATGTCGCCGTACATCTTCGCCAAGGCGATCCATGAGGGCCGCACCATCGAGCTCTATCACCTCGGCGTCGTGAAGCGCGACTACAGCTACATCGACGACGTCGTCGCCGGCACGATCGCGATCCTCGACAAGCCGGCCGGGGCGGCGGGCCACCGTCTCTACAATCTCGGCGCCTCGCGCAGCGAGGACATCGTCCACGTCGTCTCGCTGTTCGAGAAGGCGTTGGGCCGCGAAGCCAAGGTCGAGCTCAGGCCCGGTGATCCGTTCGACATCCAGGAAACCGCTGCCGACATCTCCGACACCACCCGCGATTTCGGCTGGACGCCGAAAGTCCCGGTGGAGGAGGGCATTCCGAAGTTCGTGGAGTGGTTCAAAGCCTATAATCGCCTTTGACAATTTCTAACACGCCCCGTGACTCAACTTTCTGTTGAGCATAGCCTTGGAAGCGTCGTCAGGGGGCAGTTGCGATGGCAGACGATCGCTCGACGTCTTTTCCTTTCGCCGGGCTGGCGGTCGTAGCGTTGTTTCTGACCACCACGTTTCTCGGTCCGCAGGGGTTCGAGCTCCTGCGCCAGGCCGAGAACGACACGGCCAAACGTCCGCATCGGGTCGAGCCGCCGGTCGAGGCCCGCCTGTGGGAAGACCCGTTGACGGCCCTGGCGCGCTACCGCGAACGCTGCGCCGACGGCGGTTCGACTGCCGCGCAGCGCACCGGTCCCAGCTGTCGCCCGCCCTCCGGCGCCAACGGCCTGAAGGACCTCTTCGGGGAGGCTCCGAAAGGCCTGACCGTCATCGCCGCCATGCTGCCCGGCGCCGCCCAGGTCGGCGCTGAGGAAGCGCGGCGGCGTACGCGTTATGCCGTGCTCGCCGGCCTGAACACCGAAGGCTACGTCCCCGACGACAGCGAGCACATGCGTCTGATGCGCGTGCGGCGCTGCGAGGGATTCGCCGATTGCGGCGACAAGGAGGGTGTCGGGCCGCTCGTCCAACGCAGCCGTCCCGAGGCGTGGATGGACCTGCACGCCGCGCAGCTGCAAAAGTCGATCAGCGCCGCGCTGGATAAATTCAAGAAGCCCGAGACCGCCATGATCGACCTGGTCTACGAGACGCTGGCGTCGCGTGCGGGCGGCGTGGGCGACCAGCGCCGGAACGTCGCCGTACTGTGGATCGACGACACGACCGTCGGCCGGCGCTGGCTGAGCACGCTCGCCATGCTGCTTGCGGACGTGAGCCCTGGTGGTGACGGCGTACGATTGCGCATTCTCGGTCCCAATGGGTCCGACGCGCTCGTCGCCGCCTTGGACGACGACCTGGGCAACCTGCAAAAGGAAGCCGAAGACCTCAAGACGGCGGGGGCGCGGCGGAACTTCCAGCGAAATTGGCGGACACTCGCCAACTTGCGTCTGATCAGCGCCGAGTTCGACGGCATCGGCCGAACAGCTGCGCAAGGAAGCGAGGCTGGCTCCCTGTCCTCCTGCCAGGCCGGGCGAAGACGAAGATTGCATAGCGGAAGCGTTCCGGGCTCGGCTGAGTTGCGTTCGCGGCACGCTGGAGAGCGGGCGTGATGCAAGACAGGGCACTCCGCCGGTGCAGCAGGTGCCTTTCTTCATTCGGACGGTCGCCCCCGATAATTTGCTTATCGATCTGCTGGTGGCGGAACTGTGCGCGCGCGGCTTCGCCGACAACCAGAGCCGACGCGTCGTGCTGTTCGGCGAATGGGACTCCATCTATTCCCGAACCTTTGAGCAGGCGCTCCACGGCCAGCCGAGGGACGGCTGCGGAGGCAAACACATCAAAGTGGAATTCTATCCGTACCTGCGCGGTCTGGACGGAGCCGGCCTCGACGGCGCGTCGAAGCAGGTGCGCCTGGTGAGGGCTGGCGACAAGCCAGCCAGCGAGCGCAAGGACTCGCAGATCGAATGGCCCGAGGGCCGCGACCAGCGCGACTACGTACGTCGCATCGTCAAGGAGATCTCGGACCCGGCCAGTGCGCAGCAGTACGAAACCGAAGTGAAAGCCATCGGGATGATCGGTCGCGACGTGCACGACAAGCTCGTCCTGGCCCAGGCGCTGCGCGCTGCCTTTCCGGATCGGGTACTGTTCACGACCGACCTGGACGCCCGCCTCCTGCATCCCGACGTCACCGGATACACCCGCAACATCATCGTGGCATCGAGCTTGCCGCTGACACTGCGCGATCGGCAGCTTCAGGGCGGCATCCCGCCGTTTCGCGACTCCTATCAGACGGCGACCTTCCTCGGCGCTCGCTATGCCGCTGCAGACGACGGCAGGCGAGAGGCGATGCTTGGTTCGATCAGGGCCGAACTGGCAAAGCCCAGGCTGTTCGAGATCGGCCTGCGCGACAAGGTCGAGCTCGGTACCAAGGTTTCACGCAAGCCCGAAGACGAGCGGCGCGTGACCTACGCCGTGCTGGTGGCGCTCGTGCTGCTGGGACTGGGCGGGCTGGTCACCTTCACTCGCTTCGTACCGGCCATGTCGGCGGCCCGGCTCTGGCTGTTCAGCAACAAGGCCGCCGAAGCCCACTTCGACACGGCGAGCAAGGTCGTCTCGGGACTCGAGGCGGCGGCGTTCGGCTTCGCGGTGGGCATGGTGATCGAGCTCTGCGCACCGGGCAGCACGGGCTACGATGGTGCGCTCCTGCTTGGCGTGACGACCGCTGCTTTTTTCTGGGCCTTCCTGTACCCCGGCATACGGGGGTTGTCCGCGAGCAGGACCGGCGGCGGTCCATCGGCAATATCGCGTTGGCTGAGATTTGGCCTGCGCGTGGCGTTGTTCGCCTGGCTTGCCTGGAACCTGGCAGAGATGTGGCAAGCAACCCCGACTGAAGATCTGCGCGAGCCTTTCGCTCCCTTGAGTGGTGTCAGCTCGTGGCCGGGACACCTGGTGCGGACGCTGATGATCGTGCTGTTCGCCTGCTTCCTGGACTACGCATGGTGCCGCAGCGCGGACGATTGGCGTCGCATCGACCGTGAGTACTTCGGCCCCAAGGATCCGCTGCCCGTTGCGCCGCCGCCGCAAGGCTGGTGGCAGCGCCGGCTGACGGGGATGCGCAACAGGTGGTCAAGGCTGAGGCGCCTGACGCGGCGTCTCCTGTTCAATGCATGGCGGTACGCCTACGTCAGGCTGTGGCGTTTCTTCAGGAGCTTCGGCAATGCCACGATTTGGCTTTGGCGGCCGGCGGTGGTGCGGTCCGATGGCAGCATCGACGGTGCGCGGCTGTGGCGTCAATACGGCAAGCGCTTGCGCAACTGGCCGCGCTTGGGGCGGATGGTGTTCTGGTGGTTCGTCGCGGTGATGCTGCTCGGCTTCAGCTATCACCTCGCGGGAACCACGCTCGCGGAAGTTCCTGCCCGCGGTATCGGCGACCGGGAGCTGTTTCGCTCCACCCTTGTCCTCAGCAACGTCCTCTTGATCCTCCTGTTCGTGCTGGTCGGTGACGCCACGATCCTGACCTGGCGCGTCATCAGCGCGATGAAAGACGGCCGCACCACCTACCCGCGGGCGACAGTGGATCGTTTTGCCGCCGAGCTGGGGCCGGAATTGCGACATCTGGCGACCGTGCCGGTCGCCGCCCGAATCGCCGACCGTCACGGCTATGGGCCTGTGCTCGCGCCACCTGGACGCTCCGGCCGCAATTCGCTGCTCGATGACTGGATCGATGCGCGGCTGATCGCCGAGCATACCGCCGCGATCGGGCCCTTGATCGTCTTTCCTTTCATCTTGCTGGCGCTTGCCGTCGTTGGGCGAAGCCAGCTTTTCGACAACTGGGCGATCGGCACCGATCAGCTCGTCATCATCATCTGTTACGTGCTGTGGGCGATTGCCATGGCCGCCATGCTGAATATCGGGGCGGAGATGACGCGGCGGAGGGCGCTCAGCGGGATGGAAGCCGACCTTCTATGGCTGAAGGGCGCAGGTCCCGCCTATGCCAGATTGGCGGAGCGCTTTCCGGACCTGATCGCGCAGGTCCGCAACCTCCGGCAAGGCGCCTTCGCACCGTTCTTCGAACAGCCGTTGGTGCAGGCGATGCTGGTGCCCCTGGGCGGCGCGGGAGGCGTGCAGCTCGTTGAATATCTGATGTTCGCTCGGTCTCAGTGACTTGAGGCGTATCGTTCGCGCCTCGCACGGCATGAGACAATCGTCCGGCGAACTGACTAAGATGGCTTTGTGCGTCTCCTCGAGCTCAAGAACCTGCGTCGCGCCTTCTACGGCCTCGACGTCTTACGCGGCGTCGATCTGGCCGTGTCGGCGGGCGGCATCACCGGGCTCATAGGACCCAACGGCGCGGGCAAGACCACCTTGTTCAACGTCGTCTCCGGCCTGGTGCCGCCCGATGCCGGCTCCGTTCGCCTCGCCGGCGAGGAGATCGCCGGCTGGGCGCCCGATGCGATCAGCCGGCGCGGGTTGGTGCGCACCTTCCAGGTGGCGCGGGGCTTCCCCAAGCTCTCGGTGTTCCAGCATCTCATGCTCTACGGCCGCGACCAGCCGGGCGAGAGCCTGTGGCAGGCGATCGTCGGCACCAAGGCGGCGCGCGAGCGCGAGGCGGCGCTGGCCGAGCGGGCGTGGGAGACGGCGCGCTTCCTGAAGCTCGATCACCTGATCGACAATCCCGCAACCGCGCTGTCGGGCGGCCAGAAGAAGCTTCTGGAGATCGGCCGCGCGCTGATGGCCGAGCCGCGCCTGGTGCTGCTCGACGAGCCGACGGCCGGCGTCAACCCGACCCTGCAGAACGAGATCGGCGAACGGCTGCTGGAACTGCCCAAGCGCGGCATCACCGTGCTGCTGATCGAGCACGACATGGGCTTCATCGCCCGCCTGTGCGATCCGGTGATCGTCATGGCGGAGGGGCAGGTGCTGACCCAGGGCACGTTCGACGAGGTGCGCACCGATCATCGCGTGCGCGAGGCCTATCTCGGACGGCGGGCGGCATGAGCTTGCTTGAGATCACCGGCCTGCGCGGCGGCTACGCCGCGGCCGACGAGATCGTGAAGGGCGCCGATCTCAGGGTCGATGCCGGCGAGATCGTGGCTCTGATCGGCCCCAACGGCGCCGGCAAGTCAACTCTGCTCAAGCTGATCGCCGGTTTGCTGCGGCCGAGCGGCGGCAACGTGCGCTTCAAGGAGCACGAGATCGCGGGTCTCGGGGCGCCGGCGATCAGCCGGCGGGGCCTGTCCTTCGTGCCGCAGGAGCGCAACGTGTTCGGCACCATGAGCGTGGCCGAGAACCTGGAGATGGGCGGCTTCATCGACGGCGCGCATGCCAAGAAGCGCATGGCCGAGCTTTATGAGCGCTTTCCCATGCTGGGCGAGAAGCGCCGCGCGGCGGCGCGCACCTTGAGCGGCGGCCAGCGCCAGATCCTGGCCATGGCCATTGCACTGATGAACGCGCCCGACCTGCTGCTGCTCGACGAGCCGACGGCGGGCCTGAGCCCGCGCGCGGCCGAGGAGCTGTTCGGCACCATTCTTGCCCTGAACAAGATGGGCGTGGCCATCCTGATGGTCGAGCAGAACGCGCTGGAGGCCCTGTCGGTGTCGGCGCGCGCCTACGTGCTGGTGCAGGGCCGGCCGGAACACGAAGGCAAGGCCGCCGACCTGGCGGACGATCCGACGGTCCGCGATCTCTTTCTCGGCGGCAAGGCAGGGCCTATGCTCGGCGGCAACGGGGATACTTCGAACAAGGGAACGGGAGACTTCACATGAAAAATATCCGCATCGGCCGCCGCGCCGCGCTGGCCGGCGGCGTGGCCGCGCTGGCGAGCCCTGCTGTCGTGCGCGCCCAGGCCGATCCCATCAAGCTCGCCACGCTGACGCCGCTCACCGGCGCGGGCGGCCCCTACGGGCCGGTGATGGCCAAGGCCGCTGCTTCGGTGGTCGAGGAAGTCAACAAGGCGGGCGGCGTTCTGGGCCGGCGCATCGTGCTGGTGAGCGAGGACGACCAGACCAACCCCGAGGCCGCGGTGCGCGCCGCACGCAAGCTGATCGACGTCGACAAGGTCTCGGCGATCATGGGCACCTGGGCCTCGTCGGTGACGACGGCCGTGGCGCCGCTCTGCTGGGAGAGCAAGACGTTCCTCTGCACCGTGTCGGGCGCCGATTCGATCACGCTGCTGCCGCACCAGGGCTTCCTCATCCGCACCCAGCCCAATTCCAAGCTGCAGGTGACGCGGGTCGGCGAGTTCATCCTGTCGCTGGGGGCCAAGAAGGCCTTCACCATGATCCCGCAGACGCCGTTCACCCAGTCGACCTTCGACGTCCTCAACCAGGTCCTGCCCAAGGGCGGCTGCACCCATCAGAGCCTGATCTACGACGACAAGAAGACGACCTACCGCACCGAGGTCGACCAGGCGCTGCGCACCAGCCCCGACGTGATCCTGGCCAACGGCTACACGCCCGACACGGTGGTTCTGCTGAAGGACCTCTATCGCGCGGGCTTCAAGGGCAAGATCCTGGGTTTCGCCTATTCGATCAACCAGAAGCTGGTCGACCAGGTCGGCCAGCCCGAGGTGGTCGAAGGCGTCTACACCTTCGCGCCGTCGCCGGCCGAGGGCAGCTCGGCTTTCGACAAGGCGAAAGCAGCGTCGGGTTCGGCCAATCCCGATCCCTATACCTGCCAGGTCTATGACCATATCAACCTGGTGCTGATGGCCATCGCCAACGGCAAGGCAGCGACCGGCGAGGCGATCAAGGAGAACATCCGCAAGGCGACCGTTTCCGGCGGCAAGCAGGTCGACAACGCCGTCGACGGCATCAAGGAGATCGTGGCCGGCGGCAAGGTCGACTATGCCGGTGCCTCGGGGCCGTGCGACTTCGACGAGAAGGGCGACATCCTCGACTGCAAGTTCCGCTACGACCAGGTCAAGGCCGGCAAGTTCACGCTGGTGAAGATTGCCTAGCAGTGGAGTGTCTTCAATGGAGCGCGGGCCTCGCGCACAATCGACAGAAGGTCGATTGTGCGTACCACGCTCATGACCATGATGCGGGCCGCAGGCCCGCGCTCCCATGATCATCCTCCAAGCCCTCGTTAACGGCATCGTGTCGGGCACGCTTCTCGCCGTGCCCGCCATCGGCTTCACGGCGATGTTCGCCGTGCTGCGCTTCCCCAATTTCTCGGTGTCGGGCGTGGCGACGCTCGGCGCCTTCGCGGGCTATCTCGCCTATGGCGCCGGCCTGCAGATGGCGGGCTCGCTTGCCATCGCCTTCGCCGTGGCGGGCATAGCCGGTCTTGCCTTCGACAAGGTGGCGCACCTGCCGCTGATCAAGCAGGGCGCGTTGCCGGCGGCCATCGCCTCGATCGCCACCGGGCTGGTCCTGGAGAACGTCGTGCGGCTGGGCTTCGGCAACGAGCCGCGTGGCTACGACCGGCCGATCGCGCGCGATGTTTTCATCGGCGAGATCCGCGTCAGCCCGCAGCAAATCGAGACGATGGGCCTGGCGCTGCTGCTGATGCTGCTGGTGTTCGCGGCGCTGGCCTTCACCCGGATCGGCAAGGCCATGCGCGCCTCGGCCGACAATCCCGAGCTGGCGGCGCTGAAGGGCATCCGGCCCGAGCGGATCGCCACCTTGGCAAGCTTCGTCGGCATGGGCCTGGTCGGCGTCGGCGGCATGCTGCTGGGGCTCGACAGCTCGATCGATCCGCTGACCGGCACGCGCATCCTGCTGTCGCTGTTCGCCGCCGCCGTGCTGGGCGGGCTGGGCAGCGCGCCCGGCGCCGTGCTGGGCGCCTTCCTGATCGGCATGGCCGAGGAGCTGTCGGTGCTCGTGGTCGGCTCGCAGTACCGCGCCGCCGTAGGCTTCGTCGCCATCCTCGTCGTGCTGACGCTCCGGCCGCGCGGCCTTTTGGGCGAGAGGGCGTTTTGACCATTCGTCATCCTGAGCGCAGCGAAGGATCTCATGCCCGTGGAAGCGGCGATGAGGTCCTTCGCTGCGCTCAGGACGACGGGAAACGATCATGCTGAGCTATCTCCTCTTCATCGCCACCATCGGCGGCATCTACGGCCTGCTGGCGCTCAGCCTGAACCTGATCTGGGGCGGCGTTGGCATGGTCAATCTCGGCCTGGCCGGCTTCTTCGCGGTCGGCGCTTATGCCTCGGCGCTGCTGACGACCGTCGGTCACGCGCCGATCGCCACGGGCTGGCTGATGGCGCTGGCGGCGGGCGGCTTCGCCGGTCTGATCGTCACGCTGTCGACCACGCGGCTGCGCGAAGACTATCTTGCCATCGTCACCTTGGGCTTCGCCGAGGCCGTGCGGCTCGTCGCCTCGAACGAGATCTGGCTGACCCGCGGCACCGACGGCATCTCCGGCATCCCGGGGCCGTGGAAGAGGGCGCTCGGTCCCGACTTCAACGGCGTCTATTTCCTGATCGTGGTCGCAGCACTGCTGGTCGTGTTCTTCCTCATGAGGCGCATCGACCGCTCGCCCTACGGCCGCGCGCTGCGCGCCATCCGCGAGGATGCGCAGGTGGCGCAGGTCGCCGGCAAGCCGGTGCTGCGCTTCAAGACCGAGGCCTTCGTGCTGTCGGCCGCCATCGCCGGCCTCGCCGGCGCGCTCTACGGCCACTTCACGTCGTATATCGCGCCCGACATGTTCCTGCCGCTGATCACGGTGTACATCTTCCTGGCGGTCGCCTCGGGCGGCACGGGGCGGCCGGCAGGCGCGCTGGTCGGCGCCTACATGGTCATGACCTTGCTCGAGTCCTCGCGCTTCTTTGTCGAATGGATTCCCGGCGTCACGGCCGTGCAACGCGCCGCGCTCAAGGAACTGCTGATCGCCGTCGCGCTTATCGTGGTGCTGAGGCTGAAACCGTCGGGCCTCCTGCCAGAACGTATTCCAAGGGCGCGGGTGCCGCCCGCGCCGCGACCTTCATAGGAGTGGTTTATGACATCGTTCGAATCCTGCCTGACGGCGCTGAAGCAACCGGGTCCGCCGGAGGCCTTCTTCAAGGCCATCGACAAGGCGCTGGCCGAAGTGGTCGGCCACAAGCTGTTCACGCTCCTCTACGTGGCGCCCGACGGCAAGCGCGTGAAGCGGCTCTACACCAACATGCCCAAGGAATATCCCGTCGGCGGCTACAAACCGGTGACCGAGAGCGACTGGCACAAGCTGGTGATCGGCCAGCGTCGCGCCTGGGTCGGCTACGACTACGAGGACGTGAAATGGGCGTTCTTCGACCACGAGCTGATCCGCTCGCTGGGCTGCGAATCGGCGATCAACCAGCCGGTGGTTTATGCAGGCCGCGTGCTCGGCACCATGAACCTGCTCGACGCCAAGGGGCACTACAAGGAAAGCGATCCGGCCAAGATCGAGCCGTTCGCTGCGCTGATGATCGGTCCCTTCCTTGACGCCATCGCCGCCGATCCCGATATCCCAAAGAAGTAGGGAGTTTTAGTCGATGACCGCGATGCTGGGCGAGCTGCCGACCTGGAAACTTGAAGACCTCTATTCCAGCCCGACTGGCCGCGATCTCGATGCCGACCTCAAGCGCGCCGCGGCCGATGCCGAGGCCTTCGCCAAGGACTACGAGGGCAAGGTGGCGTCGCTCGACGGCAAGGCGCTGGGCGGCGCGGTCGCGCGCTTCGAGAAGCTGTCGGACCTGATGGGCCGGATCGGCTCCTATGCCCAGCTCTACTACGCGCAGAACATGGCCGATCCCGAGCGCGGCCGCTTTTCGCAGAACGCGTCGGAGGCGCTGACCGACATCGGCACCAAGCTGGTGTTCTTCCGGCTCGAGCTCAACAAGCTCGAGGATGCCGACCTCGCTGCCAAGCAGAAGGATCCCGCCCTCGCCAAGTATGGGCCGTGGCTGCGCGATCTTCGCGTCTACCGCCCGCACCAGCTCTCCGACGAGCTGGAGAAGGCGCTGCACGAGAAGCACGTCGTCGGCCGCGCCGCCTGGTCGCGCCTGTTCGACGAGACCATCGCGCGGCTGCGCTATCCCTTCCGCAACGAGGTGCTGACCGAGCCGCAGATCCTCGACAAGCTGTCGAACAAGGACGCCGACGTCCGCAAGGATGCCGCCAAGTCGTTCGGCAAGGTGCAGGGCGACAACATCGCGATCTTCTCCCTGGTCACCAATACGCTGGCCAAGGACAAGGAGATCGAGGACCGCTGGCGCAAGTATCCGCGCCCGCAGTCGGCGATGAACCTCGGCAACGTGGTCGAGGACGAGGTGGTCGACGCGCTCGCCGCGTCGGTGAAGGCCGCCTATCCGCGATTGGCGCACCGCTATTATGAACTCAAGGCCAAGTGGTTCGGCGTCGAGAGGATGCCCTACTGGGACCGCAACGCGCCGCTGCCCGAGCACGACGATCGCGTGATCCCGTGGGCCGAGGCCGAGAAGACCGTGCTCGACGCCTACCGTGCCTTCTCGCCCGAGCTGGCCGATGTCGGTCAAAAGTTCTTCGGCACCGGCTGGATCGACGCGCCGGCCCGGCCGGGCAAGTCGCCGGGCGCCTTCGCCCATCCCACGGTGCCGTCGGCGCATCCCTATCTGCTGCTGAACTACCAGGGCAAGGTGCGGGACGTCATGACGCTCGCGCACGAGCTGGGCCACGGCGTGCACCAGGTGCTGGCGGCGCAGCAGGGCGCGTTGATGGCCGACACGCCGCTGACCTTGGCCGAGACCGCCTCGGTGTTCGGCGAGATGCTGACCTTCCAGTCGCTGCTCAAGTCCGCGCCCGACAAGTCGACGCGCAAGGCGATGCTGGCCGGCAAGGTCGAGGACATGCTGAACACCGTGGTGCGCCAGATCGCCTTCTACGATTTCGAATCGCGCCTGCACATGGCGCGCCGCCAGGGCGAGCTGACGCCCGAGGCGATCGGCGAGGTCTGGATGGCGGTGCAGGGCGAGAGCCTGGGGCCGGCCTTCACCTTCGACGAGGAATACAGGCACTACTGGTCCTACATCGGCCACTTCATCCATTCGCCGTTCTACGTCTACGCCTACGCCTTCGGCGACTGCCTGGTGAACTCGCTGTACGCCGCCTACCAGTCGGGCCAGCCCGACTTCCAGGCCAAGTACCTCGAGATGCTGAAGGCAGGCGGCGTGAAGCGCCACAAGGAGCTTCTGGCGCCATTCGGCCTCGACGCCTCCGATCCTGCATTCTGGGACAAGGGGCTGGGCGTCATCTCGGGCTTCGTCGATGAGCTCGAGAAGCTTTAGTCGTCTTGCCGGAGCGCGGACCTCCAGGTCCGCTCATGTTCATGCTTCCGGACCGCGCGCATCCTGCGCGCTCATGATTCATGAGCGAGCGAGAAGCTCGCGGTCCGGAAGACATGAGTGGACCTGGAGGTCCGCGCTCCGGCAAGACGTTGACAGGCCACAACACCGCATGCACCCTCGCGGCGGGTGGATACGACCCGCCGCTTGCGCCCTTTGGGTGTGGTGAACGTATCGAGCCTCGTTCAGGCACTCCCTTTGCCACGGCAATCGGATCAGTAACGCAAGCAACTGACTTTTCCGGTCTGCCGTATGCAGAGGATGAACAAATGCGAGACTATCGTGATGCCAAAGCCATGGCGCAGACGCTGCGCCAGGCGTTGCAAGGAAGATCGGTTTCCCTCACGCACAGCGAGAGCCTGGAGCTGATCGCCAAGGTCCTGGGCCTCGCCGACTGGAACACGCTGTCGGCGCGCATCGATGCGTCGCCGAAGGCGGCACCGGCGACAACGCCGACGGTCAGGAAGCCCGTCCTGGCCATGCGCGGCCTGGTGCTGTTTCCCGACATGACGACACCGATCTACGCGGGGCGCCCGAAGTCGCTGGCGGCGATCGAACAGGCGATGGCTGGCGACAAGGAGTTCTTCATCCGTGACACAGCGCCGGGTGGCTGACGACGATCCCGGTCCCGCCGATCTTTACGCCATTGGCGTCGTCGCGAGACCGTTGGATGTCTTCAAGATGCCCGACGGCTCCATCAAGATGTTGGCGCAGGGCTTGCGGCGCGCCCGCGTGACCCGCTTCGACACGGAGGGCGCTTGCCTCGTGGCCGAGCTCGCGGCGGTGTTCTCAGAAGGGGCGGCGCGGGAAGAGGCCGCGACCGTGTCGCGCGAATTGCTGCAACGCTTCGCGGCCCACGCCAACATCGACCTGGCATCGCCACCGCAGGCGCTGATACTGCTGCCGCATCTCCAGGATCCCGGCCGCATCGCCGACATGATCGCCCAGTACCTGTCGCTCACCATCGAACGGCGACAGCAGCTCCTGGAGGCGACCGACGTCGTGCAGCGGATGCAGATGATCTTGGCGTTGATGGCTCCGGACCGGCAGGCGGCCTGACGTCGAGGTGGCAACGCCCCTCGATCGATCCTATATCGGTCGGGATGCGGGATGAAAACTTCATGATCCGGGCATGACCCAGGACGAGGGCGATTCCCTCGGCGGCCGGCTCGGGCGCTACGCCCGGGTCGGCAGCTCGGTCGGCGGGTTGGCGGTGAAGCTCGCCGGCCAGCGCTATCTCGGCTGGACTCTCGACCGCGACAAGCACGCGTCGGAGCTCAAGGCGGCGCTGGGCGGCCTGAAGGGGCCGCTGATGAAGGCTGCCCAGCTCATCGCCACCATCCCCGATGCCCTGCCGCCGGAGTATGCCAAGGAGCTTGCGCAACTGCAGGCCAATGCGCCCGCCATGGGCTGGACCTTCGTGCGCCGGCGCATGGCGACGGAGCTGGGGCCGGACTGGCAGGCGAAGTTCGGCAAGTTCGACAAGGAAGCCTCGTTCGCCGCGTCGTTGGGCCAGGTTCATCGCGCGACGCTGCTCGACGGCACCGAGGTCGCGGCCAAGCTGCAGTATCCCGACATGGCCTCGGCGCTCGAAGCCGATCTCAACCAGCTGAAACTGGTGTTCGCGGTCGGCCAGCGCTTCGACCCGGCCATCCGCACCGACGAGATCCACGCCGAGATCACCACGCGCCTGCGCGAGGAGCTCGACTATCGCCGCGAGGCCAAGCACGTCGCGCTCTACCGCCACCTGCTGCGCGACGAGCCCAACGTGCATGTGCCCGAGGTCGTGGCCTCGCACTCGACCGACCGGCTGCTCACCATGACCTGGCTGCAGGGCGAGCCGTTGCTCAACTGGAAGAGCCGCGCGCAGGAGGAGAAGGACCAGCTCGCCATCCACATGTTCCGCGCCTGGTACGTGCCGTTCTATGTCTACGGCGTGATCCATGGCGATCCGCATCTCGGCAACTACACGGTGCGGCCCGACGGCTCGGTGAACCTGATGGATTTCGGCTGCGTGCGCATCTTCCCGCCGCGCTTCGTGCGCGGCTCGATCGAGCTCTATCGCGCGCTCATGACCGACGACCAGGACCGCGCCGTCGCGGCCTACGAGGACTGGGGCTTCACGGGCCTCAGCCGCGAGATGATCGCCGTGCTCAATCGCTGGGCCGCCTTCCTCTACGGCCCGCTGATGGACGACCGGCCGCGTCGCCTGACCGAGGGCATGGCCGACGGCCATGGCCGCGAGATGGCGCAGAACGTGTTCGGCGAGCTGCGCCGCATGGGCGGCGTGCGCCCGCCGCGCGAGTTCGTGTTCATGGACCGCGCCGCCATCGGGCTGGGCGCCGTGTTCATCCACCTGCGCGCCTCGATCAACTGGCATCGCCTGTTCGAGAGCCTGATCGAGGGCTTCGACGTCGACGCCCTGGCGCGGCGTCAGCAGACGGCATTGACGGAGGCCGGACTATGAGCGCCCAGGGATTGCGCGTGCTGCCGAGCCGCCACGGCGCGGTCGAGACGCTCGAGCGGCTCGAGGCCGTCATCGTGCGGCAGGGCATGACGGTCATTCACGCGCATCGACCATGGCGCCGCGGCGGAGAAGGTCGGCCTGGAATTGCGGCCCACCGTCGTGGTGGCGTTCGGCAACCCGCGCGCCGGCACGCCCGCCATGCAGGCGACGCCGACGCTTGCCATCGACCTGCCGCTCAGGATGCTGATCTGGCAGGACGAGAAGGGGACCTGGCTCGCCTACAACGAGCCGGGCTGGCTGTTCCGCCGCCACGGCATCGCCGACGACGGCACCGCCGATATCATGAACGACGTGCTGGCCAGCATCGCGGCGGAAGCGACGGGATGAACATCCTGGTGACGGGTTCGTCAGGCTGGCTCGGCCAGACCCTGGTGCCGCGGCTCGTGCGCGACGGCCACAAGGTCGTCGGTCTCGATCCCGAGCCCGGCCCGACCACCGAGGTCGTGGGCTCGGTCGTCGACCGCGCCCTGGTGCGCCATCTCGTGCGCGACCATGGCATCGAGGCGATCGTGCACGGCGCGGCGCGCCACAAGCCGCACATCGAGACGCACGACAACTCGGAGTTCGTGGCGGTGAACGTGCAGGGCACGCTCAACCTCCTGGAGGAGGCCGTCGCGCAGGGCTCCAAGGTCGACCGCTTCGTCTTCACCTCGACCACCTCGCTGATGATCTCGCAGAAGATCCGCGACGGCAAAGCCGGCGGCGCCGCGCGAGGCGATGTGGATCGACGAGACGCTGGGGCCGCTCGAGCCGCGCAACATCTACGGTGTGAGCAAGCGCGCCGCCGAGGAACTGTGCCGGCTGTTCAACCATCTGCACAAGTTGCCGATCGTGATCCTGCGCACCTCGCGGTTCTTCCCCGAGGAGGACGACATGGCGCACGCCATCGAGCAGTCGGGCGACAACACCAAGGCCAACGAGTTCCTGTTCCGCCGGCTCTCGGTCGAGGACGCGGCGGAAGCGCATGTCGCCGCGCTCGCCAAGGCGCCCGAGGTCGGCTTCGACACCTTCATCGTCTCGGCCATGACGCCGTTCTCGCGCCAGGACTGTCGCGACCTGATCGTCGATGCGCCGTCGGTCGTGGCGCGCTATTTCCCGGACTATCGCGCGCTCTACGACAAACGCGGCTGGACGATGTTCGCCTCGATCGACCGCGTCTATGACGCCAGCAAGGCGAGGGACCGGCTGGGCTTCACCTGCAGGACAGGCTTCGCGGAAATCCTCGAGAGTCTGCGCTGACTTCTTGCCGGACCGCGGGCCTCCAGGCCCGCTCATGCTCATGCTCTCCCGGACCGCGCGCGTCTCGCGCGCCTCATGATCATGAGCGCGCGAGACGCGCGCGGTCCGGAAGAATATGAGCGGGCCTGGAGGCCCGCGGTCCGGCAAGACTGTCAGCCCCTGACCCTGGGCATCATGATCATGTCCCATGGGCTCGGCACGTCGCCGTGCGGCACCCAGACCAGCGCGGGCGCGTTGAGGGCGAAGGCCTTGCGCAGGCAATCCTCGAGCTGGCCCGCATCGAGCGCCTTGAACGACGCCACGCCGAAACTGTCGGCGAGCTTGACGAAATCGGGGTTGGCGAGGTCCGAGGCGATCAGGCGGTTGCCGTAGTGCTGCTGCTGGATGCGCTTGACGTTGCCGAAGCCGCCATTGTCGAACACCACGACAACGACCGCGAGATTGTGGCGCACCGCGGTGGCGAGCTCGCCCACCTGGTACATGAAGCCGCCGTCGCCCGCGATCGCCAGCACCTTGGCGTGCGGCATCGCGGCCTTGGCGCCGAGCGCCGTGCCGAAGCCCCAGCCGAGATTGTCCTGGTAGCCGGGCGAGAGGAACGTGCGCGGCTTCTCGATCGGCAACGCCACGCGCGACGCGAAGCCGATCTGCGAGACCTCGTCGACGAAGATGCCATCCTCGGGCAAGGCGGCGCGGATCGCCTTCAGGAACGAGACCTGCGGCTCGAGCCGCGACAGGCGCTCGCCGAGCCACGCGCGATGGCCCTTCAATTCCTCGGCCCGCGAAGGGCGCGGCCGGTTGTGCCTGGGCAGCGACGCGATCAGCGCGCGCAGTTGCGGGGCGGCGTCGCCCAGCAGCGTCACGTCGGGTTTGCGCAGGCGTTCGGGCTCGTCGGGATCGATGTCGAGGCGCACGACCTTGAGGTTCTGGTCGATGCCCCAGCTGCCGTTCTGGATGAAGAACCGCGTGCCGACCGCCAGCACGGCGTCGGCGTCCTTCCACAGGCGGTGGCCGACCGGCATGTCGACCGCCAGCCGATGCGAGCTCGGGATGACGCCGCGGCCGCGGCGATAGGAGCTGACCGGCGCTTCAAGCAATTCGGCGAGCTCGATCACCTCCGCACTGGCATCGATGGCGCCACCGCCGACGACGATGATCGGCCGCTCGGCCGCGCCCAGGATCTTGGCTGCGGCGGCGATCGCTTCTTCATCGATCGCTTCGGCGGGTCGCGGCAAGGGCGCATCGGGCAACACCACCTCGGCCCGCTTGGCCCAGGTGTCGAGCGCGCATTCCAGCGCCACCGGGCGCGGCCGGCCGGTGGTCGCGTGCCACACCGCCTGGCTCACCAGCGTCGGCGCCTCCTGCGGGCTTCTGATGCGCTCGGCCCACTTGGTGATGTGGCGCAGGAGGCCCAACTGGTCGTGGATCTCGTGCAGATGGCCGTGGCCCTTGTCGATGTCGGCCTGCGGGATCTGGCCTATGAGGCCGATCACCGGGGCGTTCATGCCGTAGGCGGTGAGGAGTGCCGCACCGGCGTTCAGCATGCCCGGCCCCGGCACCACGGCGAAGACCTGCGGCTTGCCGGTCGCGAGCGCCGCGCCCAGCGCCATGTATGCCGCGGTCTGCTCGTGCCGCGGATGAATCACGCGCAGGCGGCCCGCGGCATGATAGAAGGCGTCGAACAATGGATCGTGGTGCAGGCCGGGCAGGGCATAGACGGTGTCGATGCCATGGCGCAGGAGGGTTTCGACCGTGGCTTCGGCAGTGGTGAGGCGGGGCATGCTGCCGATCTATAGAGGCAGCCGCATGCGATCAAGGCGCCCATCGAGGGGCAGGGCGATCGCATATGACGACTCCTTAGGGACGACATGCGCCTGATCCTGGTCGCGCTCTTCGTCCTGGGCGCGCTGGCGCTTGCCGTCGTGCTGCTGGCCTGGCTCGCCGAGCGGCGGCTCGACGAGACGGCCGAGGCGCATTCGTTCAGCGACGTCGCCCGGCTACCGGCCGCCGACGTGGCGCTGGTGCTGGGCACGGCGCCGATCGGACCGGAGGGCGGGCCCAACGTCTACTTCGTCCATCGCCTCGATGCCGCCGCGGCGCTGTGGAAGTCGGGCAAGGTCAAATACGTCATCGTCTCGGGCAGCACTGACGAGCCGGCGGCGATGCGCGCCGGCCTGGTCGAGCGCGGTGTGCCGGCGGCTGCGGTCTACGACGATCCCGCGGGCTACCGCACTTGGGATTCGGTGCTGCGCGCGCGCGACGTCTACGGCCAGAAGCGGCTGGTGATCGTCTCGCAGCGCTTTCACCTCAGCCGCGCCCTGTTCCTGGCGCGCCATGCCGGCATCGAGGCCTGGGGCTTCGAGGCGCGCGACGTCGAGCAGCCCTACAGCATCTTCACCGAGCTGCGGCGCTTCCCGTCGGCGTTGCGCGCCTACCTCGACGTCTGGACCGGCGCGCCGGCGCGCGACGGCGGTGCGCCGGTGAAGATCGGGATCGACCCGCCGCGATGAAGCGCCACTCGGTGCGCGTCGCCGTCTGGTCGGCCGTCGCCTTCCTTCATGCTGGTGAGCAATCTTCGCAGCAAGCTCACCGTCATCTACGCCTATTGGGAGCTCGTGATCGGCCCGCGTCCCGCCGACGGCCCGCGCGTGGCTATCGGAGTCGACCGTCCGGGATAGCAGCCATGTCGCTGAGCTCGGGCAGCGGCGAGACCACCGGCTTGCCGGCGAAATGCGCATCGAGGTTGCGACGGACCAGCGAGGTCATGCGCCGCTGCGCATGCTCGGTGCCGCCGCCGAAATGCGGCGTCATCACCAGGTTGTCGAGCGACAGCAGCTCCTGGCCCTCGTAGGGCTCCTCGTCGAAGACGTCGAGAGCCGCGCCCTCGATCACGTTGTTGCGCAGCGCGTCGGCCAGTGCCGCCTCGTCGACCGCCCAGCCGCGGCTGATGTTGAGGACATGGCCGCGCGGCCCCAGCGCCTTCAGCACCTCGGCATTGATGATGTGCCGGTTGGAGGCGTCCGACCGCAGGCAGACGATCAGGTAGTCGCACCAGGTGGCGAGCGCCATGACGTTGGGGAAATAGGCAAAGTCGACGTCGCTGCGCTTGCTGCGGTTGCAGTAGCCGATCTCGACGTCGAAGCCCTTTATGCGCTTGACGAACTCCATGCCGATGGCGCCGAGGCCGAGGATGCCGACCTTGCCGCCGCTGAGGCCGGCGATGGCGCCGAAGCGATTGGGGATGCGCTTGGTCCAGTCGCCGCGGCGGATCATCTTGTCGGCGCGCACGATGCGCCGCGTCGAGGCGAGCAGGATGCCGACCGCCATCTCGGCGACGTCGGGCGCGTTGGCGTCGGCGCCGTGTGTCACCATGATGTTGCGCTTGCGTGCGGCCGCGAGGTCGATGCGTTCATAGCCCGTGCCGTAGCAGCAGATCAGCGACAGCCGAGGCATCGCCGCCATCAGCGCGTCGGAGGCGCCGACGCTGCCGGTCGTGACCAGCGCCTGGACATGCGGCTGGGCGGCGGCCGGAACCAGCGCCGGGTCGGGCTTGTCCATGTGTCCGGCGATCTCGTAGCTCTCCGACAGGGTGGCGAGCATAGTCTTGGTGAAATGGAAGCCGGTGAGGATGACGGGTCGTTGGGCCATGTTTTCCAGTATCACGCGCGGCCCACCGCAGGTAAACGTGAGTCTAGGTCCGCGCTTCGCTAAGAGAGGGCGCGCATGGCAAGGAACGCGGCAACGCACGCGGCCGCGCTGACAGCCGCTCCCCAGGCGAGATCGACCAGGCTTACCGCCATGGGCCAGCCGCGCAGGGTGGCGAGGTTGGTGAGATCGTAGGCGGCATAGACGACGAAGCCGAACAGCGCGCCGTACAGGACGGCCGAAAGCCACGATGCCGCCAACGGCACCGGGAAGACGACGACGCCCACGGCGTGGACCAGATAGAACAAGACCGCCACCGGCCAGTTCGGCTGGTCGAGCAGAAGCTGGCCCAGCCGTGCCTTGTAGAAATCGCGGCTGACGACGCCCAGCCACAGCGCATCGAGCACGGCGAGGGTCGCCAGGGCGGCGAGGTAGCCGATGAACAGGCTCTTCATCGGCTCAGTCTAGCGGGCGCACCTATCTCGGGAAAAGGAATAGCCAGGCAAGCGCCAGCGCCGCGACGGCGCCGACGGACGAGACCACAAGAATGGTCAAAATGCGGCCGCTGACGACGCCGCTGCGCGCCTCAACGGGCGTAAGTTCGCGTTCCATGGGGGCTCCATTGGCGTGGATCAGGACCCAGGAAACGCCTTGCCAAGGACCGGGTTGCCGCCACCGGACAGGAACTCCCCCGGTCGCAGGGGCGTTAACTGTGGCGAGATCGAAAGATCACAAGGAGACTTAACGATGTTGTACTGGGCGCTGATGTTCCTCGTGATCGCGCTGCTGGCCGGCTTGTTCGGCTTCGGCGGGATCGCCTCGACCGCGACCGGCATGGCGCAGATCCTGTTCGTCATCGCGCTGGTTCTGTTCGTCGTCAGCCTGTTCGTCGGCTTCCTGCGGCGCAACTCCTAGAGGGGAGTCTTTGTCGCCTCGAAGTGGGCACGCAGGTGGTCGCGCGCTGCATAACCGGCGACGCGATCCCAACAGTTCACGATGGCGAGGCGAAAGCCGCCCGGCGGCATGGCATGCCGGCCGGGCGGCAGCTCTTCGTGGAAAGTGATCTGCACGCTCGACACGCCCGGCATCGCCGCGATGGCACGCTGAAGGTCGGCTGAAGGATGTCGATATCGCCAGCCGTGCGGCGCGAACAGCACGACGCTGTATCCGGTGCGCCGTGCCGAATCGTCGAACCGCCATTGGCGCGACGCATAGAGACGGATAATGGCCTCCACCCAACCAGGCCCATAGAGATCAGGCCACTGATCGGCGAAGCGCAGATGGACTTCGATGATGCGGCCGCCGATGGTCTCGAGGTTGAGCAGCCCGGTGTAGCCCTTGAGATGCCGCCGACACCAGGCGCCGCACCCGTCCTCGACCGCGGGTGCCGGCACTGCATGCACTTCCCAGTAATCGAAAGTGCCAGCACCGCTGGCAGCGCCGGTCGCATGACGCCACCACTGCGGTTCGCCATCGACCAGGGCCACGTCGCTGCTGACATGGTCGCCTTCGAGCAACGTCGTCCAGAAATGACCCGGCTGGTAAGCGCTGGCGTAATCGTCGGCCGAGAAGAGGGCGCGGCTGCCCACGCCCATGCCCTTGAGGTTGTAGATGGGCTTGGAGAACACGGGATAATTCTGCGGAGCGACGCCATGCGGCGCTGCTGTCAGTCCCTGACTGAGCGCTACGGCAAGCTTGTCGTAGACCCAGCGATGCGCCGGATTCCACATCCAGCCATCGCTGTCCTCAGTGGGAATGAAAACGTCCGGTGGGCACGACACACTCTCGAAATATTGAGTGCGCCATGGATCGATCTCGCAAATCGGCACTTGCATCCCTACGTTCGAGGATGTCCACAGTGAGTGCACGACCACGGCATTGCAACCGGCTATCGTCGCCGGCGTTTGCCGACAAGGCGGAGGTGCCGTGTCCAACATGATAACGCGTGGCGTGGGGGCGCACGGCGGCCATCGCAGCAAGCGATTCGTGGAGGTCCGCACCTGCACCGAGCGGCTCGCCGAGCCACTGTCGGCCGAGGACCAGACGGTCCAGTCGATGGCCGACGCCAGCCCCACCAAGTGGCACCTCGCGCATACCACGTGGTTCTTCGAGACCTTCGTGCTGCGCCCGCATGCTTCGGGCTACCGCAGCTTCGATCCGGCCTACGAATATCTCTTCAACTCCTATTACGAAGCCGTCGGCCCGCGCCACCCGCGGCCCCAGCGCGGCATGCTCACTCGTCCGGGCCTGGGCGAGATCATGAGCTATCGTTGCCATGTGTCGGACGCCATGGCCGCGCTGCTCGACGGCAGCAATCGGGACGTCGATGCCATCGTCGAGCTCGGCCTGCATCACGAGCAACAGCATCAGGAGCTGATCCTGATGGATGCCAAGCATCTGCTGTCGCTCAATCCGCTGAAGCCCGCGTATCGCGCGTCTGCGCCGCCGCGCGGTGCGGCAACGCCGTTGGCCTGGCGCGACTTCGAAGGCGGACTGGTCGAGATCGGCCACGACGGCGAGGACTTCGCCTTCGACAATGAAGGACCGCGCCATCGCGTGTGGCTGGAGCCGTTCGCGCTCGCCTCGCGGCCGACCAGTTGCGGCGAGTATCTCGCCTTCATCGAGGACGGCGGCTATCGGCGGCCGGAGTTCTGGTTGTCGGCGGGCTGGGACTGCGTCAGCCAGCGCGGTTGGACCGCGCCGCTCTACTGGGAGCAGGACGGCGCGAGCTGGCGCGTCTTCACCCTGTCGGGGCTGCAGTCGCTCGATCCTGACGCGCCGGTCTGTCACGTCAGCGGCTTCGAAGCCGCCGCGTTCGCCAAGTGGGCGGGCAAGCGCCTGCCGCGCGAGGCGGAATGGGAGGCGGGCGCCTCGGCGCTCGAAGACACGGGCATCGTCTGGGAATGGACCGCAAGCCCGTACGTCGCCTATCCCGGCTATCGCGAACCGGCCGGCGCGATCGGCGAATACAACGGCAAGTTCATGGCCAACCAGATGGTGCTGCGCGGCGGCTGCTCGGCGACGCCTGTCGGCCACGTGCGCCCAACCTATCGCAACTTCTTCCCGCCTGACGCCCGATGGATGTTCGGCGGCATTCGCCTCGCGGAGGATCTCAGATGAACGGCTCGCCCTTGCTTCTCGACCGCGCCGAGCTGGATGACCGCAGCGAATTCAGGGATGCCGTGCTGGCGGGCCTGGACAGCAAGCCGCGCGCCATTCCGGCCAAGTTCCTCTACGACGCGCGGGGCTCGGCGCTGTTCGATGCGATCTGCGAGTTGCCCGAGTACTACCTGACTCGCACCGAGATCGAGATCCTGCGCCGCTTCGAGGCCGACATCGCCGCAATGGCAGGTCCCGGCTGCGCGCTGGTTGAGTATGGCAGCGGCTCGAGCGTGAAGTCGCGGCTCTTGATCGAGGCCATGCGCGATCTGGTGGCCTACGTGCCGATCGACATCTCACGCCAGCATCTCGACGCCACGGCAAACGGGTTGCGCCGCGACTACCCGCACCTGAAGGTCGAACCGGTCTGCGCCGACTACATGACGCTTGCCCGGCTTCCGGCCGATGTGAGCGCGGCGCGCCGTCGTATCGGTTTCTTCCCCGGCTCGACCATCGGCAATCTTCTGCCGGTCGAAGCCACGGCGTTCCTGCGCCGCGCCCGCGGTCTGCTGGGCGAGGGCGGGGCGATGGTGCTTGGCGTTGATCTCAAGAAGGATCCGCGGCGCCTGCACGACGCCTACAATGATTCAGCCGGGGTCACGGCCCAGTTCACGCTGAACCTGCTGCGGCGCATGAACCGCGAGCTCGAGGCCAACTTCGATCTGTCGGCGTTCGCCCATGAGGCGTTCTACAATCCGGTCGAGGGCCGCATAGAAATCTACTTCCGCAGCCTCAAGCCGCAGACCGTCACGGTGGCCGGCCGCAGCTTCGCCTTCGCCGAAGGCGAGCGGGTTCACACCGAATATTCCTACAAATTCGACGATGCCGGCATCGCCGTGCTGGCGCGCAGTGCAGGCTTCACCATCGCCCGGACCTGGACCGACCCGGTTCGCCTGTTCGCCGTCGCTTATCTCGTAAGCCCCTGATCGGGTGCCCAGATGATCGGGTGCCCAGAAGCAGGCAGCCCGCCCCCGAGTTTCCTCGGAGACGGGCTATAGGTCGGGCGGGGAGAGTGGCATCGCTGAGCGGGGGCAGGGCGATACCGATACCCGACCAATGCATTTTCAACGACAGCCGGGCCGGAAAAGTTGCAGCACTTCCCCGAAAAAACTTATCCCGAAGCTAAGCCTTTGATTCGACGGATTCTTGAACCCTGAGCTTGGCCTGGAGCTCGCGATGCAGGGCATCGTCCCGAACCTTGGGCAGCATCCGGCGCAGCATTTCGGCGTGCGGCAGGCCGGCGTCTTCGGCCGCCGCCAGTTCCTTCAGGAAGGCCGCGATCTCCGACCGGCTGGCAAAGCCCATGTAGGCCTCGTCGGCTTCATTGGCGCTGCAGGCAGGCGAGGCGAATTCCTTGGGATCGCTCATTTGCGCTCTCTCAGGCCGGATGCCACCAGCGGCCCGCCAGCACGACGCCGGCCGAAAGCAGCCGCTTGGTCCCGACCATGCGCTCGCCGATCGAATCGGCATAGTCGAAGCTGCCGCTCACTTGTTCGATCACCGTCGCCTCGCCGACGCCGCCTGGCTTCAACGTGCCAAGGTCGGAACGGTTGATCGCGGCCGCGGCGTTTCCGGTCGACAGCTTGATGACCGTCGGCAGGTCGACACCCAGGCAGAGGAATTTCGACATCGTCGTCAGCAGGTCAAATGCCGGTCCCTCGATCGAGATCACGTGCACGTCCGAGGAGATCACGTCGGGCAGGAAGCCCGCCGCCAACATGCCGCGCGTGGTGCCGAAGCCGAACGAGCCGCCGCCATGGCCGATGTCGAAGATCACGCCGCGTGCGCGAGCGGCCAGAATCTCCTCGCGCACCTTGCCGTCGGGCCGCACCGGTGCATTGGGGAAGGGCCGGAAGCAGTGGGTGAGGATGTCGCCCGGCCGCAGCCGGTCGACGACCTCGCGGCGCGACGGCGGTGGATTATCGAGATGGGCCATCACCGGCAGGCCGAGTTCCTCGGCGACCTCGAGGGCGATGTCGAGCGGCTTCGCGCCGGAATCGCCGCTGGCCGAGCGGCCGACGCGCACCTTGATGCCCAGCACCAGGTCCTTGTGCTCGCGCGCCACACGCACGGCCTCGCGTGGATCGATCAGGCGCATGTCGGAGTTCTCGCCGACCATCACGGTCTTGGAGAAGGCGAAGATGCCGGGGAAGGCGATGTTGAGATAGGGCAGGATGCGGACCGGTGACGGCTCGATCACGTGCTTGCGAAAGCCGTGGAAGTTGCCCGGGCCCGCACTGCCGGCATCGACGAAGGTCGTGACGCCGCCCGTACGCGCTAGAAGCTCGGCTTCCACGCCGAGCGACGTGCCGCCCCAGTAGACGTGGGTGTGCAGGTCGATCAGGCCGGGCGAGACGATCTTGCCTTTCACGTCGCGGGTGTCCTTGCCCGCGAGATTGTCGCCGATTGCTGCGACCTTGCCGTTTGCGAAGGCGATGTCGGTCACCTTGTCGAAGCCCTGCGAGGGATCGACCACGCGGCCGCCTTTCAACACCAGATCGTTCATTCTTCGACAACTCCACCTCACCCTGAGGAGCACCGCGTAGCGGTGCGTCTCGAAGGGTCGAACCAGTCATGTTGTTGCCCACCCTTCGAGACGCGGCCTGCGGCCGCTCCTCAGGGTGAGGCGGTTCTCGTTGCTCGATCTTCTTATCGCATCCGCGCCATGGCCTTCGCCAGCGCGCCGGCGCGGGGCAGGGATACGCTTTCGAGGCCGAGCCAGGCGGCCATCAGCCGCAGCTCTTCGCGCAGCGGTCCTGCGACTTGGGCCGCGTCCTGGCCCTCCTCGAGGTGCGCGGCATGGACCAGCAGCTTTGAATTGGCGCGGTCGGCCTTGAGGTCGACCCTCGCCACCAGCCGGTCACCCAGCAGGAAGGGCAGCACGTAGTAGCCGTGCGTGCGCTTGGCGACCGGCGTGTAGATGCCGATGCGGTAGAAGAAATCGAAGATGCGATGGGTGCGGTCGCGCTCCCAGATCAGCGGATCGAACGGCGCCAGCAGGGCGCGCGCCTCGATCTTGCGCGGCTGGCGCGCGGCGGGATGGAGCCAGGCCGGCCGGTCCCAGCCCTCGACCTCGACGGGCAGGAGATCGCCCGCTTCGACCAGCTCGGCAAGCCGCGCCTTGGTGTCGGCGACGCCGAGGCGGAAGTAGTCGCGCAGATCGAATTCGGTGGCGACGCCCAGCGCCTCGGCCGACCGGCGCAGCAGCTCGCGCTGCGCCTCCTCGGCTGACGGCGTGGGCAGGGCGAGCACCGCCGCCGGCAGCACGCGTTCGGTGAGGTCATAGACCCGTTCGAAGGTGCCGCGCCGCGTCGCCGTGGTGAGGAGGCCGGCAAAGAACAGCCATTCGACGGCGCGCTTGCCGTCATTCCAGCCCCACCAGGCGCCGCGCCGTTCGCCGCCGTTGGACAGCTCCGATGCGGCCATTGGCCCGCGGTCGGCGATCTCGCGCAACACCTCGTCGATGTATTTCGCCTTCTCCTCCCGGAAGAGGTGCAGGCTGGCCTTGCCGTCGCCGGCATTCTCGCGGGCGCGCTGCATGCGCCAGCGGAACAGCGGCTGCGCCGATAGCGGCAGCAGCGAGGCCTCGTGCGCCCAGAACTCGAACAGCCCGCGCTGGCTCTTGCGACCCCAGGCGATGCGGTCGAGGTGATCGCTGTCGTAGTTTCCCAGCCGCGAGAACAGCGGCAGGTAGTGCGCGCGCGTGAGGACGTTGACGGAATCGATTTGCAGCAGGCCCAGTCGGCCGATGGCGCGCTTGACCTGGCCGGCGTTGGTCGCGCCGTCGGGGCGGACGACGGCGAAGCCCTGGGCGGCGAGGGCGATGCGGCGGGCTGCGGCGGCGGAGACGGACTGGCGCTTGCGGGACACGCGCCACCATAACGCACGTTGCGGCAAATGAAGCCGCCTGAGCCCTGTGCAATTCTGCTTGCAGGCGCAAACCGCCCGCGCGCATTCTGCCGGGCGAGGGCAAGCAGGGCTCGATCACGGGGATCGCCTTGCTGTCGACCTTCCAGACGTGGCTTCCGTTCCTGACCCTGGTCAGCGGCGGCGCAGAACGCCAAGGAAGCCAAGGTCCGAGTGTGCCGTAGCGCTCAGCGCACCGCCTCGCACGGGTGCTGTTTCGCGTAGTCGAGCAGGTCGGGATAGAACTGCCGGCCGCCGATGCCCCAGGCCATGTCCTTGGGGCCGACGCGCAGGCGATCGGCGAACTTCAGGCCATCCTTCTCATTGTTCAGCCGGATGAAGACGCCGACGATGCGGGCTGGCGCGCTCACGTCGATGCCGAGCAGCTTGCCGGCGCTGAAGCTGGGCACGCAGCGGAAGATCGGGCTGCCCGACGCGCCGTAGACGCCGTTGGTCATGTGCAGGAGGAACTCGTCGCTGGGCGCCTTGGCAGGAAACAGGCGACGCAGCGATCCCCACACGTAGACGTCGGGATCGAGCGTTCCGCGGCCCCCCTTACCCTCCTCGTTGTGGCTGAAGCCGAAGCTGCAATGCGCCGTGAAGCCCGAGCTTGCCGCCACGCTATCGGCGTCGTCGAAGCCGAACCGCCCGTATTTCTCGCCGGGCGGCGGCTGGCCGGCACGCGTCGCGATCTGGCCGAAAGCGACATCGAGGTCCGGCTCCTCCGGCTTGGCCTCGCTCTTGTCGCCATGGTCGGCGCGGACGTTGCGGACCTGGAAACGCTGGCCATCGCTGGTCTCGAACTGGAAGCTGCCGGCCTTGCCCTGGCCGCAGCGCCGTGCCGTCACCAGGGTGCAGTCGTTGACCAGGAAAGCCGTGCAGACGGTGCGGCTGCCGCCGTCGCCGTAGGTCCACTTGCCGACGGCGGCGTAAGGATAGGCCGGGGCGACTTCAACGCGGCGCGAGCCGCCGAATTGCTGCGCGTCGGGCACGGTGGGCAGCGTCACCAGAAGGAGCGCAGCGAGACAGGAGACCTTGCGAAGCACGACGCGACACTAATCCAAACGGCGAGACGCCTGCCATTGGGATAAGACTCTCATGTTCGGACCGCGGGCTGGGTCGCGGTTTACCGCGACCCAGCCCGCGGTCCGAATATGAGTCTAACGCGCCTCGATCCGCTCAATCGCCTTCTTCACCGCGTCGGCCTGGCGATTCGAGATATGGCCGTTGGCATTGAACTCGCGGCTCACCTTGCGCAGGAACGGGCTTTTGTCGGCCAACGCCTCGGCACGCTTCATCAGTGGCTCGTGGATATGAACCGGTCCGCGCTCGCGCGCAGCGGCCCGCGCGCGCCAGACGCGGATGCCGACGGCTGCCACCATGGCTGCACCGGCTGCGATCAGGATCTCGGTCCATTGGATCATCGGTTACGCCTGGGTTGTGCGGACCGACGCATCCTTGCGCCGGTCGAGGTCGGGCAGCAGGTCGAGGCCCAGGCCCGGCTTCATGTTCACCGTGACCTCGCCCTTGGTGATCGGCGGCAACTCGGTGACCAGCTCGGTGTACCAGCCGGTGTAGAAGGCGCGCACGCTTTCCTGGATCAGCGCGTTGCGGGCATGCAGCGAGAAATGGCAGGAGGCGGCATAGACCACCGGGCCGGTGCAGTCGTGCGGCGCCACCGGGACATGCCAGGCTTCGGCCAGTGCTGCGATCTTGCGCGCCTCCGAAAGGCCGCCGCACCACGACAGGTCGAGCATCGCCACGCCGGCGACGCCGGTCTCGAGGTACTCGCGGAAGGAATGGGTGTAGGCCAGCGTCTCCGAAGCGCACACCCAGGCCTTCGAATGCTCGGCGTAGGCTTTGAGGTCGGCGAGGTTGTCGAGACGCAGCGGATCCTCATGCCAGTACGTGTCGAATTGGGCGAGCGCGCGGGCGAGCCGCTGCGCCATCGGCAGGCTCCACAGCGAATGGAACTCGACCATGATGTCCATGCGGTTGCCGACGGCCTTGCGGATCTTGGCGAACGGTTCGAGCGCGGCATCGAGCTCGGTTGGCGAGATGTCCCAGCCGGCCGTGCGCTCGGCGGCGATGTCGAAGGGCCAGATCTTCATGCCGGTGATGCCCTGCTCGAGCAGCGACAGGGCAAGCTCGTCGGCGCGGTGAAGGAAGGCTTCGAGGTCCTCGTAGGGACCGCGGCTGTTGCCGACGCCCCAGTTGGCGACGGCCTGGCTGCGCTCGTCGCGGATGTACTTGTAGCCCGCACAGGTGTTGTAGATGCGGATGCGATCGCGGCTCTTGCCGCCCAGCGCCTCGCAGACCGGCCGGCCGATCGCCTTGCCGAACAGATCCCACAGCGCGATGTCGATCGCCGAGTTGCCGCGCGTCTCCACGCCGGTGCCGCGCCAGCCGAGATAGTTGATGAGGCTCTTGTTGATCGCCTCGATCTGGATCGGGTCGCGGCCGATCAGCTTGGGCGCGGCGCTCTCATGGATGTAGGCCTCGACGGCAGCGGCACCCATGAAAGTCTCGCCGAGGCCGGTCAGACCCTCGTCGGTCCTCAGCCGGATCCAGACGAGGTTGGGGAATTCGCCCAGCCGGACGGTCTCGACAGCAGTGATCTTCATGCCAGCGCCGCCTCGGCGCGCTGGGCCATCGCCAGCAGCGGCCGATCGTGCAGCCGCGGCGCCACGATCTGCAGGCCGACCGGCAGGCCGTCGCGGCCGCTGCCGCAGGGGATCGAGATGCCGGGCACCAGGGCGAGGTTGAACAGCGGCGTGAATGCGGCGTGGCCGCGCGGGCCAACCTCGCGGTTCTCGATGACCTTGGGATAGACCTGCTCGACTGGCCAGGAGACGCAGGCCGTGGTCGGCGTGAGGAGGTAGTCGTAGTCGGCGAAGAACTGCGCCACGGCGCGGGCGCAGGCGTCGGCGAAGCGGAATGCCGCCACCACGTCGGTGCCGGGGACGCTGCGGCCGCGCTCGATCAGGCCCGCGACGTTGTCGCCGAACAGGTCCTTGTCCTTGGCGTGATGTTCGCCATAGAGCAGGGCGGATGCCGCCTGGTTGACCGCGGAGAAGGCCGTTTCGCTTGTCCCCTCTGGCCACGTGACGTCGGCTTCCTCGATTCGCCAGCCCGCAGCGCGCAGCCGGGCGACGGCCGAGTCGAAAGCCGCCATAACGTCGTGGTCGACCGCGACGTTGAGGCCGAGTCGCGGGCTCACCGCGATGCGTGGGCTGGACGGCGGCGGCACGTCGAGCAGCGCCACCGAATGAGGATCGCGCCGATCGGGCCCCGCCATCACTTCGAATGCCGCCTTGGCGTCGGCGACCGAACGACCCATCGGCGCCGTCACGCCATAGAGCGGCCCGTAGGCGCCGCCGAAACCGAACGGCGAGGGGATGGCGCCGGCCGAGGTCTTCAGCCCGACGACGCCGCAATGCGACGCGGGCCGGCGGCCCGAGCCGCCGCCGTCGGTGCCAAGGGCGATCGGCGTGAAGCCTGCGGCGAGAGCGGCAGCCGCACCGCCCGATGAACCGCCGGGCGTCAGCGCCGGATTCATTGGATGGCGCGAGGGACCGTAGACCTTGTTCTCGGTGTGACCCTTGGCGGCCATCTCCGGCGTGTTGGTCATGCCGAGGAAGACGCCGCCGGCAGCCTTCAGGCGCTCGACCGCGACCGCATCGCGCGGCGGCTTGAAATCCTTCCAGAGCAGGGAGCCGTTGGTGACGCGCCGGCCCTGCACCCAGGTCGTGTCCTTGACGGTGTAGGGCACACCCAGGATCGGTCCGTCGAAGCCCTGCTTGCGGCGGCCATCGACGGCGTCGGCCGCGGCGCGCGCCTCGGCGGGATCGAAGTCGACGATGGCGGTGATCGCCTTGTTCTTCGCCTCGACACGGGCGATGGCGGCTTCGGCCACGTCGCGCGCGCTCGTTTTGCCGGCGCGGATGGCCGAGGAGATGGCTGCCGCGCCCTGATCCAGCAAATCGGTCATAGCTTTGTCATACCGGCTGGGGCCGCAACGTTCCAGACTGGAGCTTGATCGGTTGCGGAACGGCGGTTCCGTCGGCCGAGCCGGAGAAGGAAGGGAGCGAAGCAATAATGCTGGCGCCAAGGCCGCTGGATGGCCTGAAGGTCCTGGTCGTCGAGGACAACCTGCTGTTGGCCGAAGTGACCAAGATTCTGCTGGAGGACAGCGGCTGCCAGGTCGTCGGCCCGGCGGGATGGCTGGAGCGCGGCCTGGAGCTGGCGCGAGCCGAGCCGCTCGATGGGGCGATCCTCGACATCAACCTCCATGGCGACATGAGCTTTGCCATTGCCGAAGTGCTTTGCGCCCGCGGCGTGCCGTTCATCTTTGTCACCGGGTACGAAGACCGCAGCATCGTTCCGCTGGCGTTCCGCTCGGCGCCGCGGCTCGACAAGCCGGTGGCCGACGAGCGTCTGATCGAGGTGCTGGTGGCGTCGTTTGCGGCCAAGAGCCTGAACAGCCACCCACAGGCGGACATGTTATTGTCGGCAGGGTATGCCGCTGGAGAGCGATCTCTACGCGCCGGTGAAGGCGCTGCTCGAGGGACAAGGATACGTCGTTAAAGGCGAGGTGCGCGGCTGCGACGTGGTCGCCGTGCGCGGCGATGAGCCGCCGGTGATCGTCGAGCTGAAGCGCGTGTTCGGCCTGTCGCTGGTGCTGCAGGGCGTCGATCGCCTGGCGCTCAGCGACCGCGTCTATCTCGCCGTCGGCCAATGGCCCAAGCAGATGAAGCATGTGAAGAAGCTCTGCCGCCGCCTGGGACTGGGCCTCCTGGTGGTTGGGCGCGAGCGGGCCGACGTCGTGCTCGATCCCGTGCCCTACAAGCCCCGGAGCAACAAGCGAAAGGCTGGGCGGCTGCTCGGCGAGCACCGCCGGCGCGTCGGCGACCCCAACCTCGGCGGCAGCGCCATGCGCGCGCCCTTGATGACGGCCTACCGCCAGGAGGCATTGCGTTGCGCGGCGCTGCTCGCCAGCAACGGGCCGATGAAGCTCGCGGCCGTGCGCGCCGCCGCCGATGCACCGCGCGCGGCGAGCATTCTGCGAGATGATTTCTATGGTTGGTTCGAGCGCGTCGAACGCGGCGTCTATACCCTGACGCCTGCCGGCAAGGTCGGCCTGAGCCAGCACGGCCCGGAGGCGGGCGGCTAAGCCGCCGGCCGGCGGAAGACGGCGACGGTGCTCTTGGCCACGACCGGCATGCGGCCGGCCCGGCGGAAGCCGATGTTTGTGAAGCCCGCGTTCTCGAGCGCGCGGGTCAGCGTCTTCTCCGAGAAGAACTTGATGTGGCCGCCTTCCCACAGCGGGTCATGGTGGGCGTCCCACTTGCCGGCGAGCGACAGCGCGAGGTTCTTCCAGTAGCCGTGGAAGGGTGTCGAGACGATGCCGAGCCCGCCCGGCTCGATCAGCCTGAACATCGTTTCGAGGTAAGCCTTGATCGAAAAGCAGTGCTCGATCACCTCGAGGCTGATGACGACCGGGAAAGTGCCGTAGGTGCCGGCGAGATCGTCGTAGGCCGTGCCGAGGTGGAACGTGGCATTGGGGAAGCTCCTGCGCGCGATCTCGACGCCCTCGACCGCGGGATCGATGCCGGTGACGCGATAGCCGCGGCGAGCCAGCATGTTCGCCGTGGCGCCGTTGCCCGAGCCGATCTCGAACACCTGCCTGCGGGTCGCCGGGTTCTCCTCCAGGATGCCCAGCAGGACAGGCCAGATGTACCGGTTGGGCCAGCTCGGCTCGGCGCTGGGATAGGCGGTCTGGGGGATGGCCGGCGCGCTTGCCGCCAAGTCTCTGTCGGCGCTTTCCTGAGACATTCATCGATCTCTAGGGAGGACGCTGCTCGGCTGCAACCCTCATGCACATGGTGCATTATCCCCCGTCCATGCGCACGCTCGAGATCGTCCACCACACGCGGTATGAGTATTCGCAGCCGGTGGCCTTGGGCGAGTACCGCCTGATGTTCCGGCCGCGCGACAGCCACGACTTGCGCCTGCTGCACACCGCTCTCGCCATCGAGCCCGCGGCGTCGGTGCGCTGGATCCACGACCCGTTCGGCAACTCGATCGCCATTGCCACCTTTGAAGGCGAGACCCAGGTGCTGGAGCTCACCAGCACCATCAGGCTCGAGCACTTCGCCCTGCCGCTGGAGTTGCCGCCGATCGAGGAATACGCGCGCACTCTGCCTTTCAGCTACCTCGCCGAGGAGGCGCCCGATCTCGCGCGCTATGTCGAGCGTCACTATCCCGATCCCAACGCCATGGTCAGCAGCTGGACCAAGCAGTTCCTCGAAGGCGAGAACGCTGCGGAGACGTTCACTGCGCTGACGCGCATGTGCAAGGGCATCCAGGAAGGCCTGAAATACTCCATGCGCTTCGAGCTCGGCACGCAGCTGCCCGGGGTCACGCTGGAGACCGGAACCGGCACCTGCCGCGACTACGCGCTGCTGATGATGGAAGGCGCCCGCGCGCTCGGCCTCGCGGCGCGGTTCGTCACCGGCTACCTCTACGATCCCGCCCTCGACGGAGCCGGCGCCAGCCCGGCCTACCCGCATGCCTGGATCGAGGTCTATCTGCCGGGCGCCGGCTGGGTGGAATTCGATCCGACCAATGGCATCATCGGCACCGAGCGGCTGATCCGTGTCGCCGTCGGCCGCGATCCGGACCAGGCGATGCCGATCAAGGGCGCCTTTACAGGCGCCGCCGATGTCGTCGTGACGGCCGCGGTCGACGTCCAGGTGCGCACGGTGGCCAAATCCCAGCCGGCCGCCACCGAAGCCGCGCCGCCGGCGCCGGCCGCGCGCACCGGGGCCTGACGCTTCGACGCGCGTCTTTGTCGCGTATTTGAAGGTAATTTCAGGTAGAATGCGACAAAGTCCCAGTGGTGAGCGGGCGCATCAACGAGGAAAGACCGACCGTTTGAATGCAATGACCTGGATGCTGCGCGGCCTTGTCGGCGTCGGCGGGGCCATCCTCGCTGTCGTGGCCTGGCCGGTCGCGAATGGCGCCTGGCAGGCGCAGAAGGCCGACGCCGTCGTCTTCGAGCTGCGCACCGGCCAGGCGCTGCACCTTGCCAGCGTGCAGCACGGCATCGCGGCCCTCGACCGCGCGGTCGCGGCCGATCCGGTGGCGGGCCGCCGGCTGGGGCGGTCGGAGCTGCTGGCCGGTGCTGCGCTCACCACCGACCTGCCGGTGACCAGGGAGCAGCGCGCCGAATGGATGAAGCAGGCGCAGGACGATCTCGACTTCGGGCTGGCCAATGCGCCGGCCCGCGGCATCGGCTGGGCGCGCCTCGCCGCGGCCCGCCAGGCGCTCGACGGCACCTCGGCCCGGGTGGTGGCGGCGCTGATGATGTCGATCGACGTGGCGCCGATGATGGCGTCGCTGTGGCCCAGTCGCCTCCAGCTCATCCTCGACAACTGGCAGTATTTCACGCCCAAGGAGCGCGAACGCATCGCCGCCTACGTGGCCATGAACTGGCGGATGAGCCGTGATCGGCGCTGGGTCGCCGAGACGATCCGCTCGCCGATCGACGAACTCTTCGTCCGCTACTTCGTGCGTGACGAGCCGAACGCCCAGGAGGAGCTGACGCAATGGCTCACGCGCCTGAGGAAGAAATAGCCTTCGACGCCGAGGCGCGGGTCGAGCGGCGGCGCCATCCGCTGATGGCGCTGCGCGGGCTTGCCGACTGGTCGGTGGCGGCGCTGTTCTTTGCCGTCGTGTCGTTTGCCGCCCTGCCGATGGGCGCCAATCGCGATTGGGCGTGGGCGCCCATTGGCGTGATGCTGGGCGTGCTCGCCGTCCTCGTCGCCGCCGGGATGGGGACGCGCAAGGGCTTCGAGGTGAGCGAGGCCGAGCGCAAGCCGCTGCTGGCGGTTGCCGCCTGCTTTGCCCTGTTCGTGCTGTTCGGGCTCTTCCAGATGTCGACCATGGCGCCGTTGTCGGGCAGCGCCTGGCTCTATGAGGCGGCCGCCCGCCTGCTCGGCAGCGCCCACGCGCCGGTGCCCGACCTCGCGATCGATGCGGCACGCAACACGCTGCTCAAATGCCTGACCTGCGGCGCGATCTTCCTGACGGCCCGCGCGCTCTGCCGCGACCGCGACCGCGCGCGGCTGCTGTTGCTGATGTTCATAGCCGGCGCCGTGCTGGTCGTGGCCTACGGCGTGCTGATGCAGGTGACGACGCACTCCTGTTATCTCGGCGGCTACCTCAAGAAGGTCGACCCCTACGAGCCGGCGACGGGACGCTGCGTGATGTCGGGCACCTTCGTCAGCAGCAATTCGTTCGGCTGCTACTGCGGCATGGGCATGGTGGCGGCCATGGCGCTGATCTTCGCCGGCAGGCGGCGCAAGGGCGACATGCCCTACGGCTACGACGAAGACGACGAGGAAGGCATCATCGCCTCGTTGACCGGTTTTCGCGTGACCATGCTGGCGGTCTGCCTGCTGCTGCTGGGCGGCCTGCTGTTCTCGGCATCGCGCGCCGGCCTCGCCGCCACCTTCGTCGGCGCCGCCGCCCTTACTGTGTTGATGCTGCGCGGCCGCTGGCGCTCGCGGCCGGACCTGGTGCGCGTCTTCGTGGCGATCAGCGTCGTCGTCGGCGTCATCGTGCTGGTGATCGCTGGCAACGCCATCGTCGACAAGGCGATACGCGCCAGCGACGGCGGCGACCGCATGCAGATCTGGCGGGCCTCGCTGCAGGCCGTGCGGATGTCGCCCTGGCTGGGCTGGGGGCTCGGCAGCTTCGCCGACATCTACGCCATCGTGCAGCCGATGCGCGTGCCGATCGCCAACGATCTTGCGCACTCCACGCCGCTCGAGACCATGGTCGAGGTCGGCGTGCCGATGGCGCTGGTCGGCTTTGCCGTCGTGCTCATCCCCTGGGCCGTGTCGCTCTACGGGGCGGTGACGCGGCGGCGGGCGCATCGCTACTTGCCCGGGGCGGCTTTCGCCGTCGCGGCGGTGGCGATCCTTCATTCAGTGGTCGATTTCAGCCTGCAGATGCCGGCCATCGGTTTCGTCGTCAGCGCCCTTCTCGGCATGGGATGGGCGCAAGCATTTGGCCGCAGGGAAAGATCGAGAGGCGACTTTACGCCATGGGAATAGTTCAACTATACTCATTAAGAATGCAAACAGTGTCCCCGGGGGCACACTCGTAGAAGCAGTAATTGCATGATGCGAGGCGTGGCAAGGACGTGGGGAGGCGTTGGCGTGCGCAGAGCGATCCCGGTCGGGTCGGAGGCCTCGTCGGTCGAACGCCTCCTGAATGGTACGCGGGCGATGCGGTCGGCGCCGCAGCGCTTCGTCGAGACGTGGATCGACGCCATCGTCGGATTCCTGTTCTGCGTCGTGCTGCCGATTCCGATCTATGCCACCGGCGAGCCGTTTGCCGCCGAGCTGGGCGGCACGGAGTTCACCATCGTCGCCACGGCGGCGGGCTATTCGGTGGTGTGGTACTGCGGCCGCAGGCTCGACGCCTTCCCGCGCGCCACCCTGCAGGGCAACATCGGTTACGTGGCACCGGTCGCCGTTCTCACCTACGCCCTGATCGCCGCCATCCTGCTGTTGCTGCGCATCGATTATTCGCGCATCCAGTTCTTCGGCTCGGGCATTCTGACGCTGCTCTGGATGGCGGGTGTGGCGCAGCTTCGCTCGCGTTACCTGATCCGCAACTACGCGGTGATGCCGCACTCTTCCATCGCCGCCATGCCGCCCCTTGCGACCTGCCGATGGCTCGATTTCGACGATGTGCAGAACCGCGGCATGCGCGTCGACGCCATCGTTGCGGATCTCAGCGCCGATCTCGGTGAGGGAAGGCTCGCCGCGCTGGCGGACGCCGCGATCGCGGGCGTGCCGGTGCTCGATCGACGCTACATCGTCGAGACAATGACCGGGCGCACGCCGCTCGGCGGGCTGACGCCCAACGAGTTCGGTGCACTGCTGCCGTCGCGTCAGTACCTCGTCGTGCGGCGCGTCATCGAGCTCTGTCTCACCGTGCTGCTGCTGCCGGTGCTGCTGCCGGTGCTGCTGGTCATGGCGGCGATCGTGCGGCTGGACAGTCCCGGGCCGGTGTTTTTCGTGCAGACCCGCATCGGCCGGCGCGGCCAGCCGTTTCGCATGATCAAGTTCCGCACCATGTTCCACGGCGCCAGCGGGCCGAGCTTCACCTCGACCGTCGATCCGCGCGTCACCCGGGTCGGCGGTTTCCTGCGACGGTGCCGGCTCGACGAGCTGCCGCAGCTCTTCAATATCCTGCGCGGCGACATGAGCTGGGTTGGACCGCGGCCGGAGGCGGCGTCGCTGGAGCAGGGCTATGTGCGCGACATCGAGCACTTCGCGCTGCGCGGCATCGTACGGCCCGGCGTGACGGGATGGGCCCAGATCAACCAGGGCTACGCGCACGCGCCCGACGAGATGCGCTCGAAGCTGGAATACGATCTCTATTACCTGAAGCACTGCTCGCTATGGCTTGATCTCGTGATCGTGTTGCGTACCTTTGCCGTGGTTCTCCGCGGCACTGGTGCGCGTTGACAGTGGCCGCGACTTCGCGAGCAGGATCATGTGCGGCATAGCCGGTATCCACGCCTATCTCGACGTCGCGCCGGCGATCGATCGCGCCGAGCTCAAACGCATCAACGACCGCATGGCGACGCGCGGCCCCGACGGCAACGGCTTGTGGCTTTCCGGCGACGGGCGCACGGGGCTCGCCCATCAGCGGCTCGCCATCATCGAGCTGAGCGAGGCCGGCGCGCAGCCGATGCACAGCGCCTGCGGCCGCTACACCATCACCTTCAATGGCGAGATCTACAATTACCGCGAGCTGCGCGAGGAACTGGCCGCGCGTGGCTGTGTCTTCCGTAGTGGCTCCGACACCGAGGTTCTGCTGCAACTCTATGTCGACTGCGGCGCGGACATGGTGAAGAAGCTGCGCGGCATGTTCGCCTTCGGCCTGTGGGATGCCGAGAAACGCACGCTGCTGCTGGCGCGCGATGCGCTGGGCATCAAGCCGCTCTATTGGGCCGACGACGGCTGGACGGTGCGCTTTGCCTCGCAGGCCAAGGCGCTGCTGGCCGGCGGCCGGGTCGGCCGCGATCCCGATTCGGCGGGCATCGTGGGCTTCCACCTGTTCGGCAGCGTGCCCGAGCCTTTCACGGTCTGGCGCGAGGTCCATACGCTGCCGGCAGGCACCACGCTCACAATCGACGGCAGCGGGCCGCAATCACCGAAGCGCTACTATGACGTCGCCGAGGCCCTCGCCGAGCGCGCCAGCGCCCGCCATGGCGATGGCGATGCGCGCCGGCTGCTGTCGGACGCCGTGCGCGATTCGGTGCGCCATCACCTGGTGGCCGACGTGCCGGTGGCGGTGTTCCTGTCGGCCGGTCTCGATTCGGGTGCGCTGCTCGGCACCATGGCGGCCTTGGGCGGACAATCGGGTGCGCAATCGGTGTCGGCCGTCACGTTGGCTTTTGCCGAGTTCAAGGGCCTGGCGGTCGACGAGGCGCCGCTCGCCGCCGAGGTCGCCCGGCGCTATGGCGCGCGCCACATCGTGCGTACGGTCGATCGCGCCGAGTTCGAGGCTGACCTGCCGGCCATCCTCGATGCGATGGACCTGCCGACCATCGACGGCATCAACACCTGGTTCGTCGCCAAGGCCGCGCACGAGGCGGGCATCAAGGTGGCGCTGAGCGGGCTCGGTGCCGACGAGTGCTTCGGCGGCTATCCATCGTTCGCCGACGTGCCGCGGAGCGTGCACTGGCTGCGCCCGTTGTCGTTCGTGCCCGGGCTCGGTCCGCTGGTGCGGCGTGGTCTTTCGGCCGCGATCGACGCCGGTCTCGGGTTGCATCCCAAGGCGGCGGGCCTGCTGCAGTACGGCGGCGACTGGGCCGGCGCCTATCTCCTGCGGCGCGGCGTCTACATGCCGTGGGAGCTCGACGAACTGATCGACCCGGCGCTGGTTGCCGACGGCCTGCGCCGCCTGGCGCCGCTCGGCCATATCGCGGCTGCCCTGCATGGCGCCCGGCCGCTCGGCGACTTCGACCGCGTGGCCACGCTCGAGACGGCGCTCTATATGCGCAACCAGCTGCTGCGCGACGCCGATTGGGCCGGCATGTCGCACGGGGTGGAGATCCGCGTGCCCTACGTCGATCCGTTCTTCCTCGCCGCCCTGCCGCCCGGCGACGTTCTGGCCCGCGTCAACGCCAAGGACGCGGTGGCTGACGTGCCCGTGCCGCCGCTGCCGGCGGCCGTCCGTGAGCGGCGCAAGACGGGCTTCGTGACGCCGGTCGGCCGCTGGCTGTGCGAGGCCGCCGGCACGCCGGACGGCGACCAGGTGGATTTCTCCGCTGCCTCTCGCAGCTGGGCGCTACGTGTATGGCGGAACGGCTGGACGGCTCCGGTGGTGGCCTGACGCCAGATGACCGTCCGCATCCTGGCTCTGGTCGGCGACGCCTACGGCGCGCGCGGCGGCATCGCGCGCTACAACCGCGACCTGTTCACCGCGCTCGCCTCGGCCGGCGCGGAGATCCTCGTCTTGCCGCGGCTTGGCGATGCGGCGGGCATCGCGCTGCCTGACGGCGTGCGGCAGCGGCCGGCGATCTTCGGGAAGCTGCGCTTCTCGCTGGTCTCGCTGTGGACGGCGTGGCGTCTTCGTCCCGTCGATGTGGTGTTCTGCGGCCACGTCTTCATGGCGCCGCTCGCCGTGCTGCTGGCGCGCCTGCTGGGCGCGCGCTACTGGCTGCAGGCGCACGGCACCGACATCTGGAACGATCGCCGCTCCTCGGTGCGCCGCGCCATCGAGGCGGCCGACCAGGTGACCACGGTCAGCCGCGGCACGCGCCAGCGCCTGCTCGGCTGGGTCGATCTCGCGCCTGAGCGGGTGCGCGTTCTGCCCAACACCGTCGACGAGCGCTTCGCCCTGGGACCGGCATTGCCGTCGCTGCGAGAGCGCCTGAAGCTCGGGCCGGGGCCGATCCTGCTGACGGTCGGTCGGCTGGCGGCCAGCGAGCGTTACAAGGGCCATGAGCTGGTCTTCGCCGCGCTGCCGGCGCTGCGCGCGTGCTTTCCCTGGCTGGTGCACGTCGTGGCGGGCGACGGCGACGATCGCGCTCGGCTGGAGGCGCGCGCTGCCGAGCTTGCCGGCGACACTGCGGTTCGCTTCCTGGGTTACGTGCCGGACGAGGAGCTGCCCGACCTCTACCGCCTGGCCGATCTCTTCGTCATGCCGAGCGCGGAGGAGGGGTTCGGCATCGTCTATCTCGAAGCCGCCGCCTGCGGGGTCAGGGTGATCGGCGGGGCAGGCGGCGGCAGCGGCGATGCGGTGCCCGACGCCCGGGTCGGTGACCTTGTCGATCCAGCCGATCTGACGGGCCTGATCGAGGCAGTGACGCGGCTCCTGGGCCAGGGCCGGGTCGACCCGGCGGCGATCGAGCCCTATCGTCGGCCGCATTTCGCGACGGCGGCGAGCCTACTCCTCGCTCGCCTTATGGCCCAGCCGCGTCGTATGAGGGGCGCGGCATGAGTACCTTCGACCAGGACAACCGGCCGCTGATCCTCGAAGCGGGCCGGGCCGACCATCAATACTGGATCGATCTCTGGCGCTACCGGGAGCTCTTTTTCATCCTGGCCTGGCGCGACGTGGCGGTGCGTTACAAGCAGACCGTGATCGGCGTCGTCTGGGCCTTCGTGCGGCCGTTCATGACCATGGTGGTCTTCACCGTGGTGTTCGGCTCGCTGGCCAAGCTGCCGTCGGAGGGCAGCGCACCCTATGCCGTCATGGTGTTCGCAGGCCTGCTGCCCTGGACACTGTTTGCCTCGGTGCTGAGCGAGGCCTCGGTCAGCGTGATCGGCAGCGCCAACCTGATCACCAAGGTCTACTTCCCGCGTCTGGTCGTGCCGCTGTCGACGGTCGTGGTCGCGCTGATCGATTTCCTCGTGAGTCTCACGATCCTGGCCGGCCTCATGCTGTGGTACGGCGTGGTGCCCGGCTGGCAGATCCTGCTGCTGCCGGTCTTCGTCCTGCTGGCGCTGCTGGCGGCGATCGGGCCGGCGATCTGGGCTGCCTCGCTGATCGTCAAATATCGCGACTTCCGCTTCATCATCCCCTTCGTCACCCAGATCGGCCTCTACGTCTCGCCGGTCGGTTTCTCCAGCAAGGTCGTGCCCGAGCACTGGCAGATGCTCTACAGCATCAATCCCATGGTCGGCGTGATCGACGGCTTCCGCTGGTGCATCCTGGGCGGCGACAGCCCGATCTACTGGCCGGGCTTCCTGGTCAGCCTCGTCGTCATCGCCGGCATGCTGGTGTGGGGTGCGCGTTCCTTCCGCCGCAGCGAACGCGCCTTCGCCGACATGATCTGACATGTCCGACGTCGTCATCCGCGCCGAGAAGCTCGGCAAGAAATTCATCATCGGCCACCGCACCGAGGTCGGTCCGGTGTTCGTCGACGTGCTGTCGCGCGGCTTTCGCAATGCGCTGCGCAAGAGTGCCGACGTGCTGCGCGGCCGCGCCATGGTCGAGGGCGACGTCGTCGAGGAGTTCTGGGCGCTGCGTGACGTCGATTTCGAGATCAAGCGCGGCGAGGTGGTCAGCATCATCGGCCACAACGGCGCGGGCAAGACGACGCTGCTCAAGGTCCTGTCGCGCATCACCGAGCCGACCGAAGGGCGGGTGTCGATCAAGGGCCGGGTGGCGAGCCTGCTCGAGGTCGGCACCGGCTTCCATCCCGAGCTGACCGGCCGCGAGAACGTGTTCCTGAACGGCGCCATCCTGGGAATGACGCGAGCCGAGGTGCGCCGGCGTTTCGACGAGATCGTCGACTTTTCAGGCGTGGAAAAGTTCATCGACACGCCGGTGAAGCGCTATTCGGTCGGCATGTACGCCCGGCTCGCCTTCGCCGTCGCCGCGCACCTCGAATCCGAAGTGCTGGTGATCGACGAGGTGCTGGCGGTCGGCGACGCCGAATTCCAGGCGCGCTGCCTCGACCGCATGTCGGCGGTCGCCAATGCCGGGCGCACCGTGTTGTTCGTCAGCCACAACCTGGCGGCCGTCACCGCGCTCACCAAGCGCGCCATCGTCTTCCAGTCCGGCCGCGTCTACTTCGATGGCGCGATCGAGCAGGCGGTGGCGCACTACGCGACGTCGCTGCGCAAGGTCAAGACCGACCGCAGCTGGGGCAAGGGCAACACGACGTCGCTGATCTCCGCCACGCTGGTCGACGCGGGCGGCATGCCGACCGACCGCTACGAGCCCGGCACGCCGCTCAGGCTGCGCGTCGTGCTGGAGACGTCGGGCCTGCGCGGCATGTCGCTCGAGCTCGTCCTGCGCGACGAGCACAATCTGCCGATCGGCTTCTATTCGACCAGCGTGTTCAACCAGGTGTCGCTGCCCGGCAAGCCCGGCCAGTACGAATGCAACCTGCTGCTGGAGCCTTATTGGCTGGCGTCGGGTGAATACTGCTTCGACCTGATGACCGGCCTGACCTACGTCGACACCGATCATCGCGTCGACAACGCGCTGCGCTTCTTCGTCGAGCGCTGCAGTCCCGACGCCATCCCGTTCAACTTCAGCCAGGGCAAGGGCAACGGCGCCCTGGCGATGAGGCTGGCCGGTCCCGTCGAGTTCACCGAGCTGCCGGCGGCTGGCCAAGAGCCGAAGCCGGGGCCGGAGTGATCGGCAGGCGATGCCGGGCGCCGTCTGCATCGTGAGCCCGGGCAACCTGGCGTCCAACCCGCGCGTGTTGAAGGAAGCCGATGCCCTGCACGAGGCGGGCTATGCCGTCACCGCGGTGGTCTGCGACTACACCGAGGCGCTGCGCCCGTTCGACGATGACATCGCTGCCGGCGCGCCGTGGAAGGTCGTTCGCGTGGCGCGTCCGGCGGGCGAACGGCAGATCGGTCGGGCAGCGAGGGGCTTGGCCAAGGCGGCGACGGGCCTCGGCCTGCGTATGCCTGTTGGCTTGGCAGCGTCCGCCTATGGCGGACCAGTCTTGGCACTGCGTCGAGCAGCGCATGAGGTACCGGCCGAGCTCTACATCGCACACTATGTCGCCGGACTGGCGGCCGCGGCTGACGCCGCACGCCGGCGTGGCGCCATGCTGGGTTTCGATGCCGAGGATTATCATGCCGGCGAAGGCACGCCGTTCGACATGAGCATGGTGCGCACCATCGAGAGCGTGTTGCTGCCGGCGTGCCGGCATGTCACCGCCGCCGCGCCGCTGATTGCCAAGGCCTATGCCGCGCAGTGCCGCGTCGAGCCGACGACGGTGCTCAATGTCTTTCCGCTGGCGATGGCACCGACGCAACCGCACCCGCCGGCCGCGCCCGACACATTGAAGGCCTACTGGTTCTCCCAGACCATCGGCCTCGACCGCGGCCTGCAATCGTTCATCCAGGCAATGGCGCGCACCAGGACGCGCGTTACCCTCGACGTCCGCGGTGGCAACCGGTGGGGCCACGGCGAGCGGCTGGTCGAACTGGCGCGCGGGCTCGGCATCGGCGATCGGGTCAATCTGCTGCCAATCGCGCCGCCCGAGGAGTTGGTAAGGCTGGCCGCGTCCTATGACATCGGCCTGTCGCTCGAGACCGACGTCAGCGAGAACCGCCGGGTCTGCCTTACCAACAAGATCTTCACCTATCTGCTGGCCGGAGTGCCGGTGTTGCTGAGCGACACGCCGGCGCAGCGCGCGCTCGCGCCGGACCTCGGCGCCGCTGCGCGCCTGGTCTCGCTTGCCGATCCCGCGGCCATGGCGATGACGCTCGACGATCTGGCGGGCTCGCCGGCGGCGCGCGCCGAGGCGTCGACCAGCGCCTGGCGGCTCGGCCACGAGCGCTACAACTGGGAGGTCGAGAAGGCGGCACTGCTCGGCTCCGTGGCGCGGGCTTTTGGGTCCAGGCAGGCGTCGCCATGACGACGCCGAAGCAGCGCCTGGGCGCCTGGCTGGTTCCGCGGCTGCCGGTCAATCCGTGGGTGTTCCGCACGTTTCGCGTCGAGCTGAATGCCGTGACGGTGCGCTTGCTCAACCACATCCTTCCTGGTCGCATCGTCCAGCAGCGCGCGCTGCGGCAGCGGACCGGCGTGCTGGTCAATGTCGGCTGCGGGCCGTTCGGGCAGGAGGGTTGGGTCAATCTCGATCTCTTTCCCGCGCCCGGCGTGACCATGCGCGTCGATTGCCGGCGCGGACTGCCGCTCGGCGACGGGGCGGCGCGCGGCATCCATGTCGAGCATTACTTCGAGCATCTGGAGCCCACGACCGAGCGGCTGCGCTTTCTCGCCGAATGCCGGCGCTGCCTGGAGCCGGGCGGCGTGCTGCGCATCATCGTTCCGGACATGCGCAAGTACATCGAAGCCTACCTGGCCGACGACTGGACGATGCTGAACGAGATCGGCTGCGGCGGCGAGCTGCCGCAATCCGCCTTCGCCACCAAGATGGAGGCGCTGAACCACGTCTTCGTGCAGGACGGCGAGCACTATGGCGGCTTCGACGCCGAATATCTGCGGCGCACGCTCGAGCAGGCGGGCTTCGCCGACATCGAGCAGGTCGGCTGGCGCGAGGGCCGTTTCCCCGAGGGCCCGATCGATCGCGAGCAGCATCGGCCTTACTCGCTGTTCATGGAGGCGCGTCGCTGATGCGCATCCTGATCACCGCCGATCCCGAGATCGAGGTGCCGCCCAGGCTCTATGGCGGCATCGAACGCATCGTCGACGGGCTGGTGCGTCGGCTGCGTACGCGCGGCCATCAGGTCTGCCTGGTGGCCAAACCCGGCTCGCAATGTGAGGCCGATGCCTTCTACCCATGGCCCGGCGCGAGCTCGCTGTCGCGATCCGACACGCTCGCCAACACCTGGGCGCTGTGGCGGGCGATGCGCGTCTTCCGGCCGGACATGATCCACAGCTTCTCGCGGCTTGCCTACCTGGCGCCGCTGCTGCGCGGCTCCACCCCGATCGTCATGACCTTCCAGCGCGATCCGACGCTGCGCACCGTGGACCTCGCCGTGAAGCTCGCCGCGCCGCAGGTGCTGCGCTTCACCGGGTGCAGCGACTACATCGCCGCCTGTGGCCGGCGCGCCGGCGGCGACTGGCAGGGCATCCCCAACTTCTTCGAGATCGATGCGCTGAAGTTCAGTTCGACGGTCGCGCCCGATGCACCGCTCTGCTTCCTGAGCCGCGTCGAGAGCATCAAAGGTGCGCACTGGGCGATCGAGATCGCGCGCCGCACCGGCCATCGACTGGTCATTGCCGGCAACCACGCCGAGTCCGGCGCCGAGGGCGACTACTGGAGGAAAGAGGTCGAGCCATGGCTCGGCCGCGACGGCATCGAGTATGTCGGCCCGGTCGACGATGCCCAGAAGAACAAGGTGCTGGGCGAGGCGCGCGCCATGGTCGTGCCCATCCAGTGGGACGAGCCGTTCGGCATCGTCTTCGCCGAGGCGCTGGCCTGCGGCACGCCGGTGATCTCCTGTCCGCGCGGCTCGCTCCCGGAGATCGTGCGCCAGGGCGTCGACGGCTTCCTCATCAAGTCGATCGACGAGGGCTGCGAGGCGGTGGCCAAGCTCGGCAGCATCGACCGCGCCGGCTGCCGGCGCCGCGCCGAGCAGGAGTACGCGCCCGAGGTCGTGGTCTCTCGCTACTGCGATCTCTACGAGCGCGCGTGTGCGGCGCTGGCGGCGCGACGATGAGGCGGGTCGCCCTGGTGAGCGGCCATTTCGCGCCCAGCAACCTCGTCGGCGCGCACCGGGCACGCCTGTGGTCGCGCCACCTGCCGGAGTTCGGCTGGGAGCCGATCGTCGTCGCGGGCGATCCCGCGCGCTACGAGGAGCGGCCCGATCCCGACCTCGAGCGGCTGGTGGCACCCGCGCTGCGGGTGATTCATGCGCCGACACTGCCCAACCGCCCGATCCGCCTGGTCGGCGACATCGGCGTGCGCGCCCTCTGGGGATGCTATCGCGTGCTGGCCGATCTCGCGGCAAAGCGTGAGATCGACTTCGTGCTGGTGACCATACCGTCGAATTTCCTGGCGCCGGTCGGCCGGCTGGTCCATCGCCGCCACGGCGTGCCGTTCGGCATCGACTACCAGGATCCGTGGGTGAATCGTTGGCCCGGCATCGAGGTGCCGCTGAGCCGCGCCTGGGGCTCCTACCATCTGTCGTCGATCCTCGAGCCATGGTCGGTGCGCGGGGCGAGCCTGATCACGGGCATGGCGCCGGGCTATGTGGCGGGCATGCTCGAGCGCAACCCCGAGGTCGCCGAGCATGCCGTGATCGCCTATATGCCGATGGGCATCGCGCCGGAGGACTATAAATTCGTGCGCGAGCTCGATCGTCCGCCGTTCCTGTTCCAACCGGGCGATGGCCGCTTCCACATGATCTATGCGGGGGCACTCCTGCCGGCAGGCATTGCGGTGCTCGACTGCTTCCTGGCCGGCCTTCGGGAGCTGAAGGTGCGATCGCCCGATGCGGCCGGCCGGCTAAAAGTTCATTTCGTCGGCACCGGCAGCTCACCGGACGACCCGCGCGGCCACCAAGTGCGACCGCGGGCGCAGCAGATGGGCGTCGACGACATGGTCGCCGAGCATCCGCAGCGCATCGGCTATGTCGATGCCCTCAACCATCTGACCAGGAGCGATGCCGTCCTGGTGCTGGGCTCGACCGAGGCGCACTACACGCCGTCTAAGGTGTTCCAGGCCATGCTGTCGCGCCGCCCGGTCTTCGCCATGCTGCACAAGGACAGCACCGCGGTGGACATGATCCGCTCGATGGGTGCCGGCAGCGTCGTCAGCCTGACCGAGACGGCGCGGCCCGGCGCAGGCGAGGTGGCCGGCGCGCTGCAGGCGTTCATGGCCGATACGAGTCACGACGCCGACACCGTCGACCGCACCGCGTTCGACGCTTACTCGGCCCGCGGCTCGACGCGCGCGCTTGCCGCCGCGCTCGATCTTGCCTGGGAACGGGCGGAAGCGGGGCGAGGCTGACATGGCCAAGCGCATCGGCTTCCTGGTCAGCCATCCGATCCAGTACTACGCGCCGATCTTCCGCGAGCTTGCCAGACGCTGCGATCTCACGGTGTTCTTCGCCCATCGGCAGACGCCGGAGCAGCAGGCACGTGCGGGCTTCGGCGTGGCTTTCGACTGGGACGTCGACCTGCTGTCAGGCTACGACAACCGCTTTCTCGCCAATGTCGCGCGCCAGCCGTCGACCGACCGCTTCGCCGGCTGCGACACGCCGGGCATCGCCGACGAGATCGCGCGCGGCAAGTTCGACGCCTTCGTCGTGCCGGGCTGGGCGCTGCGCTCCTACTGGCAGGCGGTCCGGGCGTGCCGGCGCCTCGGCGTGCCGGTGCTGGCGCGCGGCGATTTGCAACTCGGCAGCCAGCGCAAAAGCGTCGTCCGAATTGCCAAGGCGCTGGCATTTTCGCACCTGCTGAGACGCTTCGACGGTTTCCTCTATGTGGGGCAGAGGAACCGTGAATATCTGCTGCACTACGGCGTGCCGGCCGAGCGCCTGTTCTTCTCGCCGCACTGCGTCGACAACGACGCCTTCGCCGCCGCCAGCAGTGGCATTCGCCGCGCGGAAGGCCGCCGGCGTGTGCTGTTCGTCGGCAAGCTGATCGGCCGAAAGCATCCCGCCGACCTGCTGCGCGCTGTCGCACGGCTGGGCGACGAGGCCGTACAAATCGCATTCGCAGGCTCGGGTGAGCTCGAGGCCGAGCTTCGCAAAATTGCAGCGGCGTCGTCGGTTCATGCTGATTTCATGGGCTTCGTGAATCAAAGCGAACTGCCTGCCGTCTACGCTTCCGCCGACTTGCTGGTGCTGCCATCAGATGGCCAGGAGACCTGGGGACTGGTCGTCAACGAGGCGATGGCATGCGGAATCCCTGCCGTTGTGTCCGATGCCGTCGGCTGCGGACCTGATCTGATCGACCCCGGACGGACTGGAGCGACGTTCCCGTTCGGCGACACGGCGGCGCTGATCTCCGCGATCAGGAACGTCCTGTCGTTCGACTCCGAGCAGACGCGCCGCCACCTTGCCGCCAAGATGGCGCTGTACTCGCCCGCGCAGGCAGCGGGAGCCGTCGTCGACGCGGCGACTACTCTTGCTGCCGATGGTCAGCTACAATGATCGAGCTTCCCGCCGGACACGCGATTCGACACGCCATCTCAGGATGATGAATTACCGTCAAATGCTCCTCGCGGTTCGGGCGCCGGCTCCGGCAGCCGTGCTGGACCTCAATAGCCTGAAACGTGCGTTCACCCTTTTGAATTGGCTGAAGGGTCGTGCGGCCATTGGTCATCCGCAGCTTTCGTGATGGCAACGGTCCGGTGAAAGCGGCAGCGTTTCGTCGATGAGCCCGGGCCGCCCGTTGAACCTGTTCTATGAGGAGCCCGACTCCGACCGCTGGCTTCCCTTCGATCGCTATCCGCGGCGCCTGATCAGGCAGCTGGTGCGCGGACCGGATCAGCCGGGCGGGGCGATGCGGGTCTTTCTCAATCTGCGGGCCGGCCTCGATCGACTGGGCGCCGCCTATCGCGTCAACGACTATCGGCACATCGGGCGAAATCCGTCCGAGCTTGCCTGCGTCATCGGCAAGCCGCAGGTGCTGTCCAAGATCCCGATGGAGACGCCGATCCTGTTCGGCACCTCGATCTACAGCCATCCCAACGACGATCCCGAGCTGCCCAAGCGCCGGCCGATTCGCCAGGTCCTGGTGCCAAGCGACTGGGTGAGGGACATGTTCGCCGAGGTCTGGCCCGGCAGGGTGTCGGTGTGGCCGGTCGGCATCGACACCGAACGCTGGCAACCGGGTCCGGCTTCGTCGCGGACCATCGACGTGTTGATCTATGACAAGATCTTCTGGCAGCGCGAGCATCATGAGCGCGCGCTGCTGGAGCCGCTGCTGGCCGAGCTGCGGCGACGCCGGCTGAACGTCAAGGTGCTGCGCTACGGCAGCTACCGCGAGGAGGAGCTGTTCGACCTCAGCCGTCGCGTCCGCTCGATGGTCTACCTCAGCCGGCACGAGACCCAGGGCATTGCCGCCCAGCAGATGATGTCGTCGGGCGTGCCGCTCTTCGTCTGGGACGAGGGCGGACCATGGCAGGATCCGAAATATGCGCCGCACCGGGTGCGGTTCGAGCCGGTTTCGTCGATGCCGTACTGGGACAAGCGCTGCGGCGTCAAATTCTCCGATGCGAGCGGTCTCAGCGCCGCCTTCGAAGCCTTCTGGCAAGGCGTGGAAGCCGGCACGTTCGCGCCGCGTGAGATGATCCTGCAGCGACTGAAGCTCGAAGACCGCGCGCGTGCTTACCTCAAGCTGGCCGACAAGTATGCCTAAAGCACATTCCGTCCGGCTGGAATCAGCCGGCGGAACGTGCCCTGTGAAACCAGCATCACCAGTGCGCTCCAGCTATGGCAGCGAGGACAGACGGCTGCGGTCCATCGGCACGAACGACGCGCCGGCACGCAGGACGATCAGACAGATTCCGAATAGCGCCGGGCTGTAGTGCCTGATCTCGGTCGTCGGATAGGCAACGAACCGGACCAGCATGGTGGCGACCAGCGCAAGAAGGAGAATTTCTGCCGCTCGATTCGGCCTATGGGCCAGCATGATCGTCGCGAGAATGATGACCGCCAGGGCATCGAACACCCACTTGAGATGCAGCATCTCCTGCGCGCTTGCGGCGAGGATGGACAGGTAGGCCGAGAGGCTGAAAGCCGGCTGGAAGCCGGTCAGCTCGAAGGGCGGCGCAATGAAGCTGAGATAGACCTGGGCCCACCAGCCGACATGGCCGGTGATCCCGACGTCCAGCAGATAAACACCGAGCGAGCCGACCAGGACGACGACCGCCTCGCGCGGCGCGCAGGCAATCATTGCCGCTGCCAGGACGAAATTGGTCACGGCACTGTCGGGCCGCAGGAGGACTGCGGCCACGAAGAGCGCCGACGCCACCCGCCATCTCGCCGACAGGAACGCCGCGAAGCCTGCCGTGTAGACGAGGGCGGTGATCGGATCAGGCGACAGCATGCTCGCCATGGTCGGCAACCCGAACACCACGATCAGCGGCAGCCAGCCCAGCCCTGCAATTCCCGGCAGGCGCCACGACTGCCAGAACAGGATGGCAAACGCCGCCAGGGTGGCGGCGAGGCTCACGGCAATCATGGCGACGATCGGATCGGAGAACGCCGCGATGGCTTTCAGGAGCAACACGTAACCCAGCTTGCATTCCCAGAGGGGCAGGTAGCTCGCCAAGGCGCTCGGGTTGGCATGATGGACCTGCCTGCTGGGCCCGCTCGACGTCAGGTCGGCAAACACGTTGGCCGGCACGTACGCCTGGATCAGCGCATAGGTCTTGGCATGGGTCGCCGCGATGTCGGAGACGCCGCCCTTCAGGACGGCCATCGTGTAGGGAATCATGTCCCACGCCCAGGCGGGCCGCATCAGCGAGAAGTAGATCATGTAGGCGACGACCAGGATCGCCAGCAGGCATGAGACGACCCTCCAGCCGGACCAATTCGCAATGCTGGCCACCGTCACGCCGCCGCCGAATCGGACTGTACGAGATGCATGGACCACTCCGAGTACTGCACTACGAATTCATCTTCGACATGATGCGCCGCGCAGCTTGTGCCACCGCCTTGGGCAGGCCCAGATCGACGGCGAAGCGGCGGATCGATTCACGGAGATTGTAGACGAACGCCGCAAAGCTCGCGGTCCGGTAGGCGACGACGCGCATGTTCATGTCGAGGCCGTCGGTGTACCAGACCTTGTAATCCTCCATGCCGCGCAGGAAGTCGAACGCCTCGTAAGTCTTGGCGTAGTGGTCGACGATCGCACTCAGCAGCACGGCGCCGACCCGCTCCTGCCGATAGGCGCGGTCCATGGCCGGCATGTAGAAATAGACCTTGCGGGCATCGACGAAGCCGAAGTGCATCGCCACCGGCTGCCCCTGGAACTCGATGAAGGAGAACTCGATCTTGTCGCGCATGCCGTCGGCGTGCTTCAGGGCTTCAAAGAACCTGCGGCCGTGCGGCGTGTTGAGTGGGCTGGTGCGCCACGCATGGCGATGAAGCGACGTGAAGGCCGGCCAGAACTGGCTGATGTCGCGGCAGGCGACGTGGAGCGTGTAGCCACGTTGCTGCAGCGTCTTCAGGCGGTTGCGGATCTGGCGGAGCTGGCGGGTATTCTCGACGACGCGCCCCGCCTTGAGCCGGCGCACGGCGACCGGCGTCAGGGTCTGGACGCGCACCGACCAATCGATGTGGGACTGGGCGACGTTGACGACGTGGAATGTCGTGGGATCGCGCGAGCAGAGCTGGGCGATGTCGATGACATCCCACAGCTCGTTCTTTTCGCGCAGATAGCCGAGCACGGCCGCGACGACCTGGCCGCGATGGTGCGCCGGGTGCACCAGGATGTTCCGGTAGTCGCCGATCTCGGCCACGATGGTGTCGACCACCCGCACCAGGCAGCCGAAGCGGCGAACGTCGTGCACGCAGAGCGGGGCGATGCCGGCGATCTTGCCCGAGGAATGCCTGACGATGACGATCAGGGGCCGGTCGTTCTCGCGATAGTGCCGAAAATACAGGAAGTTCCACTCCCAGAGATAGAAGATCTCGGGATGCTCCATGCTGGCCACCAGCTCGTTCCACGGTTCCTTGAGCGCATCGAACGCCTCGACCGTGGTCACGAGCTCCGCGGAATAGGCCGACACCGCTAGCCCGCCTTGCGGCAGCGGTAGTAGACCCATGGACTGCCGAACGTCGCCACCTGCGGATCGCCCCCGTCGAGGAAGTGCGCACTGTCGTTCATGGCGCACCGAATGTCCGTCCAGCCGAGGCGGGCCAGTGCCGCGGCCTGCAGGTCGGGCCTGATGTAGCAGATGCCCGACGACCGGAAGGCGTGCAGCCCGTCCTTGACCATGCCGACGCCGAGGGGAAGGCGAAAGCGCAAGGTCGGATTGTGGTAGTTGAACACCAGCATCCATTTCAGCGATCGCGCCGTCTCGCGCAGGCTGGGACGAAGCCTGAAGCGGTAGTCGTTGACGACGACGGGCAGGAAGTTGGCGTTGTGGCCGGAGAAGGCCATGAGACCGCCGGGGCGCAGCACCCGCTTCATCTCGATGAGCGCACGCTCGCGCTCGGGCAGGTCGAGGTGGTCGATGCCGTTGTAGCTGAACAGCACGAAGTCGTAGGAATTGTCGGCGGCGAAATCGAGACGGCAGGCATCGCCGACGACGAACTTGTAGTCCGGCAGGTCCTGCTTGCATCGGTCGATCATTGTCCGGGCGTAGTCGAGTCCCAGATAGGTCTTCGCGCGCGGCGCGAAGAACCATGCCGTTCGACCGGCGCCGACGCCGAGATCCAGCATGTCCATGCCGGCAAGCTCCGGATCGAGCTCGTCGAAAAGCGTCCGTTCGGGTGGTTGGAGCTCCCGGTTGCGGCCGTAACTCGCTACGACCTGCGGGTCTTCATAGGTTCCGCGATCGCGATCACCCCGTTGCCGTTTCATGTCGCGGCGCCGCCTCCCACGCGGCGCCACCTTCAATAGCAAAAGCGGAGAGTCGCCACCAGCCGCTGCCGCGAACGAGCAGAGCATGGTCATGACTTGGACGCCGTCGGCCATTCCTCGGACCAGTCGGTCAAATTGCACTCTCGGCCGATCGTGCCGAGCTGTACGGGCAGAAGGCGATCGACGAGTCGCGGCGGCAACACGCGGCGAGCCGCCAGCACGAAGCGCAGGTAGGACCATCGGAAGTCGAACGGCGTGCGCCGTCGGGCGTGCCTGTCGAACGCCACGAGGCGGTCGGGATAGGCGCGCGTCGCCACCAGCGACGGTGCGTTCTGGCTCTCGAACGCTGCGAGCATGTGGCGCTTGCGCTCGAGATCGGCCGGGTCGAGCCGAAACTTGGCGACGGGCCGGCTGTCGATGCCGTCCGGCGGGCCATAGTAGGACACCAGGCCGAGCAGCCAGCGCGAGCACAGCGCGACCACCCGGTGCGGCGTGTACCAGAGCGACGCGTAAGGGCTGTATTCCGGAGCCTCGAAGACCTCGAAGCGGTCATCGCCGGTCAGGATCGTGCCGAGCAGGGCGGCCAGCATGTCGTGGTGCACGTGACCGCCTTCGAACATCGGCACGACGACGATGGTCGGCTCGAATTCGTCGATGATCGAGCGCAGCTTGCCGGCCGCGACCTTCAGCTTCTGCGGATCGCGTTGCCTGAGCGGTGGCAGCAGATCGAGATGGCGCACGTCGTCGCCCACCACGCCGACCACGCGCCAGGCCTCGCGCGCCTCGCCGGCGCGTCGCTCGGCCATCCCCGACGCTTCGTCCGGCGCCAGGTAGACGATGCGGGTCGTGCCGCCGATCCTGCTGTTCTGCGCGCCCACGCCGCCGGCGGAGATCACGCAATCGTCCTCATGCGGAGCGAGGATGAGCAGCCGCGCCGGGCCCGGCCAATCCTGCCACCGCTCGAGCACGGCAAGGCGCAGCAGCGCCAGCGCGCCCATGGCGGCAAGGGCCGTGTAGAACAGTGCCAAGGCGAGCACGGCCGTCGCGACCAGGCCGGAGCCCAGCATCATGAAGGCGATCCAGAAAAGACAAGCGGCGGCGACCAGCAAGCCGACCGGGAGCGCCGGCTTGAAGTAGACCCTGAGCTTCATGTGAAGGAGCGGATGGTGATCGCGTCCGCCCTGTCGCCGTCGGTTTGCGGATCGTAGTAGATCGCCAGCTGCGACTTGGTCACACGACCCGGCTGCGACGCCTGCTTCAGCAGCCAATGCAGCCAGGCCGGTCCACCGAGCCACAGGGCGCCCGCCGCGGCCGCACGCTTGAACGGGTTGCTCGGTGGGTTGGAGACGAAGTAGCCCTCGCCACCCCACAGCCAGTAGGCATCTTTCAGGATCGGCACCAGGGCGCGCGCTTCCGGCAGGCCGGAGAGCGCGATCAGCAGCGCCATGAAGCCGTTGCGCATGGCCGGCGCGAAGATCTCGTGCTCCGGATGGGAGAGCAGCAGCTGCGACCATTTCAGCCGGTATTGCGCCGCCGAGATCGGCCGGCGCAGCGCCGTCGCCGACGAAACGCGATCGCCCTGATGGACGCGATAGTAGGCCATGCCGACCGGACGTCCGACGATCTGCGCGCCGGCCAAGATGGCGCGGCCGAAGAAATCGCTGTCGCCGTTGGCCGAGAGGCGCTCGTCCCACGGCACCTTGGCGAGCAGCGCGCGGGGCCACAGCAGTGAATGGCCGCAGATCGAGCCTTCGCCCATCGGCTCCAGGATCTCGGCCAGGGTGTCGAGGCCGCGGCGGTCGGCCGGCGCGCAGACGATCGGCCCGACCCGCACCTTGTCGGCCACCACGGTGAAGCGCCGCCAGCGGCCGGACACGACCGCCCCCTTCGGCGCGGCCTTCGATGCCTCGACCAGCGACTCCAGGTGCTCGGGATGGAGCACGTCGTCGTCGTCGAGGAACAGGATCCATTCGCCGGTAGCCGCCGCGATGCCGGCATTGCGCGCCGCGCTGGGACCGCGCGCCGTCTCGTGCTTGATGACGCGTGCCTCGGGGAATTCGGCGGTCAGCATGGCGCGCGTGTCGTCGGTCGACGCCTCGTCGACGACCACCATCTCCCTGTGCGGCCACGTCTGCTCGCGCGCGCTGCGCAGCGCCTGGCGCAGCCAATTGCGGCGATTGCGGGTCGGCACGATGATGGAGACCTTGTCGCTCAAGACGTCACGTCACCCGGACCTGCTTCATGCTGAGAGGCCATTCCCCTTTCACCTATGCTATTGAACGCGGCGATCCTGCAAGCCCCGGCGCGACCCGCCGAGCGGCGGGCAGGGGCGAGGGTGGCGACGCCGGCGGCCGAACTGGTGGACGAGCCTTTGCGCCTTCTTCACATCGTTCCGACCTACCTGCCCGCACTTCGGTACGGCGGTCCGATCCGTTCGGTCCACGCGCTTTGCCGAGCCCTGGCGGCAGACGGCCATGACGTCCATGTCTTCACGACCAGCGTCGATGGACCGGACGACAGCGACGTGCCGCTGGCGCGGCCGGTCGATCTGGAAGGCGTCAAGGTCACCTATTTCCCGAGCCGCCGGTTGCGTCGGATCTATTGGTCGCCGCCGATGCGCCGGGCGCTCGCCGCATCGGTCGGCGGCTTCGATGTCGTGCATCTGCACGCCGTCTATCTCTGGCCGATCTGGGCCGGCGCGCGCGCCGCTCGCGCTGAGGACGTGCCCTACGTCATCTCGCCGCGCGGCATGCTCGTGCCCGAGCTGATGCACCGCAAGAGCCGGTGGGTGAAGGCCGCCTGGATCGCGCTGATCGAGCGCACGAACCTGGAGGCCGCCGCCACCATCCATACGACGTCGTCGGTCGAGGCGGGCCATCTTTCCGGCTTCGGCTGGAAGCTGCCGCCGATCGCCACCATTCCGCACGGCGTCGACGATCCGCCGCCACCGTCCGCCGTGCCGCTGTCGGCCGACATCGCCGCAGCGACGGCGCAGGGCCCGCTCGTCTTGGCGTTCGGCCGCATCAGCTGGGAGAAGGGGCTCGATCGCCTGATCGCCGCCCTGCCGCAGGCGCCGACCGCCCGGCTCGTGGTGGCCGGCGACGCCGTCGATGGCTACGCTGCGTCACTGGCGGCGCAGGCGCGCGCCGGTGGTGTCGACGGGCGGGTGACCATCGTCGCGCGCCACGTCGAAGGCGCGGACAAGGAGGCGCTGTTTGGCGCCGCACGCCTGCTTGCGATGACGTCGCTGTCGGAGAATTTCGGCATCGCCGCTTTCGAGGCGATGCGGCGGGGAGTGCCGGTGCTGACCACGCCCGACGTCGGCGTTTGCGAGATCGTGCGCGAGAGCGGCGCCGGTCGCGTCGTCGACGCCGCACCGCCATCGATCGCCGCTGGCATCAATGCGATGCTGGACGATCCCGCCGGTAGTCGCGCCATGGGCGAGGCGGGGCGCACCCACGTCGTGGCGCATTTTGGCTGGCCGAGCGTGGCCCGCCGCATGGCCGATCTCTACGGCTCGGTCGCGAAGCGGCAGGAGAGGGGCGGCGCCAGGCCATGATGGACCTGCTGGCCCATAGCCCATTCGATCTGGCGACCGAGCGCCGGGTCGTCATCATTGCCGACTGGCTGCCGCCCGACTTCGGCGCCGTCGGGCAGTACATGCAACTGCGCGCCCAGGCGCTGGCCGAGCAGGGCCATGACGTGACGCTGATCGGGCTTGCCTCCGGCGGCGGCTCGGCGCGCAGCGAAGCAAGAGGAATGGGCACCCTGACGGAAGTGCGGCTGGCGGCGCGGCCGGTGCCGCGCGGTTCGCTGCTCAGCCGGCTGATGTGGACGTTGTGGACCGACCTCAGTCTCGTCATGGCGGGCTTTCGTGCGCTGCGCGTCGCCGACGGCGTGCTGTTCACCGGCTCGCCGCCGTTCATGATCCATCTTCTGGCGCCGCTGAAGTTCCTGTGGCGCGCTCGCCTGGTCTACCGCATCACCGACTTTCATCCCGAATGCCTGATCGCGGCGCAGCCGCGTCCGTCGCGTGCGCTCGCCCTGTTGCTGGCGCTCACCAACTTCTGGCGCCGGCGGATCGACGGCTTCGAGGTGCTGGGCATCGACCAGAAGCGTCGTCTCGGTGCGACCGGCGTACCGGCGGAACGGATTGCCCTGGTGCGCGACGGCTCGCCGGTCTCGTTCACCGGCAGCGAAGCCGTCGAACCCCTGCCGGCGGCACTGGCGGGGTCGTGCGTGCTGCTCTACGCCGGCAACTACGGCGTGGCTCACGAGGTCGATACGGTCGCCGAAGGTTATGCCTGCCATCACCGTGAGGGCAGCGGCCGCGTGCGACTATGGCTGAGCGCGACCGGTGGCGCGGCCGATGATCTTGCGCGACGGCTGACGGCGCAGGGCCTGCCGTTCCATCTCTCGCCGCCGGTCCCGCTCGAGCGACTGGCCGGTCTGCTGCGCGCTCCTGATGCGCATCTCGTGACGCTGAGGGATGGCTTCGTCGGCTATGTCATGCCGTCGAAGATCTATGCCTGCATCGACTCCGGTCGGCCGATCCTGTTCGTCGGCAGTGCCAAGTCGGACGTCGACCTCCTCGCTCGCCCGGCCAAGGCAGGATATTGGCGCGTACCGTGCGGAGATGTCGCGGGATTTGCCGAGGTGCTCGAGCAAATCGCCAACAGCACCAATCGCGCCGGCGGTGAAGAAATCCGTTCTTCCTAGTTGACTTTTTACATTAGATAATAGTCTTAAGTTGTTCAATCAGAGAGATTAAATACATTTAAACAATTCAATTCATTTTTTGCGTTGACGCTGCAGTTAATTTTGCTATGACTATCAGCCAACACAGCCTGTCCTGGTTGGGCTTTTAGGGCGTCCGACATGAAGACTGCCGAACCTTTACCGACGCCCTGCAAGCCTTCCGGGTCTTGGCTTGCTGTGTGCAATTCGGTATTTTGGCAGTCAACATGGGCGGGACCCACGTCGGCGGGTCGAAGCGGGCCAAGCGGTCGTAGACATTCGAATTTGGGCTGCAACGGCGGGGTGCCGCGGCGGCAGGATCGGTCCATATGACTAAAATTGCACTTCGGGCGCAGTGTGTTGCCGCAGCGTCTGTGCTGCTGATGGTATCGTCGGCGCACGCGCAGACGCCCGAGCAGGCGCAGGCTCAGCCAGCGCCGGCCCAGCAAGCTCAGGCCGAGCAGGCGCAGGGCCCGGCCGGTGCGCAGCAGGGCAATCAGGGCACTCCTCAGACGGACCAGGGTCCGCAGCAGGGGGCCGGACCGCAACAAGGCGCCGGTCCGCTTCAAGGCGCAGGGCCGCTGCAGGGTGCCGGACCGTTGCAAGGCGTCGGGCCGACCCAGGCGACGCCGCCCGGTGGGCCGGGGCCGCAACAGACGGCGGGTCCGTTGCAGGGCGGTGGCCCGCTCCAGGGCGCCGGACCGCTGCAAGGCGCCGGACCGCTGCAAAGCGCAGGTCCGCTCCAGAGTGCCGGCCCGTTGCAGAGCGCCGGCCCGCTGCAGAGTGCGGATCCGTTGCAGAACATCGCGCCGATTTCCGCGCCGAGCGGCCTCAATATCTCGGCGCCGGCGACAGGCGTGGGCTTCGCGCCCGTGCCGGTGAATAACCCCGTGCTGGCACTAACGCCGACCCAGATCACGACGCTGGGCAGCGGCAATGTGACGTCGATCAATCAGCTCCTGGGGCAGCTCGTCAGCGGCAATACGTCGAGCCCGCAGCTGGCGGCTCTGGTCAACGCCCTGCTGACGCAGCCGACGACGACGCCACCGCCTTCATTGCCGCCCCTGTCACTGCCGCCGATCAGCACGCCGACGCCAACGCCTCCGGTCGTTACCGGCGGCCCGCCGCCGCCAGCACCGCTGCCGCCGCCTGTGACGCCGCTACCTCCGATTTTCAATGAGACGACAACCAACAAAGCCAGCCCAACCTAGTATCCAGGGTTTGCGGCAGAGCTTCGTTCAGCCGACGCTTGCACCGTTGCCGGGGTGGCCTTCTAGTCCCATGACGATTCGTGCGTCTCGCACCCGGTTCGTTTGGACTCCCATCCTCGGCTGGGCGCTGCTGTCGTGCGTGGCAACGGCTGTCCAGGCCCAGGTCGACACGCCGACGCCGGCCAAGGAGACCCTGGACCAGCAGACGCCGCAGGTCGACCTTCCCGACGCCTCGTCGTCGGGGGGCGCCGCGGGCCCGAGGGGAGACGAGCTTGGCATCAGCGTCGGCGCGTTCACGTTGTTTCCGTCGGTCGACCTCAACCTGGGATATGACGACAACGTGTTCGCGACGACCACGGCGCCTGTTGGCTCGCCAGTTGCGGTCATTCGTCCGTCGCTCGAGCTGCGGTCGGAGTGGGCGAACCACTCGTTGCGGCTCCTGGCTATCGGCGGTTTCGGCTACTACGCCAGCGCGCCGACCCAGAACTTCCAGAACTACCTCATCCAGGCCGACGGGCGGCTCGATATCCGGACCGACATCTATGCGACCGGCATGATCGCCTTTCGGCGCACCACCGAGGCGCTGGGCACCCCGAACGTCTCATTCGCTCAGCAGCCGACGGTGGTCGATTCCGTCCCGATCGAAGTGTCGCTCTATCAGAGGTTCAATCGGGTCTTCTACCAACTCTCCGCCTCGGCGACGAAATACTGGTACTACGACTACAGCACGATCAGCTCGCTCGGCCTGCCGGCGGCAAGCCGAGATCGTACCGAGTACGAAGAGAAGATCCGCATCGGCTACGAGGTCAGCGACAACCTGTCGTTCTTCATCTCGCCTGGCATGAACCAGCGCATGTATGTCGACACGGTGAACGCGGCCGGCCAGCAGCGTGATTCGACCGGCTGGAATATCGGCGTCGGCGCGAGCGTGGCTCTTGGTGCGAAGAGCTCGCTGGAAGGCTCCGTCGGTCTCACTAGCCAGACCTATACCGCCAGCGGAACGTCGACATCAGCCAGCATATTCTCGCTCAGCGGCACATGGAACGGCTACGAGCCACTGGTGTTGCGGCCGGTGCTGATGCGCACCATCAACGAGTTGGCGCTGACCAACTACCAGAACTACATATCGACCGTCGCTGGCATCGACTTCACCTACGACATTCACTATCCGTGGAAGGCGGTCGGCGGCTTCTCCTACAACACCGCCGACTACACGCCGGCGTCCGGCGTCTCTGGGGTCAATCCTCGGACCGACTATTTTGTGAAAGCTTCGTTGGGCTTGCTCTACGAGGTTCGTCCGCAGTACTCGATCGGCCCGCTGTACGAATACTCCCAAGGCTGGTCGACCGACGTCCTCGCCGGCGGGCCGCAATACAGCCGCAACTTTTTTTCCATTCGCTTGGTTGCCAAACGGTGATGTCGTGAGCTTCAGGGTCGCAATCATGCTTCGGCTGTCGGCCGCTCTGCGTTGCGGGCTGGCGCTGCCGGCGATCGCCTTGTCGCTTGGGCTCGCCGCCTGCGATCCGCAGCCGCCCATGACCGCCAATACCCTGCAGCAGCCCTCCCAGAACACGCAGACGCTGCGGATGGCCGAGTACCGGGTGGCGCCGGGTGATCGGGTACGGGTGGTCGTGCTGTCCGATCCGGAGCTTTCGGGCGAATACGAGATCGATTCGGCGGGGATGATCTCGCCCCGCATGGCCGGCCGGATCCAGGTTGTCGGCATGACCCCGGCTGAGATCGAGGAGGTACTGCGCACGCGTTATCGCACTGATGGCCTCTTGCGCGTGGCGAGATTGAGTGTAGACCTTGTGCAGCGGCGTCCTTTTTACATTCTGGGTGAAGTTGGTCGGCCCGGATCCTTTCCCTATGTGTCAGGGATAAATGTGGCACAAGCTATAGCGATTGCCGGCGGGTTTACCCGCCGGTCGGCGAAGACGCGTATCACGATTTAGCGGTTCAATCAGACGCAGGGCATGGAAGAGACCGTCACGGAAGACAGTCCGGTGGGGCCGGGCGACATCATCCGTGTACCTGAGCGCTGGTTCTGAGCCGGTTCTGATCCGGGTTGGCGTGGTGGCGTAAGCGTAGGCGTGTCTTGGGCAGAGCGGATGGGGACCCGCTCGCACAGGACTGAAGACCAGGCTGGCCAGATAGGCCCGGCCAAGCGTCGTTTATGGGTGTTGTCGCGCGTATACTGTCGCGGAGTTGAGCGGGATGGGATCGTTTCCTAAGGCCGAGCAGATCGTGGATGACGGGGCCATAAACCGGATCGTTCCGGCGTCCGAGCCAGGCGCTCTGGCACCCGTGCGTCCCGGCGACGCTCCCAACGAACTGTGGGAATGGCTGCGTCTGCTCAACCGCCGCAAGTCGCTGATCGTCGGCTGCGGTCTCGTCGCCGTTGCACTGATGGCATTGATCATTGCGCAGGCCACGCCGATGTACAAAGCCTCGGCCCGCCTGCTGCTCGATACCCGGATCTACAAGGTGGTGAGCACCGAGGCGGCACTGTCGGGCGTCGACACCATGAACCTCGGCGCCATCCAGAGCGAACTCGAGGTCATCCAGTCGGAGTTCCTGGTCGGCCGTGTCGTCGACAAGCTCGGGCTCGCCAACAATCCGGACTTCAACGGCACCAAGCCGCCGGGCTTCATCGAATCCGCCTTTGCGCCGCTGCGCGAGCTGTGGGCCTCCGGCATCTCGACCTTGCTGGCGCCGGCGCCCAAGCCGCAGCCCGCCACCGCCCAGCCGGCGCGCACCAGCCGCCCCGCCGAGGAGAGCGATCCGCGCCGGCGCGCCGCGATCGGCGCCGTCTCCGGCGGCCTCAGCGTCAACCTGCTGGGCCGCACCTTCGTCATCCTGATCACCGTCGAGAGCCCGGACGGCACGATGTCGGCACGCATCGCCAATGCCGTGGCCGAGGCCTATCTCGCCGACCAGATCGACACCAAGAACGAGGCCAACCGCCGCGCCACCGAGTGGCTCGAGCAGCGCCTGGCCGAGTTGCGCCGCAACCTGCAGGTCGCCGAGGAGGCTGTCGCCTCCTACCGCCGCGACAAGGGTCTGGCTGGCAGCCCCGAAGGGGCGGTGTCGACCCAGACGCTGTCCGATCTCAACAGCAAGTACGTCGGCGCGCGCACCAAGCGCATCGAGCGCGAGGCGCGCCTCGTCGCCCTGAGCAGGGCCAGCCTCAACCCCGGCGAGATCGCCAACATCGCCGAAGTGGCGGGCAACACCACGCTGGCCGCACTGCGCGTCCAGGACGTCGAGCTGACGCGCCGGATGGCCGAGCTGTCGGCGATGCTGGGCGACAACCATCCCAAGATGATCCAGGCGCGCAACGAGCTCGCCAGCGTGCGCGGCCGCTTCCTGAGCGAGACCCAGCGCATCACGCTTGCCGTGCGCGCCGAGCTCGACGCCTCCAAGGCCGAGGAGGACGAGCTCAAGGAGCTGGTCGACAAGGCCGCCGTCGTCTCCGGCACGGCCAGCCAATACGAAGCCGAGCAGAAGCAGCTCGAGCGCGAGGCCCAGTCGAACCGCACCCTCTACGAGAGCTTCCTGACCCGCTTCAAGGAACTGCGCGAGCAGCAGGACATCCAGCGCGCCGACGCGCGCATCCTGGCCTACGCCCATCCGTCGGGTGCGCCGTCCTCGCCCAACTACAAGACCGGCCTGATGGCGGCCTTCGTGATCGGCTGCCTGCTCGGCATGGCGGGCGCGGTCGCCGCCGAGAAGCTCGACCGCGTGTTCCGCTCGGCCGCCCAGGTCGAGGAGGCGACGGGCGTTGGCGTGCTGGGCATGGTGCCCGAGGTCAAGGGTGCTGCTAGCGCGCGCTCCAACGTGGTCGCCCACGTGCTGGAGAACACCACATCGCCCGCGGCCGAGGCGATCCGCGCGGTGTTCACCGCCATCAGCCTGGGCAGCCTCGACCGGCCGCCCCGGGTCATCGCCGTCACCTCCTCGACGCCGAGCGAGGGCAAGACGACCTTCGTCGCTTCGCTGGGCGGCCTGCTCACCAAGATGAACGCCTCGCGGCGCGTGCTGATCGTCGATCTCGACCTGCGCCAAGCCAGGATGTCGGCGGCGCTCGACCTGAAGGACCGTGGCGGCACCATCGACGACTACCTGATGGGCCTGAAAACCCTGGAGGAGTGCACCAGGCGGCACGACAATTCCGGCGTCGACTACATCCTGGCGCGGCCCAACACGCCGAACGCGCCGGAAATCCTCGAATCGCACGCCATGAAGGCCGCACTCGCCACCTTCTCGGAGCGCTACGACCTCGTGATCCTCGACGGCCCCCCGGTGATGGCGGTGTCCGATGCGCGCATCATCGCCCGGCTCGCCGACTACACGGTGTTCATCGTGCAGTGGGCCAAGACGCCGCGCGAGGTCGTCAAGACCGCCGTCAACGCCCTGATCGGCGTCAGCAACCACGTCGGCATCGTCATCAACCGCGTCAACCTCGCCAAGCACGCCCGTTACGGCTACGGCGACCACGGCGACTACTACTCGCGCTACCGTGGCTACTACGGCACGGGTACCGAGACGCCGGCCGCCACGACGCGGCCGCCGCTGACGCTGGCGAAACGATAGGGGTGGCCCACGCCTCAGTTCTGGTCACGGTGGTTCGGACGAGCGTCCCTGCCGGCTGAGCCGGCGTCCGTCCCCGCTGGACACGCCGTCTACGCCGTCGGCGACATCCACGGCCGGGCCGACCTGCTCGAGGTGCTGCTCGGCCGCATTGCCGCCGAGGCGGCGCAGCATCCCGAGGACACCGAACGCAGCCTGATCTTCCTGGGCGATTACATCGACCGCGGCGCGTCCAGCCGCGGCGTGGTCGAGCGGCTGCTCAGCGATCCGTTGCCGGGCTTCACCACGGTGAGGCTGCTCGGCAACCACGAGGAAGCGCTGCTCGACTTCGTCGACGGACGCAGCGACGGGCTGGACTGGCTGTCCTACGGCGGGCTGGAGACGCTCTTGTCCTATGGCGTGCCGCTCAAGGGCTATCCGGATACGCCGCAGCGGGCGGCCGAGCTGCGCGGTGCGCTGGCCGGGGCGGTGCCGCAGGCCCATCTCGCCTTCTATCGCGCCTGCACCCTGCACCACAGCTTGGGCGATTACGCGTTCGTCCATGCCGGGGTGCGGCCGGGGGTGAGCCTCGAGAATCAGCATCCGGCCGATCTGCTGTGGATCCGCGACGAGTTCCTGCGCGCCCGGCAGGCCCTGCCGGGCAAGGTCGTGGTGCATGGCCACACGATCTGCGACCTGCCGCAGGACCTCGGCCACCGCATCAACGTCGATACCGGGGCGTTCGTGAGCGGCCGGCTGACCTGCCTGGTGCTGCGCGGCACCAGGCGGCAGTTCATGTCGACCCTGGACGTCTAGAGCGGAATGGGATGAGATGGAACCGCATGCGGTTCCATCTCATCGCATTCGCGCGCACGGGAGATCGTGGTTACACAGGGCATGATGGGTCCGGCTGATTCCAGCCGGACCCATCATGCTCCAGGCAGCGTGGACTCCCCGCCGACTACGGTCCGGCTCAATATCGGCTGCGGCCGCTCGCCGACGCCGGACTGGATCAACTGCGACAACTCTCCGTCGGTCTGGCTGGCGCGCTGGCCGATCCTGACGTCGCTGGCGGCTCGGCTCGGGCTGATCGACCGGCACGGCCTGGCCTTCGTCGCCTTCTGCCGCAGCCATCGCATCCGGCACGTCGATGCCGCGCGGCGCATCCCGCAGGGCGCCGGGACCGTCGATGCGATCTATGCCTCGCACATGCTGGAGCATCTCGACCGCGTGGAGGCGCGATCGTTTTTGGCCGAGTGCCGGCGCGTGCTGAAGCCGGGCGCCATTCTGCGACTGGCCGTGCCGGATCTGCGCAACGCGGCCTACCAGTATCTGCAGATGAGCGACGCCGAGGGCTTCATGCGCCGTCTGCAGTTCGACCTCGACAAGCCGCGCGGCCCCGTCGCGCGGCTGCGCCGCATGCTCGGCGGCGGCCGCGGCCATCACTGGATGTACGACCGCGACTCCCTGGTGGCGCTGGTCGAGGGTGCGGGCTTCGTCGAGGTCGAGCCGGTGGAGGCGGGGCGTACCCGCATCGCCGATCCGGGCGGCCTCGACCTCGCCGAGCGCGAGGTCGACAGCCTCTGCCTCGAGGCGCGGCGGCCCTGGAACGATTGCGCGCGGCTCACGCAAACGTAAGCGGTCGTGTAGGGGCGACCGTGGCAGGCTCCCCCACGCCACAAAAAAGAAGGAGCGTGCGATGACAACCATTCGTTTGATGCTGGCAGGCGCGGTCGCGTTGGTTGCGTCCCTGGGCCTCGTCGCCGAGGCGCTGGCCCAGACGCCGCCAACAAGCCCGCCGACCCGGCTGCGCGGCTCGATCACGGCGATCGACGGCAAGACCGCGACCATCGCCACGCGCGAGGGCACCTCCGTGCCGGTGAAGCTTGCCGACAACTGGGCGGTGATGCTGGTGAGCCCGATGGCCCTGGCCGACGTCAAGGAGAACAGCTTCGTCGGCATCGCCTCGCTCAAGGGGCCGGACGGCACGCTGAACGCGCTGGAAGTGCTGATCTTCCCGGAGGCCGCGCGCGGCTCCAACGAAGGCCATTACCCCTGGGACCTGCAGCCCGAGAGCATGATGACCAACGCCACGGTGGCGACGGTCGCGGCGGCGCCCGACGGCCAGACGCTGACCTTGAAGTACAAGGACGGCACTCAGACCATCAAGGTGAAGCCGGGGACGCCGATCGTCACCTTCGCGCAGGGCAGCCGGGACGACGCCAAGGTCGGCGCCAAGGTATTCCTCGGGGCGACCAAGGGCGCCGATGGTGGGCTGACCGCCGCGCGGCTGCTGGTCGGCAAGGATGGCTTGACGCCGCCGATGTAGTTGCTTGCCTGACTCCCGCCTGAGTAGAGCGGAATGCGTGTTGCAGGAGGCATGATGGGTCCAGCTGCTTCCAGCTGGACCCATCATGTTCCAGGGCCGCAGCGCCACGACGCGGACGGCGGCGGGATGTCCGACAGCACGGCGTCGGTCGGCGATTCGCCGCCGCCCATGCGCTCGACCACGTACCAGTAGCGGTAGAGGCCGAAGATCACCAACGGGATGATGGCGGCCAGCTTGGTGTTGGCCGATGTCACGAACAGGCTGTAGAAGATCAGCACACCGGCATAGGCGCGCAGCACGAAGCCGCTGGCGATCGAGAAGAGGTCGAGCACGGGCGGGGTGCTTCAGCCAGCAGGTGTAGGCCACGTTCAGCGCCAGGTAGGCGAAGATCGCCAGCATGGTGTCGACCGACCAGAACCAGCCGGCGACCAGCACGCAATAGCAGGCCACCAACAGCCGACCGCCGAGCGGACCGAGAATGGTGCCGGGCGGCGAGCGGTCGGGAGTGACGGCAGGCAAGGGGCCGATCGACCGCGTGCTGATCGCCCATGGCTGGTTGCCGGAGCAGGGCTGGTCCGGGGCGACCTCGATTAATTAGTGTCGTGACGCGATCGAGGTGAATGCCTTGTCGCCGGCCTTGTTCGCCGAGGCCTTTGCCGCCCCGCTGGCTAGGGCGCGGCGGGGAACGCTCGCGATCATCGGCACGTGGCCGGCGATCGCGGTCGCAAGGCCAACTACGCCTATGGGGCGGCGAAGGGCTTGATCGAGCGCTATGCCGAGGGGCTGCAGCATCGTCTCGCCGGCAGCGGGGTGGCCGTCGTGCTGGTCAAGCTCGGACCGACCGACACGCCGATGACGGCCCCGATGAAGGCACGGGGCGGCCGGCCGGCGTCGGTCGAGATAATGTTCGTGGTGCGCAATCTGCCGCGCGTGGTGTTCAACCGACTAATATTTGAGGGCGAAGAGGCGTCGGCGGACTTAACTAGACGGCGTCAAAATCCAGAGTGAAAGCGGCTGTGGGCAGCGTCGTCGCCCTGCTGGCCGCCTTCCGGTCATGGGCGTTCCGGACCCATTGCTATAGGCGCCACAGCGTCACGCCTTTCGGTGTCGAGTGACGATCGAGCAGGGCGGGGACATCCGCGACGAAGGCGCCGGCCCGCAGCAGCGGCTTGATCAAATCCCAACCACCGTCGCGGTAGCTGGTGTGCGCCACAGCCAGCACGACGGCGTCGGCCGGCTGCAGCTTGTCGAGGGGCGTCAAGGTCAGCTGGTACTCATGCTGCAGGAGATCGCCGTCGGCCTCCGGGTCGTGCAGCTGGACGGCGATGCCGAAATCCTCGAGCTCGCGCACGATGTCGACCACGCGCGTATTGCGGATGTCGGGAACGTTCTCCTTGAAGGTGACGCCCAGCACCGTGACCCGCGGCCGCCCGTCAAGGGACCGACGCATGATCGAGCGGGCCACGCGGTTGGCCACATAGACGCCCATGCTGTCGTTGACGCGCCGCCCCGAATGGATGACGTGCGGATGATAACCCACTTCCTCGGCCTTGTGCGCGATGTAGAACGGGTCGACGCCGATGCAGTGGCCGCCGACCAGGCCGGGCTTGAAGGGCAGGAAGTTCCACTTGGTGCCGGCCGCCTCGAGCACGTCGCGCGTGTCGATGCCCAGCCGGTCGGAGATCAGGGCGATCTCGTTGATCAGGGCGATGTTGATGTCGCGCTGGGTGTTCTCGAGCACCTTGGCGAACTCGGCGACGCGGATCGACGAGGCGCGGTGGGTGCCGGCCTTGACGACACCCTTGTAGATGGCGTCGATGATGTCGAGCGTTTCGGACGTGTCGGCGGAGACGATCTTCAGGATGCTGTCGAAGCGCCGTTCCTTGTCGCCCGGGTTGATTTGTTCGGGGGAGTAGCCGACGTTGAAGTCCGCCTTCCATTTGAGGCCTGACACCTTCTCAAGGACAGGGACACAGATGTCCTCTGTGACGCCCGGGTAGACGGTCGATTCGTAGACGACGATGTCGCCCTTCTTGAGGACCTTGCCGATCGTGGTTGAGGCGCGCCGCAACGGCTCGAGGTCAGGCGTGTTGCTGGCGTCGATCGGCGTTGGAACAGTGACGATAAAGAAGTCCGCCGATCGTAAATCTTGCGGGTCGTTCGTGAAGCGAAGCCCCTTGGCGAAGAGATCTGCACCGGCAACCTCACCGGTGCGATCGATCCCTTGTGACAATTCGGTGATTCGGCGTGCGCTCGTGTCGAAACCAATCACGGACTGACCGACTTGCCCAAACGCGGCGGCAACCGGTAGTCCGACATACCCAAGCCCAATAACAGCGACCTGTTGGGGGCGCATACCGGCGTTCATTGGCTTTCAAATCCTGCGAGGTTAACTCGCACCCAGGGTGCGAAAATAGGCTAATACAGATTGTCGACTGGGGCCATCAGGTGGCTGGACCGTATACATATAGTGAGGACCAGCTTTTCCGACTACAATGCGGCACACGGATGCCACAATGAAGTCGGAGATGCGATGAAAGCCGGTCCATTGCCTCGGGTCTTTGGGGTTGCCCTGCTGTCCGCAGCAATGGGAGTGCCGGCCGCCGAGGTTGCCGCCCAAGTCGTCCCGGGCGCTGTCGGCCAGCCGCAGCAGCGGGAAGAGCGCCAGGATGAACGCCTCCCGGCGGCCCGCGAATCTGAGAAGTATGATGCCAAAGGCGTACGCGTCGGGGGGTTCAAGTTCTTCGGAACCCTCGAAGCCGACGAGGTCTTCAACGACAACATCTACGCTACGTCGAACGCGACGGGAAAGACGGCCGGGTTCGTTCAGTTGGTCAATCCGACCCTAGAGCTGAAATCGGATTGGCAAAACCATATGGTGAATCTCTACGCCAAGGGCGGATTTGGCTTCAATAGTGTAGACCCCGCACTCAACAATTTTCAGGACGTGTCGGTGGGGGCGGATGGTCGCCTGGACATTCAGCGCAACTGGAACGTCTATGGTGGCGGCTCCTGGAATTGTCGCCACGACGTATTCGGCACGCCCAACACGCCGAATGGCAGCGGCCTGCCGCTCACCGTCTACAATCAGACGACGGCCAATGTCGGCTATTTCCAGACGTTCAATCGCTTTAGCGTGCGCATGGACGGCCGCTTTGACAACTACATGTTTTTGGACAATGGCCTAGGACCGACACAGGGAGTCATTCCCAACAGTGATCGTAACCGCAACGAATTTCGCGAGGCCTTGCGCTTCGGCTATCAGTTTTCGCCGGGCTACGAGGTCTGGGTGCGCGGCAGCCTGAACCAACGGAAGTACTTTCAGCTCGACAGCTCTGGCCTCGATCGCTCGTCCAATGGCTTTGACGTGGTCGGTGGCATGATCATCGATCTGGGTGGCGTCACCGCCGTTGAGATCTTCGCCGGCTACTTGCAGCAGAGCTACGTCTCGGGCCAGTTCTCGACCATCAGCACGCCGACCTTTGGCCTCATTGGGTATTGGAATCCGATGCGGGACTTGTGGGTGAAGCCCTTCATTCGTCGCACGGTGGACGATTCGGCCCTGCAGGGGACCGCTGCCTATATCAACACCTCGGGCGGCTTGGACGTGAATTACCATGTGCGGCCAAATGTGCGCCTCGATGGGCATGCGGACTACACCATCGCCGACTATACGGCGCTAACCGCGGGCACCAACAATCAGTACGATCAGTATCTCACTTTCCGCATCGGGGTGCAGTACTTCCCGACCGAACACTTCTACATCGGACCGACTTACCAGTTCATTCATCGGACTTCGAACCAGTTCAACTCCGATTACGACCAGAACCTCGTCATGCTGCGATTGGGAGCGCGCCTCTAGACTGGGCGCGTAAGTGTCAAAGCAAGAGCCGGGAAACCGCAGCACTGCGGATCCTGCAGTCAACCACGGCAGAGTTCGCCTCGCAGCCTCGCTCCATGAACGCCCACGTGGACGGCTCGCGGGAAGGGGCGAACATGCCGCTCGAGGGCAGCGATCCGAGCCATATGCGGCAGACGGCGGCTGCCGCCCGGGTTGATTGCGTTCCAGGTGGCGTGCCGACCGTCAGGACCGTCGTGCAAGAGCCAGTACGTTCTTGCCAAAGAGCCGGCTGGTTGCCTTGTCAACGGCAAGGCTCACCGGAAACACGATGCGATCGAACATCTTCAGGGATGTGCCACTCGGCTCGCCGGAGGCACCGCCGATGAACTTGTAAAGGTAGGCGAGTACGAAGCCGAGGGAATCGCAGTACTTCATCGATTCGACCTCGAAGCCAGCTGTCACCAGCTTCTCCCCGAGGCTGGCAATGGTGTACCTCCGAAGATGTCCGACGCGATCATCGAGCGAGGTCCAGATGCTCTCGAACGCTGGCACGAAGATCGCGATTTTTCCACCCGCAACCAGCGTCTCTCGGAGTGCGGCGAGGGTGGCGACATCATCGGGAATGTGCTCCAGGACATTCGATGAATAAATGAAGTTCATCGGCCGGCGGAGATCGGCGAGCGACGTGTAGGTCTCGATGTTGCGCTTGCGCAGTGTGGCTTGCTGGTTCACGTCCACCTCGACAGCGAGCGGACGAACACCACTGTCTCTTTCAAAGATCACGCTCAACGTTCCTATGCCAGCTCCAAAATCCAGCACCGCCTTTCCGGTCGTATCGCACTGGCGGAAGTAGCGCACGAATTGCTTGACGATCCACGCATTGTAGTTGGCGAGTGCATGCTCCCCGACTGCGAGCAATTCGGTTCCCGGGTAGAAAGCTTCGATTCTCTGGACCATCGCGACGTCCCCGTGGTTCTGTTTGCGCGCATCAGGGGCGCGTGCTCGGAAGCTTGTGTGCAGATCTTCAATGCCTGCTGCGCGCAGTGAAGGATTTGTTCGATCTAGCCCGGCACGGAATATTGCGTAATGAGGATGCCGGCGACGATCAGTAGCGTGCCCAGCCAGTAGGTGGCATTCACTCGCTCGTCAAACAGGGCCGCACTCAGCAATGGCACGATGATGACGCCTGCAGCTACCCACGGATAGGCCTGCATCAACGTGACTCGGGAGAGAAGCCATACCCACAGGAGCGTCGAGAGCCCATAGAGAGCAATTGCGGCATAGAACGCCGGCAACTGTGCGAGATTGAGCAGTCCCTCGGTCAGCGGCAGGCCGCGGATGGACAGCCCGGCTTTCTTGAACAGTAACTGGCCGACGGCCAGAATGGCGGTAAAGACCCCCAGGCCGATCAGGTTAGACAAAGCGAGGTTCATTTGCTCAAGCGCTCGGTTGCTCGACAAGGGGCCGCGCTGATCTGTCCGGCCGGCTCTCGCGGATGCCTAGGACATTCAGGACAAACGCACCATAGGCGATCTCGAAGGCGAGCACGATGCAGACCGCTGACGGAATGGCAAGTCGCATGGTAAGGGTCGGATCGAGCAGGCCGAAGGCGGCATTGCTCCAGTTGCTGACCGCCAGCACACCCAGGACCAAGCCGATCACCAGCAGGATTGCGGCGGTGATGAGACCCCTTTCGACGGTGGCCACGCCCAGAAGTCGATGCAGGGCCGCATTGGGCGGAAGTATGCCTTCGTGCATGCCGTGAGCATTGGCGAACGCCCAGAACTGGATCGATTGCACGCCAACGACGATCGCCATGGCCGCGTAGAGAAGCGAATGTATGTCGAAGGTGATCGCGCCGACTTGCCGGGGCCCGGGCAGCAGCCAGGCCGAGAAGAGCAGGCCCGAAATCAACAGGAAAAGTCCCGGATACAGGAACAGCCATTTCGGGCTGAACAGAAGCAGGAAGCGCAAGTGGCGCCAGCCATCGCGCCAGCTGCGCAGATGCGGCGGGCGCGATCGGCCGTCCGGCGAGAGCGTCGTCGGCACTTCGGTGATGGCGAGTCCCTTCAGCGTCGCCTTGACGACCATCTCGCTCGCGAACTCCATGCCTGGTGCTTGAAGATCGAGGTCAAGAATGGCATCGCGGGACAAGCCACGCAGGCCGCAATGGAAGTCGCCACACGGGCTCTTGAAGAAGATGCGGCCTATGGTGGTCAGGACCGGATTGCCCAGATAGCGGTGCAGGGCCGGCATGGCGCCAGGTCGTATTCCGCCTTTGAATCGATTGCCCATCACCAGGGCGTTTCCCTGGCGCAGCTTCTGCACGAAGGGGTCGAGGTCGCTGAAGTCGTAGCTGTCGTCGCTGTCGCCCATGATGACATAGGGGCTGCGGGCTGCCCGAATGCCCGCCATCAAGGCGCTGCCATAGCCCTTGGTCGGCACGTCTACCACCGAAGCGCCGTTCTCCCTGGCGATCCTCTGCGAGCCGTCGGTGCTGCCGTTGTCGGCAACGATGACCTCGCCATCGATGCCGCTTCGCGAGAGATACCGGCGCGCCTTTTCGATGCAGCACGCCAGCGTCTCCGCCTCGTTGAGGCAGGGCATCAGGACGGTCAGTTCACATGTTCTACTCATGCGCTACCCCTTTGAATTTCGGTCAGCGCGCCGAGCCGCTGTGCCGCGCATCGGCGCTGGTATGGCAGAAGCGAAATAGCTGGCATCATGGCACTCTTGCTTGCGATAGCCGGCACATCACCAGCTGGCGCGCCGCCCAGGTGGTGACTGTCCTGCAGTCGGAAGTCAGCGTCAGTCCATAAGGGCCGAGATAAGCGTGTGCTCGAGCATCCGCTGCGACATCGCTCACGTACCACACACCGTCTTGCCACCGGCGCGCCAACAGCGTTCGTATCTTCTGGGCGAACGGGCCGCCGGCGCTGGTGTCGAGCGCCAACCCCAGCTCGAAATCCGAATTCATCACAAATCGACTGTCGGGTCCGAAGTAGTCGACGAGATAGCCTTTCGGCGGATCGAGCAAAGACTTCCGGGAGATGAATACCAGCGCATTTTGGGCAATGATCTTGGCCGCACCCGGCGCTGAAGATTGGTCGTGAGCCACGCGCTCGTGGTCCCATAATGGGGGGCGCATGCTGCCGATGTGCAGCGCCGCCATCACGCCGGCGCCGATACAAGCCCATCGATACGGCACAATAAGAAGCGGCAGGGCCAGCAGAAAGCCGACCAGGAGATCGAGCGTCAGCGCGTAGCGGTGAATTCCGGTCGTCGTTTCCCAGACCACATAGGCTGTGATGAAAAAGGCGTAGAGAAAGGTCGTACGAGGCGTGGCACGGCAAAACGCCACGGCTTCGCGCCACCGCCAGACGGCGAGGACGCCGAGCGCCGGGACGAGCGCATACCAGAACAGGGCAAATCGGATATCGCGGACGAGAGTTTCGATGGTGACGGTGTCGCCGCCCATTGCAAGGCGCGCGGGCAGGCTTAGCCAGTCTCCCAGCGAAGCCGGAAGGAAACGATTGTCCGCCATCGGGATGGGCGGGACGAAGGGAGATCGGAAGAACTCGTTGGCGTAGGGAAAGATCGGATTTCCCGTCTCCTCGAGCACGGCAAGTTGCCACGGCCCCGCCGTCAGCAGCGTCGCCGCCGCCGCCGCGACACCGAAGGCCACGAATTCGACCCCAGCCCTTGCTGGCCGCGTGAGCAGCGCGAGCATCGCGTAGAAGACGACTCCATAGGCTACGCAGATTGGCAGGATCGTCGGTTTCAATCCGACGCCTATGCCCAGGATCAGGCCGGTCAGTGCGCCGCGCCAGGGCCGTGCCTCGAAGCCCGTCGGCAGGCGGATAAGAAGGGCGGCGCTGACAAAAGTCGCCATGATGAGATCGGCAAGTGTGGTGCCGAGAATTGAAACGGACACCGGCGCGCAGAGGCTGAGCACCGCCATCGCGAGCCCAACCACCAGCGCTTGCAACGGCTCTGGCTTTAGCTCCAGCACAATCACGCGCCAGACGGCTGCGGCCAGGAAGGCCCAGGCCAGCGCCTGTATCGCCACCAGCGCGTAGCGGCTCCAGAAGAAGCCCAACTCCCGCGCCAACGTGTAGGAAAGGAGGTTTATGACTGGACTGAAATAGGTCTGGAGGCTTGAGATGGCCACGTCCTCGAAGAGGCGTCCCTGCAACAGAGCGCGCGCCGAGGAAATATGATAGTTGAGTTGATCGTAGTTGGCGTCGATGCCAGTATAGGCGCACCATGCGACGCCCAGAATGACGGCGCCGACATACCAAAGCAGGCCAGCGCGACGGGACAGGAGTGTGTAGGCTTGCGAGGCCAGGACCTGCCACCGCGCTTGGTCGTTGTCGAGCGGTCTATCTAACAGCATGACTGGGCTTCCCGCTCTTGCGATCAGGCGCTGATGTCGAACGCCGAAGTGTCAGCGGCAAGATCATGGTCGAGAAACCTCAGACGAACAGTGACAGCTGATCAGTGGAAATCCTACGTTGGCCTCCTCAGTCGCCGGAATTGGTCATAGAGCCTTGTCCCACGAAGCACGCGGTTTGCCATCGGTACTCAAGGAGCGTCGTTCCTTGCCGCTTCCGCAGATGCCAGTTCGATTCTCACACGACTGTATGGCGTGCAAGGGCGCACTGCGACCATACTGTGATCAGGGCGAGGGGACTCCTCGCATGTGCAGAGTCCTCGCTGAGGACGTGCGTGCCGTTAGCTGGCTTTGGACATCTCAAGGCACTTCGTCCGATCCATCGAAAATTTTCGGGTCGACTTCACGCCATGCGAGCGAGGTCATATGTGATGGCCGTCTCAAGTCTCGTAATCGAGCACATGGAGATAAAGATCAGGCCATTGCCGGGCTGCTAGGCCAGGCGCGTCAGCTCACTTCTCGAAGCCGCCGTAAGCCGTTCGCTCTGGTCGAACCTGATACGCTGCCTGCCACTCTCTGACGTGGTGCCGTAGAAAGCATCGCGAAGTATCCATGAGCGGCCAGAGGCCTCACCGCAACGCCGGCGAGACCGAGATGAACGCCGCCGTTCTCTCTGACGGCTTCGACTTCAAGGTCACTGAGCGCGCCTCAATCGGCCTGCAACTCGAGGCCGAGTTCTCGCAGAACGAGGTCCAGCTCGTCGGTGCCGCCCGCGTCCGCTTTGCGTTCTGAGGCCCAGAGGCGAAGCATCCGGATCTCGCCTTCATGGATTTCGAGCTCGTCGGGGTAGGCAATCGGCGAAGCCTCGCCAAGGCGCGTAGTACGATGCTGCGGATGCGTTCCGCTGCGAACTCCGCTTGGACGCGGCCTGCCAAATGGGCAGCTGCGGAGGTGGTGCCTGTAGCCGGTCTTGGATGGCGGGAGACTTTGCCAAGGCGGGTGGCGCGGCAATGGGACTGCCCGCCGCCGAGGTCGCCGCCCAAGTCGTCCCTGGCGCTGTCGGCCAACCGCAGCAGCGGCAAGAACGTCCTGATGAGCGCTCTCCGGCGGTGCGCGAGTCTGAAACCTACGACCCCAAGGGGGTACGGCTCGGGGGCTTCAAATTGTTCGGCACGCTTGAGGCCGACGAGGTCTTTAACGACAACGTCTACGCCACGTCCAACGCGACGGGCAAGCAGGCCGCCTTCATTCAGCTGATCAATCCGACACTCGAACTGAAGTCGGATTGGACCAACCACATGCTGAACGCCTACGCCAAAGGCGGCTTCGGCTTCTACAGCGTAGACGGAGCTCGCAATAACTATCAGGACATTTCGGTTGGCGCCGACAGGGCGTGATTCCCAACAGTGACCGTAACCGCAATGAATTTCGTGAGGCCCTGCGGTTCGGCTATCAGTTTTCGCCGGGCTACGAGATCTGGGTGCGCGGCAGTCTCAACCAGCGGCAATATTTTCAGCTCGACACCTTTAGCCTCGACCGCTCATCAAACGGCTTCGACATCGTCGGCGGTATGATCATCGATCTGGGAGGCATCACCGCCGTCGAGATCTTTGCCGGCTATTTGCAGCAGACCTACGTCTCGGGCCAGTTCTCGACCATCAGCACGCCAACCTTCGGCCTGATCGGCTATTGGAACCCGATCCGCGGGGTGTGGGTGAAGCCGTTCATTCGTCGCACCGTTGACAATTCGGCCCTGCAAGGAACGGCGGCCTACATCAACACATCGGGCGGCGTGGACGTAAACTATCACGTTCTGCCAAATATCCGTCTGGATGGTCATGCCGACTATGCGGTCGCTGATTATACGGCGCTCAGCCCTGGGACCAGCAACCAGTACGATCAATACTTCACCTTCCGGGCCGGCGTGCAGTACCTGCCTACTCCAAACTTCTAGGTGGGACCGACCTACCAGTTCATTCACCGCACCTCGAATCAGTTCAATGCCGACTACAATCAGAACGTTGTCATGCTGCGGTTGGGCGCACGGCTGTAGACCATAGGGGCCTTCTGGGGAGGATTCGAAGCCCGCATCACCGTGATGCGCGGACGAGCGGGGGCGCATGAGTTTGGTGCGTTTTGCCCGCTAACGCCGCGACCGCCGTCGGCCAAGACCGGCTCGGCTACAAGACTTGTCGAGAGAAGTGCGCCCAATAAAGGAGCCGCGCACAATTTTGATTTGATTGATGTTGCCTGAGTCAAAAGCAACGTGTGACGCTTTCGCCCTCGCATGTCGTGTTTCCTACCCCACGTTCACAACTTCTCTCGGCGTTAAACTAAGATCGAAGATCGGTAAGAGTTCAATCACTTTTCTACGTCGCTATGACGTCACGCGGTCCGCGAGCGGAGCCCCCAAGCGTGCGAGTTCCTCCGTCATGCCAGTCCCCGGCGTGCCTCGCGTTGGAGGTGGGTTTTTGATTTGTAGAGCTGCTACCAGCGTTGGGCTGGGCGTCGGCAGACTTCCGGCCCGCCAACACGCTCCAGGGAGTCGGATTTTGACTCTGGCAGCTTCCACTGCGATCCCTACGGAGCGTGCTCAAGTGGATGCTTACTTCGGTTGCGATGCACATGGGGCCACCAATCCAAGCGCGGTTGCCCAAGCGCTGCCGGGTCGTGATGCTTGCCATCTCACCCCGAGAGACGGCGTTGGCGTTCAGTCAAGGAACAGCCGCGGCGCCCGAGCGCCAAGCCGGGCGGCGTTACGTTTTCGTTGCGAGGGATCGAGGTTGAAGCTTGCTTCGGCGTCGCGACTGACCAACAGAGGTTTGCTTGGCAGCCGGCGAATTCTAACGGGACCTACCGGCCTCGCGGTTTGGGTGAGGGAGCACGGGCTGACTGACAGTGCCGCGCCTGGCTCCCGGTCCGACAGTGCTCGGTCCCAGCAGGATGCGGACGCGCTTTGCCTTGCCTCTGACGCCACTGAGCATCTCAACGTCAGGCAGCTTCTCGCCCTTCAGTTCGCAAAGAAGGGCGAGGCTCTTTGCGCCGATCCTCGGAATCGTCGCAAGTTCGGGAGTATGCGCCCTTTGCAGATCCTCGACAGTGAGGAAGCCCGCGTTGGTCAGAGCTCGGGCACTAGCGAGCGTCAATCCTCTGCGCTGCCAGGCCTTGGACGCCAGCCAGTACTCTTCAAAGGACGCAGGTTTGCGTCTACTGCCGTTCGTCAACTTTGCCCCCAACCGCTGACAAGTTCCCGGTTCACTCTTCAGTTTGGCTTGCCGAACACATCGATGGGTTGAATGCCGGGATTTCCGTGGCTTTTGCGTTCCGCCGCCAACTTAGCGAGCCTTCTCCACTTGGAGGCCATGACCGTCATGATCTGCTTGGTGGCGACGGAGCGGGCAAGACCCGCCAGACGCTCAGACTCATCAGCTTCCCTTAGACACTCGTCGAAAGATTGCATGTTCATCGGCACTCCATATCGCAAAGCACTGGCGCCGCCTGCGACAAGGTCACAAGATTATCACCAACCGCACTTGCGCTGCAAATTCACTATATTACAACTCCGGGCAACCGGCACCGGCATTTTCGTCAAGAGGGGAGCGAGCCTCTCACACCGATCGGCAGTTAGGGCACTACATAAATGGCGCAAGTTATTGAGGATTGGTTCATTTGCGATGGGCGATACCGCGTTCACGCGATCGGGCCTGTTGGTGTGCGCCGCGGCCGCATCATCGAAATCGAAGAGGTGGATACTCGGGAGCGTTTCCACGGACCTGCGCATCGCTTGGAAAAGCTGATGCGCACCCTATGCCGGTTCAAAGACGAGGCAGCCGTTGCTCGCAGCGAAACCTGACAGCACTCGTCCATGATGAGCTTGAAGGGATAAGCGCGCCAGGGGGCGGTGCCGCAACAGCCTCCGAACCGCGACGACTGCCCGTGATCATCTCCTCGCTCTGTGCGAACTGGATCTGGACATAGAGCGCGACGCTTGCGGTGATAGTGCCAAAGCTCGAGGAATTTCGGATGGCCGAGGCAGCGCGCGACGATGGCCCGGTCGGTTACCTGCTTCTTGCGGTCCCCGCTTCATTGGCTCGTGCCCGGCCTGCCCGCCCAACTCGACCAACGGGCCGCGATTATCGAACTGTTGGCCTCCCGGCCCTGTCGGTACTTCCCTTTGCGCCATCTATGACCAACAACTCGGCCATGGAAGCTTTGTCTCCGGCCGTGGTCCGAACGGCTACGGCGTCGTGGCGCTCAGTCTTCAAGCGCATCCGCAACAAATTCCGGGCCTTAGATACAAAATTCCAGAAGATCGAAAGCTGCACGGCCTTCGGCTACCGCTGCGCAAGCCGGATGGAATCACATTCAGCGTACCAAGGGCTTCGATCGCGCGCCAATATTTCGACAAGTCCAAGCCGGCGCGCGTTGGCGCCTTCTCTACGAGACGCGTGAGCTCAGCTTGATTCCATTTTGGCGACCGAGGTGTCGTTGCCACGAGGTCGCTGCAGCACATCCAAATAGCTGCGGAAAGCTTGCGGCTGATGTATGGGGCCGTCGGGCAGTGCCCTTGCTGGGTGGGCTGTGTGGGAAGGGCAAATCGAGATTGTGTCTCGCCGCCCGACGGCGTTGAGCGTCTTCTAACAGCAAACTCGAAATATGGAATCGATCGGCTGTGGCCAACGTGTGACTGTGGTCGCCGGCGCAAATCGCCGTCTGTCCTCACAAACTGCAGTAGGGTGCTCTGTCGCTCATCATCTGAGGTCGGCGGTCCGATGAGGGATCGGAGATGGCGCAACGCGGGGCGACACTGCAATCACATTGCGCCCGTAGGGATGAACAAGCGTTTAGGCGTCCTCAAATCCTGCGACAACTCGCCTCGAAATCCTTCTTCGTTGTAACTTCCAGTCCCAACAAGGCGTCCCTCTTCAGGGTGCGACACGAAGGACTAACGTGCGGCGTCGCGCGCCGGGTGGCGGGAGGTTACAGACGTCACGGCATAGGATTGTACTCGGAAAAGGGTCATGCGTGCCCATCGGCACCAGCTTGGCACCAGCGCGCCCCGCGGAAAAAAAGAGGCGCGACTCCAGCCATCGCCCGCTTTCACGGAGCCTTAGCACCACGATCAATGCGTCGTCGATGAGAACTGTTGACAAGCGCGTAGGCTATGCCGAGCGACAACCGTCGGCGCTCCCGGGCTTTAAACATCAACCGGTATTCTTCAAAAGCTTAAGCCCTGGGTCGCATCGTCTCGAGGCCTTGCGATTCCCGATGTATTCGACGGTCGACGGCGCCATGTGCGGGGCAGAGTTGGCTACTTGGCGTGGACGTGAGTTCCCATTCCGGGCGATATGAAACTGAAGCGACTTTCGCTCGCGGGCGGAAAGTCGGAAGAGGGATAAACCAGAAAACTCCATAGACTGCGCAGCGACAGCTTCTCTATTTCGGCTGTATAGCGCGCCGAGCGTGGTCGCTGATGCGGCGGTATTTCCCCCACGCTGATGCACCGCAGGGCGTGGTCAAACTCACCACATTGGTAGGCAGCGATCGCACGGTTCGCCGCAGCCATCTGCCACTGGTCGGGCGGACCGAATTGCTCCCCAAGTTCTTGAAGGAAGCGCTCGATCGTGAACCGAGTGATGTTCCTTTGGGCGCCGGCGTCCAGGGTATCGAAGGTAGGCATCAGGCGTCACTGTTCAGCGTTTGGTACATGCGCTCCAGCATGTCGCGGTCGACGTCAGGCTGAGGATCGTGGCTACCGCTGGTAGCTTGGCTGCTTCGCTCGGGAGCTAGCCGTACGCGCGCCTTTTCTACGACAGCGCGCAATTGGCCAACGACAGGTAGTTCGTCACAGTCGCGGGTAGCAGCAAGGGCTTCCAGTTCGTCCAATAGCTGACCGATTCGAGTTACCTGAACGCGCAAAATTTGCTTTTTCGAGAGCCCGGAGGCCAAAGCCCGCGTGGACGGTTGCAGCGCACCGTCCTCGCGGTCTTGGGAAAGGCCATTTGGTGGAGGGTTAAAGCGGCGGAAATCTCCAAAGTGAATAATCTGCCCCCTCATGTCATGATTCCTTCTTATCGAATTACCCAAAATAGGGAAAAATTGGAATTAAAAAACAAAGACGCCTAAAATAGCGTTAGAACAGCAACAGCGACTGTCAGTCTGTGACTATTCTGTGGCAGTGGGTTAGTGCCACATTTCGCTGTCTGGGCGCAAGAAGTTTCTCACCGCAGCCTCGCCGCTTCGCGCAATCGCAATCAAAGGTCGTCACGTTCACATTGGCCGGCTCCGCCGGGGAGTTCAGCGTGGTGTCGGAGCCGCATGCTTGCCAAATACGCCCGAAGAATCGCCCGAAGGCGAGCGCGTCGGGTGACCGCCCTGCAACGGATCTGGCCCCGCTGCTACTGCTAAGGTCGCTGGAGTCGCTACTCTTGCTACGCGTGCCTTGCGATGGGCTGGCCTACCGAAGACGTGGCCTAACCCGGAACAGCCAAGCCCGATCGTCGAACGCATCGGAGGTACTTCTCCATTCGCATGCCGCCTCGGCCGGCGCCGCGATAGCTTGCTATGTCGGGGTTAAGAACGGACTCAAACGTCCAGCGCCTTCCCGGGGCGGTGTGGTGTCGTTCCACGATTGATAAGCGACCGGCTGGCGGCGAAGCCGCTCGCGGGCTCGCGACGCCTGCAGCGTTCGACGTGTCGACCTTGGGCGCTGGCGCAAAGAAAGACGCGGTCGATACAGTGAGCAAAGACCAAGCACGCATGCGCAAGTGCGGCTTCTGCAACGGCGCCGGCCACTTTTACCCAATTGATGAGGGTCCTCTACAAGAGTGTCAGATCTGCAACGGATCAGGACTGTTGAAAGTCAAGGCCTTGCGCAAACGTCCACAAGGTTGTGGCAGAAGCCGCGACGCCAAAGTGGACCCGTCAAAGGGCGTCTCCTCAAGGAGAGTGCGGGTGCCACAGAACGGGTGAAGCAAGGCTGCCTGACGGCGGCCAAGGCGCCCTTGGCCAAGGGCAGATCGTATCTGCTGTAGTCTCAAGAAAAGCTGAGTGCCTTTGGCGCTGATGCGAGCGGACTTGGTATCCGCCACAGTGGCATACGGTAGCAGCATCGGTGGGCAGTGGTGTGACGCTAGGGCATGCCACGGACGTGAACCACGAAAAGAGAACCGGCGACACGTACTCGCCGCCGGGTCTTCGCCGTCTCTTCGCTTCCTCACGATGAGCGCATGAACCGAAATCGTAGCGGCTTGCTTCGGAGGCCTTGCGCGTGCGGCTGTCTATGGATTGAGGGCAGGGGAGTCAATGCGGCGTCTAGGCCTCGCGACCGAGCAGGATGTCGTGGCCGTGCTGAGCTCGCGTGCGCGGGTGAGGGCGTGATCATCTCGGTGCGCGGGTCGGTGCGCGGCGGGCGCGCGTGTGTGGGAACAGATGGGGCGGCACGGAGGAAAGACAGCGAGGCCGGTTAACGTATTGGGCAGACGGATTTTTGTCTGAAACGTCCACCAAGCTTGAGAGGTCTCGATGGAGCGGCAATGAAATCTTCTCGTGCAGACAACGGCGGCAAGAGGGTAGTGGAGGAGCCGAACGACGACACGGGAGACACCAGATCGGCTCCTGCAGGACTAGGCGGCAGGGAGAACGCCTTGCTCCCACAGCAACCCAGCGCGGGCGCAGTTCGGGTCGCGAGGCGTCAATGAGGGGTGGTGCGGGGAGGTTCGGGCGTGGAGGTGTTGGGCGGGGAGACCAGCGCTTTGCCACTTGCGGAAGCACGGCGCTAGTCTCCCCGTGTGACGGTACGGGCCGGGGGAGAGGACCAAGCGGGGGCAAGGATCATCTCGGGGCATTTGGGCCAGCACAGTCGACGCGTCAAACGCCAGCGAGGCGAAGGGGGTTGCGGCGACGGAACCATTAGTACGGTCTAGTACAGAAGCCTGAGTGCAAACGATGACGCGCGTAGGGACTGGCAAAGTGAAGGACGCTAATCCTTGGCGTTCTTCTCGCAGGCTTGACCAGCCTCCCGGTGTGGTACCCGTGGAGGATTGATCGCCATCCGCCATCAATCGTTTCGGAAAAGGATTCAACGGCGTCTGACAGGTGCGCGTGCAGCAGAGTCCCGCGCCGCTCATCTTGGCCCGCCCGTATGGCGCGTTGTAGCTCGGGGCGATCATTGCGCTTGCCGCTCTCTACCTCGGTGAACTCGGCCGGCCCTTCCTTGGAAACTCGAAACCGTGCGCCGGGTTCTCACCTTCGATCAGGCCGTGGCGGTTGGCGTACGTGAAGAAGCCTCCGAGCGCCGAGAAGTGACGCGCGACGGTCTTCATCGCGAGGCGCTTTATCGAGTACATCGCGGGGAACCCCAGCAGGATATTGTAGAAGTCGCTCAGATGGCGGCGCGTATATGTCCCAACGGGAGATCGCCACACACTTCCACGAACATTGCGAACGTGGCTTCGTTCTGCGCGCGGGATTGGCCGCGCCATCCCTTGTTGTTAACGGCGCACTCGACGTACTTGAGTAGGACTTCGGAGATGAGTGGGCCGGCCGGCTTGGGAGGAGCGGGTGCATCCGATGCGATGGGCCTGGGTTCGTCTGTGAGGATGACGGGTGCGTCGCCATCCACTCGTCATGGGCGAGCGCGTTACGCTGCTCTTCTGGAACACCGTGCATAAGCCTATTCACGGTGCTCGCACCAGACGCGTAGTCGCGCTTCGCTAGGGCTTCGTGGGCTTTGCCCAGGAGTGACACAATTATCTCGCGGTCGGCGTCGGTCGCGTTCCGCTCCGGACTAATATCGGGGGACTGTGGCGGTGGACACGGCGCGAGCGAAGTGGGTGTCTAGGGCCTGGGCGAGGTGTTGGGCTTCGCGATAGTTCCGCGTCCCGAGAGAGAGAGCGCAAAGTCGGTACCCAAGTGCCGAGGCAAAAGGCGGCGGTAATCGTAGTCGCCCCCTCTCTTCCGGGTGAGGTGCTGTGCCTCCGCGTGAGTTTTACGTGAGCGTTTATGTGAGCTTTGAGTGAGCGTCCGGGCTCATGGGCGGCCTTTCCGAGGTTGCTCGGGGGCCGGAAAGAGCTGAAAGCTAAGGGCTATTTGAAGCGCCGTGGCTGGGGGACCAGTCTGCCGCGAACCCGTCTCTGGGAATTCCCTGCTAACAGGGAAATTTACAGGGAGTTTTGCTCACAGAAGCGGCTGCCCAAGCGCCAAGAAGAGCCGCAGATGCTTTACTGTGCGCATCCTGGCGCCAATTCGAGGCGAAATAGATCAGGGAATTTTTGGCCGCTGAACAGGGAGTTTCGGAACAAGAACAGGGGATCAGCTTGGGGCCGAACACGCCAGTCATCGCGGATCAGGCCAATCTGGCGACGCCTCCCATGCTCGCCCGATCGAGCGAACGGTCGAACCATGGTTTTCGGCAACGACAACCCAAGGACCGCTTTGGGTCACGAGCCCGAAGTGACGGCCTTTCAGCGTCATGTCGGCTTTACCCCTAGAAGCGGACGTTGTCCCGATCCCGGGTTTGCATCCGTGTTGGGCCATAAGCCGAAGTTCGAGATAACCTCTTTCAATACTGAAACAGACATTGTGCGGGGCGAAGTTCGGGTTCGCCAGCTTACTTAAGCTGACGCACCTCCGCCTCGGCCTTCTCCAACCAGAACGACATGTTCATATCGTGATACATGGTCATTGCGGTGGCGAGGTGATCGCGAGCCTGATCGTTCTCTCCCGTGCGGCGGAGAAGGGAGCCGATGCTAAGATGGCAATTGGCCACAAGGGGACGCAAACCCAGCCCCTCACCTAAGACGAGAGCTTGGCGATAGCGCTCCGTCGCGTTAGTGGGGGCGAAGTGGTCGGGATGGGCTGCGATGTCGCCTAAAAATTGAAGAATTTGGCTCTCAAACCCCCGTTCCCCTCGCTGGCGCGCTGCGACGAGCCCGTCCTGGGCGATTCCGATGGCATCCGCAACCCGGCCGTCGATGAGGTAAGCCGTTCCCAACGCCCCGATGCGGCCAGCCCACCACTGCCATCTCAGCTTTTGCTCGGCGAAGCCACGGGCGGCATCCTCCATCATGGCGAGCCCTTCGGTTCGGCGTCCATTCCCGTAGTACGCTGCCCCCAGCGCCCCGGCAAAGTCGTGGAGCATCGCCGGCACCTCTCTCGCCCTGCACAGTTCGAAGCCGCGCTCTAGTGGAACTACAGCGCCAGAGAAATCGCCTCGATCGAGCTTGATAGTGCCGAAGGCCAAAAGCGGAAAAAGAAGCGAATAGACTTGCTCGGCCTCTTCTGCGATGCGCATCGCCTCGCGGAGGTGCCCGAACGCCTCGTCGAACCGCCCGAGCGCCCCGAGCGCAATGCCAAGCGTAGTGCCCACGAACGAGGCCGGGATTGCGGCTTGACCTAGCCGTTCTTGAAGCATGGTCTCAGGGATCAAGGTAAGTGCGGCCTCGCAGTGGAGAACGGCCTCGTGGCACTCGCCCCGCGCCAAGTACGTCCGGCCAAGATAGAGTTTCGCGACAACCTGAAGGGCCACGTTGTCCAGCGACTCACCGATTGCCCGGGCCCGAAAGCCAGTTTCGAGCGCTGCCGCGTAGTCACCGGTTATCCAGAACCAGTGAACCTGATAGGTCAGCGCGCGGCCGAGGCGGTGCTGGTCGCCGACGGCCTCTGCGAGCGCTCGGGCTTCGTCAAGGACGGCTCCAACCCGTTCCATCTCGCCGAGCGGGACAAGTGCGTTGCGCAGATCGAAGCGGAGATCAAGCAACTCGGAAATAGTGTCTTGAGTCTCCGGCAGGTGCCTAAGCGCATCGACTGCCAGATTGAAGTAAGAGGCCGCCATACGGTTGGCCGATCGTTCTAAAACCTTCCCAGACCTCCCCCTGCAACGCATGGTGGGCTAGCCGCTCGACGTGCTCAACCAACCGATTTTGGTACAGCGCCTCTATTGCTTCGACGATCCCAGCGTGAAGCTCGCGGCGCCGCTCGTGCAACATGCTACTGTAGGCGACGTCCTGCGTCAGCGCGTGCTTGAAGCTGCATTCGAGGTCGGGGAGCAGGCCCGTCTCGTAGACAAATCCGGCCGCCTGCAAGCGGGTTATAGTCTCCTTCAGTTCCTCCTCGGACAGATCCGCGATTGAGCGAAGCAGCGAAAACGGCGTGTGCCGGCCAACCGCCGCAGCGACCTGCAACAGACGCTTGTCGTGGGCGGAGAGGCGATCAATGCGCGCCGCCAGGATAATCTGCACTGTGGGCGGTACCTCGATCGTTTCCACCGGGCGGGTCAGACGATAGCTGCCGGGCGAGCCCTCCAGCGCCTTGGTCTCGACCAGCGCGCGAACCGTCTCTTCGAGGAAGAACGGGTTGCACGCCGAACGAGCAGTTGCTTGAGAGGCGCCACCGCCACTTCCTTGCCGAGTAGCGCATCGAGCAATTCCGCCGCGCTTTCGGTCGCAAGAGCGTCCAGCCCCATCTGCACGTAATAAGTCTTGGCGGCCCAGGTGTGATGGTATTCGGGACGGTAGGTCACCAACAGCAAAATGCGGGTCGATCCCAAGCTCTCAACCAGGCTGTCGAGCACCGCCTGCGTCTCGGCATCGATCCAATGCAGGTCCTCGAAAATCAGCAGAAGGGGTTGTTTGCGCGCCTGTCGCAGCAACAAATGACGGACTGCATCGAGAATGCGCCGCCGGCGCTGGACGGGGTCGAGTTTTTGCCAAGCCGCTTCCTCGACCGGCGTATCCAGCAGCGCCAGCAAGGCCGGCAAAATCGCCTGCAGCGCCGGGTCGAGGGTGGCCAGCCGGGCGGCGACTTTATCGCGGACCGACTCGAGGCTGTCCTGCTCGCGAATCTCGAAGTAGCTCTTCAGCAGATTGACCACCGGTAGGTAGCCCATCGCCTAGCCGTACGACACCGCCCCACACTCCAGCACGAGCCAGTCCTCGCTGCCGGTGGAGTGCGCGAGCTCGTAGAGCAGCCGAGATTTACCGACGCCGGGCTCGGCGACCAGCGCCGCGACCTGGCCGTGACCGTCACCCGCTCGCTGTTGCGTTCGGAGAAGCTGAGCGAGCTCGGCGTCACGACCGACGAAGGGCGTGAGGCCGCGTCGCGCGCCCGCCTGCAACCTCGTGCGTGCCGGGCCGACACCGGTCAGTTCGTGGACATCGAGCGTCTCGGCGAGGCCCTTCACCCGCACGGGGCCCAGCGACCTAACGGCGATAAAGCCTTCGGCCAGCGCCAAGGTTGATGGGCTGATGAGAATACTGCCAGGCGTCGCCAACTGCTCCATCCGCGCGGCTAGATGAGTGGTTCGGCCGATCGCCGAATAGTCCATGTGCAGGTCGCTGTTAATCGTGCGCACCACCACGCCCCCCGAGTTGAGCCCGACGCGGATCTGCAGGTTCACGCCGTGAGTACGTAGGACCGCTTCGGCGTGCCGCTTGATGCGCTCCTGCATGCGCAGCGCCGCATAGCAGGCCCGCACGGCGTGATCCTCATAGGCGAGCGGTGCGCCGAACAGGGCCACGATGCCGTCACCCATGGCATGGCTCACCGTTCCCTCGTATTGGTGGACCGCCTCCATCATCAGCTCGAGGACCGGATCTAGGAGCCTGCGCGCTTCCTCGGGGTCGAGGTCAGCCAACATCTCCATCGAGCTTTTGAGATCGGCGAATAGCACTGTCACCTGTTTGCGTTCGCCTTCGAGCGCAGCCCTGGAGCTAAGGATCTTTGCGGCCAGGTGTTTGGGCGTATAGGCCTCCGGCGATCCAAACGGTGCTTTCGTACTGGAAACGTCGGCCGGCTGCCCGCATTCCGGACAGAACTTTGCTCTTGGCGGAAGCTGATGACCGCAATGTGCGCACGTCAGGGCCAAAGGCGCTGCGCATTCGGCGCAGTACTTCGCCGTCACATCGTTGACATGATGACACTTGGGACAGTTCATCGGCTGTTTTCCGAAGGGCCGACCACTACCGGTGCCGCCAGCGCTGCGAGATGCCGCCTTGCGCGTTCTACGGTCAAGGGTGCCCCCAAGACTCAATCAGTTAAGCCCGACTCAACGCCAAACGCTAAAGCTGAACCGCCTGCCTGGGTCAGCCACTGCTAATAGCCATCTTAGCCGGATTCTGCAGCTCGTCGTCCTCATTCCGATGCGCCGCGCGATGCAATAAGTTGAACGAGGGACTGCTCCGCCACCGGCGGCCAGGCCTTGATGGCATGGAAGGTGAGCAACGCGCGAACTGAGCCAAAAGGCGGGGGATCGGGTCTCGACCTACAGTCCCCTCATCTGCCCCCTCCGGTATCCTGGAGTATCAAGAGGCTCTGCGCCTCGTGGCGCTGCCCGAATGATCCCCTCGTCACCTCGCGCCATCATCGCAGTCGACGTCATTTGAAAAGTCGCGAGAATGAAGCGGTGGAGCAAATGGTCCGCCATGTCCGCTTCTTTAATCGGGCATGGGAGTCAAGCTCCGCTGGTCATTCACCGTCTTGCTGGCTCGTCACCCGCGTGGGTCACGCTTCTTTCCGTGGTCAGCATCTGATGGTGTCAGGCTGCCACAAGCATTGGTCGGACGGGATGGGGAGCCTCGCTTTGGGGCGCGCTTTTGCGGCGCAGCAGACATATACGGCTTCACCCATGCCTTCGTCCACGTGGGCGGACGAACCTGCCGAGAGCGGTAGCTGGGATTGTCTCGTCAGATCATGCGGTGGCCTCCTGCGGCTTCAGGCAGAACTCGGTGCCGTCGATCCACATCGTATGAAGGATCACGGCGAGCTTGCGGGCGACCGCCACCAGGGCACGTTTGCGCCCTTTCGACCTCGCCAGCTTGTTGCCCCATGCCTTGAGCGTCGAAGTCTTGCTCGATCGGGTCATGATGATGTTGGCCGCCGCGTAGAGGGCCGAGCGAACCTCGGTGTCGCCGGCCTTCGAGATGCGGCCCGGGTTGTCTCGTTCGCCCGACTGGTATCGTCGCGGCGTCAGCCCGAAGTGCGCCGCCACCGTCCTGGACCGCCTGAAGCGACCGGGGTCGTCGACAGCCGACTTGAAGGTCAGGGCGGCAATGTAACCGACGCCAGGGGCCGTCATGAGGAGCCGGCAGATCTGATCGGAGTGCGCCAGCGCCTTCACACGGCGGTCCATCTCGAGGGCTTTGTAGAGCTCCAGACGAACATCGAGCAGCGGCACAAGGGCATGGCGAAGCCCGGCATTGGCGTCGATGGGCTTGCGAACCGCCTGATCGAAGGCGCCGTGGCGAAGGCCAGCCATGAGCTTGATACCGAAGACTTTGAGCAGGCCCCGCACTTCGTTCTCCAGATCGATGCACTTGCGCAGCAGCGCCTTGCGGGCCGCCAGCAGTGTGCGGGTGTAGTGGCTCTCGATACTCTTCACATGCACCGGGCGGTACCATCCGGTGCGCAGGATCTGCGCTATCCCACGCGCGTCGTTCCGATCGGTCTTGTTGCGCTTCGCGGCAAGGGCGGCTTGCACGTGCCTGGCCTCCAGGACGACCGGCTTGAAGCCTGCCGCCCGAAGCCCATAGGTCAGCCACTGGGTCAGGCTGCCCGCTTCCAGACCGACGCAGGCGATCTCCTCGCCAATGCCGCGCAGGCAATCGACGATATCGTTGACCTCTGACGGCAGGCTCCTCTCCAGTTTGACCTCACCCGTCTCATCGATGATGCAAAGGGCGACCGCCCGATAGCCCGACATCCAATGCTGCGTAGTACGTCATCCGATCCTCCCTGTGCTCCTGTGTTCCACGACACAACAGGGAGCTTGACCCAACGTCAGATCAAAGCCCGATTACGAATGCTTCGGGTCATTCGCGCCGTTTAGGACTTGTCGGCTTTAGGTCCGATCTACCCTCAACAGCAGACAATTTCGTAGCCCGTCGGCACTTCGCATTTGGGCCAATTGCAGACATTGCGTCTCGCGTTCGATCATCTGCACAAGCGAACGCGGGCTTACTCTGGCAATCCGGCTTTCCGCAGACCCTCAATGTACAGCTTCATGTTTGATGACCAGCCCCGAGCAATGGATGCCGATATCGTAAACGCGGGATCGACCTCAAGCGAACGCACCGCCGCCGCACGCGCCTCAGCGTCGCGTGCGAGATGGGCGAAAGCGGATGCGAGACAGCGGTAAGCCGGCGAATAGGAGGGGTTCTGACGTTGGGCTTTCTTCCCGGTGGCGATGGCCTCGTCAAAGCGACCAAGCTCAATAAAGGCTATCCCCAGCGCGGCAAACGCCCGGTGCAGCAGCGGATCTACTGGGCTCATGCGAATGGCACGTTCAAAGCTCCGGACCGCTTCCTCCGGCTCAAGAAGATAGGCCCAGCCTCTGGCGTTCCATGCGAGAAATGAATTGGGATTGAGCGCGACCGCCCGGTCAGCCATTTCGATCGCACTCTCACGATCGCCGACCATGACTACCGAGATTAGGCTAGCCCTTGCCAACGTCTCGGGATCACTATCGTCGATGCTCAAGGCCAGGTGAAGAAGCCGCATTGCTTCCTTGCGCTCGAATTGAGGATCGGTCGCATAGCCAAAAATGACGTTGTTCAGGTGGCAGACACCTGCCAGACCCGCGATTAAGCCGAACTGAGGGTCCAGCTCCAAGGCGCGATGAGCCAGCCTTATCGCCTCGGCCATCCCTTCGCGGGTCGTCAGGTAAAATTGCTGCATAGCTCGAAGGTAACAATCATAGGCGGTGAGGTTCTCCGGCCGCCGCCGCGCTGCCCTTGCAATTTCTGTTTGAAGCAACTTCGGCTGGATGGCAGAGACAACGGCGACCGTTACGTCGTCCTGGAGAGCAAAGACGTCGGTCTGGTCACGCTCGAACCTGTCCGCCCAAAGGTGCGCGCCTGTCACCGCGTCAATCAACTGCCCTGCAATGCGAACTTTCCCAGATGCCTTGCGCACAGACCCTTCAAGAACGTAGCGCACCCCGAGGCTACGCCCAACCTCCTTGATGTCGACCGCTCGGCCCTTGAAGGTGAAACTGGAATTGCGTGCGATGACGAACAACCATTTGAACCGCGACAGCGCCGTGGTGATTTCCTCGACCATCCCATCGGCAAAGTACTCCTGCTCGGGATCGCCGCTCATGTTCTGGAACGGCAATACGGCGATGGATGGCCGGTCGGGCAGTGGGGGAGCCGAACCTAGCCGCTCGGTCGGCGCGTGATGCGCGCGCGCGCATACGGCATACGTGCGGACCGGTTTTGAGATGTTTTTGAGCTGCTGCTCGCCCTGGTCCTCGAAGCCAACGTCCAGCTTACCCTTGACCTCGCTGTACACCTTCTCGGAAATCAGGATGCCGCCTGGATCGGCGACCCCTTCTAGCCGGACAGCGATGTTGATCCCGTCGCCAAATAGATCGCCGTCCGCCCCGACGATAACCTCCCCGAGATTGATCCCGATGCGTAGCGTAAGGGAGCTTCGGCCTGAGGCGATGATTTCCTGGATCTGCACCGCACATCGCACCGCAGCCGAGGGACTTGCAAACTCGCCCAACGCGCCGTCGCCCGTGGTCTTGATCAGTCGCCCGTCGTGGCGGGAGAGGCCGGGCTCGATTATTTCGTGCTTCAGCCGCTCGAACTCGGCATAGGTAGCTTCCTCAGCGCGTTGCATCAACGCGGAGTAACCGACCACGTCGGCAGCCAAAATCGCCGCTAATCGCCTTTGAACCCGCTGCTCTGTCACCGCGCACTCCGAACGATCAAACTAGCCACGGCGGTGGGCGAGGAAGTCTAGCACTTTGTTGCGGACCTGTAAGCGATGATCCGACCTTCCTTGTGCCATACGCGAGCGCGAATGGTACCGGAGAGTTAATGTCCGATTTGGGTCAGACTCTGAAGTGATAGCTAGTCCGCGCCATGTCCGCTTTTCCCTTGGAAGCGGACACCCCTCCGCATCCAAGCGACGTCGGCTAAGGGCCAGGTCCGGACATCGACAGGCTTCCCAATCGCGGACGTCAAATAGCCGCGGATGGCTTCCGCTGATGCGCTGGGGTAATGCGTCTCATCGTTATCCATCGGTACCGAGTTCTTTCCTCGGTCCTGCGCCATTCTCAGGCCGCTTTGACTAGCTCCGCTGGACTCGTCTGTGGCGGCACACCAACTGCGGCGCGCTGGCGGACAGTCTTCAGTTCTGCGCTATGCCGAATCAGCTGGTAGCGGAGCGCCGTGTAGAGGTTCACCGGGAACGGCATGTCGGCGTTGAAGTCGATGATCAGCACCACGCGCGTCTCCTCGGTTTGGTTCTTGACCCAATGCTCGCGCGTGTCGTCGAACACCAGCGGCTCGCCTTCCTTCCAGAAGAAGTGATGGCCGCTGATCTCGATCCAGCACTTCTCCGGCTCTTTCGGCACGATCAGAGGATAGTGGAATCGGATCACACCCGCTGCGGAGCCACGATGAGGCACGATCTCTGCGCCGCCGGCCAGAATGGAGAAGAGGGCGCTGTGTACACCGGGGATGCGCGAGATTGCGGCATAGGTGTCAGGCACCGCCGCGATGTTTTCCTTGATCTCGTGGCCCCAGATCTTGAGCAGGAAGGTGCGCCAGGCGCGGCCGGCGACGAACAGGTCGCGCGGATGGACCTCGTGCAGCGCCGGGATCGCCTCATGATGGCTCAGCAGGTACTGCAGGTCAGCCTTGATCTTGTCGTGGCTCTTCTTGAGCTCAGCCAGCACCGGGAACAGCCGGATCGCGTCCTTGCCGCCCAGCGGCAGCTTGGGCATGTGGCGCAGAATCATGTCCGACATCTTGCGATTGAGATTCTCGGCGGGCTCCTGCGGCACCCAGATATGCTTGGTGAGGTAGAAACGTCCTTTCCGACCGACCTTATCGTCCGTCTGCATAGCTATCCCTACCACCGAGCTAGGTCATGGCGCTATGTCTGCTTTGGGTCAGACACGGAAGTGACGCTAGTCCACGTCATGTCCGCTTTCCCCCAGGTAGCGGACACCCCTCCGTGCCCTAACGACGTCGGCTTCGGGCCAACAACAGACATCAACTCAGCGATATTGTTCGACAAGCTGATCTCGGCAGAGACGTCGAATTTTATCGAGTTGGTACAGTTCCTTTGACGGCCCAGGCCGCACTCGCGAAACTTCGCGGACCGTCTGGTCGATCGGAAAGATAGGCTTGGCGAACAGCGCCCTGCACCCGCTCTGGAACGCCTTGGGGTAACGTTGAAAAGAATGCCGCCAACGTGCCTTGACCATTGATAAGCGGAATCCAATAGTCGTCGAAATTCGCAAAATCCATTCGGATAGTTAGAGTCGCCTCGGTGATGTTTTCGAGGCCGGCGGCCGCGAAGCCGAGCGTCATTTCGCCTGGGAATGTCATCGGCCTCACCAGAGCGAGACCGCGCCTGACAAGTGCGGCAGGTTCGATTGCAGCGAATGTATCCCAGAACATTCGCTGGCTAGGCATGCCGCCGAACGTATCCCAGACGGTCGCGGCAACGATGCCACCTGGCCGCACCACGCGAAGCATTTCGGCTACCGCCAGTTCAGGTGTCGGCACAAAATGCAGAACGAGCATCGACATGGCGCGATCGAAATAGTTTTCAGCGAAGGGTATCGAACAGGCGTCACCGTGGCGTGCGGATATCCGTTGATCGGTGTTGCGCTGTTTAAACGCTTCGACGAACTGCGCTTCGAAGTCGATGGCTTCGATGGAAGAGATATTCGCTCGATCAGGGATCAAGAACGTCAGGCTGCCGGTCCCGCATCCGACATCTATGATACGCTAGCCGTCTGCAACGCCGGCGAAGTCCAGAAAAAGCGGAGCCAGACGCTTGCTCCATCTCCCCATGTACTGATCATACCCGTCGGCGCCCTTTGCAATGAAGGTAGAGGACATGTCTCGCCTCGATCTAGGGACGCGTTCAAATGCCTTGGAATAAGCGATTGCCCAATCGCCGCAGCCTAACACCCTTCGGATAAGTGGCTAGTGAAGATCGCGCCAATACCCGGCATCTAACGATGCTGGCAACGTCCACTTAGGGTCATGCGCCTCTTTTGCCTTCGATCTGCTCCGAACGTCAGACATTCGCAGGCCCAGACGGCACTTCGCCGGCGGCAAACAGCGGAAGTGACTGCGGTCAGGACAGGCGGACCGGTCCGGACCGGGAAATTAATCGATCCTCGGTGTGCGGGAAGATGGACGACACCGCCGCTTGCAGTACCTAAGATGCGAACCGGCTGGGCTACTGTGCCGAGCGTGCCGTCCTCAGCATTGGCGAGGCCTCATGACCAGCGAGCGAGTGGTAAGGCGGTTGGCGGCAGTCCTGGCGGCGGATGTCGTCGGCTATTCACGCCTCATGGGTCGTGACGAGAACGGCACCCTGACCCGGCTAAAGGTCCATCGGACCGAGCGCCTGGAGCCGACATTGACCCAGCATGGCGGGCGGCTGGTCAAGCTCACGGGGGACGGTGTGCTGGCGGAGTTCCCCAGCGCGGTCGATGCCTTGGCGGCTGCAATAGAGTTCCAGCAGGCCATGATCGAGGCGAATAGGGACCAACCTGAAGATACTCGCATTGTGTTCCGGATCGGCCTGCACCTCGGAGATCTGATCGTCGAGGCGGACGACCTCTACGGTGATGGCGTGAACGTGGCGGCGCGGTTGGAGGCGGAAGCACCTGTCGGCGGGATCGTGATTTCGCGCAACGTGCACGACGCGGTCGCCGGCCGGCTGAAGGCCACGTTCGACGACCTCGGCGCGCTGGAACTGAAGAATATCGAGCGTCCGCTGCAGGTTTTCAGTGTGAATTGGCACGCAGCCGACTGGACGATTAAGGCTGCCGAGACCTCCGTACCGTCACTCGGTACCATGGCACAGGCTGTCGATGCGCAACTTGCGTTACCTGACAAGTCGTCGATTGCGGTGTTGCCGTTTCAGAACATGAGTGGCGACCCTGAGCAGGAGTACTTTGTCGACGGACTCGTTGAGGACATCATAACTGCACTGTCGCGCTTCAAGTCTCTATTCGTCATCGCCCGCAATTCGAGCTTCACCTACAAGGGCAAAGCCGTCGACATCAAGCAGGTCGGACGTGAACTCGGTGTGCGCTACGTATTGGAAGGCAGCGTCCGCAAGGCGGGCAGTCGCGTGCGTATCACCGGACAGCTGATCGATAGTGAAACCGGGGCCCACATCTGGGCCGAACGCTACGACGGCGATTTTGCCGATGTCTTCGAGCTCCAGGACAAGGTAACGCTGGACGTGGTTGCCGCCATCACGCCCAGACTCGAACAAGCGGAGATCGACCGCTCCAGTCGTGTTCCAACAGCAAACCTCCGTGCCTACGACTACTATCTGCGGGGCACGGCGAAATTCTATCAAGGGAGCCGGGAGGACTGTCGCGAGTCATTGCAGTTGTTCTATCAGGCCATCGACCTCGACCCGAATTTTGCCGCGGCCTACGGGATGGCAGTGAGATGCCACGCCTTCATCAAGTCCAACACCTGGCAGGTCGACGGCGCAAAGGAGGATGCCGAAACCGAGCGGCTGGCGCGGCAAGCCGTCGTGCTGGCCAGGGACGACGCGAGTGTTCTCGCCTGGGCCGCCTGGGGTCTGGCGATGGTCGTTCGCGACCTCGATTCCGCCGCTAGCCTGATCGCCAAAGCCCTGACTCTCAACCCAAATCTGGCCATAGCGTGGGCAGCAAGCGCCTGGGTAAATGTCTGGCTGGGAAAGGCCGAGTTGGCGATCGAGCAATTCCCTCGTGCCATCAGGCTCAGCCCGCTCAACCCCAATATGGTCATGATCGTCAACGGTACGGCCCATGCCTACTTCATGGCTGGGCGTTACGAAGACGCGCTGGCAGTCGCCGCCGTGCCGCAGGAGCCGCCGCTCATACCGCTGATTTGTATTGCCGCCGCCAGCGCCGCGCTCGCTGGCCGTCATGAGGATGCTCGGAAGTTCTTGGCGCAGTACACAAAGTCGGACCCCACCCGACGGATCTCCAATCTGGATTCTGTCATGGGCCCATATCGGCGGCGTGAAGACCTCGATCACTACAAGAGGGGCCTGCGCCTCGCGGGGCTTGCGGAATGACACGAACCGCCTTGCTGCAATCCCCACGTTCCACGCCTTCATGCCTGTCGAAGGTCCAGTAACTCGCTCCCCCGATGGCCGGTTTGGGTCAAACGCGTCGGTTTCGTGATGCCCGCCGTCTGTCCGGTCTGCTCCCAACAGCAGACATTTCCGGCGCCGGTCGGCACTTCTTATTTGGGCCAAAAGCGGACATAAGCATCGCCTACCAAGTCTCGCGCAAGGCTTTCGGTGTCGTTCTCATGTTAGTCGGCATTGCAGCGCGCAACGCGGGATTCCTGCGCAGGAAAGTCGTTCGTCGCGCCCCGGCCGACGCCACCAGCAAGCGGCTGCCGCTCAGATCGTCAACCGCTCGTACACCGGGGACGACACCAGCGGCCGGTCCGTGTCGACGCTGACCCCGCAGATCGTGCGCCGCATCCCCGGCGTGCGCCGCTTCTGGAAGGCTGCGCGCGCGGCCTCGTCCGCGCCGTGTAGAATTCCCTGCGGCGTGTGCACCAGCATTCCCGGCTTGCGGGTGCCGCCTTCGTCGTGGTGCACGAACACACTTTCGTCGTTGTCGACGTTGCGGTGGTACGAGGGCAGTTCCTCGGCGTTTAGGTCAGCCACCGCGATCTGCGGCACGAAGGTGATCACCACGAAGCCGGTCGCCTGGAACGTGCACCAGGACGAGGGAGCGAGATGGATGCGGTCGGAACTGATCGGGATGATGTCGCGGATGTTCAGCTTGTAGGGGAACAGGTCGCCCTTCCATCCCACCGAGGCCAGGGGGTTGTACCGATAGAAGATGGAGCTGTGGGTCGCCACCGTGCTTGACTCGCAGTTCCCACTCGTTGCGCTGCGGCCAGCCTTCGGCTGACAGCTCAGGGAGCACCAGCACCGTCGGATCGACCGGCATATGCCGCCCGACCTGCTGGTGCTCCGTGAGCGACAGCGGCGCGGGCGATTCGACGACGAGCATGAGGCTGTCACCCGCATCCGGCATCACGCAGAACGTGATTCCCTTGGGGATCAGCACGTAGTCGCCCGGCTCGTAGGCGAGGCGCCCGAACTCGGTGGCAAACTGGCCGGTGCCCTTGTGCACGAAGTACAGAAGGTCGCCGTCCGTGTTGCGGTAAGCGAAGGGCATTGCCGTCCTGCGACGGCTGATAGCCACGCCGACGTCCCGGTTGGAGAGCATCACCTCCGGCGTGCCGCGGGGATCGGTCAGGTCGGACGGCTCGACATTGGCAGTGTCGGCAACCCGGCGCGGGTTCAGGGTACCTTCGACGCGCACGACCTCGTTGGGGCCATGCTCGCGGTAGATCATGGCGACCGGGCCGAAGAAGCCCTGCCGACTGATGTGCTCTTCCCGCAGGTCGCCGAGGCCGACCCGTGCCTGGCGGACATGCCGCCCCTTGGCGTGGTGGATCCAGGAACGCATGGCTCGGCACTCCTTTCGTGAGGTTGCTCGGAGCATAGTGGCCGTGGCGCCCGCGCGGGTACTCCCAAACGGGCACAGCAGGCGGTCTCACACGGCCGGAGGCCCGGGTGGCGCCGGTTGCTGAATTACCGTTTCAATGATGGCGCTCGGCGCAAGCGGCGGCTAGAGCGATGGCTGCATCTTGATGCAGGCGGACTGGACGCCATTTGCTCGTTGAGCATGGAAACATTGCGCCGCCTCTCATTTACCAGGCCGGTCGGGACCGCGCGACAGCATCTTGACGCGGTAGAGTCCTTCGCGCGCGGTTATGTACAGCGTCTGCCTGTCAGGTCCTGCGAAGGCGACGTTGGCGGGCTGGCGACCCAGCTTGATCGTGCCGAGATAGTCGCCCTTGGCATCAAATACCTGCACGCCAGCAAGCGTGGTGATGTAGACGCGATCGCGATCGTCGAGCGCGAGGCCGTCGGCGCCGCTCTCCTTGCCGGCCGGAATGTCGCGCAGCTCGGCGAAGGCGCGCTTGCCTTTGACCGTGCCATCGGGCTGGACTTCGTAGGCGAATACGGTGTTGCCGATCGTGTCAGCTACGATCAGCGTTTTGCCGTCGACCGTCAGGATCAGTCCGTTCGGCCGCCCGACCGCGCCGTCGAGCACAGTCGCCTGCTTGGCGCCGGCCGTCAGGTAGCACAGGCAGGTCGGCCGCCCCGCCACCACCGGCCGCGGACCTGGATCCGTGAAGTAGATGCCGCCTTTGGAATCGAGGATCAGGTCGTTGGGCGCCAGGAACGGCTTGCCCTCGACGTTGTCGGTCAGCACCATCGGCGCGCCGTCACGGTTGCGCATGCTGAGCCGCTTGCCGCCGCCTTCTGCGGCGAACAGCTCGCCCGCCTTGTTGAGCGCCAAGCCGTTCGCCCCGTTCGTCTGCTCATAAAGCGTGGTGATCTTGCCGACCGCATCAAGGCGGTGGATCCGGTTCGCTCGGATGTCGCTGAATAAAAGTCCGCCATCGGGCGTGGCCACTGGGCCTTCCGTGAACGTGAAGCCCTCCTGCACCAGTTCCGGCTCGACCCCGGGCGAGATAACGCCGGGGATGCCGGTCGATTGCTGCGCCACCGCACCGGGCGCACCGAGCACCATAAGGGCCAACACTAGCCGCCGCGTAGCGCCGCGATAAGGCACGACCGTCATCGTATCCTCCCTCTTTTTACTCCGCCTTGATGCCGGCAGCGCGAATGACATCACCCCAGCGCTTGTAGTCCGCGTCGATGCGCCTGGCGAAGTCGGCGGGCGTGCCGCCCACCACCGTGGTGCCCTGACTGCGGAACCACGCCTTCGCCTTCTCCGTGGCCAGCGCATCCGACAGTGCGCGGTTCAACCGCTCGACCAGCGGCGCCGGCGTTCCCGTCGGGACGGCCAGGCCTATCCAGACGACGTAGGTCGCGCCCGGTAGGCCCTGCTCGGCGAAGGTCGGGACGGTCGGACAGGTCCTCGAGGCGCGCCGGACCGCTGACGGCGATAGCATGGACCTTGCCCGCCGCCGCCAGCGGCTGCAGCAGCGCCACGCTATCGATGATGATAGTCGAGCCGGCCGCCGACGAGATCCTGGATGGCGATGGGCGCGCCCTTGTAGGGCACGTGCAGAACGTCGATGCCGGCTGCCCGGCTGAAGAGTTCGCCGGCCAGATGTGGCGGCGTGCCGATGCCCGCCGAACCATAGGAGAGCTTGCCCGGCGTCGCCCGGGCCAGCGCCACGAGATCCGATACCTTGCGCACCGTGGACGCCGCCGGCACGGCGAGCATGGGCGAGCCTTCAGTCAGCGCGATCACCGGCGCGAAGTCGGCGCGCGCGTCGTAGCCTGGCCGTTGGTAGATGTGCGGGTTCTGGGTCAGCGTGCCGCTGTCGACGACGACCAGGGTGCGTCCGTCGGGCGCGCTTCTCGCTGCCGCTTCCGTACCGATATTGCCGCCCGCCCCGGCCTTGTTGTCGACGATGACGGTGCGGTCGAGCGCCGAGCCGAGCTGCTCGGCCGCCCAGCGCGCACGCAAATCGCGCGGGCTGCCGGCGGGACCGGGCGCGATGATGCGGATCGTGCCGGCGGGATAATCCTGGGCCGCGGCGTCGCGCCAGGCAGCGGCAAGAAGCGGCGATACGAGGAGCGGAGCAAGCAACGCGGAGCGACGTGTCAGGCCGGAGCGACGTGTCATGGGGCGTGCCTCCTGTGGTGAGGAGAACACGCTGTTGTCCGCGGCGGAAGATGAGCTAGGCTTTGGGCCGATAACCTCAGGATATCGCACATGCAACTTGGACAAATCAGGGCTTTCCTGGCGGTTCGCGAGGCCGGCAGCCTGCGCGCCGCCGCGCACCGCATCGGCATCTCCCAGCCGGCGATCAGCAAGGCGATGGCGAGCCTCGAGGCCGACCTGCAGGCCGCGCTGTTCATCCGCACGTCGCGCGGCGTTCGCCTGACCGAGGCCGGCCGCCTGTTCGGCGCGCGTGCCGGCGTCGTGCTAGCGGAGCTGGGCCGCGCGCGCGAGGAGCTGAGCGAGCTCAGCGGCGGCACGCAAGGCTCGGTGGCGGTCGGAATGGGGCCGGCCTCCATCGTGCTGGCGCCACGCGCCATCGCCCGCTTCCGCGCCGAGCGGCCGAAGGCCCGCATCCGCATTCGCGAGGGCACGCGCGACGTGCTGCTGCCCCTGGTGCGCGACGGCAGCCTCGATTTCGTAATCGCCGAGCGCGGTCCCGCCCCGGTCGAGGGCGGCCTGGTGTTCAGGAAGCTGTGGCAGGCGGAGATGGCGATCGCGGCACGCCGCGGTCATACGCTCGCGCGCGCCACCGTGCTGGCCGAGCTCGCCGGCGCATCCTGGGTGCTGGTCTACCGGCTGGGCGCGGGCGGACTGCTCGAGCGGGCCTTCGCAGCCGCCGGCCTGCCGCCGCCCGACATGAGCGTGCATTGCGAGTCGCACGCGGTTACGCTGGCGCTGATCGCCGGCAGCGATCTTATGGGTATGCTCCCCGTGCAGGACCTCCAGGCCGGCGTGGCGGCGGGCAGGCTGCAGCGCGTCGACATCCGAGAACGCCTGCCGCGTGCGCACGTCGGTGCGTTCATGCGCGCCGACACACCGCTGTCGACCACCGCCCACCGGATGCTGCAAGCCATCACCATGGCCGCCCGCTCGCTCCGCAGTAAAGGCCCGGTGCGCGGCTGACTCGAGCGGATGATGCGGTCGAAGAGTTATTCGAGCGACTTCATGCCTGCTTTGGGTCAGACGCGTCGGCTTCGTGATGCCCGCTGTATGTCCGGTCTGCCCCCAACAACAGACATTTCCGGAGCCGGTCGGGACTTCGCATTTGGGCCAAAAGGAGACATTATCGCTGGTCGAGAACGGCGCTCGAGCGCCCTGGCCCCTGCGGCAGCATGTACAAGCAATGGGCGTCGGACACTAGGATCAACCCGCAGGCGTCGAGGACAGCGACGGAGGCCGCGCTGACAACGAACCTAGGCAGCGTGCAGGCGCATTACGCCAGTAGCGACATAGCCCGGCGGGTCCTGGCAGCGGTCGGTGGAGCCGGCGCCCCCACGCCCGACACACTGGCGCCGGTCGATCATTTCCATGGCGGCGGCCTCGCCTCGACCCGCGAGCTTGCCAACTTGCTGGCACCGCACCGCGGCGAGCGCCTGCTCGACCTTGGCAGCGGCATCGGCGGTCCGGCGCGCTGGTTCGCCGCGACCTTCGATTGTCATGTTACGGGCATCGATCTCACGGCCGACTATTGCCGGGCGGCCGAAGCGCTCAACGTGGCGACTGGTCTCGCCGACAAGGTTCGCATCGTTGAGGGCTCGGCGCTCGACCTGCCGTTCGGTGATGAAAACTTCGATCGCGCCTATTCACAGAATGTCGTCATGAACATCGCGGACAAACCGCGCTTCTACCGGGAAGCACGGCGCGTCTTGAAGCCAGGCGGCGTGCTGGCGCTGTCCAATCTCGCGGCAGGGCCGGCCGGCGCGCCCTACTATCCCGTGCCATGGGCTGCCTCGAGCGATACCAGCTTCCTATCGACGGTCGCCCAGACGCGCGAAGAACTGCAGTCGGCCGGCTTGCAAATCGTGCATTTCGAGGACACTACGGCGAACACGTTGCAGATGCGCCGCGCCGCGCGGCTCAAGCTCGAAAGTGAAGGTCTGCCGCCTCTCGGACCCCACGTCTTCATCGGCGGTCGCCTGCGCGAGTACCAGATCAACGTCTCGCGTAGCCAGGAGGAGGGCCGACTGTCGTCGATCGAGGTCCTAGCGCTACGCCCAGCGTAAGCTGGGCGGCTTGGCTTAGCAGCGCCATGGCGCTGCCGAGTGCTCCTATGATGTGCCGTCGACCTGAAGTCCGCTTAGGGTCAATCGCGTCGGTTTCGTGATGTCTGCAATATGTCTGCGCTGCTCCCAACAGATGGGGTAATCGGCCGGCGTGTTTGTGGATAGTAGAAGATTTTGGGTGCTGCGTTTCAGGCTGATGGTGAGACGAGGTCCGTTGGTACGGCCTCAAGCATCAGAAGGAGAAGCGCAGCATGGATTATTTTGCTGGATTGGACGTATCGGTCAAGCAGACCAGCGTCTGCATTGTCGATGACACGGGCAGGCTGGTGCGGGAAGTGAAGGTAGCGAGCGAGCCTGAAGCTCTGCTGCCGGTAGTGACGAACCCGCTCTACCGCTTCAAGCGAATAGGGCTGGAAGCGGGGCCGCTGTCGCAATGGCTATTTAGCGCGATTGCCGAGGCAGGCTTGCCGGTGATCTGCGTTGAGACGCGGCACATGCGGGCGGTGTTGCAGGCGCAGATCAACAAGACCGACCGCAACGATGCGCGTGGCATCGCGCAGATGATGCGGGCGGGACTGTATCGCCCGGTGCATGTGAAGACGCTGCGCAGCCAGAAACTGCGAATGCTGCTGACCCATCGCAAGCTGCTGCAGTCGAAGGCGATCGCCATCGACAACGACCTGCGCGGCGACTTTGCGTAACTTCGGCCTCAAGGTGGGCGTGGTGGGAGTGTTGAAGTTCGAGGCTCGGATCAGGGAGCTTGTCGAGAACCTCCCGGATCTTGCCGAGTTGGTCGAACCGCTGCTGATTGTCCGGCGGACGCTTCGTGAGCAGGTCGGCATTCTTCATCGTCGCTTGCTGGCTATCGTCCGCCATGATGATGTGTGCCGGCGCCTGATGACGGTGCCTGGTGTCGGCCCTGTGGTGGCGCTGACCTATCGTGCTACCGTTGACGTGCCGGCACGCTTCCGAAACTCCAAGGCCGTCGGGGCGGTGCTTGGTCTGACGCCTTCCAGGTATCAATCAGGCGAGATCAATCGAACCGGCGCGATATCAAAGTGCGGGGACGAGATGATGCGGACGCTGCTCTACGAAGCAGCTCATATCATGCTGGTGCGTTTGGCGAAGTGGTGCTGGCTCAAGGCCTGGGCCATGAAGATCGCCAGGCGGCGTGGGATGAAGAAGGCGATTGTGGCGCTGGCGCGTCGGTTGGCCGTGATCATGCACCGCATCTGGGTTGACGGCACCGAGTTCCGATGGACCCGGGAACAAGCCGTGGCAGCAGCATGAGAATTATGCCGGATCAAACGAGATAGGAGGACATTCGAGCTCCACCAGGCGGTGGAATGATGTCCCTTTGCGGGACGATGGATGAGGCGAGTTCGTATGTCTGCTTGGACCTCCTGTCTGTAAGACGGCAAGGCCGCCCAACAGATTGTTCCGCCCCGTCCTCGAAACCCATGATGGAAGGGCCCTGGCGCCGATTCCGAAGAGAAGCACGGCCCCGCGAGCGACATCGACACTGTGCTGGTGGATAGTCTGAAAGCGCTTGACCCCAACCGGCCGATTAGAGAAGCAGACAATTTCGGACTTGGTCGGCACTTCGCATTTGGGCCAGGAGCCGACATCTACGAACCCAGCGATTGTTCGACTACCCCGCACCACTCGAGCGGTATTTCTATGACAGCCGGCGAGAGCGCCAGCCTTAGCCAACTACCGCATGGCGCTGACGGTCGCCCGTCATCACCTTTGGTCAGTGGGCCTGACCTACATCAGCGGAAGCGGCTTGCAGCACAGCCATTCTTAATCGGTCAGATCGTGAATCTTAATCGGTCAGATCGTGAAATCGGTGCGGTCCCTGCGATGGGCGTGGTAGATTAGTAGCTAGACGACCGTCTCGTCACCACCGTGGAGGTGGATATGGACATCGAGACGTGGCTGCGCGGCTTGGGACTGCAGCAGTACCTGGCGGCGTTTCGCGACAATGCCATTGATGCCGAGATCCTGCCCGAACTGACCGACGCCGACCTTGAGAAGCTCGGGGTCGTGCTCGGACATCGCAAGAGACTACTGACGGCGATTGCGACGCTCGCCGCGACAGCGGTGGTGAAAGCTACACCGGTCGTTCCGGCACCGTCGCACGGCGACGGCGCAGAGCGTCGACATCTTACGGTGATGTTTTGCGATCTTGTCGGCTCGACGGCGCTCTCGGCTCGCATGGACCCCGAAGATCTGCGCGAGGTCATTTCGACCTATCAGAAATGTGTTGCCGAAACGGTACGCCGCTTTGACGGCTTCCTGGCCAAATACATGGGCGACGGAGTGCTCGTGTATTTCGGTTATCCGCGGGCGCACGAGGACGATGCTGAGCGTGCGGTGCGGGCCGGGCTCTCTCTCGTGGAGGTTGTCGGGCAAGTCCAGGCCGCCGAACCGCTGGGGGTGCGTATCGGTATCGCCACCGGTCTCGTAGTTGTCGGCGATCTCATCGGCGCGGGCGAGGCTCAGGAACGCGGCATTATCGGTGAGACCCCCAACTTGGCTGCGCGATTGCAGGCTGTGGCCGAGCCAGGAAGCATTGTCGTCCCCGCGTCGACGCGTCGGCTACTTGGTCGTCGCTTCAGGCTGAGCGATCTCGGCCGGCACGAACTCAAGGGCTTTGCCGAGCCCATCGACTGTTGGGCAGTCGAGGGCGTGTCGGTTTCCGAGAGCCGCTTCGAATTGGTGCGCAGCGGCCGGCTCACCGGGTTCGTCGGCCGCGAGCATGAACTCGGCCAGCTCATGGGGCGCTGGAAGCTGGCTCAGGACGGCGAGGGCCAGGTAGTACTGCTCTCTGGCGAACCCGGCATCGGCAAGAGTTGCATCCTGAGCGAGTTGCGCGCGCGCCTGGAGACCTATCGCGCGGCAAGTCTGCGCTTCCACTGCTCGCCGTATTACGTCAACAGCGCGTTCTATCCGATCATCGACAATTTCGAGCGGACCTTACAGTTTGCGCGCGAGGAAACCGCCGAGCAGAAGCTTGAAAAGCTGGAAGCACTCATTGTCGGCCAGTACGGCCGCTCTCGCGATGACGCGCGTTTGATCGCGGCAATGCTCTCCATTCCATACGAAGCGCGTTACGGCACCGCCGCAATGACGCCGCAGAAGTTCAAGGATGAGACCTTGCGTGCGCTCATCGACATTGTGGAAGCCGCAGCGCTACAGCAGCCCACTGTGATGCTGTTCGAGGACGCCCAATGGGCCGACCCCACCACCCTGGAAGCCATGGACCTGCTTATCCATCGGTTGCGGAACATTCCGTTGCTGGTCGTTGTAGCGCACCGGCCGGACTTTTCACCCCACTGGTCGCGCCATGATTACGTCACTTCGCTCACGCTTGCGAAGCTCACGCGGCCGCAGAGCAGTGCGATGGTGGCGAGGCTCACCGCGGACAAGGCGTTGCCTGCGGATTTGCTCGAACAGATCATTGCCAAGACCGATGGGGTGCCGCTTTTCGTGGAGGAGCTGATCAAGTCGATCCTGGAATTGGCGGATCTAAAGGATGCGGGGGACCGCTGGGAATATGCCGGCGATGCGGACCACCTGGCGATCCCGCTGACGTTGCGCGATTTGCTATTGGCGCGGCTCGATCGCTTCACACCGGTGAAGGAGATCGCGCAGATCGGGGCCGCAATCGGACGCGAGTTCGGTTACGAGCTGATTGCCGCTGTCGCGCCACACGCGAAGCCCGAACTCGATGAGGCGCTTGCACAGCTCACCGCCTCGGAACTGGCGTTCCAGCAAGGAACGCCGCCCGCCGCCGTTTACACCTTCAAGCACGCGTTGGTGCAGGATGCCGCCTACGATTCCATGCTTAAGCGGCGGCGGCAAGAATTACATGACAAGATCGCGCGGGTAATCGAGGAACAGTTTCCGAATATCGAGGCGACGGAGCCCGAGCTGCTAGCATACCACTACACCGAGGCGAAACATCCACGGGCGATCCCGCTCTGGCAGCAGGCTGGCAGCCTGGCTCTTAGGCGCTTCGCGCTCAGCGAAGCCATCGCGCACCTGAACAAGGGTTTGGGTCTGGTCGCGGACTTGCCGTCCTCGGCGGACCGCGACAGCAAGGAGCTGAGTTTACGCACCTTGTTGGGCAGGGCGTGGATCGGGCTGAGGGGCTGGGCAAGTCAGGAGGTCGGGGACACCCTATATCCCGCACTCGGGCTGGCAAACTCGCTTCGCCGTAACGACGCCTTGGTACCGACGCTGTTCGGTCTGTGGGCCAACACCTTTACGACGGGCCGGGTGACCGAGTTGCTGTGCTGGTTCACACAGACACTCGATGCTGCCGAGGCATACGGCGACCCGGCCCTCCAGATTCTCGGACACTACACTGCCCTGGTTAACTACTCTTATCTCGGGGATTTGATCAGCGCCCGACATCACGGGGACCATGTGCTCGCGCTGTACGACGAGGAGCGGCATGGGCACCTGATGGGCGTCATCTATCAAGACCCGAAAACAGTAGGTCTGGCCTATTCGGCCCTCTTGACTTGGCTGTTTGGATACCCGGCGCAGGCCTCTCAGATCAGGGACGCCAAGGAGGCACATGCGCGGAAGCTCGGCCATCCCTTCGACCTCGGCTGGGCCTTGACGATGGGTGCAACAGTGCTCGATCCCCTTGGCAGACCTGACGAGCTTTTGAAGCGCGCCGAGGAGGCCGAGCGGCTGGGCCGCGAGAACAGCCTGCCCGTGCTCACAGCGTTCCTGGCGCCCTGCCATTCTGGAATGGCATTGATCCGCAAGGGGCAGTTCGCTGAGGGAGTGGCCTCGCTCAAGGCGGGCCTTGCCGTATGGGAGGCGAGCGGTGGAAGAACTGGCATTCCTTACTGGAAATTGTTTCTGTCCGAGGCCATGGCTCAGCTTGGCGATCTCGATGGTGCGCTCGACCTGATGGACGAAATCACCGCGCAGATCGAGCGGCCCGGCTGGGGTGAACGTTGGTGCTTTGCTGAGATTCTCCGCATCAAAGGCTGGCTGCTCTCGTTGAAGGGCGACCTGCTGAGCGCGGAGCGCAACTACGTCGCGTCGCTCGATTTTGCACGTCGGCAACAAGCGAAGTCCTGGGAACTCCGGACCAGCACCAGCTATGCGCGACTTATGCGCGACGGGGCGCGGGTAAGCGAAGCCCACGACCTGCTGGCGCCGGTCTACGGGTGGTTCGCCGAGGGCTTCGACACGCCCGATCTGCGAGAGGCCAAGGCTCTGCTCATCGAACTCCACAACTAAAAGCGCAGACACGCGATAGGAGGAGTTAGCTGGCCGCTGTCCTTGACCTGTTTTGGTTGCTCCAGCAGTGAACGCACAGGTGATCGAATGGAGGCGGCTCCCTTCGGGTCAAACGCTTCGGTTTCGTGATGTCCGCCGTATGTCCGGTCTACCCACAACAGCAGACCCTTCCGGACGCGGACGGCTCTTCCCGTTTGTGCGATCTTGAAAGAGATGCTTTCGCTGCTGAGTGGCTTAGTGGAACCGCGTCAACGTCCCGCTCTCGTCGCGCCCCATCAGGGGGAGTAGCTCGCCGACAGTTTGCGCTGCTAACGGGCCAGTGGAACTTCCCCGCGTTTATGAAAGGGATCGCAGAAGGCGCTGGGCTGCAGGCAATCAAGTGAAAGGGAGGGGCGATTAGGGGCCCACGGTAGCCATGAGATCGAGGTCGTAGACATTGCATTTTCCTTGGGGAATTGACGGGCCTCCAATGCGTAACCGAATGGCAGCTGCGCCGCGCTATGGCCTCGTGGGCCGAAAATCTGGTTGGGAAAGGGGGAGCTTTTCGGCACTTGGATGACGATCATGCCGACATCGGAGCTTTGATGGCAGGCGTTGCAGGCGCTGGTCAGCCGCGCATAGGCCTCGTTGAAGCGGGCAGCGTCCTTCGCCTTCACGGCCTCTTCGAGCGCCTCGATTGGCTCCTTGGTCGACCCGGCGATCAGGCCGGCGATGTCGATTTCGCGCCATTTCGGCCACAGCTTGGCGGCGCGCTCCAACGCCTCTTCCAGCTCGTGCACCTCGTGGGCAGCATAAGACCAGTTCCGTTCCTGGCCGGCCAAACCCACCTTCAGGTGGCGCGGCTGCACGGTCATTGTCATTAGGTCACCGAGCCCGGGGCGATAGGACGAATTGGACGGCGCAGCCTGGCTACCGGCGGCGACTGGCGTCAGAAGTATGGCGGCTGCCAATGCGATGGCAAGAGCGACGGCCTGGCGACGGCTGGACATGCTCTCTCCTCTCTCTGGCTCCTCTCTCTGGACGACGAACGACGGCTCACGCTCCTATTTGGACGCCGCCTGCGCATGCTCGATCCCGTCTGGACGCTCGTTCCCCGGAACTAGGCGGCCGCAGCCAGTGTTGAGGCCATCCTCTGACCGGGCCGAGTGATTGGCCACCGGATCGGAATATCACCACCGGACGGCGTGCGCGTTGGGCGCGCGCACCATCAACGGCGCGTTCTCGCCCTGCCGGACTTTCTCGATGAACGGCTGTGTGAACTCGTACTTGTTTGCGCCAAGGCTGGGCTGGATGGAGCGGCGCGCCTCGTCGAGGCGAATCGCAGTGCTGTTGAATGAGGCGTCGGCGGCGACCGGTGCCTGAGTGCAGCCGAAACTTGTGCTGCCGATCAACCCTGCTACCACCGCCATACCTGCCCCCGGTACGCCATTATCCCTCCGCCGCCACATCGACGCCTATCTAAGGACTTGGTAACGAACGCCCGTTCCAACAAGCGCCTCCACGGCTGGCAGCCCGTGCAACGCCGCATCCTGCAGAATCCACGAATCCACTCCCAGGCTGGCATGCGGCGGACGCTGCGCCGGCGAGGATTGCCAGGACAGGCCCACGGTGCCCAGGCCAGTGCTGACAAGGTCGCCCAGGACGCCCGCGAACAAGGCGTTGGCGGGGAAATACCCGAAGAAACGGGGCGCGACGATCGTGTCGAGATCGGCGATGCAGGACTCGAACGTCTCCTGCGGCGATCACTTCCGGTCCACCCCGATAAGCAGACAATTGCAGAGCCAGTCGGCACTTCGCATTTGGGCCAGAAGCGGACATGGATGGTTACTTGGCCGTCAGCTCGCCAAGCCTTCTGGGCACTGCTCGTACGCTGGTCTGCTCCCCGCGCTTCGCTTTCCGAATCAACTCCCAGTCATTGTGCGGGACTGTTGGTCTCCATCACTGGGTCTCAATATTTGCTGCTTTAATTACGGCATTCCATCGGTCGACCTCGTCCCGCATGTATTTTGATGTTCTCTCGATCGAGCCCCCGAATCTCTGGGCAGACAGCTTCGCGAGCAGCTCCTGCACCGCAGGTTGGCGCAGGGCCTCGTTCACATCTGCATTGATCTTGTCGACGATGTTCCGGGGTGTCTTCGGAGGTGCCACGATGCCGAACCAGGCGACCGCTTCAAAGCCCGGCAGTGTTTCGGCGATGGTCGGGACGTCGGGGAGGGCCGGTAGCCGTTCGGCCGAAGCCACCGCCAACAACTTGAGCTTGCCGGCAGCAACCAGCGGCAGCGAGACGCCGAGGTTGTCAAACATCAGATCGACATCACCAGCCAGCAGCCCTTGTAGTGCTGGAGCCGACCCGCGATAGGGAATGTGGCGCAGCTTCACCTTTGCCATCAGCTGGAAGAGCTCGGACGTAAGATGCGATGTCGTTCCGTTTCCTTGCGTGGCCGACGTGATCTTGTCGGGATTGTTCTTCAGGTATTCAATCAGCTCGCCGAGGTTCGATGCCCTCACGTTGTTGGGATTCACGATCAGCGCGTTGGGCACCATCGCCATCACGATGACCGGTTCGAACTTGAGCGGATCGAAGGGCAGGTTGCGATAGAGGTTTTGGTTGATAACGAGGGGCGGCGGCGGTGACGCGAGCAACGTGTAGCCGTCCGGTGCCGAACGATAAGCCTGTTCTGCGCCGATGTTGCCGGCAGCCCCTGTGCGGTTTTCGATGACGACGGGCTGGCCCCATTTGCGCGACAGCCAGTCGGCAACCGCCCGTGGCAGCACGTCAGCGGTCCCCCCGGCCGGGAAGGGCACGATAATCCTGACGGTCCGGTCGGGATAGCTATCGGCCCTCGCCGGGCTTTCGAAGGCAGTGGTTGCGGCGAGGCAAAGGGCGAGCCCCGCCGCAATTGGGCCCATCAAGCTTCGGACTCGACTGAATGTCCCGGGCATGCGAACTCCTGTCCTCGGCGTTCTGGCGCCTTGGCGACACTCCTCTACTCTGAGCGAAGATACAACGCAGCATTCAGTCCGATCATCAGCCCGTGGCGCGAGGAGCTTGCAATGACCGGAAAAGGGCTGAGGGTCGTGGTCATTGGTGGCGGAATCGGTGGCCTGTTCGCTGCCAACGCGCTGGTTGCTCGCGGATTTCAGGTCTCCGTCTACGAGCAGGCGCCCAATCTCGGCGAGATCGGCGCGGGCGGCTTCCTGACGCCGAACAGCGTCCGCCAGCTTCAAAGGGTCAACCTAGGCCAGGCCGTCGAAAAGTTTGGCGCCAGGGTCGGATCTGGCTCGCAATACCTGCGTGACAACGGAGCGCCCATCGCGCCTGTGCAGGTAACGGACTCGGCGGGCTGGAACGCTGCGTTCGGCATGCACCGCGCCGACCTCGTCGAGATCCTTGCCGCCGCGCTGCCAAAGGACGTCGTACACACCGGCCACCGCTGCACTGCCTATGAGCACGGCGATGACGTGGCCAGGGTATCTTTTGCCAACGGGGCCGTTGCGGAAGGCGATGTCGTCATTGCCGCGGACGGCATCCACTCGGCGCTTCGCCACGAGGTAACGCCTCCTTCTCATCCGGTCTTCTCGGGATCCGTCGCCTACCGTGGCGTCATCCCGCACGATCGCATTCCGAACTGGCCAACCGATTCCTGGTTGATGTGGCTTGGCAAGGGCAAGCACTTCCTGACGTTCCCCGTGCGAGCCGGGCAATTGATCAACTACGTGGGCTTCGTGCCGGCTGACGACGAGATGAAGGAATCCTGGTCCCTTCCCGGCGATCCCGATGTTCTTCGCCGCGAGTTCGCCGGCTGGGACCCGCGGATCAAGTCATTGCTGGGCCAGGTTTCGGCGACGTTCCGATGGACTCTGTATGACCGCGAGCCATTGCCGACCTGGAGTCGTGGACGCCTGACACTGCTCGGCGATGCGGCGCATCCAATGTTGCCTCATCTCGGACAGGGAGCGAACCAGGCGATAGAGGATGGAATGGCTCTCGCGACGATCCTGGCGGGTGCGAGCCTGAAGACAGTTGCGACGGCTCTGCTGGCTTACGAAGGTCTCCGCCGTGAACGGGTTGGTTCAATACAGCGAGGCGCCCGTGAGAACGGCCTCAGATATGATTTTGCCAACTCGGACCTGGGCGTCAGGGACGCTCAGATCGCTGCTCATGCCGCTTTTCGACGGCGACTCTACGACCATGACGTGGTCCCGGAAGCAGAAACCGCCGCACTGACCCTCAGATGAAACTTCCTGAGGAGTACACTGACGATTTGCGTCGGAATGTCTCATGTGGGTCAATCGTGTCGGTTTCGTGATGTCTGCAATATGTCTGCGCTGCTCCCAACAGCAGACGTTCTCACTCGCGACCCTGGTCCTTTGCCACAGCCAAGACCCATCAGGCGGGGCAAGCAGACGATTGCCGCCAAACCGCATCATAAGGATCCCGAATGCATCATTTCTCTACGCTCCCAGATACGCCTCGCGCACCCGAGGATGGCGTGCCAGATCGCGCGCCGGTCCGTCTAGCACGATGTGGCCATTCTCGATCACATAGGCCCGCTGTGCGACCTCGAGCGCCAGCACCGTGTTCTGCTCGACCAGCAGCACCGTCACGCCCTTGGCGTTGATGTCGGCGATGCGCTCGTAGACCTCGGCCGAGAGGCGCGGCGCCAAGCCGAGCGACGGCTCGTCGAGCAGCAGCATTTTGGGTCGCGCCATCAGTGCGCGGCCGATCGCCAGCATCTGCTGCTCGCCGCCCGACAGGGACCAGCCGAGCTGGCTCGATCTTTCCTTCAGTCGGGGAAAGAGCGCGAAGACATTGTCGAGATCGCCTGCCGCGCTCATGCCGCGGCGGCGCCATACCGTGGTAGCGACGTCGAGATTCTCGAGCACCGTCAGGCCGGCAAAGATGCGCCGCCCTTCGGGCACATGAGCTAGGCCACGCGTGACCCGGCTCTCGGCCGAGCTGTTGGCCAGCAGCTCGCCGTCGAAGCGGATCTCGCCCGACTTGGCGCGCTGCAGCCCGGAAATGGTGCGCAGCAGAGTGGTCTTTCCGGCGCCGTTGGCGCCCAGCAGCGCCACGACCTCGCCCTTGCCGACCTGCAGCGAGATGCCGTGCAGCGCGTCGATCGCGCCGTAGGCGACGGCGATGCGGTCAATGGTCAGCATGCCGGTATCCATGGCCGAGATAGGCTTCGAGCACCTTGGGATCGGCGCGGACCTCCGCGGGGCTGCCCTCGGCGATCTTCTCGCCGAAATTGATCACGGCGATGCGGTCGGCGACGCGCATGACTAGGCCCATATTGTGCTCGACCAGCACCAGAGTGAGCCCCTGCGTGCGCAAGCCTTCGAGGATGCCGCGCAGGCGTTCGACCTCGCCGGAATTGAGGCCGGCCGCGGGCTCGTCGAGCAGCAGCAGCGTCGGCTGGGAGACGAGAGCGCGGGCGATCTCGACCATGCGCTGGCGACCGTAGGGCAGGGCCCCGACCAGGCGTTCGGCGTCGTCGGTAAGGCCAAGTGTGGCTAGCAGCGCGCGCGCGCGGGCGCGAATCTCGTGCATTCGGCGCGCGGCGGCGCCGCCCAGGATCGCCGACCAGACCGATTGCGGCAGCAGGTGATGGGCGCCGACCAAGACGTTCTCCATCACCGTCAGCCGCTGGAAGAGGCGGCCGTTCTGGAAGGTGCGGACCATGCCGGCGGCGGCCACAAGGTGGGCAGGGGCGTCGGTTATGTCCTCGCCATCGAACCTGACCTTGCCGCCGGAGCTTGCCAGGATGCCGGTCAGCACGTTGATCAGCGTCGTCTTGCCCGCGCCGTTCGGTCCGATGACCGAGAAGATGCGGCCGGCGGGGATTTCCAGCGACACCGACTGGACGGCGTGCACGCCGCCAAAATTTTTCGACAGGCCGTCGATGGCGAGGATCGTCGGGCTCATCGACCGAAGACCTTCAGCCGGCGGCCGACGATGCCGGTAAGGCTGAGCAGCCCCTTGGGCAGGAAGATCAGGATCAGCAGCATCAGGCTGCCGAACACGATCATGTAGGCAGCGCCGAGGTCGCGCATCAACTCGGGCATGAAGGTGACGATGATGGCCCCGGCGATGCTGCCCAGGATCGAGCCTTCGCCGCCGATGATCAGCATGGCGAGATAGATGATCGAATGGCCGAGCGCGAAATCGTCCGGCGCCACGAAGTTGGTCATGTGCGCGAACAGCGCGCCGGCCAAGCCGGCATAGAGGGCGGAGAGGGCGAAGGCCTGCAGCTTGATTCGGGTGACGCCCACGGAGGCCGCGCCGGTGGCGATCTCGTCGTCGCGCACCGCGATCATGGCCAGGCCGATGTGGGAATTGCGGATGCGCCAGGCGCACCAGGTAGCCGCGGCCAGCGCCACCCACAGCACATAGTAATAGCGATGGTCGTTGGCGATCGGCCAGCCGGGCAGAGCGATCGAGGGAATGCCGGAGATGCCGTCAGTCCCGCCCATCACCGACTTCCAGTTGGTGGCGACGATGACGAAGGAGACGTTGAAGCCCAGCGTTGCCAGCGCGAGGTAGTGACCCTTCAGGCGCAGCATCGGCAGGCCGATGACGATGGCGATAAGACCGGTGCCGACGACGGCGGTGGGAATGGAGAGAAAGGGCGACAGGCCAAGGGTTGTCGACAGGATGGCCGTGATATAGGCGCCGCAGCCGACGAAGCCGGCCTGTGCTAGGGTAATGAGGCCCGCATAGCCGAAGGCGAAATTGAGACCGATGACGGCGATGGCCGCGATCAACGCGAGATTGAGGATGCGGATGCCGTAGCCGCTGATGAAAGCAGGCAGCAGCAGCGCCAGCAGAAAGACCGCGCAGGAAGCGAGCAGGGCGGTGCGCCGGTTAATCATGCGCGGGTGCTCATGCGCGTTGCCCGATGCGCTCGCCGAAGATGCCCTGTGGGCGCACCAGCAGGAACAGGATCATCACCAGGAAGACGAGGCCATCCTTGTAGGTCGACGAGATGTAGGCCGCCCCCAGCATCTCGGCCAGGCCGACCAGGATGCCACCGACGATAGCGCCCGGGACGCTGGAAAACCCGCCGATGATTATGGCGGCAAAGGCTTTTAGCGCGATCGGGTCGCCCATGTTGACGTCGGCGAACCACATCGGGCCGATCAGGATGCCGGCGGCGCCGGTGAGCAGGCCGGCGATGATCCAGGTCAGCACGAACATACGATCGACGCCGATGCCCATCAGCCGCGCCGCGTCGCGATCCTGCGCCACCGCCCGCATGCGCGCGCCGATTGCGGTGCGATAAATGAAAAGATAGAGCAGCGCGATCATCAGGAAGGCGACGACGATCACGAACAGCGCATGCGCTGAGAGGGCGGCGCCGAACACGTCGATGACCTGCCGGCCGAAGGGAGAGCGCGGGCGGAAGGGTACCGAACCCCAGGTCATGAGAGCGGAGTTCTGGATGACGATGCCGATCATCACCGTGCCGATGATGACGGTGACCACCGGCCGGTCTTGCAACGGACGGAAGACGACGGCGTAGAAGACCACGCCGAAGAAGGCCATGCCGGCCAACGCCAGCACATAGGCCGGCGCCAGTGGCAAGCCCATCTGCAGGCTGGTGGTGACGCCGAGGAAACAACCGATCGCCACCATCTGGCCCGTGGCGAAATTCACCACGCCCGTGGCTTCGTTCACCATGATGAAGGCAAGCCCGACCAGCGCGTAGACCGAGCCGACGGCCAGCCCACTCACGACGAGCTGGATGAGCTGTTGGGACAAAGGGCTATCCGGCGAGAGCGAGAGGCGAGTTCATGTCGTCCTGAGCAAAGCGAACGACCTCATCGCCGCTAGCCACGGCATGACATCCTTCGCTGCGCTCAGGGTGACGGCGTGCCTTATCCGCCACCACCCCCTGACCCGCATGCGCGGCGGCGTAGGACCTTGAACGCGTAGTCAAGGGACCAGTCACCACGCTCATGAAGCGTTGATGGTGCGGATGAACACCGGGTCGCGGGTGCCGGGCTTGATCGAGAAAACCGCGAGCGAATGGACCATGTTGCCCAGCTCGTCGGTCGCAAAAACGTTAGTGATGCCCTTGTAGTCCTTTATCAGTTTCAGCTCGTCGCGGATCTTGATGCGATCGGTGCCGACCTTGTCCATCACCTGCTTCATGATCCAGGCGCCGTCGTAGTAGCAGGAGCCGAAGGGATCTGGGTCGATTTTGAAGCGGTCCTTGAAGTTCTTGATGTAGGACGCGACGTCGGGTCCGCGCTCGGGCGCAAGGTAGGCGTCCATCACGCCGTTGACCCTCGTCAGCTCGTCGGGAGCAATCAGGGTGCGCGCCGCGGGAACCATGACGCCGGACGAGGTGACCACGGGAAGGTCGATGCTCATCTCCTTCAGAAGCTTCAGGATCAGCGCCCCGTCCTTGCCGTAGCTGATGCAGATCAGGCAGTCGGCGCCGGCGTTTTTGAGCTTCTGGAGCTGCGCCGACATGTCGTTGTCGGTGAAGGCATACGCCTCCATGCCGACCACCTCGGCGCCGGCCGCCTTGACGATCTTCTCGGCGGCCACAGCGCCGGGCTGACCGAAATCGTTCTGCACGTAGATGATGCCGATCTTTTTCTTGCCCAGGCCTTCGGTCGCGTGCTTGGCCAGCGCCAGCGCCTGCAGTCCGTCGGCGGGGCGGATGCGGAAGAGCCACGGGTTCTTCTTCAAGTGCATGGCGTCGCCGCCGCCGGCATACATGCCCGGGATCTGCGCCTTGGTGACCTCGGGTTCGGTGGCGAGGTTCTGCGTGGTGTAGCTCGACAGGAAGACCATCGGCGGATTGATGTCGCGCACGACCTTAAGGTAGGCGTTGACCGCGACGCTGTTGGAATCCTTGACGTCCTCGAAGACGATCTTGAGCTTCTTGCCGGCTACGCCGCCCTTGGAATTGATCTCGTCCTGCGCCATCTGCAGCGAGAAGTGATATTGCTGGCCCGAGACATTGAACGGGCCGGTGATCGGCACCATCGCCCCGAGCGCGACCTCGCCCGACTGGGCCGAGAGCCGCTGCGACCAGATGGTCAGTCCCGCTGTGGCGGCAGCGGCCCCCGCCAAGACCTTGCGGCGGCCGAATAGACGCTTGTTTCCCATGAGTAGCTCCCTTCCTGTTCCCTGATCCCCTGATCAGTCGGCCGCACTGGCCAGCGGATACCAGCGCTCGGCCTCGGCGGCGGTGATATAGCCGCGTTCGACATCACGGCGGACGAGGGCGGCGTCGCGCAGGCGCGCGTCGCCGTAGCCGCCGCCGCCTGGCGTGCGCACCTGCACCCAGTCGCCGGGCGTGAGCTCGTAGCCTTCGCCCTTGGAGATGTGCTCAGGCACCGTGGTCTTGCCGTCCTGGCAGACGACCAGCTCGTTGGTCGCGCCGGGCAGGCCGCCCTGCAGACCAGGCGGGCCGTCGCGGCCATGGTCCATCAGGAACGAAGCGGTGGCGGTGCCGCGCAACAGGCGCACGCGATAGCTGACGCCGTAGCCGCCGCGATGGCGGCCGGCGCCCGAGGAGCCCTCGCGCAAGGCGTACTCCTCGAACACCAGCGGATAGTGCTGTTCGAGGATCTCGACGGGCTGGGTCTTGGAAATGCCGACGGTCGAGCAGCCGTTGGTCAGCCCGTCGGTCTCCCACCAGCCGCCGTAACCGCCGCCGGAGAAGAAATACATGATGTATTCGCGGTTCTCGCCGGGGTCGTGGCCGCCCATGCTGAAATTGCCGCTGGTGCCGGCGGGCGAGGCGAACATGCGATCGGGTATCGCCTCGCCCATGGCGCCGAACACCGCCTCCATGATTCGCTGCGCCACTTCCGACGCGCAGCCGGCGACCGGCCGCGGGTACTCACCGACCAGGAAGGTGCCGACGGGCTTGGCGATGTGCAGCGGGGCGAAGCAGCCGGAGTTGATCGGAACGTCGGGGAAGATGTGCTTGATGGCAACATAGACCGCCGACTGGGTTGCGCCCCACACGCCGTTGAGGGGGCCCTTGCAGGGCGGGCTCGAGCGAGAGAAGTCGAAATCGATGTCGGAGCCGCGCACCGTCATGTCGAGCGCGATCTCGAGCGGCTCGTTCACTATGCCGTCGCTGTCGATGAAGCTTGAGAAGCTGTAGGTCCCGTCGGGTACGCTTTCGATGTAGGCGCGCATCTGCTGCTCCGACCGCGCCTTCAATTCGCCGATCGCGGCTTCGACGGTATCAGCGCCGTAGCGGTCGAGCAGGGTGGTGAGGCGGCGCTCGCCGACGGTCAGCGCGCCGACCTGGGCCTTGATGTCGCCGATCCGCTCCTCTGGCACGCGGATGTTGGTCAGGATCATGTCGACGATGTCGGACACCATTTCGCCGCGGCGTACGAGCTTCACCGGCGGAATGCGCAGGCCTTCCTGCTGGATCTCCGTCGCCTTGGTGGCGAAGCCGCCCGGCACCATGCCGCCGGTATCTGGCCAGTGGCCGGTGTTGGACAAATAGCACCACAGCCGGTCGCGGTAATAGAACGGCTTCACCATCTTCACGTCCATCAGATGGGTGCCGCCGAGATAGGGATCGTTGACGATGATAACGTCGCCAGGCTCAAGGTCGTGGCGGCGCTCGATCACCGCCTGGGTGGTGAACTGCATGACACCGACGAAGATCGGCAGGCCCATCTCGCCCTGGGCGATGACCTCGCCGGTGTCGCGATGATAGATGCCGTTGGAGCGGTCGAAGGCCTCGGAGATGACCGGCGAGAACGAGGTCTTCTCGTGCACCAGGTCCATTTCGCTCGCGATTTGGCGCAGGCCGTTCTGGATGACCGCGAGGGTGACAGGATCGAGGGCCATTTTAGACGAATCTCCCGTTAGGCCGGCGCAGCGCCGACGGTGATGACGAGATTGCCCAGCCTGTCGACGGTGGCGGTGGCTCCAGGATCGATCAGGATAGTGGTATCGAGCTGGGCGACGATTGCCGGACCGGCGATTGTGGCGCCGACCGGCAGCCGGTCGCGGCCGTAGACCGGCGTATCGAGCCAGCTTCCGGCGAAATGAACGGGACGCTGGCCCTGCTTGGCATCCTCGAGTTCGCCCGCCGGGTGGCGGCGCGAAGATCGAAAAGTCGATGCGCGTACGGCGGCCGAAGCTTGCTGTGCGCAGGTTGGCGAGGACCGCCGTCATCTCGGTCAGCTCGATGTCGAAGCGCTCGCGATAACGCGCCTCGAGACTCTTGAGCACGTCGGCCGGATCGAACGGCCGCTTGACCGGGACGCGCATCACGTGGCTCTGCCCGCGATAGAGAAGATCGGCCTCGTAGATCGTCTCGATGCCGGTGATCGGTACGCCTTCGGCCTCGATCAAGGCGCGACCCTCGACTTCGTATTCGCCGTACAGGCGATCGACTTCGGCCCGATCAACCGATTTCAACGGCCGGTTGAGCGTGCGCACGAAATCGTGCCGGAGATCGGCCAAGATGCAGCCCAACGCCGAGGTGAGGCCGGGAAAGCGCGGTACCAGCACCGTCGGCACGCCGAGCTCGCGCGCCAATGCCACGGCATGAAGCGGCCCGGCGCCGCCGAACGGGAAGAGCGCAAAGTCGCGCGGATCGTAGCCTTTCTCGATTGAAACCAGGCGGATGGCGCTCGCCAGATGATCGCTGGCGACGGTGATGATCGCGGCCGCCGCCTCGATGGCGTCGAGCCCCAGCGGGCGGCCGATCTTGTCGACGATCGCGGCCCTCACCGTCTCAATCGACACGCCGCCCGCGACGCCCGGCAGGGCGGCGGGATCGAGCTTGCCCAGCACGAGGTTGGCGTCGGTGACGGTCGGCTCGGTGCCGCCGCGGCCGTAGCAGATCGGGCCGGGATTGGCGCCGGCGCTATCGGGGCCGACCTGCAGGATGCCGGCCTTGGTGATGCGCGCGATCGAGCCGCCGCCGGCGCCGATCGTGTGGATGTCGATCATCGGCACGCGGATCGGCACGCCGTAGGCGATGTCCTTTTCAGCCGACAAAGCGGGCTCGCCGGCGCGGATCAGCGTCACATCGAAGCTGGTGCCGCCCATGTCGCAGCCGATCAGGTTGGGATGACCCGATTGCTGGCCGATGCGGGCGGCGGCCAGCGCACCCGCCGCCGGCCCCGACATAACGGTCTGCACGGCGTAGTCGGCGGCGGCCTTGCCGCTCATTGTGCCGCCGTTGCCCTGCATGATCAGCAGCTCGGAGGGGAAGCGGGCGAGCTTCAACTCTTTCTGCAGGCGGCCTAGGTAGCGCGCCATAATTGGCTGGATGTAGCCGTTGACCGCCGCCGTGGTGCTGCGCTCGAACTCACGGACCTCGCGCAGGATGTCGGAGCCAACCGAGATGAAGGGATTGGGCCACAGTGCGCGGGCGATCTCGGCGGCGCGCTTCTCGTGCGCTGGATTTACGTAGGAATGCAGAAAGCTGATGACCAGTGCCTCCGCGCCGCCGGCGATCAGAAGGCGGATGGCGCGCTGCACCGCCTCTTCATCGAGCGGCGTCAGGACGTTGCCGTGCGCATCGAGACGCTCCGGCACCTCGACGCGCAGTTGGCGGGGGATGAGGGCCTCGAAACTGCCGATCATGCCGTAGCCGAAAGGGCGGGTGCGGCGCCCCAGTTCTAGGACGTCTCGGAACCCGGCCGTGGTGATCAGCCCGCAGACGACGCCTTTGCGCTCGAGGATCGCGTTGGTGCCGACGGTGGTGCCATGCACGAGGGAACCTAGCGTCTCGACAGCCAGCCCGCTTTGGCGAATGCCGGTCATCATGCCGCGCGACTGGTCGTCAGGCGTGGAAGGGACTTTCGTGACGCGGAAGCGCCGTTCGTCTTCGTCGACGAACAGCAAGTCGGTGAATGTCCCGCCGACATCGACGCCGGCTTGCCACTGCCCCATCCGAGACGCCCTCATCGTTTAATTCAACAGCGACGGCCGGACCGAACCCTTTCGGACGGTAGGCAGCTGCTTCTTGCGCTGTCAAACGCCACACATGCCCGAAGTCAAGCAATCGCCGCGCCAAGCCTGTAGACGATCCCGCCGCCTCTGCAGTCTGCTCGGGACGAACGGGTTCAACGCCTGCATCCCTTGCAAATTCAGGACGCCTCTGGCAACGAAGTTCTGGCCACGGGCTCCGAGAGATACGGCAGGCCCCACATCTCCTCGTTGACCAGTTTTCCAGCGATCTCGTCAGCGATGCCGGCTATCAGGCGATGGCCCTTTTCCTCGCTCGCCGCGTCGGGATTGCCGATCACCCCCGAGGCGGCCATGGCGCCGAGCGTGCGCCAGCGATAGACACCGCCGCCGACGAGGTCCTTCACGTCGGGCGTGCGGTTCGATTTGGCCAGCTTGATCCGGTCGCGCGCGACGAGGTCGGGACGCACCGCCATCATCATCGAGGTCTCAGCCTCGCAGGCGTGCTGCAGGCCGGCCTGGGTCTCGAGGATCGCAGCGATCGAGTCGGCTGCCGCGTACCAGTAAGTGAATTGCACGATCGGGATGCCGAACAGCGGCGTGAACTCGTCGGCCGCGACGCGCATGGCGTTCTCGTTGCCGCCATGACCGTTTAACAGCACGATGCGCCGGAAGCCGTGCCGCACCAGCGACTGGCAGATGCAGCGCAGCACGGCGAGGAATGTCCCGGCGTCGAGCGTGACCGTTCCGCCGAAGCTCATGTGATGCTCAGAGAGGCCGGTCCATAGCATCGGTAGCACGACCGCCGGCCGGTGCGCCGCCACACGGCGCGCGGTTTCCAGCGCCACTGTCTCGCCCAGCATGCTGTCGACCTCGACCGGAAGATGCGGCCCGTGCTGCTCGAGCGATCCGACGGGCACGATCACGATGGCATCCTGGCGCGCCCGTTCCCTGAGCTCGTCGGCCCGCAGCTTCCGCCACTCGATCTCCATGCCAATCCTCCCCTTGGGCGCCGGCGCCGCGAACCAGCGTCGGTTCTGCGATTCAAGTCTCGGGCAAACGGTCCGATCGGACAAGCCGCTCGCGCTGTCGTCGTACCGCCTGGAAAACAGGGTGCCCGCGTGCGATCGTTGGCATCCGCAATGGTGATCGTACGACGGAGGCTGGATCATGGCACGAACAGTCGAGGTCGCGGTCGAGCCGCTGAGCGCGGCCGCCTTCGAGCCATTCGGCACCATCATCGGCGCCGGGACCGGACCGCCGGCGCTCGACTGGGGCACCTTGCAGACTTGGATGGCGCCGTTCGACGTCGACGGCCCGCCCCAGATGACGCTATGCCGGTATCACCAGGAGCCGGTCGAGTGGAGCCAAATGGAGCGCCATCTCGCAGTGACGCAAGCCTTCCTGCCGCTGGGCGGGGTCGCCAGCGTCATGGTGGTCGCGCCGCCAAGCGACCCGGCCGACCGCACGGCCCTGCCGCCACCCGACAGCGTGCGCGCCTTCCACATGGACGGCAGCGCGGGGGTCGTGCTCCGTCGCGGCACCTGGCACGCACTCCGGCGCTTTCCGGTCGGCAGGCCGCTAATCGACATAGTTCTGCTCACCGGACGCGACACCCAGGCCGAACTCGAGCGCCAGGCGCGCGACGGCTCCCTGCCCGTGCTGACCCACGAAGCAGACTATGCCTCGGTGCATGGAGTGACCTTTCGCGCGGTCGGTTTCTAGCTTTGTCACCCCGAGGAGGCCCGAAGGGCCGTCTCGAAGGGCAGGCAACACGAAAACTGCGGCCTACCCTTCGAGACGCATCGCTTCGCGGTGCTCGTCAGGGTGAGGCATTGGTCCAAGCACGGACGAAGCGGCACGATGCCGTGACGAAACTCGTCTCCTCGGCCGATTGCCTAAGGCAGTCCCAGGTGTCAGCATTCCAAGGTCGCGTCGAGGTTCATCGAAACGCCGCCTCGCCCGACAGAAGGAGACAAGCATGACCCTAGGTTGGAGGCTGAAGGCCTTGGCGGGCGCGGCACTGGCCGCCCTCCTGATCGTCGCCCCAGAGGGCGCGCGCGCCCAGACGCTGGTGGTGGGGCAGGCCGGGGACACGCTCACGCTAGACCCGCATTCTTTCAACGGGATCGTCGAGGCGAGCGTGATGTCGAACTTGTTCGACCCGCTGATCGCCTTCGACAAGAACATGGAGATCGATACCAAACTCAGCCTGATCGAAAGCTGGAAAAACCCGGCGCCTGACCGCTGGGTGTTCGAGATCCGCAAGGGGGTGAAGTTCCACAACGGCGCCGACCTTACCGCCGAGGACGTGGCCTACTCGATCGAGCGGATGCGCAACTGGAAAGCATTCGGCGCGATGACCGGGATCGCCTTCTACGTGAACAAGCTGGCAAGCGCCAAGGCGACCGGGCCGCACACCGTCGAAGTCCAGACCGCCGGGCCGTTCGGACCAATGATACGCCATCTACGCACCGTCTTCGTCGTCAACAAGGCGCATGTAGAGAAGGTGACCAAGGAAAAGGGTATCGAGGAGGTTGGCCGCCAGCCCGTCGGCACCGGCGCCTTCAAGTTCGTCGAATGGGTGCCGGGCGACCACGTGACCCTGGAGCGCAACCCCGACTGGTGGGGCGGCAAGGTCGGCGTCGAAAAGGTCACCTTCCGCCAGATCGCCAACAACGCCACCCGCACCGCGGCACTCCTGTCGGGCGAGATCCACATCGCCACCGAGCTGGCGCCGCATGACGTCGCCCGCGTCAAGCAGAGCCCGGCCAACGAGGTCGTCGTCCTCGATGGCATGCGGACCGTCAACTACAAGTTCGATTCGGTGCGCGAGGAGACGCCGGGTATCCCGGGAATGAAGAACCCGCTGCGCGATGTGCGCGTGCGCATGGCGATCAACCATGCGATCGACGCGCCGACCATCGCCAAGGTGGTGATGGCCGGGTTCGGCACGCCGTCCGAGCAGATCGCTGGACGCCAGCACTATGGCTGGAGCCCCGACGTCAAGCGGCTGCCTTATGATCCGGAAAAGGCCAAGGCCCTGCTAGCCGAGGCGGGCTTTCCCAAGGGCTTCCCGCTACGCGTCGATTCGACCAACAACCGCTACGTCAACGACGAGCAGGTCTGCCTTGCCGTCGCCCAGATGCTGACCAAGGTCGGCATCCAGGCGTCGTGCCGCGCCCGCTCCAAGCAGATCGTCTTTAAGGAGTTCTACGACAAGACGATCCTGTGCTGCTCGATGTTCGTGTTTTCCTACGTGGTGCCGACGGCCGACATTGCTGGCAACATGGAGACGAACTTCCACAGCCCAACCGCCGACGGTCTCTACGGCGCCTCGAACGGCGGCGACCCGAAGACACCGCAGTATAGCAACCCCGCGGTCGACAAGCTGATCGAGGCGGCCGCGCAGGAGACCGACACCGAGAAGCGCAAGCAGATCCTGCACAAGGCGTCGGACGCTATTATGGCCGACTATCCGATCGTGCCCCTGCACTACCAGAACGACATCTACGGCATCTCCAAGAAGGTCTCTTGGAAGCCGCGCGAGGACTATTACCTCTCCATGTACGACGCGACCTGGAAGTGATCGGCGCGGCGGCCGCGAGGCGAATGCCGCCTGCGGCCGCCTGCCCGTCGGCGTCGGTATTGCCGCATCCAGAATGACCAGATTCCTCGTTCAACGCTTCATGCAGACGCTGCTGGTGATCTGCGCGGTCTCGCTGGTCGTGTTCGTGATGAATTACTACGGGGGCGACCCCGTCTACATGATGCTGCCGCCGCAGGCGTCCCAGGCCGACATCGAGGCGATGCGCGTGTCGATGGGCCTCAACCAGCCAATGGCGGTGCAATACGCGCTCTATTTCGGCGGACTGTTGCAGGGCCAGCTCGGCAACTCGTGGACCCAGGCCCGTCCGGTGCTGACTTTGATCCTCGAACGCCTGCCGGCGACCTTCGAGATCGCCATCGTCGGCATGCTCTTCGCGCTCGTCGTCGGCGTGCCGCTCGGGCTTTACGCGGCGATGAAGCCGCGGTCGGCCGCCGCGCGCTGGAGCATGGGGGTCTCGATCCTTGGCATCTCGATCCCGCCTTTCTGGCTCGGCATCGTGCTGATCCTGGTCTTCGCGGTGAATCTCGGGTGGCTGCCCTCGTCGGGGCGCGGCGCCACCGTCCCCGTGCTGGGCGTGCCGATCAGCCTCCTGACCCTGGACGGCCTGGCCCACCTGATCCTGCCCGGGCTGACCCTGGCGCTGTTCAACATGGGGCTGATCCTGCGCCTGCAGTACGCCGCCATGCGCGAGGAGCTGGCCACTGACTATGTCCGCTACGCTCGCGCCCGCGGCGTGCCGATGCGCGCCATCGTGCTGCGCCATGCCTTCCCCAACACGCTGATCCCGCTGGTCACCTTCTCCGCGCTGGTGTTCGCCCAATCGATCGCCTTTGCGGTAATCACCGAGACGATCTTCGCCTGGCCCGGCATGGGCAAGCTGCTAATCGATGCGATCGGGCTGAACGACCGCCCGCTGGTCACTGGCTACCTGGTCTTCATCGCGATCATGTTCTCACTGATCAACCTCGTTACCGACCTAACCTACGTGCTGATCGATCCGCGCGTTCGCGTCGCATGACCCCGACCGTGGTCCCCGGGCCGGACGAGGGCGTCGGTGCCGCCGCGCCGCCGGAGAGCGCGCTCTGGCGTTCGTTCCGCGCGACCCACTCTGCGCAGCTCGGCGCCGGCATCTTCGCCACCTTCTGCCTGCTGGCGCTGCTGGCGCCGCTGGTCGCGCCGCAGAACCCTTACGACCTCGCCCAGCTCAACCTGATGGACGCCTTCAAGCCGCCGGCTTTCCTCGCGGGCGGCATGGAAAGCCACCTGCTCGGCACCGACGAGCAGGGCCGTGACCTCCTGTCCGCGATGCTCTACGGCGCCCGGGTGTCCCTGTTCGTCGGCCTCGTGGGCGTGGCGCTCGCCGCCGGGCTCGGCACCTTGCTCGGCATGATCGCCGGCAACGCCGGCGGCGTGCTCGATTCGGTGATCATGCGCATCGGCGACGTGGAGCTTAGCCTGCCCTCGATCCTGATCGCGCTCTTCATCATGTATTTCTCCGAGCCGGGGATCGGCAACATTATCGTCGCCATCGTCGCCGTCGAATGGGTACTCTACGCCCGCACGGCCCGGGCGAGCACGATCAGCGAGCGCGAGAAGGGCTATATCGAGGCGGCGCGCTCGATCGGCGTCGGGCCGCTGCGCATCGTGCTGCGCCACCTCCTACCCAACGTCCTCGCGCCGATCGTGGTGATCGCCAACGTGCGCTTCGCCTGGGTGATCATCCTCGAGGCAAGCTTGTCCTTCCTTGGCGCGGGCGTGCCGGCGGAGCAGCCCTCGCTCGGGCGGCTGATCCTGAACGGCTACCAGATGCTATTCTCGGGTTACTGGTGGATCTCGGTGCTGCCCGGCGCGGCGTTGGTGCTGCTGGTGCTTGGCGTCAATTTGCTCGGCGACTGGCTGCGCGAGGCCCTCAACCCCAAGCTCGCGACGTGACCGAACTGCTCCTGTCGGTCGCCGGCCTGACCGTCCACTACGCCGGCCGCAGCGGCGGGCGCGATCACGCGCTGGTCGCCGTCGACGGCGCGAGCTTCAACCTGGCGCCGGGCGAGATCATCGGCCTGGTCGGCGAATCGGGCGCCGGCAAATCGACCGTCGCCTACGCGCTTATGCGGCTGATCGATCCACCTGGGCGGATCGTGGCGGGCAGCGCGATGTTCGAGGGGCGCGACCTCCTCGCGCTGGACGAGGCGGCGATGCGCCGGGTGCGCGGCAACCGCATATGCATGGTGTTCCAGGACCCGATGGCGACGCTGAACCCGCTGATGCGGGTCGGCGACCACATTGCCGAGGGGCTGATGGTGCATCGGGGCTCGGCCGCCACGCCGCGCGCCATCGCGCCGTCGCCGCCCTGGCGGAGGTCGGCATCCCGGCCGCCGAGCGCCGCGCCCGCGACTATCCGCACGAGATGTCGGGCGGCATGCAGCAGCGCGCTGTGATCGCCGCTGCGCTGGCGATGGAGCCGGCGCTCCTGATCGCCGACGAGCCGACAACCGCGCTCGACGCCACCATCCAGTCGCAGATCATCGACCTGCTGGTTGACCTGACGCGCCGGCACGGCACCGCGCTGCTGCTCGTCACCCACAACATCGCGCTGGTGGCCGAAATCGCGGACCAAATCGCCGTGATGTACGGCGGCACCATGGTCGAGCTTGGGCCCAAGGGTCGCGTGCTCGACGCGCCGCGCCATCCCTATACGGCCGCACTGGTCGATTCGATCCCGCGCCTCGATGAGCCGGACCGCCCGCTGCATCCAATACCCGGCATGATGCCGGGCCTCGCGAACCTGCCCGAAGGCTGCCCGTTCCATCCGCGCTGCACGCGCGCCCGCCTGCCCGATTGCCTGGTTCGGCCCGCGCTGATGGAGGTCGTGCCGGACCATAGGGTCGCCTGCCACTTCGCCCTGCAGCCGCCAGCATGAGCGTGGTCCCGCTCATCGCCGTGCGCGGCATCACCAAGCACTTCCCGCTGCGCCGCGGAATCGTCGAACGGCTGCGTGGAGGCCGCCCGCCCGCGGTCCAGGCGCTGCGCGAGGTCGACTTCTCGGTGCGCCGCGGCGAGACCTTCGCCCTGGTCGGCGAGAGTGGCTGCGGCAAGTCGACCCTTGCGCGGATCGTGATGGGGCTGATCCCGCCGACCGGCGGCTCGGTGGCGTTCGATGGTCAGCCGGTCGAAGGCCTGTCGCGGGGCGACGCGCTCCGCTTTCGCCGGCGCATCCAGATGGTCTTCCAGAACCCGTTTGGCTCGCTCAATCCGCGCATGCGGGTGGGCCAAATCGTCGGCGAACCGCTGCATGTCCATCGCGCCGGGCTCGGCCTGGGACGCGGCGGCTTGCACGCCCGCGTGGCCGAAGTGCTGCGCGATTGCGGGCTGGACCCGACCACCGCAGAACGCTTCCCGCATCAGTTCTCCGGTGGCCAGCGCCAGCGCATCGCAATCGCCCGCGCGCTTGCCCTCAAGCCGGAATGCCTTGTCCTCGACGAGCCGGTCTCAGCGCTCGACGTCTCGATCCAGGCGCAGATCGTGAATTTGCTGGCCGAACAGCAGCGCCAGCGCGGCCTGACCTACCTGTTCATCTCGCATGACCTTTCGCTAGTGCGATGCTTCGCCGACCGTGTGGCCGTCATGTATCTGGGCCGTGTCTGCGAGCTCGGTCCGGTGGGTGCCGTGCTCGACCGGCCGCGCCATCACTACACGAGCGGCCTTTTGTGGGCGGTGCCGGACATCAAGGCGCGCACCAAGCGCCGAGCACTAGTCGGCGGCGAACTGCCCAATCCGGTCGACCCGCCCCCCGGCTGCGCCTTCCACACCCGCTGTCCGGCAGCGACGGAACGTTGCCGCAGCGAGGTGCCGCCGCTCACCGCCGCTCCGGACGAACGCCTAGTCGCTTGCCACAATCCGCTCGAATCGTCACGAATTACGACAGGCTGAGCGCCGAAGTTCACGGAAAGAATTGAGCAGGCGCTCGAACTGCAATTGTTCAGAGCGGTTCGGAGAAGTTAGAGATCATCGATGTGGTCGAGCAGTCCCAGCTGCCGGGCGGCGGACACTGCCAAGCTCGGAATCCTGCCGCGGTGGCCGCGTGCTGGCCACCCCCCAAGAACGTGCCACCACTTGGTGAGCCAATTCAAGAAACCCGCATAAATCCATTGGCTGGCGGCCCTTGCGTCCCGAAAGACGCGGGCTAGCATGGACCTGTCACAGGCCTTTCCGGAGATCGCATCGGTCCGACGGGACGGCGGGATGCATGAGTGTCAGTTCAAGTCCTGAGCTGACTTACTTCTTCCCCTGCGACGACCACCGAACCCGCGGCTCGGCTGCTCCCTTGGCACGCGCGTCCGCGCGATGGCGCTCGACGGAAAGGGAGGCTCACGTTCGTACTAGAGAATTGTCGTCGCCACGCACCGTTCATAGAAGGTGCGGTTGGACTGGTTGTGTTCGCCCAGGGCCCATCGTGACAGCCAGTGTCACCGATTCGTGGCCACGGACAGGCGACTGACCCCCCCTGTGCAGGATGCAACCACTGCGGATTCCCGACGGTGTTCTCGAAGGGCATCCCTCCTAAGTCTTGACCTGCCGGCCGCCGAGGGTCTGACGCCCGGCACCAGTGGCCTCCATCTTCGCCCGCACCAGGGCGGAGTGGGGCAGACATGAGGAAGGTGTGTCGTGATCAAGTTCCCGAAGGACAAGAAGGTCAAGCCGACTGATCAGAGCGAGGTCCATCAGCCCGTGGTGGGCGAGGCGGGTCCCCGCGAGGGCGATCCCAAGGCGTTGGTCCAGCCGTTCGCCCCGATGGTCGAGCCGCACCCGATCGCGGACCTGAAAGTCAATTTTCGCAACGCGCGCACGCACAACGAGCGGCAGATTGAACAGCTAGGAGCCAGCCTGCTTAAGTTCGGATGGACCAATCCGATCGTGGTCAACGAGAAGTGTGTGGTCCTTGCTGGCCACGGCCGCCTGAGGGCCGCTCAGCGACTTGGCTTGAAGGAAGTGCCGACCATCGTGGTCAAGCACCTGACCGAGGAGCTCCAGCGCGCCTTTATGCTGGCCGACAATCGCCTAGCCGAGCTGGCAGGGTGGGACGAGGAGCTGCTCAGGGTCGAGCTTCAGGAGCTGTCGGCCCTGAACATTGACTTCGACTTTGAGGTCACGGGCTTCGACACCGTCGACCTCGACCGCCTCGAGGCACCGAAGCTGGCTAAGGCAGCGAAGCCGGAGGTAGTGCCGGAGCTGGAGCGCGACCGCCCGGCAATCAGCGCCCTCGGCGACCTGTGGAAGCTCGGCAAGCACCTTCTGTTGTGCGGCAGCGCTTTGGATCAGGCCTCCTACCAGAGGCTGATGGGCCACGACCGCGCCCAGATGGTGTTCGCCGACCCGCCATACAATGTTGGGGTCGACGGCCACGTCTGTGGTCTAGGCTCGGTGCACCACCCAGACTTCCAGATGGCTTCAGGCGAGATGACCGGGCCGGAGTTCACCGGATTTCTCAACTCCTTCATGCGTCATGCAGTCACTTACAGCCACGATGGTGCGATCCACTACATCTGCATGGACTGGCGTCACATGGGCGAAGTCTTGAACGCCGCCGGCGAGCTCTACGAGCTCAAGAACGTGTGCGTGTGGAACAAGACCAACGGGGGGATGGGAACCTTCTACCGCTCCAAGCACGAGATGGTGTTCGTGTTCAAGGTGGGCAGCGTCCCGCACATCAACAACTTCGGGCTGGGCGAGAAGGGCCGCTATCGCACCAACGTCTGGGACTATCCCGGAGTTAACACCTTCAAGCGCGGCCGCATGGACGAGCTGCGCGCTCATCCGACAGTAAAACCGTTGCCGCTGGTGGTGGACGCGCTGAAGGACTGCTCGAGGCGCGGTGGGGTAGTGCTGGATCCGTTCCTCGGCAGCGGCACGACCCTGCTGGCGGCGGAAAAGACCGGCCGCGTTGGCCGCGCTATTGAACTTGACCCCTACTACGTCGACGCCGCCATCGGGCGCTGGCAGGCACTGACTGGTAAGACGGCCGTCCACACTGAGACCGGCATGACGTTTGATGAGCTGGCCGCAGCGGCGCCTCGCGCCGCAGATGCCGCGTGACGGGAAGAAGATCATGACCAGCAACACGGAGCAGCCCGAAGCGCCGACCTTTCACTCGTACAAGGTCGGCCACGGTAAACCGCCCAAGCACAGCCAGTTCCAAAAGGGGAAATCCGGAAACCCCAAAGGGCGCGCGAAGGGCTCGAAGAACGCGTCCACTATTTTGAGGGAGATGTTCCACCAGACTGTGACGGTCATTGTGAACGGCAAGCCGAAAAGGATCCTGAAAATCCAGGCCATCATATTGAAATTGCAGCAAAACGCGGTAATGGGTGACCATAAGGCGATCAAGCTAGCACTCGAGACGTACATCAAGTGCGACGACATCGCCGCCCCCAACACGATCGTCGGGCTCATGGTTGGTCAGACGCCCTTCGAGCTGACAGCTGACGAATACGACAGCATTGCCAAGCAAAAGCTCTTGGACGGAGTGGGCTGACGTGAGCCAGGCCACCGATGGCGGTCCAAGCACCGCCTACGATATCCTCGAGAGGGTGCCATTGGCGGGCCGAGCCGTGCTGAAGCACGCTGCGACCTTGCCCTGCGACGCCCGTGGCGTCTTCCTGCGGCAGGCGGCTCTACACTTTCTCGACTTTTGGTCTGACAGAGACGCGTACACTGTGCTGCCGGTGGACGTTCAAACCTTCGTTGAAAGTCCCGGCTTCCTGAACCGTCGCGGCACCCTGTACCCGGCGGTCATGGACGAACTGCGTGAGCTAAACTCCGGTAAGTACGTCGAGGCCGTCCTGACCGGTGCGATCGGTACGGGCAAGAGCACCATCGCTTTGTTCACCACCGCCTACCAGCTCTACGTCCTGTTATGCCTGAAGGATCCACACGGGCAGTTCAACCTCGACCCGTCGTCCGAGATCGTTTTCGCCTTCCAGTCGCTGAACAAGATGCTGGCCAAGTCGATCGACTACGAGCGCTTCAGGGCGATGCTGACCGGGTCTCCCTATTTCAACCAGTACTTTCCGTTCAACAAGAAGATCACGTCGGAGATGGTGTTTCCCAATCGCATCGTCGTGCGGCCGCTGTCCGGCGACGTGAACGCCGCCATCGGCAGCAACATCTTCGGGGCGATACTCGACGAAATCAACTTCATGGCGCGCGTCGAGCAATCGAAGAGCGCCGTCGACGGTGGTCTGTTCGACCAGGCCAACGAAATGTACAACTCGATCGTCCGCCGCCGGAAGTCGCGCTTCATGGCAGCCGGAGGGCGTCTACCGGGCATGGTGTGTCTGGTGTCGTCCAAGAGGTACCCAGGCGAGTTCACCGACCGAAAGCAGACGGAAGCGCGTGCAGAAATGGCGGGTACCGGGAAGACCGGAATCTTCGTCTATGACCGCACCCTCTGGCAGATCAAGCCGGAGGGCACCTACGGCGAGAAGCGTTTCAGGCTGTTCCTCGGCGACGTGTCGCGCAAGCCATGCATTCTGGAGGAGGACGCGGAAGTGGCTCCCGGAGACGCGGACTTGATCATAGAAGTCCCGGAGGAGTTTCGCTCTGAATTTGAGCGCGATATCCTGTCGGCAATCCGTGACATTGCGGGTAGCGCGACGTTCGCGTTGCATCCCTTCATCGTCAACACGGAAGCGGTGTCAAAAGCGTTCGGCCAGTGCCAGTCGGTGCTGACGACAGAGAGCACGGATTTTGTCGCCTCGCGACCCAGCATTTATACAAGGCGCATCATCAGGCCCAACGAGCCGCGCATGGCCCATGTCGACCTCGGGGTGACCGGTGACAGTGCGGGCATAGCTGTAGGCTGGGTAGAAGGGTTTAAGAAGGTGTCCCGCTCCGACAACACCTTCGAGCTCATGCCGCAGATCAATTTCGACTTGATCTTGGAGGTTAAGCCTCCGCGCAATGGCGAGATTGAGTTCGAGAACATCCGCAAAGTCTTCTACAAACTACGTGAGGAGGGCATGAATCTAAAGTGGATCAGCTTCGATACGTTCCAGTCGGTCGACAGTATACAGATCCTTCGCCAAGAAGGCTTTAGCACGGGGCCGTGCTCCATGGACAGGACGTCGCTGCCTTATGACGTCACCAAGACGGCCTTCTACGATGGTCGCGTGAAGGCGCCGAGACACGACAAGGCGCTGTCGGAGATCGTGCGCCTGGAGCGCGATCCGCAAAGCGGCAAGATCGATCACCCGCCCAACTTCAGTAAAGATTGCGCCGATGCCGTCGCCGGCGTTGTGTTCGGGCTGACCTATCGACAGGCGATTTGGGCGCGCCACGGGGTCCCGGTGAACCGCAATCTGATAGAGATCGTGCAGGCAATCGAGGAAAAGGACAAGAAATCAGAAGCGGCGCGTCGCGGGCGATATGCGTGACGCTACCCTCTCGATCGCATTCACAGTTTAGCTCTGGTGTTGGCGTGTCGCCGATCACCGGGGCCCGGTTGGGCCTGCTGGCCTACAAGGCGGCGGCGCTCGGCCCATCGTCAGCGGCCTCCATCATCAATATTGCCGGATGTAGTACTTGGAGGTACAGGTCGCGGTGTTGCCTGATTATGCTCGACCCTTCCTGACCCGGTCGGGCATCCGCCGTCCGTTTCCCGAAGAGGCGCCTTGGTCGACCTGGTCCTGCGATACCACAAGGCCAACAACTCGCGGCTCTTTAGGGCTCATTGCGGACCGTGCCCGAACTGGTTCCGAACGTGCGTGAAGTAGGATTTCAAGATCTCCATCTCGAACGGGTCGATGAGCCGGGCGTTATTCCTTTGGGCAACAAGGTTGTCGATGTAGTTGTGCGCGCCCTTGCCGGTTCCCCGTCGACCGACCTGTATGGGTCTGAGATGATCTTGATCGCGCTCTCAAACGGAATGTGCTTGGAGCGCCTTCCTGATGCGGGCGATGAAGGGTCGCTTGTAGTGGCCCTGCCACAGGGCGAGATCCCACGCGCCGTCGACCGGCTGGAAGCTCTCTTCCTTCGGCTCGAAAACTGACACGGTCTTCAACACGCCGTCGACCGTGACCTTGAGCGGCGCGATGCGATAGCGCGGTCCTTCGCAAGCCGACAGCCGCTCGACATCGCGTTTGGTCAGGCCGCCGACGACCACGCCCTCGACCTCGCCGCCCGGATCGCGCACCAGGATCGGATAGCTCACGCCCTTGGCGGGCCGCCGCACATGGCCCTTGAGCCGCGCCGGCTCGAAGGCCGACGGCGGCAGCCGCCGGCCGATCACAAGAGCCATGACGTCGTGATCGAGCAGCGTGCCGTAGAAGAAGAAGGTGGTCATGGCTGGGCGCGCGCCACTCGAGTGGCGCGTCTTTCTAGCGCCAGGGAAGATCGCGCCACTGGAGTGGCGCGCCCCCAGCAAAGACAATCGATCATGACTTTAATACCTTTCTCGCGCAAGTCGTGACATGATCAGCCATGTGGCGAAGAGCCTTAAGAAATCGCAAGGCGCGCTTAGCGGATCACCACTGGCTGCACCTTCGTGATGTCGACGCCGCGGAAGGCATAGGCCTGGTCGAGCGCCTTCTGCACGAAGCCCGAGTAGGCGAGATAGCCGAACGAGGTCGTGAGGAAATTGCGCCAGCGCGGGTCGATCTCCTGGCGGATGGCTGCGGTGGCCGGGAACAGCGCCGGCGGGTTGGGCATGGTGACGATGGTGTTGGGCATACGTCCGCTCGCCAGCGTCATGCCGGTGAGCGACCCGGATACCGCCTCGACGCGCCTCGACTGGAAAGCCGCGATCATGTCGTTGATGTTCGGGAATTGGGTGAGCTCGGCGGCCGGCGCGCGCCGAGTGATCTCGCTCTCCATCGTGGTGCCGACTGGCACGCCGATCTTGAGCTTCTTGTCGTTGATCGCTTGCCAGGTCGCAATGTTGGCGCCGGTGTGGGCGAGGACGGCCGTGCCGTACATGAAAAGAGGCTGCGGCACGAAATCGACCGCGACGGCGCGCTTCACCGTGCCGTCGAGCGCGAAGATCAGGTCGAACTTGTCGCTCTGTAGGCCAATGACGGCGTTGCCGTAGGTGGTCTCGACGACCTCCATTTCCGCCCCCAGCGCGTCGGCGAGTTCCTTGGCGCAGTTGATGGAGACGCCGCGCCACACTGAGTTGCCCACCTTCACCGCGCCCGGCTTGTCGCTGCCCTCGAGGTCCTTGAAGGCGAACGGCTCGGAGATCGCTGCCCCCAGCCGCAGTTTCTTGGTGCCGGTGATCACCTCCCAGGTCGATTTGCTCTGCTGGGCCGCCGCGCGCTGCGTGCCGGTCGCCATGGCGATGGCGGCCGCCCCCACGACAGTGCCCACAGCCAGGCTGCGCCGTGCGATTCGTTGTGTTGGTTCGCTCATGTTCCCCTCCTTCTTGAGTGCCAATGAAGTCCCCGTGCTTTTCTACACCGAAGCCTGTCCGCGATCGCGGACGCTGTAATAGCGCACGGCCGAGTCGATGATGATGCCGCGCAACGCATGGTAGGGCAGCGTGCGGAAGCTCGAGGCCGGCATCGCCAGCTCGGCGATACCCGCTTCGCCGGCAGCCCAGCGCGCCAGCTCGCGGCCGAGGATAGTCGCCGTGCAGATGCCGCGGCCGCTATAGCCCAGCGCGGCGGCGACGCCGGGAGCGAGCTCGAACAGGCGCGGATAACGGTCGGGCGTCATGGCCATGAAGCCGCTCCAGCGATACTGCCAGTCCAGCTCGCCGACTTGCGGATAAAGTAAGCGGGCGTGCCGCGCGAGCGGGGCGTAGAGCGCATCGCTCTCCATCCCGGCGGTGCCGTTGCCGCCGCCCAGATGCAAGCGGCCGTCCTCATGCATGCGAACGCCGACCGTGAGATAGCGCGTGTCGGACATGATCTGCCCGCCGGGCAGGATCGACTTGGCGATGTTGTCGCGCAACGGACGGCTCACGAGCTGCGGTGTGCGCGCGGGCAGGAAGGTTTTCTGCAGGCCGGGCCAGAAGGAACCGGTATAGGCATTGGTGCCGATGATCACGCTATCGGCGTCGACGCCGCCGCGGTCGGTGGTCACCCTCCATTGTGAACCCGTGCGATTGATGGCGCGCACCTCGGCCTTCTGCCGGATCGCGCCGCCTTTTTCCATCACGGCGCGGGCGAGGCCGCGCGCATAGCCCAGTGGGTTGATGGCCCCGCCGCGCGGATCGAGGCAGCCGCCGGCGTAGAAGCCGGTGCCGCTCGCTACCTCCATCTCGTCACGTGACAACAGCTGCAGGGGAGCGCCGCGCACGTTCCAGATCTCGACCCGGCGCTTCAGGTCCGCCAAGCTTTTGGGCGAATGCGCCGCCGTCACGATACCCGAGCGCCGCGCCGCGCACTCGATGCGATGGCGCGCGATCAGGCCTAGAACCAGGTCGGGCCCGTCGCCGATGGCGCGGATCAGCGCCGCGCCGCGCTCCTGGCCGAAACGCTGCTCAATCTCGTGTGGTTCGTGCTTCAGTGCCGCCACGACCTGGCCGTTGTTACGGCCCGACGCGCCCCAGCCCGGCTCGTTTGCGTCGAGCACCAGCACCGAGCGGCCCTGCTCGGCGAGGTGCAGGGCGGCGGAGAGACCGGTGTAGCCCGCGCCGATCACCACCGTCTCGGCCTTCTCGCTGCCGTCGAACTCGGGAACCGGCGGGCAGGGCGTCGCCGTCGCCGCCCAATAGGAGGGCGGCATCCCCGGCGGGTCGCTCATGGGCAGCGCGGCTTTCATGCGGACACGGGCCGAGTCCGCTGGAGTCGCCGGTCCTCGATCGCGTCGCGCAGCGCGTAATACCGGATCAGGCCGGAGACCAGCGGCCGCGCTACCGAATGCAGCCACAGCCGCCGGGGCGCCGATGGCGGTAGCACGAACTCGCGCGCGGCAACGCCTGCGGCATAGCGCGCCAGCTCGCGGCCCCACAGCGTGGCAAGAACGACGCCGCGGCCGTTGCAGCCCAGCATCGCCAGCAGGCCGGGCGCCAGCTCGTGGATGTGCCAGGAATTGTCGGCGTTGAAGGCCATGAAACCCGACCACCAGTAGTCGGTCTCGAGCGCGCCGAGCTGCGGGAAGATGCGCTGCAGGCGGGCGTAGGTCGCCCGCCAGTGCGGCTCGCCCTGCGGCCCGAAGGCGGGCCCCTGGCCGCCGAACTGCAGGCGGCCGTCGCCATGATGCATGCGAATGCCCGACAGCAGGCGGCGCGAATCCGTCATCGGTTGGCCGCCAGGCAGGATCGACTTGGCGACGTTGTCGCGCAAAGGACGGCTGGTGAACTGGTAGGCGCGCACCGGCACTATGGTCGCACGCAGCCCGGGCCAGAGATTGTCGGTGTAGGCGTTGGTGCAGAGGAAGACGCGATCGGCCTCGATCTCGCCTTGTGGCGTCGTGAGCTTCCACTTGACGCCATCACGCGCGAGCCCGGTGGCGCGCGTGCCTTCGTGCAGCACGGCGCCGGTCTTGATCGCCGCGCGAGCGAGGCCGCGCACATAGGCGAGCGGATTGATGCGGCCGCCTCGCCGGTCGATCGCGGCGCCTAGATAGTAGTCGCTGCCGATCATGTCGGCGGCCTGCCGGCGGTCCAGCAGCTCGACCGGCCGGCCGCGCGCCTGCCAGTAAGCGACGCGCTTTTCATGGGCGCGCAGAGCCTTCTCAGTGTGGGCCGCCATAATGATGCCCGGCACGGCATAGTCGCAATCGATGCCGTGGCGCTGGATCAGCTCGCCCAGCACCACGGGGCCCTGTTCAGCGGCGTCGATCAGCCGCTGGCCGACAGCGGCGCCGTAGCGGGCGATGATCTCGTCGGGATCGTGTTTGGTGGCAGGCGGCACATGTCCGGCATTGCGGCTGGAGGCGCCCCAGCCGATCTCGTTGGCTTCGACCAGAACGGCTCGCGCGCCAGCCTCGGCGGCATGGAGCGCGGCCGAGCATCCGGCGATGCCGCCGCCTACGATCGCCACGTCGGCACGGTGGTGGCCGGCGAGCGGCCCGAGCTTGAGCGGCGTTCCCGCGCCGGCACTGTAGGTCGTGTGCGGCGGCCGGGAATCGTCGTGCAGGGGAAAGTGCATGGGCCGGTGATTGTGCGCCATTTTCAGCCCCGCCGCACCGCCCGTCCATCGGCAGCAGGTCGTCTGAAGATCCGATGACGCGAAAACCAAGCCCAAGGCTCCAGCCTAGCGTGCCTGCAGCCCGGCTTAAATGGGTGTAACGCGCCGCCACTGGCCCTGATGCCAAATACTCGTCGTCCTTACGGCCGGCGCCGCCACGGAATTGACTGGCCTCATGCCAAATTGCGGGTTGGCCCTGCGGAGAAGAGTTGTCACAAGCCTGCAGGATTAGACGCCGTACGATCGAAGAAAATCGCTGACCACATCGACGAACGCCATCGGCGTCTGATAAGGCGGAAAATGCGCCGCATCTTCTAGGACTACAAAGCGCGAACCCTTGAGATGCTGATGTACCTCCAACGCCCTTTCGGGCGGGAATAGCCGGTCAGAACGACCAACAACGACAAGGCCCGGCACCTTCATTGTGGTAAGTGCGTCGGTCAGGTCGGCGCCGACCATGCCCATCGCCATCGTTTCGTATCCCCAAGGATCGTTGCGCAGGAAACGGCGGGTGTATTCGTGATAGCGGGCGTCCTTTGGCTGATCGGCGAAGGCGAGGTCGATGGCGGCTGGCACCAGCGCCTTCATGCCGTCACGCCGGATCAGCTCGATGCGCTCCGATATCCGTGCGCGCGACTTTTCACCGATCTGGAGCGTAGGCTCGGACAGGATCAAGGCTTTGGCATTGTTCGGATGGTAGGACGCGTAAAATGCAGCAATGACTGCGCCGATGGCGCAGCCGATCGGCACGACCGCGTCGAGGCTGAGTTCGCGCCGCACTTCTTCGAGGTCGGCCGCGTGGTCACGCGGCGTCCAGTGACGGTCGGGCGCCGGCGATTGTCCCGCCCCGCGAAGATCGCAGGCCACAATACGGTAGCTATCCGACCAGAGGTCGATGCAGCGATCCCACATTGTGCGATCCGCGCCCAGAGCGTGGACCAGCAGCAGCGCCAGGCCATCGGGTCGCCCGGCGACGTCATACTTCAGCGCGGCCATCGGTCAGCCCTTGTCGACCATTAGTTCGACATAGACGTTGCGAACCATCTTGAAGTGCTGGCTGATCCGCTTGGTCCACTCGGTGCGGCCCTTGGTGAGGAAGTGCTTGTAGGCGTCGGACTGCAGCACGTCGGGGCTCTCGAGCTCGTAGAGCGCGAGATATTTCGGGCTGCCCTCGATGGCCTGGAAGCGCCGCCCGGTCAGAAAGCCGGGGATGCTGAGCCGCTCCGGCACATGCTCCTCATTGTACCAGCGATTGAAGTCCTCTTCGTGCTCGGGGTCGATATCCATCATCACGAGCAACAAGCCTTTGGCCGTGGCCGACATGTTCAGGCTCCTTTTGTGGTCTTGAGTGTTGACGATGTTTCGGACAAGAATCGATCGGCGATGCGCGTGAAGCCGTGCGCGTCCTCGAGCGGCGAAATGTGCGCCGCGCCGTCGATTTCGACGATGGGCGCGCCCCAGACCTCGGCCAGCGCCTTGCCCGTCGTTGGGCTGGTGGCGGCTTCGAGCTGGCCGTAGACGATCAGGGTCGGCGGCCGCACCGTGACTTTGCCGGCGGAGTGGAAGCCGGCGATGGCACGCCAGCCATCGGCATGGACCTGGGCGTCGCCGGCGAGGAGCATGGTGCGCACCCAGTCGGCGATGTCGGGCCGGCGCTCGCGGAAGGACTCGGAGAACCAACGGGTCATCGTCTCGTCGATGATGGCGTCGATGCCGCCGGCCTCGACTATGGCAGCGCGCTTGACCAGCGCCGCGGCGCCCGCCTCGTTGACGCCGCTGCTGGTGCCGCAGAGCACCAGCGAGCGCACCGACGCCGGGGACTGGATCTGCAGCATCTGGGCGATCATGCCGCCCATCGACAGGCCGATCACATGGGCGGGCAGGGCGTCACGCGCCGCCAGGGTGGCTTGGACGCGCTCGGCCATTCCGGCGATGGTGAGCGGTCCTGGACCGCGATCGCTGTCGCCGTGGCCCGGCAGGTCGATCGCAATGACGCGATACCGGCGCTCGATTAACGGCACGATGTCGCGCCACACCGCGGCGCGTGTGCCGATCGGGTGCAGCAGCACCAAGGGCTCGCCGCGACCGCTCTCCTCGACGGCGAGTGGCGGTAGGGCAGCCGAGGTCGGAGGCATCGTCATGGACATCAGCTCGGGATCAGGAGGTTGGGTAGCCACAGGACGAGGCCGGGGACGTAGGTGATCAACAGCAGCACGCTGACCAGGGCGACGAAGAACGGCCAGCCTTCGATCATGAACTCACGCATTCCGATCCGGGCAATGCTCATGACGATGAACATCACCACGCCGACAGGCGGCGTCACCATGCCGATCAGCAGGTTCAGGATCATGACGACGCCGAAATGCACCGGGTCGATGCCGAGCTGGGTGTAGACCGGCGTCAGAATGGGGCTCAGCAAGATGATCATCGGGAGCGGCTCCATGAAAATCCCGATGATAAGCAGGAAGATGTTCAGATAGAGCAGCAGGAGCCAGACCTCGCCGCTCGAGATTGCGATCAGGAAAGCGGAGAGTTGCGCTCCGGCGTTCTCGAGAGCCAGGATCTTGCCGACGCCGGCCGAGGCCGCCGCCAGGAACATTGCCGCGCCGGTCATCAAGATGGTGTTGTTGCCGGCCTCGAGGAACCTGCGCACCGTGAGTTCGCGGTAGAACAGCACGCCGATCATGATCGCCACGACAACCGCGATGGCGCCAGAATTCGGTCGAGGTCAGGTAGCCCAGCGCCAGGCCCAGCACGACGATGGCCGGTACGCTGATCGCCGGGATGGCCACAAACGAGGTGCGGCGCACATTGGCCAGGCTGAAGGCCTGGTAGCCGCCATAGCCGCGGCGCTGCACCGTCAGGTAGATGGCGACGGCGATGCCGACCGCCATCAGCAAGCCAGGTATCACGCCGCCCAGGAACATGCGCCCCACCGACACACCGGTGAGCGACGCATAGATCACCATGGGGATGCTGGGCGGGATCACCGCGCCCATCAGCGCGGCCGCGCTCACCACCGAGGCGGCGAATCCCGCGCTATAACCCTTGTCGCGCATCGCCGGGATCAGGGTCGATCCCAGCGCCGCGGCGTCGGCGGTGGCCGAGCCGGAGATGCCGGCCAGCAGCACGCCGGCCACGGTCGCGGCATAGGCCAGGCCGCCCTTGACCTGCCCGACGACGCTGAGCGCGAGGTCGGTCAGGCGCTGGGTGATGCCGCCGCGCGTCATCACTTCGCCCATCAAGATATAAAGTGGCACCGCAAGCAGCGACCAGCTGTCGAGGCTGTTCAGCGTAGCGTGCGCGACGACGCTGAGCGGCACACCCTTCGCGGCGGCGTAGACCCAGGTGACTCCGATTAAGGCGACGGCGATGGGGAAGCCGATGAACAGGGCGATGAACAGCAGCCCCGTGAAGGTGAGCAGCATGCCTTAGCCTTGTTCCTCGCCGGAGATGCCGTGCTTCACCGACGCGATCGCCATCAGGAAGCAGGCGATGGGCAACGGCACGTAGATCCACATGATCGAGAGCTCGATTCCGGCCATCTCCTGGCCGCCCACGATCTCCATGACCTCGAACGCCGAATAGGACAGGTAGAGCAGGATGATCGCCGAGGCGATGCGCACGACATGGTCCATGCCCCGGGCGAACGGCGAGCCGGGCGGGATGATGCCGGCCGCGAAGTGGCCGCGGCGCTCGGCGGTCAGCGCCGCGCCGATCAGCGACAGCCAGATCAGCAGCGCCCGGCCGATCGCCTCTGGCCAGGCGAAGCCTTCCGCCAGGATGAAGCGGTCGAAGACGCCGACGAAGACCGCGATCGACAGGCCGAGCAGCGCAGCCCAGGCGACCAGCAAGCAGGCCCGCATGGCCGCGCGATAGGCGATGTCGGCAGTCCTTTTCAGCAACGCCAGCATTACGGCTGGCCCATCGACTGGCGGGCGAGCTTGATGATGTCCTCGCCGCCCACGACCTTGACGTAGGCGGGGGCCGCCTTGGCCGCCGCGGCCGCGATTTCCTTGCGGAACTCCTCGTTGGGATCGGCCACAGTGCCCCCGAGCTTGACCCATTCTTCGGTCTGGACCTTTAAGGCCTTCTTGAAGACCTCGAGTTCGATGGGCAGCGCCTCGGCCATGGCAGTGGAGATCGCCTTGCGCTGGTCGTCGGTCAGCGCTTTCCACCAGCGGCTCGACGCGGCGATCACCTGGAACTGGATCGAATGATTGGTGGCGACGGCATACTTTGCGACCTCGTAGTGCTTCGATGCCATCGACCCGCCCAGGCCAGAATCGAGGGCGTCGATGACGCCGCTCTGCAGCGATTGATAGGTGTCGTTCCAGTCCATCGGCACCGGAATCGCGCCGAACGCCTGATAGAGGCTGATCCAGATTGGCGAGTTGATGATGCGGACCTTCTTTCCCTTGAAGTCGGCGAGCTTGAAGATCGGCGTCTTGGAGATGATCAGGCGTTGACCGATCGGCATCATGCCGAAGACGATGAAGCCCTTGGCCTCGGCTTTCTTCTTGATGAGGTCGCCGACCGGTCCGTTGGCGACGGCGACCGCCTCGTCGAGTGACTTGTAGAAGAACGGCAGGCTGAGCACGCGGGCTTCCGGCACCCACTGGCCGAACGCCTCGACGCTCGACGCCTGGAACTGGGTGTGGCCCAGCAGGACGCCCTCGAACATGTCGCGCTCGGAGGCGAAGGGCGGCAGGATCTCGATGCGGATCTTGCCGCCGGTCAACGCCTTGACGCGCTCGGCCACGTGATCGATCAGCGCATAGGATTCCATCGGGCGCACGACGGTGGTCGAGAACTTAGCGACCGTCTCCTGCGCGAACGCGGGCAGTGCGAGGGCCGCCGCGGCAACGATGAGACCTGCAGTCGACGCCAGTTTCCTGAACATTACGCTTCCTCCTTGGAATTCATGGCCGCGCCGGCCGGTCAGGCGACGGGCGGCAAGGGCGACAGCGCATAGCCCTGCTCGATCAGGGCGAGGGCGCGCGCGCAGTGGTAGAGGTCGGCGACCGGCGGCTTGCCATCGCGCGCGCGCTCCAGCACGTCGCGCGCATAGATCGGGTAGTTGGGCACGTTATGGGTCGGGATGGTGCGGGTATCGCAGTTGCGATCGTCGTCCCAGATCTCGAAGGTCTGGGCGTCGCGAGCAATGAAATAGCGGTGCTTCGAGCGGATGGAGTAGTGCAGGTCGAAAAGCCCGTTCGGTGCGGGAAAGGTGTAGCCCGACTGGATCACGCACTTGCTGGCGCCGCTGCGGAGCACGACGCAGCCGTGATCCTCGACGTCCAGCCCTGCCAGCGCGTTCGACATGGACGCCGAATTCGAGCGTGACGGGTTGGTCCTCGACCAGGGCAGCGTAGAGATCGACGAAATGAATGCCGAGATTGAGGAAGCCGCCGCCTGCCGCCGTCGCGCGCTTCAGCATCCATGGGCCGTTGGTCTGGTAGCGCGAGGCCAGCCCGCCGATGAATTGGAACGAGGCGTACAGGACCTGGTCGTCCTGCAATGCCTCGCGCATCACGGCCAGCATCTCGCTGTTGCGCAGCACGAAGGCCACCGAGGCGAACACGCCCTTGGCGCGCGCGGCATCAGCCAGCTGCACCAGTTCCTGTGCCGAGGCGGCGGCGGGCTTTTCGACGGCGAAGGGGATGCCGCTCTCGATCAGGAAGCGGACCATTTCCGCCATGTCGGAATGGCGACCGAGTATGAAGGCGAAGTCCGGTCGCGTGGCCGCGCACATCTCGCGGAAATCCGTCCAGTACTTGCACTTCGCCTTGGCGCCGGTCGCGCAGGCGGCCTCGGAATCGGGGTCGCTGACGCCGACGATGCGCATGTCGGACATCGTCAGCACGGGATCGAGATAGAGTTGGGTATGCCAATGCCGCACCCCGAGAAAGACGATGTCCATCCCGTCAGCTCCGCCGGTAGGGGACGTAGAGGTTGAAGAAGTCCGCGCCGCAGCTGTCGAGCCCGCCCCAAGCGGCTGTCAGCTCGCCCAGGACCACGGGTCGGCCGAAGGCGGCGAGCAGCCACGTCTCGCCCGGTGCGCGGAAGTAGCGGACCTGGGCTGGGCGCGAGGTAGGAGCCTTCGCGTCAGCCTTCGGCGGCGTCAGCGAATCGGAGGCGAAGCGGGCGACGAGCAACCGCGAGATAGACGCCTGTGGCAGGGAGGGCTCGTTGCCCGGCGCGATCTGCGCAGCGACGACCCGGCGGCGGCCGCTGATGCGGCTGACAATACGACTCGTCCAGGGAGAGGTGTTAGGGCCATTGGTCGCCAGGTACTCCGGCGTCTGCACCGCCTCCGTGCTGGTCATGTCGTAGGTGGCCAGCCAGCGCGGCCAACCGTCGATGCACACCCAACGTACCGCCGATTTGAAGCCGGGATAGTTCTGGCGCTGAGGAATGTGCTCGGTGTCGTACCAATCATTGAACTCCTCCTCCAGCTCGGCCGGCGGCTGCATGGTGACCAGGAGAAGTCCCTTTTGTTCGGATGTCGTCATGGGATTCCGTTCATGTGTATCTGGAGGCGTCCCAGAAGACGGTCACTTCTTGAGGCCCAGCCGCGCCGCCGCCTGACCCAGGCTGTCGTACGACTCGCGCAGCATGCGATCGAAGTCGGTGCCCTCGGGGTCGGCCAGCGGCTCCTGCACGAGAGTGGTTAGGAACACCGCGGTCTCCGGGTCCCGGGAAATCTTGCGCACCTCGGCCACCAGGCGCTTCACGACGACCGGCGGCGTGCCCTTGGGGACGAGGTAGACTTGCCACGACGGCGGCGCCTGGTAGGCCGGCACGATCTCCTGCACAGTCGGCACGTCGGGATACTCGGCCACGCGCTTGTCGCCGATGACGGCGATGACGCTGGCGACACCCTTCTCGACCTGCGGCTTCACCAGCGAGCCGTCAGCGATGAGATCGATGCGGCCGGCGATAAAGTCGGAGAGATAGGCCGAGCCGCCCTGGTAGGGGACATGCTCCAGCACGATGCCCGCGGTGTGGTTCAGCTCCTCCATGCGCAATTCGAGGATCGAGCCGACGCCGGCGGAGGCGTAGCGGTACTTGCCGGGCTCGGCCCGCGCGCGCTCGATCAGCTCCTTCAGTGAGGTTATGCCGGTCTTGCGGTTGATCCCGATATAGCCAACCGATTCGGACAGGCGCGCAACACCGGTGAAGTCGCCAATCGCATCGTAGGGGAGCTTCTGCTGATGCGGTAGCAGCGTGACGCTGGTGACGACCGTGCCGAGGATCGTGTAGCCGTCCGGCGCGGCCCGGGCGACACGGGCGCCGCCGATCGCGCCGCTTGCCCCGCCGACATTCTCGACGATCACTGTCTGGTTCAGCGCTTTGGCAAGCTTGTTTGCATAGAAGCGTTGCAGCACGTCGGTGCCACCGCCGGCGGGAAACGGCACGATGATATGCACGGGCTTGGTGGGCCAATCATTGGCCTCCGCTGTGCGAGCGCCCAAGGCAAGAACGGCCGATACCAGCAGACTGACGAGGCCACTTGCCATCGAACGCGAACACATGCGCAGAAACCTTCCTCCAGCAGCGCTGTCCCGACTAGTGGGCTTCGTTGTGTGTACGCTATCGGAAGCGTCGCAAGAACGTCAACTAAACAACGATTTACGTGAAAAATAGAGTTGCCAGTCGAAAAGGTTTCATCCAAACAGGCGTCCCGTTTGTTGGGACAAGTGGATGCCTCGACGACAACGCAACACCAGCCGTTCGGGCTCCTCCGGCGTCGAAAGCAGGTCTGGATCCTTGCCGCGCGCCGCACGCATCCTTGGGCATCTGGCGCGAAGCAAGAAGAGGATGAGCATTCGAGCAATGTCGGAGTCACTCGAGATACCGAAGACGACGCTTCACCGCGTGCTCGACAGCCTGGTGAAGCTTGATCTGCTGGAGGTGACTGCGGACGGACTGTATGGCTGGGGTCCGGAACTGCGCATAATAGCGACTGCTGTCGGGCAAACGCACGATCTGAGCGGCTTGGCGTCACCGATTCTGCGTGAGATCAGTGACCGCTTCAACGAGACGATGCTACTCAGCATCTACGATGCCAAAACGCTTAGCATCATCTTTATCGAGCAGGCGCAGGGGCGTCAGCCAATTCGATACCATCCGACGATGGACATACCACGGCCGATTTACGCAGGAGCCAGTGGCCGGTCCGTAATGGCTTTTCTTCCGCCGACGGAAATCGAGCGCATCGTGGCCAACGGCTTGTCGGCGATCACCAACAGCACAATCACGGATACCACGGCGTTGATGGCAGACCTGCAAGACGTGCGCGCCAAGGGCTATGCGGTCTCCAAGGGTGAACGTACCGTTGGTGCAGTCGGCATCGGGTGTCCGATCCTGGGACGGGATGGGGCGGCGGTCGGAGGCATTATGATGACCATCCCTGAGTATCGCTACAGGAGGTCTATGGAGAGAGACATCGCCGCGGCCATCCATGACGGTGCGCGGTGGATCTCACGCCAACTCGGCTTCCAGGACCCGGATGCCAGGCAGCCGACCTCAAAAGGGGCCCACCTAAGCGGTCGGAGCAAGTTTCCCGTCGGATCCGCGGTCGTGGGACGTCGGGCTCGATGAGCGATCGAGAAATGGCTCGCGGCTCTTATGCGCCCAGAAACGCAATGACTAGCATGGTCGTGAACCACGGCCCTTCCCAGATGGCCCCTTCACCTGGCGGCAAGGCGGGCGGGGTGGAAGTTGCTTTGTGATTAAGTTGTCGAAAGACGAGAAGCTCAAGCCGACCGAGCAGACTGAGATCGAAAAGCCCGTGGTCGGCGAGGCGCGTTTCCGCTCCTTCTATGCCAGTCTCGCCGCCGCTGCGCTTGCGGAGACGCAGAGGTTCGAAAAGCGGCGCCATTGGTCAAAGGTCTGAAGCCGCCGATTCAGAACAGGGTAAGTTGTGCGGTTTCTGCGGCCACGAAAGTGACGGGCGGGCCGCACAACGGCTCCGGCATGCTTGACGGTCATGCCGTGATAGAACCCGTTCGGATCGGCACGCGCAGCATCGGCGTCACGGACCTTCTCGGAGCCGTCCTGCACGGCCACGGCCGTGGCGCCGGGCGAAGGGCCCCAGACGAGTACGCCGTGGGGGTTGTCAAAGATCTTGCGGCCACGGCCGGATCTAGGTAGCCCGCCACCATCGAACACCCCGAGCCCTGGTTCACGCACCAGGCGGCGCTGGCATCGTACCGGGCAATCTCCTCTACGACGCTCGTATAGGTTAGCGGGTCGAGTGCTGCGCCGTTCAGCCAAGCTGGTAGTAGCATTCGGAATAGGCCTGCCGCATGCAGCTTTGGGACCAGCCGCGGGCCGAGCTCGGTGTTTGTTTCTTGGTGCGCATGTGCCTCGGCGAAGGACGGCGCCAAGGTGCGAACGCGCTGGATATGGTCGATGGGTCTCGCCAGCACTCCAGCATTCGACGCCATCTCAGGCCCTCGTCAATCTGGAACTAGTTGCGCGGCTGCATCGGCGGATTGCCAGTCCAGTCGAGCGGCTGAAGCTCCGCCGGATCGAAATCAATTTCAACCTCAACGCCGTTGGGATCGGGGAAAAAGAGCTGCCAGGTAAGGAACGGCTCGGGCGCGCGAGTCAGGCGATATTCGATGCCTCGCTCGCGGAGCCAAGCCAAGGTGGCTGCCATGTCCTCGCCACGAAACGCCATGTGGTCGAGGGCGCCTCGCCGGGGCGACGGCATCGTCTTGACCTCGATGACGTGCAGGATCGGCTTGCCCTCCGAAGCGTACAGCCAGAAGCCGTTGACGGCGAAGTTGGGCCTAGCGCCCGGATGAAGTCCCAGCCCGGCATAGAATTCTTTCGTCTTCTCGGGCTGGTCGGTCACGATCGTGAAATGGTCCATTCGGCGAACGACACTCATTGGCCTTCTCCTCTGTGCTTTTAAAGCGTGCGCCAATCTGAACGGCTGCGTCAATTAGTCGAAACTCTATTCAGCTCATCATCGACCACGTGCGTGCCGCACTGAGAGCGAAGCGAACGAAAAGTCGAGTGTTGTCAGGAGCCGATTCCCGCGTTGACTTACGCAGTTTCCGGCTTCTACTCAAGCTTGATATTGGCCACGCGGATGACTTCGGTGTATCGGGCAGTGTCGTCGGCGAGTGCACGGGTGAATTCCGCCGATGACGTACCCACGACGATCAGGCCGATATCAGCCAACCGTTGCACGATTTCAGGCCTGCGCACCGCCGTCCGGTAGGCCTCCTCCAACCGCGCCTTGATAGGCGCTGGGGTGTCGGCCCTGATCGCCACGCCGAAGTCGTTGCTCGCCCGGACGTGGGGATAGCCCACTTCCGCGAAGGTCGGCAGGTCGGGAAATTCCGGCATCCGCTCGCTGTAGCTGAGGGCCAGTCCGCGCAGTTGCCCGGAGAGTATATACTGCCGGGCGTCCGTCACACCGAGGATGGACATCTGTATGCGCGATTCCAGAAGGTCGGCGACAATTGCCGGGGTGGCGCGATAGGGGACGTGCGTCATGTCGAGCCCGGCGCTCATCTTGAAGAGTTCGCCGCCAAAATGCACGGACGTGCCGACGCCTGAGCTACCGTAAGACCATTTGCCCGGCTGGGCCTTCGCGGCGGCAACGAATTCGGCCACACTCTTCACGCCGAGCTGGCTCGGCACGGTGAGGATGGTCGGCCCGATAGTCAATCGCGAGAGCGGCGTGAACGCGTCCATGGTAAAGGGGAGATTGCGCATCAAGAGGGCGACGGTGGCGAAGCTGCTTCCCGTGAACATCAAGGTGTAGCCATCCGCCGGGGCCGACGCCACCGACGCCATCGCCACCGTCCCGGTGGCCCCCGGACGGTTCTCGACCACCACCGATTGGCCCAACGATTCCGACACGATTGGGGCGAGCAGCCGTGACAGCACATCCATGGACCCTCCGGCACCGAACGGCATCAACACACGTATCGGCTTGGTTGGCCAAGGATCGGCGGCGCGCGCGCCGGAGTCCGACACGGTCGCTGCCACGATACCGCCGGTCGTCGCCAGCATCTTTCGCCTCGTCAGTCCATCGAACATCTCTTGTTCTCCCAGGAGGCCGCTGCGTGCCCGGATTTCACGGCAGGGTGACGGGCATGCGATAGAAGCGAATGGCGTTCCGCGCAAAGAACTTGCCGAGCGTTTCCGGCGTTTCCTTTGCCAGGGCCTCGCGCATGACATCGACGATCCCGCCGAATGTCGTGCTGAGACTGGCAACCGGAAGATTGCTGGCGAAAATGATCCGGTCCGGCCCGAAGATCGCCGCGGCCTCGCGCACCACGCGGACGTTGCTGGGAACATCCCACTTGCCGTGCGGCAAGCCGAGTTCCGAAATCTTTATTACGACGTTGGGACAGTCCGCCAGCGCCGCGAGCCCCTTGCGCCAGAGCGCGAGGCCCTCCTCCGAACGGTCGAGCGGCAGGCCCGTGTGATTGACCACCATGGGAATGCCCGGAAAGGACCGCGCGACCTCGGCGCCTTCTTGCAGGTGCCAATAGGGAATGCGCATATCCCAGGACATGCCGTGCTTCTCGAGGAGTGCGAAGTTCCGCCGCCAATGGTCGTCCTGCATGGTGCCCGGCGCGCCCGCAACAGAGGCAGTCGGCCCGGGCGAGGTCGTGGGCCGCGAGCGAATGCCGCGCATCAGCACAGACTGGGCATGGCCCTCCAGGATCGCGGCGCAGTCCCCCTGGATGAACGAGACGTGCCCGACCACGACGGACGGCAGGCCGAACTGCCGGTGCATCGTCTCCAGCCACTCGGTTTCAGCCACCTGCTCGTCCATGGCACGCGCGGCCTGGATATGGACGCTGCCGATGACACAGAAGCCCTTCAGGGCGTCGACATAGTCCGTCGGCATGTAGTCGCGACAGATCTTGCGATAGTCGCCGAGGAAAAAATTCTTGTCGTATTGGTCTTGCTTGGTGGGGTAGTGGCCCGCACTAAGGTCCCAAAGATGATGGTGGGCGTCGACGATTGGCATCGCGAAATCATGCGCCGCCGCCAGGCTGCTGAGGAGATTCATCTTTTCCGCTCGCCACTGTCACTGCCTCGATGAAGCTGGCGTGTCAGACCGATGTCAAGAAGAGCTACTCGTCAGTCGGATGGGCGCCGGCATTGTTCACCTTGTGGCCGATTGGCATTTCGGCAAGCGGCTCTCGCGGGAATTTGTTAGCAGGCGCGCGCTCCGCCTCTTGGCGCTTGCCGGCTTGGCGACCCAACGCGCATCCTGTCGATCTGTATGGCCATCATCCTCCAGGAAGCCCTACGCAGTTCTCTGCGCCGTTCCATGTCACCCTTGCGAAGAACGCCTTTGCCGCGACGGCGTCGAGATCCGCTTTTACCGGCTCGCCGCATCCCAACGAGCACTCCGCACATTTGGCACGAGCAGGGGCGGCGCGGGCCGACGTCTTCTACGCGGGATGCGACCATCGCGGCACGCCGACACGAGCTTCTGCGCATGCTCCGCGCCATCGCGCGCACCGAGAAGTGGGTCCTACGACCGCCTGCGCGACGAGCTGATCTCCGGTGGCTTCGTCTCGCCCGGCGCCTCCTTCGAGACCGCGATCGACAATCGGTGATCGCCGAGAACCTGCTGCCGCTCAACTGACCGAGGCCACTATGTCGAACCCGCGTGTTCCCTATCGTATGGCGTCCGACCGCAAGCGTTTGGCGCCGCCGCAATCCGGCAAGCCGCTGATCGTCCATATCGTGGTCAATGTCGAGAACTGGCCGTTTGACCAGCCGATGCCGCGTAAGTTGCTGCCCGGCCCGCATGGCAACGACAAGATTCCTGACGTGCCGAATTATTCCTGGGTGGAGTACGGCATGCGCACCGGCTTTCCGCGTATCCTGAGGGCGCTGAAAGACCGCGGCCTACCGGCGTCGACCACGATCAATGCCAGCGTCATCGACGCCTATCCGCGTGTCGCCGAGGCCATGCTCGAGGCGGGGTGGGAATTTATGGGGCATGGTTGGACGCAGAAGGCGCTGCAGAGCGAGCCCGACGAGGTCGCCACTATCGAGCGCTGCCTCGCCCGCATCCACGCCTTTACCGGCAAGAAGGTGCGAGGCTGGCTGGGCGCCGGCCTCAGCGAGACCTTCGACACGCCCGATCACCTGAAGGCGCACGGCGTCGATTACGTCTGCGACTGGGTGATCGACGACCTGCCGGACTGGATGACGACCAAGCACGGCCCGATGATCGCCATGCCCTATTCGCTCGACCTCAACGACGGCCCGCTGTGGGCCGGCTGGGGCATGCACTCCGACGTCCAGTACGAGCGCACGCTGTGGACCCTGGAAACCTTCGAATCGGAGCTTAGGCAGAACTGCCGAGTGATGGTGCTGCCGCTGCACCCTCATCTGGTCGGCGTGCCGCATCGCATGAACTGGTTCGTGAAGATCCTCGACCTGTTGCTGGCGCGGAGCGACACCGTCTTCCTGAACGGCGGGCAGATCGCGGACTGGTACGCTGAAGGTTGAGCCGGCGCCTCAATGAGCCGCCGCACCCGACTTGCCCGCCTCCTCGCGGATCTGGTGCAGGATGTCCTTGCGTAGCGCGTTGAACACCGGATCGGTCAGCAGATCGACGTCGCGCGGGCGGGGCAGGTTCACGGGAATGCGCGAGCGGATCCGGCCGGGACGGGCGCTCATCACGTAGACGGTGTCGGCAAGGAAGATCGCCTCGTCGATGTCGTGGGTGATGAAGATGACCGTGCGTTTCAGCGTGTCCCAGACGTGCAGCAGCAGTTCCTGCATCTGCAGGCGTGTCTGCGCGTCGAGTGCGCCGAACGGCTCGTCCATCAGGAAGAGCTTGGGCTGCATCAGCAGGCAACGCGCGATGCCGACCCGCTGCTTCATGCCGCCGGAGAGCTGGTCGGGATAGTGCTTCTCGAAGCCGGTAAGGCCGACCAGGTCGATGAACCGCTGCGCTTCGTCCTCGAACGTCGCCGCGCTTCTGGCGCTGGATGCGCGGGCCGAAAGTGACGTTGTCGCGCACCGTCAGCCAGGGAAACAGCGCCGGCTCCTGGAACACCACGGCGCGGTCGGGCCCCGGCGGCCTGGGCGGCGCACCCTCGATGGTCATGCTCCCGCCGGTCGGCTGCTCGAAGCCGGCGACGATGTTGAGCAGGGTGGATTTGCCGCAGCCCGACGGCCCGAGCAGCGCAATGAATTCACCGTCGCCGACCGCGAGATCGACGCCGGTCAGCGCCGTCACCGGATTGCGGCCGGGATAGACCTTCTCGATGCCGCTCATCTCGATGATGTTCATCGCGACAGCGCCCGCCAGTGCAGCACACGGTTGGAGATCAGCAGCATCAGCCGGTCCGACAGGAATCCGAGCCAGCCCGATCGACACCATGTCGGCCATCACCACGTCCATGCGGCCGACGTAATAGGCATCCCAAAGCACATAGCCCAGGCCCGACTTCACCGCGACGATCTCGGCCACGATCACGGCGGTCCAGGCGACGCCCAGCCCGATGCGCATGCCGGTGAAAATCGCTGGCAGTGCATTGGGCAACACGACGCGCAGCACCAGATCGCGTTCGCGCGCGCCCATCATCTGCGCAGCGCGGATCAGGTTCCGGCCGACGTCGCGCGCTCCGTGCGTCGCATTGATCACGATGGGATAGAATGCGCCGAGCGCGATCAGGAAGATCGCGCCGGTGTCGCGGATGCCGAACAGCGCGATGGAAAAGGGCAGCCAGGCGGTGATCGGGATCGGCCGCAGGCCCTGGATCAGGGGATCGACGCTGCGTGCGGCAAGCGCGCTCCAGCCGATCATCAGGCCCATGGGGATGCCCACGACGCAGGCCCAGAAGAAACCCTGCACGACGCGCCGGGTCGAGAACAGCACTGTGTCGAGCCAGGTCCCGGAATAGGGATTGAGCCCGAAGCCGCCGCTGCCGAAGGCCCAAACCTCCCAGGTCGAGAGGATCATTGAGGGCGATGGCAGGATGCCGGCCGGCAGCATGTCGGCGCGACCCGCACCCTCCCAGACCACGAGCAGGAAGACGGGGAGTGCCAGAGCCTGCGCGACGACCTTGAGTCTTCTCACGCTTTGTTCAGCTCGACCACCAGGGTGGTGTCGAAATACGGGCCGAGATCGGCGCTGACGTCCTTGGTGAGTACGCCGAGCTTGTGGAAGGTCGCGGCCTGGCGCTGCATCTGGTCGAGCGTCAGGAACTGGCCGAGTTCGGTGGCCTTGGCGACATTGGTCGCCACCGACTCCGGCAGGCCGGTGTAGGCCGCGATCGTCCTGGAGAATTCCTCCTTCGACGCATTGAGGCGATCCTGGATGGCGAGATAGGCCCAGACCATGCGCTTCACCGCCTCGCGCTGCTTGGCCATGTAGTCGCGATTGACGCCGAGGATGCCCAGCTCGTCGCCCACCGCCTTGGACTTCGAATAGTCGAGACCAGTGACTCGCGTGCCGATCCCCTGCTGTTCGGCCTGCAATTCATACGGCTCCCAGCCGATGAAGGCGTCGATGTCTTTGCGCTCCATCGCCTGCAGGAACGAGGTGCCTGCCCCCTGGATATTGACGGTCGAGAGCTTGTTGTAAGGGACGTTCGCCTCGGTGAGAGTCGCGGCAAACTGGAACCACACCGCCGAGCCGGGCGCGATGCCGAGTTTCAGGCCAATTAAGTCTTCCCACTTGGCCAGGGCCACGCCCTTGCGCACGATCGGGTTTTTGGTCGAGCGGCCCACGCCCATCAGCGCGCCGATCGACTTGATGCCCTGCGAGAGCGCGATCGGCACGTCGGCCGGACCGATCGAACCGGCATCGATAGAGCCCGAGGCGAGCGCGGTGCGAGTGTCCGCATAGCGCGCGAATTTCACCAGCTCGATGTCGACGCCTAGCGGCTTGGCTTCCGCCACGATGTCCTGGAACGGGCAGACGTGCGGCACCATGTTCGCGCCCAGCGTCAGCTTTACCGGCGGGCTGAGCGGCGCGGGCTTGGGGCCGAGCGCGCGAGCGGGCAGAGATCCGGCGACGAAAGCGCCCCCGGCGAGAGCGAGCGCGTGGCGGCGGCGGAATTTCTGCACGGATACCTCCCAAGGCGAAGTGCTGTCACAGTTTAGAATGCACGAGCCTTCGCTGTCATGGGGTCAGGTCACGCTATTCGACGGAGATTTTCACGCTTAGTTCAGTTCGTCGAGCGACACCGTGCGGAGCTGCCCCGATCAGTGTCGGGCATCGCTTCGAGTTAAATGGCACCGCCGGTGGTAGGAACGCGACCTGCCCACGAACTTTCATCTCCGAAATGATGGCCTTGTGTGCATCGCTTCCCATTCGCTGGTAGCCCATTATGCGGGGCGATTGAAGGCTGCCCAGCGCCCAGTCTGAAAGATGTGCACCATCGCGCTCAGTATGTCTTCCGGCGACGTGGTGATCCGCGACCGCGACGCGGTCTACGGTCGCGCCGTCACCCGGCGTCTTGCTGCCATGGGCATCAGCCGACGGCACCACGCTCTCACTGGCGGAATGGGTGTGCGGAGCGGTTGATCGCCTCGATGCGCCGTGAATGCCTCGATCACATCGTAGTTTTCGGTAAGGCGCCCTGCGCCAGATCCTTGACGCCTAGGCGTCACAAGGGACGTTGCGGCAGGACTCGTCTACTTTGCCGATGACGACGTCTATCGCTGCCCGGCAGGGGAGACCCTGACCGGCGCTTCACCTCGCTTGAGGACGGCATGAACCTCTCCGTCTACTGGACCACCAAATGCGCCGGCTGCCCGTACGAGCGGCCAGGGAGCGCCGCATCAAGCGCTGGGAGCATGATGCGTGATCGACGCCATGCAAGAGCGGCGCGACCTACGGCCTCCGTCAGTGGCGATGCGACGTCTTAGTTGAGGTACGAGGGCCTTACCTAGCATGTGAAGTTGTTAACCTAAGGCTCCACAAAAATTGGCAAATTTCCCTTTGGCCTAATGAAAGCATCTGGTAGAGAGGGCTGTGACATAAATACAACAGAGCTGAGGCAGCAATGTATCGCATCGCGCTGAGCCTAATGACTACCTTGGCGTTTGCCGGCACTGCGTTCGCTCAAGTCAAACATACCGCACCAAAATCTCTCGCGGTTGTCGCCAAGAAGGCTGCCGCCAAGCCGCATCCTCAGAAGGCCTCGGCAGCTCATGCGGCCAAACGGCCTTCGGCTAAACCTAAACCGTCGACACAGCAACAAGTGCGCGCCGTCCGCTACGGCGGCTTCATGATGGCCCCGCCGCCTCCGCCACCGTCGCTCGACACCACCAGCCCACGCACCTTGAGCTTGATGAACGTCAATACGGGCGAGGCTGTTACCGTCACTTACTGGTCCGACGGTGGCTACCGCCGCGATGCCCTGGACAAGCTCAATCATTTCCTGCGCGATTCGCGAGAAAGCGCTGAAACAGAGATGGATCCGCTGCTGTTGGACGTACTGTGGCACACCCAGGTGCATGTCGGCTTCAGCGGTACCGTCGAGGTCCTTTCGGCCTATCGTTCACCCACCACCAACGCTTGGCTAGCGAGCGTCAGCCGCGGTGTGGCCAGCGAAAGTCAGCACATGAACGGCAACGCCATGGACATCAGCATGCCGGGCGTGCCGGTGTTCAAGATCCGACAGGTTGCGCGCTCGCTTGGCATGGGCGGGGTGGGCTTCTACCCGCGCTCGGGCTTCGTGCATATCGATACCGGCCCGGTGCGTTACTGGTAGCGTTGTACGGCTCGCGTTGCAGCCGCTGAAACTTCTTTCCAGAACTACGGCCGACGCTTGCTCGTCTGCGACTTAAAGGCGGGTCGGCGCACAGGACCCGACGGGCAAGATGCGAGTCGATTCATCGACTCGAACCTGGCGAGGCTTGATGAGCACGACGTCGGCGTCGCGGCGATGTTCGTCGTCGTTGTTTGTGGTACAGTGTTGGGCACCGACCTAATGTATCACAGGTACCCGCGTCTTGATCTTTTAAGCTTGCTGTTACTACTGGCAGTGACACGCGGTGCAGTCGCGTCGTCAGCGGCGGATTGTAACGTAGCACAGCCCGATACACTGCACATTAGCTGGACAGCACCGTGTGAAGACGGAAGCTGGCTTCTCGATCTTCAAGGAGGCTGCCGCCTTTGGGATTGGCGTCCCGAACCCGAGGACAGCGCGAGCTGGACTGGCGATTGCGCAATGGGGTTGAAGGAAGGTACCGGCATAGCTCAGTGGTTTGAGCACGGTCGCCCGATTGACCGCTTCGAAGGCGGGTTCGAGAGCGGGAGGCGGAAGGGATTCGGTCGCTACTACTGGCCCGCCGGCGAGCGGTTCGACGGATATTACCGCGACGATCTACCGAACGGGCAGGGCACAGTAACGATAGGTGGTGTATCCTATGCCGGAGTTTGGCGCCGTGGTTGCCTTGTGCACAAAGGCAAGCTTATCGCCATCGCAGTTCCGTTGAGCGCCTGTAATGGCGCCAGGTCAACACCTTGACCATTCGTAGCGACGTTTACATTACCTGGCAGTGCGGCCTGGCGAGTACATTAGGAGAAACGCCGCCGGATGCCGAAATCGTTGGGCGCCCCGAGTCGCGCAGCCCGACAAACGGACGTCGATTGCGTAAGATTGAGCGGTCAGGCAGGCACGCTTTCCACAGCTCTCTCGGACACCGCAGTCACCGTACTTAGGGCTCTTAAATCTGGCCTAAAGGCCGCCGAAGAGCGGTCGTAACCGCGGCAAGTGCCTTTAAAGATGAGCCACTGCCGGGAATAGGATCAAACTCGTGGCGCACTCTATTTGAGGCAGCGCGAGCATTCTCGGAGCAGGAAGCGTATCGCGACAAACTTCCCAGTGACGGAGGGCGGTGCGAAGTGTGTCCTTTGCCAGCAAGCGTTAGGGTCTGATGGTCTGAGCGCCTAGGAAGATTCGAGCAGTTTGTACGCAATGAAGTGTCGAAACGCGCCGACGACGCACGCCAGGCTTGGCTCGAAGCAGTTGAAAACTTCCGACTGGCAACTGCTTCGCTGCCATACTTCCCATCTGATGTCGCCAAGCACCTGAGATTGGAGTCGTCAGCTTTGCACAGCCCAAAATTCTACGAACTCGCCGAAGCGCGTTGTGCGGCCATATCTCGGCGTCCAACCAACGATCGATACAGATGCCCTAGCAGCGGCTCTGAAGTTGCTCAAGAACGCACACGACGAGGCAGACGCGGCCACTAAGGCCGGCGAAGCCCAAAAGTTCCGGAGGGAGTTTGAAGAGCTCACAAGCCAAAAGGCATTGCATGACAACAAAGCGCAATGGTCGCGTCCCTGATCTCCCGCCCAATGAGCGGATCGGCCTCACCATCCCGCAGTCGATCCTCGGACGAGGCGATCGAGCGAAGCGGCGCGTGCTTCCCTCAGGATCAGCTTGTCCAGCGTCAGCTCTGAGACCGTTTGGGCCTCACAGCCACCCGTTTTCCTTGAAGGCGGAGAGATCAACCCCGGGAGGCGCATACCAACCGCCGGCAGCGTAGCGGGCCCCGAGTTTTAGAGCGATTTCCTTGTTGCCGTAAGGAATCTTCAACGGCGTGTTCCTGCCGACATCATGCCGGGAAAAGCTAGGTGAGGCGTTGACCGTCGAGCCATTGAACTTGGGCTTTCGCGTCGTCTTGCCTCGTGCTGCTCTCGTGTGCGCAGGAGCAGTCACTGTCGCATCCTTGCTCCGGCGGTGTTTTCTGACAGGCTGCTTGCTCATCGTCCGCCGATACTTGCGCCGAGATCGCCGCCTTGGAACCGCCCTGTGCTGCAGTCTCATCGACAGCTTTCTTGGGTGCGTGCTGCTCCAGGAATGCCCGGCAAATGGATCCTGATGTGGCGTAATCGGGCGGTAGCTTGATGCGCTTCTGGCGAGAGATGGCGACGGCGAAACGCTTCATCGCGGGAGTGGGTGGGAGTGCACCGTCACTGCCCCTGCTTGCAGAACCAAACACCGGAGGACCACCGGCCGTTGGCCCTTTGGTCAGCTTACCGATAATGCGCAGCGCGACGTCACACACGGCATCGATGGCGCCCACCATCTCCTGCTTGCCGACGACGACGTCGTCGAGCAGGCATTCAAGCTGCGCCGTCACGCCCGGATCGACCAGAGCCGGGTCCGCCTGTTTGAGGACGCCGAACAGTTTCAGTCCGGTCTCGGTGGGAACGATGTTCTTTCCCTGGGTGACCAGAAAATCCTGTCGCTTGAGCCCGCCGATGATCTCGGCGCGGGTCGCCGGTGTGCCGATGCCCTTGGCTTCCTTTAATCGATTCCGCAGAATCTCGTCGTCAACGAAACGCCACGCATTCTGCATCGCCTCGATCAGTGTGCCTTCGTTGTAACGGGGAGGCGGCTTGGTTTCCTTAGTTTCAACAGTTGGATCGCGCAGTCGTGCTGTCTCGCCGTCGCGCATCGCCGGAAGCAGTAGCGCGACATCGCCTTTCTCGTCGGCCGGCTGCCACTCCGGGAATGCGGCACGCCATCCAAGATCGATGGGCTGGCGACCCGTTGCCTTGAAGGGAAAGCCTTTGACGTCAAGCGTCGCGGTAGTCTGTCGGTAGCGAAAATCCGGCATGAGGGCGGCGAGATAGGCTCGTGCGATTACATCGAACAGCTTCTTCTCGTCGATCGATAGGCGCGGCCAGATTTCGCGAAGATTATCGACTGTGTTGACGTTGGGGATGACAGCGTGATGGCTGGCACCCTCGAGCCCCTTCTCATAGAACGTGCCGCTCGCGCCCTTGCGGATCACCGGCGACATCGGGCACGGGGATTGCCCTAAAAGATTGCCCGACTTGAAGGCCAGCTACGAGCTTCGAAACGTCCGCGATCAAGCTCTCCGGCAGGTAGCGCACTTCGGCTCGGGGATAGGTGATGATCTTCTTGCCCTGGCCATCATAGAGCTCCTGCGCGACTTCCAGCGTCCTGGCGGCAGACCAACCGAAACGAGAAGCGCAGAGCTTTTGAAGCGAAGGCAGGTCATGAAGCCTGGGTGGCCCCTGCCGCTTATCCTCGACGCGCACGCCGAGCAGCCCCTCGAAACCCTGAGCTGCGTTGACGACGCTGTCGGCAGTTTCTCGCTTGAGGATTTTCTCCTGTGGCGCATGCCGCATCTTGACTTCGCCGCAAGCGACCTCCGCGGTCACGACAATCTCGAAGTAAGTGATCGGCACGAAGTTTCGGATTTCTAACTCGCGCTTGCAGACGATTGCGAGCGTTGGCGTCTTCACGCGACCAACTCCGATCACGCCTCGGGCGCCCCGTCCCAGGATCACGGTCGCAGTGCGGGTCAGCGACAAATTGTAGATCTGGTCAGCCTGCCGGCGTGCGACTGCGGCGGCGTACAGGCGGGAGTATTCAGAATTGGGTTTGGCGTGGCCGAAGGCGTCGCGGATAGTCTGAAAATCCTGTGCCGTGAACAGCACTCGCATGACTTGGCCGCGGTAGTTGTAGTGCTCGAGAATTTCCTGACCTATCAGCTGACCTTCACGATCGCAGTCTGTAGCCAGCCAGACCCGCTTGGCGGCGCGCAGGGCCTCACGGATGGCTTTGAGCTTGGCGGCCTTGTTGCCCCCCATAGCTGGTCGTGTGCCGTAGAGCCCTTCGGGCCGTAGCAGGATCGGCGACCAGCGCTTCCATTCCGGAACAACGTCCTCCGGCTCGAGCAGGTCGATCAAATGGCCTTCGGCTGGAAGAATGTCGCCGTAGCGAGAACCCACTGCGGCGCGGACGTCTTTCGCCTGACTGGTTTTCTCGGTGATGACGATTTGATCGGTCATTTGCGAGACAGCGGGAGAAGGGGGTGACAAGAATGAGAACATATATGGAACAAACAAGTGCCGCAAGTACATTTGGACAGTGCGTCGTGGAGTTCGCCAGTTCCGGATTCCCGCAGGCACCGGGAATTCCGCCAGACGCTGGCTGTCCGTCGAGAGTGCGGGGCTCGCACTCGGCCGGTTGGCGTAGAGCATCGACTACCCCGTCGAGGCAGTTGATCCTGCGCGTTTCGAACGGCCCTTGGGGCAGCAATGGAAACGCTTGAGATCCGGAGAACGTTGGATTCAGTTCCCAATCCTCCGTTCGTGTCCCTAGGCGGGGTGCGGCTGACGGTTAGTCACTACGACGATGCCGGGCCAGGTCCGGCTTGATCAGGCAGTCGCGGCGGGGGCAGCCCAACGATCGGATCATCGCTGACGGGAGCGATGTTTCCAGAGTGATGTAACGGGCGCGCTGGGCGGCCCATTCGTCGTTCTGCGAGCACGATAGCGCCGACGAGTCGGGTGATGGCAGCCTCGTTTGGGAGGATGCCGACGACCTCGGTGCGACGTCGGGGTCGGCCTGGTCCATCAGAGCAGCGAGCTTGGGACCTTTGCGGCTTGAGCTGGTCGGCGACGCGGCGCCATTGCGCCCGCGCCTGCTTGGCATCGTCCTGGGCGAACGCGGTGGCGATGAAGGCGGAGACGACCCGTCGGCCGCTGCCGAGGCCGACTATATAACGTTGGCCGAAATGGACTGGCCTGTCTCCTCCGCATAGAGTTTTCTCAGATTGCCTACTGCATAAGGACGCTCGATGGCGGACGATATTGTGGGATGGCTCGAAGGACGAGGCCTTGGCCATCTTGCGCAGGCATTTGCCGAAGCCGGTATCGAGCTCGATGTCCTTCCGCGTCTCTCCGAGGCGGATCTGAAGGAACTGGGTCTGAACTTGGGAGACCGTCGGCGGCTTCAGGCGGCAGTCGAAGCCGTCGGCGAGCTGGGTGGTGGAGCGGCGTCGGGAGTCCGGGACAATACCGCCGTCAAGCCTCCGCCCATTGCAGAGCGTCGGCAGGTCACTGTGCTGTTCGCCGATATATCCAGCTATACAAAGCTCTCCACGGAACTGGATGCGGAAGAATTGCACGCCGTCCTCGGCGAGTTCATCGACCGGGCCGATGCCATCATTCGCGACCACGGCGGCACGGTTGACAAGCATGTCGGCGATAGCGTCATGGCCGTCTTCGGTGCACCCGTGGCGCACAGCGATGATTCTCTGCGCGCGGTCCACGCCGCCGAGGCGATACACGAGGCGATGCCCCAGATCAGCGCCAAGGCAGGACGAACGCTTCGTGTGCATATTGGCATCGCAAGCGGCCAGGTTGTGGCGAGCGGCATCGGAAGCGACACGCACTACACGGTGACGGGAGAATCGGTGAACCTCGCATCCCGGCTTACGGATGCCGCACGCGCGGGCGAGACGCTGATTTCAGAGCATGTCCGGAACGCGGTCGAAGGGGCGGCCGAGTGCGAGCACCGCGGTTCCTTGACCGTCAAGGGATTTGCCGAACCGATCTCGACTTACCTCATGCGGGCGCTGCGGCAGCAAGGAGGCTCTGCGGCCGAGAGGCTTTTCGTTGGCCGGCAAGGAGAGGTTCGCCAGTTTGTCGGCGCGCTGGAGGCTTGTCTGGAAGCCGGTACGGGCCAGGCGATCCAAATTCGCGGCGAGGCCGGTATTGGCAAGACGCGCCTCACCGAGGAGTTTGTAAGGATTGCGCTCGAGCGGGATTTCGACTGTCACCGAACCCTCGTCTTGGATTTTGGCGTCGGCAAGGGGCAGGGGGCAGTCCACTCGCTGGTAAGAAGCCTGCTCGCCATCCAGCCGGGGAGTGACGAGCCGGCGCGACAGCAGGCCGCCGAACGTGTGTATGCGAGCGAATTGTTGGATCGCAACAGGGCCGTTTACCTCAACGATCTCCTGGACCTACCGCAACCGTTGGAGCTGCGCTCGCTCTACGACGCCATGGGCAATGCGGCGCGCACTGAAGGCAAGCGCGAAACGGTGGCGGCGCTCGCTCGGTCCATGAGCGCCCGACATCCGCTTTTCCTCATCGTCGAAGACCTGCACTGGGCGGACCGGTCTGTCGTCCAGCAATTGGCAGATATCGCCAGGGTGATCGCGGATCGGCCCGCGATCCTCGCAATGACCTCGCGCATAGAGGGCAATCCGCTGGACCAGGCCTGGCACCTGTCGACGGCCGCTACGCCGCTGATGACCATCGATCTGCGCCCCCTGCGGCCGGAAGATGCCATGCGTCTTGCCGCCGGATTTATCGACGCCAACACCCAGTTTGCTCTCAATTGCATCAAGCGTGCGGACGGCAACCCGCTGTTCCTGGAGCAGCTCCTGCGCAGCGCCGAGGAGATGGGAGAGAAAGGTATCCCTGGTTCGGTTCAGAGCGTTGTCCAGGCCCGGCTGGACAGGCTGGATGTTCTGGACAAGCAGGCCATCGTCGCTGCGTCGGTCTTGGGCCAACGATTTTCGCTCGCCCCATTGCGCCATCTGATCGCGGCCCCCGACTACGATATGGAGAATCTGGTCGCGCATTTCCTCGTCCGGCCCGAGGGCAACGACTACCTCTTCGCGCACGCGCTCGTGAAGGAGGGCGTTTACAACTCGTTGTTGAAGTCTCGCCGCACGGAGCTGCATCGCAGAGCCGCCGACTGGTACGAAGATCAGGACCAAGTGCTGTGCGCTCAACATCTGGATCGGGCCGACGACCCTGGGGCGGCCCTGGCTTATCGGCGGGCGACGGAGTTGGAGGTTGCCGCTCTCCGATTCGATTCGGCGCTCGCTATGGCGGATCGCGGGATCGCGCTGGCGACGGAACCGAGAACTCGCTTCGAGTTGATGTGCCTGCGCGCCGAAGCCCTGCGCAACATGGGCGCGACCGGCGAGTCGATCGCCGCATTCGAGGCCGGATTGGCTTCGGCAGTCGATAATGCCCAGCGGTGTCGGGCGTGGATAGGCATGGCCGCGGGGATGCGCATCGCTGACCGCCAGAAGCAGGCTTTGGAAATCCTTGTCGAGGCCGAGAAAGCAGCCAGTGAGTTCGACCTCGATGTAGAACGCGCCCAGATTCACAATCTACGGGGGAATCTGTATTTTCCGCTCGGCAGGATCGAGGAATGTCTCGCGGAGCACGAAAGATCACTGATCTTCGCCCGCAAGGCTGGTTCGGCCGAAGGTGAGGCGCTGGCACTCGGCGGTCTGGGTGACGGATACTACTTGCGCGGCCACATGCGAAGCGCGTGCGAGCGATTTCGAGGCTGTGTGGACCTTTGCCGCAAGCACGGCTTCGGGCGCATCGAGGTGGCCAATCGGCACATGGTCGGTTGGACTCGCATCTATCTAATGGAGTTCACGCAAGCCATAGAGGACGGCCTGGAGGCAGCAGCGATGGCCGCTAGGGTGAGCCAGCATCGCGCCGAGCAGCTCGGCTACATCCTTGCTGGCCGAATCGAGATCGAGCTGGGGCGCTTCGTCGATGCGCGCATACATCTGGAACGCGCGCTGATGATCGCTCGCAAAATCGGAGCGGGAAATTTCGAGGCGCAGTCACTCTGCTTGTTGGGGCAGCTTTGCGCTGCACAGGAGAACATGGATGAGGCACGCCACTATGTGAAGGAGGCCATGGACGCGGTCCGAAAAGTTGGCATGACGTTCATTGGGCCAGCCGTGCTCGCGGTCCATGCTTCGCTGTCGGCCGATCCCGCCGAGCGAAGGGCAGCGCTAAGACGCCGGCCAGATGCAACGCGAAGGAGCCCATGATGAGTAAGAAGAAGAACGTTTCGACAGAAGCCCCCACCACCGGCAGGAAAACACGCAAGCAGGCGGCGTCCAGGCCCAAGACCAAGATCGCCCAACTTGAGGTCATGCTGCGCCGGCCCGACGGCGCGACCGTCGAACAGATCAGCAAGTCGCTGGACTGGCAGAAGCACAGTGTGCGGGGCGCGATGTCGGGGGCCCTGAAGAAGAAGCGGGGCCTGACCATCATGAGTGACAAGGCGGACGACGGTCGGCGTGTTTACCGGATCGCTGCCTGATCTCTCATCAAATGCGCCCCGATCATGACGGTACGCTGGAGGCCGAGATCGCCCGACTGGATGATCTCGGCCTTGATGACCTGCGCAAGCTCTGCGGTCGGTTAGTGGGGGCCGTCCCAGCAAACCACGGCACGCACCTACTACGCCGCCGCCTGGCCTATGAACTACAAGCCAAGGTTCACGGCGATCTGCCAACGGAGGCCCAGCGCCGCTTGAAGCGCCTGCACGAAGCATTCAAAGCCGACCCAGGCTTCACGCCCCTGCCGGGCCTTGGGCTGAAGCCGGGCACTGTGCTGACCAGGACCTGGCATGGTGTGCTGCATCAGGTCCGGGTGACGAACGAGGGCTTTGACTACCGCGGCGACCGGTTCGGATCCTTGTCGGAGGTGGCCCGGCGCATCACCGGCACACGCTGGTCCGGTCCCTTGTTCTTCGGCCTCAAGGGCGGGACGGAGCCCAGCTCGTGACGGCCAAGGTGAGACGCTGCGCGGTCTACACCCGCAAATCGTCGGAGGAGGGGCTCGACCAGGACCTTCAACTCCCTCGATGCTCAGCGGGAGGCGTGCGAGGCCTATATAAGGAGTCAGGCCCACGAGGGCTGGAAGCTGGTCGAAGACAGCCTACGACGATGGCGGCTTCTCCGGCGGCACACATGGAGCGTCCCGCCTTGCAGCGGCTGCTGGCCGACCTGGGTCGCGGGTTGGTCGATGTCATCGTCGTTTACAAGATCGACCGGCTGACGCGATCTCTGGCGGACTTCGCCCGCATCGTCGAGACGCTCGATCGGCAGGGCGTCTCCTTCGTGTCGATCACCCAGCAGTTCAACACCACGACGTCGATGGGACGGCTAACGCTGAACGTGCTCCTGTCCTTTGCCCAGTTCGAACGGGAGGTTACGGGCGAACGTATCCGGGACAAGATCGCGGCCTCCAAACGCAAGGGGATGTGGATGGGCGGTAACCTGCCGCTGGGGTACGACGTGAAAGACCGGCAGCTCGTCGTTAACGAAGCCGAAGCCGAGACGGTGAGGTATCTGGTCCAGAGGTACGTCGAACTTGGGACTGTTGCTGCTCTTCAGACCGACCTCAAGCGACGCGGGATTGTCAGCAAGGTCTGGACGTCAAGCAGCGGCAAGAGGAGGGGAGGGCTGGGCTACAGTCGGGGCGCTCTGTACTATCTTTTGCGCAACGCGATCTACGTGGGGCGCATCACCCATCGCGGCACGTCCTATGCTGGCCAGCATCCGGGCATCGTGCCACAGGATCTGTGGGATCGGGCGCAGGCCCTGCTGACGGAGAACCGCCAGGGCAGGCAGCGGGTGACAGGATCATCGGAGCCCTGCGTGTTGTCTGGACTCCTCTTCGATGATCGCGGCAACGTCATGAGCCCGTCGCATGCGCGCAAAGCCAACGGTCGACGGTATCGCTATTACGTCAGCCAAGCCGTCCTGCAGGGGCGACAGGAGGGCGCGGGGTCCATCCGTCGGATCTCAGCTGAAGCGATCGAAACGCTGATCGAGCGCACGCTGTGCAAATCGCTGCCCAAAGCGAAACAAGCGGAGTGGGTGAAATTCTCGACTGAGCAGAAGCGCGAGCGCATCAAGCGACTCCTCGAAAGAATCACGATCCGCGCCGACAACATTGAGATCGGACTGACGGAAGCCGGCCGCGAACTATTCGTGGAGGCACCGTCCGGAGCGATACACATCGCGACAGTCATGAAAGCAGGTGTGGGAGGACGTCAGATTGTCCCGCGTGATGGCGCATGGGGGCGCTTTGATCGGTCTCTCGTAAAGGCGATTGCCTGGGCACGCGACCTGCGCCAGCGCCTGGAGCGTGACGGCAAGTCTCTGGACGAGCTGGCGCATGAGGAGGGATGTTCGCGACCCCACGTCAGCACCATGATCAGGCTGGCGTATCTCGCTCCCGCCATTACGCAGTCTATCCTGCAAGGCACACAGCCGCCTCAGCTCACTCTTGCCGACCTGATGCAGCGCGATATTCCACTCGACTGGTCTAAACAGCGCATCGCGTTCGGCGTTCTCTAGAAATTGGTCCAATCATCGGCGGGTTCTGCCCAAACGCGTGGGTGAAAGGCTTGGGCGCTGCTGCATCTTATTGCGTAAGTGCCGAAATGGGCCCCAGAGAGAAAACGCCGAAAAGGCCCCTACAGCCTGGAAATTGGCGCACCAATAGACGCGTGGACTGACGCGTGACCGGGGACAACTGCCTGAAATGTCGGGCAAATATCTAGCCGCACGCACGAGAAGAGAAGTTCGCACGGGTGGCTGGCTGGGGGACCAGGATTCGAACCTAGACTAACCGGGTCAGAGCCGGTTGTTCTACCGTTAAACTATCCCCCAAGCGGCACCCATGCAGGCCGGGACCGGCAGGCGGCTGGATTTAGCGACGGCAGGCGCGCTTGGCAAGCACCCTTGCCAGCGGCGGTCGACCAGGCCGTCCAGGTCGCCTTCTCGTAGCGCCGCCGGTAGCGGCGGAACTGCCGCTCCGAACGGCCCAAAAAACTGCCCGGCCTCGGCCCCCGACAACGCCCCGTCGTGTCAGCGCTTCAACAGCTCCTCGGAACTCTCCATCGATCGGTCTTGCAGCAACGTCGTCCGGTGCATCGAACTGGTCCTCTGCAGCCGTTCTAAAACCGGACAACGCGTGTGCTATCGGGCCGGTCACCCGCGGTGCATGTCGGAAAGGGTCGATGAAGGCCAGAGCGGGCCCTGTTTGCTGACGCGGAGAGCGACTGCTAGCGAGAGGAGGATGGAATGAGCAGGTGCGCTCCCAAGAGCTTCGAGAGCATCCGACGTTTTGCCATCCGATGTTTTAGCGTTGCATTGAAGTATCGGTGCCCTTGGGTACCGCTCGTTCTATTCATCGTTGGATATGTGTTGTTCTCCCGGTGTCCAACGTTTTCTCAGCCCCGGCCACTCGCCCCAACCGCCGCCCTGGGCTACCATCGTCCCGAAGCCCTGAACGTGTCCCAGCCAACCCGCGCCGTCATCACGCTTGCCACCACGAAGCCGATCTTCGTCGGGATGGCCTTCGCGCTGGCGCGCTCGTTCTTCTACTGGAACCGCGATCCCGGGCTGAAATTCCACCTGGTCACCGATCTCGCCGTCGAGCTGCCCGCCGATCTCAGGGACATGGAGCTGATCCGCGTCGAGCCCGGCAAGCTCGGTGTGGGCTTCTCTCCCAAGCTTTATCTCGACAGCCTGGTGCCCGCCGACCGCACGCTGTTCATCGATTCCGACTGTCTCTGCTTCGGCCCGCTCGACTACGTCTTCCAGCGCTTCGCGGGCCGGCCGCTCGGCGTCGTCGGCCGCACCTTGAGCTCGGGCCTGTGGTTCTGCGACATCGCCAAGACCCGCGAGCGCTTTGGCCTGGGCCCGCTGCCGCACTTCAACGGCGGCCTCTACTATCTCGAGCGCGGCAGCGAGGTCACCGCGCTCTACCAGCGCGCCCGCGCGCTCGAGGCGCAGTACGACGAGATCGGCCTGATCCGCCTCCGCGGCCGGCCCAACGACGAGATCCTGATCGCACTGGCCATGGCCGAGCGCGGCTGGGAACCGGTGCCCGAGGACGGCACCATCCTGGGCAACGTCGACACGATCTACCCCGTGGTCGAGCAGCTCGACGTGCTCAGCGGCATCTGCCGCATGACCAACCCGCCGTCCCCCGATCCGCGCCACGTCCCGGGCCATCCGGTGAGCGAATCGCGCGCCCGCATCGTCCACTTCCTCGACTACGGCACCGACAAGTGGCCCTACCGCGCCGAGGAGCTGAAGATCCGCCTGGTCCGCGAGCACGGCCTGCCGGTGCCGCTGGCGAGGCTCGCCGCCGACGGCACGATCGGCCTCGGGGGGCGCGCCTCCGACGCCTTCAAGGATACGTTCCGGCCGCTCTACCGCCGCCTGTTCGGCGCGCGGCGCATCAAGGCCACCGAGAAAAGCACCATCTGATTGGCCACCTGGGGGGTCTCGCCGCGGCCTTTGCCGTGGGTTACCATCGGCCCAAGGAAAGAGTTCCAAATGGCCGGGGAATCCACGCCCCACGCAGGGGGGAACAAGGGAGGCTGGCACAGCGGTCGTTTCGCGCACACTTTCGCTGCCATCGATCTCGGCACCAACAACTGCCGGCTCCTGGTGGCCCGGGCGTCGGTCGACGGCTACGAAGTCATCGACGCCTATTCCCGGCCGGTCCGGCTGGGCGAGGGAGTGGCGCTGAGCGGGTCGCTGTGCGGCGAGGCGATCGAGCGCACCTTGCATGCGCTGGGCGTCTGCGCGTCCAAGATCGAGCGCCACAAGGTGAGCCGCGCCCGCCACATCGCCACCGAAGCCTGTCGCCGCGCCTGCAACGGGGACGACTTCCTGGCCATGGTGAAGCAACGCACCGGCCTTTGCTTCGAGGTCATCCCGCCCTCCGAGGAAGCGCGGCTGGCGCTGGCGAGCTGCGAGAACCTGCTCGATCCCGAGATCCCCTACGGCCTGCTGATCGACATCGGCGGCGGCTCGACCGAAGTGAGCTGGATCCGCGTCTCCCATCGCGCCGATCGCCTGGGCGGCGTCGCCACCGAGCTTTTGGACATGACCTCGGTGCCGTGGGGCGTCGTCACCCTCACCGAGTCGTGCGTCAAAGGCCAGCCGCGCGAGCAGCCGGTCACGCGCGCCTGCTACGACGACATGGTCGAGCGCATCCGCGCCGACCTGCGCCCGTTCTGCGCCAAGCACGAGATCGGCAAGGCGATCGCCCGCGGCGAGGTCCAGATGGTCGGCGCCTCGGGCACCGTGACGACGGTCAGCGCCCATCATCTCGGCCTCAAGCGATACAACCGCACCCTGGTCGACGGCTCGCGCATCGGCCGCGATTCCATCCTGCGCATCTGCGACCAGCTCTCGGTGAAGTCCGTCGTCGAGATGACCGACATGCCCTGCATCGGCAACGACCGCGCCGACCTGGCGCTGGCCGGCGGCGCCATCCTCGAGGCGGTGTGCCGCCAGTGGCACGCGCCGATGGTGCGCGTGGCTGATCGCGGCCTGCGCGAGGGCGTGCTAATGGACCTCATGCGCCAGGCCGACCGCGAGGCAGATCCGTTCCGCTGCCGTGACGAGTAAATCCAGCAAGCCCACCGGCCGACGCGCCACCGTGCGGGTGAAGACCGCGCGCGGCCGCACGGTCTCCTCGCAGCGCTGGCTGCAGCGCCAGCTCAACGACCCCTACGTGGCGGAGGCCAAGAAGCGCGGCTATCGCTCGCGCGCGGCCTTCAAGCTGCTGCAGATCGACGACCAGTTCCATTTCCTGAAGCCCGGCGGCTGCGTCGTCGATCTCGGCGCAGCACCGGGCGGCTGGACCCAGGTCGCCGTCGAGCGCGTGAAGCCTGGCCAAGATCGAGGGAAGGGTGGGGGAGTCGTGATCGGCATCGACATCACGCCGATCGAGCCGATCGCCGGCGCCACCGTGCTGGCCAAGGATTTCTACGACGACGACGCGCCCGCCGTGCTGGAAGAGCTGCTGGGCGGCCCGGCCGACGTCGTGCTGAGCGACATGGCGGCCGCCGCCACCGGCGAGACCCAGGTCGATCATCTGCGCATCATGGGACTGGCCGAGGCGGCGCACGATTTCGCCTGCCAGGTGCTGAAGCCGGGCGGCAGCTTCGTCGCCAAGGTGCTGCGCGGCGGCACCGAGCGCACCCTGCTCGACCGGCTGAAGCGCGACTTCACCAAGGTGCGCCACGTGAAGCCCGAGGCCAGCCGCGCCGATTCGGCGGAGATGTATGTCGTGGGGACGGGCTTTCGGGGATGACCGCCATGGATCGCGCCACCTATCTCCGTGAAGTCGTCTTGGCATACCAGGGCGAAGTCCGCGGCGAGGCCACCTTTGCGACCTTGGCGCACCTCGCGACGGACGCCGCTGAGATCGAGATCTGGCGGACGCTGGCGCGGCTCGAGGCAACGACCCGCCGCCGCTTGCTGCCGTTGATGGAACGGTACGGTCTCGACACAACTCCGGACGAAGCGCAGAGGCGTCTTGGCCGGGAACGGGCCGAGGCTCGCGCTGCTGCGGGGTTCGCCGCGACGCTCGGCTCGATGGCCGAGAGGCTGCCGCCGTTCGTCGCCCTCTATGCCCGGCTCGAAGCGGAAGGCCCGCCCGGAGATCGGGAGGAACTGGCGTTCCTCAATGCCCACGAGATCGCCCTCCATGAATTCGTGACCCGCGCCCTGGCCGGTGACGGGCAAGAGGCATTGCGGCCCGTCCGGAAGTTGCTCGGCGACTGAGCACGCGGACAGTTTCGTGCGGCCAAGGGGCGCTTTCCCGACAGGCTCTATCCACCGTCCACAACCCCTTGCGTCCGCCGCCGCTTAGTGTACAAAGCGCCGCCAACCCGGCGGCCGCCTTCTTCAGGAGGGACGGGCCGCCTTTTTTGTTTCTCCTCCCGGAGGTTGGCATGCAGTTTCAGGAAGCGCTCACTTTCGATGACGTCCTCCTGAAGCCCGCCGCTTCGGCGGTGCTGCCCAACCAGACCGATGTCCGCACGAGGCTCACGCGCACCATCGAGCTCGGCATCCCGCTGATGTCGTCGGCCATGGACACCGTCACCGAGGCGCCCATGGCGATCGCCATGGCCCAGGCCGGCGGCATCGGCGTCATCCACATGAACCTCGACCCCGAGGCGCAGGCCAACGAGGTGCGGAAGGTCAAGAAGTTCGAAACCGGCATGGTGGTGAACCCAGTCACCATCCATCCCGAGCAGACCCTGGCCGACGCGCAGGCCCTGATGACCCATCACCAGATCTCCGGCATCCCAGTGGTCGAGAAGAGCGGCAAGCTGGTTGGCATCCTCACCAACCGCGACGTCCGCTTCGCCACCGACGACAGGACGCCGGTCAGCGCGCTGATGACCAAGGACCGGCTGATCACCGTGCGCGAGGGCGCCACCAGGGAGGAGGCCAAGCGGCTGCTGCACCAGTATCGCATCGAGAAGCTGCTGGTGGTCGACGACGCCTATCGCTGCATCGGCCTGATCACGGTCAAGGACATCGAGAAGGCCAACAAGTTCCCGGGCGCCAGCAAGGACGAGAAGGGCCGCCTGCGCACTGCCGCCGCGACCACCGTCGGCGAGAAGGGATTCCTGCGCGCCCAGCTGCTGATCGATGCCGACGTCGACGTCATCGTGGTCGACACCGCGCACGGCCATTCGCGCGGCGTGCTCGACGCGGTGACGCGGGTGAAGAAGCTCAGCAACTACACCCAGGTGATGGCGGGCAACGTCGCCACCCGCGAGGGCGCCCAGGCGCTGATCGATGCCGGCGCCGACGCCGTCAAGATCGGCATCGGCCCGGGCTCGATCTGCACCACCCGCATGGTGGCGGGCGTCGGCGTGCCGCAGCTCACCGCCATCATCGAGGCCGCCGAGGCCTGCCATGCCGCCGGCGTGCCGGCGATCGGCGACGGCGGCATCAAATATTCGGGCGATCTCGCCAAGGCGATCGCGGCCGGCGCCGACTGCGCCATGATCGGCTCGCTGCTCGCCGGCACCGACGAGGCGCCGGGCGAGGTCATCCTCTACCAGGGCCGCTCCTACAAGTCGTATCGCGGCATGGGCTCGATCGGCGCCATGGCGCGCGGCTCGGCCGACCGCTACTTCCAGGCCGAGGTCGAGAGCAGCCTGAAGCTGGTGCCCGAGGGCATCGAGGGCCGCGTGCCCTACAAGGGCCCGGTCGCCAGCATCATCCACCAGCTGGTCGGCGGCCTGCGCGCGGCCATGGGCTACACCGGCAACGGCACCATCAAGGAGATGCAGAAGAACTGCCAGTTCCTGCGCATCACCGGCTCCGGCCTGCGCGAGAGCCACGTCCACGACGTCGAGATCATGCGCGAGGCGCCGAACTACCGCGGCGGGATGTGACGGCGCGCACGCGCCGTCATCCCGAGCGCAGCGAGGGATCTCCTCGGAGCGCGGACCTCCAGGTCCGCTCATGATCCTTGAGCGGACCTGGAGGTCCGCGCTCCGACATGCCACACCCGGGTCGGGCCGGCGCCCTTGACGTCGATGATGCCGCGCTCCTCGCAGGCGAAGTCGTCCTTCACCAGGCGCCAGGTGCGTTCGGTGATCTGGATGGCGCCGACCTGGCCCTGGCTTTCCATGCGGCTCGCGAGGTTCACCGATTCGCCCCACAGGTCATAGATGAACTTCTTGGCGCCGATCACGCCCGCCACCACCGGGCCCGAATTGATGCCGATGCGGAAGGCGAGCCGGCGGCCGCCGAACGGCTGGCGGGCCACCGCGGCCTGCATGTCGAGGGCCAGCTGCACCAGCACGCGGGCGTGGTCGGCGCGCCGCCGCGGCACGCCGGCCGCCACCATGTAGCAGTCGCCGATGGTCTTGATCTTCTCGAGGTCGTATTGCTCGACCAGCGCGTCGAAGCATTGGAAGACCTCGTTCAGGAGCTCGACCAGGCCGAGCGGCGTCATGCCGGCGGCCATGGGCGTGAAGTCGACGACGTCGGCAAAGAGGATGCTGGCCTCGTCGAACTGCTCGGCGATGGTGCGCGGGCCCATCTTCAGCGTCTCCGAGATCTCGCGCGGCAGGATGTTGAGCAGCAGCATCTCGGAGCGCTCCTGGAAGTAGTTGCGCTGGCCCACGAAGTAGTAGAGCAGCCCGAACACCACCAGCACGACGGCGCCGAGATTGAGCACGAAGAACCACGTGACCAGGTCGTCGGGCAGGCCCGCCGGCGCGAGATACGGCTCGACGAGCGCGCCGATCACCAGCAGCACGACGAAGCCCACGATCCACAGCACGGTTTTGCGCAGGTCCTCGACCAGCAGCGAGCCCAGCGGACAGAGGGCCGCCCACAGGATCACCGCGCTCGACTGGCGGTAGCCGCCCAGCGCCAGCATCACCAGGAACGGCAGGAGCAGGATGAGCAGGAGTTGGGTGAAGCGATAGAGAGCGAGGTTGCGCGTCCAGGCGAAGACCGCCGTGTTGAGCGGCGTGAACAGCGAATAGAAGCCGGGGACCGCCGCCGCGAGCGGTGCGCCGGCGGCGAGGTAGATGAGGCTCCAGCCGACCGTGAGCGGCAGGGTGCCGGCACACAGCGCCACCGTCAGCCGCTTCTGCAGCAGCGTCTCCGGACTGTCCGCGGGATCGGTGCCGACGCGGCCCGCCCACTCGAACAGGTGGCGCACCCAGGCTTTCATCGCAGGCGCTCCGCCGCCATCTGGCTCATGTTCGGACCGCGGGCTGGGTCGCGTCTGACGCGACCTTCTCGCCCGCTCATGATCATGAGGCGGGCGGGACGCCGGCGGTCCGAATAAGAGAGTGAGCCGGCTGGACCTGCCTGCGCGAAGCCGAAGCGGCTTCGCTTCGGCGAAGGCAGGAGCCGGCGGTCCGGAAAAGTCATTTGAGCTTCTCCGCCACCAGCCCGGCGATCAGGCGGTTGCCGGGCTCGTTCATGTGCCAGGTGACGTAGAGCTTTCGTGGGCGCGCCGGTGGCGGCGAGGGCCTCGAAGCTGTCGATGGTGGCAAGGCCGTTCCTGGCGGCGCAGTCGAGCAGGCCCTTGGTCATGCGGCGCTGCTCGGCGGCGAAGGCGGGGTCGTCCCACACCACGGGGTCGTACTCAGCCAGCACGATGACCTTGGCGCCGCTCGTCTTCTGCAGCTGGGCCAGCCGCTCGGTCAGCAGGCAGGAGAGGCGCTCGCCGGTGCCCGGCGCCTGCGACGCGCTTGTGGTCGCCGTACCAGTCGTGCAGCAGGTCGAGGCGGCGCAGGATGAAGTCGAACAGGTGGCTGTAGCCCAAGGTCCACTGCCAGAACGACATGGTGCTGCCCGGATCCGCCCGCGGCGGCACGGGAACGCCGCGCAGTAAAAGCTTGCCGTCCTCGATCACGAAGTAGGGCTTGTCGGCGCTCCACAGGCGGCGCATCTCGGTGCGCCTGATGTCGTCGGCGATGAAGCTGACCACGATCACCGACGGCTTGAGCTTGGCCGCCAGCTGCTCGGCCCGCAGCACGATCTGGTCGAAGCCGTAGCCGCTCACGCCCGCGTTCAGCACGCGCCGGCCGGTCAGAAGCTGCAGCTGCGCCGGCCAGGTCTGCCCGTCATTGACCTCGTCGCCGTAGGTGAAGGAATCGCCCACCGCCAGGATCGGCGCGCCCGCGACCTGCTCGCCGGTCCGGCGCAGCCCGTCGGCCTCGATGGTGGTGCCGGCTGCGGCATAGCCGGCGCGCGGCACATGCCCGAGCTCGGGATCGTGCACATAACGGCCGCCGTCGCGCTCGGCCAGGACCGTGCGCGCCGTGAGCACAAAGTTCGGATAGACGAAGAGATATCCCCAGGTCGATGCGCGGACTGCAAATTCCAGCGACACCAGCGCCATCAGGACGGCGCAAAGCACCAGGACAACCCGCCTGAGCGTTTCGGCACGTTGCGCGCGAGGCTTATTCATCGTAGCGGCAGGGACGGAAAGGAATAATCGACGTGACGCCGGGCGCGCGGGTTGCCGCCACCATAGAGGTTCTCGACGAGATCGTCAGCCAGGCCGAGCGGCCGGCCGACCTCGTCGCCAACGCCTACTTCCGCAGCCGCCGCTACATCGGCGGCGGCGATCGCCGCGCCGTGTCCGATCGCGTGTGGAGCATCCTGCGCCGCTGGGGCCAGCTGCGCTGGTGGCTCAGGCGCACCGGCCATCCCGCCGACCAGACCAACGCCCTGCCGCGCGGCATCGTCGCCGCCGACCTGATGGTGGTCGAGGGCATGACCCTTGGCGACGTCGAGGCGATGTTCGACGGCGGCCGCTACCGCCCCGATCCGCTCGACGACGGCGAACGCCGTGCGCTGCGCCAGCTCGAGGGCCATTCGCTGAGCCACCCCGAGCAGCCCGACTGGGTGCGGCTGAACGTCCAGGAGTGGGTGGCGCCGCATCTGAAGGAGGCCTACGGCGAGGCCTGGGGCCGCGAGATCGCCGCGCTGGAGAAGCCGCCGCCCGTCGACCTGCGCGTCAACCGCCTGAAGGCCACCGTCGCCGAGGCGCAGGCCGCGCTCGCGCTCGAGGGCATCGACACCGAGCCCATGCGCTTTGCCCCCAACGGTCTGCGCCTGAAGCGCCGCCTGTCCGTCGTGGCGGGCGAGGCCTTCCAGAGCGGCCTGGTCGAGGTCCAGGACGAGGGCTCGCAGCTCGTCGCCGGCCTGGTCGACGCGCAGCCCGGCATGCAGATCGCCGACTACTGCGCCGGCGCGGGCGGCAAGACCCTGGCCATCGCCGCCGGCATGAACAACAAGGGCCGCGTCGTCGCCATGGACGTCTACGAGAGCCGTCTCGACCGCTCGGCACAACGGTTGCGCCGCGCCGGCGCCCACAACGTCGAGCGCCGGGCGCTCGACGGCGACAACCGCAAATGGCTGAAGCGCCAGGCCGGCGCCTTCGACCGCGTGCTGGTCGACGCGCCCTGCACCGGCACCGGCACCTGGCGTCGAAACCCAGACGGCCGCTGGACCTTGCGCCCTGAGGATCTCGCCGAGCTGGTGCCCAAGCAGGCCGCCATCCTCGACGCCGCGGCGCGCCTGGTGAAGCCGGGCGGCGGCCTCATCTACGCCACCTGCTCGGTGCTGCCGGCCGAGAACGAGCGGCAGATCGAAGCCTTCCTCGAGCGCCATCCCGAGTTCGCCGCCGTGCCCGTGACCGACGTCTGGCGCGACGCCATGGGGGCCGAGCCGCCGCCCGAGATCGCCGGGCCCTACCTGCGCCTGTCGCCGCTGCGTCATGGCACCGACGGCTTCTTTGCCGCCACGCTCATCCGTCATCCCGACCTGCCTGCGCGAAGCCGAAGCGGCTTCGCTTCGGCGGAGGCAGGCCGGAGCCTCCCCCCTCGGCTTCGCTCGGGGCAGGCTCAGGGCGGCGAAGCGGAGGGACCTGTTCATGCGGAAGCAGCCCAAGAGGAGGTCCCTCGACTGCGCGACCCTGCGGGCCGCTCCGCTCGGGATGACGGGGAATGAACCGCATCCGCCGCGCCCACAAGAACGACGCCGCCGCCATCGGCCGCGTCCATGTCGAGACCTGGCAGGCGACCTATGCCGGGCTGCTGCCCGATTCGATGCTGGCCGGCATGTCCGACGTGCGCCAGTCGGCCTACTGGTCGCGCGTGCTGGCCGATCGCCACGAATCGCGCGGCGTGTTCGTGGCCGACGACGAGGACATGGGCGTGGTGGGCTTCGGCAGCTGCGGCCCGGTGCGCGATCCGCCGGAAGGCTTGAGCGGCCGCGAGATCCGCGTCGGCGAGGTCTACACGCTCTACGTCGAGCCCGACTTCCAGAACGGCGGACTCGGCCGGCGGCTGCTCGACGCCCTGTTCCGCCAGCTGCGCGCCGACGGCTGCGACACCGCCGTGCTGTGGATGCTGGCCGACAATCCCAGCCGCTTCTTCTACGAGGGGCTGGGCGGCGAGCGGGTGGGCGAGCGCGTCGACACCATGGCCGGCGTCGACGTCGAGGAGGTGGCCTTCGGCTGGCACGACCTCGCGGCGCCCCTGGTCCGCCGCAAGCTCGCGACGGAAGATTGATCCGGAGCGCGGACCTCCAGGTCCGCTCATGTTCTTTGTCGAACCACACCTATGAGCGGACCTGGAGGTCCGCGCTCCGGATGAGGCGCATGCACTGCAGGCAAAAAATCGACTTTCCGGCATTCCCGGTATTTCCGGCAGAGACCGTGGTGTGACGGTTTGGGCCGGCCTACCAGATGTCGGGGGTGTCGCCGTGAGATATTCAGTCATTTTCGTATAATAACTGAAGTTCTCTTCGCCGGCAAGCCGGAGTGGCCGGGCTGCCGATACTTCGCTAAAGCAGGCGCGCCATGACGCTTTTCCACCCCTGGATCCTCGAGGGCCTGGGCATCCTCCTGCTGGCCGTCGGCGCGGCCGGACTTGTCTCCCTGTTCATCTCCCAGCCGCTTAGGGCCGCCATGAAGCGCACGGTCGCCGTGGTCTGCGCCGTGATGGCGATCGCCGGCGGTCTCTTGATGGCGCGCGCCGACGCCCTGCGCGATACCGATCGCGACCTGAGCCCGGCCGAGCAGGCCGACCTCGCCCGGGCGATCGGCCAGTTCCCGAACGCCCGGTTCGAGGTGTTCACGGCCTATCCCGACAGCGAGACCCGGTCGCTGGCGTCGAAGGTGGTGGATGCCGTGAAGACCGCCACCGGCACCGTGCCGGCCCTCGCCGACATACCGCCGTTGATGCAAAAGGGAGTGGTCCCGCCGACGCCGCAAAAGGGCGTGGTGATCGTGCTGCGCGACAACGAAGCCGAGCTCGGGCGCGCCGTCGCCCACACGATCGGCCGTGCCCTGATGGCCGCCCGCGTCGCCTGCATCACCGACGACGATCCCTCGATCGACGACCGCACGGTGCGGATCGTCGTCGGCGAGAAGCCGTGATCTGGCTTCCTCCCCAGCGAAGCTGGGGAGGTGTCCGCGAAGCGGACGGAGGGGTCATGAGTCTCCACGTTCGACTCATGACCCCTCCGTCGCCGTAAGACGGCGACACCTCCCCACGCTTGCGCGTGGAGAGGAAGAACGCGCGCTTACCGGCCGGCGTCGCTGATCGCCGGTCCGGCCGACCAGTTGCAGCGGTCGGCCAGTGGGCGCAGGCCCGGTTCGGCGCCGGTCACGATGAACGTGAACAGGAACGGCACCGACAGCGGCCGCACGACGGCAAGGCGCAGCTCGGTCTTGCCGTACAGCTCGCTTGCGAACGCCACGGCGCGCTCGCCCGACAACACGAGGCCGGACCCGTCGGCGCTGGGCTGCCAGGAGCCCGCGACGAAGCGACCGCCGTCGAGGCTCAGCCGCACGGCAACGGCCCACGGACCCAGTGTCAGCCCGTCGGCATCGATGTGGACGGCCGTCGCGCCGTCGAAGCACTCGACGCGCAGGCTGGCCGGCCGGTCGCGCCCGCGTTCGTGGGCGCCGCCGAACAGGACCGCCGCCGGGCCGCGGGCGCCGGTGACATGATTGCGCGCCTCGACCGGGATCCACGGCGTCGCGTTCGCCGCGCCGGCCCACAGGGCTGCCGCGACGGCGAGGGACAAGGCTTGATGACGTTTCATGACTGCACCTGATTTCGTGCCAATAAAAAAGCGGCCTTCCGGCCGCCATGCGCGCGAAATCGGCGAAGGCTAGCCGGCGTGAGTTATGTCCGAACGGACGGCAACAGCGGGCATGCTGAGGCAAATCCTGCTGGCCTCCCGCACGGTCCGCTCGCCAATCGAGGTAAGGGTTGCATCCATGAGCGCCACATATACCCATCCCGCGCCGGACGCCAGAGCGTCGAGAGTGCCTCGCGCAAATTGAATCCAACTGTTGCCGACTCGGCACACCCACCTCCGCTCGCTGAAGACGAGCTTCGGCGGGCTCGCCCTCCTTCGCAAGGTGCTTCGGAGGGCACTGCTCGTAGCGCCTTCGCGAAGGAGGGTCTTCATGCGACACTGGCGAGCAATTCCCCGCGAGGTGTTCGCATGCGCCGCCTGTTCCCTGCCGCCCTCATCCTGGCAGCGCTCGTCGCCGGCGCAGCCGCGGCGCCCATCGCCCCCGCAAGAGCCGACAGCTACAACGACACGACCACCGGGATTTACGTGGCGACGCCGGATGACTTCAGGATCAGTCGTGGCATCCGGGAGGGCTACGCCGTTGCGCTGCATATCGATCCCACCGGCAGCTATCCGAATCGCGTCGAGGGTGAGCCTCGGTTGTGCGGCCTTTACTTCAAGGCGGTGCCGTCCAGCGAGACGCAGCAATGGTTCAATTCGCGCTGGAAGGACGAGGCGTTGCTGGTGGATGTGCGGCGTCTTCTCGAGCGCGTCATGGAGATAAAGTCGGAGGAGACGTTCACGCTCCGCGATGAGAAGGCGGGCGATGTCGTGGGCCTCGAAGTCGTCGGCCCGGTGCGCCAGAATCCGTCGGCCGTTTTAATGACGTCCCTGTTCAACACCCCGCGCGGTCAATTGCAGATGACCTGCGCGCTGCGGTCAGATCAGGCCGTGAAGGCGGGGTTTGCCCTGCGCGCCATCCGGGACACGATCAAGCCGCCGAAGTGAACCGACGCCGCCGGCCGAGCGAGGAGACATCACCATGCGCAGCCTTGTTCCCCTGATTCGGACCATGGGGGCGTCGATGCTGTTTGCCCTGGCCGCCGCGCTGCCGGCCGCGGCGCAGCGCGAGGCGCAGCTCAGCGCCTGGTGCTACAGCTCCGGCCCCGGCCGGGCCAGCGATGCGCAGGTGATCGAGGGCTGCAGCGCCGTCATCGCGGCCGGTCGTGAGACCGCGGAGAAACTGTCCGAGGCCTACAGCGCTCGCGGCGCTGCCTATGTCGGACTCGGCGACTACAGGCGCGCCATCGACGATTACGGCGAAGCCCTCAAGCGCCAGCCCGGCGAGCCCATCTTGTGGAACGCCCGCTGCCATTTCCGCGCGGTCGTCGGCGACCTGCAGGCCGCCCTTGCCGATTGCGACGAATTGCTGCGGCTCCTGCCCTCGATCGTCGCGGTCGGAACCCGCGGCCTCGTCCTGCTGAAGCTCGGCCGCCTCGACGAGGCGATCGCCGACTACGACGCGGCACTCAAGGTCTATGCGAAAGGCCCGACCGCGCTGTACGGCCGTGGCGTGGCGAAGCGCAAGAAGGGCGACGTCGTGGGCGGTGACGCCGACATCGCCGCCGCCAAGGCGATCAAGCCCGATGTCGCCGACTGGCATGCCAAGTGGGGCGTCAGCGCGCCGTAGCAGTCGTGTTCTTCCGGACCGCCGGCGCCCGTCCTGAGCGAAGCCGAAGGATCCAGCCGGCTCATGCTCGGCGGAGCGCGAACCTCCAGGTCCGCATCATGGGTGATGCGAACCGGAGGTTCGCGCTCCGAAGAGCATGAGCCGGCTGGATCCTTCGGCTTCGCTCAGGACGGGCGCCGGCGGTCCGGAAGACATGAGCGGCACTGGAGTGCCGCGCTCCCGGCAAAGACATCCACACCGAACCCGGTTGAACCCCGCCGCCCTGTTCCGTATATCCCCCCATGGCCGACCGTTTGCTGATCGTCGATTTTGGTTCCCAGGTCACCCAGCTGATCGCCCGCCGCCTGCGCGAAGCCGGGGTCTACTGCGAAATCCACCCCTTCCAGTCGGTCGACCAGGCCACGCTGAAACAGTTCGACCCCAAGGCCATCGTGCTCTCGGGCGGCCCGGCCTCGGTGATCGAGGGCGCCGCGCCCGCGGCCGACCCCGCCATCTTCGCCGCCCAGGTGCCCATCCTGGGCATCTGCTACGGCGAGCAGACCATGGCCCAGCAGCTCGGCGGCACGGTCGAGGCGGGCCACCACCGCGAGTTCGGCCGCGCCGAGCTTCTGGTCCAGAAGCCCTCGGCCCTGTTCGACGGCGTGTGGCAGCCGGGCGACAGGAAGCAGGTCTGGATGAGCCACGGCGATCGCGTGACCAAGCTGCCGCCGGGCTTCAGCGTCATCGCCACCTCGGAGAACGCGCCCTTCGCCGCCATCTCCGACGAGGCGCGCAAGTTCTACGCCGTGCAGTTCCATCCCGAGGTGATGCACACGCCCGACGGCGCCAAGCTCCTGCGCAACTTCGCGCTCAACATCGCGGGCTTCAAGGGCGACTGGACGATGGCCGCCTTCAAGGACCGCGCCATCGCCCAGGTCCGCGCCCAGGTCGGCAACGGCCGCGTGATCTGCGGCCTGTCGGGCGGCGTCGACTCCTCGGTGGTGGCCGTGCTGCTGCACGAGGCGCTGGGCGACCAGCTGCAGTGCGTGTTCGTCGACCACGGCCTGCTGCGGCTGGACGAGGCCGAGCAGGTCGTGCGCCTGTTCCGCGACCACTACAACATCCCGCTGGTCCATGCCGACGCCTCCGAGACCTTCCTGAAGGCGCTCGACGGCGTGAGCGACCCCGAGACCAAGCGCAAGACGATCGGCGCGCTGTTCATCGACGTGTTCGAGGCCGCGGCCAAGAAGTTCAGCGGCGCCGCAGTTCCTGGCCCAGGGCACGCTCTATCCCGACGTGATCGAATCGGTCTCCTTCACCGGCGGCCCCTCGGTCACCATCAAGAGCCATCACAATGTCGGCGGCCTGCCGGCGCGCATGAACATGAAGCTGGTCGAGCCCCTGCGCGAGCTCTTCAAGGACGAGGTGAGGGCGCTCGGCCGCGAGCTCGGCCTGCCGGCCGACCTGGTGAACCGCCATCCGTTCCCGGGCCCGGGCCTCGCCATCCGCATCCCCGGCACCATCACCAAGGAGAAGCTCGACCTGCTGCGCCAGGTCGACGCCGTCTATCTCGACGAGATCCGCAAGGCCGGCCTCTACGACGAGATCTGGCAGGCCTTCGCCGTGCTGCTGCCGGTGCGCACCGTGGGCGTGATGGGCGACGGGCGGACCTACGACCAGGCCTGCGCGCTGCGCGCCGTCACCTCGACCGACGGCATGACGGCGGACTACTACCCGTTCGACCACGCGTTCCTGGGCCGCGTCGCCAACCGCATCATCAATGAGGTGCGGGGCATCAACCGGGTGACGTACGACATCACGTCGAAGCCGCCGGGGACGATTGAGTGGGAGTGAACAACGGCGGCGGAGCAGGAATCATCGACGCCTTGGCGGCGCTTCAGAGGGCTATTGAGGAGTCTCGTCGCGGAGTTGTGCTCAACTCCGTGCAAGATGTTGAACATGAGTTCGAGAAGCCTCAGGTCGGTGTCTTTAGTGAGGCGCTGTGCGATACCTTGCGCAGCCTCATCTATACCCCACAGAAAACTGGTTTCGACGCGCACGACCTGCGGAAAGTAGCCGGAGGCTTTCACCTGCAGGACGTCTTGCATGGCCGCAAGACCGACGGAGTAGATGTAATCTCGGTGGTTGCTGCATGCCTTCAGGCCGGCAGCGAGTTGAAGCTGCCGAATGATCCAGTGTGGGTCAAAGCCGCTACTATCGGCCGTGCCCTAATTGTTTTGGGCGGGTATTGGCGGCCGGACCAAAGACACGTCGCGGTCGCGGAGGCAGCGAGGCGTCTCGGAATACGAGGCTACAACCTCAACATGTCGGGCACGGGCATTGACGTCGCGTCTCCAACCATAAAGGACGTCACTAAGTCAATTTCTAGCCGACTTGAGCGACTGGGCGTGTATGGCGCCTTGACGGCGTTGTGCTCTTTGGCCAGGCAGGTTGAGAGGTACGAGTTCGATCAGTATCTATTCGGCCGGCACTATGTTTACGAAGAAAGGAAGCCGAGCATTCCCTTCGGGTTCCTATTCAATCTAGCTGCCAAAGCCGCAGATCATGATGAAGAGTCAAACAACCCCAACACAGACTGGAGCGAAGCGGTTGAGCTAGCGCGCGATTTGGTCGGCGTTCTTGATGTCGAGCCATACGACTAACTTTGGATGATCAACAAATCTCCGACGCATACCGGTCTTAACGTCTGCTCCCAGTCCTCCCACGCCCATAGAGAATGGTTCGCTGGAGCAATCCGAAAGGGCTTCGCGGAAGGGCAGTTCAGAACGGCTCTTCCAAGAGCGGCTGCATTTGCGGCCTTAAAGTCCTTGGGTCAACTCAAATCGGCAGATGGGTCGCCTCCCTCGCTAGACCTTGCATCGCTCGGGTGTCAGGAGTTGATGCTGGCGGCCAGCATTGACTTGGCTTTCGGATCGGTCGGGCCTCCCAGAGCCGAGATCGAGCAGGAAATGCTCAATCAACTGCTTCGCAACGAAATAACTGTAAGCGACATGACTGAGGCGGCTACGCTGTTCGTTGAGCTTCAACGAATTCGCGACAAGATCTCGCTAAGCTCGCAGGCATCGACACCGACAGACCGAGTTCTCACTCTATGCAGGCGCTTCCCGCTCTTCATTGAGCGCCTGCAAAAACGTCAGAGAGGCCGCGCTTCTCTGAACATTGCGGACGAGTATGACGTCCAAGATCTGCTGCATGGAATACTAAAACTTCACTTCGATGACATTCGCCCGGAGGAACACACTCCGAGCTATGCCGGTTCAAGCTCAAGAGTGGATTTCTTCTTGCCGAAAGAACGTATTGTTGTTGAAGCCAAGATGACGCGCGCAAATCTTGGACAGAAGGAAGTCGTCGATCAGCTAATCATCGATGCCACGCGCTATGCTCAAATGGACGGAGTTCGAGACGCTGATATGCCTCGTCTACGATCCAAGTCGGCGGTGCACCAATCCGAGGACAGTGGAGACCGATGTCGAAAAGGCAGCAACTCGGCTCGCCGTTCGAGCCGTCATTTGCCCGCAGGGAATTTGAAGTAATAGTGACTTCTGGGTGCGGAAGGTGTCGACCTCGTGGCTGTGGCGCGGATTGCGAAGGGCAGGCAGAGGGCCCCGGCCTTCGCCTGGTAGCCGACCGCCAGCTACAACTGGTACGGCTTTCTCGCGCCGGCAGGCACGCCGGCCGAGGTGGCGAACCGGTTGGTCGAGCACATCGCCCGCATCCTTGCCCTGCCGGACGCTAAGGAAAAGTTCAACTCCGCTTTTCTCGATGCCATGCCGCGGGGCGGCGCCGAGATGGCACGCTTTCTCGACGAGGAAGTACGCCAGTGGCAGGCCGTCGCGGTACAGACCGGCATCGCACTGGATTGAGGCTCGCGCCTTCCAGAGCCGCCACAATGTCGGCGGTCTGCGGCACAGATGACACGAAGCTAGTCGAGCGGCTGCGCGAGCTCTCCCAAGGACGAGGTGAAGGTGCTCGGCCGTGAGCTCGGTCTGCCGGCCGACGTGGTTGAACCGCCATCCGTTCTCAAGCCCCAGGTCTTGCGATCCGCATCCCAGGCAACAACACTCCAGCCCGCATCGTCAACGAAGTGCGAAGACCCTAACACGGCGGCCGGAACGATCGAGTCGGAGTAGGGGATTGGCCTAGGCTGGTGGGGCTCAGCTGTATAGTCGAACCGCCTCCACAGTTTCGGTTATCGCGCTTTCAAATGCGCCATAGAGGATCTTCTTTCGGATTGCTGGCAAGCCCAGCGCCATGAGAGAGACGATGCCTTCACCCACCTGTAAATCATGCCCGCTGTGGTCGGGGTTCTCGTAGTGAGCACTCCGCACGCGATTGATCCCTAGATCGCCGATAAGCATGATCACGGGGATGCCTGCCGCTTCCGCAATCTGAAGCTCAACCCCTAGGCCAGTCGATGGAAAGCTGGCGTCAGCGATTACGAGGTTGGCTTCCTCGACCATCCGCCGGTCCCAGTCATAGCAGAGCGCCGCACGGTCGGCGGCTGGCTTCGATGCCAGCTGTGGGTCACTGTTAATCAGGGCGTAGCGCACAATTGTGACGGCCGGCAGCGCCCGTAGCGCAGCGGCAAGCGCGTGAATGTATGCGACGTAGTCGCTGAATATGTGCCTGGGGACGTGGGTTAGCCCACACGCAATGTAAATATTCACGACACCTTACGCTGGCATCCGGACGTTGGGGATCATAATCTGATGGCCGGTCATCTCGCAGGCGATCTCGTCGAGGAACTGCGATGGCGCCATGGTCACGAATTCGCTCAGCAGCCAGTTCTTCTGGCCGTTAAGGAATGAGCGCAGGTCGGACGGCTTATAGCGGCAAATTTCGCTCAGCCGATGCATGGCGGCAAGCGTCAGCGTGACAGGGCTGCGGTCGATCTCGTAGCGACCGGTCGACTTCAAGTACCAGAGTGTGTGGGCCCCATTGATGTAGTGGAGCACGCGCCGCAAGCTTGCGTTGAGCGTGCTCAATGCGCCGAGTTCGGCGTCGGTAGGTTTGCTCAGGGTCGCCCACGTTATCGTTGCTGTGGAGCGGAGCGCGGGCGAGCCACCGGCAGCGACGGTGACTTCTTGGGGTAGGTGCCGCTGAAAGTAACGCCAGTCGACACCATCGACAACCTCGGCTGAGAGCCGGACCTCGCCAGTAGTGCGGTCTCGGACGAAGGTCGCGCCCTTCAGCGGTAGGAAGCGCTCACGCGCGTTCGTATAGCTCAGACAATAGGTTCGATGCACGAAAACGAGGTTGTAGAGTACGTCTTCTAAGCTGTGATTCTTCCGCGCTTCAGTTTCACCGAAGTAGTTGATGAGCGCGGGCACGATGCCACTCCCCTTGATCGCGATGCCCTCGTTGCTGAGCACGATCTTGCTGTTTGGGCCCCGCATGCGATGGGACCCTACACCATGCATCGGGACGAAGGGCACGCCCTTCGCTGACAGTAGTGCCTTCGCCGCGTTCATGAAGCAGTAATACAGCACGAGCGGCGCGGATTCGATCGACAGTCCTTGGGCGGCGCGGTGGAAGTCGCGCGCTTGGCGCCAGTAGTATAGGGCCTCATCTTTGTGCTCGCGGCGTAGCCACAAGTCGACGTAGTTAAAGGGGTCGAGCGTCAGAACCGTTTTCATCCGGAACTTAGCGCCATTGGAAGCCTTCGTTAGACCAAGCGCCTTCGTGCCGATCTTGATCTGGTCGGCGGACAATTAGCATATCTCCTCTATCGGACCTATCGAAGTGCAGGACGGCGGTGGCCGGCTTGCCGCACCGTCAAGAGCCGTCTGTCGATCTGCACGTCATCCCCTCACTCCTGCCTCTCAACGTATGGCGAAGATACAAGTAGTGCAAGTTCAGCAACGGGATCGATGAGAGTACTGGATGGCGCCACAACGCCAAGCATAAATGCGCGGCCCGCGACGGCAGCGTAATGCCACCCAGCATAAGACCGAGGGGGTGCGAGGGAGAGCTTGCCGAGTAGTCATAATCGGCATGCACGTACGCCGTGCCCATCGTGGCTTCCAGCGTGATATGCGCTGCCGCTTCCAGCCGCCAGCACGGACCTCATGATTCGTCTCGATAACATCAGCAAGCAGCACGGCCAGGAGGCGCCGGGTCTTCATCCAGGCGGGTAAAGTCTTTTCCGGAAGGAGCGGACTCGTGCAAGTCGCTCCAACCGACCACGACCTCACCATGAGGAGGCGCGTAGCGCCGCCTCGAAGGGTGGGCCACAGGACGGCCAGAAGGACTCAGGAAGGGCCGTGGAGCTGCAGCCCGCCACTATCGCGAGACGCCGCGACGACGCATCAAGGCGTACACAGCCACGGCGGCGGCGGCAAAGCCCGCAGCCGCCCCGACAGCGAGCGCCCAGCGCGGGCCATAACTGTTCGCCACCCATCCGACGATCGGCGCGCCGATCGGCGTTCCGCCGAGCGCGATGGCGACCCTGAGCGCCATCACGCGCCCGCGCATGGCCCGCTCGGTCGAAAGCTGCATCAGGCTGTTCGACGTGTTGGTGAGGGTCAAGGCGGCCACGCCGATGACGACGAGCGCGGCTGCAAAGAACCAGTAGCCCGGGGCAATCGCGGCCAGCGTGCAGCCGATCCCGAAGACCACGGCGCCGCTCAGCAACAAGGAGAACCGCGGCTGGTCGCGGCCGGCGCTCCACAGGGCGCCCGCGACGGTGCCGATCGCCATGCACGACGACAGCAGGCCGAACCCGCGCGCATCGACATGAAAAACGCCGATCGCCATGGTCGAGATGAAGATCGGGAAATTGAGGCCGAAGGTCCCGACCAGGAACAGCATGACCAGCATCGCCATGAGGTCCGGGCGCTGCCACACATAGCGGATCCCTTCGATGAAGCTGCCCCTGACGCGATGGGCCCGCGCGTTCGGACGAAGCTGGGCGATGCGCAGGCAGGCGAGGGAAACAAGCACCGCGGCGAAGGACGCGCCGTTGATCAGGAAGGCCCAGCCCGTGCCGACCGCGGCGATGGTCAGGCCGGCGATGGCCGGGCCGATCATCCGGGCGGCGTTGAACGAGGTCGAGTTGAGCGCCACGGCATTGTGCAGGTCGGCATCGCCGACCAGTTCCGCGACGAAAGTCTGGCGCACCGGCGCATCGAATGCGGCGGCGCTGCCGAACAGGAAGGCGAAGATGTAGACGTGCCAGAGCTCGACGGCGCCGGTGACGGTCAGCAGCCCCAGGATCAGGGCGAGACTGCCCATGGTCGCCTGGGTGGCGATGAGCAGCTTGCGCTGGTCGAAATGGTCGGCGGCGACGCCGGTCCAGGGCAACAGCAGGAGCTGCGGTCCGAATTCCCCAGCGCGTTACCCACGGCTCAGAACAATCGAGTGGGAGTGACGCGGACAAGCAGCCGCAGAGCTCGGGCTGATGAGGGTCGTTGTCATGTCACCAGTCGCCGATTGTGATAGGATACCTCGATGACGAGCCGCAACATCTCCAAGTCTCCGACAGCCAAGAGTCGGACCCGCGTCCATGTGCTGCCCATGGATGGCGGCTGGAAGGTCAGGTACGAAGGCGCCGGTCGCGCCGGCGGCGTTTACAGCACCCAGACCGAGGCGACCGAAGCTGCGAAATCGGTCCTGCGCCACTCGGGCGGGGAGTTGAAGGTCCAAGGGCGTGACGGTCGCATCCGCGAAAGCATGACGCTCGGCCGGGACCCGATGGCCAAGATCGCTGCGGTAGAGGGAATTCACCTGTCGCCGAAATCGAAGCGTATACTCAAGGATCTTGATCGCACGGGCGCCTCGGGTGAAGAGCGCCGACGCGCAATCGCGCGCCAGTTCGGGAAGAAGGTCTGAGCGTCGACTTTTACGACGCTGAGGCGGACCGGTACTGCTACGCCGGTACGACCGTGCTGAAGAACAAGCTCGGCTTGCGCGATCAGGGCGAGCTCAGCGCCTTCGAGGCGCTCAGCGTTGCCGTGCGGGCCGAAGAGCCGCTTCCTGCTGGTCGCTTTTCCGCCGCGCACTTTGCGCCGTACACCGGCACCTCTTCCAGGATGTCTATGGATGGGCCGGACGCTGTTTGCTCGTTTGCAGCGCGCGGATCTCCTGAGAGGAAGGGAGGCGAAGGCTTTCGCTGCGGAAGCCGCCACGTTCCTCTCAGACCACAATGCAATTCACCCGTTTCGGGAAGGCAATGGACGAACCCAGTTGACCTTTACCGCTGCTCGCTTCGCAGGCCGGCCATCCCCTCAAACTCTCGCGATTGGACCCAGCGAGATTCCTTCAGGCAATGATCGCCAGCTTCTTCGGAGACGAAGCGCCGTTGCGCCTGCAATTGCAGGACCTTGTCCTCGACTGAATTGCCCCGCCTTCCTGGAGTGGGTTGCCAACCGCACCATCAACGAGATGCCGGGGATCAACCGGGCGACGGCATGCGCGGTGCGGTCGGCACGCGAGGCCGGGCAGCGGATCGGCTCTGGCTGATGGCGACGCCGATGATGCAGAGGACAGCGCCGATGACGAGCGTCGGCGTCAGGCGTTCGTTCAGGAAGACGACCCCGGCAACGACGGCGAACACGACCTGCAACAGCGCGAAGGGCGCCAGACGCGTCATCGAACAGCGCGCGATCAGCCAGAACCACAGGCCCCAGCCGGCGACCGCGCCGAACAGCACGGTATAGGCGAAGGCCAGCCAGGCCGTCAGGCTGGCCGCATGGAGCGATGCGAGCTGCCCGTGCTCGATCATCAGGGAGGTCACCATCACCTGGGGCACGGTGAAGAGCGACATCCAGGCCATGAGCTTGAGCGGTTCGAGCGGCCCATAGCGTTTCGTCAGCACGCTCCCGACGGCCCAGGCGAAGCCCGCGGCGATGACCAGCAGCGTCGGCACGATCTTCACCGCAGCGCCCGGCTCGACCACGGTCAGCACGACGCCGCCGAACGCCAGCGCCACGCCGATGACGACCCGCGCCGTGGGCCGCTCGCCGAGCAAGGGCCAGGCGAGCAGGAGCGTGAAAGGTGTCGAAAGCTGGTTGGCGACGCCCGACACGCTCGCCAGTCCCTGGCCCAGCCCGGCGAAGACCAGCCCGAAATTCAGGCCGCCGAAAAAAATCGAGATGACGATCATCGGCCCGATTTCGCGCCGGGTCGGCAGCCCGACGAACGGCAGCAGGATCGCCGCGACCGCGATGAAGCGCAGGCCCACGAAGAACAGCGGCGGAAACGCCGCCAGGCCGACCTTGATGACGACGAACTGCACGCCCCAGCACAGCGGCACCAGCACCGCGCAGGCGATCTGGATCGGGGACATGGCAATCTCTTTCACGACCAAATGGTCCACAAATAGGCGTGCCGGAAGGATGGCTCTGGTCATGGGATCGTCTACTTCGCGAAACGATCGACGAGGGTTTGGACCATGGCTTGCGACGTGGCGCGGTCCGAGCCTGTCTTGCCGACGACGCGCATGCCTTCGACCAGGCAGACCAGCAAGCGGGCGGCGGTCTTGGGTTCGACGCCCTCCGCCAACTCTCCCCCCGCCTGGGCGCGCGCCAGTGCCTCCGCCAGCCGTGTCTCCAACGCTCTGAAGAAGCGCCGGATGCGCTGCTCGACCTCGGGGTCGTGGGCCGCCAGCTCCATGGCTGTCGCGACCACCAGGCAGCCGCGCTTTCCGGCACTGCCGCTTGTGCGATCGACATAACCGGCAAGACAGATCCGCACGCCGGCCAAGGCCCTTTTCCGAGGATCGAGCTCGATATCGAGCCGCGCCAGCGCATCGTCGATGTAACGATCGAGGGCGCGCAGAAACAGCCCATGCTTGTCGCCGAAGGCTGCGTAGAGGCTGCCCCGCGACAGGGCCGTCGCCTCGAGCAGGTCGGGGAGCGATGTGCCGTGATAGCCGCACGACCAGAAGACGTCCATCGCGCGCTCGACCGCGGCATCCGTATCGAACTCCCGGGGCCGGCCGCGCGGCATCCGCGGTGAGGTTTGCTGGGCCATGCAGTATATATAGACCGAACGGTCGTTAAAGCAAGACCGCCCACCCCGGTATGCAGCCTCTTCTTGCGCAGGCAACCGGTGACGCTGTAGACGGACCCCATGATTCGCCTCGACAACATCAGCAAGCAGAACGGCCATCAGATCCTGTTCATCGACGCGTCGATGGGCGTCCAGAAGGGCGAGAAGGTGGGGCTTGTCGGGCCCAATGGCGCCGGCAAGACGACGCTTTTCCGGATGATCGCCGGCGAGGAGCAGCCCGACGATGGCCAGGTGACGATCGATCCCGGCATGACGATCGGCTATTTCAGCCAGGATGTCGGCGAGATGTCGGGCCAGAGCGCGGTCGCGGCGGTGATGGATGGCGTCGGGCCGGTGAGCGCGCTGGCCACCGAAATGGCCAGGCTCGAGGCCGCGATGGTCGATCCGGACCAGGCCGGCGACATGGACGCCATCGTCGAGCGCTATGGCGAGGTGCAGGGGCGCTTCGAGGAGCTGGATGGCTATGCGCTGGATGCCCGGGCGCGCGAGGTGCTGGCGGGCCTGAGCTTCAGCCAGGAACGCATGGACGGCGATGTCGGCCTGCTCTCCGGCGGCTGGAAGATGCGCGTGGCGCTCGCCCGCATCCTGCTGATGCGGCCCGACGGCATGCTGCTGGACGAGCCGAGCAACCATCTCGACCTCGAAAGCCTGATCTGGCTGGAGGATTTCCTCAAGAACTACGACGGCGCGTTGCTGATGACGTCGCACGACCGCGAGTTCATGAACCGCATCATCGGCAAGGTGGTGGAGATCGACGGCGGCTCGCTCACCACCTATTCGGGCGACTTCGATTTCTACGAGCAGCAGCGGGCGCTGGGCGAGAGGCAGCGCCAGGCGCAGTTCGAGCGCCAGCAGGCGATGCTGGCCAAGGAGATCAAGTTCATCGAGCGCTTCAAGGCGCGCGCCTCCCACGCCGCCCAGGTCCAGAGCCGGGTGAAGAAGCTGGACAAGATCGAACGGGTGGAACCGCCCCGGCGCCGCCAGTCCGTCCAGTTCGAGTTCCGCAGCCCGCCGCGCTCGGGCGATGACGTGGCGCGCTTCAAGAACGTTCACAAGGGCTATGGCAGCCAGCCGATCTATGCGGGGTTCGATTTCCGGGTGCGCCGCAAGGAACGCTGGTGCGTGCTGGGCGCCAACGGCGCGGGGAAATCCACGCTGCTGAAGCTGGTGGCGGGCGCGACCGAGCCGGACCAGGGCACGGTGACCGTCGGCAGCAGCGTCAGGATGGGCTATTTCGCCCAGCACTCCATGGACCTGCTGGACGGCGACGATACGGTTTTCGAATCGCTGGACGGGTCGTTCCCGCAGGCGGGACAAGGGCGCGCTGCGCTCGCTGGCCGGTTGCTTCGGCTTCTCCGGCGACGATATCGAGAAGCCCTGCCGTGTGCTGTCCGGCGGCGAGAAGGCGCGCCTGGTCATGGCCAAGATGCTGTTCGACCCGCCGAACTTCCTGGTTCTCGACGAACCGACCAACCATCTGGACATGGCGACGAAGGAGATGCTGGTCGCGGCCCTGGCGGAATTCGAGGGCACCATGCTGTTCGTCTCGCACGACCGCCACTTCCTGGCCGCGCTCTCGAACCGCGTGCTGGAACTGACGCCCGAGGGCGTTCATCAGTACGGCGGCGGCTACACGGAATATGTGGCGCGCACGGGCCAGGAAGCGCCGGGGCTTCATCCGGGCGGGTAGAAGGGCTCCCGTCTATTGAATTTGGACCATAAGATGGTCTAAATTATTCCAGGAAAGAGTGCGTCACGGAGCAAGGCATGCGGATTTCCGTAAGCGAGGCCAAAGGTCAATTGACCGAGCTGGTGCGCCGCGCCGAGGCCGGGGATGAGGTCGTTCTCACGCGTCATGGTCAGGCAGCGGTCCGGCTGGTTCCCGTCCGGGCGACGCTCGACCGGAAGTCCCGCAGGGCGTTGCTCGAAGCGGCGCGCACCGCGGGCTCTGCCAAGGCGAAGGCCGGGCCGAGCGCGGCTCGAAGCCAGGATTTTCTTTACGGCGATGACGGATTGCCCGCGTGATCGCCGTCGACACCTCCGCATTGATGGCGATCATTCTCGACGAGCCGCAGGCCGCCTTGTGCATCGCCGCGCTCGAAGCCGAGCAGGAGATCCTTGTGTCGGCCGGGACGGTGGCAGAAGCACTGATCGTCTCGGGCCGCCGAAACGTCGGCGGAGAGATGAACAGCCTGATCGATGGGCTCGGCTTTGAAATCGTGACAATCACGCCGGCAGCGGCACGGCGCATCGCCGAGGCCTATGGGCGATGGGGAAGGGGCGTCCATCCGGCAGGTCTCAATCTGGGCGACTGTTTCGCCTACGAGGTGGCGAAGGAACACGGCTGCCGCTTGCTCTACATCGGCGAGGATTTTTCAGAGACCGATGTCGAGAGCGTTCTTTGAGAGGGACCGGGGCGCCCGTCGATGATCGCGAGTTCGAACTCAGGAGGCCTCGCCATGACGACCATTTCCCGGCGGGGCCTTCTGGCCGCCAGTACCGTTGCCAGCGCCGTCGCCGGCCTGCCTTGGCCGTTGGCCCGGGCGCAAGGGTCCTATCCGTCACAGCCCGTCCGCCTCGTGGTGCCGTACGCGCCTGGCGGCGGCTCCGATTTCACCGGGCGCCTGATCGCGCAGAAGCTGCAGGAGACCGCGGGCTTCACCGTGATCGTCGACAACCGGGCCGGCGCGGCGGGCATGCTCGGCACGGAGGTCGTCGCGCGCGCGCCGGCCGACGGCTATACGCTGCTCTACGCTGACGTGGCCCACGGCATCAATCCGGCGGTGTACCCCAAGGCAAAGTACGATCCGGTGAAGAGCTTCGCGCCGATCACCCTGGTCGGCGCGGCGCCCCAGGTGATGGTGGCCCATCCGTCCTTCCCGGCCAATTCGTTGAAGGAGCTGCTGGCGATGCCGCGCGAGCAGATGCAGACGATCGCCGTCGGAACGCCGGGCCAGGGCAGCGGTCCGCACCTGACCTACGAATTGCTGCGGGCCAGGATCGGCCTGGAGCTCGTCCATGTGCCCTACAAGGGGGGAGGGCCCGCGCTCGCCGACGCGATCAACGGCCAGGGTCATCTCCATGTACGTCGTCCTGTGGGTCGTGGTCTACCTCGGCACCGTCGTGACCGGCAGCGGCCCGCACGCCGGCGACGCCAACGCGCCGCGCAACGGGCTCGACCCGCACGTCATGAGCCACGTGCACGCCGCGAGCGTCTACGTCCTGGTCGCGCTGACCGCGCTGCTGTGCTTCCAGCTCCAAGCTCCCCGAGGGCCGGCTGGCGCTGCTGCTGCTCGCCGTCGAGCTCGCCCAGGGCACGATCGGGTTCGTCCAGTACTTCACCGACCTGCCGATCGCCCTCGTCGCCGCCCACCTCGTCGGTGCGGCCGCGCTGATCGCCACCGGCACCTTCGTGCTCCTGGCGGTGGTCTACGGCTCCCCGGGAACCGTGGCTGTTCTCCGCCGGAGCGACCGACCCGATCTCGCTGAGATCGATCGGCTCGAGCTCGTAGCCGAACGTGTAGCGGTTGCTGGGGTCGAGCTCCCGGATCAGCGCGACCAGCGCACGCTGAATCTCGATGAGGCGGCGGTTGTCGCCCTCGGACACCTTGCCCATACCGGCGTCCACCGGGGCGAACCAGGCGCGGAAGTCCTCGTCCGTGCGGTAACGCTTGGTGAACGCGGCATAGCCGTCGACATGAGGCAGCCGCGTCGTGGAGTCCGGGATGAACTCCCACGACACCATGAGCTCGCCGATCGCCCGCTGCTCGGCCGCGAAGAACAAGAACCCGTCGCCGGACTCGCTGCGGCGCAACGTCGCGGTCACCCCGTCGATCAGCTGTTGCACGGACTCGTCGCGGCGGCCCTTGCCGCTGGACGAAAGCACGGCTTCGCGTCGCGCCTCGATCCAGCCGAAGTAGTGCGCGAACAGGAACGCCGTGCTCGTGACGGCGTAGTCGCCGTGGCTCTCATAACGCTTGACCAGCGGCACCCAACCGGTCTCGACGATGTTGTAGATGCGGGACTGCAGCTCGGCCGCGGCCTGGGCGAGCGGCTCGTACACCTTCTCGGCCGCCTTGATGGCGGTCTCCTCGTCCTTGCGCCGCTCGGCCTCGATGCGCAGCCGGTGCCCCATCTTGGCGGTGCGCACCGAGAACCAGCCCGAGAGCACGACGCTCACCAGGCTGAACATCAGTCCAATCAGGGCAACCGTCTGTTGACTGGTCATGCCCCGCATCCTAGGGCGAAACGGGCGTCAGGACGGGTCGTTTGGCCCAGTACGCCAGCGGTCGGCATCCATCGCATAGACCCACCGGCGGCCCGGCCACTCAGTCAGCGACCACAGCCATCGGCGTTGGGGCAGGTAGGTGATGTCCTCGGGGCCGGTCGGCAGAACGCCTGCGTGCCGCGTGAAGTCACCCGGCGTACCCGACCAGAGATCGCCGGGATTGCCCTCACCGTTGCTCGACGTGACGAACCACGTGCCGTCGGCGACGACCGCGCCCTGCATGCGCGCGATCTGGCGGTCGTGGAAGTCGACCGGCACGGCCCGCCCGTCGTCGTCGGTGCCGAGGAGCTCGGTGTCGCGATCGATCGGGTAGCGGATGAGCCGGTGGCTGCCGCCCTTGCGGCCGTACTCGCCACCGACGAGATGGTCCTCCTCGCCGGCCCGGTCCAGCGACATGAACGAGTACGTCATGCGGTCCTCGCCCTCGTCCTGCTCGGCCACGTAGAGCGTGAACTGCGGCAGGGCGTAGCGGTAGCCCTTGGTGCGCACCCGATTGCGGACCCGGACGATGTCGTCGAGCCGGAAGACCCGCACGCCGTGGGCGCTGCCCGCGACGAACAGGTGCTTGCCGTACCAGACGATGCCGCCGGCATGGACTCGTACGGGACGCAGCCGGTGGAACCACAGGAAGCGGCGCGGCTCGACGAGCAGGACGTGCCGGTAGCGCGGCGGACCCTCCCCCTCGTCGGACCAGTCGATGACCGAGATGCGGGAGCCGAAGTGCAGCCAGCCGAGCCAGCCATGGCCGTACCAGCTGGCCATCACGACATCGTGGCCCTCGAACATCCCGCCCGACGGGTCGGCGCCATACGCGTCGGCCGACGTCGTGATGCCCTGCGGGAACCACCGTTGGGTGTCCTGGTCGTCCTTCTGCCACGCCATCCCGGCGATCGGCGCCTCACCCGGCACCGTGACGTGCTCGCCCACGCGGTTGAGGTCCGCGAGGACTCCGCGGAGGCCGACCCGCCTGAACCGGCCGAAGAACCGCTCCGAGAGGTTGAGCTCCCGCGCCGCCGCGACGAGACGGTACCCCGGAGAACTCACCCGGTCAGCGTACGCAGTCAGGGCTCGCGCAGCATCTTGCGGCAGCCCTCGGCGTCGACGCCGTCCTGGAGCACGAAGCCGTGGCGTTCATATGTCGTGATGGCGGCACGGTTGCCGTCCATGACCCGGAGGCTCAAGGGCCGACGGGCGCTCCACTCGACGATGCGCTCGATCAGGGCCTGCCCGATGCCGCGCCGCCGCGCCTCGGGTGCGACCCACATCGAGATGAGCTGGGCGGCTCCGTCGACGACCTGACCGGCGACCATCCCGACCGGGACGCCGCCGTCGTACGCAATGAAGCACGGCCCGTCGGCGAGCCGGTCGCGCCAGCGCTGCTCGGTGTCGTTGGGTCCGGTCCACATCGTCGTCGAGGACGAGAAGGCATCAGGATCCTCGCTGAGCGAGCGTTGCCGGAGCAGGCGCCAGTCCGCCCAGTCATCGGGGGACGCGAGGTGGATCGTCGGGTCCGCGGACACCGCTGCGACTACCTCAGGAAGGGATCGGCCGCGGCGGCCACGAACAGCAGCGCCAGATAGGCGTTGGAGTAGTGGAACAGCCGCATCGGCTTGAGGATCGCGAGGTCCTCGGTGTCCATCGCGCGGGACTTGAGATCGTAGGCCTCGACGAGGAAGACGATGCCGAGCGTGATCGCGACCGCGGGATAGAACCAGCCCGTCGGCGTGATGGGCCACAGCAGCAGCGAGGTGCCGACCATGACCCAGGAGTACGCGACGATCTGCTTGGCGACCTCGGCCGACGTGGCGACGGACGGCAGCATCGGGACGCTTGCCGCGGCGTAGTCCTCGCGATAGCGCATCGCGAGCGACCAGAAGTGCGGCGGGGTCCAGAAGAACACGACCATGAACAGCACGACCGGCGCCCAGGCGAGCTCGTTGGTGATCGCGGTCCAGCCGATCAGCGCGGGGAAGCAGCCTGCAGCGCCGCCCCAGACGATGTTCTGGGTCGTGCGGCGCTTGAGGATCATGGTGTAGCCGACGACGTAGAAGACGTTGGCAGCCAGCGCCAGCATCGACGACAGCGGGTTGACCAGCAGCCACAGCCAGACGGTCGACACGACGCCGAGCGCGAGGCCGAACCAGAGCGCTCCCCGGGTGCCGACCTGGTGACGCGGCAGCGGCCTGCGGGACGTACGTCGCATGAGCTGGTCGATGTCGGCGTCGACGACGCAGTTGAGGGCGTTGGCGCTGCCCGCCGAGAGCGTTCCGCCGACAACTGTCGCGACGACGAGCCACGCCGACGGCACGCCCTGCTCGGCCAGGAACATCACCGGAACGGTCGTGAGCAGCAGCAGCTCGATGATGCGCGGCTTGGTCAGCGCGACGTAGGACTTGACGACGTCGGTGAATCGCGGCGTAGTGGGTACGTCAGCGCCGTTGGCCTGTCTCACGTCCACGGCGGTCACGTGCAGCAGTCTAAAGGACGCGAGTAGGCTCGACGTGACGGCCCATGAAGCCGTTCAACCCAGACCCTCGTTCGAACAACAGGAGCCAGAGCTGTGACGTCCGGAACCCCCTCACTGGAGTGGACAGACCTCGACAAGAAGGCCGTGGACACCGTCCGTCTCCTGGCCGCAGATGCCGTGCAGAAGGTCGGCAACGGCCACCCCGGCACCGCGATGAGCCTGGCCCCCGTCGCCTACCTGCACTACCAGCGACTGCTGCGCCACGACCCCACGGATCCGCACTGGGTCGGCCGTGACCGCTTCATCCTGTCGTGCGGTCACTCGAGCCTCACGCAGTACATCCAGCTCTTCCTCGCCGGCTACCCGATGACGCTCGACGACCTCAAGAGCCTGCGCACGTGGGGCAGCCAGACTCCTGGTCACCCCGAGTACAACCACACACCCGGCGTCGAGGTCACCACCGGTCCCCTGGGCCAGGGTGTCGCCAACGCCGTCGGCATGGCCATGGCGGCCCGCCGCGAGCGTGGCCTGCTGGATCCCACCACCGCCGCAGGCGAGAGCCCGTTCGACCACCGCATCTATGCCATCGCGTCCGATGGTGACCTGCAGGAGGGTGTCTCCGGCGAGGCGTCGTCGCTCGCCGGGGTCCAGAAGCTCGGCAACCTGACGCTGCTGTGGGACGACAACCGCATCTCGATCGAGGACGACACCAACGTGGCGTTCACCGAGGACGTCGCTGCCCGCTACGAGGCGTACGGCTGGCACGTGCAGACCGTCGACTGGACCAACGGCGGCACCGGCTACGTCGAGGACGTCGAGGCGCTGTGGGAGGCCTACCAGGCCGCCCAGGCCGTCACGGACAAGCCGAGCTTCATCCGGCTGCGCACGATCATCGCGTGGCCCGCACCCAACGCCCAGAACACCGGAGGCTCCCACGGCTCCGCCCTCGGCGACGACGAGGTCAAGGCGACCAAGCAGCTCCTCGGATTCGACCCCGACAAGACCTTCATCGTCGACGACGACGTCATCAAGCACACGCACAAGGCTCGCGACCGAGGCGCTGCCGCGCGCGAGACCTGGCAGAAGACGTTCGACGCCTGGGCGACGGGCTCCCCCGATGGCGCGGCCCTGCTGGAGCGACTGTCCAAGCGTCAGCTGCCTGATGGCTGGGACGCCGACCTCCCGACCTACGAGGAGGACGCCAAGGGTGTCGCGACCCGCGTGGCGTCCGGCGAGTTCCTGTCGGCCGCAGTCGGCAAGCTCCCCGAGCTGTGGGGCGGTTCGGCCGACCTCGCCGGCTCCAACAACACGACGCCCAAGGGCGAGCCGTCGTTCCTGCCGCCCGAGCGCTCCACCGCCAAGTTCCAAGGCGAGTGGTACGGCCGCGTGCTGCACTTCGGCATCCGTGAGCACGCCATGGGCGCGATCATGAACGGTGTGGTCCAGCACGGGCTGACCCGCCCCTACGGCGGCACGTTCCTCGTGTTCAGCGACTACATGCGCGGGGCCGTACGCCTCGCCGCGCTGCAGGAGCTGCCCGTCACCTACGTGTGGACGCACGACTCGATCGGCCTCGGCGAGGACGGACCCACGCACCAGCCGGTCGAGCACCTCGCAGCCTTGCGCGCCATCCCCGGCCTCGACGTCATCCGGCCGGCCGACGCCAACGAGACCATCGCAGCGTGGCGCACCGTGCTCGGTCACACCGATCGGCCCTCCGCACTGGCGCTGAGCCGGCAGAACCTGCCGACGTTCCCCCGTGGCAAGGACGGCTGGGCACCGGCGTCCGACGTCGCCAAGGGCGCCTACACACTGATCGATGCCGACGGTGAGCCCGACGTGATCCTGGTGTCCTCCGGCTCCGAGGTGCAGCTGGCCGTCAAGGCCCGCGAGCTCCTCGCCGCTGACGGCATCTCGGCACGGGTCGTCTCGATGCCGTGCCGTGAGTGGTTCGAGCAGCAGGACAGCTCCTACCGCGACAGCGTCATCCCGCCCAAGCTCCGCGCCCGGGTCTCGGTCGAGGCCGGTGTCGCGCTCGGCTGGAGCGACGTCGTCGGTGACGCCGGACGCAGCGTGAGCCTCGAGCACTACGGCGCATCGGCCGACTACGCCACGCTCTACGACAAGTTCGGCATCACCGCCGAGGCCGTCGTCGCAGCCGCGAAGGACTCGATCGCTGCTGCCGCGGGCGAGCCGTCGGCGCCGTTCCGCGCTCGACCGGCCGGCCCGGTCGGTCCCGGCGACAACGCCGACGCCCCCGACACCCACTGACCCGCACAACTGAATTCCAAGGAGACATCATGAATGACCGTCTGCAGGCTCTCGCCGACGCGGGAGTATCGATCTGGCTCGACGACCTGTCGCGCGAGCGCATCGAGACCGGCAACCTGGCCTCGCTCGTGGCCGACTCCGGCGTCGTCGGCGTCACCACGAACCCCACGATCTTCGCCGCCGCCATCGCCAAGGGCGAGCGCTACGCCGAGCAGGTCAAGACGCTCCACGCGTCCGGCGCCGACCTCAAGACCACGGTGTTCGAGCTCACCACGACCGACGTCCAGAACGGCTGCGACATCATGCGGCCGGTGTTCGACGCCACCAACGGCGTCGACGGCCGGGTCTCGATCGAGGTCGACCCCGACCTCGCCAAGGACACCGACGGCACCGTCGACCTCGCGAAGCGCCTCTGGGACCGCATCGATCGTCCCAACACGCTGATCAAGATCCCGGCAACCGTCGAGGGCCTGCCCGCGATCGCCGCGACGACCGCCGAGGGCATCAGCGTCAACGTGACCCTGATCTTCTCGCTCGAGCGCTACCGCGGCGTCATGGACGCCTACCTCTACGGCCTCGAGCAGGCCGACGCCAACGGCAAGGACCTCTCGACGATCCACTCGGTCGCGTCGTTCTTCGTCAGCCGCGTCGACTCCGAGGTCGACAAGCGGCTCGCCGACGACAGCCCCCTGCGCGGCAAGGCGGCCATCGCCAACGCACGCCTGGCCTACGAGGCGTACGAAGAGGTCTTCGGCTCCGACCGGTTCAAGGCGCTCGCCGCCAAGGGCGCCAACGCGCAGCGTCCGCTCTGGGCGTCGACCGGCGTCAAGGACCCGGCCTACCCCGACACGATGTACGTCAGCGAGCTCGTCGTCGCCAACACCGTCAACACGATGCCGGAGAAGACCCTCGAAGCATTCGCCGATCACGGTGAGGTCACCGGCGACACGGTGCACGGGAGGTACGACGAGGCACGTCAGGTCATCGCCGACCTCGAGGCACAGGGCATCAAGTACGACGAGGTCGTCGAGCTGCTCGAGGTCGAGGGCCTCGACAAGTTCGAGAAGTCATGGGATGAGCTGCTCGAGACGGTCCAGACCGAGCTCGACAAGGCCTGACCCGTGGTGGAGATCGCGCTCACCGTTCCTGCCCAGCACGAGTTCGACACGGCGCTACGCGATGCCATCGAGCAGCGCGTCGCGTCCGACATCTCCGCCCAGGACGCCACCCTGTGGGGTCCTGATGCGGAGTCCGAGGCGAGCATCAGGCTCAGCTGGACGCACCTTGCGGAGACCTCACGGCCACTGGTCCCCGAGATCACGGAGCTGCGTGAGCAGCTGGCCGCCAAGGGTCTGGACCGGGTCGTCCTGTGCGGCATGGGTGGATCGTCGCTCGCGCCTGAGGTCATCTGCCACACCGCAGGCGTCCCGCTGACGGTGCTCGACTCGTCGCAGCCCGACATGGTGCGGTCCGCCATCGCCGAGAGCCTCGAGCGCACGATCGTCGTCGTCTCGAGCAAGTCCGGCGGCACGGTCGAGACCGACAGCCAGCGTCGGGCGTACGAGCAGGCGTTCAAGGACGCCGGGCTCGACCCCGTCGACCACATCGTCGTGGTCACGGACCCGGGCTCGCCGCTCGACGACGAGGCCACCAAGGCGGGCTACCGCGTGTTCCGCGCCGACCCGCACGTCGGCGGCCGCTACTCGGCGCTCACGGCGTTCGGGCTGGTCCCGAGCGGCCTCGCCGGCGCCGACATCGGTGCGTTGCTCGACGAGGCTGCCGGTGCCGAGGCCGCGCTCTACGCCGACGACGCCGACAACCCCGGGCTGCGACTCGGGGTGCTGATGGGCGTCGCCAACCGGCACCGCGTCGACAAGCTCGTGATCGCCGACCAGACCCGGCACGGCGTCGGTGACTGGATCGAGCAGCTCGTCGCCGAGTCGACCGGCAAGCTCGGCAAGGGCGTCCTGCCGGTCGTCGTACCGTTCGAGAACGCCGTCAACTTCGACCCGAGCACCGCCGACTCGATCCTCGTGTCGATCGGCAGCACGGACGCTCCCGAGGCGCAGTCGGGCTGGGCAGTAGCGCTCGACGCCAGCCTGGGTGCGCAGATGCTGCTGTGGGAGGTCGCCGTCGTGGTGGCCGGCCGGATCATCGGCATCAACCCGTTCGACCAGCCTGACGTCGAGAGTGCCAAGCAGGCGGCGCGTGAGCTGCTGTCCGGCGGCGGCGAGGTGCCGACCCCGGACGCGACCGACGAAGGCATCGACATCTACGGCGAGGGTGCCACCGTCGCCGAGGCCGTCACCGCCCTGCTCGGCAAGCTCGACCTGCAGCACGGCTATCTCGCTTTGCAGGTCTACCTCGACCGCGTCGCCTATGCCGACTTCGCGGGCGTACGCGAGGTGCTTGCTGAGCGTCTCGGTCGCCCGGTGACATTCGGCTGGGGCCCGCGGTTCCTGCACTCGACCGGCCAGTATCACAAGGGCGGCACGCCCAACGGCGTGTTCCTGCAGATCACGGGCACTCCGGCCGAGGATCTCGCGGTGCCGGGCCGGGACTTCACGTTCGGCTCGTTCATCGACTCGCAAGCCGCCGGCGACGCCGCCGTGCTTCGCGACCACGGCCGGCCCGTGCTGCGCCTGCACCTCAGCGACATCGGGCCGGGCCTGCAGCGCGTACGGGCGGTGCTCGCCGAATGAGCCTTGTCGACAACCCGCTGCGGGATCCCAAGGATCGGCGGCTCCCCCGCATCGCCGGGCCCTGCAGCCTGATTTTGTTCGGCGTCACCGGCGACCTGGCCAAGAAGAAGCTCGTCCCGGCGATCTACGACCTCGCCAACCGCGGCCTCCTGCCGCCGGGATTCGCGCTGGTCGGCTTCGCCCGGCACGACTTCGGCACGTCGAAGTTCGCCAGCATGATCAAGCAGGCAGCCAAGGACGGCGCGCGTACGCCGTGGAGCGAGACGGTGTGGAACCAGCTCGCCGCCGGCATCCGCTTCGTCCCCGGTGAGTTCGACGACGACGATGCCTGGGAGCGCCTCGGCAAGACCATGGCCGAGCTCGACGAGCAGCAGGGCACCGGCGGCAACCATGCGTTCTACCTGTCGATCCCGCCGGGGCTGTTCCCCGTCGTGGTCTCGCAGATCAAGAAGCACGGCCTGGCCGAGTCCTCTGAGGGCTGGCGCCGCGTCGTCATCGAGAAGCCGTTCGGCCACGACCTCAAGTCGGCCGAGGAGCTCAACCGCATCGTGGCCGAGGTGTTCCCGCGCCAGTCGGTGTTCCGCATCGACCACTATCTCGGCAAGGAGACGGTCCAGAACATCCTGGCGTTCCGCTTCGCCAACGGCATGTTCGAGCCGATCTGGAACAACCACTACGTCGACCACGTCCAGATCACGATGGCCGAGGACATCGGCATCGGCTCACGCGCCGGCTACTACGACGGCATCGGCGCAGCCCGCGACGTGATCCAGAACCACCTCTTGCAGCTCATGGCGCTCATCGCGATGGAGGAGCCCGTCTCGTTCAACGCGTCGTCGTTGCGCATCGAGAAGCAGAAGATCCTCGCGAACGCCCGTCCTCCGGCCCGCATGGACCTGCACACAGCCCGCGCGCAGTACGTCGGTGGTTGGGCCGGCGGTGAGCACGTGCTGGGCTACAAGGAGGAAGACGGCATCCCACAGTCGTCGATGACCGAGACGTACGCCGCGATGCGCATCGACGTGCTGACCCGTCGCTGGGCCGGCACACCGTTCTACCTGCGCGCCGGCAAGCGTCTGGGCCGGCGGGTCACCGAGGTCGCGGTCGTGTTCAAGCGGGCTCCTCACCAGCCGTTCAACAAGAACGACATCGAGGAGCTCGGCCAGAACGCGCTCGTCATGCGGATCCAGCCCGACGAGGGCGTCACGCTGCGCTTCGGTGCCAAGGTGCCCGGCACCACGATGGAGATCCGCGACGTCAACATGGACTTCGCCTATGGCGGTGCATTCGTCGAGAGCAGCCCTGAGGCGTACGAGCGACTGATCCTCGACGTCCTGCTGGGCGATCCGCCGCTGTTCCCGCAGCACGAGGAGGTCGAGCTCTCGTGGAAGATCCTCGATCCCGTCATCGAGCACTGGGAGCGGCAGAAGACCATCGACACCTACCCGTCCGGCACCTGGGGCCCTGAGTCGGCCGACAAGATGCTCGCGCGCGACGGCCGTACCTGGAGGCGTCCCTGATGGAAATCGCACTCGAGAAGACCAACTCGTCCCGCATCGCCCGCGCGATGGTCAAAGCACGGGTCGCCGCCGGCAGCCCCGCGATGGACATGGTGCTCACGCTGCTCGTCGTCACCGACGACGAGAACGTCGGCGAGGCGCTCAAGACCGCGACCACGCTCTCGCGCGAGCACCCGTCGCGTGTCATCGGCGTGATCCTGGGTGACGGGCGCGGAGCCGCCGAGCTCAACGCCAAGGTGCGCGTCGGTGAGAACTCCTCCGGCGAGTCGATCCTGCTGCGCATCTCCGGCGAGCTCACCAAGCACGCTGAGTCAGTCGTGCTGCCGCTCCTGCTGCCCGACTCCCCGGTCGTCGTGTGGTGGCCGGGCAAGCCTCCGACGGATCCGTCGCAGGACGCCATCGGCCAGCTCGCCCAGCGCCGCCTGACGGACGCGGAGGCGACCGACTCGCCCATCAGGTCGCTCAAGAGCGTCGCCCGGCACTACGTCGCCGGCGACACCGACCTGTCGTGGACCCGCCTGACGCCGTGGCGTGCCCTGCTGGCCGCCGCGCTCGACCAGTCCGACGGCAAGGTGACCGGCGGAACGGTCATCGCCGGCAGCGGCAACCCCGCAGCCACCCTCCTCGTCGCATGGCTCGAGAGCCGCCTCAAGGTCGACATCAAGACACGCAAGAGCGACACCGGCGCGCAGATCATGTCCGTCGTGCTCCACACGCCCGAAGGCGATGTGCTGATCGAACGGATCACGGATCACTCGTGCCACTTCAGCGTGCCCGGCTCGTCGCCGCGCGAGGTGCCGCTCGGCCCGCGTACGCTCGCGGAGCTGCTGGCCGAGGACCTGCGCCGGCTCGACGCCGACGACGTCTACGAGGCGACGATCAAGCACATGCTGGCTGAAGCATGACAATGAGTGAGGAGGTCTACCCGGACGCGCCGGCGCTCGCGGGGGCGATCGCCGACCGGCTCACGGGTCGCATCGCGCTGATCCAGGCCGAGGGACGTCGTCCGAGCATCGTGCTGACCGGCGGCACGATCGCCATCGACGCGTACGAGCTGATCCAGAGCGAGCTCGTCGACTGGACCCAGGTCGATTTCTACTGGGGCGACGAGCGATTCGTCCCCGAGGGTCATGCCGACCGCAACGACCAGCAGGCGCGAGACGCGTTCCTGGACCGTCTGGGCGTACCGGCCGCCAACATCCACTCCATGCCGGCACATGGGTGCGACGTCAGCACCGCTGAGGCCGCTGACCAGTACGCTGCAGCGCTGCCTGCCGCGCCGTTCGACGTCACGCTGCTCGGCGTCGGCCCGGACGGTCACGTCGCGTCGCTGTTCCCCGGGTTCCCGCAGCTGCACGAGACCGAGCGGCTGGCAGTCGAGGTGTTCGACTCCCCCAAGCCGCCGCCCGTACGCATCTCGCTGACGTTTCCCGCGCTCAACAACTCCGAGGCCGTGTGGTTCATCGTCGCGGGCGAGGGCAAGGCCGAGGCGGTCGCCCGTGCCCTGGGCGACGGGACGCTCGAGGACACCCCTGCTCGTGGTGCGGGTGGTCGCAGCGAGACGGCTTGGCTGCTCGACGAAGCCGCCGCCTCCCACCTCTGAGCGGTGACCTAGGGCCCACCGCAACGTCCAGGCGGTGACGTAGGGCCCAGGATCGTGATGATCCTGGGCCCTACGTCACCGCTCAACGCGGAATCAGAAG
>CAWEIE010000008.1:0-203385 GCA_963809025.1 uncultured Alphaproteobacteria bacterium | reverse complement strand
TGGCGGAAGAGAGTGGGAGTCGAACCCACTAAGAACCGGCTAACGGCCCTCTCTGGCTTTGAAGGCCAGCCGCCCCACCGGGAGCGCTTCCCCTCCGTCGTCGATCATTCCCCAGAACGAAGGTGCTGTCACCTCTCGGCAGACGCGCCGGCCGGCCCGAATTGTTCCAGCTTCTGCGGCACCGTGCGGCGCAGATCGCCGCGGCGGATGGTGACGCCGTGGCGGTCGAAGAACTCGAGGATCAGGATCGCCACCTTGCGGCCGTTGTCGAGCTTGTCGCGGAACTCGGCGGCGGTGAAGTCGCGGCCGAAGGCGTGGGCGATGGCGATCATCTCGGCGACCACGGGCCGCAGGAAATACTGGTCGGGCGCCACCTCGACGACGCGGCCGACCTTGGCCAGCCGCTGCAGGAGCTTGCGCATCTCAGTCTCGGGCACCGAGTAGGCGCTGGCGAAATCGCGCACGCGCGGCGGCTTGTAGCGCTCGCGGATGAGATCGGCCGATATCTTGCGCCACAGTCCTTCGTCGCGTGCGCCGAGCGTCAGCGAATGGCCGGGCAGGCGCAGGAAGGCGCCGTCGACCATCACCGCCTTCGCCTTGATCTCGTGGTCGAGCAGCGCCTTGAACACGGTGGGTGGCCAGCGCTTCTTCACGGTGAGCCGCAGGCGCTCGGCCTGCAGGCCGGGCGCATCGGGCTTGGCCTCGTGATGGGCTTTCAGCGTGTCGACGATATCCTTGCGCGCCGCCGCCAGGGTCTCGGCCAGGAAGCCGAAGCCCTCGAGCTTGGCGCCACCCGCTGCCTGCAGGAGCTTGTCGACGTCGACCGGCCGCAGATTGCGCGCCAGGCCGAAGCGGCCGGTCTCGACGAAGCCTGCTTCCAGTCGCAGGAACTTGGGCAGCACCTCCGTATCGGACTCGGCGAGGGCTACAAGCTCGGCCAGCCGGCGCTCCGAGCGGCGGTTGCGCGGTGGGCCGAACGGATCGATGACCGCGGCGCCCGCCATCGTGCGGGTGGCCGACGGGTCTCGCAGGATGACGCGGTCGCCTGCGAGCGCGCCGACCTTGTCCTCGAGCACGAGCTGGGCCAGCGCCGTGTCGCCCGGCGCGAGCTTGTCGCCCTCCAGCAGCGCCACGCGGCCCATGACGTGGGCCGCGCCGAGATGAACGTGCACGGGAGACCAGTGCTTCATCGGCTGGCCCTCCGACGTGAGCAGGCTCAGCCGGACGTCGAGCCGGTCGGTCGGCGCATGCAGCTCGGGACTGACCACCCAGTCGCCGCGCCGGATGGCATCCTTCGACAGCCGCGGACCGGTGAGATTGAGGGCGCAGCGCTCGCCCGCGCGGCCGATCTCGGCGGGCCGATTCTGGGCATGCAGCGAGCGCACGCGCGCTTCCAGGCCCGACGGCGTCAGCAGCAGCCGGTCGTCGACCTTGATCTCGCCGGCATGGACCGTGCCCGTCACCACGACGCCCGCGCCCGACAGCACGAAGCTGCGGTCGACCGCGAGGCGTGCAAAGCCCGTGGCGCCCTTGCTGCTTTCGCCCAGTGCCAGAAGCTTGGTCTTCAGCTCGTCGACGCCGCGGCCGCTCAGCGCCGACACCGGCACGATCTCCGCGCCCTTGAGCGAGGTCGCGGCGAGCAGCGTCTCGACCTCGGCCATGCGCTCGAGCAGCTGGTCGTCGTCGGCGAGGTCGGCCTTGGTCAGCGCCACGACGCCGCGGTCGAGGCCGAGCAGGTCGATGATCTGCAGATGCTCGACGGTCTGCGGCTTGATGCCCTCGGCGGCCGAGACGATCAGCAGCGCGGCATCGATGCCGGTGGCGCCGGCCAGCATGTTGTGCACGAAGCGCTCGTGGCCCGGCACGTCGACGAAGCCCAACTGCCGGCCATCGCCCAGGTCCGAGTAGGCGTAGCCGAGATCGATGGTGATGCCGCGCGCCTTCTCCTCCTTGAGGCGGTCGGCATCGACACCGGTCAGCGCTTTCACCAGCGCCGTCTTGCCGTGATCGATATGGCCTGCGGTGCCGACGATCATGGCTCAGCCCGCGCCAATTTCAGGAACCCCGCGGCGAGCTCACCGGCGCCACCCGCTTCTGCCTGCTCCAGCCAGTGCAGCGCCTGGCGGCGATCGCGGGCCACGCCCTTGCCGGCGAGATAGGCCGCACCCAGCATCGCCTGCGCCTCCGGGTGACCGAGCTTTGCGGCCCGCTCCCACCATTCGGCTGCCAGCGCCGGATCGCGCGGCACGCCGAGTGCGTTGTGATGAATGTCGCCCAGCCGCGCCATCGCACCGGCGCGGCCCTGCGCCGCCGCCTTCTCCGCCCAAGTGCGCGCCGCGACATAGTCCTGCGCGCAGCCGCCACCCAAAAGCTTCATCCAAGACAGCATGTCCTGGGCATCGGCATCGCCCTGCTCGGCCGCCTTCTCGTACCAGCGCGCCGCCGCTTCCTGGTCCTGCTCGACGCCCCAGCCTTCGTAGTAGCAGAGCGCGAGATTGCGCTGGCCGCCGACATCGCCCTGCTCGGCGGCGCGGCGCAGCCAGTCGACCGCCTTTTCCGGATCGCGCTCGACACCGCGGCCTTCCAGAAACGCTGCCCCCATGTTGCTCTGCGCCCGCGCATCCCCTCGGTGGGCGAGCGGCGCCCACAGATCGAGGGCAACGCCATGGTCGCCGGCATTCCAGGCGGCAAGCGCCTGGGCGAGCCGGCGCTCGGCGCCGAACATCCTACCCAGCCACGACACGGAGCTTGTCCAGTTGCGCGGCGAACGCCGCCTCGTCGTCGAGCGTGCGCAGGTCGAAGTAAAGCGTGCCGTCGCCGATGCGGCCGATCACCGGAATCGGCAGGCCGCGAAAGGCGGCGGCCAGGCGATCGAGGCCCTTGCCGCGCAGCGCGATCGCGAACGACGGCAGCAGGTCGACCGGCAAGCGCGCCCGAGCCGATCTGGCCGCGCACCGGCTCGATGCCGACCGCGGCGTCGCCGCCGATCGCCTTGGCGACGACGGGCAGCAGGCGTTCGGCGAGGGCGCGGATCTCGTCGGCCGGGCGGGCGAGCGCGCGCACCGTCGGCAGCCGCTCGGCGAGCCGCGCCGGATCGGCGTAGAGCCGCAGCGTCGCCTCCAGGGCGGCCAGCCGCACCTTGTCGAGGCGCAGGGCGCGCTTCATCGGATTGCGCGCGATGCGCTCGATCAGATTGCGGCGGCCGACAATCAGCCCGGCCTGCGGGCCGCCCAGAAGCTTGTCGCCGGAGAACGTCACGACATCGATGCCCGCCTCGATCGCCTCGCGCGCCGTGGGCTCGTGCGGCAGGCCCCAGGTCTCGAGATCGACCAGCGTGCCGCTGCCCAGATCCTCGATCAGCGGCAGGCCCTTTTCGCGGGCAAGCGGCACCAGCTCGGCGGCCGACACCGACTTGGTGAAGCCCGTGACCGCGTAGTTCGAGGGATGGACCTTCATGATCGCCGCGGTGTCTGGCCCGATCGCGGCGGCGTAGTCCTTGAGATGGGTGCGGTTGGTGGTGCCGACCTCGATCAGGCGGCAGCCGGCGCGGGCCATGATGTCGGGGATGCGGAAGGCGCCGCCGATCTCGATGAGCTCGCCGCGCGAGACGATGACCTCGCGGCCGGCAGCCAGCGTCGCCAGCACCAGCAGCACGGCAGCGGCGTTGTTGTTGACCGCGGTCGCCGCCTCCGCACCGGTCAGGCGATGCAGCCACGGCGCGATGTGATCGTCGCGTTCGCCGCGGCCGCCGCCCGAGAGATCGTATTCCAGCGTGGTCGGCGAGCGCATGGCCGCGACCGCGGCCTCGATCGCTTCCTCGGCCAGAAGCGCGCGGCCGAGATTGGTATGCAGCACCGTGCCGGTGAGATTGAAGACCCGCCGCTGCGAGGGCTGCACCAGGCCCGCCAGCCGCCGCTCGCACCAGCGCGCACAGGCGGTCTCGTCGGCCACCTCATCGCTGCCGCGCTTGGCCTCGGCCCAGGCGCGCAGGGCCTCGATCGCCAGCGGCCGGCCGGCGCGCGCGATCAGCGGCGCCAGCGCGGGCCAGTTGGCCATACGGTCGATGGAGGGCGGACGCCGCGATGGGCTGGCGTCGGCAGGGTCGGCACGCGACACGGGTCGTTTCCCCAGGAGACGTCTTTGCCGGACGGACCGCCCGGCCGGGGCAGCTTGGCCTTATTGGCCGGCGGCGGCAACGCCTATGCGGACCAGGACCAGCACGGTCGACGACGACAGGCCGATCATCAGCGCCATCTTGGTCGACGAAAGGCCAGCCTTGTCCTTGAGCAGCGAAACGATGGTCGTCATGTGAATTCCCCAATTCCTAGAACCCTGCCGGCCGGGCGAACCCCTCCGCCCGTCTTGGCCAGCACCCTTGCCCCTTGTCCGATCGGACGGAGGCCATTTCCACACAGAGAGATCTACTTCCCAACTCTCGGCACCCGGGACCCCTCCCGTGCGCCGCGCGGGCCTTATATCCGGCCTGCACGTAACGTGCGTTTCGGCAACGCCGGACATTGGTATCAATTGTTTCCGTCGGGCTCGCCCATCACTCCCAGGACAAAGGGATTGGCCACGCGGGCAAAGCCCTCCTCGCCCACCAGCACGTCGAGCCCCAGCGAGGCGAGGTCGTCGGCCAGCGGCTCCAGCGTGCGCGCGCTCTCGATGTAGAACACCTTCGAATAGCCCTGGCAGGCCTCGCAGCACTCGGCCCTGAGATACGACGTGCCGGCGAACTGGCGGAACGAGATCTTGTCGGTGCTGCCGCAATGCACGCAGCGCGTCCGCACGTAGCGCCACGCCGTGGCGCAGAGCGAGCAGTGCAGGTGACGATGGCCGAACCTGGTGCCGCCCGGCGCCACCAGGCCGGCGATCGGCGGCGAGCCGCAGGCCGGGCACTGGCCGGAATCGGCCGGATCGAGCGCGGCCACATCGAGGAGGGCGGCCATGCGCGTCCAGGCGACCTGCAAGGCGGCCGCAACGAACACCATCTCGGCGGCCTGCCCGGGCTTCACGTCGCCTTGCAGGAAGCGGTCGGCCAGCGCCTCGAGATCGACCACGGCAGCGGCAGCGAGCGTTGTACGCGCCTGCAGGGCGGCCTCGGGCAGGCCGGTGACATCGATGCGCTCGAGGATGCGCGCCAGCGCCACGCGCCAGCTCTCGTCGCGCTTGCAGGACAAGGGATCGAGGGGCGCGCCCTTCGTCGGACCGGGCAACGTCCCTGGCGGCAGGCCGGCCAGCGCCTCGTGCTGGGCGGAGACCAGGGCCGCGATCATCCGCAAAAAGCCTTCGAGCTCATGGCCCGGCGCCAGCGCGCCGCAGCCGCTCTGCCCGCCTGGCGAAGACGGTGACGAGATCGGGCAGCCCGACGGGATCGCTCTCGGCGAACGCGCCAACGGTGTTGTCGGGCAGGTTGCTCAGGGCTTGCCGACTTCCTGGCGGAACCACTTGCGATGGTGCTTCCAGCTCCAGCCGCGAGTGACCGAGCCGCGGGTCATGGCGCGCAAGGTGCCCTTGACCCAGATCGCGGCATAGACATGGACGATCCAGATCAGGATGGCACCGATCGCGCACAGCGCGTGGACGACCGCCGACAGCCGCTTCTGGTCGATCGAGGTGAAGGCCTCGAAATAGACGTCCCACAGCACCAGCCCGCTGCCGAACAGCAGCAGGATCAGGATCGACTGGCCCCAGAAGACGAGCTTCTGGCCGGCATTGTACTTGCCGAGCTCGGGCAGGCCCTCCTCGCGGTCGTTGATCACCGCGCCGAGGTTCTTCATCCACACCGTGTCGTCGCGGTTCCACAGGTTGAGCGCGAAGAAGCGGAAGAAGAGACCAAGGAAGCTGAAGAACAGCACCACGCCGATCCACGGATGGACCGCCCGGGTCATCTGGCCGCCGCCGAACAGGTTGGTGAGGAAGTAAAGCGACGGATGGAACAGCGCCATGCCGCTCAGCGCCAGCAGGATCAACGAGACGGCGGTGATCCAGTGGTTGATGCGGGCGGCCGTGGTGTAGCGCGAGACGACGTTGTTCTCGCTCATGAGTGCCCTCTCGAGTTCGGTTGGCCTCCGGCCAGCTCGTCGCCCTTGCGTTGGTCGGCTTCGCTGACCTCGTTGGGGCCCTTGGTGATGTAGTGCAGGAAGCCGAAGACGCCGGCGAAAGCGATGACGGCGAGCGAGATCGGCTTCATGACGCCCTTCCACAGCCCGACCATCGGACTGATCTTGGGATCGTCCGGCAGGCCGGCATAGAGCGACGGCTTGTCGGCATGGTGCAGCACGTACATGACGTGCGTGCCGCCGACGCCCGGCGGATTGTAGAGGCCGGCGTTCTTGAAGCCGCGCGACCTGAGGTCGGTGATCCGCTTCTCGGCATGGCCGATCATGTCGTCCTTGGAGCCGAAGTAGATCGCCTGGGTCGGGCAGGCCTTGGCGCAGGCCGGCGCCTGGCCGACCGCGACGCGGTCGACGCACAGCGTGCACTTGTAGGCCTTGCGGTCGACCTTGGAGATGCGCGGCACGTTGAAGGGGCAGCCCTTCACGCAGTAGCCGCAGCCGATGCAGTTCTCCGACACGAAGTCGACGATGCCGTTGGTGTACTGCACGATCGCCCCCGGCGCCGGGCAGGCTTTCAGGCAGCCCGGGTCGTCGCAATGCATGCAGCCGTCCTTGCGGATCAGCCATTCGAGATCGTCGCCGTGCTCGTACTCCGTGAAGCGCATCACGGTCCACGAGGCCGGCGTGAGATCGGTCGGGTTGTTGTAGGTGCCGTCGGTGTAGCCGATCTCCTGCTTGAGATCGTTCCACTCCAGGCACGCCGCCTGGCAGGCCTTGCAGCCGATGCACTTGGAGACATCGATCAGCTTGGCGACTTGCAGTGCCTGCTGGCGGATCTGCGGCGGCGCCTCGTTGGAGGCGGAGCGGCGGCGGATATCGAGCGATTGCAATGTTGCCATGGTGCCCTCCTCCGCCTATGCGACCGCCGGCTGAGCCGGTGGCGTGGTTTTCTTCACGTCGACCAGGAACGCCTTGTACTCGGGCGTGTTCACGCTGGCGTCTCCGACCGACGGGGTGAGGATGTTCATCGGATGCGCCTTGCGGGCAAAGCCGATGAACCCGTAGTGGATCGGCAGCCCGAGGATGTCGCAGGGTTTGCCGTCGACCATGATCGGCCGGATGCGCTTGGTGACGCAGGCCTTGGCCTTGATCGCGCCGCGCTGGCTCGACACCTCGACCCAGTCGCCGTCCTTGATGCCTTTGGCCTTGGCCAGCCGCTCGCCCATCTCGACGAACAGCTCGGGCTGCAGCACGGCATTGTCGTGCACGTTCTTGGTCCAGTAGTGGAAGTGCTCGGCCAGCCGATAGCTGGTCGCCACGATCGGGAACTTGTCGGGCGTGCCGAACGACTTGGCATCGGCCGCGAACACCCTCACCACCGGGTTGGTGCTGACCTTGGGGTGCAGCGGGTTGGCGATGTAGGCGTCCATCGGCTCGTAGTGCTCGGGGAACGGACCGTCGGGCATCGTCGCGCGGGCGAACAGCCGGGCGGTGCCTTCCTGGTTCATGATGAACGGGCCGACCGCCTTGTCGGGCGCGATGGTCGGCGCGTAGTCGGGCACGTCGCCGCCGGTCCAGCGGCTGCCGTTCCACCACACGTACTTCTTGCGCTCGCTCCACGGCTTGCCGTCGGGATCGGCCGAGGCGCGGTTGTAGAGCACGCGCCGGTTGGCCGGCCACGAGAAGCCCCAGTTGGGATAGATGCCGAGCCCGGTCGGGTCGCTGCCGTCACGGCGCATCGACATGTTGCCGGCCTCGGTATAGACGCCGGTGTAGATCCAGCAACCGCCCGAGGTCTTGCCGTCGGCCCGCATGATGCCGAAGGTCGGCAGCAGCTGGCCGGCGCGCAGGAGCACTTTGGCGGGATCCGCCGGATCGGGGATGTCCTCGATGGCGTAGCCGTTGATCTCCTTCAGCACTTCCGCCGGATCCGGATTGTGCGGCCGCGTGTAGTTCCACGTGAGCTTCACGATCGGATCGGGGAAGGCGCCGCCGTCCTTGGCGTAGAGGGCGCGCAGCCGGAGGTGCAGCTCGGAGATGATCTCGATGTCACTCCGCGATTTACCGGGACCGTCCGCCGCCTTCCAGTGCCACATGATGACACGGCTGGAGTTGGTGCAGCTCCCCTCCTCCTCGGCATAGGCCGACGCGGGAAGCTGGATGACCTCGGTCTGGATCGACTTGGGATCGACGTTGTTGAACTCGCCGTGGTTCTCCCAGAACCGCGCCGTCTCGGTCTCGAGCGGATCGATGACGACCATCCACTTGAGCTTGGCGAGGCCGGTCATGACCTTGTTCTTGTCGGGCGAGGCCAACATGATGTTGAGGCCCTGGCAGAACAGGCCGTTCATCTGGCCCGCCGCCATCATGTCGACCATCTTCAGCACGTCGTACGACGTGTCGAACTTGGGCAGGTAGTCGTAGGCCCAGTCGTTGTCCTTGGTCGCCGCCGCGCCGAAGAAGCTCTTCTGCTGGCTGACGAAGAACTTCTCGTAGTTCTGCCAGAAGCTGGTCTGGCCCGGCCGCAGCGGCTTGAAGGCGCGCGGCTTCATGTAGTCGGCGTAGGTCGTCTCGCGGTCGGTCGGCAGGACGAGATAGCCCGGCGTCGAGGTCGAGAGCAGCGCCAGGTCGGTGATGCCCTGGACGTTGGAATGGCCGCGCAGCGCGTTCACGCCGCCGCCCGGCATGCCCATGTTGCCCAGCAGGAGCTGGATCATGGCCATCGAGCGGATGTTCTGCGCACCCGTCGTATGCTGCGTCCAGCCCAGCGCGTACATCGACGTCATGGTGCGGTCGGGCACCGACGTCGTGGCGATCATCTCGCAGATCTGCAGGAACTTCGCCTTGGGCGTGCCGGTGATGCGCTCGACCATCTCGGGCGTGTAGCGCTCGACATGGGCCTTCAGGAGGTTGATGGCGCAGCGCGGGTTCTGCAGCGTCTCGTCGACCTTGGCCATGCCCTGCTCGTCGAGCTCGTAGTCCCAGGTCGAGCGGTCGGCGTAGGCCTTGCGCTCGGCGTTGAAGCCGGTGAACAGGCCGTCGTTGAAGGCGAAGCCTTCCTTCACGATGTACGAGGCGTTGGTGTACGCCTTGACGTACTCCTGGTGGATCTTGTTGTTGCCCAGCAGGTAGCGCATCACGCCCGACAGGAACGCGATGTCGGTGCCCGGCCGGATCGGCGCATAGACGTCGGCCACCGCGGCCGAGCGCGTGAAGCGCGGATCGACCACGATCAGCTTGGCGCCGTTGTTGGCCTTGGCTTCGGTGACCCACTTGAAGCCGCAGGGGTGTGCCTCGGCGGCATTGCCGCCCATGATCAGAACGAGATCAGTGTTCTTGATGTCGTTCCACGAGTTCGTCATCGCGCCGCGTCCGAATGTGGGGCCAAGACTGGCCACCGTCGGACCGTGTCAAATTCGGGCTTGGTCTTCGAACCCCAGTATCCCGGTCGCACGCACGAACTTGTAGGTGAGGTATCCCGCCTCGTTGCTGAGCGAGGAGCCGCCGAAGAAGCCCGTGCTCAGCCAGCGATTGACCGTGACGCCATCGCGGTTCTTGGCGATGAAGTTCTTGTCGCGGTCTTCCTTCATCAGCTTGGTGATGCGGTCGAGTGCGAAGTCCCAGCTCACGCGCTCGAACTTGTCGGTGCCCGGCTTGCGGTGCATCGGATACTTCAGGCGGTTGGCGCTGTGGATGTAGCCCAGCGAGGCCGCGCCGCGCGCGCAGAGCGTGCCGCGATTGACCGGATGATCGGGATCGCCCTCGACATGGATGATCGAGGACTTGGCGTTCTTCGACTTGTCGCCCAGCGAGTAGATCAGCACGCCGCAGGCGACGGCGCAGTAGGGGCAGGCATTGCGCGTCTCAGTTGCGCGCTCGAGCTTGAAGGGCCGAACGCCTGCTGCGAGCGCGTCGCCCGCGCCGGTGAATCCCAAGGCGCCAACGGACGAAGCGGCGAGGCCGGCAGCGCTCACCTTCATGAATTGCCGACGAGTGACGGCCATGTTTGTCTCCATCCCATGCGACGCTTCTCGTCCGGCCCTTGGGGCTCATGACGTTTTTATGATGCGTCTCGCTAGTGAAACGCCGCTAAGCCACTGAATCAACAGAAATCGGCGCACATTTCGGTGAGTTGAGGGCTACCGCTGGTTGCCGAACGGGCACCGTCAGGAAACCTGCCTCCGCCTGCCCTTCGCCGCCGCAGTCATGGGACAACTATAACTCAAGTGCAGTCCTTCCGGCAAGAACAGTCTAGCTTGCGTGCGAACGCCAGAGTCGAATTCTTGCGACTTTTGACGCTCCAGAAGGGGCTATTGCTGGGAGACGATTTCCCGGATACACCATATGTTGTTGACTGCAGTGCTGGCATCAACCGAGAGCTGAAGCGAGGAACTCCGAACTTCGCAGCCGCAAATCGGCCGGTCCCAAGCCTGCCCGCGAGGTCTACTTCAAATGCAGCCACGGCAGCTGCTCGTTGCGAAAGAAGTGCTTCGAGGGCCTGAACCGGCTCGGATCGTCGAACGCGCCGACGTGGAAATGCGTCTCGGTCGACAGCTGGTCGACTTCGCAGGTCAGCGTGGCGCCGCAAATCCGGCAGAAGCCGCGTGTCGTGCCAGGCGAAGATTTGAACTTCGTGATCTCCCCTTCGGTCACCGTGTAGGCGGCGACCTCGAAGCCGACGAAAACCGACACGGGCGCACCGCTGTGCCGCCGGCAGCTCTGGCAATGACACCAGAACACGCTCTTGGGCGTACCTGTCGCAACGAATCGGACGGCGCCGCAGAGACAGCCGCCTGCGAAGCTATCGCTCATCTGGCGACGGGCTCGCGACGACTGAGCGGATAGCTGCGGTCGTCGTCACGGAAAGGCTGCAACAGCATGCGGTCGAGGCGGAGCTCGCGGGGATCGCGGAACTGCTCGATCCCGATCGTCATGCCCCCGTGGCCGGCTTGCGGCTGCGCCCGATAGGTGCCGAACAAGCGGTCCCACCAGGCAAGATTGAAGCCGAAATTGCTGTTGGTCTCGCGCGGCAGGATCGAATGGTGCACGCGGTGCATGTCGGGCGTGACGACCAGCCAGCGCACCACCCGGTCGAGACGCTGCGGCAGGCGGACGTTGCCATGGTTGAACATCGAGGTGGCGTTGAGCAGCACCTCGAAGATGAGCACGGCCACCGCCGGTGCGCCGAGTGCTGCCACGACGCCAAGCTTGATCGCCATCGACAGCAGGATCTCGATGGGATGGAAGCGGGCTCCGGTGGTCACGTCGATCTCGAGGTCGGCGTGATGCATGCGGTGCAGGCGCCACAGGACCGGCACGGCATGGAACAGCACGTGCTGCAAGTAGATGGCGAGGTCGAGCACGATCACGGCGATGATGATCGCGAGCCAGGATGGGGCATCGAGCGCAGGCAGCAGCCCCCAGCCGCCCACCTGGGCCACCAACGCCACGCCAACGGCCGCCGTGGGAAAGATGAGGCGCACGAGCAGCGTGTCGATGACGACCACGCCGAGGTTGCCCGGCCACCGGCGAAGCCGGCCGACGGCCTGCCGTCGCCGCGGAGCCATGAGTTCCCACAACGCCATCGTCGCGAAGACGGCGGCAAAGGCCCCCAGACGAATCCAAGGCTCGTGGGCGAACAGTATGTCTGCCAAGATCAGCTCGTTGGTAGGCGGGCCTTGACGCTCGTCGTTTCATCATTCAATTAATTGATTGAATGATGTAGAGATGCGGTACCGATGTCAAGCGAGAGCCCCAAACGCGTCCTGTTCGGCCAGTTCGCGGCCGTGGCAAAGGCTGCGGCTCATCCCTATCGCCTCGAGCTCCTGGAGCAGCTGGCGCAGGGCGAGCGCAGCGTCGAGGTGCTGGCCGACCGGTTGAAGCTGTCCATGGCCAACGCCTCCCAGCACCTGCAGCACATGCGGCGCGGCGGGCTGGTCGCGGCGCGGCGTGACGGCAAGTTCGTCTTCTATCGGCTGGCCGACGATGCCGTGCTGGATCTCGTCGCGGCGTTGCGGCGTGTTGCCGAGACGCAATCGGCCGAGGTCGAGCGTGTCGTGCGCAGCTACTTTGCAAATCGCGATGCGCTCGAACCTGTCTCGCGGACCGAGCTGATGAGCCGGTTGCGCGACGGTGTCGTCACCGTGCTCGATGTCAGGCCGGCGGACGAGTTCGCGCTCGGCCACCTGCCGAGCGCCATCAACGTCCCGTTGGCCGAGCTCGAGCGGCGCTTGTCGGCGCTCGATCCGGGCCAGGAGATCGTGGCCTACTGCCGCGGCCCCTACTGCGTCTTGTCCTACGAGGCCGTGGCGAAACTGCGGGCGCGCGGCTTCAAGGTTCGGCGGCTCGAGGATGGCTATCCGGAATGGCGCGCCGCAGGATTGCCGATCGAAGCCGGCACGTCCTAACGCAACGCCTCCGCAATCGAGCTCGCCTTGCGCCACATCTGCTTGCTGCAGACGATCAGCACGCAGCCCTCCACGACCAGGGTATCCGCGCCGCGCCGCTTCACCGTGGCCCGGTAGGTCTGGCCGTCCTCCGGATTGTAGATCCGCCCCTGCCAGCCGCCGGCCGGATCGGCCTTCAAGCCCGACAGGATGGTAAGACCGACCATTGGCCGGTTGCGCAGCCCGGTGTCGGCGTTCTGCGCGTCGAGGCGCGGGCGACCGCGCTCGTCGAGAGCGTCCCACAGCCAGCGGATGGTGCCGCAGAGCGTCACGCCATCGCTGCAGGGCGCAAGCTCGACCATGGCGGACACACCGGGCGTCGCCCAGCGTCCGAAAACCTCGTCCGCCGCGTGAGCCGGACGAAGCGCCGCGAGAATCATCAGCGGGAGGAAAATGGCACGCAGAGGGCTCATGGCCGGACCTCCGCTGCGACCTTGCCGGCGACGATGGCTTCAAACTTTGCCGGATAGCCGGGATGCTCCGTGCCCATGAGCTTGTCCCACCATCTGAAATAGAAGCCGTAGTTGTAGCGCCCGAGCTCGTGGTGAAGGTCGTGGCCGGTGGTGGTGTTGTTCCAACCCAGCCATCGGCCCGGCGCGAAGGCAGCGGGATGCAGCTCATAGCCGGCATGGCCCATCACGTTGCGCACGACCTGCACCGCCACGAAGATGAACAACGCGAGGGCATGCATCGGAACCAAGGCCACGAACAAGGGCACGAAGGCGCCCTGGACGATCGCCTCGGGGACCGAGAACGAATAGGCCGTCCAGACGGTCGGCGTGCGCGACAGGTGATGCCAGCGATGGAACAGGCCGAACAGGCGGCGATGATGCATCAACCGATGCGTCCAGTAGAAATAGGCATCGTGGGCGACGAACATCAAGGAGAGCGACAGCACGAGGTAGACCGGTCCCGCCTCGGCGAAGCCACTGTAGATCGTCACCCATCCCTCGCGGGCCGCGATGTACAGCACGAAGCCCAGCAGGGAGAAGATCAGCGCCGAGCGCAGCGACGAGAGGATCTCGCGGCGGACATCGGTGGCGCTGGCGTCGCGCCCCTGGATCTTGCGATGCTTCAGGACGGTCGGCGCGAGCACGCGCAGCAGAAGCGCGACCAACCCTGCCGCCACCAGGTAGCGGGCGGTGTCCATCGCCCAGATACCCGGCAGGGCGGAGGCATGTTTCTGCAACAGTTCGATCATCGGCTTGCCCTCCTTCGTGGCGAGGAGAGCTTGCCGCGGTGTCGCCCTGGACATCGCGGCACATTCGAAAATCAGCCGATTTAGGCCCGAAAGGGATTGCCGATTTCGAAATCGACCAGCGTCAATCGCCCCCAGCCCCCTCGGCCTGGCGGCGGAACTCGGTCGGGGTCACGCCGGTGTCGGCCTTGAAGGCCCGATTGAACGGGGAAAGCGACTGGAAGCCTGCATCCAGGGCGATGGTCAGGATGGGGACGTCCCGCTGCGCCGGGTCGGCGAGGGCCTGCTTGGCGTCGGCCAGGCGATGGCGGTTGAGGTACTCGCTGAAGTTCCGGAAGCCCAGGCCGCGATTGATGGTCCGCCGCAGCCGGTGCTCTGGCAGGCCAAGCTTGGCCGCAAGGTCGCCGATGGTGAGGCCCTCGCGGCGGTACAGCCGCTCGACCGTCATCAGGCGCTCGAGCTCGCTCAACACGGCAGGGTCGACCGGCGCCGCCGCCGGCGCTTCCTCCCGGATCGCCACCGCTGCCAGTTGGCCGGGATCGGCCAGAAATCCCCCCAGATCGGCATGCAGCAGCGCCACGGCGATGACCGCGGCGATCAACGACAGAGCGGCGGCATTGAGCAAATGGACAGCGGGAGGAACGTGGTCGGGACCGATTGAAATGTCGACAGCGGCTGAGACTGCCGTGTGCAGCACGACCGCGGCCAGGATGAACAACCGCAGCCGGCGCCGGCCCTCGACCAAGTCTCCGCGCCAGCCCGTGACGGTCTGAGCCACGGCGAGAAGAACAAAGACTACTGGCACAAGGCGCAACGCCGCCGCCAGCGGCCAGTTCGCGGCGACATCGATGCCGAATGAAGCTGTTTGCGAACAGATGACAAGCAGCAGCCACCACACGGCATGCCATGGCGTCGGCCGGAAGGAATTGTCGAACGCCGCTCGCGTGAACAGCCAGAACACCACGACATTTCCGGCGCAAATCGCCCCCAAAGGCGCGAACCAGAGGGAACGCGGATGGTCGGGCAACGAACAAAGGGCATAGGCAGCCGCACCGATCGACAGGGCGGCGCCGAGCCAAGCGACCGGCCGGCCGCCGCCTCGCCGAAACACGGCAACGGCGATGAGCAGGAAGAGCGCGGTGGCAGCGCCGCGCAAGCCCGTGTCGAGACCGCCTATCAAGTTTGTTCCAATCATGCCGCCGAAGTCATACCCGTCATGAGATCGGGCCGCCATGAAATCGGTGGCGATAGAGAAGTTCATCGCCTCGCGCCGCATCGAGGAAGGCGATGGGGCCAACGTCGATGATGCTATCGGAGGTCGGTGAGGAGGCGTCGCCACGCCGCCGTCTCGCGTGCCGGCCGGAACAGTGGCTTGCGCCGCACCAACGCCTTGCCCAGCGTCGCGACGAAGCGCGGTTCGCGCTCGAGCCGCAGCAAAAGGCGGGCGAGCGCTTTGGTATCGCCGACCGGGAAATAGCCGCCGTAGTCGGAGCCGAGCAAGCCGACATTGCCGTCCACGCGTGACGCAAGCACCGGTACGCCCGCCACGACCGCTTCGGAGACCACGTTGGCGCCGCCCTCGCTGAGCGAGGAGATGACCATGGCGTGGCTGCGCGACAGCAGTTGGCGCACGGCGGCGGCGGGAACGTCGTCGCGCCACTTGTAGCGCGCATTGATTGCCATCTCCGCGCGGGCACGATCGGCCCACTCCGGCGAATAGGCCCGACCGACCTGCTCGATGCGGATCCGGCTGTCGGATGGCAGAAGTCGCGCCGCTTCGGCGGCGCGCAGGGGGTCCTTCACGTCGCGCAGATGGCCGATCACCGAGACCACGACGGCCCGCCGGCTCGGTTGGCGCGGCCGGGCCAAGGGCGGAGCCGACTGGTGGATCACGCTGAGGCGCGCACGAAGCGGCTTGGGCACTGCCTTCCAGGCGAGATCGTTCAGGGCGACGAGCCGGTCCGCCTGCTCCATCGACCGCAACGTCGGGCCGGGGTCGGTATCGATGTACTGATAGATGTCGGTGCCGCTCAGCTGCAGGATGACCGGTCGTGTCGGGAATTCCGCCTTGAAACGCTCGATCGCAGCGGCGCTGCGCCAGGCATGGACGGCGACCATCGCGTCGGCCGATTGTCCGTCATAGCGCGACTGCGACCTGTACCCGATGGCCGAGCCGCCGCAGGATGCGCGCCCATCGCGTCGCCGCGACGCGGTTGCCGGTGCGTGAGGTCGGTCCCTCGGGTGTGATAAGAACGATCTTCATGGACCATGGCCATGCCGATCGCCCGACCAGCGGTGCATCCGCTGCCGACCTTGTGGCGCAACTGCGCGAGACCCGTCTTCGCACTCGGCGTCTGACGGAAGATCTGTCATGGGCGGAATTGATGGGACCGTATCTCGGCATCGTCAATCCCGTGCTGTGGGAGATCGGCCACGTCGCCTGGTTCCACGAGTATTGGACGCTGCGTCATGCGCACGGTCGTCCGCCGCTGATCGAGCGCTGCGACCGGCTGTGGGATTCGAGCGCGGTGGCGCACGCCACGCGCTGGCATCTCGATCTTCCCGACCGCGCTGGAACCTTGGGCTACATGGCCGACGTGCTGGCGCGCCAGGAAGACTTGCTCGGCAGCGGCATCGACGACCAGGCGCGCTACTTCTACGACCTCGTCATCCGGCACGAGGACATGCACGTCGAAGCGCTGACCTACATGCGCCAGACCCTGAGCTATGCGCCGCCGCGCGACCTCGGTGCGGTCGAGCGGCCGCGTGCCGGGCCGCTGCCCGGCGATGTCGCCGTGCCGGGCGGCCGCTGGCGGCTCGGCTCGACCTCGGAAGACGGCTTCATCTTCGACAACGAGAAGTGGGCGCACGATGCTGCGCTGCAGCCGTTCAAGATCGCCCGCGCGCCCGTGACCAATGCCGAGTTTGCCGCTTTCGTCGAGGCCGGCGGCTACCGGACCCGTGAGTTCTGGAGCGATGCCGGCTGGACGTGGCGCGAACAGCGCGGAGCCGAGCAGCCCGTCTACTGGCAGGGCAAGCGCGACGGCGTGTGGACGGCGCGCCGCTATCGGCAGGTCGAGGAACTGGCGCCGCATGCGCCTGTCGTGTTCGTGAGCTGGTTCGAGGCCGACGCCTGGTGCCGCTGGGCGGGGCGGCGCCTGCCGAGCGAAGCCGAATGGGAGGCCGCCGCGATCGGCGAGCCGACGGCCGATGGAACTCGTCTGGCGGACCAGCGCCGTCGCTGGCCGTGGGGCGATGACGCGCCGACGCCGGCGCGCGCCAACCTCGATTTCGCTTTCGACGGCCCGGTCGATGTCGCGGCCCTGCGCCGACGGCGACAGCGCCTTCGGCTGCCGGCAGATGATCGGCAATGTCTGGGAATGGACGGCGTCGGACTTCCTGCCTTTCGCGGGCTTCGACGCCGATCCCTACAAGGACTACTCGCAGCCGTGGTTCGGCACCCGAAAGGTGCTGCGCGGCGGCTGCTGGGCGACCAGCGCCCGCATCGCCCGGCCCGGCCTACCGCAATTTCTTCACGCCCGACCGCAACGACGTGTTTCGCCGGCTTCCGGACCTGCGCGATCTAACACAGCGGCCATCAATACTCCGCTCGGCGCCTTAACGTGTCGGAATCCGACTGGGTCGACCTAGCGGCCATGGCGATGCGACCTGCTCTGCCCGACTCGGTCACATCGTCGTTCTCGATCTTCGCGGCCTTAGGACATGCGATGGGATCGGATGGAGGCACCGTTGCCCCGCTTCTTCGACGGTACGCATGCCTTCCACATACCCCGCTTCGTTGACAACCGGGATGCCCTGCCCAGTCCTTCAACCCGGCTGTGTAACAGATCCTCGATGAATTGCGTCTGCCTTTTCGACGCCCAGGACGTCGAGGCGCTGACATGGTTCGCTTACAGACCGTTGGTAGCTTGCTTCTCGGTGCAGCGCTGGCTTTCGCACCGACGCTGGACATTCGGGAAGCCACCGGGGGATCCAAGCGAAGCCCGGTGCAAGTTGTGGAACGGTACCCGAGCATCGGGAACCGTCACCTGGTCCGGCGCTTGCGTCGACGGCTTTGCCGAAGGACTGGGCGTGCAATCAATGGTTTCTCGACGGCGAGCCGGCCGGACGCCACGAAGGCAACATGCGCTCCGGTAAGCTCAGCTGGTTTCGAGCGAGCCAATTTCGGCGAGCGGCAGTCGCTACGAAGGCGAATGGCGCGACAGCCAACGGCATGGGCGCGGCATTATTTACCTACTCCGATGGGAGCCGCTACGAGGGAGAATGGCGCAACGAGCCAAGAAACGGTCGCGGTGTCTTGACCACCTCGGCATGGAGACCGCTACGATGGCGAGTGGCGCGATGACAACTTGCATGGTCGCGCCTCAGCGACTTGGTCAAATGGCAACCACTACGAAGGGGAATGGCGGGATGACAAATCACTGGGCCCGGCATCTACACTTGGGCGGACGGAGATCGCTACGAGGGTGAATTTGGGAACGGTAAGCTCACCGGCCGCGGCATCTACACTTGGCCAAACGGCGATCGGTATCGAGGGCGAATTTAGGGACGGCGAGCGCACCGGGCGCGGCATTTACACGCCAGCCAACCGCGACCGAGGAAACGGCAGGAAGGCCGCGCGCGGAACCGGCAATTTTCCCATTTCGTACGAGGGCGACGTTCGTCGACGGCGAGTTCGCTGGGCATCGGCGTCATGCTGTTCTCTAACGGCGATTGGTACAAGGGCGAATGGCGCAATGACCGCCTAATGGTCTACGGCACGGCTGCAGACTCGCTGACGGCCGCATCCTATACCGGCACGCTGGCGCGACGGCTGCCATCGTTCAATGACCGCAAGTACATCGCCTCATCTCGACGCAATGAAGCCGAATGCGAAGCCACGGATTGTCTCAGTGACTGAAGCCGCGAAGATGTCCGCAAGAGGAAGCGCTCACTGCTTCTTCTGCAGCCCCCACGTCTCGGCAAGCTGCGCGGCAATGCGGGCGGCCATCATGCGGTTGCCGGGGCTCTCGGCCTTGTCGTCGCGCCAGTAGTGGATGTGGTCGGCGTAGATCGTGCCCTTCTCGTTGGCGAAAATGTCGCCCAGGTCGTAGACCGCGAGCCCGCGCTCGCGCAGCGTCAGCAGGCCCGCCACCATCTTGCGATAGATGTCGCGGTAGGAAAGGTCGCCGACGATGCGCTTCTCGTCGTCCGTCAGCACCTTGCCGTAGGCCGGCGCGGGCTGGATGAAGAACGCCGATTTCAGATTGTAGTCGCGCGCCAGCACCTCGGTGGCGCGCAGGTACTTCTGGTAGAGGCCGAGCTGGACGGCGAACTCGCGCTCGGGGTCGCGGCGGATCTCCTCGGGCATGCGGAAGATGCTGTTGAGCGTGGTCTTCTTGGCCGACTTGAAGACGTCCTGGCCCTTGGCCGCCTGCTCGATGCCGCGCACGACCATGTAGGCGGCGTGGCTGCTGCCCAGCACCGGCATGGCCGCGAGCGAGCCCGCGAGCCGGCCCATGACCCAGCCGATGGCGGCGTCGCCGAAATTCTCGTCGGCGACGAAGGGGTTGACCTCGATGAAGTTGCTGAGCGGCCGCTCCAGCCGCTCCTCGGCGCCCGGCCAGAAGAAATAGTGCTCGTTGAAGCCGCCGAGATTGACCACGGCGTCGACCGAGCTGGCATACAGCGCGAACAGGATGAAGGGCTGCGGCTCCTTCCAGGCGCCGTCGCCGCCGTTCAGCACCAGCCACGGCTTGCCGTTGGGGCTGACGTATTTCTTGTTCAGCTCCTCCTCGAGATAGCGCGGCGCCGGCGGCGCCGAGTTCTGGGCGAGCTGCGAGGCGACCGAGCCGCCGCTCAGGATGACGGTGTAGCGCTCGGGATTGCGGACCGTCGGGTAGTCGGGTCCGTACAGGCCGATGTTGTTGACCCACGGCTGGCCGCACGGCGGGTTCGCATGGTGCACGAAGCCGACATAGGGGTGCGGATAGAGCGTATCGACGTAGCGGCACGTCGTGCCCTTGGTGGCGTCGCGCAAATAGGTGTTCTGCGTGCGCTCGAAGAGCTGGGCCGCGGGCGTGTAGCGGCCGTCCTCCAGATACAGCCAGGCGATGGCCGCGATTTCGATCGCCGCCAGCGCCAGCACGATACCGAAGAGGGCCGAGATCCAGCCGAAAATACGCTGCTTCATCAGATAAAAGTCCGCCCGAACGAGTTGGGCGGACTATACCGGTGGAGGGCCGTCCGACAAGACGACGCGATGCCCTACTTGGCGGCTATTTGGCCGCTGCCGCGCCGGCCATGGCGACGTCAGCGTCCTGGTTGCTGGCCACGCCGGAGACCCCGATGGCGCCGATGATCTTGCCGTCGACCACGATCGGCACCCCGCCTTCCAGCGGCGTGATGCCCTTGACGGCCAGCAGGCGCAGGCCGGCCCCGCCCTGGGCGATGGCATCCTGCAGCGCCTTGGTCGGACGCTTCAGATTGTTGGCCGTCACCGCCTTGCCGATGGCGATGTCGACGCTGCCATGCTGCGTGTTGTCCATCTTGGAGAAGGCCGCGAGGTTGCCCGAGCTGTCGACGATGGCGATCGCGACCGGCCAGTTGTTCTTCTTGGCCTCGGCCTCGGCGGCGGACATCGCCTTCTTGGCGGCCTCGAAGGTGATGGCCGGGCCATAGGGCGGCGGTGGCGCCGGGGCCTGGGCGAAAAGCGGTGACGCGACGAAGCTGGCGGCGATGGCGGCCGCGATCATGAGCCTGCTCATGGATGTTCTCTCCCTGGTTACCGTCTCTCTTGCGGATCGGCCCGGGGACTATGAACGAGGCGGCGTCAACCGACAGGTGTGGAGACAGTCACATTCAAGTGACTACCGTCATCCCGACCGAAGCCGAGCGCAGCGAGGCGCAGTGGAGGGACCTGTTCTGTCGGTGCACCGAAAAGAGGAGGTCCCCTCGGCTTCGCTTCGCTCCGCTCGGGATGACGGCGTGGTCAATGCTTCAAGTTCGGCATCTCGGTCAGCGGCACGATGCGGATGCCGGCGGCCTCCAGGCCCTGGCGCACCGCCGTGGACACCGTGACTGCGGTCGGGCCGTCGCCGTGCACGCAGATCGAATCGACTTGGCAGGGGATGCGCTTGCCCGATGTCGAGTAGATCGCCTGCTCGTCGACCATGCGGCGGACATGCGCCACCGCCTGGGCGGGATCCTTGATCATCGAGCCCGCTTCCTTGCGCGGCGTCAAAAAACCCTTGTCGGTGTAGGTGCGGTCGGCGAACACTTCCTCGGCGACGCGCAGGCCCGCCTTGCGCGCCGATTTGCCCTGCTCGGTGTTGGCCTGGGCGAGGAAGATCAGGTCGCGGTCGAACGCCTTGGTGGCGCGGCAGATCGCGTCGGACATCTCCTCGCTCTCGGCCGACATGTTGCCCATCATGCCGTGCGGCTTGATGTGCGTGACCTTGGCGCCGAACAGCGAGGCGATGCCCTGCAGTGCGCCGAGCTGGTAGGCGATGTTGGCCTCGAGCTCCTTGACCGAGAGGTTGATCACGCGCCGGCCGAAGCCCTGCAGGTCGGCGAAGCCCGGATGGGCGCCGATCGACACGCCGTTCTGCTGGCAGAGCTTCACCGTGTCGACCATCACCGTGGGATCGCTGGCATGGAAGCCGCAGGCCACGTTGGCCGACTTCACGATCTTCAGCACCTCGACGTCGTTGCCCATCACCCACGGGCCGAAGCTCTCGCCCAGGTCGGAGTTGATGTTGACGAATCCGGCGTTGGTCGCAGCCATGAGAAAACTCCTTGGACGCCTGAAAGAAAGGTCCCTCGCTAGGCTCGGGAGGAGCCGCTATCCTAGCAGATGTGAGCGTACGGTACCTGTCCTGCGGCGACACCGCCTTCTCCGTCGAATTCGGCAACGAGATCTCCCCTGAAATCAACGGCCGGGTGATGGCCCTGCATGCGGCCATCGGCCAGGCCACCAAGGCGGGGCAGCTCGCTGGCGTGGTCGAGACCGTGCCGTCCATGCGCGCGCTGATGGTCTGTTATGACCCCATGGCGACGTCGCGGGCCAAGCTCGAGCCCGAGATCGAGGGCCTGATTGCCCGCGGCCTGCCGACCGGCATGAAGACCCGCAAGGTCACGATCCCCTGCTGCTACGACGACCCGGAGTTCGCGCCCGACCTCGAGGAGATCGCCGAGCGCACCAAGAACAAGGTGGAGGACGTCATCGCGCTCCACCTGGCGTCGCGCTTCACGGTCTACGTGCTGGGCTTCATGCCGGGCCTGGCCTACATCGCGGGGCTGGAGAAGTCCCTCTACCTGCCTCGCCGGCCCCAGCCGCGCGTGCGCGTGCCACGCTCGACGGTCGCCATCGCCATGGACATGACGACCATCTATCCCTTCGAAAGTCCGGGCGGCTGGCACCTGATCGGCCGCACGCCGCTCTGGATGTTCGACCAGCGCCGCGAGCAGCCGGTCTTCCTGGCACCGGGCGATTCGCTCACCTTCCAGCGCATCGACCGCAAGACCTACGACCGCGTCGCCCGCGAGGTCGAGGCCGGCACCTTCGACTGGGCGAAGCTGGTGCGCTCATGAGCGCGGCGCTGAAGGTCGTCCGGCCGGGCCTGTTCGACACGCTGCAGGACCTCGGCCGCATCGGTTACATGGCGCTCGGCATGCCGACCGCGGGCGCCATGGACCGCGTCGCCCTTCGCCTGGCCAACGCGCTGTGCGGCAATCCCGCCGGCACCGCGGGCCTGGAGATCGGCGTGATGGGCCCCGACCTGCTGGTCGAGGCCGACAGCGTGCGCGTCGCGCTGGTCGGTCCGCTCTCGCCGATGCTGATCGAGAAGCCCGATGCGCCAGCCAAGCCGCTGGAATCCCATCGCACGCATCTCTTGAAGCGCGGCCAGGTGCTGCGGGTGGGCATGGTCGAGGGTTCGAGCACGGCCTATCTCGTCGTCGCCGGCGGCTTCGCCCTGCCCGCCTTCATGGGCAGCCTGTCGACCTATGCGCGCGCCGGTGTCGGTGGCTACCAGGGCCGCAAGCTCGCGTCCGGCGACGCCCTGCCGCTCTCCCGTGAGCAGGCGCTGCCGGGCGACGAGAAGAAGCTGGCGCAGCCGTTCGACTACGGCAGCGGGCCGGTGCGTGTCGTCTGGGGACCACAAGAGGACTATTTCAGCGAGAAGGGCCGGCGCACCTTCATCGAGTCCGACTATCGCGTCTCCAAGGAAGCCGATCGCATGGGCATCCGCTTCGAGGGACCGACCATCGAGCATTCGAAGGGCGCCGACATCATCTCCGATGGCATCGGCCCGGGCGCGATCCAGGTGCCCGGCGCCGGTCTGCCGATCGTGCTCCTGGGCGACCGCCAGACCGTCGGCGGCTACTCCAAGATCGCGACCGTGGCATCGGTCGATCTCCCTCGCCTCGGCCGCCTGCTGCCGGGCCAGGTCGTCCGCTTCGCACCGGTGACCGTGGAGGAAGCCGAGAAGCTGCGGCGCGACCAGGAGGCGCGCCTTCAGCGCGCCATCGCTGACTTCAAGACGGCGCGCCCGCCGGGCGGGATCGATCTCGTGCGGCTCTACGAGGAAAACCTGATCGACGGAGTCGTCTACTAGATGACTGCCGGCGTGAACCGGCGGATCTTCGTCGTCGCGGCGCTGGTCGGCAGCGCGCTGCAATTCCCGGCGCGGGCGGAAGCCCGCCCTCAAGGTGATCTATGTCGGCGGCTGGGACTGCCAGCCGTGCACGGCATGGAAGAACAAGTACAAGGCCAACTGGCTCGCTTCGCCGGAGTACAAGCAGGTCACCTGGATCGAGGTCGACGCGCCCAAGCTCAAGGAGGCCTACCAGGAGCGCTACTGGCCCGGCGATCTCAAGCCGATCCTCGATCAGCTGCCCCGCAAGAGCGGCACGCCGCGGTTCCTTATCGTCAAGGACGGCAAGGTCATCGCCAATGAATTCGGCGGCAGCCAGTGGCCGAAGATCCTCGCCGAGCTCAAGAAGTAGCTCCATTAGTCGTCCGTTTCGTCCATCGGCCGACAGCGGATTCGACACTGCTTTCGCTGTGGCCGCTGCCGCCGCCCGTTGGTACGAACGGATCGACCGAACACCCGAGGAATCGCGATGACCTGGCAACCTGAAATGGACGAGCTGCGCCGCCGTCAGGAGATGACCAAGCGCATGGGCGGCGCCGACAAGGTCAAGCGCCAGCACGACGGCGGCCGGCTCACCGTGCGCGAGCGCATCGACCGGCTGGTCGACCAGGATTCGTTCCGCGAGATCGGCAGCATTGCCGGCAAGGCCGAATATGACGGCCGCAACGACCTGGTCGATCTCATGCCGGCCAACGCCGTAATGGGGCGCGGCAAGATCGACGGCCGGCATGTCGCCGTGACCGGCGACGACTTCACCGTGCGCGGCGGCTCGGCCGACGCCACCATCAAGGAAAAGGACATCTTCATTGAGCGCTACGCCAACCAGTATCGCGTGCCGCTGATCCGCATGATCGAGGGCTCGGGCGGCGGCGGCTCGGTCAAGACCATCGAGACCACCGGCCGCGCCAACGTGCCGGGCGTGCGCGGCTGGGAATGGGTGGTGCAGAACATGGGCGTGGTGCCGACGGTGGGGTTGGGCCTGGGCTCGGTCGCCGGCCTGGGTGCCGCGCGTCTTGCCGCCACGCATTACTCGGTGATGGTGAAGGAGATCTCTGCGATGTTCGTCGCCGGCCCGCCGGTGGTGAATCGCCTGAGCCCCAAGCAGTACGACAAGCAGGAGCTGGGCGGCTGGGAGATCCAGTTGCGCGCCGGCGCGATCGACGAGGCGGTCGACAGCGAGGACGAGGCGTTTGCCGCCACGCGCCGCTTCCTCTCCTACCTGCCCTCCTCGGTCTACGAGGCGCCGCCGCGCGGGCCGGTGACGGACGATCCACGCAGGCGCGAGGAGGAGCTGTTCGAGGTCATCCCGCGCGACATCCGCAAGGTCTATCGCATCCGGCCGATCATCGAGAAGATCGTCGACCAGGGCTCCTTCTTCGAGATGGGCCGGCTCTACGGCCGCTCGGTGGTGACCGGCTTCGCGCGCATCGACGGCTGGCCGGTGGCGGTGATGGCGAGCGACCCGATGTTCTACGGCGGCGGCTGGACGGCCGACGCCTGCCAGAAGGTGGCGCGCTTCGTCGACATGGCCGAGACCTTCCATCTGCCGGCGGTCTATTTCTGCGACTGCCCGGGCTTTCTCATCGGGCTCGAGGCCGAGAAGAGCGGCGTCATCCGCCAGGGCGTGCGCGCCATGTCGGCGATGTTCCAGACCACGATCCCGTGGTGCACCTTCATCATCCGCAACGCCTTCGGCGTGGCCGGAGCAGCGCATCAGAACGGCGCGCGGCTCAACTGGCGCTACGCCTGGCCGTCGGGCCGCTGGGGCTCGCTGCCGCTGGAAGGCGGCATCGAGGCGGCCTATCGCGCCGACATCGCGGCAGCGGACGATCCCAAGGCGAAGATGGGCGAGATCGAGGACCGCCTGAACAAGCTGCGCTCGCCCTTCCGCAGTGCCGAGACCTTCTGGATCGAGGAGATCATCGATCCGCGCGACACACGAAAGATTCTCTGCGAGTTCGTCGAGCTGGCGGCCCCGGTGCGCGGCAGCGGCCCGAGCCGACACTGGATGCGGCCTTAGCTGGAGCGCGGACCTCCAGGTCCGCTCATTGCCGGGAGCGCGCCACTCCAGTGGCGCGTCTTGTTGTTGATCACACAGCCCATGACGCGCCACTGGAGTGGCGCGCTCCCGGCAAAGACGAAGAGCATGAGCGGACCTGGAGGTCCGCGCTCCAATCATCTCCCCCAGCCATGCCCCTTCAGATGCGGCATCGTCCCGCAAGCGGGATCGAACGGCGGGTTGCTGAGGTAGTCCTTGTCGGCCAGCACGTAGGCGTGGCCGGGCGTGCGGCTGATGAGGGCGCTCATCGCCGGCAGGGACCAGTCCTGGGCGAAGAGCTTGTCGGGCCACTCGAGCAGCGGCAGGTCGCGCGTCCGGATGGCGCCCTCGCGTGTGTCGACCAGGACGCGCATGCGCGCGAGATAGTCCGACCACAGGCCGGTCAGGACCACGTCGGGCACGGCGGCGGCGAGCAGCAGCGCCGTCATGGCCAGCACCAGGCGCCGCGACACCGCGGGCAGGCGCAGGATGGTGAAGACCCTGGGCGGCTGTCGCTGCCAGGCGACGTGCAGCCACATGCAGCCCAGCAGCACCGCCAGCACCACGCCTGCCGCCTGGCGCGCGAGATAGTGCGCCGGCGGATAGAGGATGGAATGCTCGTGGACCAGCCGATACCATGGCGAGAGCGCGAGCGCGGTGGCAGCGATGGCGATGACCAGCGGCGGCCCGCCGCCCTGAAGCCACGACGGCCGCAGCAGCGCGACGGCTGCCGAGATCGCGAGCCCGGCGAGCGGGATGGCGAACTGCAGGTTCTGCCAGAAGTCGAAGGACATCGCCCGCACCTTCAGGAAGTGCGGGTGATTCCAGTAGTCGACGATGGCGACGAGCGCGACACCGGCAGCCGCGATGAACGCCACGGCGGCGACGACCATCAGGCCCCTCACCCACCGGTCGTCGTCCTTGCGCGTCGACCAGAGGACCGTGACGCCGATGAGCAGGCCGAGATAGACCATCGTTTCGTAGGAGCGCACGCACAAGAGGCCGAGCAGGCAGAGCAGCACCGCGTCGCTGAGCCGCCTTGGCCCCGGCGTCAGCACCACCGCCATGGCGGCGACGACGGCAGCGTAGGTGGTGTTGTACTCGCCGATGCTGAAGAAGCAGGTCGGCAGATAGACCGCGGCGATCACGGCGATGACGATGCCCAGCAGCACGGCGTCGTCCTTCACGCGCGCCAGCGCAAAATGATAGAGGCCGGTCGGCAGGCCGAACAGCGCCGCCGAATAGACCATCGCCAGAAACCTCGTGTCGCGCACACCGAGCTCGCTCAGCAGCAAGAGCGGAAGCTGCGTCACCCAATCGACGTGGGCGCGGGCGGTGTAGAAGTCGTGGACCTGTCCGAGGTCGAGGATGTTCGCCATGAAGGGCGAGCCGTCCCAGAACAGGCCGCGGCAGGCGATCGTGGCGTTGAGCGCCAGCGCCCACATCAGCAGGACCACGCTGCGGTAGACGGCCGGCGGCGGCGCGGCGGGCACGTCAGTCACGCCAGATGTACTTGCCCAGCGGATAGGGGTCCGCCGGCGGGAAAGGTTGCCAGGATTTGAAATCCCTGGGCGGCGCGATGATGCCGTCACCGCGCTTGGCCCGGAGCGCCAGGCTCTGGCTGGGCAGGATCCAGGCCTCGACCAGCAGGTCGTACGGATGGCGCGACAGCCGTGAGTCCTCGAAGGCGATCACGCCGTCCTTGGCCAGCACCTCGGCACGCACGACGTCGAGATAGGACGACCAGGTCCTGGTCAGGTAGATGTCCGACGGCAGGATCGCCACCACGACCACGACGGCGAAGATGAGGAGCCGGCGCGCCGCCTCGGGCGCGCGCAACGTTGTGAATACCGCGAGCTTGTCGCGCAGCAGGGAGCCGTAGAACCAGATGAACAGGACGATGGCGACGATGACCATGCCGGCGGCCTGGCGCGCCACGTACTGCGACTTGGCAAGCGGCCGCACCAGCGTGTCGCTGAGCGCCAGTACGGGCGACAGCGCCAGGATCACCAGGAGGATGCCGGCCCAGCGATAGGGCTTGCCGCTCAGCAGGTCGCGCGGCCGGATCAGGCCCCAGACGACGACGACCAGCGCCGCGGCCATCGCCAGATCGAACTGCAGGTTCTGCCAGAAGTTGGTGGCGGTCACGATCGTCTCGTCGAGGTGCTCTGCGGACCACGGCTTCACCAGAGAGCGGATGGCGACGGCCATGCCGCCGACGAAGCCGACGGTGGAAAGAAGGTACAGCGTCGTCGGCAACCACGGGCGCGACGGCATGCGCCACAGCGTGTGCAGCACCATCACCGACAGGATCGGCCCCAGATAGATCATCGACTCGTAGGTCCGCGCGGCGAGCAGGCTGATGACGGCGAGGAACAGGCCGTCGAGCACGGTGGGCCACTTTGCCGTCACCAGCCGGACGGCGACCACGATGGCGATGGCGAAGGCGGTGTTGTATTCGCCGACGATGAAGAAGGACGTGGTCATGAACACCAGGCCGATGGCGCCGATCACGGCGGCGAGCAGCACCGGGTCGTCCTTCACCCGCACCAGGGCGAGCGTGTAGAGCGCGGTCGGCAGGGCGAACAGGCCGATCGACAGCAGGCGTGCCAGCAGGTGCAGGTCGGTGATGCCGAGGAAGACGGCGGTCATGATCGGCGCCTGGCCGACGACCATGGCGTAGAGGCGCGGGGCGTAGAAGTCGAAGAACCACTCTCGCCGGGCGATCTGAACGAGAAAAGCGGAGCCATCGACGAAAAGGCCGCGACTCTCCCAGCTATGCCACAGGGCCAGCCCCCAAATCAGGCCGACCATCGTGCGGTAAGCGACTGTTGTTGTTGGCATTTGCACGCAAGCGGCGTCTACCCGAGGCCTGCCGCCTGTGCAAGCGCTCCCGGCTTGCAGCGTCGAAAGAGCGCTGTTAGCAAGGCCTCCAATGCAAGGATCGACGATGCTCAGTTGGGAAAAGATCGACGCCATTCCGGGCTGGTTCATGTTCCAGTCCTACTGCGTCTGGCGCGCCCTGCTCGACCAGCAGACCCGGATCACGGGCGACCTGTTCGAGATCGGCGTGTGGCGCGGCCGCTCGGCATCGGTGCTCGCCTCCTATCGCAAGGGTGGCGAGAAGCTCTATTTGTGCGACCTCCGACTCGACGAGGAGGCGGTGCACCGCGCCATCCGCTCGGTCGGCGTGGAGCCCGCCAACGTCGTGCCGTTGTCGGGACCGTCGGCCGACTTGGCCGCCAAGCTCGACCTGCAGGCGATGCACCAGACCGTGCGCTGGTTCCACATCGACGGCGAGCACACCGGCACCGCGGTCTATCGCGAGCTCGAGTTCGCCAACCGCATCGTCAACAACGACGGCATCGTGGTGATCGACGACTTCTTCTCGCCGCGCTACCCGGCCAACACGACCGAGGCGATCCGCTATCTCGAGAAGAACCCCTTTCATTTCCGCCTGCTCGCGGTCGGCTTCAACAAGGGCTATCTCTGCCGGCCCGAGAGCCTGCCGCGCTACATGGACTTCATGGCGTCGGGCATGAGCCGCACGCTCGGCAGCTACGGCGCCAAGACGACGATCTTCAAGACTACCGGGCCATGGGACACCGATGCGGTCGGCATCACCGACTTCGTCGACGATGCGGGGCCGATCGCGGGTCCCGACAACGAGCCGCAACGCTGGCACATGATGCGCACGCGACACGTCTGGGGGCCGGTGCGGCACCTGCAGAACGGCTGGCGGATGTTGCGGGGGCGGTAGCTTCTTGCCGGACCGCGGGCCTCCAGGCCCGCTCATGCTCAGTCGTCCTGAGCGAAGCGAAGGACCTCATCGCCGCTTGCAACCGGCATGAGATCCTTCGCTTCGCTCAGGATGACAGAGGCGGGCCAGGAGGCCCGCGGTCCGGCAAGAAATCTAAGCCGCCTTCGCGATCTTCAATTGATCGTCGAGATCGTCGGCGATGAAGTTGCGGACGACCTCGTCGAGATCCTTGTCGGTCTCGAAACCGAGCGACCGGGCGCGTTTGGAATCGATGCCCTGGGGCCAGCCGTCGCAGATCTTCTGGATCGCGGAATCGTGCTGCCAGCTCACCTTGCCGACCTTGCGGTTGCCGGCGTGGCGGCCGACCGCCTGCTCGAGCTGCTTGGCCGTGACGTTGATGCCGTTCAGCAGCAGCGTGCGGCCCGGGCCGAAGGCGTCGTGCGACAGGTCGTGCAGGCGGACGAAGGCGTCGACCGTCTTGCGCGGGCTCAGGACCACCATGATGGTCTCGGGCGTCACCGGGCAGACGACGTCGATGCCGGTCAGCGGCTCGCGCACCACCGAGGAGGCCCAGGTCGAGGCCGCCTTGTTGGGCAGGCCGGTGCGCACGCAGATCGTCGGCAGCCTTACCGAGGTGCCGCGCAAAAATCCCTTGCGAGTGTAGTCGCGGATCAGGAATTCGCCGATCGACTTCTGCGCGCCATAGGAGGTCTGCGGCGTCAGCGCCGTGTCGTCGGTCACGGCCGGCGGCAGGTCGCCGCCGAAGGCCGCCAGCGAGCTGGTGAAGACCACACGGGGATTGGTGCCGAGGGCGCGGCAGGCCTCCAGCACGTTGCGCGTGCCGTCGAGGTTGACGCGGTAGCCGAGGTCGAAATCGGCCTCGGCGCCGGCGCTGACCACGGCGGCGAAATGGAACACCGTGGCGGCACCCTGCACGACCGACTGCACGGTGGCGAAGTTGGCGATGTCGCCAGCCAGGGCCCTGACCCGGGCATCGTCGAGGCCGGGGCCGCTTGCCTTGCCGACGTCGAACAGCACGAGCTCGCTCACCGGCTCGGGCTTGCCCGAGGGCCCGGCGATGCCGCCCTGCAGCAGGCGCCGCGCCAGCTTCTTGCCCAAGAATCCCGCGCCGCCGGTGATCACCACCTTCATGTCGTCTCCGTCCCTTTGTCCAATGGCTTGCTGTGAACGAAAGTGTGCACAGATCGGCCTGCGCAGTCTATGTTGGCTGCAATGGCGGGAAGCAGCGAGATCTTCGTCTTCAAGGACGCCCTGATCATCCTGGGCACCGCGGCCGTCGTGGCCCCGGTGGTCCACCGCCTGAAAATCAGTCCCGTCCTGGGTTTCTTCGCCGTCGGCGCCGCGCTGGGGCCGCATGGCCTGGGCCGCTTGGCCGACCATTCTCGGGCCATCGACTGGCTCACCGTCACCGGCGAGATGCAGATCGCCTTCATCGCCGACCTGGGCATCGTCTTCCTGCTGTTCTTCATCGGCCTGGAACTGTCGATGCGGCGCCTGCTCACCATGCGCCGCCTGGTGTTCGGGCTGGGCGGGCTGCAGACCCTGCTCACGACGGTGGTGATCAGCTTCGCAGCCCTGTGGTTCGGCCAGCCGCCGGCCGCGGCCGTGATCATCGGCGCCTGCCTGGCGCTCTCCTCGACGGCCCTGGTCATGGAAGTGCTGTCGGGCCAGCGCCGCATGATGTCGACCACGGGCCGCAGCAGCTTCGCCATCCTGCTCGCCCAGGACCTCGCCGTCGTGCCACTCCTGTTCCTGATCGGGGCGCTGGGCAGAGCGGCCGACTCAACCTCGGTGGCCCAGGGCGTGGTCATCGCCCTGGTCGAGGCCGCCGTCGCCATCGGCGTGATCGCCGTGGTCGGCCGGCTGGTGCTGAAGCCGTTGTTCAAGTTGGCCGCCGGGACCGACAATCCCGAGTTCTTCATGGCCGCCACCCTGTTGATCGCGGTCGGCTCGGGGGTGATCGCAGCCTACGCCGGCCTGTCGATGGCGCTGGGCGCGTTCGTCGCGGGCCTGCTGCTGGCCGAGACCGAATATCGCCGCGCCGTCGAGGCCATGATCGATCCCTTCCGCGGCCTGCTGCTCGGCGTCTTCTTCTTCTCGGTCGGCATGCATATCGACCTGGGCTTCATCTGGCGCGAGCCGTTGCTGGTGCTGGGCGGCTTCCTCGCCATGATGGCGATCAAGTCGGTGCTGCTGGTGCCGCTCTGCCGCCTGTTCGGCGTGCCGTTGGGCGCCGGCGTCGAGACCAGCCTGCTGCTGGCGCCGGGCGGCGAGTTCGCCTTCATCGGCATCGGGCTTGCCGTGCAGGTCGGTCTGGTCGCCGCCGACGTGTCGGCAGGCATCCTCGCGGTGGTGTCGCTCAGCATGGCGACACTTCCCTTCGTCGCCCTGTTTGCGCGGCGGTTCGGCCAATATTTCGCCCGCGAAACGCCGTCCGATCCCCTTTTCACCGTGCTACCGCCCGAGGACCATGCCAAGCGCGTCATCGTCGTCGGCCACGGCCGGGTCGGCCAGCTCGTCTGCGGGCTCCTGGAGGAGCACGACATCGCCTACATCGCGGCCGACCGCGACACCGCGCTGGTCGAGCGCTGGCGCAAGCTCGGCCGGCCGATCTACTACGGCGATGCCTCCAATCCCCTGTTCCTGCAGCGCTGCGGCATCGACGAGGCAACGGGCGTGATCGTCACTCTCGACACCTCGGCGGTCGACGACGTGGTGCGGGCGGTGCGCGCGCGCCGGGCCGACGTCATGATCGTGGCGCGCGCGCACGATGCCCAGCACGCGCGCCATCTCTACACGCTCAAGGTCACCGACACGGTGCCCGAGACCATCGAGGCGAGCCTGCAGCTCGCCGAATCGGCGCTGGTCGGGCTCGGCGTGCCGATGGGGCTCGTGATCGCCTCGATCCACGAACGGCGCGAGACCGTGCGACGCGAGCTGCAGTCGGCCGCCGGCAGCACCTCCTCGCTCACCGAACAGATCCGCCAGGCCCGACACGACCGGGCGTCGAAGTCGTAGGGCAAGCCATGAGGACGTCTTGAAGATCATCAGCTGGAACCTGCTGCGGCTCACCGGCGCGGCAGTCGATGATGTCGCCACCCTGGCGCGGCACGAGAAACCCGACGTGCTGCTGATGCAGGAAGCGACGCGGGAGATGGAGGAGCTGCCGTCGGTGATCGGCGGACACTTCCATCGCCTGTCATGGCTCGGCCGCATCCATGGCCTGGCGGTGTGGAGCCCGCATCGCTTCGCCGTGCCGCGCGCGCTGTCGCTGCCGGCCTCGCGGTTGCCCGGGCGCCTGCCGCGACGGCGGGCGCAGATCGTGCAGGTGGGCGAGATGACCTTCGCCAACGTCCATCTCAGCCACGGCCAGCTCCTGAACCGCCGCCAGCTCGCGCGCATTGCCGCGGCGCTGCGCGGCAAGCCGTCGGCCATCATCGGCGACTTCAACATCGTGGGGCCGGTCATCCTGCCGGGCTTCCACGACGTCGGCCCGCGCGAGCCGACGCACTATGCCAGCAACGTCGTGCCATTCCGGCTCGACCGCTGCCTGGCGCACGGGCTCACCTGCCGCACCGCCAATGCGCTGGCCTTCGGTCCGTCCGACCATCGGCCGATCCGGCTGGAGCTGGGCTTCGTCGAAGGCTGGGGCCTGGAAAGAGGCCTGCGGGCGCGGCCCGAGCATCGCTGGATCCGGCGCGACCGGCTGGGGCGGCTGTATCGGTAGCCGGGAGCGCGGGCCTCCGGCCGCTTACGCGCATTCACATGCGCGCTTGATCATGATGCGGGCCGGAGGCCCGCGCTCCTAAAGATACGGCTGCAGCAGCCTTGCCGCGCTGTTGCGCAGCCGGATCGGCAATGGGTCGGCGTCGAGCTCGGCGAGCGTGAGGCGGCGCGCCGCGGGCGCGATCGCGGCCACTTTGACCGCGAAGTCGGGATCGTGCAGCTCGACATTGAGCTCGAAGTTGAGGCGAAAGCTGCGCGTGTCCCAGTTGGCGCTGCCGACCATCGCCCAGGCGTCGTCGATCACCATCAGCTTGGAATGATCGAAGGGCGGCGCCGTCAGCCAGACGCGGCAGCCCGCCTCGATCAGCGGCCGAAGCGGGATGCGCCGCGCCCAGTCGAGCAGGGCGTGATTGGAATGGTCGGGCAGGACGATGTCGACCTTGATGCCGCGCAGAGCCGCCAGTCCCAGCGCCATGGTCAGCGGGTCGGGCGGCAGGAAATAGGGCGTGACCACGCGCACCGACTTTTGCGCGCACGAGATGGCGTGGAGTGCCACGAACTCGATCTGCTCCATGTCCTCGTCGGGACCGGAGGTGACGACACGCGCCAACGCCTGGCCCGCGTTCTCGAGCGGCGGAAACCAGTTCTCGGTGAGCAGCTTCTCACCGGTCGTGTAGAGCCAGTCGTCGGCGAAGGCGTCGGTGAGTTGCTCGACGATCGGCCCCTCGAGCTGGAAGTGGGTGTCGAGGACGACGAAGGGCGGCTTGTCGGCGCTGATGTTCTCGGCGCCGATATTGAGCCCGCCGGTGAAGCCGATGCGGCCGTCGACCACCATCACCTTGCGGTGGTTGCGCAGGTTCACGAACGGCATGCGCCAGGGGAAGTACGAATGCAGGAAGCGCGCGACGGGGACGCCGGCGCGGCTGAGATGGTTGTAGGTGCCGGAAAAGAAATAGCCGCCGCCGACGCCGTCGATCAGCACGCGCACCTCGACGCCGCGGCGCTGCGCCTGGATCAGCGCCTTGTGGAACGCCTCGCCCGCCTTGTCGGCGCGGAAGATGTAGGTCAACAGGCCGACGCTCTTCTTCGCTGCGTTGATCGCCGCCAGCATGCGCGGATAGGCCTGGTCGCCGCTGTGCAGGACCTCGATCCTGTTGCCGGGTTCGCTGGACAGGCCGGTCAACCGGCCGATCGCGAACTCGAGCGGGGTCAGCGGATCTTTGGCCGCGGCGTCGGCCAGCGTCTCCTCGGCGATGGCCATCGGCAGGCGCTGGCGGCGCAGGCGCTGGGCACGGCGCTTGACGCGGTTGATGCCCATGGTGACGTAGAGCAGCGCGCCGAGGAACGGCGACAGCCAGGCGATGCCGATCCACGACACCGAAGCCGCCACGTTGCGCTTGTAGAGCAGGATGTGGACCGTCACGAGGGCCGCGATGGCGACATGCGCCATCACGGCAACCGGGCCGATCAGCGTGGGCAGACCGAGATCGAGGAACACGCCGTGGGTATAGCAGGTTCCTCGCCGAAGAAGACTACGCCGTCGCCTTGATGGCCTTGCCGCAGAGATCGATGATCTCGTCGATCTGGTTCTTCTCGATGACCAGCGGCGGCGACATGGCGATGGTGTCGGCGGCCTGGCGCACCATGAGGCCGAGCTCGAAGGCCTTCACGAAGGTGTCGAAGCCGCGCGCGCCGATGGCGTCCTTGCGGCCTTCCATGTCGATGCCGGCGGCGAGACCCAGGTTGCGGATGTCGGTGACGCCGGGCAGGCCCTTCAGCGAATGCACGCCGTCCTCCCAGTACTTGGAGAGCTCGGCGGAGCGCTGGAACAGCCCCTCGTCCTTGTAGATGTCGAGCACGGCCGAGGCCGCGGCGCAGGCCAGCGGATGGGCCGAGTAGGTGTAGCCGTGGAACAGCTCGACGACGTTCTCCGGCCCGTTCATCAGGCCGTCGTAGATGTGCTTGCGCACGAACACGCCGCCCATCGGCACCGTGGCGTTGCTGATGCCCTTGGCCACCGTCATGAGGTCGGGGATGACGTTGAAGAAGTCGGCGGCAAAGCCGGTGCCCAGCCGCCCGAAGCCGGTGATGACCTCGTCGAAGATCAAGAGGATGCCGTGCTTGTCGCAGATCTGGCGCAGGCGCTGCAGGTAACCCTTGGGCGGCGGCAGGTAGCCGGTCGAGCCGGCGCAGGGCTCGACGATCACCGCGGCGATGGTCGAGGCGTCGTGCAGGGCAACGATGCGCTCGAGCTCATCGGCGAGCTCGACGCCGCCATGCTCGGGCTCGCCGCGCGAAAAGGCGTTCCTGGCCGGCAGATGGGTGTGCGGCATGTGGTCGACGCCGGGCAGCAGCACGCCCCACTGCTTGCGGTTGTTGACCATGCCCCCGACCGAGATGCCGCCGAAGCCGACGCCATGATAGCCGCGCTCGCGGCCGATCAGGCGGGTGCGCGTGCCCTGGCCACGCGCGCGCTGCCAGGCGAGGGCGATCTTGAGGGCGGAGTCGACGGCCTCGGAGCCGGAGTTGCAGTAGAAGGCATGGTCGAGATCGCCCGGCAGCATGGCGGCGTGGCGCGCCGCGAGCTCGAACGACTTCGGGTGGCCCATCTGGAAGGACGGCGCGTAGTCCATCTCCTCGAGCTGCTGGGCAATCGCCTGCTTGATCTCCTCGCGGCCGTGGCCGGCATTGACGCACCACAGACCCGCCGTGCCGTCGATCACCTTGCGGCCTTCCGGCGTCCAGTAGTGCACGCCCTTGGCGCGGGCCAGCAGCCGGGGATTCTTCTTGAACTGCCGGTTCGCGGTGAACGGCATGAAGAAGGCTTCGAGGTTGTTGGCGGCAGGCGCGGTGGCGGGCGGGGTCATGGCGGGGGACTCTCAGCGTTGGTAAACGGAAGCTGTCATGACAGCGGTCGCGGGACCCTATCACCTGCCTACATCGACCACCACGCGACCGCGTATTTCTCCTTTGAGGATTTTTGGGGCCAGCGTCATCAGCTCCGACAGCCCCACCTCGCTCACCGTACTGTCGAGCTTGTCGAGCGGCAGGTCGCTGCCGAGGCGGCGCCAGGCCTCCTCGCGCGGCGCCTTGGGCAGCATCACCGAATCGATGCCGTAGACGCTGACGCCGCGCAGGATGAAGGGCAGGATCGAGCCGGGGAAGGCGGGGCCGCCGGCGAGGCCGCACACCGCGGCGGCGCCGCCGTACTTCACCTGGGCCAGCGCTTTCGCAAACGTCACGCCGGACACCGTGTCGACCACGCCCGCGAAGCGCTCCGACAGCAGCGGCCGGTCGGGCGCGTCGGCGAGCTCCTTGCGGTCGATGACGGCGGCCGCCCCCAGCGCCTTCAGGTAGTCGCCCTCGTGCGGCCGGCCGGTGGCGGCGACCACGCTGAAGCCGAGCTTGGCCAGGATGGCGACTGCGACGGAGCCGACGCCGCCCGCCGCGCCCGTCACCAGGATCTCGCCGGCTGACGGCCTGATGCCGTGCTTCTCCAGCGCCATGACACAGAGCATGGAGGTGTAGCCCGCCGTGCCGATCGCCATGGCGCGCCGGGTCGAGATCGCGGCCGGCAACTTGACCAGCCAGTCGCCTTTGACCCGGGCCTTGGTGGCATAGCCGCCCCAGTGCAGCTCGCCGACCCGCCAGCCGTTCAGCACGACCTTGTCGCCCGGCTTGAAGGCGGGATTGTCGGACGCCTCTACAGTCCCACTGAAGTCGATGCCGCCGACATGCGGCCAGGTCTTCACCAGGCCGCCGCCGGTAGTGAGGACCAGCCCGTCCTTGTAGTTCAGCGTCGAATAGTCGACCGCGACGGTGACGTCGCCGGTCGGCAGCCTGTCCACAGGCAGGGTCTCTATGGCGCCGCTCACCTTGCGGTCGGCACCTTGGCTCAGAACGAGCGCGCGCAATGACATGAAAACTCCCAGCGACTGAATCCATCGGCGTTCTAGCAAGTCTGCAAGGTTGTCGCGACCGAGTGCAACTTGTCGAGCAAACAGCCGATCTCATGCACGGTTGCATACCTGCCGCGTAACTCACTTGAGGACTATCAACAAACATCTGCCTCACTTTGACACTCAAGTGACGAATGCACGGGGACGGCGTAGGCCTCCCCCAACGTACTAGGCTTTATGTTCCGCGTATTCAGCCTGCCGATCCTGTCCACGGTCCCGCGTTCAGGGACTTGGTTCCTTCGCTATGCAATCTCGTTCCTGTGCCATCTCGACCGCGGCGGCCGCATCGATGATCGCCTGACCGGGCGAATCTTCGGCGATCCCTCAGGACCCTCCTTCGACTTCCAGTGCTTCAAGGGCGGCCCGCTGTTCCATGTCGGCGGCACCTTGCCGGACGATCATCTGTTCATCGGCCATACCGTGTGTCCCGGCTTCGCCGCGTCGGACGTCGACTGGTGGAGCTCAACACCCTTCCATGTGCCGGGCTACGACTATTTCCATGAGGGGATGAACTACCGCTACACACCGATCGAGCTTGCGGCCGGCCGCTACACGCCGGTCCGCGTGCCGGCGCTCGAGCGCGCCGCCCGCCGCGGCCGCAGCCGGATCGTCCTCGTCTATCGCAATCCGCTCGACCAGGCGGTGTCGTACTTCCGCTACAGCCAGAATCACAAGGAAGCGACGTACAACTCGCTCAAAGGCCGCCCCTTGTCCGCCATGGCCTGGCGCGACTACCTGTTCGAAAGCGCACTGCCGTCCTACGCCAAGCAGTTCATCTCCTTCCAGGCGCTGGCCGAACGCCATCCCGGGCAGGTCCGGCTGATGCCTTACGAGCGGCTGATGGCCCAGCCGGTCGAGGTCTTGGCCGGCATTCTCGACCATCTCTCGGGCGCGCCGCGCGAGCGGCCGGCGCTCGCCGACGCGGTATGGCTGGCGCGGCGCGAGCACATGAAGGCGATCGAGAACGAGCTCGGCCGCTCGCTCGACGGCACGCGCATCGATCGCGGCAGCCACATCACCCAGGTCACGCCGGGCCGCGCCGACCCCCGCATCGACGAGCGGACACGCAGCGAGGCGATGGCATTTCTGGACCGCCGGGGGCTTGACATCGGCCTGTTCGAATGGCCGCTCCCCAAGGAAGCAGCAACCGCCGCCGCCTAGCCGACATCGCCTCGCCCAAACTGGAAGAGCAGCCCACTTGCCAGTCTCAAATCACCATCTGCAAGCGCTCGAAGCCGAAGCCATCCATGCCCTGCGCGAGGCCGCCGCGGTGTTCCGCCGACCGGTCATCCTCTACTCGATCGGCAAGGACTCCTCGGTCCTCCTTCATCTGGCGATAAAGGCTTTCCACCCGACCAAGCCGCCCTTCGCGCTGCTGCACGTCGACACGACCTGGAAGTTCCGCGAGATGATCGCCTTTCGCGACCGCCGCATGAAGGAGCTCGGCCTGACGCTGGTCGTCCACGTCAACCGAGACGGCCTGGCCCGCGGCATCGGCCCGCTCAGCCACGGTGCGGCAGTCCATACCGACATCATGAAGACCGAGGCGCTGAAGCAGGCGCTCGACCTGCACGGCTTCGACGCCGCGATCGGCGGCGCCCGCCGCGACGAGGAGCCGTCGCGCGCCAAGGAGCGGATCTTCTCGCTGCGCAGTGCCGGCCATCGCTGGGATCCGCGCGGCCAGAGGCCGGAGCTGTGGCACCTCTACAACGGCCGCCTCAATCCCGGCGAGAGCATCCGCGTCTTCCCGCTCTCGAACTGGACCGAGCTCGACATCTGGACCTACATCGCGCGCGAGAACATTGCCGTCGTGCCGCTCTACTTCGCGGCGGAACGCACGGTGGTCGAGCGCAACGGCATGCTGATCGTGCGCGATGACGAGCGACTGACGCTCCTGCGCAAGGAGAGGCCGGAGCTGCGCCGGGTACGCTTCCGCACCCTCGGCTGCTATCCGTTGACCGGCGCCATCGATTCGCGCGCCGACACCGTCGCCGCGATCATCGACGAGCTTGCCCGCTCGCGCACCTCCGAGCGCCAGGGCCGGGCCATCGACCATGGCGAAGCCTCGATGGAGCGCAAGAAGGTCGAAGGCTACTTCTGATGGATGCCGACCCCGATGGAAGCCTGCTGCGTTTCATCACCTGCGGCAGCGTCGACGATGGCAAGAGCACGCTGATCGGCCGGCTCCTGGTCGATGCCGACGTCGTGCCGGACGATCGTCGCGCAGCCGCACCCGGCCTCGCTGGGCTGATCGACGGCCTGCAGGCGGAACGCGAACAGGGCATCACCATCGACGTCGGCTACCGCTATTTCTCGACGCCGCGGCGACGCTTCATCGTTGCCGACACCCCGGGCCACGAACAGTACACGCGCAACATGGCGACGGGGGCTTCGACGGCCGACCTCGCGGTCATCCTGGTCGATGCGACCAAGGGCCTGCTGCCGCAGACTCTCAGGCACAGCGCCATCGTGGCGCTGATGGGCATCCGCCGCATCGTCCTCGCGATCAACAAGATGGACCTGGTCGGCCACCGCGAAGACCGCTTCGCCGCGATCATCGAGGGCTACACGGCGGTGGCCGGGCAGCTCGGCCTGCGGGACGTGACGGCCATTCCCGTCTCGGCCCTGCACGGCGACAACGTCATGCGACCGAGTGCGGCGATGCCGTGGTACCGCGGACCGACGCTGCTTGACCATCTCGAGATCGTCCGCGCCGCACCGGTCGAGGACCAACCGTTCCGGCTCGCCGTGCAATGGACCAGTCGCGACGCTGGCTTTCGCGGCTATGCCGGCACCGTGCTGGGCGGCAGCGTGCGGCCCGGCGAGGAGGTCGTCGTCCTGCCGTCCGGCGTGCGGGCGCGCGTTGAGCGCATCGTCACCTACGACGGCGACCTCGAGCGCGCGGTGGCGGGCCAGGCGGTCACGCTGACGCTCGATCCGGCCGTCGATGTCGGCCGTGGCCACCTGATCGGCGCCGCCGGCGCGCCGCCGCATGTCAGCGACCAGTTCGCCGCGCACATCGTATGGCTTGGCGACGAGCCGATGCTGCCGGGGCGGCCGTACCTGCTGCGCCTCGGCACGGCGACGGCGACGGCGACGGTGAGCGAGCTGAAACACCGGCTCGATGTCGCCAGCGGATCGCAGCGCCCCGCCAAGCAACTTGAGCCCAACGACATCGGCCTGGCCAACCTGTCGCTCGACCGCGCACTGCCCTTCGACACCTACGACGACAACCGCGAGACCGGCGGCTTCATCCTGATCGACCGGCTGAGCAATGCCACGGTCGGTGCCGGCATGATCCGCTTCCCGCTGCGCCGCGCCGCCAACCTCGCCTGGCAGGATTTTTCCGTCGACAAGGCCGCCCGCTCCGCGAGCAAGGGCCATCGCCCGGCCGTTCTCTGGTTCACCGGCCTGTCGGGATCGGGCAAGTCGACAATCGCCGACGGCGTCGAAAGGCGGCTGACGGCGCGCGGCTGTCACACCTACCTGCTGGACGGCGACAATGTCCGCCACGGCCTCAATCGCGACCTGGGCTTCACCGATGCCGACCGGGTCGAGAACGTGCGGCGCGTGATCGAGACCGCCCGCCTGATGGCCGACGCCGGCCTGATCGTGCTGGTGTCGTTCATCTCGCCGTTCCGCGCCGAGCGGCGGCTGGCGCGCGACCGGCTGGCCAACGATGCGTTCCTGGAGATCTTCGTCGACACGCCGCTTGCCGAATGCGAACGCCGCGATCCCAAGGGCCTCTACCACAAGGCCCGCGTCGGCGAGCTCAGGAACTTCACCGGTATCGACTCGGCCTACGAGCCACCCGAGGCGCCCGACCTGCATCTGCGCACACTGGAAAAGACGATCGACGATGGGGTCGATCGCATCATCGAGGCGCTGCGGCGGCGCGGCGTGTTCGACTGAACCACAGCCAGGCCGACGCCACGATCAGGAGCGCGAAGGCGATCGGGCCGTGCGGCGCGGCATGAGCGGTCTGCAGCTCCCAGCCGAAGGCCACCAGCACCGCCATGTTGGCCCAGCCGGCGCGGCGCGACAGCAGCAGCGCCGCGGCGATGAACACCGAGGCGGCGAAGGCTGCCCATGACGCGGTCTCGCTGACGAACGACCCGACGCCGCCGACCAGGGGATCGACCCACAGCGTGTTGAGCAGCAGCGCCGCGCCCTCGACTTGCTGCGGGCTGAGCTTACCCGCAGCGGCCAGGCTCTGGACGGTGAGGATGCTGCGGCCAAGTCCGATGCCGCCGATCGCATCGAGCACCGTGAAATAGATGACCATGACGAAGATCGCCGCGCGCGCCAGCCAGACGGCCGCCACGGCCGGCGCACCGTCGTCATCGCCGATGCCGTCGACCATCAGCAGCAGGCCGACGGCGACCAGGCCGACCATCGGTGTCTGGATCATGTGCAGCACCAGCCACCATCGCGGACCGAAATAGTCGAGGGCGTGATGGTGGGCGGCCGAATGGGGCTCGGCCTGCGACAGGTACTGGTACATGCCCGGATGGGCCGTGAAATTGGAGGGATGGAACAGTTCCAGGCCGATCAGCACGGCCGGCGCGAGCAAAAGACAGATCCACCATAGAATGCGCTTCATGCCCCCGCCCCCAACGCCGCTGCGGCCGGACGATGGCCGCTCGCGAGACGCTTGCCAAGAAGCCCGTTCGGTCCCACATCTGGGGCGATGTCAGCGCGTCAGTTCAGCCTCAGTCCGCATCGCAGCGTGATCGCCGTCGGCGGTCCCGATCGCGTCGAGTTCCTGCAGGGCCTGATCTCCAACGACACCACCAAGGTGGCGCCCGGGCGCGCCATCTGGGCGGCGCTGCTGACGCCGCAGGGCCGTTTCCTGAACGACATGTTCGTGGTCGACGGCAGCGCCGACACCTTGCTGCTCGAAACCGAGCGCGCGCGCGCCGCCGCCCTGGCCAAGAAGTTCTCGCTCTACAAGCTGCGCTCGAAGGTGACCGTCGAGGATCGCGGCGAGACGCTCGAGGTCGCCGTGGCCTACGGCCCCGACGCCGCGACGACGTTGCCGATCGAAGGCGCAATCGCCTTCGTCGATCCGCGGCTCGGCGAGCTCGGCATCCGCGTGATCGCGCCCACGGGCACGGCAGCCACCCTGCTGCAGGCGCGGGGCTTTTCGGCGGCTCCACTGCAGTCCTACGACGAGCTGCGCCTGGGTCTGGGCGTGCCCGACGGCAGCCGCGACCTCGTGGTCGAGAAGGCGCTGCTGCTGGAGAACGGCTTCGACGAGCTGAACGGCGTCGACTGGCAGAAGGGCTGCTACATGGGCCAGGAGCTGACGGCGCGCACCAAGTACCGCGCGCTGATCAGGAAGCGCCTGTTTCCGGTGAAGGTGGAGGGCGCCCTGCCCGAACCCGGTGCACCGGTACATCTCGGCGATCAGGAAGTCGGCGAGCTGCGATCCGGCGTCGGCGATCGAGCGCTTGCCATGCTGAAGGTCGACGCTGCGCGCAGCGGTCAGGCGCTTTCGGCGGGCGATACGCGCCTGGTCCCTGAAATTCCCGGCTGGATGCGGCTGCCCGAAACAACCGACCCCTAGCCCTGCCGGTCGGCGGGGCTTAAGGTCTCCGGCTTCCAGTGTGGAGGCCGCGCCCGTGAAGCTCATCAATCCCAACCCGTTCACTACCCGGCCCGAAATCGTCGGCACGTTCGGCGTGGTCGCGTCCACGCACTGGATCGCCACGGCGGTCGGCATGGGCATCCTGGAGCGCGGCGGCAATGCGTTCGACGCCGCCGTCGCCACCGCCTTCACCCTGCAGGTTGTCGAGCCCCATCTCAACGGGCCGGGCGGCGACGTGCCGCTGATCTTCCACGCGGTGAAGAAGGGCAAGACCGAGGTGATGTGCGGCCAGGGCGTGATGCCGGCCACGGCGACCATCGCCCACTTCAAGGGCCTGGGTCTCGACCTCATTCCCGGCACCGGGCTGTTGCCCGCCGCCGTGCCCGGCACCTTCGACGCCTACATGCTGATGCTGCGCGACTACGGCACGATGAAGCTTTCAGACGTGCTGGCGCCGGCCATCGGCTACTTCCTCAACGGCCATCCGATGGTCGAGCGCGCCTCGGCCACCATCGCCACCGTGAAGGACAATTTCCGCGACAACTGGCCCTCCTCGGCCGCGGTCTACCTGCCGGGCAACAAGGTGCCAAAGCCCGCCGAGCTGTTCTGCAACCACGCCGCGGGCAACGCTTACCTGCGCATCATCAAGGAAGCCGAGACCGGCGGCGGCGGCCGCGAGGCGGTGATCGAGCGCGCGCGCAAGGCGTGGAGCCAGGGCTTCGTCGCCGAGGCGATCGACCGCTTCTACACCAACGAAGAGCTGCTGGATGTCTCGGGCCAGCGCAACAAGGGACTGCTGCGCGGCGAGGACATGGCCAGGTGGCAGGCCACCGTCGAGGAGCCGCTCACCTACGACTACGGCCGCTATACGGTGTGCAAGGCAGGCCCGTGGGCGCAGAGCCCGGTCGTCCTGCAGAAGCTCGCTCTCCTGAAAGGCTTCAACCTCGACGGTGCCGATCCGACCTCGCCGGACTTCATCCACACCCTCATCGAGGTGAGCAAGCTCGCCTTCGCCGACCGCGAGGCCTTTTACGGCGATCCGAAATTCGTCGACGTGCCGATGCAGACGCTGCTGTCCGACGCCTACAACGCCGACCGGCGCAAGCTGATCGATCCGGCGAAGGCCTCGTTCGACCAGCGGCCGGGCAAGGTCGAGGGCTATGGCGGCGTGGTCCGCCTGCGCAAGGCCGATGGCAGCCGTGCCGCCGTGGCAGCAAGCGGCGCTGGCGAGCCGACCGTCGGCCGCATGGGCCAGATGAGCGGCGACACGGTGCACTTCGACATCGTCGACAAGGACGGCAACATGGTCTCGGCCACGCCCTCGGGCGGCTGGCTGCACGGCTCGCCGGTCGTGCCCGAGCTCGGCTTCCCGATCGGCACGCGCGGCCAGATCATGTGGCTCGAGGAGGGCCAGCCCTCGTCGCTGGCGCCCGGCAAGCGGCCGCGCACCACGCTGACGCCGACGCTCGCGCACCGCGACGGCGAGCCGTACATGGTCTGGGGGTCGCCCGGCGGCGACCAGCAGGAGCAGTGGATCACCCAGATGTTCCTGCGCCACGTCCATTGCGGCATGAACCTGCAGGAAGCGATCGATGCGCCGGCCTGGCACAGCGAGCACTTCCCCTCCTCCTTCTGGCCGCGCACCGCCCGGCCGGGCGTGCTGGTGCTGGAAGGCCGCATTCCGGCGGAAACGGTCCAGGAATTGCGTAAGCGCGGCCATGAGGTCGAGATGAACGACGACTGGTCGGAAGGCCGGCTGACGGCGGCCAGCCGCCAGGATCCCTGGCGCAAGGCCGCCGCCAACCCGCGCGGCATGCAGGGCTACGCGGCAGGGCGGTGATCGTGACGGCGTCCTCATTGCCGGGGGCGCGCCACTCCAGTGGCGCGATCTTCAGTGATATCAACAATGACGCGCGACTGGAGTTGCGCGCCCCCAGCAAATGACCTGGTCGATCATCTTTCACGAAAAAGACAGCGGCCGCATCGCGATCGCCGTCGCCACCAAGTTCTTCGCCGTCGGCGCGCGGGTACCCCATATCGAGCCGAAGAAAGGCGCGGTCTGCACCCAGGCGCTCATGAACCCGCTCTACGGCCCGCACGGGCTGCGCCTGATCCGCGAGGGCGTGACTGCCGCCGACGTGGTGCGCATCCTGACCACGCCCGACGCCGGCCGCGAGCATCGCCAGCTCCATGTCATGGGCGCCGACGGCAAGTTCGCCGCCCATACCGGCACTGAGTGCGTGCCATGGTGCGGCCATTGGATCGGCGAGGACATGTCGGTCGCGGGCAACATGCTGGCGGGCCCGCAGGTCGTCTCCGAGACCGTGCGCTTCTTCCGCGAGAACGCCTCGATGCCCCTGCCGCGGCGCCTGATCGGCGCACTGAAGGCCGGCGAAAAGGTCGGCGGCGACAAGCGCGGCAAGCAGTCGGCCGCGCTGGTGATCTACGGCAACCAGGAATATTCCGAGCTCGACCTGCGCGTCGACGATCACGTCGAGCCGTTGCTCGAGCTGGCGCGGCTGGAATCGGTGAGCCGCGAGCGCTGGACGCACTTCCGCGCCTTCGTGCCGACGCGCGAGAATCCGGCCGGCATCTTCGATCGCGCCGCGATCGACGCCGGCATCGAAAGGAGCCTGGCGGCGGAGCGCCAATGAGCGTTCTGCTCGAACTGCGCCAGCTTGCCGTTTCCTTCGCCACCGACGACGGCACGGTGCGCGCCGTCGACGGCATCGACCTGTCGCTGGAGCGCGGCCGCACCCTGGGACTGGTGGGCGAATCGGGCTGCGGCAAGAGCGTGACGTCGCTCGCCGTCATGGGCCTGCTGCCGCCGGAGAATTCCACGGTGAAGGGCGAGGTCCGCTTCGAGGGCCGCGACCTTCTGACCCTCGACGCCGACACCATCCGCGACATGCGCGGCGCGCGCCTGGCCATGATCTTCCAGGAGCCGATGACCTCGCTCAATCCCGCCTACACGGTGGGCGACCAGATCATCGAGGCGATCCAGCGCCACCAAGGCTTGTCGGCTGCCGACGCCCGCACGCGCGCCATAGAAATGCTGCGCACCGTGCGCATCCCCTCGCCCGAGAGGCGCGTCGACGACTATCCGCACAAGCTGTCGGGCGGCATGCGCCAGCGCGCCATGATCGCCATGGCGCTGGCCTGCGGGCCGGAGCTCCTGATCGCCGACGAGCCGACCACCGCGCTCGACGTCACCATCCAGGCGCAGATCCTCGACCTGATGCGTGGGCTCCGCCGCGACACCGGCACCGCCATCATCCTGATCACCCACGATCTCGGCGTCGTCGCCGAGATGGCCGACGATGTCGCCGTCATGTACGCCGGCCAGATCGTCGAGCGCGCGTCGGTGCGCGATCTCTTCGCGCGGCCCGAGCATCCCTACACGGTAGGCCTCCTGGGCTCGATCCCGCGCCTCGACGAGAAGCGCGAGCGCCTGCCCTCGATCGAGGGCCGCGTGCCCGACATGAGCCGGCCGCCCGACGGCTGCCGCTTCGCCGCGCGCTGCCCCTTCGTCGAGCCCGCCTGCCGCACCGAGACGCCGCCCCTGGTCGAGGTCGCGCCGGGACATCTGACGCGCTGCCGCCGCGCACCGCTGGCGCAAGTGATCCAATGAGCGCGCTCCTGGAAGTCGCCGGCCTCGCCAAGCACTTTCCCGTGCGGCGCGGCGCCTTCGGCCTGGTGTCGGGCCACGTCCGCGCCGTCGACGGCGTCGATTTCCAGCTCAAGGCCGGCGAGACGCTGGCCATCGTGGGCGAATCGGGCTGCGGCAAGTCGACGGTCGGCCGCCTGGTGCTGCGCCTGATCGAGCCCTCGGCCGGCCAGGTGCGCTTCGAGGGCGACGACCTGCTGGCGCTGTCCGACAACGAGATGCGCGGGCGCCGCCAGCGCATGCAGGTGATCTTCCAGGACCCCTACGCCTCGCTCAATCCGCGCATGACGGTGGGCGCCATGCTGGGTGAGCCGCTGATGCTGCATGGCCTTGCCAAGAGCGAAGCGGCGCGCAAGACCCGCGTCGGCGAGCTCCTGGAACTGGTGGGACTGCGCGCCGAGCACGCCCGCCGCTATCCGCACGAGTTCTCCGGCGGCCAGCGCCAGCGGCTGGCGATCGCCCGCGCGCTCGCCGTCGAGCCCCAGCTGATCGTGGCTGACGAGCCCGTCTCGGCGCTCGACGTGTCGATCCAGGCGCAGGTCATCAACCTGATGCGCTCCCTGCAGCAGCGTTTCGGGCTCGCCTACATCTTCATCAGCCACGATCTCGCGGTTGTGAAACACATCGCCGATCGCATCGCCGTAATGTACCTCGGCAAGATCGTGGAGACGGCGACGACCGACGAGCTCTTCCGCAATCCGCGCCATCCCTACACGCGCGCCCTGCTGGCTGCCGTGCCGCTGCCCGACCCGACGGCGGCGCGCGAGCGGGCGCTGCTCGAGGGCGACATCCCGAGCGCCATGAACCCGCCGGCGGGCTGCCGCTTCCACACGCGCTGCACCTTCGCCCGCGACGCCTGCCGGCGCGATGAGCCAGTCCTCGCCGACGACGGCCGCAGCCACGCCACGGCCTGCCCCTACTGGCCCGAATTTCCACCGCCCGCCGTCCTCGCCGAGGCGGCCGGCCAAGATGCCGATCGCCGGCGGCTCGCCCGCCTGCAGGCGGCCTTCGTCACGAATCAAAGGGAGGCTTCATGAAAAACACGCTCAAGCGTATGGCGCTTTCGCTGGCGTTCGCCGCTATCGCAAGCGGCAGCGCCATGGCCCAGAGCCATCTGCGCATCGGGCTCGCCGAGGATCCCGACGTGCTCGATCCGACGCTGGCGCGCACCTATGTCGGGCGCATCGTCTTCTCCTCGATCTGCGACAAGCTGTTCGACATCGACGAGAAGCTGAACGTGGTGCCGCAGCTCGCCACCGGCCACGAGACCTCGGCCGACGGCCTCACTGTGGCCATCAAGCTGCGCTCGGGCGTGAAGTTCCACGATGGCGAGGTCTTCGACGCGGCCGCCGCCAAGTACAGCCTCGAGCGCCACCTCAGCATGAAGGGCTCGTTCCGCAAGCCCGAGATCGCCTCGATCGACAATATCGAGGTGGTCGATGCCACGACCCTCAAGCTGCACCTCAAGGTGCCGTTCTCGCCCTTGCTCGCCCAGCTCACCGACCGCGCCGGCATGATGGTGTCGCCCAAGGCGGCGGAAGCTGCGGGCGACAAGTTCGGCCTGAAACCGGTCTGCGCCGGCCCCTACAAGTTCGTCGAGCGCGTCCAGCAGGACCGCATCGTGGTCGAGAAGTTCGCCGACTACTGGAACAAGGACCAGGTTTTCATCGACAAGATCACCTATCTGCCGATCGTCGATTCGACGGTGCGGCTGGCCAACCTGCGCTCGGGCGGGCTCGACATGATCGAGCGCCTGCTGGCCACCGACATCAAGACGGTGCGCGAGAACCCCAAGCTCAAGCTGATCAGCGCCGTCGAGCTCGGCTACCAGGGCATCACCATCAACCTGTCGAACGGCCCCAAGGCCGCCTCGCCGCTCGCCAAGGATGCGCGCGTGCGCCAGGCCTTCGAGCTCTCGATCGATCGCGACGCGCTGAACCAGGTCGTGTTCAACGGCGAGTTCGTGCCGGGCAACCAGTGGATCAATCCGACCAACCCCTACTATCAGCAGTCGCTGCCGGTGCCCAAGCGCGACGTCGCCAAGGCCAAGGCGCTGCTCAAGGAGGCGGGCGTCACGGGCAAAATCGCGCTCGACTTGATGGTGCCCAACAACCCCGAGACCCGGCAGGTCGCCGAGGTGCTGCAGTCGATGATGGCCGAGACCGGCTTCGACCTGAAGATCAGGGTCACCGAGTTCGCGACCTCGCTGAAGGCGGCCGAGGACGGCAACTACGAGCTGTTCCTGATCGGCTGGTCGGGCCGCAGCGACCCCGACGGCAACTCCTTCTCCTTCCATACCTGCGGCTCGCCGCAGAACAACTCGGGCTACTGCGACAAGGACGTCGACGAGTGGCACAAGCAGGCGCGCATCAAGAGCGATCCCGCCGAGCGCAAGAAGATCTACGAGAACATCGCCAAGAAGTACCTGGCCGACGGCTCGATCAAGTACATCTACCATCGCCGCGTCCTGGTCGCGCTGAGCGACAAGGTCGACGGCTACAAGCAGATGCCCGACGGCCTGATCCGCGTCGTCGGCGTCAAGCTGAAGTAGGACGCCTTGCTCTCCTTCCTCACCCAGCGGCTGCTGCAGATCATCCCGACGCTCATCCTGGTGTCGATGCTGATCTTCGGCCTGCAGCAGCTGCTGCCGGGCGACCCGGCGCTGATCATGGCGGGCGAGGAACGCGATCCCGCGGTGCTGGAGGAGATCCGCCAGCAGTACCGGCTGAACGAGCCGATCCCCATCCAGTACTTCTACTGGATCAAGGGCGTGCTGTCGGGGAACCTGGGCGAATCGATGCGGCTCAAGGCGCCGGTCGGCTCACTGGTGGCTGAGAAGCTGCCGGTCACCCTGCAGCTCGCGGCCATGGCGATCGTGGTGGCGCTGGGCATCGGCATACCGGCGGGCATCATCTCGGCGGTCAAGAAGGACACCGCCTGGGACTACGGCGCCAACATCTTCGCGCTGTGGGGCATCAGCACGCCCAACTTCTGGCTGGGCATCCTGATGATCTTCCTGTTCTCGGTGACACTCGGCTGGCTGCCGGCCTCGGGCTATGTACGGTTGGGCGAGGACTGGCGCGCCAGCCTCGCGACCACGGTGATGCCGGCCTTCGTGCTGGGCAATGCCATTGCCGCCGTCCTGATGCGCCACACGCGCAGCGCCATGCTGCAGGCGATGGGTGCCGACTACGTCCGGACCGCTCGCGCCAAGGGCCTCTATGAGCGGCGCGTGGTGCTGAAACACGCGCTGCGCAACGCCATGACGCCGGTGATCACGCTGGGCGCGCTGGAGTTCGGCACGCTGCTCTCGGGCGCGGTGCTGACCGAGCAGATCTTCACCATCCCGGGCTTTGGCAAGCTGATCGTCGATGCCGTGTTCAACCGCGACTATGCCGTTGTGCAGGGCGTCGTGCTGGTGACGGCCACGACCTACATCATGCTCAACCTGCTGGCCGACGTGGCCTACGTGCTGGTCAATCCGAGGCTGCGCGGATGACCGCCGGCACGCTCCCCGACGTCGCCGTCGCCGATGCCAGCGAGGAGAATCCCTGGGCACGCGCCTGGCGCCGGCTCAAGCGCCGCAAGGGTGCCATGGCCGGCCTGGCCGTCGTGGCGTTGTTCGTGCTGGTGGCGGTCTTCGCACCGCTGGTGGCGCCCTACGATCCCATCGCCACGAGCTGGAGCGCGGTGCGCAAGCCGCCGTCGTGGGAGCACTGGCTGGGCACCGACGAGGTCGGCCGCGACGTGCTGAGCCGCATCATCTGGGGCGCCCGCGCCTCGCTCAGCGCGGGGCTGGTGTCGGTCGGCATCGCCCTGGGTATTGGCGTGCCGCTTGGCCTGCTGGCGGGTTATGCCGGCGGCTGGATCGACTCGGTGCTGTCGCGCATCGTCGATGCCATGCTCGCCGTGCCGTTCCTGATCCTGGCGATCGCCTTGGCCGCCTTCCTCGGTCCCAGCCTGACCAACGCCATGATCGCCATCGGCGTCACGGCGACGCCGATCTTCGTGCGCCTGACGCGCGGCCAGACCTTGGCCGCCAAGGTCGAGGACTATGTCGAGGCGGCCCGCGCCGTCGGCAATCCGCACTGGCGCATTGCGCTGCGCCATGTTCTGCCCAACATTGTGCCGCCGCTCCTGGTACAGGCCTCGCTCGCCATCGCCGGCGCCATCATCGCCGAGGCCGCCCTCTCGTTCCTGGGGCTGGGCCAGCAGCCGCCGTCGCCGTCGTGGGGCAGCATGCTGAACTCCGCCCAGCGCTTCATCGCGCAGGCGCCGTGGATGGCGTTCTGGCCGGGCTTCGCGATCTTCTTCGCCGTGCTGTCGTTCAATCTGTTAGGCGACGGCCTGCGCGACGCGCTCGATCCGAGGCACAAGTAAGAGAAGTCATGTTCCTCTCCCCCTGGGGGCCCAAGGGGGAGAGGAGCATGAGAAAATGATCAGTTCGGCAGGTTCGTGTCGACGTGCTCGAAAGCGGTGACGCCCGACGTGAGCGTCGTCGCCCGCTCCTCGACCAGGAGCTGGGTCACGGCGAGGAAATGGACGAGCTCGCTGTCGCCCAGCCGTTCGGCCTGTTCGATCAGCTCACGCACGCCGTGCCACACCCGGAACAGCGCCGCCGCCTTCTTCTTGCCGGACAACGGCTGGCGGCCGCGACGCCGCCGAACATTGGGCTCGAGGACGATGTCGACCAACTCAATCCCCCCTGTTCCACGCCGCCGCACCCGTCCGCCGGCCTTGCCGGCGAACGGATGGGCGCGAAGGCGTCGTGCCACCCAACTGGACCGCCGGCCGGCCGTTCTCCCCCGAGTAACGGCAACAGTCCGACAATCCTACACGACACCCAGCAGAGGTGTCCCCTGGCCTTTAGGACGCCACAGGATTCTTGCTCGCCCAAGGCACATTCCGCCCGGCTGACGCCGGCCGGACGGAACGCGTTCAGCTCAGTTGGACGCCGTCCCCAGCGGCAGGCCCGAAGCGTCAAGCTGGCCCTCACGGCTCAGCACGATCGATTCCGGCGCTTCGACCTCGGGCAGCGGCTTGCTGGGGTCGACCGCCCGCACGACCGCCACGATGCGCTTGTCGCCTGAGCCGTCATCCTCGGCGACCAACCGGCGCCAGCCCTGCTTCTCCCAGTACTTGACGTCGGCCGGCAGAACCTGGGTGTAGAGCATGTTGCAGCCCCGGCTCTCAGCCAGCTTGCGGGCGCGCTCGAGCAGGAGCTGCCCGATATTGTGGCCGCGGAAGCGCTGAAGGACCGCCAGCCGCTCGGGCATGGCGAAGGACTTGAACCAGCGCACGCGCAGCGTCCCCGCCGGCTCGTCGCCGACATAGGCGATGACGTGGGTGGCGCCGAAGTCGTGGCCGTCGAACTCCTCGGAGTACGGCACGTCCAGCTCGCCGATGAAGCAGGCAGCGCGCACCGCGAAGGCCTGCAACGAATCTTCCATGCGGATGGCAAGCTTGGTGGTGACCGCTTCGCCACCGATGGATTGGGTAGTGCTCATTGTCTGTCTCCCCTCAATTCGCGCGACGGTCCGTCCACTCCGCATGCGGATTGGAGGCCCCCCGATCCATCGACTGTTCCAGGATTCCCGGCATGTCGAGCCCGTCTTCAGGCCTGTTCAGCACCATGGGATCGGTGACAACGGTCGGACGCGTCTTTTCGTCGACTTCAAGGTCGCAAGCGTAGGCTCCGTATTCGTGATCGGAGAAGTGGAAGGTCTTCACGTCGACCTTGTGGAAGCCACCACGCTCGAATATCGGCCACAGCCGACGCTGGCCGTGCAAGTATGCCTTGGTGTAGCCCTTCTTGCGCCCGAACTCCATCGCCCAGCGCAGGAGAGGCAGGAAGAGGCCCATCGAGCGGTAGCGCTTGAGGACGACGGCGCGTTCGAGCTTGATGAAGGTCGCGAACCAGCGCACCCGCAACGACGCCGCAGGCTCGCCGTCGACGTACACGATAATGTGGCTCGCCGTGTAGTCGTTGCCGTCGTACTCCTCCCAGTATGGGCAGTGCTGCTCGCCCATATAGACGGCAGCGCGCAGCATGTAGCACTGCATGAGTTCATCGGATGTCGACGCCAGCTTCATGGTCACGACAGGATGGTTCGACATAACCATCCCGGCTGTCTGAGATACAGTCATCTAGGCCCCCTCGGTCAGTACTCCGTTGTCGTTCCGGAAGTGCCGGCCTCCAGCCGTCACCACCGGACGATTTGCTGTCAATTGCTCGAGGACGTCGGTCACCACCCCCGACGTCATGCCCTTCGCACCTCTGCGTATCGCCGTCGCCGAGACGCCATCGCGGCGCAAGATGCGCCACGGATAGATCCATCCGGATTCGTCGCAAATCTGGCGTACCTGCATGCCGCCCCAGTCGGTTCCGTGGAGGCAATGCAGCCTCACGCCGGGATACCGTCGCTTGACCTCGGCAATGACGCCCTTGAAGCCGTTCTTGTCGTAAGTCTCGCGATAGTACGCAAGCTCGACCTTGTCACCGAGCCCCGCGTCGGCGACGGCGAGTTCGATCAGCGCCCGCCGCGTCTCTGGCGGCAGGAACATGTTGCCGGTGGGCAGGTAATCGACATTGACGTCGGCCTTGTCCGTGGTCTCGTAGATCTGGAAACCGTTCTCCAGCCGGCCGACGCGGAGCTGACCCTTGCGGAAGGCTTCGGCGTGCAGGCGAGGGATCAGCGTTGGATGGATGATGATCTTGTCCAGGCCGCGCTCGGCGAGCACGCGACGGATGATCGCGAGATGGGTGTTGTGGAAGGGATTGAACGTTCCGAAGAACAAGCCGATGCCGCCCTTGGGCGCGAAGAGCGACCGGAGATCCGAGAGAAGACCGATCCCGAACAGCAGCGCACCGAGTGCCAGGCCGAGCACCAGGAAAACCTCGCGCACAACGGGTAGCCCCGCGGTACCGAGCGCGGCGATGACGGTGACGACCGAGAGGCCGATCTGGACGTTGCGGTTGGCGTCGCCAACGCCGCGCGAGAACAGGTAAAGGGCGAGATACTGGATGCCCTGCGACGCCAGCGTGGTGAGGAGCGCCGCAGACGCAAAACCGCCCACGGACAAGATGCCGTCGCGATTGAGAGCCCCTCCCACCAACATTATCCAGAACACCGCAAGGTTAAACGCCAGCTGGGGAAGAAAGCGCCCCAGCCGTCCACCGGTAACGAATCCGAACCGGTTGTTGGCCCACAGTTCGGCCTTGTTACTGAGCTTGGCGTAACTCGGGATAAAAACCCCGATAAAGACTGACACGCCGATCAGGGCCGTGTTAGTCCAACTGCCATGCGCAAATGCATAGCTTAAGTAGAATAGAAGGCCGACGAACGCCGCCATGCGCGTCGACGGACTGCGCACATAGCGACCAAGCTTGCCGGCAAGTGCCGACAGCATCGTCGATTTCCTGTCCGAGCCGATGACGGCCACTCCGAGCACCCTAGCCCCGTTACTACGCGCCAATCGACCCACAAGTCATGGGCACCACGGATTGATTGACTAACGAATACAAGGACTAGATACGCACAAGTCTTCTACGTGAGCTGGCGAAAAAACTGCCTAATGCCCTATAATCGAGACAGAAACCCGACATTTCCTCAGTAATGGCGTAAGATAAACCACGCGGACTCATTCAAGTAAACTTCCGGCCAGCAACCATATTGTATCGATTGTTACGATGGTCACGACCCCCCCGCGCAAGAGCAAGGTCCCGAATATTCTCGGTGACTGGGACGATGTACGTTTTTTCCTAGCGGTTGCAAAAACCGGCAGCTTCAGCGCTGCCGCAACGCAACTTAACACCAAACAAACCACGGTCGGCCGGCGCATCCAGGCGCTCGAGCGCCGGTTGGGCGCCAAGTTGTTCGACCGTCACCGCCACGGCATGGAAGTGACGCCGGCAGCTCGCGGGGTCCTAACCCAGGCCGAGTCGATGATGTCGAACGCCACGTCGATCGAGCGTCATCTGGCCGGCCTGGACCGCGAGATGGCAGGAATCGTGCGCATAGCCGCCACGGAAGGTATAGCGGCAAATTGGCTGGTGGCCCGGCTCGGCCAGCTGCGCCGCACTCATCCCGACATCGTCGTGCAGGTGATCGCGAGCGACCAGGTGCTCGACCTTGCCACGCGCCAAGCCGACCTCGCCATCCGCTTCTTCCGCCCGACGTCCAACCAGCTCGTTGCTGCGCGCGTCGGCCAAGTCAACTTCTCGATCTTCGCCGCGCCGTCCTACATCGAGCGTCACGGCCTGCCGGAGGACATTGACGATCTGCGGGACCATCGCATCGTCGACCACACGACGCTGCACAGCCTGGCGGCGATGAAACCTTGGAGCGAGGTGGTCGAGCGTAGCACATCGGTCGTGCTGCGCACCAACTCGTCCTACGCCGCCGTCGAAGCGGTCAAGGTCGGCTACGGCGTCTCGGTGTTCCCGGACTACGTCACCAAGTCGTCCAACCTCGTGCCGGCGCCGATCGACCTCAAGATCGTGCGTGACATGTGGCTGGTGAGCCACGAGGAGACCAACAAGGGCGTGCGCATCCGCACGGTGATCGACTACGTGCGCGAGCAGTTCCGCCAGGACGAGCGCGAGTGGTTCTCGACAACGGTGCGCGGCATACCGATGGCGGCGGCCTGAGGCTCATGGGACCGCGGGCCTCCAGGCCGCCCGCTCATGGTCTTCCGGACCGCGCGCTTCCAGCGCGCTCATGAGCTTGAGCGCGCTGGAAGCGCGCGGTCCGGAAGATTACAGAACCGCTTTCAGCCGCTTGTAGATCGCCTCGATCTCGGCCTTGTCGCCGGGCTTGTATTCCCAGTTCAGCGCCATGCCGTCGTCGGGCCGGCGCGGCATGATGTGGATGTGCAGGTGCGGCACGCTCTGGCCGGCGCCCGGGCCGTTGGCCTGCAGCAGGTTCACGCCGTCGGGCTTCAGCTCGCTCATCACTGCCTTGGCGACCTTCTGCGCGGTCGCCGCCACTGCGCCGAGCACATCGGGCGGAATCGTATCGACCATCGGCCAATGGCCCTTGGCGGCGGAAAGCGAATGTCCGGGGTTCACCGGATTGATGTCCATGAAGGCGATGGTCTTGTCGTCTTCCAGGAGCTTGAAGCTCGGGATCTGGCCCGCGACGATCTTGCAGAAGATGCAGTTGGCGTCGGTCGGATGGCTCATCGTTTCTCTCCCAATACGGCGCCAAGCTCGCGCAGTCGCAGGAACGGCTGCGCGCCCGGCTTCAGGGCAAGATCGAAGCCGAGCCGGCGGAGCCTGGCAATGCCCTCGCGCCCGAAACGTTCACGCAAGGATTCGACAACCCAGCCTTCGCTCTGTCGATGACGGGCGACAGCTCGCCGATTGTCAGCTGCCAGATGAGTCCGATGCGCTTCGAGTGCGGTCGCCAGGTCATTCATGCCTGCGCCGCTGCGAGAGGATACCGCCAGTGCCTTGACCGGCCACTCATCGCCCGCTGTGGCAAGCGACAGCGCTCCCGCCACGTCGGCGCGCGCCCGCTCGGCCGCGGCGCCGAGATCGGCCTTGGTGACGACGATCAGGTGCGGGATCTCGACGATGCCCGCTTTCATGAACTGCAGCGAATCGCCCGAGCCTGGCTGCACGCAGAACACCACCGTGTCGGCGACGCCGGCAACGTCGGTTTCCGACTGGCCGACGCCGACTGTCTCGATCAGCACGCGGTCGAACAGGGCGCGCATCACCACCATGGCAGCCAGCGTCTGGTCGGCCAGCCCACCCAGCCGGTCGCGCGCCGCCATGGAGCGAACGAACGAGCCCTCGTCGGTCGAATCGTGAACGATGCGCACCCGGTCGCCCAGCAACGCGCCGCCGCTCGACTTGGACGAAGGATCGACGGCGATCACCCCGACCGTCTTGCCGGCCTTGCGCCAGGCCGCGACCAGGGCCGCGCACAGCGAGGACTTGCCGACGCCCGGCGGACCGGTGACGCCGACGACATGCGCCACATTCTGGGCATGGGGCTCGCGCCAGGCGGCATCGAGCAGCGCCTGGGCCTTTTCGCCTTCGGGATCGCGCTCCAGGTCGGCAAGCGCGGCCGCCAGGGCCCGCTTGCCGCCGTCACGAAGCGCCAGAAGCGTCATTCCGTCTTGAGCGGGCCGCCGAGTGCCGCCTGGGCGGCGGCCAGCCGGGCGATCGGCACGCGGTAGGGCGAGCACGAGACGTAGTCGAGGCCCGCCTTGTGGCAGAAGAACACCGAGGCCGGATCGCCGCCGTGCTCGCCGCAGATGCCGAGCTTCAGGTCGTTGCGCACCTTACGGCCGCGTTCGCAGGCGATCTCGATCAACTCGCCAACGCCTTCGATGTCGAGCGAGGCGAAGGGGTCGTGCTCGAGGATGCCGTGCTGCTGGTACTTCTCCAGGAACGACGCCGAATCGTCGCGGCTCAGGCCGAACGTGGTCTGTGTCAGGTCGTTGGTGCCGAAGCTGAAGAAGTCGGCTGACTGGGCGATATCGCCGGCGCGCAGGGCGGCGCGTGGCAGCTCGATCATGGTGCCGACAAGGTAATCGAGCTTCTGACCCGAGAGCTGACTCACTTCGGAGGCGACCTGGTCGACCACCGCCTTCATGAGGTCGAGTTCCTTCCGGGTCGCGACCAGCGGGATCATGATCTCGGGGATCACCGTCTTGCCGGCTTTTTTCTGGACCTCGACCACGGCCTCGAAGATGGCGCGTGCCTGCATCTCGTAGATCTCCGGATAGGAGATGCCGAGCCGCACGCCGCGATGGCCAAGCATGGGATTGAACTCGTGCAGCTTGTGGGCGCGCGCCTCGATCTCGGCCACGTCGACGCCGAGATCCTTGGCGACCACCTCCATGTCGGCATGGGTCTTGGGCAGGAACTCATGCAGCGGCGGGTCGAGCAGCCGGATGGTGACGGGCAGACCCGCCATGATCTCGAACAGGCCGACGAAGTCCTGGCGCTGCATGGGCTGGATCTTGGCGAGTGCCAAGCGCCTGCTCTTCTCGTCGTCGGCCAGGATCATCTGGCGCACCGCGACGATGCGGTCGCCCTCGAAAAACATGTGCTCGGTGCGGCAGAGCCCGATCCCCTCGGCGCCGAACTTGCGGGCCTGGCCCGCATCGAGCGGTGTCTCGGCGTTGGTGCGAATGCCCAGCGTGCGGAACTCGTCGGCCCATGCCATCAGCTCGGCGAAGTCACCGGAGAGCTCGGGCTGCACGGTCGGCACGACTCCCAGCATGATCTCGCCGGTGCTGCCGTCGAGCGTCATGAAGTCGCCCGCTTTCATCACCGTGCCGCGCACCGAGAGCGTGCCGGCCTTGCCGTCGATGCGCACGTCGCCCGCACCGGCCACGCAGGGCTTGCCCATGCCGCGCGCCACAACGGCGGCGTGGCTGGTCATGCCGCCGGTTGAGGTCAGGATGCCTTCGGCAGCGTGCATGCCGTGGATGTCCTCAGGACTGGTCTCGCGTCGCACCAGGATCACCTTCTCGCCGGCGCGCGCCTGTTTCTCGGCCGCGTCGGCCGTGAATACGACCTTGCCCGAAGCCGCGCCAGGCGACGCTGGAAGACCCTTGGCGATCACCTTGCGCTCGGCCTTGGGATCGAGCGTGGGGTGCAGGAGCTGGTCGAGCGAGGCCGGCACGATGCGCGCCACCGCTTCCTTCTTGTCGATCAGGCCCTCGCGCACCATGTCGACGGCGATCTTGAGCGCTGCCTTGGCCGTGCGCTTGCCGTTGCGTGTCTGCAGCATGTAGAGCTTGCCGCGCTGCACGGTGAACTCGATGTCCTGCATGTCGCAATAGTGCTTCTCGAGCTGGCGACGGACCCCGTCGAGCTGCTTGAACACCGTGGGCATCGTCTCTTCCATGGCCGGCGCATCGGACTTCTGCGCCTCCTTGCCTTGCACCGTGAGATGTTGCGGCGTGCGGATGCCCGCCACCACGTCCTCGCCCTGGGCGTTCACCAGGTATTCGCCGTAGAACAGGTTGGCGCCGGTCGAGGGATCGCGCGTGAAGGCGACGCCGGTGGCGCAATCCTCGCCCATGTTGCCGAACACCATGGCCTGCACGTTGACCGCGGTGCCCCAGCTCTCCGGTATGGCATGCAGGCGACGGTAGGTGATGGCGCGCTGGTTCATCCACGAGCTGAATACCGCACCGATCGCGCCCCACAGTTGCTCACGCGGCTCCTGCGGGAACGGCTTGCCGGTGCGCTTCTCGACGATCTTCTTGTAGCTGCCGACCATGGAGCGCCAGTCGTCGGCCTTGAGGTCGGTGTCCATGTGGACGCCGAGGTCCTCCTTCTTGAGCTCCAGCGCCTCCTCGAAATAGTGATGCCCGACATCGAGCACGACGTTGGAGTACATCTGGATGAAGCGGCGGTAGCTGTCCCAGGCGAAGCGCTCGTCGCCCGACGATTGGCCAAGGCCCAGCACGGTGCGGTCGTTCAGGCCGAGATTGAGCACGGTGTCCATCATGCCGGGCATCGAGGCGCGGGCGCCGGAGCGGACCGAGACCAGCAACGGATTGTTGGCGTCACCGAAGCCGGCGCCAACGGTCTTCTCGACCGCAGCCAGCGCCTTCTCGACCTCGTCCTTCAGTTCTTCCGGATAGGCGTTGCCGTTGGCGTAGTACCAGGTGCAGACCTCGGTGGTGATGGTGAAGCCCGGCGGCACGGGCAGCCCGAGGCTCGACATCTCCGCGAGGTTGGCGCCTTTGCCACCCAGCAGATTGCGCATCTCGGCGCGGCCCTCGGCCTTGCCATCACCGAAACTGTAGACCCACTTGGCCATTCTCAGCCCTCGATCCTGGAGAAATCCGCCACCGAATCCATGGTGGCCCGTATCTGGTTGAGCAACTTCAGCCTGTTCAATCTCAAATCGGGCTTCTCGGCGACATTCACTGTGACTTTTTCGAAGAAAGAGTCGATGGGCTGCCGCAAATCAGCGAAGGCCGCCATCGCGCCGGCAAAATCCTCGCGCTGCAGCGCGGACTTCACAAGACGCTCGATGTCGGCCAAGGCAGCAGCAACGGTTTTCTCTTCCGTTTGTTCCATCAGTGCGGCATCGGGCGCGCCCGCGATCTTCGCGGCAAGTGTCTTGTCCTTCTTCTCTTCGGCGCGAACGATATTGGCGGCGCGACCGTAGGCCGTGAGCAGATTCTTTCCCGCTTCCGTGGCGAGGAACGATTGCACCGCCTCGACCCGCGCCAGCAGGCGCACGAGATCGTCCTCGCCGCCCAGAGCGGACACGGCATCGACCACGTCATGCCGCACGCCCTTCTCGCGCATCTGCACTTTCAGACGATCGGCGAAGAAGGCCATCAGGTCGTCGGCATCGAAGAACTTCTTCAACGGCAGGCGGAGGCCGTTCTCGACGACGATGCGAATGATGCCGAGGGCGGCGCGACGCAACGCGAAAGGATCGCGTGAGCCGGTCGGTTTCTCGCCGATCGCCCAGAAGCTGGTGAGCGTATCGAGCTTGTCGGCAAGTGCCACGACGACGGAGACCGGCGCGCTCGGGCAACGGTCGTTGGGACCGGCCGGCGCATAGTGATCGCCAATGGCGTCGGCGATGGCGGCCGGAAGCTTCTCTTCCAGCGCATAGTAGCGGCCCATGACGCCTTGCAGTTCGGGGAACTCGCCGACCATGCCGCTCCGCAGGTCGGCCTTGCAGAGGTGTGCCGCCAGGATCGCCTGGACGGAGTCGGCGCCGGCCACGTAAGGCGCGAGCTTGTCGGCCAGGATCTCGATGCGCGCGACGCGGTCGGCCTGGGTGCCGAGCTTGGCGTGGAACACCATGTCCTTCAGGGCCGGCAGCCGCTCCTCCAGCCGCACCTTGCGATCCTGGTCCCAGAAGAACTTGGCGTCGGACAGCCGCGAGCGCAGCACGCGCTCGTTGCCGTCGACGATCGTCTTGCCGCCGTCGCGGGCCACGTTATTGGCCACGACGACAAAGCGGTTGGCGAGCGCGCCGTCCTTCCGGTTGGTGACGAAGTAGCGTTGATGCGTCCTCATGGAGACGATCAGCACTTCGGGCGGCACGTCCATGAACTGGCCATCGATGGTGCCGAGCATCGGCACCGGCCATTCGACCAGGCCCGCGACCTCGTCGAGCAGGCCGTCGTCGGGCCGCAGTGCAACCTGGGCGTCGGCACAGAGCTTCTCCGCCTCCGCCAACACGATCTTCTTGCGCTCGGCCGGATCCAGCACCACGTGCGCCGCCCTGAGCTTGGCCGTGTAATCGGCGAAGTCCGCGACCTTGATGGCGCCCTCGCTCAGGAAGCGATGGCCGCGCGTGGTGTCGCCGAACCGGATCGGCGCCATCGCGCCACCCGGCGCCACCTCGCCCACCAGCACCTTGCCGTCGAACAGCGCCACGATGGACTGCAGCGGACGCACCCAGGTCATGGTGCCGCTGCCCCACTTCATCGACTTGGGCCAGGGCATCCCCTTCATCGCGGCATCGATGATGCCGGGCAGCGCCTCGGCGGTCGGCCCGCCCTTCTTGGCGATCACCGCGAACCAGAACTCGCCCTTGCCGGTGTCGCGCTTCTCCGCCTGGTCGAGCGATGTGAGACCCGTCGCCTTCAGGAAGCCCTGCACCGCCTGCTCAGGCGCGCCGACCCGCGGGCCGCGCCGCTCTTCGCTGACATCGGCCCGCGCCGCCGGCAGGCCATCGACCACCAGCGCCAATCGGCGCGGCGTGGCGAAGGCACGTGCGTCCTTGAATGCCAAGCCGGCGGCCTTCAGCCCGTCGCTGACCAGCCGCTTGAGGTCGTCGGCCGCGCGCGCCTGCATGCGCGCCGGGATTTCTTCGCTCAGAAGCTCGAGAAGCAGCTCGGCCATCAAGCAGCCCCTTCGACTGCGCTCAGGGCAGGCTTCTTCTGGGTCACGAGCCACGCCTCGCAGCACGCCTTGGCGAGCTCGCGCACGCGCAGGATATAGCTTTGCCGCTCGGTGACGCTGATCACGCCGCGCGCGTCCAACAAGTTGAAGCAGTGCGAAGCCTTGATGCATTGCTCATAGGCCGGCAACGGCAGCTTGCGCTCGATCAGCCGACCGCACTCCTTCTCCGCATCGGCGAAGTGGCGGGCCAGCATGTCGGTGTCGGCATGCTCGAAATTGTAGGCCGACTGCTCGCGCTCGTTCTGCAGGAAGACATCGCCGTAGCTCAGCGGCACTTCCGAGTCGGTGCGATTGAACGGCAGGTCGAAGATCGACTTCTTGTCGAACAGGTACATGGCGAGCCGTTCCAGGCCGTAGGTGATCTCGCCGGAAACGAGATCGACGTCGATGCCGCCGACCTGCTGGAAGTAGGTGAACTGGCTGATCTCCGCGCCGTCGCACCACACTTCCCAGCCCAGCCCCCAGGCGCCGAGCGTCGGGCTCTCCCAATCGTCCTCGAGGAAGCGAATGTCGTGCAGGGAGGTGTCGATGCCGATTGCCTCGAGCGAGCCGAGGTAGCGCTCGAGGATGTCGGGCGGCGACGGCTTCAGGATGGCCTGGAACTGGTAGTAGTGCTGCAGGCGCATGGGATTGTCGCCGTAACGGCCATCCGTCGGCCGCCGCGACGGCTGTACGTAGGCCGCGTACCAGGCCTTCGGGCCGAGCGCGCGCAAGGTCGTGGCGGTGTGGAAGGTGCCCGCGCCCATTTCCATGTCGAACGGCTGCAGGATCAGGCAGCCCTGGTGGGCCCAATAATCCTGCAGGGTCAGAATGAGTTCCTGGAAGCACGTCGGCTTGAGGCGTGCTGAGGGTTCGGACACCGGTATACCCCGAAGCTCAGAAGGCCTTTTGTTTCTACGACTTAAGGCCGTTGTTGCGGTGCGGCAAAATAGGTGGCACCCCCACCCCGGTCAACCACGTCGACCGGGATCAATCGGAGCTGCTGCCTACGACTGGGGACGGCCGCATTGACCACATTTTTCAGCACTGGCGGGATTATAGGCCCCGCAGCCGGGGCACTGGATGGTCTCCTCGATCGCGACCTTGCGGGCTGACACGGGCGCAGCCGGCGGTGTCGGCGAAGGTGGCGGCGCGGGCCGTGCAGGCTCGTCGGGCTTGCCGACGAACCGGTCGTACAGGCCCTTCCAGCGGGAAAAAGTCTTCCACACGGCATAAACGGCGATGCCGAACAGGATGATCTTGAGCAAAAGCCCCATGCGGCCATTTGAGGTCCCTGCATCTTGCGGTCAAGCGCGCTATATCCTGCTTCCATGAATGGAAGTGGAGAGGCGCCGCTCGATCTTTTCGTCGTGGGCGGCGGGATCAATGGCGCAGGCATTGCCTGCGATGCGGTGGGGCGGGCGCTGAAGGTCGGGTTGTGCGAGATGCACGATTTTGCCAGCGCCACCTCCTCGGCTTCGACCAAGCTGATCCATGGCGGCCTGCGCTATCTCGAGCACTACGAGTTCCGGCTGGTGCGCGAGGCGCTACAGGAGCGCGAGGTCCTGCTGGCCAAGGCGCCGCACCTGTCCTTTCCGCTGCGTTTCGTGCTGCCGCATGAGCCGCATCTTCGGCCACGCTGGATGCTGCGGCTCGGCCTCTTCCTCTACGACCATCTCGACTGGCACATGACCCTGCCCAAGTCGATCTCGGTCGACCTGCCGCACTCGAAGTTCGGGGCGGGCCTGAAACCCTCCTTCAAGAACGGCTTCGTCTACTCCGATGCCTGGGTCGACGATGCGCGGCTGGTGATCTCCAACGTGAAGTCGGCGCGCCAGATGGGTGCCCGCATCTTCGCCCGCCATCGCTGCGTGTCGGCGCGGCGCAGCGAGAACGGCAAGCTGTGGAACATCGAGCTCAGCGCACCCGACGGCGCCACGGTGAAGCTGCAGGCGCGCGGCCTGGTCAATGCCACCGGGCCGTGGGTGAAACGCTTCCTCGACGAGCAGACCGACATCAAGACCGGCAAGCGCGTGCGGCTGATCAAGGGCAGCCACATCGTCGTGCCGCGCCTGCACGAGGGCGACCACGCCTTCATCCTGCAGAACAAGGACGGGCGCATCGTCTTCATCATCCCCTACGAGCGCTCCTTCTCGGTGATCGGCACGACCGACATTCCCGCCCATGAAGGCGAGAAGCCGGTCTGCACCCAGGAGGAGATCGACTATCTCTGCGAGATCGCAAGCTATTACATGGTCAAGCCGGTGCGGCCGGCCGACGTGGTGTGGACCTACTCCGGCGTGCGTCCGCTGTTCGACGACGGCGACGACGATCCCTCGGCGGTGACGCGCGACTATCACCTGGAGGTCGACGGCGCGGTCGGCACGGCGCCCCTGCTGTCGGTGTTCGGGGGCAAGATCACGACCTACCGGCGCCTGGCCGAGCACGCGCTGCGTGATCTGGCGCCCCACTATCAGCACATGGGGGTGGAATGGACCGCCGGCCGGGCGCTGGCCGACGGCGAGCTCGCCGATGCGCCGACCTTCGAGGAGGCGTTCGACACCTTCGTCGCCTCGGCGTGCACCGTTAAGCCCGGCCTGCCCAAGGAGCTGGTGCGCGTGCTGGCGCGGCGGCACGGCATCGGCATCGACGACCTGCTCACGGACGTCAAGACGGTGGCCGACCTCGGGCAGCATTTCGGCGGCCATCTGTATGAGACCGAGGTGCGCTACCTGGTGCGCGACGAGTGGGCGGTCGAGGCCGAGGACGTGCTGTGGCGGCGGACCAAGGAAGGGCTGCACATGACCCAGGCCGAGCGCGAGCGGTTCGCGCGCTGGCTTGCCGAACTTCGGCCAAACTTTACATAACTTAACACGACAGGCGGGCACGCCGGCCGCGGACGCAGCGTATCATCGCTACAGCCCGCGTTTTCGGTGAGGTCCAACGATGTCGTTCCGCCGCCCCCTGTTTCTCGCAGCCCCCGCCGCCCTGATTGCCGGTCTCCTGCTGGCGACGCCTGCTTCGGCGGCCGTCGGCAGCGTTTTAGACGACGACCTGCTCGAACTGGCCCAGGCCACGCCGCCCGCTCCCCCGGCGGCCGGCACCGATCGTCGCGATCGGATGGCCAACTTCAATCCCAAGGCGTTCTGCCTCGATCGCGTTGCCCGCCGCGCCGGCAACCGCACCTATCTCAAGATCAAGCTCGACCTGAAGCCCGAGCAGATGACGGCCTGGGATGCCTTCGCCAAGGCGTCCGATACCGCCGACGTCAAGGACACCGCGCGCTGCAACGCGCTGCCGTCCGACATGAAGGAGCGGCCGAACTACGTCGATCGTCTGACCATGGAAGAGACCTACATGAAGGCCCGCGTCGAGCGCATCGAGGCGGTGAAGCCCAGCCTGACGGCGCTGTACGGCACGCTGTCGCCCGAGCAGAAGACGACGCTCGACCGCCCGCGTCCAATGGGCGGCATGATGGGCCGCCATCACGGCGGCGGGCCGCGCTAAGCCTGGGAGCGGGCCTGGAGGCCCGCGGTCCGGCAAGAGACTAATCCTCGAAATCCTGCGCCCGATCGCCCAGCAGGAAGCGCGGACCGGCCCCTGCCCGGGCCGCGCGGTCGTTCGGGTTGTAGAGGCGGCAGTTGTCGAGCGACAGGCAGCCGCAGCCGATGCAGCCATCGAGCAGGTCGCGGGTCTTCTCCAGCATCTGGATCCGCGCCTGCAGGGCGCCGCGGATGCGTGCGCTGATCGCCTGCCAATCCTGACGGGTGGGCGCGCGCGCCTGCGGCAGCAGCGACAGCTCGGCCTCGATCTCGCTGAGCGTCAGCCCGAGCTGTTGGGCGATCAGGGCAAATGACAGGCGCCGGATGTCCGCGCGCATGAACCGCCGCTGGTTTCCCGACGTGCGCACCGCCCTCACCAGGCCGCGCGATTCATAAAAACGGATCGCCGACACCGACATGCCGGTGCGCCGGGCAAGCTCGCCGATTGTCAGGTGCGCAGACTGGGGCAGCACAAACTCCGTTCAATTGCTTGACCTAAAGTTAGCTTGAGGTTGTAGCTTCGGCAAGGCAAAGGAGAGTCTCGCCATGTCCACCCCCCGCCTCGAGCATGTGAACGTCACCGTGTCGAACCCCGAGCGCGCCGCCAGGCTGATGGAAAAGCTGTTCGGTTGGCAGGTGCGCTGGAAAGGGCCGGCGCGCGATGGCGGACACACGATCCATATCGGCTCGAAGGAGAACTATCTCGCGCTCTATACCGGCCGCGACGTCGCCTACACCGCGGACGACTTCGCCAAGGGCCAACCGCTGAACCATGTCGGCATCGAGGTCGACGATCTCGACGCCACGGAGGCCCGGGTCGTCGCCGCGGGCCTGAAACCCTTCGGGCACGACAATTACGATCCGGGCCGGCGCTTCTACTTCCTGGATCCCGACGGCATCGAATACGAGGTCGTCAGCTACCGCTGACGGTTCTACCAGTCGCTGGCGCGCACGATCTTCATCAGGTCGTCGGCCATGGTGAGCGCGGTCAGCACGCCGGTCTTGGGATTGTCCGGCATGGCCAAGCCCAGCCGCTCCATCTTGAGCTCGCCCGAATCGCTCACGACCTCCAGGCGGCTGGCATTGGTGCCGGCCGGCAGGGTGGGATCGGCCACCAGCTCGATATCGGTGTGCTGCAGGCCTGCACCGCACAGCGCCACCGTGACCGCGAGGTTGGCGTTCTTCGGATAGAGCCGGCCGGCATCGGCGGGCTTGCCGCGGAAGATCACGGTCGGCTCCTTGATCGACGGCAGGTCGAACTCGGTCTCGGCCGGCGTGCCGTTCCAGGCATGCGGCGGCTTGATCGAGACGTACTTCACGCGCTCGAGCTTGCCCAGCCGCATGGCCAAAAGCCCGTCGAGGCCGGCGATGGCGCCCGACGGCAGGCGCAGCCGCGCCCCGCTCTTCTCGGCGGCCTTGATGTGCTTCTTGTAGAGCTTGGGATCGCCATAGGCGCCGGTGGCGATGACCATGAGGTCGATGCCCTTGTTCAGGATGGTCTCGCCCCAGTCGCGCACCGCCTGCTGGCTCGCCGCCTCGACGACGACGTCGGGCTTGAGCTTGAGCAGCGCCTTCAGCGTCTCGACGACCCGCACCTTGCGGCCGACCTTCTTTTGCGTCTCCTTGGCGCGGCCCGCGCGGACCAGGACGCCTATGATGTCGATGTCGGGCTTCTTCTCGCGGAAGATGTCGAACAGGGTCTGGCTGATGGCGCCATAGCCGATCAAGGCGATCTTGAGCCGCTTCTTCCTGGCCATGCAGTTCCCCCGCGAATTCCCGAAAAGCGCCGCACTATAGCGAGGGCTTGCAGGCCTTGCGACCATGAGGGGGCACGGTTATAACCCCGCCTCCCGAGCGGGGGTGCCTCCGTTTCTGACGGAGTGTAGCTCAGCCTGGTAGAGCACTAGCTTCGGGAGCTAGGGGCCGGAGGTTCGAATCCTCTCACTCCGACCAATCGGGACAAACGGCGCGCAGCGATGCGCGCCGTTTTGCTTTGCCGCGTCCTAGAACGCCGGCCTGCCGCCGGGCTGGGGAATCTGCGAGTTGCGCCGGCCGGTGGGATCGCCCGGAGCGATCACGTAGGACGGCGTGCCGGGCGGGTTCGCATCCAGCGCCGAGGGCGGCATGTTGTCGGTCATCGGACCGGGCGGAATGCCAGGGGCGCTGCTCTGCGGCGGCGAGCCACTGGTGTCGACGGGCGGCACGGCGGGCGCCGCCGGACTCGGTACCGGCGGATTGGGCTGCGCGCAGGCAGCGGCCAAGGCGCCGACGGCGATAACGCTGAGCCAAGTGCGGATCACATCTGCCTCCGTGCCGATCGAGCGGCGGTGCATTTCAATAGAATACTCAAACCCCGACGAAACTGCAAAATCGCGTGACGTTTCATGTGATGCCGCCTTCCCGCGCGTTGACCTTCAGCGGGAATGACGGCACGCTGTTTTTGCACCGCGCACCCGTAGGTTTGTCCCGTGGGCGACCGAAACATTCAAGCGCGAGCCCGTGAGGAGGCAGCCTATCGAGTAAGCGTTCCAATCACATAGCCAACTTCGGCCCAAACAAACCTATCTGGGAGGCGACGTCCATGACTGACGAAGCGAACAAAAAGGGTCCCGAAAGTACGAGGCGTAAGTTCCTTACCGCGACGACGGCGCTTGCTGGCGCCACACTCGCGGGTCTGCCCGGCGTCGCCGAGGCACAGCGCAAGCGCAACCCCAAGCGCGGCGGGACCGTGCGCTTCGGTACGCGTGACGATTCCGTCGGTCTCGATACCCATCGCAACTTCATCTACTTCGTCTCCCAGCCGCTGGCCGGCACAACCGGCGGGCTGCTCGATTTCGATGCGGGCATGAATATCGTTCCCGCCATCGCCCGCGAGTGGGAAGCTTCCAAGGACCTCAAGACCTGGACCTTCAAGCTGCGTCAGGGCGCGGAGTTCCACAACGGCGAGACGATCGACGCCAACGCGGTCAAGTGGAACCTCGAGCGCATTCTCGATCCCAAGATCGGCCACTCCTTCAATCGCTCGGCGTTGACCGACATCGAACGCATCACGGTCGACGACAAGTACGTCGTGCAATGCCATCTCAAGGAGCCGAGTGCGGCCTTCGATTCCAACCTGGTCTACTACCCGGTCAACCTCATCGCGCCGGGCGCCGTCGACAAGGCCGACACCGAGCCGGTCGGGCTGCGGGCCGTTCAAGTTCAAGTCGTGGAAGCGCTTCGACATCTGCGAGCTGGTGCGTTTCGAGAACTTCTGGGAGACCGATGCCGAGGGCAACACGCTGCCCTATCTCGACGGCATGATCGGCCGGCCCAAGAAGGAGGATCGCGTGCGGCTGACCGCACTGCGCGCGGGCGAAGTCGACCTGATCGACAACGTCGCCTATGCCGACGCGCCCTCCTTCATCAAGGACTACGGCAAGACCTACGAAACCTTCCCGGTGCCCCAGGTCGGCACGGCCTTCATCGCCTTCAATCTCAAGAACGGACCGTTCTCGGCCAAGGACAATCCCGACGCCCACATGCTGCGCCAAGCGGCGGCGCATGCCATCGACCACGCCGGCATCCACGAGGCGGTGTTCAACAAGCAGGGCGAGATCGCCAAGGGTTTCTACAGCAAGTCGAGCCCGTGGTACGGCAAGGACATCAAGTCGTGGCCGGAGTTCGATCCCGACAAGGCCAAGGCGCTGCGCAAGAAGGCCAAGGACGGTGACGCCAAGCTCCTGATCATCGCCAACGATTCGTTCCCCTACATGCAGCAGTCGGGCGAGCTGGTGCACGCCATGCTGAAGGACGTGGGCTTCAACGTCACCTTCGAGATCCACCCGACCCCGGTGATCCAGGATAAGTACAACAAGGGCACCTTCGACCTCGATTCGTCGGCCAACAGCTACCGCCTCGATCCCGACGGCTGGTTCTCGCGCTCGATCCTGTCGACGGCGCCCGAGACCATGCGCCGGCACGGCTACAAGAACGAGAAGGTCGATCAGCTCATCCTTGCCGCACGCGTGGAGCGCGACAAGGACAAGCGCCGGCAGATGTACGCCGACGTCGAAACGCTGATCAACCAGGACCTGCCGCTGGTCTACACGCACTACGTGTCGCTGCTGCAGGCCGGGACGAAGAAACTGAAAGGCTACAAGCCCGCTTTCACCGGCCCGTTCCAGTACGCCGGTGGAGGCATGCGGACCGCCTGGCTGGAAAGCTGATCTTCTTCCGGACCGCGCGCTTCCAGCGCGCCTCATGAGTCATGAGCGCGCTGGAAGCGCGCGGTCCGGAAGACCATGAAAGGTCCCGCTGATGCTCGCCTACATCATCCGCCGCGTCGCCTACCTGGTGCCCGTGCTGCTCGTGCTGACGGTGGTCGTCTTCACCTTCGTCGAGATGCTGCCCGGCAACATCATCGACACGCTGGTCGGCACCGAGGGCAACAACGATCCCGAGGTCCGCAAGATCCTCGAGAAGGAGTACGGACTCGATCAGCCGGTCTATGTGCGCTACGCCAAATGGCTGTTCCGCGCCGTGCAGGGCGACTTCGGCATGTCGCTGGTGACGCGCCGGCCGGTCTCGGTCGAGCTGCTGTCGGGGATACCGGCCACGGTCTATCTCGCGGTCGTGGGCATATCGCTTAGCATGCTGATCGCCGTGCCGCTCGGCACCATCGCCGCCGTCAAGCGCAACACGCCGATCGACTACACCGCCCAGGTCACCTCGCTGATCGGCATCTCGATCCCCGAGTTCTGGTTCGCCATCCTCTGCGTGCTGTTCTTCTCGCTCTATCTCGGCTGGCTGCCCTCCTCCGGCTTCGCCAACCCGTTCGAGGATCCGTGGGCCAGTCTCAAGTTCCTGATCCTGCCGGCAGCCGCGGTCGGCTTCCGGCAGGCCGCCTACACCACGCGGCTCACGCGTTCCAGCATGCTCGACGAGATGAACAAGGAATACGTCGACACCGCGCGCTCGGTCGGCCTCAGCGAGAGCAAGGTGATCTTCAAGTACACCCTGCGCAACGCCATGATCCCGACCATCACCATCAGCGGCCTGCAGCTCGCCAATCTCCTCGGCGGCACGGTGGTGCTGGAATCGATCTTCGCCTGGCCCGGCATCGGGCGGGCGATCTTCGAGGCGATCCTGCAGCGCGACTATCCGCTGGTCCAGGCCGGGGTGCTGGTGCTGGGCTGCATCGTCGTGGTCATGAACCTCCTGGTCGACCTCACCTACCGGCTGCTCAATCCGCGCGTGAAGCTGGGCTAGGGGGAACGCCATGACCGAACTCGAAGCCCGCAAGTTCGCCGACCTCGAGGCGATCCGTGCGCCCACGCTCGGCGGCCGGCTGGCGCGCTGGCGCACGGCGCTCGCCAACGCCTGGCACGAGCTGCGCAAGAGCCGCACCGCCTCGATCGGCGCGGTCATGCTGGTGCTGCTGTTCGGCGCCTGCATCGCCACGCCCTGGATCACCACCTACGACCCGATCAAGCAGAACTACCGCGAGCGCCTGCAGCCGCCCTCCGAGAAGCATCTTTTGGGCACCGACCGCATGGGCCGCGACATCTATTCCCGCCTGCTGTGGGGCGGCCGCCGGCTGGTGACCATCGCCATCCTCGCCGTCGCGTTCGGCCTCAGCGTCGGCATCCCCTACGGCGTGCTCTCCGGCTATTTCGGCGGCAAGGTCGACACCGTGGCCATGCGCTTCGTCGACGGGCTCTTGGCCTTTCCCGGGCTCCTTCTCTACCTGCTGATCGTCACCCTGGCCCGAGAATGGAAGATGGAGGGCATCTACAACGACATGGTGCTGATCTTCGCCCTGGGCTTCGCCTTCACGCCGGAGGTCGCGCGCCTGTCGCGCAGCTCGGTGCTGGTCGAGAAGCAGAAGGAATACGTGGAAGCCTCGCGCGCCGTCGGCGAAAGCAGCCTGGCCATCGCGCTGCGCCAAATCCTGCCCAACATCGTCTCGCCGCTGATCGTCAACGCCACGGTGCGACTGGGCTACGTCATCCTGATCGTGGCGGCGCTGTCGTTCCTGGGGCTGGGCACGCCGCCGCCGACGCCCGACTGGGGCTCCGACCTCGCCGCCGCGCGCGACTACATGGAGACCGCTCCCTTGATCGCGGCCTTTCCCGGCCTCGCCATCTGCTACACGGTGCTGGCCTTCAACCTGTTCGGCGATGGCCTGCGCGACATCCTCGACCCGCGGCTGGCGGAGCGCTGACCATGGCCGAGACAGTTCTCGCACTCGACGAGCTCACCGTGCGCTTTCGCCTGCGGCGCGGCGACCTCACCGCGGTCGACGGCGTGTCCTTCTCGATCGAGCGCGGCCAGACCTTCGGCCTGGTGGGCGAATCGGGCTCGGGCAAGTCGGTGACGGCCAAGGCGATCATGCGCCTGATCCCCGACCCGCCCGGCGAGATCCCGCACGGCCGCGTGCTGTTCGAGGGCGCCAATATCCTGGACAAGAGCGATGCCGAGATGCGCGCGCTGCGCGGGCGGCGCATCGCCATGGTGTTCCAGGAGCCGATGAGCGCGCTCAACCCGGTGTTCACCGTGTGCGACCAGATCTCCGATGCGCTGCGCACCAACTTGGGCCTCTCCAAGGCCCAGGCGCGCGAGCGCGTCGTCGAGCTCCTGTCGCTGGTCGGCATCCCCTCGCCGCGCAAGCGGCTCGACTCCTACGTCCATGAGTTCTCCGGCGGCATGCGCCAGCGCGTCATGCTGGCGATGGCGCTCTCGTGCAATCCGGGCTTCCTGATCGCCGACGAGCCGACCACCGCGCTCGACGTCACCATCCAGGCCACCATCCTCGAGCTGATCACCGGCATGATCGAGCGCCTGGGCATGTCGCTGCTCTTCATCACCCACAATCTCGGCGTCGTCGCCCATGCCTGCGACCGGGTCGGCGTGATGTACGCCAGCCACATCGTCGAGCTTGGCGACAAGCGCGAGATCTTTGCCAACCCGCAACACCCCTACACGGTGGGCCTCTTGAACTCGATCCCGCGGCTCGACGGCCAGGCCAAGTACCTGACGCCGATCGCGGGCTCGGTGTGCAACATGATGGAGCCGCCCTCGGGCTGTAAGTTCCATCCACGCTGCACCCACGCCATGGACATCTGCCGCCGCGAGATCCCGCGGCTCAAGGAGATCGCGCCCGGCCATCTCGCGGCCTGCCATCTGCATGATCGGGGAACGGCATGACGATGGCCCAGACGGCCGACGACGCCCTGCTGCGGGTCAAGGGTCTGGCCAAGCACTTCACCCTGCACGGCGACATCTACTCCAAGCTCGCCGGCGAGAAGACCCAGGTGCTGAAGGCGGTCGACGGCATCGACTTCTACATCAAGCGCGGCGAGACGCTGGGCCTGGTGGGCGAAAGCGGCTGCGGCAAGTCGACGACGGCGCGGCTGGTGACGCGGCTGATCGAGCCGACGGCGGGCGAAGTCACATTGAAGGGCGAGGACCTGCTGGCCTTCTCGCGCAGCCGCATGAAGGAGGCGCGCAAGGAGGTCCAGATGGTGTTCCAGGACCCCTACAGCTCGCTCAATCCGCGCAAGACCATCATGCACATCCTGAGCCGGCCGATGGAGATCCACGGGCTCGCACGCTCGTGGGCCGAGAAGCGCGAGCGGGTTCTGGAGCTGCTGCGCCGCGTCGGGCTCGGCATCGAGCATATCGACCGCTATCCCCACGAATTCTCGGGCGGCCAGCGCCAGCGCATCGCCATCGCCCGCGCCCTTTCGGTCGATCCCGAGCTGGTGATCGGCGACGAGCCGGTGTCGGCGCTCGACGTCTCGATCCAGGCGCAGATCCTGAACCTGTTCCGCGAGCTGCAGAAGGAATTCGGGCTGACCTACCTCTTCATCGCCCACGATCTCAGCGTCATCCGCCACATCAGCGACCGGGTGGCGGTGATGTATGTCGGCAAGATCGTCGAGACCGGACCGGCGGCGTCGCTGTTCGACAAGCCGCTCCATCCCTACACCAAGGCGCTGCTGGCGGCCGTCCCCGAGGCCGATCCGTCCAAGCCGGCGCCGCGGCTCATCCTGCAGGGCGAGGTATCGACGCCGATCGACCCGCCGCCAGGCTGCCGGCTGTGCGGCCGTTGCCCGCGTGAAAGCACGGTGTGCGCCGAGATCGCCCCGCCGCTGGTCGATGTCGGCGATGGCCGGCAGGTCGCCTGCCACAACCTCTGACGTCAGGTGCAGCTGGACCTCAAGTGCAGTTGGCTTGCGCGATCACCACGGCGTCGAGGCCCTGCATCTGCTCCTGCGACAGGTTGGACGGATCGAGCAGGTTGCCGCCGGGCGCCATGGCGGCATTGGACTTGCGCAGGCCCTCGATGGCGGCCTGACGCTTGTCGGCCGGCAGCTTGGCGGCGATGCACTCGCACATCTTCTGCGGCGTGGTCTGCGTGCAGACTTGCATGAACGGGTCCTGGCCCCGGGCACCGGTTGCGAGCACCGAGACGAAAACCAAGCCGAAGGCGCCGACGACGAAACGCATGGAACTCCTCCTCGAAGTCGTGCCGATGATATCAGAACAGCCAGCCGCGCAGCAGGCCGAACAGGCCGGTGGCGAACAGCATGGTAAGCGCCACGTTGCGGTAGAGCCGCTCGCTCGCCAGGCCATGGAAGGCGCGGCCGCCCGCCCAGGCGCCCAGCACCATGACCGGGAACAGCACCGCGGCGCGAGCCAGCGCATCGATGCCCGCGACGCCGGTCGCCAGCACGATCACGATCAGCAGGAACTGCGTCAGGAAGTAGTAGGTGACGATGTTGGCGCGGTTGACCTGCGGCGGGTCGTTGCCCGACAGCAGGTAGAGCAGCACCGGCGGCCCGCCGACGCTGGTCGTCGCCATCATGGCGCCCGACACGGCGCCGACCGCGACGGTGGCGGCCGTCGAGCGCCGGCCGGTGTATTTCCAGCCGGTCCACATCAGCACGACGAAGGCCACGATCACCGCCGATACCGCCGTCACGATGGTGTTCTTGTCGACGCTGGCCAGCAGCCAGACGCCGAGCGGCATGGCGGCGCAGGCGGCGATGCTCATCGGTGTCAGCACCTGCCAGTCGGCGTGCTGGCGGACCTGCGGAAAGAGCTGCAGGGACACAACCAGCTCGATTGCCACCACGGTCACCACCATGTCGGCCGAGCCAAAGAGGATCGCGAAGATCGGCGCCATCAGCATGGCCGAGCCGAAGCCCGCAAAGCCGCGCATCAGGCCCGCGACCAGGGTGACGCCGATCGCCGTCCACAGACCGACACCGGCAAACAAGGACAGGAAGTAGGAGATCATTGAAGCGACTTCTCGGCACGGGCCAGACACGCAACGACAGGCGATCCGCGGTCCGGACGGTCCGGATCGGGATCAGCGCTTAAGTCGAAGGGTCTGCCGCTTCATGAGGCGCGACCTTCGTCGATCTTCGCGGCGCGATCAAGCGGCAAGCTTGGCGCGCACGAAATCAATTCGGTCCTGACCCCAGAAAAGCTCGCCATCGACGACGAAGGTGGGCACAGCGAAAACGCCCTGCTGCTGGGGCTTCGTGCTGGTGGCGCTTCAGCTCTGCGGAGCCCTCGTGCGCATGCCGCGCGCGATCGCCTCGGGATCGCTGAGATTGACCGCGCCGGCAATGTTCAAGTTGAACGGCCGAAGGACCAGCTCGACCTCGAACTCGCGCTCCAGCTCGTCGGCCGGGTCCTTGGCGAGGTAGGGAACGGGCTGCGCAGCTCGAGCCAGAGGTCGACCTTCCTCCTCATGCGCGCCGGCCCTCACCCCGATTCTGGCCCTCGCCGGTCTTGTCGCGCAAGCGGCGCATGCCGCGCAGCCAGCGGTCGCGGTCGAGCTTGCGCGCCATGTACTCCTTCACCTCCGGATGCGTCAGGATCAGGAAGCGCTCCTCGTCCATCGCCTCGATCACGGTCTGGGCGACGGCGTCGGTGTGCAGCACGCCGTCGACCGACGCCGCGCCGGCGCCCGCCATGCGCAGCATGTTGGTATCGACCGCCTGCGGGCAGAGCACCGACACCGAGATGCCGCGATCGCCGTACTGGATGGCGAGATGCTCGGCCAGCGCCACAGCGGCGTGCTTGGTGACGCCGTAGGGCGCGGAGCCCATCGAGGCGAGCAGCCCCGCGGCACTGGCGGTGTTCAAAAGATAGCCCGACTTGCGCGCCAGCATGCCCGGCACCAGGGCGCGCGCGGCATAGACGTGGCTCATGACATGGATGGCCCAGCTGTCGGCCCAGTCCTCGTCGGTCGCATCCTCATGGCCGCCGCGGCCGATGCCGGCGTTGGAGAAGAAGACGTCGACGGGGCCGAACCGCCGCTCGGCTTCGGCGACCAACCGCTTGATGTCCGCTTCCCGGGCGACGTCGCAGGCGACCGCCAGGCCCCTGATGTCGTCGGCGACGATCCTCAGCCGGTCGGCATCGCGGTCGGCCACGACGACGCCCTTGGCGCCTTCCTTGGCATAGCGCCGCGCCACCGCCTCGCCGATCCCGCCCGCCGCGCCGGTGACGACGCAGACCTTGTCCTTGACCTTCATTCATCGCTCCCGATCAACTTCATGCTCTTCCGGACCGCGCGCGTCCCCGCGCGCTCATGAGCGCGCGGGGACGCGCGCGGTCCGGAAGATTAGCCCCAAGATTCCTCGATCAACTGCACGTACTGGGCCTTGGTCGGCTGGCGCGGTGTCGACTGGTGGCAGTGATCGCCGAGCGCGCCGTCGGCAATCTTCTCGACGGTGTCCTGCGCCAGCCCCATCGTGCCGAGGCCTTTGGGAATGCCGAGCCGCGCATTGAGCGCGGCGACGGCGTTGGCCACGCCCGCCGCGTTGGCCTCGCTCGCCGGCAGGCCCATGACCTGGGCCACCTTCCGGTACTTCTCGCCCACCGCGGGCTCGTTGAAGCGCAGGACGGCCGGCAGATAGACCGCGTTCAGCGTGCCGTGATGCAGGCGATAGCCCTTCAGCCCGCCGGTCGGATGGCTGAGCGCATGCACCGCGCCCAGGCCCTTCTGGAAAACCATGGCGCCTTCCATGGCGGCCATCGCCATGTTGTAGCGCGCCTCGCGGTCCGAACCGTCTTTCGTCGCGCGCTCGACCCAGGTCCATGCCTTCTCCAGCCCGTCGAGGGCGATCGAATCGGCCGGCGGATTGAAGGCATTCGACAGGAAGCATTCGATGTTGTGGGTGAAGGCATCCATGCCGGTGCCGGCGGTCAGATGCGGCGGCAGGCCGAGCGTCAGCTCGGGGTCGATCAACGCCAGCTTGGGGATCAGGTACGGGCTGCCGATCGCAAGCTTGCGGCCGGAATCCATGATGATGACGCCGCCGCGGCTCACCTCGCTGCCGGTGCCCGAGGTCGTGGGAATGGCCACGATCGGCGCCACCGCCGCGGTGATCTTGCCCGCCCCGCCCTCGACGAAGGAATAGGGCTGCAGCGAAGTGCCGGGATGGGTCGCCATCAGGCCGACCGCCTTGGCGAGATCCATGGGCGAGCCGCCGCCGATGGCGATGATGCCGTCGCAGCCCTCGTCCTTGTAGACCTTGAGCGCATCGCGCATCGCCGCTTCCGTCGGGTTCTCCGGCGTGCCGTCGTACAGGGCGATCGGCATGTTGCCGGGAAGCCGCTCCTTGACCTTGGCCCACAGGCCGGCCGCGATCACGCCCTTGTCGGTGACGATCAATGGCCGTCGCATGCCGAGAAGCTGCAGCTCGGATTCGAGAAGCTTCAGCGCGCCGAAATCGAACTGGATGCGTGTGAGATAGGTGATGAGCGCCATGTCGGTCCCTATGCGCGATAGAACGGCTTGTCGCCCTTGACGGTCACGCGGTAGCCCAGCCGCTTGTGCGGAAAGTAATCCCACATCGCATGATGCATGGCGGCGCGGTTGTCCCAGAAGGCGATCGAGTTGGGCTGCCAGGCGAAGCGGCACTGGAATTCCGGCGTCTCGCTGTGGCGATAGAGCATCTCCAGCAATGCGTCGCTCTCGTTCCTGCGCAGGCCCGCGATGTGCGTGGTGAAGTTGCGATTGACGTAGAGCGCCTTGCGGCCGGTCACCGGATGCGTGCGCACGACGGGATGCTCGTTGCGGGGAAAGCCGCCCTCCTTCGGCGTGTAGCCGAAGCGGCCGCCATAGACCTGGGCGCCGTCATGGACCGCGGTCAGCCCTTCGCACAGGCGCTGGAGGGGGCCCGAGAGCGTCTCGTAGGCGCGGTACATGTTGGCGAACAGCGTGTTGCCGCCGCCGTCGGGCGGCAGCTGCTTCATGTAGAGGATGCTGCCCATCGGCGGCTCGGGATCGCACGACACGTCGGAGTGCCATTCCTCGCCGGCCACGTGCTTGGAATGCTCGTCGGCCTTGATGACCAGGATCTCCGGATGCTCGGTGCCGGTGCGCGGCGAGGCTGGATGGAGGTGCAGCTCGCCGAAGCGGCGGCCGAACGCCTTGTGCTGCTCGTGGGTGAGCTCCTGGTCGCGGAAAAAGATCACCAGATTGTCCATCAACGCGTCATGGATCTCCTGGAAGACCTGGTTGCCGAGCGGCCGGGCGAGATCGACGCCGAAGATCTCCGCACCGATCACAGGCGAGAGCTTGCGCACCTCGATGGTCTGGTATCCCATTGGCTTTTCCTCACCTATGAGGCAAAGCCTACGCGAGAAAGCGACCATGAGCGACACCCTTGTCCTGCGCGCCGCGACGGCGGCCGATGCCGCGGCCATCGCAGCCACCATCGCCGCAGCCTTCGAGCAATATCGCGGCAGGCTCGAGCCTCAGTCGGGCGCCTTTGCCGAGACGGCCGACGGCATCACCACCGAGCTGGCGCACGCGTGCGGTGCCATCCTCGCGGAGCGGAACGGCCGCATCCTCGGCTGTGTCATGGTGCAGCTGATGGAAGACGATCTCTATTTCGGCCGCCTCTCGGTGGTGCCCGAGGCGCGCGGCCAGGGCATCGCCCGCCGCCTGATCGAGGCGGTCGAGGACGAGGCCCGGCGCCGCGAGCTTGCCGGCGTCCGGCTGGGCGTGCGCATCGTGCTGACCGAGAACCAGCGGTTTTTCGCATCGCTCGGCTACGTCGAGATCTCACGCGAGGCGCATGAGGGGTTCGACCATCCGACCTCGATCAATATGCGCAAGACGCTATAATGGACCGATCATGACCAACCGTACGCCCCTTGCCGGTGCCAACGTGTGGACCGGCGCCGAAATCAAGAACTCCAAGCGCTGGATCCGCGACATGCCCGCGTCGGCCGTGGCCGAGCTCGATGGAGCGCTCGCCCATGTGAAGAAGAAGGGCCTCGACTGGTCGCAGATCACGCGCGCGGACTTCCCGATCAATGGCCTTGACGGACTGCTGGCCGACATCGCCGACGAGCTGGAGAACGGCGTCGGCATCATGAAGCTGCGCGGCTTCCCGGTGGATCGCTACGACGAGAACGACCTGCGCAAGATCTACTTCGGCCTGGGCACGCATCTCGGCACGCCGGTGTTCCAGAACCGCAGCGGCGAGCTGATGCGCGCCATCCGCGACGAGGGCGCGCATGTCGGGCGCACGTATGGTCAGATCACGATGGGCGGCGAGACCAAGGACCAGAAGGGCACCACCTTCCTCTCCTCCTACGCGCGCACCCTGACCAACGGCGGGCTGCGCTTCCACACCGACCGCACCGACGTGGTGGGGCTCCTGTGCGTGCGCCAGGCGCGGAAGGGCGGCGTGAGCACGCTGGCCTCGACGCCCGCCATCCACAACGCGATCCTCGCCAGGCGTCCCGACCTGCTCGACGCGCTGTTCACCGACTACTGGCGCAGCCGCTTCGGCGAGGAAGGCACCGGCAAGGACGGCGCGAGCACGAGCCGGGCCACGGCCTACCCGCTGCCGATCTTCGGCGTGCGCGACGGCAAGTTCACCTCGCACTATTCGCTGACCTTCATCGAGGCGGCCCAGCTCGCGCCCGACGTGCCGAAGCTCTCGGCGGCGCAGAAGGAAGCGATCGACATGCTGATGGCAACGGCGCAGGAGCTCTGCTTCGAGATGACGCTCGAGCCCGGCGACCTGCAGCTGATCAACAGCCACGTCACCTACCACGGGCGCACGCCGTTCGAGGACGACGCCTCGAGCGGCCACGACCGCCTGCTGCTCCGGATCTGGCTCACCATGGCCAACAACCGGCCGCTGCCGGCCGGTCACGAGATCCTGTGGCGCAGCATCGAGGCCGGCCAGCCGCGCGGCGGGATCCAGCAGGTCGCGATCTAGGTCGTGAACCTGCCCATAAACCGGAAACGTCCGAGACGGATGGTCAGCAGACATGCCCCTTGACGATTAATGTGGGTAGCGACAGTGTCGAAGGACATGCTCAGGAACCAGAACCTTTGTGACCGACGCCGACGCCGCTGCACCCAAGCGGCGGCTCTTCGGGCTGCGCGTCGATCAGCGTCCGTCCGCGTGGTGACTGCCTCACCGTAGGTCCCATCCGCCGGAGCGGCCCGGCCCGCGTTCCTGAACCCCCGCAGCCCCCGGCTCCGGGGGTTTTCTTTTGCCCAAACCCCAGAAGGACACCACCATGAGCATTCGCGTCGGCATTGTCGGGATCAGCGGTTTTGGCGGCGGCGAGGCGATGCGCCTGGTCGCGAGCCACCCTTCTTTCGAGCTGGTCTACGCCGCGGGCGAGGGCAGCGCCGGCAGCCGGTTGGTGGACCGCTTCCCCGGTGTGCCGGCCAAGCTGGCCGAGCTGGTGATCGACAAGTGGGATCCTGCGATCCTGCCGAAGCTCGACGTGCTGTTCGCGTCGCTGCCCACGGGCGCCTCGGCCGAGGCGCTGGCGCGCGTCCCCAAGGACGTGAAGATCGTCGACATCGGCGGCGACCACCGCTACGTCGAGGGTTGGGCGTACGGCCTGGCCGACGTCTGGCCAACCCAGATCGAGGGCCAGACCCGCGTTGCCAACCCCGGCTGCTACCCCGCAGCGACGCTGACCGCGCTGGCGCCGCTGCTGGTCAACAAGCTGATCGAGCCTGGCAACATCGTGATCGACGTCAAGACCGGCATCTCCGGTGCCGGCCGGGGCGGCGCCGACAGCAAGTTCGGCTACGCCGAGAGCAACGAGAACTTGCTGCCCTACGGTCTGCTCAAGCACGTCCACATGCCCGAGATCGCCAAGACGATCGAGCGGCTGAGCGGCGGCAGCGCGGCCGGGCTGGTGTTCACGCCGCACCTGGTGCCGATGACCCGCGGCGTACTCGCCACCATTTACTGCCGCGGCCGCGCCACCACGGGCCAGTGCCTGGACGCGGCCCGGCGCTTCTACGCCGGGCGGGCGTTCGTCCGCGTGACCGACAAGCCGCCGCAGACCAAATGGGCCACCGGCTCGAACCTCGCGTTTGTCAGCTATGCGGCCGATCCAGAGCGCAACTTGGTGATCGCGATGGGCGTGGTCGATAATCTCGGCAAGGGAGCCGCCGGCCAGGCGGTGCAGAATGCGAACCTGATCTGCGGCCTACCAGAAACCGCGGGGTTGGAGGGCGTACCTGTTTGGCCGTGATGCCGAACAAGCCGCGAGGCGTGCCGCGGGTTGATGACCGTGGCGCGACCTGCCGGAGCGATGTGGTCCTCGCACCACCTTCTACAATCGCTTCGCGCAATGGCGAAAGGCCGGGGTGTGGGACACGTTGATGGAAGCCATTACGGCGCCGCGCCCAGGCAACACGGTCATGGCGCGCTCGGGATCGCTGAGCTGCAGCACCGCCCTGCCGTCGACGACTTTCTCGGTGCCGACCTTCATCTTGCCGCGCCGCGCCACCAGCATCACCGCGCCCGGCACCAGGCCGGAGTCGACATGCTTCTGCGTCACCTCCTCGAGGCGCTTCAATTGCGCGGACGAAAGACCGACATCCTCAGGCTTGCCCGCCATGGACAGCACGCCGTTCTCGGCATGCGCCGCTGTCGCCACGGATACCAGAGCCAGCGCAAGCATTGACTTTTTCATGAGCGCCCTCCGGAAATGGCGCCCCACTATGGCACGGTCTGTCCGCCGCGCCCCTCCAGATTGGAGCGGTGACGCTGGAAGAGCTCGACCAGCGCGTCCATGACCGCCCGCACCCGCGGCAGGGCCCGGAGGTCGCGATGGACCAGCAGCCACTGCTCGGTCGAGACCTCGGGCAGCACGCCGCCGACGCGGCGGAGCTTCGGGTCCTGGTCCGCGAGATAGCACGGCAGCACGGCAAGTCCGGATCCGACTCGCGCCGCCTCATGCAGGATGAGCCAGTTGTTGACCCGGATCTCGGGCCGCCGGCCCAGCTGCTCGTGCAGCCAGCGCTGGCCCGGCATGTAGCTGTGGTCGTCGTCGAAGCCGATCCAGGGCTGGTCGACCAGCGCCGGCATGCTGGCGTGCTTGAGCTCGAGCTTGCGCGCCGCATAGATCGCGTAAGCGACGTGGCAGAGCTTGCGGGTGACGATGCCGGCAAGGTCGGGCACCTGCTCGCGGATCAGGAGATCGGCCTCGCGCCGCGACAGATTGGCGAGCGTGTGGCTCTCGACCACCTCGAATTCGATCTGCTGCAGCCGGGCGCGCAGCCACGGCAGATGGCGTGCGACCAGCACCGCCATCGCCTCGCCGGCCGACAGGCGCACCACGCCGCTCACCGTGTCGCTGAGGCCGGCGCTGCGGCGATTGATCGACAGCGCGGCCTTCTCCATCGCCTCGGTGTCGGCCAGCAGTTCCTCGCCCGCCGTCGTCGGCACGAAGCGGTCGGGCAGGCGCTCGAACAGGCGGGCGCCGATCTGCTGCTCCAGCGCCTGCACGCGGCGCGACACGGTAGGATGGCTGACCCCCAGCGCCTTGGCCGCCGTGGTGAGCGTGCCCTCGCGGGCCAGGGTCAGGAAAACCCGGAGATCGTCCCAGTTGGCATTCATGTTCAGAAATGTACACGCGTTCTTCCAATTTGTGGACTGACGAATACGAACGTTCGCCCTACCATCCCTTCATGCACATCGAACCTCGCCTCCTCGTCTTCACCAAAGGGGTGCGCTGGCGGATCGCCGGCGCCGTCGGAATCGGGCTTCTGGCCGTCGGCCTCGGCATCGCCCGGTTGGGCCTCCTGGGCTGGCTGATCGGCCAGGTGTTCCTCGGCCGGCCGATCTCGGAGATGGTGCCCTCGGTGCTGCTGATCGCGCTGGTCATGGTGCTGCGCGGCCTGGCCGAGCACTGGCGCGCGGTGGTGGCGCACGGCACGGCGGCAATGGTGCAGAAGAAGCTCCGCCGCATCCTTTACGACCAGGTGGCGTCGCTCGGGCCGGGCACGGTCGGCCGCCAGCGCTCCGGCGGTCTCACGCTGTCGATGATCGACGGCGTGGAACAGCTCGAAACCTATTTCGGCCAGTTCCTGCCGCAGTTCATGATCGCACTGCTCTCGCCCATCCTGATCTTCGCCGTCGTGGCCTTCGTCGACCTGCCGGTGGCGACGGTCATGCTGGGCTTCGCCCTGTTCGCGTTGCTTGCGCCGGCGCTGTGGCACAAGTGGGACGTCAAGAATTCCAAGCGTCGGCAGACGGCCTATGCCTCGTTCGCCGCCGAGTTCCTCGATTCGATCCAGGGCCTGGCCACGCTGAAGGCCTTCGGCCAGGGCAAGACGCGCGCCGACAAGCTCGAGGTCGAGGCGCGCGACCTGTTCCGGCGCACCATGTGGGTGCTGGGCACCAACTCGCTGGCCCGCGGCATCACCGACGCCTCGATCGCCGGCGGCGCGGCCACCGCCCTGATCTACGGCGCCATGCGCGTCGAAGCGGGCGCCATGTCGCTGTCGGCCCTGCTGATCATCCTGATGCTGGGCATAGAAATCTTCCGGCCGATGCGCGAGCTGCGCAGCGTGCTGCACCAGGGCATGGTCGGCCTGTCCGCGGCGCAGGGCATCTATCGCATCCTCGACGACAAGCCCGCTGTCGCCGACGCGAGCCCGGCCAAGCTCGACAAGGCGCTGGCGCCGACCATCGAGTTCGAGGATGTGCGCTTCGCCTATCCCGGCACGCGGCGCACCGTGCACGACGCGCTTTCCTTCCGAGCCGTAGCTGGCGAGCGGCTGGGACTGGTCGGACCGTCGGGCGGCGGCAAGTCGTCGATCGTGCGCCTGCTGCTGCGCTTCTACGACCCCGACCACGGCCGCATCCTGCTGGGTGGCCACGACCTGCGCACGCTCCCCTTCGCCGAGATCCGGTCCCTGATCTCGGTGGTGAACCAGGACACCTTCCTGTTCCACGGCACCGTCGAGGAGAACATCCGGCTGGGCCGGCCCCAGGCCACGCAGCAGGAGCTCGAAGATGCGGCGCGCGCGGCCAACATCCACGACTTCATCCTGAGCCTGCCGCAGGGCTACGCCACGACGATCGGCGAGAAGGGCATCAAGCTTTCGGGCGGCCAGCGCCAGCGCGTCGCCATCGCCCGCGCGCTCTTGCGCGATACGCCGATCCTGGTGCTCGACGAAGCGCTCTCAGCCGTCGACGCCGAGAACGAGGCGGTGATCCAGGAGGCGCTCGACCGGCTGATGCAGGGCCGGACCACGCTGATCCTGGCCCATCGCCTGTCGAGCGTGATCGACTGCGACCGCATCCTCGTGCTCGACGGCGGCAAGGTCGCCGAGCAGGGTCGCCACGACGCGCTGATGGCCAAGGGCGGAGTCTATGCCGGCCTGATGGCCGAGCAGGCGCGTGAGCAGCAGACGCCCGACGCGCTCGAGACGATCGCGGCGCCTCAGAAGGTGGAATCGGTTTCCGACACGCCGGGCGGCGCGCTCAAGACCGTCACCGAGGGCATCATCAAGGCCGAAGGCCTCACGTGGTACCAGGTGGTGGCCGCGTTGATGAAGGTGATCCTGCCGTGGAAGGGCAAGCTCACCGCCACTTTCACGCTGGGCGTGCTGCGTGTCATCGCCTTCATCGGCGTCGGCGTCCTGTCGGCGCTGATCGTGCTGGCGCTCAAGAACCATCAGCCTTACACCGGCTACGCCATCGCGCTCGCCATCGTGGCGCCCTTGTCGGGCATCCTGCACTGGTTCGAATCCTGGCTGGCCCACGACATGGCCTTCCGCCTGCTGGCCGAGATGCGCATCGACGCCTTCCGCAAGCTCGATGCGCTGGCGCCGGCCTATCTGGTGCGCCGGCGCACCGGCGATCTGATGGCGCTCGCCACCCACGACATCGAGCTGGTCGAGTACTTCTTCGCCCACACCGTGGCGCCGGCCTTCGTCGCCATCCTGGTGCCGGCGGCCGTGGTCGCGGTGCTGGCCTGGGCCAACGGCTGGCTGGCACTGGCGCTGCTGCCGTTCCTGCTCGCCGTGGGCTTGAGCCCCTTCCTGATGCGCAAGCGCGTCGATCACCTGGGCAGCCAGGCGCGCGAAGCGGCGGGCGAGCTCGGCGCCTTCGCCGTCGATTCGGTCCAGGGACTGGGCGAGATCGTCGCCTTCCAGCAGGAAGACGCCCGCGGCGCCAAGCTCGACCAGCTCTCGCAGCGGCACATCACGCTCCGCCTGCCCTTCTTCAGCGAGCTCACGATGCAGCACGCCATCCTGGAGGTGCTGACCGGCCTCGGCGGCCTCGCCGTGGTCGTGGCGGGCGCCGTGCTGGCACAGCGCGGAACCATCGATGCCGGCCTGCTGCCGCTGCTCACCATCCTCGCCATGGCGGCCTTCCTGCCGGTGTCGGAGATCGCCCAGATCGGCCGGCAACTCGCCGACACGCTGGGTGCCACGCGGCGGGTCTATGCGCTGGCCAACGAGCCCATCCCGGTGCGCGACGGGCCGGGCGTGCCGCCGCGCGCCGGCGCTGCAGCACTTGCCCTCGAGAAGGTGAATTTCGCCTATCCCGGCCAGACGCGCCGGGCGCTGAGCGACGTGAGCTTCAAGATCCCCGCCGGCAAGACGGTGGCCCTGGTCGGCACCTCGGGCGCCGGCAAGACCACGACGGCGCAGCTCCTGATGCGGTTCTGGGACGCCGATTCGGGCCGCATCACGCTGAACGGCGCCGACCTGCGCGACTACAAGCTCGACGAGCTTCGCCGCCTCATCGCCCTGGTCGCCCAGGACACCTATCTGTTCAACGACAGCTTGCGCGCCAACATCCTGATCGCCCGCCCCGACGCTTCGGAAGCCGAGCTGCAGGCGGCGATCCGGCACGCATCGCTCAGCGACCTCGTCGCTGCCCTGCCCGACGGTCTCGATTCGCCGGTCGGCGAACGCGGCACGGCATTGTCAGGCGGCCAGCGCCAGCGCGTCGCCATTGCCCGCGCCTTCCTGAAGGACGCGCCCATCCTGGTGCTCGACGAGGCGACCTCGCATCTCGACGCAGTCAATGAGCAGGCCGTGCGCCGCGCGCTCGACCTCCTGCAGGCCGACCGCACCACCGTCGTCATCGCCCATCGCCTGTCGACGGTGCGCGACGCCGATCTGATCGTGGTGCTGGACGCGGGCCGCGTGGCGGAGACCGGCACGCACGCTTCACTGCTGGCGAAGAACGGCCTCTACGCAAGGCTGGTGTCGCGCCAGCTTGCCTCGGTCTACGCGCCTGCGGCATCCTGAGGACCAAGCCAATCCAGGGAGGTCCCGATGTTCAGCCACGTCACCGTCGGCAGCAACGATGTCGCCAAGGCCAAGGCGTTCTACGACGGCGTCGGCAAGGCGCTGGGCCTCGAACGCCTCGCCGACTATCCCGAGGCCATCGCCTATGGCCGGGCGGGCGGACGGCCGCAGCTCTGGATTCTCAATCCGGCCGACAAGAAGGCGGCGACGGTGGGCAACGGCATCACCATCGGCCTGGAAGCGTCCGACCGCCCCGCGGTCGATGCCGCCTACAAGGCCGGCATGTCGGCTGGCGGCAAGGACGAGGGTGCGCCGGGGCTGCGCAAGCACTATCATCCGAACTACTACGGCGCCTATCTCAGGGATCCCGACGGCAACAAGGTCTGTGTGGTCTGCCACAAGCCGGCGTGACGGAACAGATCGCCGCCCTGAGCGTCGAGGCTTCGATAATGGAGTGATGCTCGGCAAATGATCCGGCTGTCGCGTCGCGTTTTCTTGGCCGCGCCAGCTGTGCTCGGTGCCGCGTCGACGCGCGCCCAGGGCGTGCTTCCGGCACGTGGCGTCAGGATCATCATCGGTTACCCGGTCGGCGGCGGTACGGACGAGATGGCCCGTGTCATCGCGGCGGCACTGCAACAGCGTCTGTCGCGGCCGGTGACCATCGAGAACCGGCCCGGAGCGGCCGGTGCCGCCGTCGGTGAGGTACTGAAGAAGGCGCCGACCGATGGATCGGTGCTGGGTTTCATCCCGACCGCAACGCTGGTCGGGCGGCTGACGACCAAGTCCTTCCCGTTCGACCCGCAGACCGACATCATGCCGCTCACGCTGGTCGGCACCTATCCGACGGGTCTTGCGGTGTCGCGCAAGATCGACGTTTCATCGCTGGCCGACTATGGCACGTGGCTGAAGAGCGCGGGTCCGGAGGGTGCACGCTTCGGCACGACGTCGCTGCAGAGCTTCACCCACTTCTTCGGCTTGATGGTCGGCCGCACACTCGGCCAGCCACTCGAGGCCGTTTACTTCAAGGGTGCCTCGCCGATGGTCGCCGACCTCGAGCAGGGAAAGATTCCGGCCGCTACCAGCGGCCTCACCTCGCTGCTCCAGCATCATCGCGGCTCGCGGCTGCGCATCCTGGTCAGTTCGGGCAGTCAGCGCAGCAAGATCGCCCCCGACATTCCCACCGTCGTCGAGCTCGGCTACCCGACCCTGGAATTGCAGAACTGGTACGCCTTCTTCGGACCGGCCGGCTTGTCGGCCGAGGTGGCGGCGGCGTGGGAACGCGAACTGCGCGCCACGCTCGATTCGCGCAACACGACCGAGCTGCTGACCCAGCTCGGCCTCGACGTCGAGACCTCGACCGGCGAGCAATGCGCCAAGCGACTGGCAGCCGACATGGTGCGCTGGCAGTCGATTCTTGATACGCTCGGCCTCAAGGCGACCAATTGAGGCCCAGGTCGATACGAGACAATACAGGTATCCGCATGAGCGAACCGCTGAAGGTGTTCTGGCAGCCCGGTTGAACCAGCTGCCTGAGACTCAAAGAGTTTCTATCGGTCCGTGGGATCGACTTCGTTTCGGTGAATGTACTCGAGGATCCAGCCGGCATGGCGGAGCTGGAGCGGCTTGGCGTGCGTTCGGTGCCGGTGCTGTCGCGCGGCGATAAATACACCTTCGGCCAGAGCATCAAGCAGGTCGTCGACTTCCTCGGCCTCACCGAGAAATCCGGTCCTGAGCTCTCGACCGATCAGCTGGCGGCGCGCGTCACCAAGTTCATGGATGCCGCGCTCGAGCTGATCCCGCTGATGCCGGCCGACCGTCTCGACACCCACGTGCCGGGGCGGCCGCGCAGCTACCGCACGCTCGCCTTCCATCTGTTCCGCGTGATCGACGCCTTTCTCGACACCAACGAAAACGTCACTCTGGTCCAGGCCATGTTCCGCGAGGAGCCTGCGCCCGATGCCGGCACCGACACCCTGGTCGCCTACGGCACGAAGGTGCGGGACCGCTTCCGCGCCTGGTGGCAGGCTGGCGACACCGCGCCGTCGAAAACCTTGCAGACCTACTACGGTCCGCAGAGCCTCCATGAGCTCATGGAGCGGACGACCTGGCACTCCGGCCAGCACGTGCGCCAATACATGATGTTGTTGGAGAAGGAGGGTGTGACCCACCACCGGCCGCTTGTTGCCGCCGATTTTGCCAAGCTGCCGATGCCTCAGAACGTGTGGGACGGTTGACGGGCAGCACGGCCGTCCCTTACCCACCGTTTCGCATGACCGCCAAGTTTCCCAGCCAGAAGTACTCCCACGCTGGCGCCTTCATCGCCGACTACGCATCGGCCATGGCGAAGGCACTGACTCCGTGCGCCCTGGCGAAGTCGATCGCGCCGTGACGGCGATGAAGCGCGCCATCCAGGCTGATCGGCTGATCTTCACCTGCGGCAATGGCGGCTCGGCGGCGATCGCCAATCACCTGACTTGCGACTGCTCCAAGGGCATCGCCACCAACACGACGTTGCGCCCGCGCGTCGTGAGCCTGTCGGCCACGGTCGAGTTGATCACGGCGATCGCCAACGACATGGCGTATCCCGAAGTCTTCGCCTACCAGCTCAAGAACGCGGCGCGGCCCGGCGACGTGCTGATCACCATCTCGTCGTCCGGCGATTCCGAGAACATCGTGCGGGCGCTCGACTGGGCCGGTGAACAACGGCATGACGACGATCGCGATGTCGGGCTTCTCCGGCGGACGTAGCGCGCAGATGGCCGATATCAGCCTGCACGTCGCCGCCGAGAACTACGGCGTCGTCGAGGACGTGCATCAATCGCTGATGCACATCCTTGCCCAGTATGTGCGGATGTCGGAACTGCCGTCCGAACTGGTGCAGACGCTGCGGTTCTAGGCTTCTCCGTCATCCCGACCGGAGCCGAGCGCAGCGAGGCGAAGTGGGGGACCTCTTTTTGTCCTTTTGTCGACAAGAATAGGTCCCTCGACTACGCCGCCCTTCGGGCGGCTTCGCTCGGGATGACGGCAAGATGAACATCGATCCCCTTTTCAGGCGCCGCGCTCTATGCCGATGTGCAGCGCTACGACAGCTTCGGCCCGCATCGCTATGGCTCGCCAGGCGCCGAACGCGCGCTGGCCTGGATCGCCGAGGAGCTCGAACGCGCCGGCCTCAGCGTCTCCTCGCAACCCTTCTCGCTGGCGCGCCAATACGAATTCGAAACGGCAACACTGGCCGTCGACGGCGAGGTGCGCCCGGTCATGCCGCAATGGTGGATACCCGAGCAGCAGTCGACGTTCGTCCTGACGGCACCGATCGCGGCGTCCGACAGCGGCCCCGCGTCCGGCAGCTTCGTGGGCCTCACCCTGCCGTTCGACCGCGGCGCCTATCTCGCCCCCCAGCATGTGACGGCCCTTGAAAGCGCTTTCGCCCGACAGCCAGCCGCCGTTCTGCTCACCATCGACCATCCGAGCGGCGAGATCTTCACCTACAACGTCGACCAGAAGACCCAGCCGTGGCCGGTGCCGGTGATCCTGGTGGCACCCAAGGACCGGTCGTTGGTCGACCTGGCCCAGCAATCCGGCCGGCCAGTCTCCGTATCGGTGCAGGGCGCCTGGCGGCGCGACGTGCCCGGCCGCAACGTCGTGGGCCGCCTGGATCGCGGCAAGCGACGCTGGCTTGCAATCTCGACCCCGGTGACGAGCTGGTTCACCAGCAGCTGCGAGCGCGGGCCCGGCATCGCGGGGTTCCTGGCGATGGCGCGGCTCGCGGCGACGCGCTGGCCAGACGTCGACCTGGTTTTCGTGGCGACCTCGGGCCACGAGGTCGGGCATGGCGGCATGGAGCACTTCCTGCAGGACGGCGCGCCCAGGCCCGACGCCACCTTGGCGTGGGCGCATTTCGGCGCCTCGCTGGCGTGCTTCGCTTGGCGCCGCGACGGTGGACGCTGGGTCACCGATCGCGCGGTCGATACCCGCCAGCGCCTGGTGCTGAGCTCGCAGGCGATGGAGGCGTCGGTGGCCCGGCGCTTCAAGGACATCGTGGCAACGCCGCTGACTGGCGCGCGCGCCGGCATCGGCGAGCTGCGCGACGTTCTCGCAGCCGGCTATCCACGCTTCTTCGGCATGGCAGGTTCCCACACCTTCTTTCACACGCCGGCCGATTCAGCCGAGACGACCGGTCCCGAGATCCTGGAACCCGTCGTCCGGGCCTTCGCCGAGACCTTGGACGACGCGGCTCGTTGGCCCTTTATCCCATTCATGTTCCTCTCCCCCGTAGGGGGAGAGGCTAGGTGAGGGGGAAACGACGTGCGTAGCCCCCTCACCCAACCTCTTCCCCTTAGCGGGGGAGAGGAGTTCGAACCGCTACGAGCGATGGTCGCAGACGGCGGGAACCCGCTCCGTTCGCTAGCGTTCACTGGACTGACCCAACAGCCCAGGAGCATGTCATGCGCAATGCGGCCACCCATAACGGCAAGGATCTTGCGCGCGAAATCGCCCTCCTTCGCCAGCAGCTCGACGACTTGGCCGACACGATGAACGGCACGGGAAGCTCGATCGTGGCCCGTGGCGAAGCGGCGCTCGAGGAGACGCTGAAGTCGGCGCGCGAACTCGTCGCCAAGTACGGCGACACGGCGAAGTCAATCGCCCACGACACGGCAAAGCTCAAGGACAAGGCCACCGACACCCTGATCGAGCAGACCGAGACCCGTCCGCTCACCACCTTGGCGGCGATCATCGGCGTCGGTTTCCTCGCAGGCTGGCTTTGTCGTCGGCAATAGCCGACCGGCTGCCAAGCCATCTCAGCCGGCCCGGCCATCGATGATCGGTCCCCTCTTGCGCGTGGCGGCGTCCGCCGCCGCCGCGCGTTCCCTGCGCAATGCCGCCCATGACGCGGCGACTCGCGCCATGCTGGCCATGGGCGCCGCGCTTGCGATCGGCGTCGGCGTGGTCTGCCTTACCTGCGCGGCCTATATCCTGCTCGCGCGCAATCTCGACCCGGCAGCGGCCTGGGGCATCCTGGGAGCGTTCTGGGGCCTTGCCGGCCTGATCTACTTTGCCGTCGCCAGCCGCCGGCGCGGCTGACGCGTCCGCCTCTCCCGTGTGTGAACCGGCCGCGCGACCGAAGCGAGCAGAGGCTTGCGCGCCAGCCGTTCGCTCACCGGCCGGTCGTCGGCCAGCAGGATCTCGAGCCAACGCAGCGACGGCAGGTGGGCGGCGATCGTGCTGATCAGGATCAGCAGCGGCACCGCGACGATGGCGCCCATCGCGCCCCACATCCAGCCGAGCAGGGCGATGGCCGCGAACACCGCGACCGTGTTGAGCGCGCAGCGGCGGCTCACGAACATCGGCGTGACGAGGTTGGCCTCGATGACGTGGATGATCAGCAACGCCGCCGGCGCGCCGATCATGCGCGGCCAGTCGTCGAAGGTGATCATCGCCACCAGGGCCACGACCGAGATGGTCACCGCCGAGCCGATGAACGGCACGAAGCCCGCGATGCCCATCAGCACCCCCCAGATGATGGCATTGGGAAAGCCCAGCACAGCCAGGGCGACCGTCGAGCAGGCGGCAACGCCGGCATAGATGACGGCGAGCGAGAACAGGTAATGGCCGACACGCTCGTTGATGTCGCGCATTACCCGGGCAAGCCGCACCCGCGTGTTGAACGAGGCGGGGATGCGCATGATCTGCCGCCGCGAGCTGTTGCGATGGGCGAGCAGCAGGAAGGCCAGCACCGCGGCATAGAACACTTGCAGCAGCAGACCGGGCGTCGTGCTGGCAAGTTCGGCCAGCAGCGACTTCTCGCGCACCACCACCTTCTCGGGCGGCTTGGTCGCCGGCGCCGAGGGCGTTGCCGCCGAGGCCGCCTGCTCGACCTGCTTGGACATCTCCTCCACGATGGCGATCGACTTGCGCACGCCCTCGAGCTTTCGCTCCAGCGTATAAGTGAGGTAGGGCGTCTGGTCGATCCAGTTGCTGAGCGCCGGGATCGAGATGGCGAGCAGCAGCGCCAGCCCCATCGCCAGCAGCACGACGGACGCGGCGGCAGACAGGAAGGCCGGGACGCGCAGGCGCTCGAAGGTGTTGGCGACCGGCGTCAGGATGAGCGCCAGAACGATGGCGCCTGCCGTGGGAATGAGGAAGTCGCGCGCGACGTAGCCAAGGGCTGCGACCGCACACACCGCCAGCACGATCAGCGGGCGGCGGATCGCCGAGCCACGATGCATATGGACGACGGGAAAGCGCTCTTCGCTCTGCTCTCTGGCCGAGACACCCACGCCCTGCTGGCTCCTGTTGGACCAATTTAAACGGACTGGCGTCCCCCTGGTTGCGGCCGTGCGTCCGGCGGCCACCGAAATATCTCCCGAGGTGGCTTGCGATAAGGCACTCGAAGCCGGTGAAGGATGAACTGAAATTGCGTTTCTCTCTGTGACTTGCAGCGTTTGCCGAACACGCATCGCCGCCTCTAGGCTCGCGCCGTAATGCCGACCTACGCCAACACCGTCCCTGTCATGGAGCGCCATCGCTTCGACGGCGTCTCGCTTGACCGCTATCTCAGCCGGCATCTCGACGGCTATCGCGGCGGGCTGGAAGTCAGCCAATTCGACTCCGGCCATTCCAACCCCACCTTTTTCGTCGCGGCCGAGATGTCGGACGGCAAGCGGCACGACTTCGTGCTGCGCAAGAAGCCGCCCGGCAAGCTGGTGGCGTCGGCCCATCAGGTCGATCGCGAGTTCCGTGTGATCGCCGCCCTTGCCCGGACCGACGTTCCGGTGGCGCCGGCCCGCTTGATCTGCACCGACGACTCGGTGATCGGTCAGATGTTCTATCTGATGGATGCGGTGCCTGGCCGCGTCCTGGTCGATGCCTCGATGCCCGGTCAGAGCCGCGACGAGCGCGCGGCAATCTTCGATTCCATGAATGACGTGCTGGCGCGCCTTCATAAGGTCGACCCGGCTACGGTCGGCCTGGCCGACTATGGCCGCAGCGGCCAGTACATCGCCCGTCAGGTGGCGCGCTGGAGCAAGCAATACGCCGAGCTCAAGACCGACGACATCCCGGCCATGGACAAGCTCTCGGCCTGGCTACCGCAACACATCCCCGCCGACGATCCGACGACGATTGTTCATGGCGATTATCGGCTGGGCAACCTGATCGTGCATCCGACCGAGCCGCGCATCGTGGCGGTGCTCGACTGGGAGCTTTCGACCCTCGGCCATCCTCTGTGCGACATCGCCTACAACTGTCTGGGCTATCATCTGCCCGATCCGCCGCATGGCTTTGCCAATGCCGACTTCGCGCGACTCGGCCTGCCGACCGAACAGGACTACGTCGCGGCCTACTGCCGGCGCACCGGCCGCGAATCCATACCGCACTGGAATTACTACCTCGCCTTCTCGCTGTTCCGGCTGGCCGCCATCGCCCAAGGCGTCTATCGCCGCGGCCTGCAAGGCAATTCGTCCAATCCTGAATCGATCAAGATGAGTCGCTCGACGCGCGAGCGTGCCGAGCTGGCGTGGAGCTTAGTCAGTTGAGTAATCGTTGGAGGGAACGCAAATGACAAGAAGCATCACTCGCCGCTCGGCCCTTACTCTTGCAGGGGCCGCCGTAACTGCACCGCTCGCAGCGGTGCGTGCGCAGCAGAGCGGCTTGCCCGACAAGCCGCTGAAGATCCTGGTCGGCTTTCCGGCCGGCGGTGGCACCGACGTCATGGCGCGCTTCCTGGCCGAGCCGCTCAAGCAGCGCACCGGCCGCAACGTGCTGATCGACAACAAGGCAGGTGCCTCGGGCACCATCGCCGTCGAGACCCTGAAGAATGCGGCACCGGACGGCACCACCATCGCCTACGTGCCGTCGGCCACCATCGTGCAGAAGCTCACCATGGAGTCCGTGCCGTTCGATCCGCTGACCGACATCCAGCCCATCACGCTGGCCGGCACGGTACAGACCGCCTTCTGCGTCTCGCCGACCATCGGCGTCAACACGCTGCCCGAATACATCGAATGGCTGAAGAAGAACCCGACGCGCCAGAGCTTCGGCACCACCGCGATGGGATCCTTCACGCATTTCTTCGGCGTCATGGCCGGCCGTGAGATCAGCATCCCGCTCGAGCCGGTACCCTATCGCGGCGCGGCCCCCCTGATCGCCGACCTGCAGGGAGGCCATATCTCGGCGGGCTGCGGCGGCATCACCGACTTCCTCGAGCATCACCGCGCCGGCAAGGTGAAGGTGATCTTCACCTCGGGCGTCAAGCCCACGACCCCGGCGCCGGAAATCCCTACTGCCACGCAGCTCGGCTATCCCAAGCTGCAAATCCTGGGCTGGTACGTCTTCTTCGCTCCCGCCAGGACACCGGCGCCGCTGGTCGATGCCTGGAGCACTGAGCTCAAGGCTGTTCTGGCCCTGCCCGAAGTGCAAAAGAAGCTCACCGAGCTTGGGCTCGACATCGAGACCTCGACGCCGGCGGAGTTCACCCAGCGCATGACGGCCGACCTCGTACGGTGGAAGACGATCATCGATTCGATCGGCTATAAGGCGCAGTGAAGGAGTTGAGATGCCGATTCTCAAGCGCGCCGACGCCGAGATCTACTACGAGGTCCATGGCGCCGGCTTTCCCATCCTGCTCTACGCGCCGGGCGGCCTGAAGTCCGAAGTCAACATGTGGGGCGGTTCCTCGCCCGCCTATCCCAACGGCTTTCCGTGGATGGATCCGCGCACGGCGCTCAGCGACAAGTACACCGTCATCGCCATGGACCAGCGCAACGCCGGACGCTCGGTGGCCGACGTCAAGCCCGATCACGGCTGGCACACCTTCGCCGCCGACCATGTCGCGCTGATGGACCATCTCGGCTTCACGAAATTCCACGTCATGGGCGGCTGCATCGGCGGCAGCTACTGCTTCGAGGCGATCGAGCAGGCGCCCGACCGCGTTGCGGCTGCCGTCCTGCAGAACCCGATCGGCCTGTGGGAGAATCGCGAGAACTGGGACGCCGCGGTCAAGGGTTATGGCGAAACGGTGCGCAAGCGCGACCCAGCGATCAGCCAGGAGACGATCGACTCCTTCGGCCGCAACATGTTCGCCGGCGACTTCGTGTTCTCCGTCACCCGGGATTTCGTCAAGAACTGCCGCACGCCGCTTTACCTGCAGCCCGGCACCGACAAGCCGCATCCGGCCCACACCAGCGCCGAGATCGCCGAGCTCGCCCCCGACATCGAGGTGCAGAAGGACTGGCGCGGGCCGGAGTTCCTGCAGGAATCGATCCGGCGCGTGCACGCCTTTCTGGCAAGGAACACACCCAAGTCATGATGCGCCGTCTTGCTCTTGCAGCGCTCTTTTCTGCTGCGTTCATCGTCCCGTCCTCGGCCCAGCAGCAGACCTGGGTCGCCGTGGCGAGTGATGGCGCCGGCCTGTGGGGCGTCGCCGTCGGCATGGCCACGCGCCAGGCGGCCGAGACCTCCGCCCTCGGCGAATGCGGCATGTACTGCAAGCTGAAGTTCACGGCGCAGGCGCGCTGCGTGGCCTATGCCTTCAGCGAGACCGGCCGCGCCGAAGGTTTCAGCGCCGGTGCCAGCCTTCAGCAGGTCGAGCAGCCGGCGTGGGCCGAATGCAATGCCAACGTGCCGGCCGATTCCTGCAAGCTGAAGACCGCGCGCTGCTTCGAATAACGTCTTGCCGGACCGCGGGCCTCCAGGCCCGCTCATAATCTTCCGGACCGCGCGCGTCCCGCGCGCTCATGATCATGAGCGCGCGGGACGCGCGCGGTCCGGAAGAGCATGAGAATGAGCGCGGAGAGCTCAATCGACCTTCGGTCGATTGCGCGTTGGAGGCCCGCGGTCCGGCGAGAGCTAACGCTTCAGCTCGACCTTGAAGACCTCGTCGAGCCACTTGCGGGCTTCGTGAAGGCTGGTGAACACACGAATGGGCCGCTCGCCTTCCTCGGTGGAGGCCGCGAGCTCGCGTACGGTATCGCCACGCTTGCCATCGACGACGAACGCGACCGGCCCGCGTTGCGCGCCCTGGGGAGAATTCCGGGCGAGCACCACGAGCTGCTTGAGATGTTCCATGTCAGCGTCGCTGTTGGCCGCTGCGACGTCGATGATCTTGCGATAATGCAACGCGCCTTGCTCGACGGATTCCCGGACTGCGTTCAGGAGTTCATCGGCAGTCAGGGTGCCATGAGCGACGGCGACGAGAAGGCGGTCGTGATGGGAAATACGGACGTGGATTGGCATGGTCTCGCGGCGAGTAATAAGCAGCGCCTCGGCGAGATACAAGCACTGGATGTGCGGCTAGATCAACGCTCGTATCCGGGCTTGCCCATCTTGGCGGCCGCGCCGCCGGGTTGTTCCGGTTGGGGCGCCGGCAACGGCTCCTTCGGCTGCAGGCCATTGTGCACCAGAACGACACCCGGGATGGCACAGGCATGCGCTTCAGCGCGCTTCATATCGGCGCAATTACGCACGGAGCCGCTCAGCGTCACCTCGCCGTTCTTGACCTCGACCTCGATGCCGCGCGAATCGAGGCCGACATCGTCGGCAAGGCATTCGCGCAGTTCGCGGCCGATGTCGGCGTCCGAGTGGCGATAGCCCCCAGGCTCGCGCACTTCGGGCGCATGGTCCTCACCCTCGACGCGGTTGATCTGGCCCATGCCATGCTCCCTGGCTCTTTGGACCAACGAAACGGGTCAGGGACGGGTTGCCTTGGCCTTTCTGGCGCGCGCAGGCCGGCCACTGTCGTTGGCCGCCCCGACGACAGGCAGTTTTCGATCGCTATCCTTCATCGGCACGGGCTGGAGGAAGGAAACCGGATCGCTCGCCGGAAAACTGTCCTTCAACGCCTGGTCGAGCTTGTCGTCGATCTGGGCCTTCAACGCCTGCTGCTTGTCTGCCATGCCACACTCCTTCTTGGAGCAACCCGCTCTCAGGAGATGGGTTGCCGCAGCAGCGGACGCCATGGGCAGTCGTTCACGATTCATGGGAAAGCGAGCCAGTCCCAGGAAGAAATGGTCGGCCAGGGTCACGCGCGACCGCGGGGGCGCGGGCCTGTCGGCCAGCCGGCGCAAGACGCTGGAAGCGGCCAAGGACGAGCTGCGCCGCCTGTTCGACAAGCAAAAGGCCTGAGACCCGACACTTGCCAGATAGATGATTAGCGTCCTATCTTTTTGGGATGCCTACCAAGCACATCGATTTCGGCTTCCGCGTCGCCCGCATTGCCCGGCGCCTGCGTCAGGCCGTCGACGCCGAACTGCGCGCCTACGGACTGACCGACGCGACGTGGCGGCCGCTCGCCTATGTCGGCAAGCTGGGCGGCGGGGTGCGCCAGAAGGAACTCGCCACCGCGCTCTCCATCGAGGGTCCGACATTGGTCCGCTTGCTCGACAATCTCGAGCGCCGCGGCCTGATCGAGCGGCGCGAGGATGAGACCGACCGACGCGCCCGCGGCATCTACCTGACGCGCGCCGGCCGCGATCTGGCCGTGCGCGTGGCCAAGGTCGGCACCGAGATCCAGGCGCGCGTGCTCGCCAAGGTGCCGCCAGCCGACCTCGAAATCTGCCAAGGCGTTTTTGACGCGATCGAACGTGAGCTGGATACGCGGCTGGATATCGCCGCGACCGCCGCGGAATAGCGAAAGATCAAAGTAGAGGAGGAAGCGATGACCCAGGTCGTGGTGAATGCTCCGAACCGCTGGCGCCTCGAAACGCCCGGTGCCAACTGGCCGCGCAGCGCGCGACCCGACGCGGCAAAGAAGTACTTCATGGTCTCGGCCGACGGCCATGCCAACGAGCCGGCCAACCTGTGGGTCGAGCGCATCGACGCCAAGTACCGCGAGCGCCTGCCGCGCGTGATCACCGACAAGGACGGCGTGCAATGGCGCGTGAGCGAAGGCCATCGCCCGGACCGGCTGCGGCTCTCGACACTCGAAGGCGAGGACCAGCTGCGCGCCAAGGCCGGCGCCGACCCGCGGGGGCGGCTGGCCGATCACGATCTCGACGGCATCGACGTCGAGCTGATCTTCCCCAACAAGGGCCTCGCCATGTGGGCCACGCCCGATCCCGAGTTCGCCATGGCGCAGTGCCGCGTGTTCAACGACTGGGCGTGGGAGCAGTTCGCCGACCACCAGGACCGCATGATCCCGGCCGGCGCCCTCGCCACCGCCGATCTCGCAGGCTCGATCGCCGAGGTGCAGCGGCTGGCCAAGCTCGGCTTCAAGTGCCTGACGCTTGCCGTGCAAGCCGATCTGGGGCGGCCATGACAGCGGCCACGTGAACTACAACCTGCCGCACTTCGATCCGCTGTGGGCGGCGATCTCCGACGCCAACCTGCCGATCACCTTCCACGTCTCGACCGGTCGCGATCCGCGGGCGGCGCGCGGCAATGGCGGCGCGGTGGTGAACTACGTCTCGCACTCGCTGTCGCCCACCATCGAGCCGGTGGCCAATCTCTGCGCCTCGGGCGTGCTGGAGCGCTTTCCCAAGATCCGCTTCGCCACCATCGAGGCCGGCATCGGCTGGGTGCCGTGGCTGCTCGACGCCATGGACGAGGCTTACAAGAAGCATCACTTCTGGGTGCGGCCCAAGCTCAAGAACCTGCCCAGCGACTATTACCGCGCGCACGGCTTCTCGTCGTTCCAGGAGGACAAGCCCGGACTCGATCTCGCCGAAAGCCACAAGCTCGACGGCAACTTCATGTGGGCCAACGACTATCCCCACCATGAAGGCACGTGGCCGCATTCAGCCGAGGCGATCGAGCGCACCATGGGCCGGCTCTCCGACAAGGCGCGGGCAAACGTCCTGGGCCTGAACTGCGCCCGCTTCCTCGGCATCGACGTGCCGCAGCGCTACCGGCACTGAGAGCCAGAATCCCGTGAGCAAACGCACCCTGCGCGGCAAGGTGGCGATCGCCGGCGTCGGCGAGACCACCTACTACAGGCACGGCAAGTCGCCGGTCTCCGAGTTCAAGCTCGCCCTGCAGGCGATCCTCGCCGCCTGCGAGGATGCCGGCGTCGACCCGCGCCGCATCGACGGCTTTGCCTCCTACTCCAACGATCGCAACGAGCCGTCCAGGCTCGCGGCCGCGCTCGGCCTGCCGGCGCTGCGCTTCTCCAACATGAACTGGGGCGGCGGCGGCGGCGGCGGCTCGGCCGCCATGGGCAACGCCGCGGCGGCCGTGGCCTGCGGCATGGCCAATTGCGTCGTGGTCTTTCGCGCTTTGGCGCAGGGCCAGTTCCAACGCTTTGGCGCAGCCCCTCCCGGTGGTGTCGCCGCAGGCGAAGCCGCGCTCAACGCGCCCTACGGCGTGATGTCGCCGGCACAGCGCTATGCCATGCGGGCGATGCGCTTCCTGCACGAGAATAAAATCGAGCCGTCAGCACAGCGCGCCATCGCGCTTGCCTCCTACCATCACGCGCAGAGCAATCCGCGCGCGGTGATGCACGGCCGGCCGCTTACGCCCGAGGCCTACGACCAGTCGCGCTGGATCGTCGAGCCGTGGCGGCTGTTCGACTGCTGCCAGGAAAACGACGGCGCCGCGGCCCTGATCGTCGTGCCGGCCGATGAGGCGCGCGACTTCAGGCACAAGCCCGCCTACCTGCTGGGCTCGGCGCAGGGTTCGGAGTACCGCAACGGCGCGCGCAGCCACAATGCGCCGCTCTACGCCACCTCGAGCTTCACCACCGTGGCGCCGCAGCTCTACGACATGGCGGGCCTCAAGCCGAAGGACGTCGACGTCGTGCAGAGCTACGAGAACTTCACCGGCGGCGTGCTGATGAGCCTGGTCGAGCACGGCTTCTTCACGGCCGAGGAGGCCAACGACTTCCTCACGCCGGAAAACCTGATGGCGCCCACCGGCAAGCTGCCGCTCAACACCTCGGGCGGCAATCTTGCCGAATGCTACATGCACGGGCTGGAGCTGCAGATCGAGGCGGTGCGCCAGATCCGCGGCGCCTCGACGGCGCAGGTGCCCAAGGCCGACGTCTCGATGGTGATCTCCGGCCCCATGGTGACGCCGGTCTCCAGCATGATCTTTGGCGCGGAGGCCACGCTGTGACCTACTTGCCGAACGGGCTGCCGATTCCGGTGCCGGAGAATGACGGCCTCGACAAGCCCTACTGGGACGCCACGCGCCGCGGCGAGCTTGTGGTCCAACGGTGCAAGAAGTGCGGCACGTTCCAGTGGGGGCCGGAATGGATCTGCCACAAGTGCCTGTCGTTCGAGGTCGACTGGCACAAGGTGTCGGGCAAGGGCCGCATCTACAGCTGGGAGCGGCCGTGGCATCCGGTGCATCCGGCGCTGAAGGACCACGGGCCCTATATCGTCGTGCTGGTCGAGCTGCCGGACGCCGGCAACGTCCGCATGCTGGGCAACCTGTTAGGCGATCCCAAGCAGGAGGTCCGCATCGGCGCCGACGTCCAGGCCGTGTTCGAGGCGCACGACGACGCCAAGCCACCCTTCACCCTGGTGCAGTGGAAGTTGGCTTAGCGTCGGAGCGCGGACCTCCAGGTCCGCTCATGGTCTTTTCTTCCGGACCGCGCGCATCCTGCGCGCTCATGAATCATGAGCGAGCTGGAAGCTCGCGGTCCGGAAGAACATGAGCGGACCTGGAGGTCCGCGCTCCAATGAGCAACAAAAAGGTTGCGCGTCACGAGATCATCGCCTAAATCAACAGGCAACCAGGAGGTTGCCTATGACCGATCGCATCGAAAAGACCGTGGATCTCAAGGCCCCCGTCTCGCGCGTCTGGAAGGCGCTGACCGACCACAAGGAATTCGGCTCGTGGTTCCGGGTGAACCTCGACGGGCCGTTCGTGCCGGGCGGCGTGTCGCGCGGGCACATCACCTATCCCGGCTACGAGCACCTCAAATGGGAGGCCGTCGTGCAGAAGATCGAGCCCGAGCGAGTGTTCTCCTTCACCTGGCATCCCTATGCCATCGAGCCGGCACCGACTACAGCAAGCGAGATGCCGACCCTGGTCGAGTTCACCCTGGAGAAGACGGCGACGGGCACGCGCCTGCGCGTGGTCGAATCGGGCTTCGACAAGCTGCCGGCGCACCGCCGCGACACCGCCTTCCGCAGCAACGAAGGCGGCTGGACGATCCAGATGCAGAACATCGCCCAGTATCTCGAGCAACATGCCTAGCGCCGCTGCCGTACTGCGAACGCGCGCCTCGGTCTTCGCCGCCCTGGGCGACGAGACCCGCCTTGGCCTGCTGGCCAAGCTCACCAACGGCGAGCCGCTGTCGATTGCGCGGCTGACCGAAGGCACCAGGCTCACGCGCCAGGCCGTGACCAAGCACCTGCGCGTGCTGGAGGACGTGGGCGTCGTCTTCTCGGTGAAGACCGGCCGAGAGAGCCGCTTCGCCCTCGATCCCCGGCCGATCGTGGGCGCGCAGGAATACCTCGAGCACGTCTCGCGGCAATGGGATACCGCCTTGGCGAGGCTCAAGGCGCTGGTCGAGGAGACCTGAACGGCCTTATCCTTGCGCCATGTGGGCGCTGTTCGTGGCAACCGTCTACTTCGGGACCTTCCTGGTCATCGGATGGGTGGCCAAACGCGTGCTCGACCGCTGGATGGACCAGCGAGGCGTAGAACTCTCCGAAGTGCAGAAGCAGGCCGGCCGGCGCGGCGAGCGCACGGTGTTCCTGCTTGGCGTCTGGCGCAAGGAAAGCGACCCTTAAGCCGCCTCGGCAATGTCGACGACCTCCATCGAGCGGATCTCGTCGGGTTCGCCGGCATAGATCACCAGCGCCATCGTCTCCTGGGCGATCATGGCGCTGTGCGGCTGGCCCTTGGGATTGAGGCCGTAGCCGCCCGAGCCCTGCGCCCGCTCGCCGCTTTTGGTGCTGCGGCCGCCCTGCAGCGAGAAGATGTGCTCGTCGGAAAGCGCCACGGCCACGATCTTGATCAGCTTGCCGGGCGGCGGCGTCATCTTCACCAGCCAGGCGATGCCGCCGCCGTCCTTGCGGCGGTCGCTCAGCACCTTGAGCTGCACGATGTCCTTGCCGTCATAGACGGCGGCCGGGCCGTAGAACGGGACAGCGGACGACCATTCCATGGTCGTGTAGTCGATGCGCAGTGAAGCCATGATTTCCTCCTTGAGGCGTCGGAGGCTACTGACGAACTACTGACAACGTCTTGTCAGCAATCTAAGGCACAGCCGCTGCTTTTGGTTGCTGATGCAGAAGAAACCGACGTGTCGTTACCTGTCCATTCTGGTCAGGCCATTGCAACGTCACCTCAAGTTCGGTCGTACCCAAGAGACGCGCCATCAGATTGCCGGGACCGCCGTCCGGCTTGTACACGATGGACCCGTCGCTCCCGTTGAGGTGAAAGATGTACCTTCCCGTGCTCGGCGGCCGACCAGAGCTCACCATTTCGGCCCAGCCTGCTCTGAACTCTATGCTGTCCGCATCCATGGACGCTGATTCCAGGATTAAATAGGAGCCCCATTCGTCGTCGCCTTCCCAGCGGCCGAGATAGGGTAGAAAAGCCGGATTGGCATCTGTCAGTCCCGGTGACCTGCCAGGCGCAGGAAATCCGATGTCAGCCCCGGCGGCATAGCCAGTCGACGGAGAACAGCGGACTTCGCCTGCAGGCAGCCCGATTTCCCCGATGAGCCACAGCAAGCAATCCCGATAACGACGGGCCAAACGCCCCATCCACATTGCGTTCGGGCCATGCAAGCCCGGTGGATGATCGACAATCATGAAGGTGGCGCTGCTTTGCTCCAGCGCCCGCCGAATCGCGACTGATCTCCGTTCCTCCAATTGCTCAACCCGATCACCTTCGAAAAAGAAGACGGCGATCCGCGTTGCTCCGACGTGAGCCAGCCTGTTGGCAAGGATGTCACGCGCCAACATCAGTTGAGTACGTCCGAATGCCCTTCCGGGCGCAAGGCCGATGGCAGCGTCTACACCAGGCAGAGCTGCCGCCGACAAGGCGAGCCAACCTCCGCGTTCCCCACCGCCTAGGATGACCTTTTTGTATCCTTGCTGGCGAGCTCGTGCGATGCGGTCGGCCACAACCTGAAAAACATCGCCATCCGACTGTTCGCCGTCGACAAAAGGATGCCGATTGATCCGCAGAATGTCCCAGTTCGCGACCTTGGCCATCTCCACAAAGATGCTCGGGATCGGTTCCTTGGTCGCATCGCCCGACGACCATCGGTGGAAGTAAAGAAGGATTCCATCCGCCAGCTCCGGTCCCTGCTTTTGTACCGCAGACGTGTCCCACTCGGACCAGACGAGACTGAGATTCTGCGCACGAGACGTCCCAGCAGCCGCCAGCACGACGACAACAACGAACACCATTGCGCGAAAGATCTTCATCCACGACCTCTCGATGCCGACACCGCATCCGAGAAAAGATTTTCCCAGAACCGACGTCGGCATACAAGAAATGGTAGGACGATCTTCGATTTTGCAATCTATGGTTGCTTATTAGGCGGCCATGACGGCCAAGGCGCATCAGGTCTGGGCTCGGGCGACCACGGTCAGGTGGCAAGGGCTGAAGCGGCCGCGGCAGAAAATGCGGTGGGACGAACCGCGGCGGCGGCGGAAGTGGGGGAGGATCCGGATCCCATTCCAGAGGGAAGCCTGGAGCGAACTGCCGCCACCGCCCCGGTGGATGTAGGCTCGGTCCGGGATTGCCTTCTACCTTTGGCAGAGGCGCCCGCGGCCTGAGCGAGACAGGTGTCGGCATAGCTCCATCGTCGCGCGTCGAACCGTCGGGATTGACGCGAAAGCCGGGAACGTACTCGGCATCGGCAATCGGCTGGCGCGTCGAACAGGATTTACGCGAAAGCCTGGAACATCATTGGGTTCGTCGAGACGAGGCGCCGGCACAAAAAGCCATGGGAAACTGGGCATAGATGCGGTCCCTGCAAGATGAGTGGTTGCTCGCGATGCGCAAGCTGCACATCGGCTCTTACAAGGTACGCCTATTGCCTTGGCTATCAATAACTATAGTCAATATAAAATAACCAAGTTTATCGCGCGACAAGAGCTGAACCACGCAAGGCATCGCACCGCACACAGCGAGACAACAAATGGCGTGATCGCTGATACGACCCGCCAGACCCGGCCATCTACAGATTTCCAAAGGCTCGCAGAACCAAAACTGGTTTCCCGACCTCAGTTCTTGACTTTAGCGTACTATAGTTATAGAATTGGAGAGTTGCGTTGCTTCTCCACATTGTCGCTCTATGCATCGTTTATCCGATCTCATGTTGCGAAAGGACGAATGCCTTTCGCGCCTGGCGCCGGCTGCCCCGGTCATGGAGCACATCGTCCCGGCTGATTGAAGTCGGACGAGATGCGCTCCGGACTGTGGCGGCACGCAGCGACTGGGTTCATTCCGAGGATGCACTGATGCCCCCTAAAGTGAGACAGAGGGGTAGCGGAAAATGCGGAAATTCCTCGGGCGCCGGTGACTGCAGTGCATGCACCGGCCATCGAATGAGCTCACTCGTGGAACTAGTTGCTTTTCAGAATCTTCGCCGCAGCATCAGCGAACACTTGGCAGCCCAGCACGATGTCATCGTCCGCCGTGTTCTCGGTGAAATGGTGCGAGATGCCGCCAATCGACGGCACGAACATCATGGCCGACGGCAGGCGTTGCGCCAGGATCTGCGCGTCGTGGCCGGCGCCTGAGGGCATGCGCATGTGCTGGCCGGCGGCATGCTTTTCGGCAGCATCGTCGAGCGCCTCCTGCAGGCGCTCCTCCATGGGGGCCGGCATGGTGCGGCCGAGGTTGACGCATTCGATCGCGCAGGGACCGCGCTTGTTGTGCGCCACGACGATCTCGTCGAGGCAGGCCTCCAGGCGCTTCAACACCGCCACATCGGCGTCGCGGAACTGCAGAATCATCTCGGCCTTGCCGGGGATGATGGCGGGCGCACCCGGCTCGACCGCCATCTTGCCCACGGTCCACACGCTGCGTGGGCCGGCCAGCGCAGGGAAACGCTCCATCACCTCGTGGTAGAGCCGCATCATGGCGACGCCGGCGTCCTTGCGGATCGGCATGGGCGTCGTGCCGGCATGGTTCTGGATGCCGCTGAAGGTCAGGCGATAGGCGTAGATGCCGACGATCGCGGTGACGACGCCGATGCGCTTGCCGGTGTGTTCGAGCACGCCGCCCTGCTCGATATGGGCTTCGAGGTAGCAGCGATACCGCCCCTCCTCCAATTCGATGCGCGGCGCCTTGTCCAAACCGGCGGCCTTCAGGGCATCGCGCATCTTGCTGCCGTCGTCGCGATGGCGCGCCGCGTCGACGTCGGCCTCGGTGATGCGGCCGATGAAGCTCTTGGAGCCGATCATGCCGCCCCAATGGCCTTCCTCGTCGGCCCACGAGGCGACGTCGACGGCGAGGTGCGCGGTGTCGGGATCCTCGGCCAGCGCGCGTGCGACTTCCAGCCCGTAGATCACGCCCATGACGCCGTCGAGCCAGCCGCCGCGCGGCTGGGTGTCGGTGTGCGAGCCCATCAGCAGGCGCGGCCCGGTCTTGGGGCTGCGGCCGATGACGTTGCCGACGCCGTCGATCACCGGCTCCAGCCCCGCCTCCTTCATGCGGCCGGCGAGCCAGTGCCGGCTTTCGACGTCCTGCGGCGACAGGTGAGGGCGATGGACACCCGTCTGGTAGCGGCCGAAATCGGCGATGCGGCGCAGGTCGGCCAGAAGTCGTTCGCCATTGATGCGGGGCATGGATAGGCCTCAGTTCAGATGCGCCGCCACCCATGCGGCCGTGGACAGGAGCCGGTCGTCCTCATGGCGTAGCCCGACGAGCTGGATGCCGAGCGGCAGGCCATTGGTCCCGGTGCCGGCCGGCAGGGTAACACAGGGCGTGCCGGCGAGCGTCCAGATCGAGTTGAACCGCGGATCGCCGGTGAACTCGATCCCGGCCGGCGCCTCGCCCGGCGCGCTGGGGCAGAGCAGCACGTCGACCTTGTCGAACAGGGAATTGACATGCGCCTTGAACGCCACCGACTTGCGTTGCGCGGCAACGTAGCGCTCCAACGTGACGTCGAGGCCGCGCTTCAAGCCGGCCATCAGCTCCCCGCTGACCTTTTCGGGATTGCGCAGCCGCTCGTCGGCGTAGTTGCGCGCGCTCTCCCAGCCCGAGATCGCACCGTGATCGTCGAGGATGTCGTTGAAGGCCGGCGCAAAGGCGACATCGACCACGGCGGCGCCCTTGTCGGCCAGCTTGCCGGCGGCCGCCTCCAGAAGCTTCTTGGTGTCCCCGGACGCCTCGTCCCAAATCGGCGTGCGGCAGAGGCCGACACGCGGACGCGGGATACCGCGATCGATCGCGACCGGCGGCAGCTTGAGCACGGCGCCGCGGAACAAGGCGATGTCGTCCAGCGTGCGCGCCATCAGGCCGAGCGTGTCGAGCGAATGGCACTGCATCTTGATGCCGACACGGGAGAAATCGTTGAAGGTCGGTTTGTAACCGACCACGCCGCAGTAGGCAGCCGGGCGGATCACCGAGCCTCCGGTCTGCGTGCCGAAGGCGAGCGGCACGTGGCCGTCGGCAACGGCCGCCGCCGAGCCGGACGACGAGCCGCCCGGCGTGTGGCCGGGATTGTGCGGGTTGGCGGTCGGGCCGGGATGGCGGTTGGCGAACTCGGTCGTCACCGTCTTGCCCATGATCACGGCGTTGGCGGTGCGGCAGAGCGCGACGCAGGCCGCGTCGCCGAACGGGATCTTGCCCTGGAAGATCGGCGAGTTGTGCCCGGTCGGCATGTCGTGGGTGTCGATGATGTCCTTCACCCCGATGGGCACGCCGCGCAGGATGCCGCCGCCCATGGCGTCCATGGCGCGCGCCTGGCCGATCGCAAGGTCGGGACTGAGGAAGGCCCACGCCTTCACCACGGGCTCGCGCTCGGCAATGCGGTCGAGGCAGTCGCGCACGAGCTTTTCCGACGTGAGCGTGCCTGCCTCGATGCGGGCGACGGCCTCGGTGGCGCTGAGCGGCTTCATAGCGCGCTCCTCACCCAGGCGGCGATGTCGAGCAAGGCCGTGTCCTCGTGCTGCCGGCCGACGAGTTGGATGCCGACGGGCAGGCCCGTTGGTCCCTTGGTGAACGGCAGCGTCACGCAGGGCATCCAGAGATAGGTCCAGAGCAGGTTGAACGTCGCCTTGCCGGTGCTGTGCAGGCCGACCGGCGCCTCGCCGAGCGCCGGCGCGGTCAGGATGACGTCGAAATCGCCGAACAGCGCGTCGACGGCGGCGCGGCCCTTCTCGCCGAGCTTGCGCGCCGCGACCCAGGTCGCGTAGTCGATCTTGGCGCCGGCGGCGAGCTTGTCGTTCTTCAGGCTCTCGCTCAGGAGCCCGCGGAAACGCCGCGCCTCGTCGGCATGGGCGCGCGGGCCGTCGAAGGCGCTGAGCGTCTGCTGGCCCGCGGTCATGTCGCGCACCGGCGGCGGCAGGTCGATCTCGGAGACCGTCGCACCCGTCTTGGCGAGCAGCGCTGCGGCGTCGTTCACCGCCTTGGTACCTTCGGCCGACAGCTCCGCCTGGTGATGGGTGAAGCACACGGCGACGCGCGGCGGCTTGTCGAGCCTGGCGATCGGCCGGTAGGGCATCGCCATCAGCGCGGCGCGGAACAGGGCGATGTCCTCGACGCTGCGCGCATAGGCGCCGATCGTGTCGAGCCATTCGGTGTTGGCCTTCATGCCGGCCGGCGCGAAGTGGCCGTAGCTCGGCTTGTAGGCGACGACGCCGCAGAACGCGCCGGGCCGGATCACCGAGCCGCCGGTCTGCGTGCCGGTCGCCAGCACCACCTGGTAATCGGCGACGGCCGCCGCCGAGCCCGACGAGGAGCCGCCCGGCGTGTGCGCGGGATTGTGCGGGTTCTTCGTAATGCCGGGATGGCGATTGGCGAACTCGGTGGTGACCGTCTTGCCGAGCAGGATCGCGCCCTCGTTCTTCGCCAGCGCGATGGTGGCGGCGGCGGCCAGCGGCTGGTGCGTCTTGTAGATCGGCGAGCCGTAGGTCGTAGGCTGGTCGCCGGAATCGATGATGTCCTTCACGCCCATCGGGATGCCGTGCAGCAGGCCCTGACGTGGTCCGCGATCGAGCACCCTGGCGCGTGCAAGGGCAGCATCGCGCGCGAGATGCGACCAGGCGAGCACGTCGGCGTCGCGGTTGTCGATGCGTTCGAGATGGGCCTGCACGATCGCCTCGGCGGTCACCGTGCCGGCGTCCAGTCGTTGCGCGAGCTCGGTGGCGGAGAGCGTGTTCGGTGCGGTCATGGTCGGCGATGGAACAGCAAGATACATGCCGCGTCCACAAGGCTGTCATCCCGAGCGTAGCGAGGGACCTTTGAGACGACAATAAAGGTCCTTCGCTGGCGCTCGGGATGACAGTCTTATCAATGGCGCAGATCGTGCTTCTCCTGACGGAACTTCTAGGAGGTTCCGCATGCTCACGCGTCGCACCGCCCTGCTCTCCGGCGCTGCCCTGCCCTTCGTCCGCGGCGCGAAGGCGCAACAGCCCTCGATCCTGCGCATCGCCATGACGCTGGCCGACATCCCGGTCACCGACGGCGCGCCCGACCAGGGCACCGAGGGCATCCGCTTCATGGGCTACACGCTCTACGACCCGCTGGTGGCGTGGGACCTGTCGTCGGCGACGGAACCCGCGAAGCTGGTGCCGGGCCTTGCCACCAAGTGGTATCAGGACCCTGCCGATCCGACGAAATGGATCTTCGAGCTGCGACAGGGCGTGAAGTTCCATCACGGCGCGCCGTTCACCGCCGACGATGTCATCTTCAGCCTCGACCGCACACTGAACGACAAGTCACCGGTCTTCGATCGGCTGGGCCGCAGCGTGCTGATCGCGGCGGTGTGGCCGGTGATCGCCTATCGCAAGATCGACGACTACAAGGTCGAGCTGCAGACCAATGGCGTCGACACGCTGATGCCGTCGCTGCTCAACCGCTTCATGATCGCGAGCGCCGACAACTTCGAGAAGGTCGGCAAAGACTGGCAGGCCTATCGGAAGCAGCCGTCGGGCACCGGCCCATGGAAGATGAAAGCGTGGTCGCCGCGCGAGCGCGCCGAGCTCGAGCGCAACGCCGACTACTGGAACAAGGAGCGCATCCCCAGGAGCGAGCGCATGGTGCTGCTGCCGATTCCCGACGTCTCGACACGCTCGGCCGCCCTGCTGTCGGGAAGGGTCGACTGGATCGAGGCGCCGGCGCCCGACTCGCTCGACAAGCTCAAGGCGGCGGGCTGCAAGATCGAGACGAATGCCATTCCGCACATGTGGCCCTACACGCTCAGCATGCTGCCCGGCGCGCCGACGGCGGACATCCGCGTGCGCAAGGCGATGAACCTCGCGATCGACCGCGACGCGATCGTCAAGGTGCTGAACGGGCTCGCCGTTCCGGCCGTCGGCTGCGTGCCGTCCGATCATCCGTGGTTCGGCACGCCGTCGTTCAAGATCAAGTACGATCCGGCCGAGGCCAAGAAGCTTCTGGCCGAGGCGGGCTACGGGCCATCGAAGAAGCTCAAGACCAAGATCGCGATATCGACCTCGGGCTCGGGACAGATGTATCCGCTGATCATGAACGAGGCGATCCAACAGCAATGGGCCGACGTCGGCATCGACGTCGAGTTCCAGGTGATGGACTGGAATGCGCTGCTGAACACCATGCGCCAGGGCGCCAAGTCGCCGGAAGGCCAGCAGTTCGGCGCCATCAATGTGAGCTGGAACACGATGGATCCGCACAACGCCTTCATGCGCTTCGTCGACAGCCAGCAGGTGCCGCCCAAGGGGTCCAACTGGGGCTACATCAACGATCCGGAGTTCGACCGTCTCGCCAAGGAGGCGCGCAGCACGGATCCGGCGGCGCTCGACAAGGTGCTGGCCAAGATCAACACCAGGATGGTCGACGACGCGGTGTTCGTCTGGGTCGTCCACGACGTGTGGCCCAACGCCATCTCGAGCAAGGTGAAGGGCTACGTCCATCCCAAGAGCTGGTACGTCGACTTCTCCCCTGTCACCGTCGGCTGAAGCGGTGACAGCATTGCCTGCAGGCGGTCGAAGTGATGCAAGCAGTGGTGTGGTCGCGCCCATGACCCCCCAGGTATACCCCCTCTTGGAGCGCCAAAAGTCGCAATAAAATGACCTGGCAGGCGCCACTCGGAAAGTGAACTGTAGTTATTGAAAAACACTTCAGTTCATGGCAGAGTCCGATCGTCTGTCGCTCTTTCTCATCGTTGATCCGGATCGATATTGCGTGGGCGAGGCCGCTCGTGCCCAAAGCGGCTCGCCTGCACGCAAGAGCACATGTGGGCCCCGGTAGGACGCCTACCTGCCACGGAGAAGGGGTAGCGCAAAATGCGAGAAATGCGGAAAATCCAAGGCCCCTCGCGACTGCAGTGCAGGTGCCGGCCGACCCGTTCAGCATCACCGCGCCGGGGAACTGGAAACGGACGTGCGCTGCGACCAGCCGATATAAAGCCCGGCGCCGACGATGATGGCGGCGCCGACCCAGCCCAGGACATCGGGGAAGTTGCCGAAGAACAGGTAGCCCACGGCAACGGAGCCCAGGAGCTGCATGTACTGGAACGGCGTCACGATGTTGGCGGGCGCATAGTGCAGGGCGCGCGCCACGCAGTAGTGGCCGAGCGCGCCCAGGATGCCGAGGCTGCAGAAGTAGAGGATATCGCGCAGCGTTTCCGGCGTCTTCCAGACGAACGGCAGGACGAACATCAGGCCGAAGGCGCCGACGATCGAGCTGTAGATCGCGGACGTCTCGGGCGAGTCCGTTCCGGCGATGCGCCGCGTCAGGATCTGGTAGATCGCATAGCAGGTTGCACTCAGCACCACGCCGAGCGATGCCCACTGGAAGAGCTCGGTGCCGGGCCGGATCACGATCAGCACGCCGACGAAGCCCACGCCCAACGCCGCCAGCCGGCCGACCGTCGTGCGCTCGCCCAGCATCGGCCAGGCGAGCAGCGCCACGACCAGCGGCGCGGTCAGGCTGATCGAGGCGGCCTTGGCGATCGGGATGGTGATGATGGCGAAGAAGAACGACAGGTTGGATGTCATCAACAGCGCCGAGCGCAGGATCTGCGTACCGAGCCGCCGCGTGCGCAGCATGCCGAGTCCGAAGCGCGGCACGAAGGCTGCCAACATGAACAGGATGTGACCGAAGGCGCGCGCCCACGAGACCTGCATGGAATCGTAGCCGCTTTCGCCTAAAAACTTGGCGAAGCCGTTCATCACGGGGAACAGGATGCCGGCGCCGCAGATGAACAGGATGCCGGTCAGCACATGGTGCTGACCGCCGCTCGTCTTGTCGATCAATGCCGCTGGGCCTCATTCAGCGCTCGCCACACGCGTTCCGGAGTCGCCGGCATGTCGATGGCCTCGACGCCGGCCGGCCGCAGCGCATCGAGGATGGCAGCCATCACGGTCTGAGGTGCGGCGATACAGCCTGCCTGGCCCGAACCCTTGACGCCCAGCGGATTGGCCGCGGTCGGCCGCTCGATCAGCTCGATGTCGAAGGCCGGCAGGTCGTCGGCGCGCGGCAGGGCGTAGTCCATCAGCGAGCCGCTCAGCAGCTGGCCCGACGCGGCGTCGTAGACGGTGTGCTCGACCATCGCCTGGCCGATGCCCTGCGTCACGCCGCCCTGCACCTGGCCCTCGGTCAGGAGCGGATTGATCAGGCGGCCGTAGTCGTCGACCGCGGTGTAGCGCACCAGTGCCGTCGCGCCGGTCTCGGGATCGACCTCGACCTCGGCGACATGGCAGCCGCTGGGGAAGGTGAAGACGTCGGTCATGTTCATCACGTGCACGCCCAGGCCTGTCGTCATGCCGTCCGGCAGGTTGGCCGGATCCTCCGCACTCCTGGCCAACGCCGGCAAGGCGATCGCGCGGTCACTTCCCTGCACCGCGAAACGCCCGTCGGCGAAGACCAGCTCGCCTTCCGACGCTTGCAAGAGATGGGCCGCGAGTGTGCGCGCCTTTGCAAGCGTGGCATCGATTGCCTTCACGACGGCGGCGCCGCCCATGTGCATGGAGCGCGCGCCGCCATGACCCGCCCCGCTCTTCACCTGGCCGGTGTCGGCCTGGACGTAGCGGACGGCCTCGATCGGCACGCCGAGCCGGTCGGCCGCGATCTGGGCGAAGGCCGTCTCGTGGCCCTGGCCGTTGGACTCCGTGCCGACGGCCACCATGACCCTGCCGTCGCTCTCGAAGCGCACCTCCGCCCCTTCGTTGGGCGCGCCGCGCGAGGTCTCGAGGAAGCAGGCCACACCGATGCCCAGCAGCTTCCCTCGTGCCTTGGCCGCCGCGCGCCGTTCGGCAAAGCCTTTGGCGTCGGCGCGGGCCACGGCGGCATCGAGATTGGCGACGAAGCCGCCCGAATCGATCGCCATGCCGAGCGCCGTCCTGTGCGGGAACGAGGCGATCAGGTTCTGCCGGCGCAGCTCGGCGGGATCGCGGCCGAGCTTGCGCGCCGCCGCCTCGATGGCGCGCTCGATGATGTAATTGGCCTCGGGCTTGCCGGCGCCGCGATAGGCGTCGACCGGCACGGTGTTGCTGAGCGCGCCGCGGATGTCGACGGCGATCGCCGGGATGTCGTAGACGCCGCCCTGCGCCGTCGAGGCGGCGATCACCGAGGCGCCCGGCCCGTTGCCCGAGAGATAGGCGCCGAGATTCGCGACCATCTTCACGTCGAGCGCCAGCAGGCGGCCGTCGGCGGCGAGCCCGAGCTTCGCCGTTGCCGCGATGTCGCGGCCCTGCGCGCCCATGACGAACTCCTCGGCCCGATCGGCCAGCCAGCGCACCGGCCGCCCGAGCCTGCGGGCCGCGAACAGCAGCAGGATCCATTCGGGATAGAGGAAGTTCTTCATGCCGAAGCCGCCGCCGACGTCGGGTGCATGGACGCGGACGCGCTCGAGCGGCAGCTTGAAGATGAACTCGGCGAGCTGGCGGCGGATGCCGTGCACGCCCTGCCCGGTCAATTCGAGGTCCATCGTGCCGCTCGCGGCGTCGTAGCGAGCAATGCCGGAACGCGGCTCGATCGGCGTGACGATGACGCGGTTGTTCATCACCTCGACCTCGACGATGTGCGCGGCCTCGGCCATCGCCTTCGCCACCGCATCGGCGTCGCCGCGCTGGACGTGATAGGCGAGATTGCCCGGCGCCTCGGGCCAGATCGCCGGCGCCCCGGCGGCGAGGGCCGCGATGCCGTCGACCACGGCGTCGAGCGCCTCGTAGTCGACCTCGATCAGCTCGGCCGCCTCGCGTGCTGCCTCCGCGCTCTCGGCCACGACGAAGGCCACCGGATCGCCGACATGGCGCACGCGGCCATCGGCCAGCGCCGGCCGCGGCGGCACGATCATCGGCTTGACCGCCGCCAGGCACGGCATGTGGCCCAGGCCCTCGGCCGCAAGGTCGGCATGGGTGTAGACGGCACGCACGCCGGCGAGCGCTGCCGCCGGCGAAACGTCGATCCGCTTGATGACGGCATGGGCATGCGGCGAGCGCAGGACGTGGCCGTACAGGCAATCTGCAACCGCGATGTCATCGACATAGCGGCCGCGGCCGGTCAGGAACCGCGCATCCTCGAGCCGGCGCAGCGATTGGCCTATCATCGGGTTAATCATCTTTTGTTGAGTGCTATTGCCCATGTCGCTCCGCCCGATAAGCTCCCGCCCAACCATAGGAGGGATCATCCATGATCGACCTGCATTACTGGCCCACGCCCAACGGCAAGAAGGTCACCATCCTGCTCGAGGAATGCGGCCTGCCCTACAAGATCGTACCCGTCAACATCGGCCGCGGCGATCAGTTCAGCAAAGAGTTCCTGGAGATGAACCCCAACCATCGCATGCCGGTGATGGTCGACCATGAGCCGAAGGGCGGCGGCAAGCCGATCGCGCTCTTCGAGTCGGGCGCCATCATGATGTACATCGCCGAGAAGGCCGGGAAGTTCTATCCGCAGGACCTGCGGACCAAGCACGACGTCAACCAGTGGCTGATCTGGCAGATGGCCAACCAGGGGCCCAAGAGCGGCGAATGCGGCCATTTCCGCCGCGTCGACCAGGCCAAGGAAGGCGACCAGAAATACGCCGTCACGCGCTTCACCGACGAGGTCAATCGCCTCTACGGCGTGCTGAACAACCAGCTCTACAAGCACAGGTACCTGGCCGGCGACCAGTACACGATCGCCGACATGATCTGCTATCCGTGGACCATCAACTGGAAGTTCCAGGGCCAGGACATCGAGGAGTTCAAGCACTTCAAGCGCTGGTTCGAGGAGCTGGGGGCGCAGGCCCGCGGTGCAGAAGGGCATGGCGGTCGGCGCCGATCTCTCGGTCGACAACACCAAGCTGCCGCCCGAGGAGCAGGCCCGCATCCGCAAGATGCTCTACAACCAGCGCGCCCGGCCGGTACCGGCGTAGAAGGGGCCGGCGTAGCGAGCCTTGCCGGACCGCGAGCCCAGGAGGCCCGCGGTCCGGAAGAACCTAGACCAGCGTCACCTTGCCGGTGGCTATGTCGTACACGCCGCCCACGACCTTCAGCTTCTTGGTCGCCACCATCTCGGCCAGGATCGGCTGGGCTTCGGTGAGGTGCCGGACGTTGGACCGCACGTTGGCGATGACCGCGCGCTGATTGAGGTCCGCGCCCGGCTGTTTGAGGACCGGTTCGATGCCGGGCTTCATCGCCCGCACCAGGTCGGCGATGTGTCCGGGCAGGGTGTTGCCCTTCTGCAGCGCCTCGACGGTGGCGTTGACCGCACCGCAGCTCGTGTGGCCCAGCACCATGATCACCTTGGTACCGAGCACGGCGGCGCCGTATTCCAGGCTGCCCAGTCCCGCGGTCGTGACGAAGTTGCCGGCGACGCGCACCACGAACAGATCGCCCGGCGGCTGGTCGAAAGCCAGTTCCGGCGCGACCCGCGAATTGGCGCAGCCGAGGATCGCGGCGAACGGCTTCTGGCCCTGCGCACGGGCTGCCCGGGTGGCCGAGAAGTCGCGCTCGTTCATCTGGTTCGAGACGTAACGGGCGTTGCCGTCGACCAGGAGCTTCAGCGCCGCATCCGGCGTCTCGGCGGCTCTCGTCGGCTGCGCCTCTGCGACACCGGCAAGCGGTGCGGCAGCCATCGCGGCCAAGCCCGCTCCCAGCATGACGCGGCGAGACATTCCAGCGGCAAGACAAGCGTTACACATAGACACTCCATTGCAATGAACCGGAGCACCTTATTCTCGCGCTCGTGGCTCGAGCAATGACGACAAACGCATAACCGCCGGACTCGCCGGCCAGCCGCAACGGCGAACCGACACAACTCGTTCAAGGCCAAGACAAGCATGGAGCGTTTCTTGCCGGCGCCGTTCGCGTACGTCCTGCTGTACGTTGCATTGTACGGCGCTTTCGGCGTGGCGTCGCCGTACTGGCCAAAACTGTTCGAAAGCAAGGGCCTGACGCCGCAGCAGATCGGTTTGATCCTCGCTGCCGCGTTGGTGATGCGTCTGGCGGCCGGACCCTTGATCGGACGGCTCGCCGACTTGCTGGCCTCTCTGCGCCTTGTCCTCGCAAGCTGCATCGTCATGGCGGCGGCAGCGGCAGCTGCATACATGTGGGCCGATACTTTCTGGCTCGTCCTTCTGATCGCTCTCGCTCAGGCCGCAGCGCTCGCGCCCACCACGTCGCTTGCCGACGCACTGACGATCAACGCGGCAAGACCCGGCAAGGCGGGAAAGCCGTTCGAATATGGCAGGGTACGCGGCGCTGCATCGGCGGCTTTTCTGGTCGGCACACTCGTCATTGGGCAGCTCATCGTCCCGGCTGACCTCAGCCCCATCATCTGGATGAACGTGGCATTGCTGATCGTGGCGGCGGCTGCCGCTGCGCTGCTTCCCCGTGCTGCGCCTGAACCTCAGTCCCGCGCTGACATCATCCTCACGACAGCAGAAGTGCGCGGCCTTGTAAAACTGTCGCCGTTTCGCGTCGTCATCGTCGTGTCTGCCCTGGTCTACGGCAGCCATGCCCTCTATGACGCGTTCGTGGTGATTTGCTGGAGCGCCGCCGGACTGCCGGCGCCGGTCATCAGCATGCTGTGGGCGGAAGCGGTGGCTGCCGAGGTCATCGTGTTTCTTCTGATCGGACCGTGGCTGCTTGATCGTCTCGGGGTGCGTGGGGCGGCTGTGGTGGCGGCCACCGCCGGGATCGTGCGCTGGTCCGCCATGGGTTTCACCAACTCGGTCCTGCTGCTGTCAGTCTTGCAGCCATTGCACGGATTGACCTTCGCCCTGCTTCATCTGGCTTGCATGCGGATCATCGGCAACGTCGTTCCGCCGGGCGTGGCGGCAACGGCTCAGGCGCTTTATGCCTTCGGCGCCGGCCTCGTGACCGCCGCGCTGACGTGGTTGTCGGGAACGCTTTACGCGACCTACGGCGGACCGGCTTTTCTGTCGATGGCCGCACTTTGCGTCGTCGCCCTGCCATTTGCGTGGTGGGGCTTGGCGGATCCTAGACCCTTTGCGCCAGCTCCTCGGTCGTCGGCACGCGCCCTTCGGGAGTGAGTTCGTCCACCACCTGCGGCAGGCGTTCACTGAGGCCGGCCAGGAGCTCGTCGCGCGACATGCCTGTGCGTTCGGCCAGGAAAGCGATCTGCTCTTCCGTCAACACCTTGGAGAGATCGTTCGGCGACACGGCCTGGTTGGGCCCGCGCGCGACCCAGGATTCCACGGCGTCAGCCTTGCCGGCGCCGCGAAACTGGTTGACCAGATCCATCATGCCGCCGGTCAGCAACGCACCGATGACGCCCTTGGCGGTCGGACCGCCGCCCGCGGCGGGCTTGAAGAAATCCTCCAGGCGCTCGGCAAAACCGGGCTGGCCGCCAGGTGCCGCTCCCTCAGGCTTCTTCAGCTTGTTGTAGGCAAGAAGGCCCAGCAGGGCCATGGCGAGCGGAGGAACCCGGCCGCCCGAGGCGCGCCGGCCTGTGAGAATGTCGAGCAAAGCCATTGCCGTCTCCCATGAAGCCCGGCGTAAACGTGCAGACTGCTTTCCCGTTGCGCTGCGTCAGGGCTTCCGATGGACGCCGCTCAAGGAGGAACACGGCGCGGCGCCCGTCGTTGTCGATGCATCAAAACCAGGAGGTCAAAATGGGTCGTGCTGGCTTGTTGTGGTTGCTCGGCGTCCCCATCCCGATCCTGTTGCTCATGTGGGCAGTGGGCTGGCTGCACTAGAAGCTCACGCGGCCGGGCATCATGCAGACGATTTGGCAGGTACTGCTGACCGGCATGGGCGTCGTGATGATCACGACGACCATCGCCGTGATCATCGGCCTGTGCGTTCTGCCGTGGTGGACGCACAGGATCGATTGACCGTTACCCGCCCAGGCTGTCCGGCTCGGGCACCCGTCGGCCGGAGTCCTCGCCCTCGGTGGTGCGCGGATGGCGGCGATGAAGGAAGATGGCCAGCTCCTCGCGCGCGTCCTTGCCGGCCGATCGTACTGCCGCCTCGAACAGATCGTGTTGTATGTACGCCGGCAACTGGCCCCAAACCCTGGCGGCTGCCTGGCCAAGAGCAGTCGTGAGCTCGTCGGAAGTCATTCCATCACCTCGTCGGGCGGGAGGACGGACGATGGTCGATTATCACCGCTTTTCCGGCGGGTCGGCAAGCTCGACGCGCATCGACAAGGGTGGCGCCACCTCTTCCAATGGCCGGCATTCCGCCTTGACGCCCAGCCGCAGGGTCACCAGGGCGGCCACGATCATCAGGACCGCCCCCAGCATGTAGCCCGTCACGATCTCGGTCGGGCTTTCGCTGGCAATCATCACGCCGAACAGCCACGGCCCGCCGACGCCGCCCAGCAGCGTGCCGAAGGCGTAGAACAGGGCGATGGTGAGTGCACGGATCTCCAGCGGGAAGCACTCGCCCACCGTCAGGTAGGCCGCACTTGCCGCGGCCGAGGCGAAGAAGAAAACCACGCTCCACATCGCCGTCTGTGTCGTGGCGGTCAGCAGGCCTTGGGCAAACAGCCCGGCCGTGATGGCCAGGAGCAGCCCCGACAGGCCATAGGTCGCGAAGATCATGGTCTTGCGGCCCACCGAATCGAACAACGGGCCGAGCAGCAACGGCCCGAGAAAATTGCCGATGGCGAACGGCAGGATGTAGAGCCCGACCTTGTCGGCCTCGATGCCATAGAAGCGCGTCAGCACCAGGGCGTAGGTGAAGAAGATGGCGTTGTAGACGAAGGCCTGCGCCGACATCAGCACGAGGCCGAGCGTGGTGCGGCCGGGATAGTCGCGCAGCAGCGTGCGCGCCACCGACAGCATGGTGGTGCGATGCGTGTCGCCCAGCGCCAGCCGCTGCGTCACCGGCGGCAGGGTCACGCCTTCGCTGGCGACGACGCGCGCCTCGATCTCGCCGACGACGCGCGCCGCCTCGCCCGGCTGGCCGTGCAGCATCAGCCAGCGCGGACTCTCGGGCAGGAAGCGCCGCAGATAGAGAATCACCAGGCCGAGCACGGCACCGCTGCCGAAGGCGACCCGCCAGCCCATGTCGGGGCTGAGCACAGCGGGATCGAGCAGCCACACCGAGAGCAGCGCGCCGCCCGCTGCGCCGATCCAGAAGCTGCCGTTGATGGCGAGGTCGACGCGGCCGCGCAGGCGCGCCGGGATCAGTTCCTGGATCGCCGAGTTGATGGCCGAGTACTCGCCGCCGATGCCCGCGCCGGTGAGGAAGCGGAAGAAGAGGAAGCTCCAGAAGTCCCACGAGAAGGCAGTGAGCGCCGTCGCCACCAGATAGACACCGAGCGTGACGTTGAACAGCTTCTTGCGGCCCAGCCGATCGGTGAGATGGCCGAAGAACAACGAGCCCAGCACGGCGCCGGCGAGATAGGCGCTGCCGGTCAATCCGACCTGCTCGGCGGTGAGCTGCAGGCGCGGGCTGGTCTGCAGCGCCGCCGCCACCGATCCGGCCAGGGTGACTTCGAGGCCGTCGAGGATCCAGGTAATGCCGAGCGCCACGACCACCAGCCGATGGAACTTGCTCCACGGCAGCCGGTCGAGCCGGGCTGGCACATCAGTGTATGTGCCGCGGATGGGTTGGTCTGGGGCCATCGGATGGCGAATAACACCTTGACTGCACTGAAGGTTCCGTCGGCGAGCTGCTGCAACGCTGGCTTGCCGCGGCGGCGGTAGTGTCGCAGACCTCGTCTGCTATTGTACAAACATGAGCGATAGTACCATGTCGGCGGGAACGGCGCCCGCGGCGACGCCTGCAGTTTCCCCGGCATCGACGGCCTCGGCCAACAACACGACCTTCGCGGTCATCCTCTCGCTGAGCTTCTGCCATCTGCTCAACGACATGATGCAGTCGCTGGTGCCGGCGCTCTATCCCATCCTCAAGGACAATTACTCGCTGAGCTTCGGCCAGGTCGGCCTGATCACGCTCGCCTTCCAGTGCACTGCATCGATGCTGCAGCCGCTGGTCGGGCTCTACACGGACAAGAAGCCCCAGCCCTATTCCCTCATGGTCGGCATGGGCTTCACCCTGGTCGGCCTGCTGCTGATGTCGCGCGCCGATTCCTATCCCATGATCCTGATCGCCGCGGCGCTGATCGGCATGGGCTCGTCGGTGTTCCATCCCGAAGCCTCGCGCGTGGCGCGCATGGCGTCGGGCGGCCGCTACGGTCTGGCACAGTCGCTGTTCCAGGTCGGCGGCAACATGGGTTCGGCGGCCGGGCCGTTGCTCGCGGCCTTCATCGTCGTGCCGCATGGCCAGCACAGCATCGTGTGGTTCTCCGCCGCGGCGCTGGTGGCGATGCTCGTGCTGTTCCAGGTCGGCGGCTGGTACGGACGGCGCCGGGCCGAGCAGAAGCCCGCCGTGCGCAAGGCTGCAACGACCGCAGCAATGCCCGCCTTGTCGCGTCGGCGCGTTGCCGTTGCTGTCGCCATCCTGGTGGCTTTGCTCTTCTCCAAGAACGTCTACAGCGCCAGCCTCGGCTCCTACTTCACGCTCTATCTGATGGCCAGGTTCGGCATCGACGTGGCGACGGCGCAGCTCTACCTGTTCGCCTTCCTGGTCGGCATCGTCGGCGGCACCATCGCCGGCGGCGCCGTCGGCGACAGGGTCGGCCGCATCCCGGTGATGTGGTTCTCGATCCTGGGCGCGCTGCCTTTCGCCCTGATGCTGCCGCACGCCAATCTCTTCTGGACGGGCGTGCTCGCGGTCACGGTTGCCATGATCATGGCGTCGGCCTTCTCGGCCATCCTGGTCTACGCCCAGGAGCTGATGCCGGGCCGCGTCGGCCTGGTGGCCGGCATGTTCTTCGGCTTCTCCTTTGGTCTCGGCGGACTGGGCGCGGCCGCTCTCGGCCAACTGGCCGACTGGACCAGCATCGAGACCGTCTACAAGGTCACGCCCTTCCTTCTGTTGCTGGGAATCTTGACGGCATTCCTGCCGCGCCAGCCGGGCGAGCCCCGGAACACCCATTGAAGGCGCACTGATAGTCTCTACGGATTGCAGCCGATGCGCTAAGGTGGCGGCCACATGGCGCGCTCGCCTACACCCGCGTTGCAGCCGGCCGTCGCACCGGCATCGACAACCCTGTCGAAAGCGGCAACGCGTGGCCGCACCGGATCGCGCCTGCGCACGATGCTGCGTCAAGGCCTGCCAGTGCTGGGCGTGGTGGTGGTGGTCGTGCTGGTCGCGGCCATCGCCTATGTCGTCTACGATGCCAACCGCAAGGGAGCACGCACCCTCAGCAACGACCTGATCACGGCAATCGACCGGCGGGTCGGCGCCCAGATGCGCTCCTATCTCTCGCCGCCGCAGCAGTTCCTGACGCTGGCCGATGCCGCGGCCGCCGGGCGCAACGTCATCGAGGCGGCACCCGAAATGGAACGGTTCGCGCGCCATGCGATCGTCAACATCCCGTCCGTCTCGGGCTTCAGCTACGCCGACGCCCAGGGCAACTATCTCTTCGTCGTACGCAACGACAAGGGCGGGTTCGACACCAAGACGATCGACCGTCGCGAGGGTCGGCGAGTCACCTGGGAGAGGCGCGACGGCGCGAACAAGACGATCGCCATCGAGGAGGATCCCGGCGACACGTTCGATCCGCGCACGCGGCCCTGGTACCAGGGCGCGGAAAGCACGCGGAAGATGTTCTGGACCGACGCCTACCTCTTCCACACGCTGCAGAAGCCTGGCCTCACGGTGGCGCTGCCGCATTTCGACAGCGACGGCAAGCTGCAGACCGTCATCGCCGTCGATATCGAGATCGCCACGCTCTGCGCCTATCTCCAACAGCTCGACATCGGCAGCCGGGGCCGGGCGCTGATCGTCGACCCCACAGGTCGCATCATCGCCTATCCCGACGACAAGTGGGTGCCGGCCAGCGATCCGGAAGTGAAGGCGCCGCGGCTCGACGAGGTCGGCGATCCGGTGCTGACGCGCGTCTACGATCTGCTGCGGATCGAAGGCTACGGCCGCAAGGTCCTGGACGTCGGCCACGAGCGCATCATCGTGTCGTCAGGACCGGTGCGGCGGCTGACCAGCCGGGACTGGGTCGTGCTGATCATCGTGCCCGAGACCGACTTCGTGGGCTTTGTCGCCGACAGCGGCATCACCGCCCTGGTCATGTCGGTTGGCGTCGTGCTGATCGTCGCCGCCCTGACCGGCCTGCTGGCCTGGCGCAACGTGCAGGCCGAACGGCGTGCGGCCGCCGCGACCACGCGCCAACAGGCGTTGGAGACCCGCACTCAGACCTTCATCGACCTGGCGCACGATGCGGTGGCCGCCGACGCCGAGGAGGCCGGCCTCGCCCGGGCGACCGAGAGCGCCGCCACCGCCTGCGCCGCCAAGCGCGTGGCGATCTGGCGGCTGAGCCGCGACGGCCGCACGCTCACCTGCGAAGACTGCTTCGACAGCACCGTGAATGATCACACCGTGGGCCTCGCGCTCCATCGCGACGAGATGCCCCACCTGTTCGCCGCCCTGGCAAAGGGTGAGGCCATCGACACCGCCGAGGCCGGTCGCGACGGGCGTACGTCGGAACTGTTTGCAACCTATTTGCAGCCTCTCGAGATAAGCAGCGTCTATATCACCCCCATCGTGATGGCCGGACGATTGATCGGCATGATGTCGATCGAGGATCCGCAGCGTGGCGACCGCGCGGCGGGTCTCGCGACATTCTGCGACGCCCTCTCGATCCTGCTGGCGCTGCGCTTCACGGCCGCAGCGGCACCCACACCCGGCGCGCTGCAGGCGACGGTCGTGGCTGCCGCCGCAGCTGATGCGGCGGCGCAGCACGAGGCAGCACCCGCCGAGGCGCAGGACAGCTTCGCCCAGCGCCAGACCCGTCTCGAACGCACCCTGCTGGCCCACAACGCACCGATGGACAGCCTGATCGAGAGCGCGATCGACCGGGCGGCGGTCGGCGTCATCAAGCTGCCGAACTGGACGACGGTTGCGCAGCGCCCGTCCGATACCGGCCAGCGCACGGCGATGGACGCCATCGTCCACGAGTTGCGGCGCGCCATCGAGACGAGCGGCGTGTGCTATGCGGCCCTGCTCGACGACCAGATCGTTCTGGCGGCCTTCCTGCGCGACCGCAGGTCGGCGGAGGGCCATGCCATGTGCATGGCGACAGCCATGCTCGAGCTGCGCGACCGGCTGATCGAGCTGGAGGATCGCTGGGGCACCAGCCTCGACTTCCGCTTGGCCATCGACATCGGCACCGTGATGGCCTCGACCGTCGGCACGGACCCTCCGAGTCGGAACTTGTGGGGCGGCTCGATCGGCATTGCCAAGGTGCTGGCCGGCACAACGGCGCGTCGCACCATCGCGGCGTCCGAGACGGCCTACGATATGCTGTCGAACCAGTTCCTGTTCCGCCCGCGCGGCAGCTACTTCCTGCCCGAGACCGGCAACATGCGCACCTTCGTGATGGTCGGCCGCATATGATCGCCCGCGCCCAGCGTTACGACCCCCGCCCCTGGCCGCGACGGGCCTTGGCCGCCGTCGGCGCCGCCGCCATCTCGGGCACCAGCAGCCTGCTGCTGTTCATGTCATTTGCCACGACCGTGGCCTTCGTCGCGTTGCGGCGTGAGGCGTGGCGCCGCCCGGTCTGGGCCCAGTTCAAGCGCGTGCTCGACCAAGTGGCGGTGCGGTCGCTGCCGACGACGGTCGTGACCGGCATGCTGGTGGGCTTCGCGCTGGTGACGCAGGCGGTCTACTGGCTGGCGCAGACCGGCACGACCGGCCTCGTCGGGCCGGTGATCGTCATCCTGCTGATCCGCGAACTGGTGCCCATCCTGGTCGGCCTGATCGTGTTTGGCAGGAGCGGTACGGCAACGCTGATCGAGCTCGGTGAGGCGCAGTCCAAGGGCTGGCTCAGGCTGCTGGAGATCCAGGGCCTCGATCCGCTGGCGTTGCTGGTCCTGCCGCGCGCCGTCGCTTTCGCCGTCGGCTCGTTCTGCCTGGCCACCGTGCTCCTCTGCTCGACCATGCTCACCAGCTATTTCCTCGCCTATGGGCTGGAGCTGATCGCCTACTCGATCTGGGACTTCGCCGATGCCGTGCTGCGCAGCATGAAGATCCAGGATTTCATCGTCCCGCCGCTGAAGTGCATCGTCATCGGCTACATGGTGGCGCTGACCTGCTGCTCGACCGGCCTCGGACGCCGTGACGAATCCGACGAGCTGCAGCGGCTGGTGCCGCGCGGCTTCGTGCGCTCGGCGCTGGCCATCCTGCTGGTCAACACCCTGTTCGATCTGGTGGCCTGATGGCGGCGCGTCCCGGCCGATCGGTCCTGTCCCTGCAAAGCGTCGCCCTGGCCGACCGCCAGTTCTCGGCCCATACCGCACGTCTCGACCTCGAGCTGCCGCGCGGCGAGGTGGCGCTGGTCCAGGTCGAGGACGAGCACGACGCCGTCATGCTGGTCGACCTGTGCCTGGGGCTTGCCGACCCCGGCGCCGGCGAGGTGCGCTTTCTCGGCGTCGACTGGACGACCCGCACGCCGCGCGAGCGCTTTCATCGCCGCCGCCGCATCGGCGCCGTGGTGCAGACCGATGTCTGGCCCTCGCACATGACGGTGCTGGAGTCGGTGCTGGTGGCCCGGGCCTACCATTTCAACCAGCCGCAGGCCGAGGTCATCGCCGACGCCACCGAGCTTGCCCGCCTGTTCGGCCTGCCCGGCCTGCCGGTCGGTCGGCGCGAGACCACGCCGATGCGCGCCCTGGTGCGGGCCGCCTGCGTGCGCGGATTTCTCGGCTCGCCCGACCTGATCGTGGTACAGGATCAGGCGCTCGACCAGTCTTCCGAGCTCGCCGTGCCGATGGCGCAGGCGGTCTCGGCGGCATGCGACCGCGGCGCCACGGTGCTGTGGATCACCGCAAGTCTTGCGACGCAGGCCGCGCAGTTCGTCCAGGCGAACCATGCGTTCCGGCTGGGCGATCACGGGCTGGTGCGGGTGCGGAGGTCTCGATGAAGCGCTCGATCTTCGGCGTCTACCAGTTCGATGAGGTCGTCGGCGCGGTGGTGCTGGCCTGCATCGGCGTGTTCGTCGCGGTCCTGATCAATGCCGGCCTGATGAAGGACTGGTTCCAGCCCTCCTTCACGCTGCGCATCCTGCTGCCCGACGAGGGCGTCTCGGGCCTAGCTCCGGGTGCGGAGGTCCAGGTGCTGGGCACGCGCGCCGGCGAGGTGCGCCGCATCGTCATCGATCCCAACCAGCGCATGCACGCCGTTGCCCGCGTCGAAGACCAGATGCGGCCGTTCATCCGGCGCGATTCGGTCGTGTCGATCCGCCGCCAGTTCGGCGTGGCGGGCGCCGCCTTCATCGACATCCAGCGCGGCGCCGGCCCCGAGCTCGACTGGTCCTATGCCGTGATCGCCGCATCGAGCGAACGGGGGGCGACCGACACGATCGGCCAGATGCTCGACGAGGTGCGCGCCAGGATCACGCCGGTGTTCGAGGACGTGCAGAAGGCCGTGCAGGCCTTCACCGCTGTCGCCCAGCGTGCCACCGATCCCGCAGGGCCGCTGGAGCAGACGCTGGCCTCTGCCGCCAGCATCGCGCGCAAGGTCGAGAGTGGCCAGGGCCTGGCGGGGCGGCTGATCAGCGACGACAAGCTGTCGGCCGACCTCGAGGCGAGTCTGGTCAGCGTGCGCGAGCTCGCCGCCCAGCTCGAGCGCACCTCGAAGGATCCGCGCATCACCCAGATCCTGGCGAAGACCGATTCGGCTCTGACCTCGCTGCAGACCACCACCCGCAACCTTGCGGCCTCGACGCCGCAGATCACGCGCGGCCTGCAGGACACGACCGACGCCATGCCGGCCACGCTGCTGCAGGCCCAGATCGCCGCGCGCGAGCTCGAGCTGCTGCTGGGACAGTTGCGCCATCATTGGCTGTTCGGCGGCAGCAGCGCACCCGCCCAGCCCAGCCGTCGCGCGCCCGCGGTCGAGGTGCGACCGTGATCCGCTTGCCCCTGTCGTTGCTGTCGGTGCTGGCTCTCGCCGCCTGTGGTGGCGGTGGGCCGGTCGACACCGGTCCGCCGCCCGACGTCAAGCTCGACCAGGCCAACAAGGCCGGTACGCAGGCCTTGTCGATGGACCTGCCGAGCCTGGCGGTACGCCAGTACAAGATGGCGCTTTCGCGTGCCTACGAACGCGACGACGCCGGCGCCATCGGTGACGTCGCCTACAATCTGGCGCTGGCGCAGATGAAGGCGGGCGACTCCAAGGGCGCCATCGCCACGGCGCGCGAGGCGCGGGCCGAGCTCGGCCGGCGGCGCGTCGCCGTGCCGCCGGAGCTGATCCTGGTGCAGGCTGCCGCGTCCTATCGCAGCGGCGACCTCGGCGCCGCGACCGCCGCCGCCCAGGAAGTGATCGACCGCGGCGCCAAGGACCCGGATGTCGTTCGGCGCGCCTGGTTCATCCGCGGTCTGGTCGCAGCCGATCGCAGCGACGCTGCGGGCCTCGCCCAGGCGATCGCCGCCCTTTCGCCGACCAAGCAGGCGGATCTCGAAGCCGACCGCCAGGAGTTGCAGGGCCGGGCTGCCTTGCTGGCCAACGACTCCGCCGGGGCGCTCAGCCTGTTCGAGCAATCCGCCAGCAACCGCCAACAGGCGCTCGATTATCGCGGCATGGCGCGGGCGTTGTCGCTGGCGGGCGACGCGGCCTTGCGATCCGGCCGCGCCGCCGACGCCGCCGATCTCTTCCTGCGCGCCGGGCGAAGCGCCCTGCTGCAGGGAGACACGGCGACGGCCACACCGTTGCTGAAGCGCGCCGAGGACCTCGGCAAGCAGACCGGCCAGACCGGCATCGTCGAGGAGGTGACGCGGCTCCGCAGGGTGGCGGCCGCGCCGACCAGGACGTGAGTCGCTAGCGCAGGCCCGCGACGGCCAAACGCCCCGCCTCGGCGATGACCGGGTTGCGGGCCTCGTCCGGGATCGTCGCTTCCGTGTAGTAGGCCGCGATCAGGATCGGCGCCCGGCCGGGCGGCAGGGCGATGGCGACATCGTTGGCCGTCCCGTTGTTGCCGCTGCCGGTCTTGTCGCCGACCCGCCAGTCGGCCGGCAGGCCGGCGCGCAGGCGGCGGGCGCCCGTCTTGCTGGCGAGCAGCCAGCCGATCAGGCGATCGCGCGATGACGCCGACAAGGCATCCTCGATCAGCAGGCGCTGCATGGTGCCCAGCATGGCGACAGGAGTCGTGGTGTCGCGCGGATCGCCGGGTTTCGCCTCGTTGAGCTCGGTCTCGATGCGATCGAGGCGCGTCGCCCGATCGCCCAGCGAGCGCGCATAGGCGGTGAGTGCCGCCGGCCCGCCGAAGCTCGCAAGCATCAGGTTGCCTGCCGTGTTGTCGCTGAGCGTCACCGCCGCGTCACAGATCTCCGCCATCGACATGCTGCCGGGAGCGACATGCTCCTTGGTGACCGGCGAATAGGTGACGAGGTCCTTGTCGGAGAAGACGACGCGGCGATCGAGCTTTTCCTCGCCGCGATCGACCCGCGCCAGGACGAACGCCGCAGCCAGGAACTTGAAGGTGCTGCACAGCGGGAAGAGCTCATCGGCGCGATGACCGACCCGGTGGCCGCTCGCCGTATCGAGCGCCGCCACGCCCAGCCGTCCGCCGTTGCGGCGCTCGAGCTCGGCAAGTTGTGATGTTGCATCGTTTGCGAAGGCTGGAAGGGCCAGCAGCGGAGCAGCAAGGAAACCGCGGCGCGCAATCGAAGCAGGCATGTTCTCTCCATTATTTGGGGGGAATGCCTGGGTGGCCGACCAATGTGGCGCAGGAATGGCTTACCGGCTTCAGCATCCGTGCGGTAAGCTCACAGCCGCTACAGTGGAGTACGCCATGGTCCTTGGTATGTCGGTCGAGACGTTCACTTTCCTGCATGTCGTCATCAGCATGGTCGGCATCATGACCGGCTTCGTGGTCGTCGGATTGATGCTGCAGAGCGCACCGATTGCGGGCTGGAACGCTTTCTTCCTGATCTCGACGATCCTGACCAGCATCACGGGCTTCCTGTTTCCCATCAAGGGGCTCACCCCGGCGCACGTGGTCGGAGCGATCTCGCTGATCGTGCTGGCCGTGGCGCTGTACGCAATCTACGGCAAGAAACTCGCTGGCCGCTGGCGCGTGGTCTACATCGGCACCGCGATCTTCGCGCTCTATCTCAACGTCTTCGTGGGCGTCGTGCAGTCGTTCCAGAAGTTCGCCTACCTGAACAAGTTCGCGCCCACCGGCTCGGAGCCACCCTTTGCCGTCACACAACTCCTGATGCTGATCCTGTTCATCATTGCCGGCATTGCGGTCGTGCGCCGCTACCATCCGGCCCCCTAGGAGGGACGCATGAAGGCAGCAGTTCTCGGCCTCGCGCTGACGATGGCGCTCGGCCTGCCGGCGCTGGCGCAGACCGGTACGGCCGACCGGCTCTATGTCATGGATTGCGGTCACAATGCCGCGACCGATCAGTCGCGCTGGTCGCCCGGCGTCAATGTCGGCAAGCCGATCGAGCTTTCCGACAACTGCTACCTGATCCGCCACGGTTCGGACTGGCTGTTGTGGGACACCGGCTATCCCGACGCCATTGCCGAGAAGCCCGTCACTGGTGCGGTCGGCACGGCGACGCGCGCCAAGACGCTGGCGGCGCAGTTGGCGGAGGTCGGCGTCAAGCCGGCGGACATCCGCTACCTCGCGGTCTCGCACCATCACGGCGATCACATCGGCAACGTCGACATGTTCCCGAACTCGACGCTCCTGATGCAGAAGGCCGACTTCGACTTCGCCTTCGCGCCCGACAAGAAGCCGCCGTTCAAGGCCGAGCGGCCGATCCGCAAGCTCGAGGGCGACCTCGACGTGTTCGGCGACGGCAGCGTCACCGTCATCTCGACGCCGGGCCACACGCCCGGCCACCAGTCACTGCTGGTGCGTCTGCCCAAGACCGGCTGGTTGATCCTTTCGGGCGATGCCGTCCACTTCAAGGACAACTGGGACAACAAGCGCGTGGCCTCGATGAACACCAGCGCCGAGCAGACGCAAGCTTCGTACAAGAAGATCGAGGCGCTGATGGCCGAGAAGAAGGCCCAGTTGTGGATCAACCACGACAAGCCACAGAGCCAGGCCCAGAAGCGCTCGCCGCAGTTCTACGATTGAATGGGTGACGCAGCCAGTCGCGCCTGCGCCGCCAGCCGGATGGGCGCGTTGACGGCGCCGTAGCCGCGATAGCCGCGACGCTCGACGATCTCGAAGAAGAAGCGATCCTCGATCGTGCTCGTATAGACCTGGAAGTACTCGGCATCGCCTTCGCGGTCGTAGAAGATGTTGTGCGCCTTGAGCGTGTCGATCAGCTCCATCGTGAGCTCGCTCTTGGCTTCCAGGTCGTCGTAATAGTTCTCGGGCACCGGCAAGAGCTTCATGCCGTTCGCCTCGAGCTGGCGCACCGTTGCCAGAAGGTCGTCGGTCGACAGCGCGATGTGCTGCACGCCCGAGCCGAAGGCCTCCGACAGGAAGCGCGAGGTCTGGGTGCGCCCGGACTGCGAGCCGTTCAACACCAGGCGCAGTCGGCCGTCGTCGGACTGCACCACCTGGCTCTTCACCAGCCCGCCCGGATCGAGGACGTCCTGTGCCGGCGTCTTATCGACCTCGAGCAGCGAGGTGTAGAACAGGAGCCAGCTCAGCATCTCGTCGTAAAGCATCACCTGTTGCAGATGATCGACCCGCTGCAGGCCGGCGTCGCCTTTCGCTGAGCCGTCCATGACTGGACGAAATTCGATGTCCCACACGCGGCCCAGATCGGTCTTGGGATCGATGAAATAGATCAGGCTGCCCCCCAGGCCGCGGACCGCGGGAATCTCCAGCTCGCCCGGCCCGACAGCCTGGCGGAACGGCATGTCGAGCAGGAGCTGGGCGCGATCGAGCGCGGCAGCGGCATCGTCGACGCGCAGGCCCAGCGCGCAGACCGCCGTGCCGTGGGTGATGTTGTAGGAGTGGGCGAAGCCCTCCTTCTCGGTGTTGACCACGATGTTGATGTCGCCCTGACACCATCGCGTGACCTGCTTGGAGATGTGCTGGCCGGCCCGGCGAAAGCCCAGGCCCAGCAACATGTGTTCGAAGGCTGCGGCGGCCTGGTCGTCCATGGCGAACTCGATGAACTCGACGCCCAGGCACTTCGCCCGCGCCGGCATCGGGGTCAGGCCGGCAACGACCTGGCCGGAGCGCGCGTGCAGCCGGTCGAGCAGATTGATGAGCGAGCGATGACCGTCGATCGCGACCTGGCGCGTCGACCCGCTGCGGAACTGGTCATTGAAGATTTCCAGAGAGAACAGCCCATCGAATCCGGTGGCGGCGAGCGCATCCATGAAGTCGTCGAGGGGAAAGTCGCCCTGGCCGGGAAAATTGCGGAAGTGCCGGCTCCACGACAGATAATCCATGTCGAGCCTGGGCGCGTCGGCCGCCTGGACCAGGAAGATGCGGTCGCGCGGGATGGCGCGGATGGCGGAAAGATCGGTGCCACGCGCCAGGATGTGGAAGGTATCGAGCACCAGGCCGACCGCGGGATGGTCGGCGCGGCGCACCGCCTCCCAGGCGTCGCGATAGTCGTTGATGTGCCGGCCCCAGGCCAGTGCCTCGAAGGCGACCCGCATGCCGCGGCGGGCGGCGCGGTCACCCAGCTCGCGCAGGTCGGCGGCGGCACGGTCGATGCCGCCCAGGCTGTCGGGCGAGACGTTGGAGCAGACCATCAGGAGATCGCAATCCAGCGCTTCCATGACGTCGAACTTGCGCTCGGCGCGGGTCAACGCACGCTCGCGCAAGGCGGGCGGCATGCCCTCGAAATCCCGGAACGGCTGGAAGGTGATGGTTCGAAGCCGGTAATCCTCGATCATGCGGCGGACGTCGGCGGGGGACCCGTTGAACGACAGAAGGTCGTTCTCGAACAGCTCGACGCGCTCGAAGCCTGCGTTGGCAATGGCTTCCAACTTGTCGTCGAGCGCGCCGCTCAGGCAGACCGTGGCGATGGCTGTCTTCATTTCGGTCCTCCCGTCGAAGAAGCCGCGTCGCGGGCAGCGCAGGCCGTTTCGAAGGTCCGCTTCATGCGCGCGACGTCGGGCACGAGGCCGGTGAAATGGCGGAAGGCATCGACGGCCTGGTGCACGCACATGCCGCCCCCGTTCATGGTGCGGCAGCCCTTCTTCTGGGCGGCCAAGACGAACTTGGTGTCGATCGGCGTGTAGATCACGTCGGCGACCAAGTGATGCTTCTGGACCAGGCGCACCGGCAGCGGCAGGCCGGGGTAGCCGGTCATGCCGACGGGCGTGGCGTTGACGATGCCCGCGACCTGCTCGGATGCGGTCTCCGGATCGGTCAACAGCTCACAGCGATCGGCGCCGAAGCGCATGATGAGGTCGGCGCAGAGGCCGGTGGCGCGGGCCTGGTCCTGGTCGTAGATCCGCACCGTCGACGCGCCCAGCGCCACCAGCGCCACGGCGACCGCGCGCCCTGCCCCGCCGGCGCCCAACAACAGCACCGGCTTGCTGCGCACCGCGTCTGCGCCGAAGGTCTCGATGAAGGCCTGACGGAAGCCCGAGCAGTCGGTGTTGTGGCCGGTGGTGCGGCCGCCCTTGTCGAACACCACCGTGTTGACCGCGCCAATTTCCGTGGCCTCAGTCGAGACGGCGTCGAGCAGCGGGATCACCGCCTCCTTGAAAGGATGGGTGATGTTGACCCCGGCGAAGCCAGCGGTGCGGGCCGAGGCCAGCAAGTCCTCGAGACGTCGCCCCTGCAGGGTCGAGACGTCCATCAGGTGGTAGTGGCCGGCGACGCCCGCCGCCGCAAAGGCATCCTCGTGCAGCGCCGGCGCCAGGGATTTCTGGATGTTGGTGCCGATCAGGCCGACGAGCATGCGTGACGTCATCGCGATGTCTCCTATGTCGCTGGTGCCAGTCCGCCACCCAGGAACAGCTGGGCAATGCGCGGATCGGCCAGGATGTTGGCGGCGGTGTCCTCGATGCGGGTCTGGCCCTGCTCCAGCACCAGGCCGTAGTCGGAGATGGCCAGCGCCTGGCGGGCATTCTGCTCGATCATCAGGATCGACACGCCGGCGCTGCGCAAGTCCTTCAGGATCGAAAAGACTTCCTGGACCATCAGGGGCGACAGGCCGATCGAGGGCTCGTCGATCAGCATCAGCTTGGGTTCGAGCAGGAGGCCGCGCGCAACCTCCAGAAGCTTCTGTTGCCCGCCCGACAGGGTCGAGGCCTGGGCGTTGGCCTTCTCGCGCAGCATGGGGAAGCGCGCCATCATCTCGTCCATGCGGCCGGCGAGCCGCGAGCTGTCGCTGAGCGCCACGCCGCCCAATTCGAGATTGTGACGGACCGAGAGCTCGGGAAAGAGATTGCGGCCCTGAGGCACGTAGGATACGCCGGCATCGAGCATGCGCCGCGGCTCGAACGACGTGGTGTCGGCGCCGTCGAAGGCCACACGGCCGGTGCGCACGCCCAAAAGCCCGAACACCGTCTTGAACAGGGTCGACTTGCCCGCCCCGTTGGGGCCGATCACCGTGGTGATGGCGCCGCGGCGGATGGCGGCGCTGACGCCGTTCAGGATCGTCATCTTGCCGTAGCCGGCGACGACGCTGTCGAGGGTAAGGATGGCATCCTGGTGCGTACTTGGCGCCATGTCAGTGTCCCAAGTAGGCTTCGATCACCGCCGGATCGCGGCGCACCTCGGCAGGCGCGCCTTCGGCGATGATACGCCCCTCGGCCAGCACGATCAGGCGCGAACACAGCGCCATGACGAACTCCATGTTGTGCTCGATCACGACGAAGGTGACCCCCGTCTCCCGGTTGATCGCCTCCAGCCGCTCGCGCAGGTCGGCCAGCATGGTCAGGTTGACGCCGCCGGCCGGCTCGTCGAGCAGCACCAGGCGCGAGCCGGACATGAAGGCCATGGCGGCGTCCAGAAGCTTCTGCTGGCCGTAGGACAGGCTGCCGGCCTTCTCGTCCTCGAGCCTTCTCAGACGGAAGAAATCAAGCATGCGGTTGGCCTCGGCGCCCATGCCGGCGTCGCGCGCGCCGAACAGGCGCGCGAGCCGCGAGCCGCGATGTTCCTGGCCCGCCAGGATCAGGTTCTCGCGCACCGTCAGCTCAGGGAAAACCTGCAGAAGCTGGAAGGTGCGGCTGACACCCAGGCGATTGAGGCGCGAGGGCCTGAGCGCCGTGACGTTGCGGCCGTTGACCCGGACAGTGCCGCGATCGGGCACGAGCTGGCCCAGGATGCAATTGAACAGCGTCGACTTGCCCGACCCGTTGGGACCGATCACGCCCAGGATCTCGCCCTCGTGCACGTCGAAGGAGACGCCGCACACGGCGTGCACGCCGCCGAAGGACTTTTCGATGTCGCGGACCTCGAGCAAGGCGGTCATGAGCGCACCTTTCGGGCGAGCAGGCGCGCGGCCAGGCCGACAATACCGCCGGGGAAGAAAGCCATCATGACCATCACCAGCACGGCGTAGATCAGCAGGTAGTAGGTCTCCCAGGCACGCAGCCATTCCGGCAGCAGCACGGCGATGCCCGCGCCGACGAACGGCCCGAGGAAGGTGCCGCTGCCACCGATCACCACCATCAGCATGAAGAGCAGCGAGGGTCCGAGCGCGAACGGGCTGGGATCGATGAATTCGACCAGCGGGGCGTAGAGGCTGCCCGCCATGCCACCGTAGGCGGAGCCCAAGGCAAAGGCGAGCAGCGTGTAGAGGCGGACATCGACGCCCAGGCTCTCGGCGCGCAACGGATTCTCGCGCAGCGCGGTGAAGGCGCGGCCCCAGGGAGAGCGCACGATCCACCACAGCACGAAGGTCATGATCGACGCGATGCCGAGCACGAACCAGTAGAAGCGGATGTGGTTGCGCAAGGGCCAGCCGAGGAACGACGGCCGCTCGATGTCGCGGATGCCCATGACGCCGCCGGTGATCCACTGCTCGTTGCGGAACACCAGCCAGCACAGGACCGAGAAGGCCAAGGTGACGAAGGCAAGATAGTGCTTCTGCACGCGCAGTGCCGGGAAACCGAGGGCGATGCCGATGGTGAAGGTGAGCAGGCCCGAGGCTGCGAAAGCGACACCGAAGGGCACGCCCGCCTTGGTGACGATGGCGGTGAGGTACGCGCCGATGCCGACAAAGGCGGCCTGGGCCAGCGTCTCCTGCCCGGCGTAACCCACGATCAGGTTGACGCCCATGGCCGCGATGGCCGTCACCAGCCACAGGGTGAGGATGTAGGTGCCGTAGCGGCGCAAGCCGGGATACGGCACGCCGATGTCGTTGAGATCGACTGGGGCCAGGGCCAGCAGCACCAGCAACACGAGGCCGAGCAGCAACGCGGCTCGCGTGCTCATACGGCGCGCTCCTCGCGGCGGCCTAGCAGGCCCTGCGGGCGGAACAGGATGACCAGGACCAGCAGGATCAGGGGGATGGCCTGCCGGTACGCCGTCGAGACGTAGGCAGCGGCGAGGTTGTCCAGGACGCCGATCAGCAGGCCGCCGGCGATGGCGCCGCGCACCTGGTTGAAGCCGCCGACGATCGCCGCCACGAAGGCGATCAGGCCGAGCGTCTCGCCGTTGGAGAACTTGGCCAGGTAAATCGGCGAGACCAGCAGCGAGGCCATGGCGGCGAGCGCGGCATTGATCAGGAAGGTGTAGAGGATCATGCGCTCGACCGGCACGCCCAGGATGCGGGCCACGGTCGGGTTCTGCGCCGTCGCCTGCATCTGCCGGCCGGTGCGCGTGCCGGCCAGGAACCACTGCAACAGCACGATGGTCACCAGGGCCACGGCCAGCACGCCGAGCTGGGCCAGTGATACCGATACGCCAGCCACGGTGATCAGCGTGTCGGGCAGCAAGGTCGGGAAGGTCTGTGCCTCGGCGCTGTAGAAATCCTTTACCGATTCCTTCAGCAGGATGCTGAGCGCGATGGTCGAGATCACGAGCGGCAGCACGCCGCGGCGGATCAGCGGACCGACGATGACGTAGCGGAAGGCCACGCCCAGCAGCAGCATCGAGGCCAGGATGGCGAGCACCAGCGCCGGTACGAACGGCACGCCGAGCCAGCGCATGGCGATCAGCGCCAGGAAGGCCGGCACCATGACAAACTCGCCCTGCGCGAAGTTGATGGTCTGCGAGGTCTGCCACAGCAGCGTGAAGCCGATCGCCGCCAGGGCATAGATCGCGCCGGTCGCCAGCCCGGAGATCAGGAGCTGGAGGAAGTCTGTCATGTCTTCCGGACCGCCGGCTTCCAGCCGGCATCATGGTCATGAGCCGGCTGGAAGCCGGCGGTCCGGAAGAGCATGACCGCTTACTTCTTCAGCTTCGGCAACGTCTCGGTGATGACCTGCTTGCCGTCCTTGACCTCGCCCAGGAACGAGATGCGGTCGATCTCGCCGGTGTCGTCCCAGGTCGCCTCGATCAGGATGCCGGGCACCTTGTCGGGGGTGATGGTCATGCCGCGCAGCGCGGCGGCAATTGCCTTGCCGTCGAGCTTGCCCGCCTTCTCGGCCGCCGCCTTGATCATGTAGGGCGCGATGTAGCCCTTCACGCCGTTATGGTCGGGCTTGGACTTGTACTTGGCCTCGTACTTCTTGCCGAACTCCTGGATGGCCGGCACCGGCGCATCGACGGTGAGGCCGACATGGCCCTTCACGCCGTTGGCCGCGTCGCCCGCAAGATCGATCACCTTCTGGCCGAGCAGCGTGGTCTCGCCGATCAGGGGCTTGTTCAGGCCCTGCTTCTTGGCCTCGCGCAGGAAGCGCGCGCTCTCCTCCTCGTTCAAGTAGACGAAGATCGCGTCGGCGTTGGCGCCCTTGAGCTTGATGACGTCGGCGGCGAAGTCGGCCTGGCCGGCCTCGGTCGAGATGTCGGCCACGACCTTGATGTCGCGCGCCGCCAGCTCCTTGACGATGGCGTCGCGGCCGCCCTTGCCGAAGTCGTTGTTCACGTAGACGACGGCGATGGTCTTGGCCTTCACGATGTCGCGCAGGTAGTTGGCGATCTTGGGCATCGACACGTTCTGGCCGAACGAGGTGCGGAAGATGTACTTGGAGCCCTGGGCCGTGAGGTTGCCGGCCTCGCCGCCGATCACCTGCGGCACCTCGGCATCGGCCGTCATCTTCAGGGTGGCGCTGACCGAGCCCGAGTAGATCGGCCCGAAGATCGCGACCGGCTTGTCGTCCAGCGCGCGCTGCATGGCGGCGCGGGCCTTGCCGGGATCGCTCGCGGTGTCGATGAACTCGAGCTTGATCTTCTTGCCCAGGATGCCGCCCGAGGCGTTGATCTCCTCGACGGCCATGCTGGAACCGTTCTTCCACATGGCGCCGACGGTGGCGCCGCCGCCGGAAAGCTCGATGATGTTGGGAATGACGATATCCTGGGCGAAGCCCGCAGGCGCCCACAGGCCGCCGATGGCGAGAACTGCCAATGCCAGTGTCTTGCGCAGCATGTTTCCTCCGTTCTTGGTCTTGCGTTACTGCTCCCCGGCCGATTGATGCCGGAAGCGAAAAGTAACGTCCATGATCAAGACTTCGATTTGCGCAAACCTGATGTTACTTTTTTGCCGGGGCCGGTTTTGCCGGCATGAAGCGCTTCCATCTCTTGCCGGAGCAGCGCGATGAAGTGCTCACAGTAGCTCGACAGGATGGCGTCGCGACGGAACGCGATATAGGTCTGGAACTCCGTTGATTCGATGATCGGCAGGGCGACGATGTTCGGCCAGGTGCCGGCGGCCAGGGTGAACTCGTCGATCACCGCGATGCCGAGCCCACGTCCGACCAAAGCGCACACCATGGTGCCGAAGCGCGCCTTGATCGTGACCTCGTAGGTGAGGCCGAGACGGGCGAAGATGCCGGCCATGATGCGGCCGTAGGGGTCGTTGGGATCGATGCCGATCAAGGGATGGCGCACGATGTCGGCGGCCGAGATGCGGCTCTTGCGCGCCAGCACATGGGCCTCGGGCACGATGCAGAGCAGCCGGCCCTTGGCCAGCGGCTCGAAGGTCATCATCGGATGGTCGAAGCGCGAGCTCATGGCGACGGCCTCGCCCTTGCCCAGCAGGATGTAGTCGAGCGCCTCCTCGAACTTCAGCACGTCCATGTCGATCAGCAGGTTGGGGAAGCGCTTGCGCACGCCCTCGATGGCGCGCGGCACCATGACGTTGGAAATGCTCGGCACCGAGCCGACCCGGAGCTCGGAGTCCGCTCCCTGCGCCAGGCGGCGGATGACGTATTGCAGGTCGCCGACCTTGTCGTAGACGGCATTGACTTGGTTGAAGATATCGCGCGCCTCGGGGCTCGGCGTGTAGCGGCCGTGGCGCCGGCTGAACAGTTTCAGGCCGAGCATGGTCTCGGCATGCTTCATGACCCGGCTGATGCCCGGCGAGGATACGTTGAGCAGGCGTGCCGCCCCGCCCACGGTACCGGTCACCATGATGGCCCTGATGACCTCGATCTGGCGCAGCGTCAGCATGCCGGCCGAGCATAAGGCAGGCGAAAGCCGCTATCGACCGGCCTTGTCCGGGGATAGACTGAAGGAATGAGACTGCGCTTGGATTGGCTGCAAGGCCTCTTTGCATCCGAGGGGTCCGAGGCGCGAAAGCCACTGTCGGTCGGCATCGGCTATTGCCCCGGCTGCGACAGCCTGCGCGCCAGCAGCAGCCTGAGCTGCACCCATTGCAGCAACACCGACCCGGTCACAGCAGACGCCTGACTGCGCTACCGCTCCGCCGCGTTGCGGCGGCCTTCGAGATAGTCTTGCGCTGGGGGCGCGCCACTCCAGTGGCGCGTCATGGTCATGCGGAGCGCGGACCTCCAGGTCCGCATCATGATCATGAGCGGACCTGGAGGTCCGCGCTCCGGCAAGACGCGCCACTGGAGTGGCGCGCCCCCAGCATCAGAGCATCCCACCGGCGAGATTATCGAACTTCGTCCTGATCTCGTCGACCGTCGGCACCTTGTCGGCCTCGAGCTCGGGATATTCCTTGGCAAGGTCGTGGCGGTCGAACTCGTCGAGATGCAGGTCGGCGGTGCCGTGGTCGTGCGGCAGCGCGCTCAGCGCATTGTGCAGGTGGAAGATCTGCCAGCGCGCCGGCATCTCCTGGCGCAACGCCTCGAGCCGGGCCAGACGTTCCTCGAAACGCTGCATCACCTTCTTGCGTTCTTCCGACATGGCTGACCTCCCAGTTGTTGTTACGCCGGCAGCAGGTTCAAGCGACGCAGCAGCTCCTTCTCCTCCTCGTAGGTCCTGGCCATCGCCGCCTTGTAGGCGGGCCCATCGAGCAGGATCAGCGGCTGGTCCATGTTCTCAAGGAATTTCAGGTGCTCGGGTTCCTGCGCGGCGGTGCGGAAAGCGTCGGCCAGCACGGCAACCACGGCGGGATCCATGCCCTTGGGACCGATCAGGCCGCCGGGGCTGTCGATGACCACGTCTATGCCCAGCTCCTTCACCGTCGGCACGTCAGGGAAGCGCTTGGCACGCGCGGCCGTGAATACCGCCAGCACCCGCATCTGACCGGCCTGGACCATCGGCGCCCAGCCCGATGCCTCCGAAGCAAAATCGATCTCGCCGCCGAGCAAGGCGCGCAGCGTGTCGGCCGTGCCGCGATAGGGCGCGTGGGTCCAGCTCAGCTCCTGACTCATCCCGACCCGCTCCATGGCGAGATGCTGGGTCGAGCCGATGCCGAGCGTACCCCAATTCAGCTTGCCGGGATTGGCCTTGGCGTAGGCCAAGAGCTCGGGCAGCGTCTTCCACCGCGCATCGGCGCGCACCACCACGCCCATCACGTAGCCAGTGATCTGCAGAATGTAGGTGAGGTCAGTGACCGGATTGTAGGTCAGCTGCTTGTTGAGGAGCGGCTGGCGCAGCACGCTCATATGCATCTGCGAGATCGTGTAGCCGTCCGGCTTGGCCTCCTGTAGCGCCATCGCCCCCAGGATGCCCGAGGCGCCGCCCTTGTTTTCGACCACGACTTGCTGACCAAGCTTCTTGGACACGGACTGCGCCAGGATGCGGAAACCGGCATCGGCCGGACCGCCCGCCGCCCAGGGGATGATCAGCCGGATCGGCCGGTCCGGAAACTTCGCCTGCGCCCGCACAGGCCCGGCCGCGGCGAATGGCAAGGCGGACGCGCCAACGAGGGCGGCCCGTCGCGTAAAGCGGTTCATGCTTCTCAACTCCCTGTCCCCACGGACTCTGATCACGGGCCTCTGCAAGGGGCAAGCCACGGCGAGCCTCTTGGTCAGCGGAATTCCGTTGCCCGGTCCCGGGCTTGCGCTTAACGTCCGCGGAAAGATCCCGCGCAAAGCGGGCAATGAGATCAGGGAGGCTTAAAAGAGTACCACGGGGATCGGATGCCGTCGCACGACCGCGCTGCCCAAGCGCCGCGGCGAGGTCATGATCCCAACAGTCGCGTCCTTAAAGATTCCGACATTGCACAAAGGCTCCATCAAAAGGGCCGCCTGGGAGGCAAACAATGGACGGGAAGGCAAGACGAGACGCGTTTGGCCGCCGGGAACTGCTGGTTCTTTCGGCATTGGGCCTTGTTGCCGGTGCTCCACGCACAGCCTTCGCCGGCAGCCCGCAGGGGCAACTCACCTGGGCGGTGCATTTTTCGCTGGCACCCACCTGGTTCGATCCGGCCGAGACGCCGGGCATGATCACGCCCTTCCTGCTGATCTACGCGCTGCACGACGCGATGGTGAAGCCCATGCCCGGCAGCGCCGCCGAGCCGTGCCTGGCCGACGCCTGGAAGATGGCGCCGGACGGCCTCAGCTACGAATTCGCCATCCGCGCCGGAGCGAAGTTCCACAACGGCGAGCCGGTGACGGCGGAGGACGTGAAGTTCTCCTTCGAGCGCTATAGGGGCACGTCGGCGGCGCTGATGAAGGAGCGCGTGGCGGCGGTCGAGACGCCGGACGAGCGGCGCGTGCGCTTCGCGCTGAAGAAGCCGTGGCCCGACTTTTTGACGTTCTACAGCTCGGCCACCGGCGCGGGCTGGATCGTGCCGAAGAAGTACGTCCAGCAGGTCGGCGAGGACGGCTACAAGAAGGCACCGGTCGGCGCCGGGCCCTACAAGTTCGTCTCCTTCACGCCCGGCGTGGAACTGGTGCTGGAAGCCTTCGACGGTTACTGGCGCAAGACGCCGACGGTGAAGCGGCTGGTCTTCAAGGTCGTGCCTGAAGAAGCGACGCGGCTGGCGGCGCTGAAGCGCGGCGAGGTCGATATCGCCTACTCGATCCGTGGCGAGCTCGCCGAGGAGCTGCAGAAAACGCCCGGCCTGACGCTCAAGCCGGTCGTGATCCAGGGCACCTTCTGGCTCTACTTCCCCGACCAATGGGATCCCAAGTCGCCGTGGCACGACCAGCGCGTGCGCGACGCGGCGCGGCTCGCCATCGACTACAAGGCGATCTCCGAAGCACTGACCCTCGGCTACTCGCCGGTCACCAACAACATCATTCCGGACAGCTTCGACTTCTACTGGAAGGCGCCGGCTCCGGCATACGACCTCGCCAAGGCCAAGAAGCTCTTGGCCGACGCAGGCTTCCGCAACGGCTTCGATGCCGGCGACTACTACTGCGATTCCTCCTACGCCAACCTCGGCGAAGCGGTGCTGAACAACCTCCAGGAAGCCGGCATCCGCGTGAAGCTGCGGCCGCTCGAGCGCGCCGCCTTCTTCAGTGCCTATTCCGAGAAGAAGCTCAAGAACATCATCCAGGGCTCGTCGGGCGCCTTCGGCAACGCCGCGACTCGGCTGGAATCCTTCGCCGCCAAGGGCGGCGCCTACGTCTATGGCAGCTATCCCGAGATCGACACGCTGTTCGCCGACCAGGCGGCCGAGCTCGACGTCGCCAAGCGCACCGCCATGCTGCAGCGTATGCCAGCAGCTCCTGCACGAGAAGTCGGTCTACGCGCCGATCTGGCAGCTCGCCTTCATCAACGGCCTCGGCAAGCGCGTGGGCGAATCCGCCCTCGGCCTGATCCGCGGCCATGCCTATTCCGCACCGTATGAGGACGTGACCATCAAGCAGACCTGACACGACGTTACAGGGAGTGGCCCATGCGTTCGTTCCGACGTCACCATGGAGTTCCCAATCCGCGCGCGACGCGTCGCGAGCTGCTGGGCCTTGCTGCGCTCGGTGTCCTGGCGGCCGGCACGAAATCGGCCAAGGCGGCGAATGGCCAGCTCGTCTACGCCTCGCACATCTCGCTGGCACCGACCTGGTTCGATCCGGCGGAAACGCCGGGCATCGTCACGCCCTTCATGCTGCTCTACGCCCTGCATGACGGGCTGGTGAAGCCGATGCCGGGCAATCCGGCCGAGCCGTGCCTGGCGGAGTCCTATGCCGCCTCCGCCGACGGGCTGAGCCACAGCTTCGTGCTGCGCGCCGGCGTCACCTTCCACAATGGCGCGCCGGTGACGGCGGAGGACGTGAAATTCTCCTTCGAGCGTTATCGCGGCAACGCCGCGGGCTTCATCAAGGAGAAGGTGGCGGCGGTGGAAACACCCGATCCGCGGCGCGTGATCTTCCGCCTGCACCAGCCGTGGCCCGATTTCCTCCTCTACTATTCGAGCGTCACCGGTGCGGGCTGGATCGTGCCGAAAAAATACGTCGAGAGCGTCGGCGAGGACGGCTTCAAGAAAGCGCCCATCGGCGCGGGACCGTACAAGTTCGCCTCCTTCGTCCCAGGCGTCGAACTGGCGATGGAGGCGTTCGACGGCTACTGGCGCAAGGCGCCCACCGTGAAGAGGCTGGTCTGGAAGGTGATTCCCGACGAGACCACGCGGCTCGCGGCGCTGAAGCGCGGCGAGGTCGATCTCGCCTACTCGATCCGCGGCGAGCTGGCCGAGGAGTTGCAGCGCGCGCCGGGGCTCGAGCTGAAGCCGGTGGTGATCAACTCGCCGTTCTGGATCTATTTCGCCGATCAGTGGGATCCGAAATCGCCCTGGCACGACGCGCGGGTGCGCAAGGCCGTGACGCTGGCGCTCGATCGCGAGGGCATCAACCAGGCCATCACGCTCGGCCATTCGCTGCTCACCGGCAGCATCGTGCCGAAGGACTACGAGTTCTACTGGCAGCCACCGAAGATTCCGCACGATCCGGCGGCGGCGCGCCGGCTGCTGGCGGAAGCGGGCTTCCGCGGCGGCTTCGATGCCGGGGAGTACTACTGCGACTCCTCCTACGCCAACCTTGGCGAGGCCGCGTTGAACGGCCTGGCGGAGGTCGGCATCCGCCTGAAGCTGCGCCCGATCGAGCGGGCCGCGTTCACCAAGGGATACTCCGAGAAGAAATATCGCAACATCATCCAGGGCGGCAGCGGTGCGTTCGGCAACGCCGCCACGCGGATGGAGACCTTCGTCGTCAAGGGCGGCGCCTATGTCTATGGCAGCTATCCCGACATCGACGAACTGTTCGCCCAGCAGGCGGCGGAAACCGACCGCGCCAAGCGCGCGACGATCCTGCAGCGCATGCAGCAGCTGGTGCATGAACGCACGGTGTACGCGCCGCTGTGGCAGCTCGCTTTCCTGAACGGCCAGGGCCCGCGGGTGGGCGAATCGGCCTTCGGCCTGATCAGCGGACACCCGTATTCCGCGCCCTACGAAGACGTTCGCCTGAAAAACGGCGCATAGCGGGAGGCACAGCCATGGTCTCGCCATCTCCCAGCACCACGCGCCGCGGCGTTCTCGGTCTTTCCGCGGCTGCCATGATCGGCGCCAACCTGCGCGCGGCCAACGCGGCACCGGAAGGCGAGCTGCGCGTCGGCGTGCACGTCTCGCTGGCGCCGACCTGGTTCGACCCGGCGGAGACCCCCGGCATCATCACGCCCTTCATGCTGCTCTACGCCATGCACGACGCCATCCTGAAGGCGATGCCGGGCGATCCGATGGCGCCATGCCTCGCGGAATTCTGCACCATGTCGGGGGACGGGCTGAGCTACGCGCTGTCGCTGCGCAAGGGCGTGAAGTTCCACAACGGCGAGGAACTCACGGCCGAGGACGTCAAGTTCTCGCTGGAGCGCTATCGTGGCGCCGCAACCAAGTCCCTGAAGGATCGTGTCGCAAGCGTCGACATCCACGATCCGCACCGACTGACCATCCGCCTCAAGGAGCCCTGGCCGGACTTCCTCACGTTCTATGCCGGCGCCAGTGGGGCGGGCTGGATCGTGCCCAAGAAGTATGTCGAGCAGGTCGGCGACGAGGGCTTCAAGAAGGCGCCGGTCGGCGCCGGGCCGTACAAATTCGTGTCCTTCACACCGGGCGTCGAGCTGGTGTGCGAGGCCTTTGACGGCTACTGGCGCAAGAAGCCCGCCATCAAGCGGCTGGTCTTCAAGGTGATCCCCGACGAATCGACCCGGCTCGCCGCCCTGCAGCGCAGCGAGATCGACATCGCCTATTCGATCCGCGGCGAGCTGGCCGACGAACTTTTGCGCACGCCTGGGCTCACCATCAAGCCGGCGCTGGGGTCGGCACCGTTCTGGCTGTACTTCCCCGAGCAATGGGACGCGCAGTCGCCATGGCATGACCGGCGCGTGCGCCAGGCGGCAGGCATGGCGCTCGATCTCAAGACCATGAACGAGGCGCTGACGCTCGGCCATTCGCGGCTGACCGGCAGCATCTTCCCCGAGAACTTCGAGTTCTACTGGGCGCCGCCGCCTCCGGCGTACGATCCGGCGCGCGCCCGCAAGCTCTTGACCGAGGCCGGCCACGCGCGCGGCTTCGATGCCGGCGACTACTACTGCGACACGTCCTACGCCAATATCGGCGAGGTCGCGCTGAACAACCTGCGCGAGGTCGGCATCCGCGTGAAGCTGCGGCCGCTGGAGCGCGCCGCCTTCTTCAAGGCCTACTCGGAGAAGAAGCTGAAGAACATCGTGCAAGGCGCGTCCGGCGCCTTCGGCAACTGCGCGACGCGCGCCGAGGCGTTCGTGGCCAAGGGCGGCGCCTATGTCTACGGCAGCTATCCCGACATCGATGCGCTGTTCGCCGAGCAGGCCTCGCAGATGGACCGCGCCAAGCGCGAGGCGATCCTGCACCGTCTGCAGCAGCTCGTGCATGACAAGACGATCTACGCGCCGATCTGGCAGCTCGCCTTCATCTCCGGCGTCGGCCCGCGGGTCGGCCAGTCGGGCTTCGGGCTGATCAAGGGCTTCGTCTATACGGCGCCGTATGAGGACCTGACGCTGAAGGGGAAGGCGTGATGCTCATGATCTGTCGTCCTGAGCAAAGCGAAGGACCTCATCGCCGCTTGCCAGGGCATGAGATCCTTCGCTGCGCTCAGGATGACAGCAGTCGATTGCCGAGGATACGTACTCCATGAAACAGTACATCGCGCGTCGCGTCGGCTACTCCCTGCTGTCGCTGTTCCTGCTGTCGGTCACCATCTTCCTGTTCGTGCGCGTGACCGGCGATCCGGTGAGCCTGCTGGTCGAGCCCGGCGCCAGTCCCGAGGACATCGAGAACATCCGCCGCCAACTCGGCCTCGATCAGCCGTTATGGGAGCAGTACTGGCATTTCATGGCGAGCCTGTTCGCCGGCGATCTCGGCCAATCCTTCTATTACCGCATGCCGGTGCTGGAGCTCTATTTCCAGCGCCTGCCGCACTCGCTGCTGCTGGCCGCTGTCGCCATGACGCTGTCGCTGCTGATCGGCATCCCGAGCGGCATCCTGGCCGCCGTGCGCGTCGACGGGTTCTGGGACTCGGCCGGCAAGATCTTTTCCCTGCTCGGCCTGTCGCTGCCGCAGTTCTGGGTCGGCCTGGTGCTGATCCTGTTCTTCTCGGTCTATCTCGGCTGGCTGCCCTCCTCCGGCTCAGGCGGCGTGCTGCATCTGCTGATGCCGGCCTTCACGCTCGGCTGGTACTTCGCCGCCGCGCACATGCGGCTCACGCGCTCCTCCATGCTGGAGGTGCTGGGCTCGGAGTACATCAAGCTGGCGCGGCTGAAAGGCCTGCCCGAGGCGCTGGTGATCGGCAAGCATGCGCTGAAGAACGCCCTGATCCCGGTGATCACGCTGGCCGGCATCAACCTCGTCGTCATGATCAACGTCGCGGTGGTGGTCGAGACGGTGTTCGCCTGGCCGGGCATCGGCCGGCTGCTCTACGAAGGCATCACCTTCCGCGATTTCCCCGTCGTGCAGGGCGTCGTCATCATCGGCGGCGCCATGATCGTGCTGGTCAACCTGCTGGTCGACATCCTCTACGCCCTGATCGATCCCCGCATCCGCCTTGAAAGCTGACGGCCATGACTGTCATCACCCCCGTCACCACCGACACCATCGTCTCCGCCACGCCGTTCTGGCGACTGAAAGGCTTCCCGGTGATCCCGGTGTCGATCCTGCTGTTCATCGCCTTCGTCGCGGTGTTCGCCGACCTGCTGGCGCCGCACGACCCGCAGATCGGCAGCCTGGCGCGCCGTTTCAAGCCACCGTTCTGGCTGGAAGGCGGCAGCCTGGTCTACCCGCTGGGCACCGACCATGTCGGACGCGATGTGCTGTCGCGCCTGATCTTCGGCGCGCGCGTCTCCATGGTGGTGGGCATCACCGCCGTGCTGGTCGCGGGCAGCATCGGCACCTTGCTCGGCATCATGTCGGGCTATCTCGGCGGCTGGGCCGACCAGGTGGTGATGCGCATCACCGACACCTGGCTCGCCCTGCCGGCGCTCACCTTCGCCATCTTCCTCGCCGCCATCGTCGGCCCGAGCGAGCTCAACATCATCCTGATCCTGGGCCTGGTCTACTGGACGCGCTACGCCCGCGTCATCCGCGGTGAGGTGCTGTCGTTGAAGCAGCGCGAGTTCGTGCGGCTCGCGGTCGTCGCTGGTTGCTCCAGTCGTCTCATTATGTGGCGCCACATCCTGCCCAACGTCATCAACTCCGCCATCGTGCTGGCCACGCTGATGCTGGGCGTGGTGATCGTCACCGAGGCCTCGCTCTCCTTCCTCGGCGTCGGCGTGCCGCCACCCAAGCCCGCCTGGGGCCTGATGATGGCTGACGGCAAGAAGGGACTGATGGTGGGCTACTGGTGGCTCACGGTGTTCCCCGGCATCTGCATCATGCTGATGGTCCTGTCCGCCAACCTTTTGGGCGACTGGCTGCGCGTGAAGCTCGATCCGCAGCTGCGGCAGTTGTGACCATGCCGCTTCTGTCGCTGGAGAACCTTTCAACCCACTACGTGTCCCAGCAGGGCGCGCGCGTGGTGCGCGCGGTCGACGAGGTGACGCTGAGCCTCGAGGCCGGCGAGACGCTGGGCATTGTCGGCGAATCGGGCTCGGGCAAGAGCACGCTCGCCCTCACCATCCTGCGCCTGCTGCCGGCAGCGGCGCGCATCACCAGCGGCCGCATGATGTTCGAGGGCGAGAATCTCTTGGACAAGTCTGACGAGGAGATGCGCCAGGTGCGTGGCAAGCGCATCGCCATGATCCTCCAGGATCCGATGGCCTCGCTGAACCCCCTGTTCACCATCGGCGACCAGGTCGGCGAGCCGATCCGCGTCCATGAGGGCGCCTCCCGCGCCAGCGCCTGGAAGCGCGCCATCGGGCTGCTCCGTTCGGTACGCATTGCCTCGCCCGAGACCCGCGTCACCCAGTTCCCGCACGAGATGTCGGGCGGCATGCGCCAGCGCATCGTCGGCGCCGTCGGCATCTCCTGCGAGCCGCGACTGCTGATCGCCGACGAGCCGACCACCAGCCTCGACCTTACCATCCAGGCGCAGTACCTGAAGCTTCTGCGCGACCTGCAGCGCGAGCACGGGCTGGCGCTGATCTTCATCACCCACAATCTCGGCATCGTCGCCAAGATGTGCGACCAGCTCGCCGTGATGTATGCCGGCCGCGTCGTCGAGCACGGGCCGGTGTCGCGCATCTTCAACCGGCCTTCGCATCCCTACACCAAGGCGCTGCTGGGCTCGATCCCGCGCATGACGCGACAACCGCGATCATCTCACCGCCATCGACGGCCAGCCGCCCGATCTCGCCTCGATGCCGCCGGGCTGCGCCTTCGCGCCGCGCTGTCCCGAGGCGTTCGACCGCTGCCGGGCCGAAGCGCCGCCGGAATTCAGGATCGACCACGAGGTCAGGGCACGGTGCTGGCGGGCGCCCATCGATGCCAGCGCCAAGGCGGCGTCATGACCGCCGTCGTCCAGGCCGCCGAGCTCACCAAGCACTTCCCCGCGCGCCGCGGCATCTTCGGCGGCCAGCGCGGTGTGGTGCGCGCCGTCGACGGCATCTCCTTCACGATCGAAGGCGGCAGGACCCTGGGCGTGGTGGGCGAATCAGGGTGCGGCAAGACCACGACGGCCAAGCTGGTGCTGGGACTGGAGGAGCCCACCGGCGGCACCATGCTGTTCGAGGATCGCGACCTCGACACCCTGGATGCAGCCGGACGCCGGCACTACCGCAAGTCCGTGCAGGCGGTGTTCCAGGACCCGTATGCCTCGCTCAATCCGCGCATGCGCATCAGCGCCATCATCGCCGAGCCCCTGATCACCAACGAGGCCGTCGAGCCTGCCGAGGTGCGCCGGCGCGTGCTGGAGCTGCTCGACCTGGTCGGCCTGCCGGGGCGCTCGGCCGATCTCTTCCCGCACGAGTTCTCGGGCGGCCAGCGCCAGCGCATCGCCATCGCCCGCGCGCTCGTCCTGTCGCCCAGGCTGGTCGTGCTGGACGAGCCGGTCTCGGCCCTCGACGTCTCGATCCGCGCCCAGATCCTGAACCTGCTGCGCGACCTGCAGGCGAGGCTCGGCCTCTCCTACCTCTTCATCGCCCACGACCTCGCCGCCGTGGCCCATATGAGCCACCAGATCGTGGTGATGTATCTCGGCAAGATCGTCGAAAGCGGCGAGGCGCGCGCGCATCGCCGGCAACCCGCAGCATCCCTACACCAAGGCGCTGTTCGCCGCCGCCCTGCCCAGCCATCCCGACGAGCGGCGCGAGGACGAGCCGCTGGCGGGCGAAGTGCCGAGCCCGCTCAATCCACCCTCGGGCTGCCATTTCCATCCGCGCTGCCCGCATGCCATGCCGCGCTGCAGCCAGCAGGCGCCACCGCTGGCGCTGGTCGGGGACCGCCTGGTTGCCTGCCACCTGTTCGGCTAGCGCGCCGCCGATCCCTTACGCAACCCCAGCGCCACGTCGGGCCGGTCGGTCGTGATCTGGCGGATCGGCCGGGCGAGCCACCGCGCGATGTCGTCGGCATCGTTGGGAACCCAGGCACCGAGGAATTCGCCGCCGACCCGGCGCAGGCAGAGTTCGAGGCTGTCGGCGAGCAATCCCTTCTCCACCGCGACCATGCAGTTGCCGATGACGGCGAACCGGTCCAGCGCCGCCGGCAGACCGCCGAAAAGTTCCGCCGAACGCCTGTCGAGCGACGCCAGCACGCGCTGCGGCGGCGACAGCCGCCGCACCGTCTCCAGGATCTCGGGCACGAAGCTGGTGACGATGGCCTGCTGCTCGAGCTTGCGTCTGCCGATCACGTCGAGAAGCCGCTTCTCCAGGCCTTCATAGGCTCGACCGAGAGTGTCGGTCTTTATCTCGACATGCAGCTCGATCGGCGTGCCGGCATAGACGTCGAGAACCGCCTCGAGGCTGGGAACACCCATCGCGGCAAGCTCTCTTGCCGTCCGATCGGCGACCGGTCCGGTCCCTTCGGTCGTGCGTTCGAGAGAGGGATCGTGGATCACCACCAGCTCGCCGTCCCGCGCCAGATGGACGTCGAACTCGACGGCATCGACGCCGAGGTCGCGCGTGCGCTTGAAACCTTCCAGGCTGTTCTCCGGCCACAGGTTGCGCGCGCCGCGATGGCCGATGATCAGGACCATGAACCCTGTTCCCACTACTTGCCGCTGTCGACCAGGCCCTTCACCAGCCAGCGCTGCAGCGCCACCACGACCAGGGCGGGCGGCAGCATGACCAGCAGCGCCGCGTTCATCGCCACGTTCCAGGCCGGCTCGGCGTCCGACTGCGGGATCAGGTGTTTCAGTCCGATCACCGCCGTCGCCATGTCCTTGTCCGTGGTGAAGAGCAGCGGCCACAGATACTGGTTCCAGCCGTAGAGGAAAAGGATGATCGACAACGCCACCATGTTCGACACCGACAGCGGCAGCAGGACATGGCGGAAGAAATGCAGGGGCGAGGCACCGTCGATGCGCGCGGCCTCGCACAGCTCCTCAGGCACGGTGAGGAAGAACTGGCGGAACAGGAAGGTGGCGGTAGCCGAGGCGATCAGCGGCAGGATCAGCCCGCCGTAGCTGTTCATCATGTTCCATTCCAGGGTGATCTCGAACCCGAGCCAGTCGAACAGCCATTGCAGCGGCAGGGCGACGTTGGCCACCGCTTCGTAGGTCGGCAGGATGCGCACCTCTACGGGCAGCATCAGCGAGGCGAAGATCAGCCAAAACGCCAGCATGCGGTAGCGGAAGCGGAAATAGGCAATGGCGAAGGCCGAGAGCAGCGACACGGCGATCTTGCCGACCGTGATGCCGACGGCCACGACCAGCGAATTGAACAGCAGGCGGCCGAGATTGCCCTTCTGCCAGGCTGTCGCGGCGTTCTCGAAGAACCGGTCGCCGGGCAGCCACGGCGGCGGCACGGCGAGCACGTCGCCCACCGTGTGCGAGCCGACGACGAAGGCGAAGTAGATCGGCAGGCAGACCAGGAGGCCGCCCAGGATCAGGAGCCCGTGGCAGGCGATGTCGAGGGTGCGCGTGCGCTCGACCATGTTCAGACGTCGTAGTTCACGTTCCGCTCGATATAGCGGAACTGCAGCATGGTGAGGATGACGGCAAAGATCATCAGCAGCACCGACTGGGCGGCCGAGGAGCCCAGGTCGATATGCACGAAGCCGTCCTGGTAGACCTTGTAGACCAGGATCATGGTGGCTCCGCCCGGCCCGCCCTTGGTCACCGCGTCGACGATGGCGAAGGTCTCGAAGAAGCCGTAGACGAAGTTCATCACCAGCAGGAAGAACACCGTCGGCCCGATCATCGGCAGCGAGATCTTGAAGAAGCGCAGGCCCGGCCCGGCGCCATCGACGGCGGCTGCCTCGAGGAGCGATGCCGGCACGGCGAGCAGGGCTGCCACCAGGAAGATGTAGTCGTAGCAGATGTGCTTCCAGGCCGCGGCGAAGGTGACCAGCAGGAAGGCGTCGAAGCCGTTGCGCGAGGGATCCCAGGCGACGCCCAGCGTCTTCAGCACGTAGGTCAACGGCCCGACATGGGCGTTGAACATGAAGGCCCACAGGATGCCGGCGATCACCGGCGCAATGGCATAGGGCAGCAGCACGATGCTGCGATAGAGCCCGCGGCCGCGGATCACGCGGTCGGTGGCGAAAGCGAGCACGGCCGCCACGCCGAGCGTCAGCACATTCTGCGACAGGGTGAACCACAAGGTGACCCAGACCGACGAGCGGTATTCGGGGCTCGCGAACAGGGCGCGGAAATTGTCGAACCAGACGAAGTGGACGGTGGTGCCGAACGGGTCGGTGAGGACGAACGCCTGGACCAGCGCGCGCACCGCCGGAATGAAGAAGAACAGCAGCAGCACCAGGAGCTGCGGCAGAAGCAGGAAGAACGGCAGGCGCGAATTGCGATAGTGGGCGCGCTTCAGGCCCGCCGTGCCACCCGCGACAGCCGTTCGCCGCTTGCCGGCGACCCGAGAGGTCGCCGGCAATTCTGCTGCAACGCTAGAGCGGATTCCGGTCATACGGAACCGCTTGCGGTTCCGTATGACCGGAATCGCGCGCAAAGGAGATGCTGGTTTCACCAGGCACATTCCGTCCGGCAAGCCGGACGCAATGTGCTTTAGTACTTGCCTGCATGCAGCTTCTCGAACTGCCGCAGGATCTCGTTGCCGCGGCGCACCGCGTCGTCGAGCGCTTCCTGGGGCGTCTTCTTGTTGGCCCACACGGCCTCCAGCTCCTGGCGCAGCGCGAAGGTCGACTGCGTGTAGTTGCCGAAGTGGAAGCCCTGCGAGTTGGCCGTCGGCGTGCCGCGGTTGAGCTGGAGGATCGCGATCTCGCGCGTCGGATTGGCCGTGTAGTAGCCCTCCTTCTTGGCCGTCTCGTAGGCCTTGTTGGTGATCGGCACGTAGCCCGTCACCTTGCTCCACCACACCTGCAGGTCGGGGCTGGCGACGAAGGCGAGGAAATCGGCAACTCCGTCGTAATCCTCGGCCTTCTGGCCCTTCATCACCCAGAGGGTGGCGCCGCCGATGCTGCTGTTGCGCGGCGTGGTGCCTTCTTCCCAGGGCAGGTAGGTGGCGCTCCACTTGATGTTGGCGTTGCGCTCGACACTGCCATGCGCGGCCGTCGAGGCGAAGAAGGTCGAGCACTTGCCCGAGGTGTAGAGCTGCTCGGGTGAGAGGCCTTGGCCGGCGATCTGCATGATCCCGTCGTCGATCCATTTCTTCAGGCGCTTGGTCTGATCGACCACCTTGGTCTTGTTGTAGACGAACACCGTGTCGAGACCGTCATAGCCGTTGGCCTTGGTGCCGAACGGCTGGTCGTTCACGGTGCTGTAGTTCTCGATCAGGCTCCAGAAGAAGTCGCCGGCGAGCGAGGAGCCGCACTCGGCGATGCCCTTGCTCTTGATGGCATAGAGCTGCTTGTCGAGTTCCTGCCAGGTCGGTCCAGGGGCGCTGAAGCCCGCCTTCTCGAAATGCTCCTTGTTGTACCACAGGATGGGCGCCGACGAGTTGAAGGGCAGGGTCATCAGCTTGCCCTTGTACTGGTAGTAGCTGGCGACCGGCTTGATGAAGTCGCCCCAGTCGATCTGCTTCTTCTTCTCGGTCAGCAGGTCCTGCACCGGCACGATGGCGTCGGAGAGCAGCATGGTCATGAAGCCGCGCTCGTAGATCTGCGTGATGTGCGGCGCCTTCTTGGCGCGATAGGCGGCGATGGTGCCGTTGATGACCTCGTCGTAGTTGCCCTTGTTGGTGGCGACGACCGTGTACTTGGTCTGCGAGGCGTTGTAGCGCTTGACGATCTCGTCGACGCGCTCGCCCAGCACGCCGCCCATGGCGTGCCAGAACTGGATTTCCGTGCGTTGTTGCGCGGATGACGGCATGGCGATGCCCGCCGTCATGGCGGCGGCGAGCAGCCCGCCGACGAATGCCCGTTTTGTCTTGTCCATGTTGCCTCCCTTTCTTGAACTCAGCCCCTAGGCGACCGCCCGGGACGCTCTCCAAAATCCATTGGCGCCGAACAGATCGCTCACCGCCGCGTCCAGCCAGCCGAGTTCGTGCAGGACGTCGAGGCCGGTGAAGCGGCGGCGGATCAGCCGGGCGCGCTTGTAGTCCCGGGCGTGCTTGATGGCGGAAATGCCGATGGTGGCCGGTCTCGACGGCGCGCCCGCAGCCTCGAGCCAGCGCCGCACGGTGGCCGCGGCGGGCAGGCTCTGTTGAAGCCTGGCGGCGACACGCGGCCAGCTCGCCTGCAGGCGGCGCAGGCGTGTCTCGACGACCTGCGGTCCGGCGGCCTTGGCCACCGCCTCGACCTCGGCGTTGGCGGCCATGAACGGCAGCGGGAACGATGCCGCGACCTCGGCGCGCAGCGCTGCCGCCGACGGCGTGCGGGCGGCAAGCTCGGCCGGCGCGATGCGCGACAGGTCCTGGCGCAGCAGCCATTCGTAGGCCGCCAGCATCGACAGGCAGCCGATGCCGACACAGGCGCCGTGCGACACCGGCACGCCGGCGACGGCCACCTCCTCCATCTCCCAGAGATGCGCGAACTGGTGATCGCTGCCGCTGGCCGGCCGCGAATTGCCGTGCGCCTGCATGGCGAGCCCGGCCATGATCAGGCCGCGCATCAGGCCGTCGAGGGCGCCGCGCTCGCCCAGCCGCACGCCGGCCGGCTCGGCGAGCCAGACGGCGAGATTGTCCTGCACCATGGCGAAGGGGCTCGGATTGAGAACTTCGACGCCAAGCGCGTCGGCAACGATCCAGTCGGCGCCGGCCACGACCTTGCCGACAAGGTCGCCATAGCCCCAGCCCGCCATGGCCGCCGGCGCCGTGGCGATAACGTCGAGATCGGCGACGATGGCGACGGGTGCGGCACAGGCAAAAGTGCGCTTGAAGCCATCGTCGCGCAGGGCCGCGCCGGACGCCGCATAGCCGTCCATCGACGCCGCGGTCGGCACGCAGACGTAGGGCATGCCGGCGAGCTCGGCGGCGTACTTGACCAGGTCGTTGATGACGCCGGCGCCGACGGCGATGGGCAGCGCGGCCCCCGCCTTGATCGTCGCTGCGAGCGCCCGTGCCGTCTCCGCGCTCGGTTTCACCCTTGGCTCGCCGGTCAGCATGATGGGGTCACAGGCCGCCAGCCGCTCCGAGGCCAGCAATGACGCCACGCGCTTGCCGGCCACCTTCCAGGTGTGATCGTCGGCGACCACGACATAGCGCTCAGCCGGCGCCGTTTGGCGCAGGACGACGGGCACGACGCCAAGGTTTCCCGCCGCGATCCGCACGTCGCGCGTGGTCGCCGCGGATCGAACCGCCGCCGAAAGATGCCCACCCATGGCCCATCAATATCAACTGCCGGAACATTTGTATATGATACGATACAAATGTTTATGGGCTATGACAGTCGGCGGCCGCGACGGGGTATTCGCAGGAGGCAGGCAACAGATGGCGGAGGATGACGAGCAGCTTCGGGTGCGTGTGGCCTGGCTCTATTTCATGGAGGGGCTCACCCAGGCCGATATCGCGGGCAAGCTCGGCATCACGCGGCTGCGCGCCAACCGCCTGCTGGGCGAGGCCCGCGAAAGCGGCCTGGTCAATATCCAGGTCAACGCCCGCCTGGCCGGCTGCGTCGAGCTGGAGCGCCAGCTGGTCCACGAGACCGGCCTGAAGGATGCCGTGGTGGTTCCGACCCCGACCGATCAGGACCAGATCGCGCCTGTCCTGGGCCGCGCCACCGCCGAGTATCTGGCGCGGCACCTCGGCGAGACGGGCGTGCGCGGTCTTGGCATCGGCTGGGGCACCACGCTGCGCGAGACCATCCGCCATCTGCATGCCGGCAATTTCCCCGAGCTCAGCATCAACTCCATGATGGGCGGCCTGACCCACGGTCTCGAGCTCAACACCTTCGAGATCGCCAGCGAATTCGCCCGCCGCATCAACGGCCAGTGCAACTACCTGGCGGCGCCGATCTACGCCGGCAGCCCGCGCTCGCGCGATACAATCTTGGACCAGGACGTGTTCCAGGAGACTTTCAAGCGGCTGGCCACCAACGACGTGGCGCTGCTGAGCGTCGGCGATCTCAGCCGCCGCTCGCTCCTGATCCGCTACGGCCTGCCGCGCGACGTCACGGTCGATTCGCTGCGCGCCGCCGGCGCCGTCGGCGACATCATGGGCACTTTCCTCGATTCGTCGGGCAAGCCCGTGAAGCATGCGGTCAACCGGCGCGTGATCGCAGCGCCGGTCGAGATGCTGCGCGACATCGCCACGTCCATCGTGGCTTCCGGCGGCTTGAACAAGACGGCGATCCTGGCCGGCGTCCTGCGCGCCAAGCTGTGCTCGGTCCTGGTGGTCGATGAAGTGGCCGCGCGCGCCGTGCTCGGCATCCTGCGCGGAACCGGCTGACCGTCGATGTATCTCGGCATCGACATCGGCACGTCGAGCGTCAAGGCCGTCGTCATGGACGACAACGACCGTCCGGCGGCCGTGGCCAGCGCCCCGCTTGCCCTCTCCCATCCCCTGCCGCTGTGGTCCGAGCAGGCGCCGCAGGACTGGTGGCAGGCCGTCGTCGACAGCCTCGATGCCCTGGCCAACCAGGCACCGGCAACCATGGCGGCCGTGCGCGGCATCGGCCTGTCGGGGCAGATGCTGGGCGTCGCTCTGCTCGATGCCGCCGACACGCCCATCCGGCCGGCCTTGTTGTGGAACGACGGCCGGGCGTCGGCCGAGTGCGCCGACCTGCATCGCTGCCTGAAAGACTTCGCCGACATCGTCGGCTGTCGCGCCATGCCGGGTTTCTCGGCGCCCAAGCTGCTGTGGCTGAAGCGGCATGAACCGGGCGCCCTGATGCGCGCCCGGCGCATCCTGCTCACGAAGGATTACATCCGCCTGCGCCTGACCGGCGAGGCCGCGAGCGACCGCGCCGACGCCTCGGCGACGCTGCTGATGGATACCGCCCGCGGCGACTGGCACGACGGCATCCTGGCGGCCTGCGGCATCGATCGCAGCCGGCTGCCGCGGCTTGTCGAAAGCGCCGAGATCTCGGGCACGTTGCGGCGCGACCTGGCAACGCGCTGGCATCTGCCGGCCGACACGCCGGTGGCGGGCGGCGGCGGAGACAATATGTGCGCGGGCGTCGGCGTGGGCGCGGTGCAGGCTGGTGCGGCCTACATCAGCCTGGGAACGTCGGGCGTCTACTTCGTCGCCAACGATCGCTTCGTGCCGGCGCACGGCGGCGGCATGCACACCCATCGCCACGCCGTGCCGGGCCTCTTCGCCCAGCATGCCGTCGTGCTGAGCGCCGGTGCCTCGCTGGCGTGGATCGCAGGCTTGCTCGGCAGGCGCGACATCGACGCGCTGATCGAAGAGGTCGAAGCGGCCAGCCTGCCGCCCGACGCCACGCCTGTCTTCACGCCCTACCTTGCCGGCGAGCGCACACCGCACGACAATCCCCTGCTGACCGCCACTTTCTCGGGCCTGACCCACATGACGGGGCCGCTTCACCTCGTGCAAGCCGTTCTGGAAGGCGTCGCCCTCGCGCTGGCCGACGGCCACGCTGCGCTGGCAGCCGACGGCGCCAGGATCGAGCGTATCGTCTTGACCGGCGGCGGCGCGCGCAGCGCGCTGTGGGCGCGCCTGGTCGCGGCTGCGATCGGCCAGCCGCTTTGCCTTGCCGCCGACCAGCGTTCGGGTCCCGCCATCGGCGCCGCCCGCCTGGCGCGCGCGGCGCGTCGGCGGACCGCTGGTCGCCGCGGCAGGAAGCACTTTGCCGGTCGTCGACGTCGATCCGCGGCTGGGCGAACAGCTCTTGCGAAAGAGAGCCCTGTTCCAGGCGCATCCATCATGAGGCTTGCGCGTCGCCGCTTCCTTGCGGGCTCCCTGGCGGCCGGCGCGATCGCCTGCCCGATCGGGATCGTCCGCGGCAACACGCCCGCCTTTGCCTCCGATCCCTTCACGCTCGGCGTCGCCTCGGGCAGCCCGCGCGAAGACAGCGTCGTGCTGTGGACGCGCCTGGCGCCGCGGCCGCTGGAAGGCGGCGGCATGCCGGACAGCCCGGTCGCGGTCGACTGGCAGATCGCCGAGGACGAGAAGTTCGCGCGGCTCGCCGCCCAGGGCACAGTGGAGGCCTCGCCGGCGCTGGCCCATGCCGTCCATGTCGAGGCCAGGGGCCTGCGGCCCGGCCGGCACTATTGGTATCGCTTCCGCGCCGGCACTGCCGTGAGCCCGGTCGGCCGCACGCGCACGGCGCCCGCCGTGAACAGCACGCCATCGCAGTTGCGCTTCGCCTTCGCCTCCTGCCAGCAGTACGAGCAGGGCTACTTCGCCGCCTATCGCGACATGGCGAACCGCGACCTCGATCTCGTCGTGCATCTCGGCGACTACATCTACGAGAAGTCCTGGGGTTCCAGGCTGGTGCGCCATCACGAGGTCGGCATCCCGACGACCTTGTCCGAGTTCCGCGACCGCTACGCGCTCTACAAGCTCGATCCCGACCTGCAGGCCGCCCATGCCGCCTTCCCCTGGCTCGCGATCTGGGACGACCACGAGGTCGCCGACGACTATGCCAACGACCGCTCGTACACGACGCGCGATCCCGCGCAGTTCATGAAGATGCGGACGGCCGCCTATCAGGCCTACTACGAGCATCTGCCGTTGCCGGCCTCCGCCCGGCCGCGCGGCCCCTTCGCCACGATCTACGAGCGCTACCGCTTCGGCGACATGCTCGACGTCATGCTGCTCGACGACCGGCAATATCGATCGCCGCCGGCCTGCGTCGGCGACGCCCGACCGGGCACCGTGGCCGACTGCCCCGAACGCACGCTCGAGGCGCGCTCCATGCTGGGCAGCCAGCAGGAGCAGTGGCTCGACCGCCAGATCGCCAGCGCGAAGGCGCGTTGGACCATCGTGGCTCAACAAACGCTGATGGCCGAGCTCGCGCGCCCGTCGGAAGGCGGGCACCGGTTCTGGATGGACGGCTGGGACGGCTATCCCAACGCGCGCCGCCGCCTGCTCGAGTCGATCGCAGCACACAAGCCGCGCAACCCGGTCGTCATCGGCGGCGACCGCCACGCCTTCTTCGTCGCCGACCTCAAACGCGACTTCGGCCAGGCGCGCGAGCCCGTCCTCGCCAGCGAGTTCGTCGGCACCTCGATCACCTCCCAAGGCCCGAGCGCCGCCAGCATCGCCGGTGCGCTCAAGGCCAATCCGCAGCTCAAGTACGCGCGTGGCGACAAGCGGGGTTATGCGACGGCGGAGCTCACGGCGGCGCGTTGCACGATCGGGTTCGAAGCGCTCGACGATGAAAAGCAGAAAGACAGTGCAACACGCCGCCTGGCGACCTTCGTCGTCGAGGACGGGGTGACGGGCGCCAAGCCGGCGTGACATGCTGCGGCATGACCAAGCAACCGACCGACGATGACATCGTGCGGCTCGCCCGCCAGGCCGGCCTCGACCTGCCGGCCGAGTTCATGCCTGAGCTGATCGAGGCCTATGGACATGTCCGCCAGATGGTCGCGCGCGTCGCGGTGGCGCGGCCACACGGCGATGAACCGGCGCATGTATTCGTGGCGTCCGCCTTCAAGCCGGTGACGGACTAGCGGTGTCGGAACCCGCCTTCCTGACCATTGCCGAAGCATCGCGTCTCCTCGCCAAGCGCGAGCTGTCGCCGGTCGAGCTCACCGAGGCCTGCCTTCGCCGCATCGAGACGCTCGACAGCCAGCTCGACAGCTTCGTAACGGTCACCGCCGAGCGCGCACGGGCCGAAGCCAAGGCGGCGGAAGCGGCGATCCTGGCTTCGAGGCCGCTCAGTCGCCTGCACGGCATCCCCTATTGCCTGAAAGACATCTTCGATACCGCGGGCATCCGGACGACAGCCATGTCCAAGCTGCTGGCGGACAATGTCCCGACACGCGACTCCCATTGCCAGGAGAAGCTCGCGGCCGCCGGCGGCGTGCTGCTGGGCAAGAACGCCACGTGGGAGTTCGCCCATGGCGGCCCGTCATGGGATGTGCTGTTCCCGCCAGCCCGCAACCCCTGGGACCGCACCTGCTCGCCGGCCGGCTCCTCGTCAGGCTCCGCCGCCGCCGTCGCGGCGGGATTTTCGCCGGCGACGCTCGGCAGCGACACCGGCGGCTCGATTCGCAGCCCGGCCGCGGCCTGCGGCATTGCCGGCCTGAAGCCGACCTACGGCCTGGTCAGCCGGCGCGGCGTGCTGCCGAACTGTTTTAGCCAGGACCATGCCGGGCCGCTGGCCTGGACGACCGAGGACATTGCGATCCTCCTGCAGATCATCGCGGGCCACGATCCGGAGGACCCCGGCTCGGTCGACGTGGCGATCCCCGACTACCCGGCTGCCCTGACCGGGAACGTCAAAGGCCTGGTCATCGGCGTGCCCGCGCAGTGGCTGGAAAAGGAAGCGCCGCCGTCGGCCGCCACCATGGCCGCGTTCGAGGCGGCGCTCGACGTGTTCCGCGGGCTGGGGGCAAGCGTGCGGCCCGTCACCTTGCCGCCGATCGAGCAATTCGACGACGCCAAGAAGATCATCGCGATCTGCGAGCTGTTCGCCATCCACGCGGCGGACCTGCGCAAGCGGCCCGAGCTGTTCGGCGCCAGCCTGCGCTATCGCATCATCGCCGGCGGCCTGGTGCGTGCTGAGGACTACATCCAGGCGATGCGCCTCAGGACGGAGCTGGCGCGCAGCCTGCAGGCCGTCCTGGCGACGGTCGATCTGCTGATGCTGCCGACAGCTGAGCCGGCGGGAAAGCTCGAGCCCGTTCCGCACTCCAGCCTGTTCACGCGCCCGTCGCTCACCGCGGCGTTCAACGTCGGCGGCAATCCCGCCCTGTCGGTGTGCAGCGGCTTCGACACGCGCGGCCTGCCGTTCTCGCTCCAGATCGTCGGCCGCCTGTTCGACGAGCCCACGGTGCTGCGCGCCGGCGACGCCTACGAAAAGGCGACGCCATGGCGCGACAAGCGGCCGGTGCTTTAGTCAGCGGAGCGCGGACCTCCAGGTCCGCTCATGATCATGAGCGAGCCAGAGGCTCGCGGTCCGGAAGACCATGAGCGGACCTGGAGGTCCGCGCTCCGGCAAGATTCCTAAGCCTTGACCTGCTGGCCCAGCCAGTCGATCGCGGCCTGCGCGCCGCCCTTGCCGTGCGGGATTTCCAGCGCATTGAGCGCCATCTCGATCACGCTCAAGGTGCCGAGGATCATCGGCGCATTGACGTGGCCCATATGGGCGACCCGGAACGCCTTGCCCGACAGATCGCCGATGCCGTGACCGAGGATGACGCCGCACTTCTCGTTGCAATAGGCGCGCAGCGCCTCGGGACTGTGGCCGCTGTTCATCAGCACGGCGGTGACCGTGTCGCAGCGCTCGCTGGGCTCGACGATGTTGAAGCCGATCGCCTGGCCCTCGCCCCAGATGCCGACGGCGCGGCGCACCGCCTCGGCCAGCAGCTGGTGGCGGCGGAACACGTTGTCGAGACCCTCGGCAAACAGCATGTCCATCGCCGCGCGCAGGCCGAACAGCAGATGCTCGGGCGGCGTGCCGGCGTACTTCTGGTAGTGCTGGTCGCCCTCGCGGTCGGTCCAGTCCCAATAGGGCGTGCGCAGGCCCGCCTTCTTGTGCACCTCGCGCGCGCGGTCGTTGGCGGCGACGAAGCCCAGGCCCGGCGGCGCCATCATGCCCTTCTGCGAGCCCGACATGGCGACGTCGACGCCCCACTCGTCCATGTTGAACGGCATGCAGCCGAGCGACGCCACGGCGTCGACCATCAGCAGCGCATCGTGGCCGGCGGCGCGCACCGCCTGGCCGATCGCGGGGATGTCGTTCACCACGCCCGAGGCGGTGTCGATCTGCGCCACCAGGATGGCCTTGATGGTCTTGCCCCCATTCGCCTTTTGGTCGGCCTTGAGCCGCGCCTCGACCTCGGCCGGCCGCACGGCGCGGCGCATGTCGCCCTTCAGGATCTCGACCTCGACCCCCATGCGGCGGGCGCTCTCGCCCCAGCCGATGGCGAAGCGGCCGCTTTCCAGCACCAGAATCTTGTCGCCCTTGGACAGCACGTTGGTGAGGGCTGCCTCCCAGGCGCCATGGCCGTTGGAGATGTAGATGTAGGCGCGACCCTTGGTGTTGAACACTTGGGCGATGTCGCGCAGCAGGCCGTCGGTCAGCGCCAGCAGCGGCCCGGAATAGATGTCCACGGCCGGGCGATGCATGGCCCGCAACACTTCGTCCGGCACCGTCGTCGGGCCAGGAATTGCCAGGAACTCACGTCCTGCACGCACACTCATCTGGTTCTTCCTCCACGCTGTAGCGCACACATTAGCACAAGTAGGTCATCATCTCTGGCATTTGCTTTCCTAATGGCTGCCCGGCGGTTGGCTAGGGACGACCATCGGCAAAATGCCGGTTCGGTGTACCATGCCCGCCGGAGGGAGCATGATCATCGACTGCCACGCCCACGTGTTCACGCACTGGATCGGCGCCTGCGGACATCCGACGCGCGACGTCCATAATCGCTACCTGCAGCGCATGATCACGCGGACGGCGGCTTCGACCTTCCGCACGCGTGACTGGGCGCGCGCCGACACCAAGGCGCTGTACCGCACCGACGACGCGGGCTGGAGCGGGCTGACAGACGTCGATTTCCGTGTCGGCCGCTTCGGCCAGCTCGAGTTCACGCACCAGGGCGAGGACCATGTCATCCAGTACATGCCGGTCGGCATGCAGGAGATGACGGCGCCGCCGGAGCTGATGCTGGCGCAGATGATGTATGCCGGCGTCGATCACTGCCTCCTGCAGGCAGGCGGGTCCTATGGCGCGATGACGGAGATGAACGCCTTCGCCCAGCAGCAATATCCCGGCCGCATGACCGGCATGATGCATGTCGACGAAGCGAAAGCCGGCACCGAGGCCGAGCTGGCCAAGGTCGACCATGCCTTTCACGTGCTGAAGCTCGGCAGCCTCTACTTCAACGTCGATTCGCTGAGCCGCCACGGCTTTCCCTGGCCGCTCGATGCCAAGGAGATGGCGCCGTTCTGGGCCAAGCTCGCCGAGCTCGGCATCGTGCTCTGCCTCGAGCTGAGCTCAGGCCCGGCTTATGACAAGGCGGGCTACATGGGCCACATCGTGGCGCTGGGACGAATCCTGACCCGCCATCGCGATCTCCGTGTGCACCTGGCAATGAGCCCGCCGGTCGCCTTCTTCGCCAAGAATGGCCACTACGAATTCCCCGAAGAGCTTTTAGCCGTCTATCGCCACGAGCCGCTGGTGCTGGAAGTCATGTTCCCGATCACCTACGGCGGCATTTGGGACTATCCCTACCCCGAGGCGCAGGCGCTGACTGAAAGCCTGCGCGACCAACTGGGTGCGGAGCGGCTGGTGTGGGGCTCCGACATGCCCAACGTCGAGCGCTTCTGCACTTACAAACAATCGCTAGACTATGTGCGCAAGTATTGTCCATTCCTCACGTCGCGTGAGAAGGACCTGATTTTGGGCGATAACTGTGCCGCATTTTACGGAATCGGTAGGGGAACGTCGGATGGTTGATGGAATATTTGCAGGTCTGCGTGTGATCGATTGCGCGAGCTGGATCGCCGGCCCTGCGGCGGCGACCATCCTCTCGGACTTCGGTGCCGACGTGATCAAGCTTGAGCCGCCGGGCGCCGGCGATCCGTGGCGGGCGTCATCGCCTGTCCCCGGCAAGACCGTGGACTACTGGTGGCAGCTGACGTCCCGCAACAAGCGGAGCCTGGCCATCGATCTCAAGGCCCCCGCGGGTCTCAGCGTCCTTCAGCGCTTGATTGCCACGACCGACGTCTTCGTCACCAACTTCCCCTTGCCGGTGCGTGAGCGCCTGAAGATCGCCGCCGCCGACCTCCTGGCGATCAACCCGCGACTGATCTACGGCTCGATCACGGCCTATGGCGAGGCGGGCGAAGAGGCCGCCCGCACAGGTTTCGACGCAACCGCGTACTGGGCCCGCACGGGCCTGATGGACATGGTGCGGGCCTCGACCGAGACCGAGCCGGTTCGGTCCATGCCGGGAATGGGAGACCATCCGACGGCGACGGCCCTGTATGCCGCCATCGTAACCGCGCTCTACCGTCGTGAGAAAACAGGGCGAGGCGGTGTTGCGCAAACCTCGCTCTTGCAAAACGGCCTTTGGGCCAACGGCTGCTTCGTGCAGAATTGGTTGTTCGGCGAGCATGTCGCGCACCGGCCGCCTCGCGTTGAGACGCCGAGCGCGCTCGCCAATCACTATCGCTGTCGCGATGGGCGGTGGTTCCTGATGGCGCTGCACAACGAGTCCCGTCAGCTCGCGAGCTTCCTGAGGGCGATCGAGGCCGAACACCTCGCCGAAGATCCGCGCTTTGCGACGATGCCGTTGCGGCGGGCGAACCACAAGGCGCTGACCGCGATCCTCGACGACATCTTCGCCAAGCGTGATCTCGCGGAGTGGCGCTCGATCCTCGAAAAAGCCGGCGTGACGTTCGGTCCCGTGTGCTCGGTCGATGAAGCCGCGGACGATCCGCAGGCGCACAAGATCGGCGCTCTCGTTCCCTTCGCCGACGGCGCCGGTCACACCGTGTCGAGCCCCTTCCATATCGACGGCGTGACCAAGGTCGCCCCGGCCCGCGCTCCCGCCGTCGGTCAGCATTCGGAGACGGTGCTGCGCGATGCCGGGTACTCGGCCGACGAGATCGCGAAGCTGAAGGCGCTCAGCGTGCTGTAGGACGCCCGTCTCAGCGGAAGGTCAGCCCCTCGAATTGACCGGACCGGCGCCATTCGTCGATGTACCTGAAATAGGCCGACGCGCCGGCCGGGTAGCCGACGGCCAAGCGCGCGGCGAGGCCGGCATCCTGTCCTTCGTTGTTGTAATAGCCGGGCGTGCAGTCGGCGCCGCCGGTCATGCGGCCCATGCCCGTCAGCAGCAGGCTCACCCAGGCGTCCTCGGCCTCCTTCGTCACCTCGATCTCGCGCAAGCCGTGGTCGAGGGCGTGCCTGACCTCGATCGCGATGGTGCGGCCGGCCTCGGCCAGGTTGTGCGGCACGTTGGAGATCAGGTTCGCACCCTGCGTCGGCTGCACGAAGAAGGCATTGGGGAAGCCATGGACGTGCATGCCGTGCTTGGTGCGCATCCCGTCTTTCCAGTGTTGCGAGAGCTTCAGCCCGTCGCGGCCAACCAGGTCGAACCCGGCGCGGCGGCGATATTCGGTGCCGACCTCGAAGCCCGAGGCGTAGATCAGACAGTCCAGCGGATACTCCACGCCGGCCACGACCACGCCGGCCGGCGTGATGCGCTCCACGCCCTTGCCGTCGGTGTCGACCAGATGGACGCCCGGCAAGTTGAAGGCTTGCAGGTAGGAATCGTGGAAGCACGGCCGCTTGCAGAGCTGACGGTACCAGGCCTTGAGGTTCTGCGCCGTCGCCGGATCACGGACGATCGCGTCGACGCGGGCGCGGATCTCTTCCATCTTCTCGTGATCGGCGTCCTCGAACGCGGCCAGCATGCCCTCGCGCGTCCGCTGCTCCTTGGGCAGCGACAGGATGCGCTGGCGGATTCGGCGCGACAGGTCGGTCCAGCCGTCCTGCACCAGGTCTTCCGTCGCGGTCCCGCCGGCCTGATTCGCCGTAAAATTCTCCAGCCAGCGCTGCTGCCAGCCTGGCGAGGCGATGGAGGAGAACCAGCCGGGATCGATCGGTGCATTGGCGCGGACGTCGACCGACGAGGGCGTGCGCTGGAAGACGCAGAGCGCCTTCGCCGCTCGCGCGAGGTGAGGAACACATTGAATGGCCGTGGCGCCAGTGCCGATGATGCCGACGCTCTTGTCGGCGAGCTTCGTCATCGGCGCGCCGAGCGGAGCGCCGCCGGTGTAGGCATAGTCCCAACGGCTGGTGTGAAACGACTGCCCGGCGAACGTCTCGATGCCCGCGATGCCGGGCAGCTTGGGAACATGCAGCGGACCGGTGCCGAGGCCGATGAACTGCGCGGTGAAAACGTCGCCGCGGTTGGTGCGGACGACCCAACACGACCGGCCGGCGTCCCAGGACAGGTCTTCGACCTCGGTGTGGAACAGGGCGTTGTCGTAGAGGCCAAAATGCCGGCCGATGCGCCGGCAGTGCGCGAGGATCTCCGGCGCATGCGCGTACTTCTCGGTCGGCCGATGGCCGGTCTCCTCGAGCAGCGGCATGTAGACCATCGACGCCGTGTCGCACTGCGCGCCGGGATAGCGGTTCCAATACCAGGTGCCGCCGAAATCGCCGCCCTTCTCGACGATGCGCACGTCCTTCACACCGGCCTCGACCAGCCGCGCAGCGGTCACCAGCCCGGCAAATCCGCCACCGACGAAGGCGAAGGCGACGTGATCGGTCTTCTTGGCGCGCGGTTCGACCGGCGTGTAGGGATCGTCGAGATAGCGCGCGAACACGCCGGATGCCTGGACATACTGAGCATTGCCGTCGGGCCGCAGACGCTTGTCGCGCTCCTCGCGGTACTTGTGCCGCAGCGCTTCGCGGTCGATCGGTCGGGTCGTGGCGGCGGGGCTGTCCGTCGGGGTCATGGCAGCGGCCTATACAGTGCCGGCCCCGACGCGGCTAGTTCCTCGGCACAGTGAGTTCGACAGTTGGCGCGGCCGGCCGAGAAGCCAACGAGCGGTGCGACAGGTTTCTGAGATTCGCGTGATTCCGCGGACCTCGCTTGTGTTAGCGGAGAACCGACCCCCATGGGTGGGAATTAAGATAGTTACGATAGTTTAGATGCTAGGAATTGCCTGTGTCGGAGAGCCGGGGCTCGCAGGCCCGTCCGGAGGCAAACGGCCGGACGGGCCACGCGGTGTCGGGCCGCAGCCTTTTGGTTTTCGGATGAACGATGCAAAGAGCGACAGCGCGGGACGCAACGCAACTAGGGGCCATTATAACTGAAGTGCACGAAGTGTCAAGAACTGCGGTCAGTGCGGGCCAGTTTCGTTTTCGCGAGTTTTTTCGCACCGTAGAGGGGTCCATATCGCATGTCGTCCCAGGCGACGACGCCACTACTTGTGTCGCCAATCCGAGTGCCAGCAATGCATGCACTCAGCCTTCGCCTGCAGCTTGCTCACGCGAAACGTGCTCGGCATTCGACCGATTGCGCTTAAGCGCCCGCGTCGGCCACCTGCACCTCGCCGCACCGTGGCGGACATCAGTCGAGCCGCAGGACGCGCCTGGCGTTGCCATACAGCCACTTCTCCACCACGGCTTCCTTGAGCGGCAGCGCCTCGTACAGCTTCACCATCTCCGGGATCGACAGGCCGAACTGCTCGGCGGAAAAGCCGACCATTACCTTGTCCTGCAGCAGCGTGTTGCCGAACTGCAGCAGCATCTCCCAGCCCGAGCCCGCGGTGCCGAAGTAGCGCGGATGGTGCGAGGCCGTGTCGCAAGTGAGGTTCGGGTGCCGGCGCAGCAGACCGACCATGTCGCTGATCCACGGCCAGCCGGCCAGACCGGCGATGATCCTGAGCTCCGGGAAGTCGATCGCCACCTGGTCGAGGTGGCGCGGGTGGCCGAGATCGTAGGGCCGGTCGTTGGCGTAGTTCATCGAGGTGTAGATGCGCACCGGAATGTCCAGCTCGACGCATTTGGCATAGAGCGGGTAGTAGCGCCGGTCGCTGGCGGCGAGGCCGTTGTACAGCGCGCCGACGCGCATGCCCTGCACCTTCTCCTCGCGCACCAGCCTCTCCAGTTCGCGGACGCCGCGCATTCCGTCGAACGGGCTGAGTGTGGCGAGGCCGAAGAAGCGCGTCGGATAGGCCTGCACGATCTTCGCCAGCACGTCGTTCGGCATGCGATGGATCACCGAGGTTTGCACGCCGTCGCGATCCATCTCCGCAACAATCTGCGCCAGCGATTTGCCGGCAGGCTTCGCGGCGTCCGGCGGACGCGCGCCGCCCTCCCGCCGCGTGAAGATGTTGCGGTAGTTCTCGAAGCCGTAGCCGGCCAGCGGCGGCAGCAGCTCCGGATCGCCCTCGCCGACGCGATGACCGGCGGCACCGAAATATTGCCGCGCGACGCCGTTCTCGTCCGGCGGCAGCACGCATTCCAGATCGATGACTCGCCGCATTCGCTCCTCCCATCAATTTCCTGGACAAGACTCCGCTGAGGTCCGCGGTGCCGACGCGAACGGTCCGCTACCAGGATCGCGATCCTACTATTGTCCCCGAGCCGCGTGGAGGTGCACTTCTTCTGCAAGCTCTCCACCAAGGTCCGAAGCAACTGTGCCGAGAAACTGGGGTGGCCGCACGCGACCGAATGCTCCAAAATCCATTGCGGTCGAGGCGACTACAGCGGCAGGATTAGACCAAAGCGCAAAAGAACGGAGGGCCGGCCTTGCCAAGCGACGGACATTGGGTCGGAACCTGGGCTGCGGCGCCGGCGCCGGCGGAAGGCGTTGTCGGGTTCAACAATCATACGCTGCGCATGAACCCGCGCATCAGCCTCGGCGGCGACCGACTGCGGGTGCGGATCTCGAACGCCTACGGCAATCGCCCGCTCATCATCGGCGCGGCACAAATCGCGTTGCGCGACAAAGGGCCGGCGATCGTCGCGGACACCGGCCGCAAGCTGAGCTTCGGCGGCAGCGCTTCGGCCGTCATCGCGGCCGGTGCGGTGCTGTTCAGCGATCCGGTCGAGCTTTCCGTTCCGCCGCTTGCCGATCTTGCGGTCAGCTTTCATCTGCCGGGCGAAGTGCTGGCGAATTTCCCGATCACTGGCCGCTATGCAAGGCAGACCAACTACATCTCGCCACCCGGCAATTTCGTTGCCGACCGGGTAATGCCGGTTGGCAATCTGTCGGACCAGTGGTTCTTCCTGTGCGGCGTCGACGTGCTCGCCTCGAGCGAGGCTTGCGGAGTCATCGCGCTTGGCGACTCGCTGACCGATGGCAACATTTCAACGATCGACGCCTACTGCCGATGGCCCGACCAGCTGGCCCGCCGCCTCGTCGCGCATGGTAGACGCCCGATTGCTGTCGCTAACAACGGACTGGGCGGCAACCGAATTCTGCACGACATTCGCGGCGACAGCGGTCTCCGACGCTTCGACCGCGACGTGCTGGCGCAGCCTGGCGTCACGCACGCAATCGTCATGCTCGGCACCAATGATCTGCGCAACCGTTGGGCCAAGCCTGAAGAGGAGGTCACCGCCGAGCAGATGATCGCCGGGCTGCACCAGATGGTGGTGCGCGCCCACAGCGCCGGCATCAAGCTGATCGGCGCGACACTGACCCCGTTTGGCAACGAAACCTTCATGGCAAATGCCTGGAATCCGACACGGGAAAAGCATCGGGTCGCGGTGAATGCCTGGATACGGGAAAGCGGGGCCTTCGACGGCGTCGCCGATTTCGACGCCGCGTTGCATGATCCCAAGATCCCGACCCAGATGCGAGCTGTGGACGATTGCGGCGACGGCCTGCACCCGAGCGATAGCGGCTATTGCAAGATGGGCGACGCGATCGACCTCGCGTTGTTCGACTAGGAGCGAACGAGACGCCCGAAGGAAGGAAGGATGTCATGCCGCGGCATTTCGGGATCCTGATCCCCTCTACCAACACCACGTGCGAGATCGAGTTCTGCCGCCTGCCCGCGGAACTGCAGGTGCACACGGGCCGGCTCGGCAAGGGCGGCAACACGCCGTTCTCGCCGAGCCTGGATGCCGACGTCGCCTATCAGGCGAAGCTGCTCGGCGAGGCGCGGGTCGAGGTGATCGCGCTGGCGCAGACCTCGGCGAGCCTGTTCACCGACGACTACGACGCGGTGACGGTGAAGCGGATGACCGAGGCGTCGGGCGTGCCGTGCTTGACCTCCGCCCAGGCGATCGGCCGGGCGCTGAAGGCCCTCAAGGCGTCGCGGGTCGCCATGGCGACGCCCTATTCGGAAGAGGTGATCGGACGGGCCCGGCGCTACTATGAGACGAAGTACGGTATCGCCGTGGTCGCCTCGGAAAGCCTGGGCGCTGCCAATGCCTACGCCATCGGCAAGATGGACGCCGGCATGGCCGAGGCGGCGTTTCGCCGGATCGATCAGCCGGGTATCGACGCGCTGGTGGTGCCGGGCGGCAACTTCCCGACCATGGACTGGATTGCCGCCTGGGAGCGCCAGTTCAGCAAGCCGGTGATCACCACCAATCAGGCGGCGCTGTGGGCGGTGCTGCAGACCATGAAGGTCGACACGCCTCTTCCCGGCAAGGGTCGGCTGCTCGAACAACTGCCCGCGGGCTGAGGAGGAAACACCATGGGTCAGGGTTCCGGCATTCGCGAGGTCGCCTGGATCGATATCGCCGGCGGCGGGCAGGTCGTCCTGGACGGCAACTACGCCTACGTCGGGCACATGCAGCCGCCGCACGGGACGTCGGTCCTGGACGTATCAGATCCGGCGCATCCAAGGGTCATCGCGTCGATCGACATTCCGCCGGGGCTGCATTCCCACAAGGTGCGGGTGGCGAATGACATCATGGTGGTGAACCGCGAGCGTACGCGAGGCGACAAGCCGGCCGGTGATTTCGTCGGCCTGCGCATCTTCGACGTCAGCCGACCGGGCAACCCGCGCGACATCTGCCATTGGCAGTGCGACGGGATGGGCGTGCACCGTTTCACTTTCGATGGCCGCTACGCCTACATCTCCACGGAGCAGGAGGGCTATGTCGGCACCATCGTCATGATCCTCGACCTGAAGGACCCGACCAGGCCCGAGGAGGTCGGCCGCTGGTGGATGGAAGGCCAGTGGACCGCCGGCGGCGAAACACCCAGCTGGAAGGCGAAGAACCACCGCTGCCACCATCCGATCCGGCGCGGCGATCGCCTGTATGTCAGCTACTGGTACGGCGGCGGCGTCATCCTCGACATCAGTGATATGACGAAGCCGAAGCTGATCGCCAGCCTCGACTGGAGCCCGCCGTTCGGCTGGCCGACGCACAGCCTGGTTCCGATCGATGTGCCGATCGCCGGCCATCGCTGGATGCTGGTCGCGGATGAGCACGTGCAGCCCCTGGATCCCAAGCTTTCGCCGGAGCTGCCGGCGGCGCTTTGGATGGTGAACATCACCGACGAGAGCCGTCCGATACCGGTCAGCTGCTTCCAGCTGCCGGAATTGGTCGGGATCGAGACGCCCTTGATGACGGCATGCCATCAGCCCGTCGAAACCATCACCGGCAACGAGGTTCCCGCCGCCTGGTTCGCCAACGGGCTGAGAGTGATCGATATCGCCAATCCCCTGTCGATGAAGCAGGCCGCCTGGTGGATGCCGGACGTGCCGGCGGGGGCCCAGCGCGTCTGCAGCAACGACGTCTACGTCGACCATCGAGGCTTGATCTATCTGATCGATCGCAACCGAGGCCTGTCGATCCTCGAGCGCGTGTAACTCTGCCTTGCGCCCGATCAACCGGTGAGGTCGACGCGGCGACGCGCCAGCATCGCTTCATCGACCACGAGACCCAGCCCCGGTCCATCCGGTACGACCAGGCATCCGCCGTCGGGTTTCGGTGCGTTGACGAACGTGTCGGCGCAGCTCTCGACCAGCCGTCGGCAAGCTCCGCCGGCTTGGTCGCGCGCATGTGGGTCGCGAGCACATGCAGGTTGGCGGCGTTGCCGATCGCGGGCTGCGTCTGGTGGGGAACGAACTCGACACCGTGGGCATGGCAGAGGGCGGCGCATTGCATCAGGCCGGTGATGCCGCCCATTTTCACGATGTCGGGCTGAACCATGCGGACGCCGCTGTCGATCAGCGCCGCCACCGACTGCAGGGTATACGACTGCTCGCCGGCCGACACCGTGATGTCCAGCCGCTGCGCGACCTCGCCCATCGCCTTGGGATGGTAGTACTCGACGGGCTCCTCGAACCAGACGTAGCCGAGATCCTCGAGCACCCGCCCGACCCTGATCGCTGCGCCGATCGAGTAGCGATTGTTGGCGTCGAACGCCAACGGGAAGTCGTCTCCCACCAGCCGGCGCACGGCCCTGGCCTTGGCGATGTCGCCGACGATGTCGCGATCGATCTCGCCTCGCGCGCCGTCCCAGCGGATCTTGATCGCCGACGGCTGTTCCGCCTTGAACCTCGCCTCGACCGCCTTCACCACGCCATCGACGTCCCGGGCGCCATTGTTGCCGATCGAGGCGTAGAACGGGATGCGCGTTCGCCACGCGCCGCCAAGCAACTTGTAGATCGGCTGCCGGAACGCCTTGCCCTTCAGGTCCCAAAGGGCGATATCGACCGCCGCAAGAGCCCCCGTCACGATTCCGTCGGGGCCGAGCTTGATCAGCTTGTGCAGCAGGCGATCGAGGACGACGGCGTGGTCGAGCGCGTCGGCTCCGACCAGCGCCGGCGCCATGTCGCGCGCGACGACGGCAAGCGACGCCACGCCACCCTGCATGGGTGACGCCTCGCCCAGACCCACCAGGCCGTCAGCATGAACGGCGACGACGGCGGTTGCCGAGCCGAAGTTGGCTTCGGCCGGGCGTGTGACATCGCCCCAGCGCACGAGAAACGTTTCGACCTTGCTGATCTTCATGATGGCCTCGCTGGAGGGGTCTCGCCCGTCTGTCCTGTCAACCCTTGTCAGACGTGCCGTATAGACTACGGTAAACGCCATGCACCGGGGGCGCAAAAATAGATTCGCGTCGCACTTGAGCGGCTTCGCCATGGCAGTGCTGCTCGGAATGCTTCTCGGAATCCCTTTCTGGCTGCTCGGACTGTTCCGCGTCATCAGAATCAGCGGCTACTGGCGTGCGGTGGACTACATGCGCCGCGGCCGCGTGCTGATCGTTGCAAACCATCCGTCGCTCATCGAAACGTTTCTCATTCCTCTCGTGTTCTTTCCCTGGGCAATGTTCCGGCTCAGGATGTTTGCGTGGAGCCTTCCGGACAAGAACCTCTTCAAGGGTTTCACGCCGCAACATCATGAGCGACTGCGCTGCATCCGAGTCGGCCGCGACGACACGCTGGAGTCGCGGAAGCTCAACTGGAGTGCGATGAAAAGGGTGATGGAACATTTCGAGAGGCAGCAGTGCTTCATCGCACACCTCGAAGGCGGTCGAACGAGCAAGCAAGTCGAACAGGTGTCGGTCGGATCGAACAGGATGGGCAAGATCAGGAACGCCCAGGTCCTCAAGGCTGCCTGGAAGAAAGGCGCCTGGATCATGCCGCTGCACGTCAGGATGACGGATGACATGAAGCGGGATCTGCCGGGATTCGGAGAGAGTCTGCGGCGCCTGCTCTTCAGTCCGAAATGCTGGCCGGTCAGGCTCGAGTTTCGCCATCCCTACAAGATCGTCGGACAGAGGTTCGACGAAGAAGCAGAAAAGAGACGTCTGGAATTGGCGATTCTCACGCCCGAGGTACCGGCAGATCTGTCGGCCCTTGAAGTCGGCAGTACGCGCTGAGGACCACCAGCCGCCACGCTATTCCGGCTGTACCCCGGCTTCCTTGAGAAGAGCCGACCAGTACTTCACTTCCGATCGGAGCTTTGCGTCCAGGGCGGCAGGCGTTGCCTGGTCCTGCGGCACCGGCTCCATGCTGAGCTGGGCAAACCGCGTGACGACGTTGCTGTCCTCGAGGGCGGCCTGCAGAGCGGTCGCGAGCTTGTCGATCGCGGCCGCGGGCGTTCCCTTGGGTGCGTAGAGCCCGTACCAGGTGGTGATGCCGATTTCGGGAAAGCCCGCCTCGGCGGTCGTGGGCACGGCCGGCAAGGTCGCCACCCGGCGCTTGGTCGTGACGGCATAGGGCTTGATCTTGCCGGCCTGGATGTTGGCGGTCGTGCCCGTTGCCGGCTCGCAGTAGACGTCGATCCGGCCGGCCAGCAGATCCTTCGTGACCTCGCCGCCGCCCTTGTAGGGGATGAACGCCATCTTGGTCTTTGTCGCGTTCGTGAACATCAGCCCGCACAGATGCGCCACCGAGCCCAGGCCCGAATGCGCGTAGTTGATCTGGTCGGGCCGTTCGCGGATGTAGGCGACGAGGCTCTTCAGGTCGTTCGGCGCGAGATCAAGCTTGCCGACGATCGTCATCGGCACTTCGGTGACCAGGCCGATCGTTTCGAAGCCTTCGACGGGATCGTACGGCAGGGACTTGTACAGGCCGACGCTGGTCGCCTGGCCGGTGTGACCCAACAGAATGGTGTAGCCGTCGGGTTTCGCCTGGGCGACCCGGGCCGTGCCGATCGTTCCGCCGGCGCCGCCCGCGTTCACGACGATGACCTCCTGTCCCAGGCTGCGCCGCATCGCTTCCGCGACAAGGCGGGCGATGATGTCGCCCGGCCCGCCGGCGGCGAACGGCACCACCATCGTCACCGGGCGGTTCGGATAGTCCTGCGCGACCGCCGATGCGGTGCAGCACAGGAACAAGAGTCCGGCTGCGATCCACTTCCCAAGTCTCATGATGGCGTTTCCTCCCCAAGCAATGCCGATGGCGGGCCTCAAGCCGGCGCCAGATGAGCCGAGCGCTTCGCGTGCTTCGCCTCTTCTTCGAGATAGCCGTCCCGATAGAGGCTCATGGCGCGCTCGTGCACCTTCAGTTCGTTTTCGCCGAGCTCGTCCTTCGGCCAGGCGGCGGGCTCGAAATGCCCGTAGCGATCGGTGCCGCGGACGAGCAGCGCGGCCTGGCGGACCGAACCGGAGGGCCGGGTGCAAGTCGGTATGTAGTTCAGCCCCAGGCCGATGCGGCGGTGCGACGAGGTGTTGGGCCCGGACCGGTGCGGGCACAGCCCATGGTGCATCGAGAACCAGCCCGGCTTGAGCGGCATCGCCACCGGCACGCTGTCGTCGAGCGGCTCGGTGATGACCTGGCCGGCGCGATTGACGCTGTCCTTGACGACCCGCGACACGTGGCTGAGCTGGCGCGGCCTGCCCTGAAAGGACAGCGCGTCCATGCAGCCGGCGGCTTCGCTGGCCTCGGTCAGGGCAATCCAGATCGTGACCTCTTCCTTGGGCTCCAGGCCGTAGTAGGTCGAATCCTGGTGCCACGCCGCGATGGTGGCCGAGTGCGGCTCCTTGATGAAGAAGGTGCTGGTGAAGATCAGGATGTCCGGTCCGAGCAGATCCTCGACCTTGTCGAGGATGCGCGGGTCGCGCGCCAGCCTGGCGGCCCACGGCAGGAGAAGATAGGGCATCGACCGCCATCTCATGTCGCGATGCGCGTTGATCGGCGAGCCCAGCCATGCCTCGTAGCGCTCGACACCCTGCCGGCACGCCTGCAGCTCCTCCTCATCGAGCAGCGGGAACGGGGACAGAAAGCCGTCGTGCTTCCATTGCGTGATCTTGTCCGCCGGCAGCGTGCCCATGGGCATCTCCCTCGTTGACATCCGCGGTTGGGCAACCGCATATTCCGGTAATCGGGATTTGATCCCAGAACTATCGCAGTCGGCTTCGACGCTTGTCAACGCGCGGCCGCAACCGCCGTCCCTTGCAGGAAGCGATGAATGGTGCAGAAGGCCCGTGACGAAAAGGCGGACACGTCGGGAACGGTGGCGCGCACGCTCGCCGTCCTGACGGTCATGGCCGAGTCCGGCGGTTCGGTCGGCGTGACGGATGTCGCCACGGCGCTCGGCCTGCCGATGAGCACGTCACACCGCCTGCTCGACCTGCTGCGCGGCGCGGGCTTCGTGGAGCGCGATGCAGCACAACGGCGCTACAGGCTCGGCCTGCAATTCCTTCGCGTCGCCAACCTGGTCACGCAGAACACGTCCTTCGCGAGGTTGTGCCAGCCCACCCTTGAACGGATCACGGCCAAGACCGGCGAGACCGCCCTGTACTGCGAGTATCTCGCGGACCATCACATGGCTGCGTACGCCGCAAAGAGCGACAGCACGCATTCACTTCGCTACCGGATCACGCTCTTCGACCCGGCACCGGTCGAGTGTGGCGCCTCGGGGCTCGCCATCCTGTCGTTCCTTCCATCGCCCGTCCGAGCAAGGGTCTGCGCCACCCCACGACCGTCGCCGCTCAGCGGCAAGCGCCTGTCGAGCGGTAGCCTTGGCCGACCAGATCGAGACCACGCGCCGCAAGGGCTTCGCTTTCAGCAACGGGGAGAAGCTGCCCGATTCGATCGGCATCGCCGTGCCCGTCAGAATGTCCGAGGAGCGGCCGGTCGGCTCGTTGACGTTGACGATACCGGAGAGTCGCTTCGTGAGGTCGAAGCTCAAAGCCTATGTCGCGCTGCTGTCGGAAGAAGCCAGGTTGTTGTCGACAGCGCAGATTTGGTGAATGTGCCGCATGCTCGAAGCCCGGCGTCGTCGAATACCGTCATGCCCGATTCAAGTCCGAATGCATGACCTCGGCTGATAGGCGCCGTAGTAGTATTTGCGCGACCAGGTCTCCCGGCGCCACGACGAGTGCCAGCATCCTGGTGAGTTCCTGACTGGAAAGGATTGACCTCATGACCCTCACCCTCGCGGATGCCAATCGCGTGATCGCGGGCGCCATCGAGAAGGCAAACCAGATCGGCGCCAAGATGAATATCGCCGTGTGCGACGCCGGCGGACGGCTCCTTGCCTTTCAGCGCATGGATGGCGCGATGTGGGCCGGCTCCTTCGGCAGCCAAGGCAAGGCCATGGCCTCGGCCGCCTTCGGACGCCCGAGTGGCGATCTGACGCCACGTGCCGACCATCCGACCTTGCGCGGCATCGCCGCGGCCGAAGGCAACCACATGTTCTATGGCCAGGGCGCCGTGCCGATCTTCCGCCAAGGCGTCCTGATCGGTGCCTGCGGCGTCGGCGGCGGGAGCGCACAGGAAGACGAGGATTGCGCCCGCGCCGGGGTTGAAAAGCTCTGAGGCCCTCCGACTAGAGCATGACGGGTCCGGCTGGAATCAGCCGGACCCATCATGCCCTGTGTAACCACGATCTCCCGTGCGCTCTAGCCGGCTACTGCGCCGCGCTGCGCATCGGAACGTGCGATTTGAGGAACGTGCGCACGCGGTTGATCGTGCGTGCCTTGAGTTCCGGCGGCTCGCGCCACGGGAAGACCGTGATCTCGGCGTTGGGCGCCAGGGACGCCACGTCGATCGAGGTCGGCAGCGGATGCGACGGCGTGTCGTCCGGCAGGACCAGGATCGGCGTCCGGCAGCTGCCGATGAACGCGCGCGGCACGCTGTAGAGGAAATCGGGCTGCGCGCGGAAGAGGCTGTGGAGATACTTCTCGATCGTCTCCGTCGACACCTCGGGTCGCCGTTCCCGGAAATCCGCGAGCCAATTCTGCTGGCTGTGTCGAACCATGACGTCCGGGTCTTCGGGCCGATGACCAACGGTCTGGCAGAACACGGCGGCCACGACGCGTTCCGGCGCTCGCTGCAGCAGCTTGCCGGCGAAGCAGCCGCCGATGCAGTAGCCCATGAAGAAGAATTCGCGGATCCCGAGATGGTCCATCAGCCCAAGCTGGTCGTCGGCGAAGGCGTCCCACGCGTTCTCGACCGGCACCGGACCGGTGGATTCGCCGCCATTGGCATTGCGCTGGTCCATGGTGATGCAGCGGAAGTCGTGCTTGAACTCTTCCATCGCATTGATGACGGCGGTCTGCCAGTTGCTGACGCGCGAATTCAATCCGCCACCGGGGACGACCAGCAGCGGGAAGCCGGAGCCGGTCTCCTCATAGCGAATGCGAACGTCACCCCTTTGATAGAACGGCATAAAAATCTCCCTCAGACTGCGGGCTCTCAAAAGCGTACTACGTCAGGCGGAGGAGTACGATGTCCCAACCAGATTCTGCGATTGTCGTGATCGGCGCCGGCGTGGTCGGTCTCTCCACGGCGCTCTACCTTCGGCGCTCGGGCCGCGATGTGGTGGTGATCGATCCGCTGCCGCCGCCGGGCGGCGCGTCTTTCGGCAATGCCGGCATGATCAGCGCCGACACCTCGGTGCCCATCGCGCTGCCCGGCATGCTGCGCAAGGTGCCGTCGTGGCTGACCGATCCGCTGGGACCGCTCGCTGTGCGCCCCTCCTATTTTCCCAAGGCGCTGCCGTGGCTGCTGAGATGGATCGCGGCCGGCCGCATGCCGCGCGTCCTGGAGATCTCCGACGCCATGCGCGCGCTGCACAAGGACGCGTTCGCATGCTGGAAGGAGTTGCTCGGGCCTGAGAATTTCGCCGATCTGGTGCGCCCGGCCGGCCAGGTCCACGTCTGGGAGGCCGACGGCGAATCGGAGAGTGCTGCCCTGGAGCGCAAGTTGCGCGAGCGCCAAGGCATTGCCAGCCAGACGCTGGGCTTCGACGACCTGCGGCAGATGTTTCCCGGCATCTCGCCGGCCGTGCGTCGTGGCGTGCTGGTGCCCGGCAATGGCTACACCGTGAGCCCGCAGCGCATCGTGCAGACGCTGCATCGGCTGTTCCTGGAGGCAGGCGGCCGACTGCTGCCCGAGAACGTGATGAAGATCCTGCCGCGCGAGGACAGCGCCTACGATGTCATGACCAATGTCGGCTTTCATCGCGCCCAGCGGATCGTCGTCGCAGCCGGCGCGCGCTCGGTGCGCCTGCTCGAGCCGCTCGGCATCCGCGTGCCGCTCGAGGCCGAGCGCGGTTACCACGTCATGCTGCCGACGCCCAACGTGTCGCTGACCACGACCCTATCGAACAAGAGCCGTTCCTTCGGCGTCACACCGATGGAGCATGGGCTCAGGGTAGCGGGCACGGTCGAGATCGCAGGCCTCGAGGCGGCGCCCGACGAGCGCCGCGCCAAGGCCTTGCTTGCCAATGTCCGCACGATGTTCCCCGAGGTGAATACCGACGGCCACCGCTTCTGGATGGGCTTCCGTCCTTCGACACCCGACAGCCTGCCGATGCTGGGCGAGGCGACAGGCCGGCCGGGCCTGTTCCTCGCCGTCGGCCACGGCCACTTCGGCATGACGGGCGGGCCGCCAAGCGGGCGCCTGATCTCGCAGCTGATCAATGGCAAACCGACAGCCATCGACGCCGCGGCCTATGCGCCTCAACGCTTCGCCTGACGCTTGCGTGGTGCTCAACGGCCGCACTTACTGTCGTAAGGCCCGGTTGCGGCCTCCGTCAGCCGTAGCGCAGCCAGCGGCCGCGGGCTTCGAGCGCTGCGATGATCGCTTGCGCGACCGGATGCGGGCCATCGTCGAACTGCACGTTTGTCTGGATGGTCTGGCCAGGCACCTCGAACCGGGCGCGGATGACATGAGGGCCACCCTCTTCCGAGCAACGCAGGGCAATGGTGGTGGCCTCGATGCCCGGCCCGGCCAGCGCCGCGGCCGTCGCCGTGTTGAGATGATCGGGAAAACGCGCCGCGGCCTCGCGCAGCGATCCGGAAAAGAGCAGGCCCGGCGCCGGGCCGAGGCGCGGGGCCTGCTGCTCGATATGCAGACGGGCATTGGCGCCGGCCGGAGCCAGCGTTGGCCCCGCGATCCAGCCTGTGAACAGGCGCAGCTCATGACCGGTGCGCCCGGCGACCTCCGCCAGGCGACCGCGCAGGTCGTCATCGATCAGCGCCGCCGCGCCGACCGACCAGAGATCGCCTTCCGACAGCAGGACCTCGCCGTGGGCCCGCAAAGCCTGCGGCCCGGCCGCATCGATGGTCAGCGGCGCCGGACGCCATTGGCCCGTCCGGCCAATGACCGATTGCAGGACATGGCTGTCGGAGCCTTTTAGCCAACCGGCCACCGCGGCTCCGACCCGGCCACGGCCGATCAGATTGACCGGCCTTTTCGCGGTCACTTCAGCGCGGCGATGAATGCTTCCACTTCCTCGAGCGGGATGTAGCGCTTCTCGTCGATTCCGTTCGCGCCGAACGTCCAGAGAACGGCCGGGGCGGAAACATCGCCGTTCTTGTCGAAGACCAACGCTCCGGTGGCGCCCTGGAAAGACACGGGCTTGCCTTGCTTGAGCAGCCCCAGGGCCTTCTTGAAGCCTTCGACGTCGCCGTTGACCTTCTCGCCCTTGGGATCGGTCACCATCGGTACCTTGGCGGCAATCTGCGCGCCCGTGGCGTCCTTGCCGGCAGCGCTGTAGGCGAGCAGCGCGATCGCCGTGGCGTCGAAGCTGTTGGGCAGGCCCGGCCCGGCCGGCGGCTTGCCGAACTTGGCCGCATAGGCGGCCACGAAGCCCTTGGCGCTGTCGGTGCGCGGCGTCGAGGTATCCGTGCCGACGAAGTTCACCAGATGCTGCATGCCCACAGCGTTGCGGAAATCGTCCGACTTGAGCGAGTTCGCACCGATCATCTTGTTGGTGCCGCCGAGCGACAGCCATTCGCGGACCACCGAGATGCCTTCCTTCGGGTAAAGCGCGAGGTAGACGGCGTCGGCCTTCCCCGCGAGGCCCTGGGTGACTTCCGCCCTGTAGCCAGGCTGCCCGTCGCTGATGGCGATCTGCGCGGTCACCTCGATGCCCGATGAGCGAAAGGCCGCCGCGGCCAGCTTGCCGAGGTCCTGGCCCCAGTCGTCGTTCTTGTAGAAGACCGTCACCTTCTTGTAGCCCGCCTCCTTGGCCGCCATGGCGGCGACAGAGCCCTGAACGCGCGATGTCGCGAATGTCCGGAACCACAGTCCCTTGGTGGCTCCCTCGGCGGCCAGCGCCGTCAGACGCGTGGTGGAGGAGCAGCAGGAGATCTGCATGGTGCCCGCCGGCACGGAGACCGAGGTCAGGATCGGGATCGTGATGCCCGAGGCGACCGTGCCAATAAGGAGCCGCACCTTGCTGATGTCGACCAGCGCCTTGGCGGCATCGACGCCGACCTTGGCGTCGTTCTGGTCGTCGCGCAGGATCGTCTCGACCTTGCAGCCGTCGACGCCGCCCGCCTCGTTCACCATCTCGGCGACCCACAGAGTCGTGGCGGCGATCGGCTTGCCCCAGTCGATCGAGGTCGGGTAGACGACGCCGACGTTCACCGAGCACGCCTGGGCCGCGGCGCCGCCGGTTTGTGCCAGAACGGCCAGAGAAGCGGCCGCGACAATTCCCGAAATCTCCCGTTTCATGTCAGGTTTCTCCCTTGCTGACGGATCTGCTCCGGCAGGATGCCCTGCGGTCGCCACAAAAGCATGCCGACGATCACGGACCCAATCAGAATGTATTGAATCGGGCCGGTGTAAAGCTGCATCGCCTGAGGAGCGAAGGCCGCGAGCGCAAATCCGCTCGCCGTCCACGCCCCCCAGATCAGGAAAGCGCCCAGCACGGCGCCTCGATTGTTGCCTGCCCCGCCGACGATCAGCATGGCCCAGACCTGGAAGGTGAGGATTGGTGCCAGGTCCTGTGGACCGACGTAGGCATAGAACGCCACGTAGAGACCGCCTGCCGCGCCCATGATCATCGAGCCGATGACGAAGGATTCCAGCCGCAGGCGAACCGGGTTCTTGCCGAGCGAGCGGGCCGCCGCCTCGTCCTCGCGGATGGCGCGCAGCGCCCGGCCGTAGGGCGAGCGGGTCAGTCTTTCGAGCCCGACATAGACGGCCACCAGAACAGCCAGCACCAGCGCCAGAAAGAACAGGCCATAAAGGAAGTTGTCGCCGATTGTCGCTTCGAGCGGACGGGGAAAACCGCGCAACCCCTTGGCGCCGCCGGTCAGCCATTCGGCGTTGCGGGCGATGCTCTCGAAGGCGATGGCGACGCCGAACGTGGCGATGGCGAGATAGTCGTGCCGTAGCCTGAGCGTCAGCGCCCCGAAGAACCAGGCGATCAGCGCGGCGAACAGGATTCCGCCGGCGATCGCCACAGGAAAAGGCAGCAGGAACCCGCCGAACTGCCCGGGTTCCGGACGTCCGCCAAGCAGCATCGTTACGTAGGCGCCGGCACCGAAGAAGGCGGCCACGCCTCCGTTGAACAGGCCGGTGAAGCCCCATTGCAGGTTCAGCCCCAGCACGACGATGGCCAGGATGCCCGCCATCGTGGCGAAGAAGACCAGGTAGGAGACCACGCCGGTCATGCCTGATCCTCGCCGAACAGTCCGTGCGGACGCAGCAGCAGCACGGCAAGGATGATCAGGAACGGCATCGCCGGCACATAGCCTGAAGGCAGAACCGCCAGCGAGAGAGCGGACGCGACGCCGACCAGGAAGCCGCCCAGCACCGCGCCGTAGACGCTGCCGATGCCGCCCACGATGGTGGCGGCGAAGACCGGCAGAAGAAAATTGTGCCCGAGCGCAGGGGAAAGATGGTTGGTCAGCGTATAGAAAACGCCGGCCGCCGCCGAGAGCCCGCCGCCGATCAGCCAGACCGCGACGATCATCGTCGACAGGCGTACCCCGGCGACCTGCGCCAGCGCCGGATTTTCCGCGACAGCGCGCAGGGCGAAGCCGAATGCCGTGCGAGTCAAGACGATGTGGAAGATGGCCATCAGCGCCAGGGCCGCAACGAGCACGAAGACCTGATCGGCCTTGATCAGGATGAGCGGGTCAGTGCTGAGCACCGTCGCGAAGGCGATGTCCGGTGAAAAAAGCTGTGCATTGTGGCCAAAGGCCAGCGTGATTGCGTTGCGGATGACCAAGGCGACGCCGAAACTGGCAAACACCATCGAGAGCGCGTCGGCTTTCGCGCGGATGCGCCTGAAGACGAGCCAGTCGACAACGACGGCGGAAGCGCCGGTGATCGCCATGGCCAGAAGCGTGGCCAGCGCCAGCGAGGCCGAGACCGTCGTTGGTTTGAACGCGGTCGCCAGCGCCGGTGCGAGCGCCGCCAGGACCCTGTCGAACACCAGCGCGGCATAGGCGCCGATGGCCAGCAGCTCCGCATAGGCGAAATTTGCGAAGCGCAGCATGTGCATGACCATCGTCAGGCCGATCGCACCGAGCGATATGACGGCGCCGGTCAGGATGCCGTCCAGCAGGTTCTGGATCATGGTCTTCCGGACCGCGAGCCTCTGGCTCGCTCGAGCTCATGAGCGAGCCAGAGGCTCGCGGTCCGGAAAAGCATGAACCTTCGCAAATGACCTCCTTTGATCATGCCGCGCCTGCCCGTCGGCCGCCGAGATAGATCTCGCCCACCGCCGGATCCGCCAGGATCGCGGCGGCCGGCCCGTCCATCTGGTTGCGTCCCTCCGCCAGGATGTAGCAGTGGTCCGCGATGCTGAGCGCCTGTCGCACGTTCTGCTCGACCAGAAGCACCGTCACATCTTGGCGGGTCAGCGAACGGGCGAGGGCGAGGACTTCCGCCGCGATCTTCGGCGAAAGGCCGGCGGACGGCTCGTCCATCAATATGACGCGCGGGCGCGGCGCCAGCGCCATGGCGACCGCCAGCATCTGCCTCTGGCCGCCGGACAACGACGCTGCACGGTCCGCTTGCTTCTGCGCGAGCACCGGGAACAGGGCGAAAAGCTCCTCCAGCCGCGCCTGCCGGCCCCTCGCGCCGCCCGCCGCGCGGCGGAGCACGAGGGCGAGGTTTTCGCGGATGCTGAGGTGCCGGAAGATGTTGTCGGTCTGCGGCACGTAGGACAGTCCAAGCGCCCCCATCTGGTCCGGGCGGATGCCGGTGATGTCCTTTCCGTCGAGGAGCACGCGCCCGCCCGATACCGGCACAAGCCCGGCGACGGCCTTGATCAGCGTTGATTTCCCGGCCCCGTTGGGCCCGATGATCACGGTGAGGCTCGCGCGTTCGACGCCAAGGTCCACCCGCCTCAGGATCGGCAGATCGCGGACATAGCCTGCTTCCAGCGCCTCGATCTTCAGGGCGGCCGTCACGCAGCGGTTCCGAGATAGGCTTCGAGCAGCAGCGGGTCGGCCTGGGCCTCGGCGACCGTACCCTGGAAAACGACGCGCCCCTCGGCGAGGGCGATCACCGGATCGCAATGGCGCATGACGAAGTCCATGTCGTGCTCGATGATCACGAAGGTCACGCCGCGCTGGTTCAGTTCCTCGATGCGCTCGATCAGGATGCGGGCGAGCGACGGGTTCACGCCGGCGGCCGGTTCGTCGAGCAGGATCACCGTCGGATCGCCCATCAGCGCGCGGGCGAGTTCCAGGAGCTTCATCTGACCGCCCGAAATCTTGCCGGCGGGATGATCCGCGAGGGCGCCGAGCGTCACGAAATCGAGGATGGCCCGCGCCTTGTCGCGGATGCGCGCTTCCTCCGCCGCCACCCGGCCCCGTCGGAACAGCGCACCGACGACCGTTTCCCCGGTCTGGTCCGGCGGCGCCAGCAGAACGTTGTCGAGCACGCTCATCCGCCGGAAGGGCCGCGGGATCTGGAAGGTGCGCGCCAGACCCCGCGCGAACAGCGCTTCCGACGGAAGGCCCGTGATGTCGGCGCCGTTCAGCGTCACCGTCCCTGCGGTCGGCTTCAGCGCGCCCGCCACCATGTTGAACAAGGTGGTCTTGCCGGCGCCGTTCGGCCCGATCAGGCCGGTGATGCTCTGCCGTCGGATGTCGAGCGAGACGGAATCGACGGCGCGAAATGGGCCGAAATCCCGCGTCAACCCATGGACCGACAGCACAGGGGCCGACAGCACCGGGCCACTCAGCACCGGGCCTGTCACGAGCCCAGCACCTTGTCGTTCGGATTGGCGTTCAGATTGTATTTCATGATCCGGCCATGCCGTCCGGACCGGTCACCCTCCAGCCCGTAGACAGGGCCGCCAGGCCCGCCCGCCTGCGCCAGGATGCTCGCGATGGCGGCCCGGTCGGCCTCACCAAGCGCCAGCCGGAAAACCTCGAGCGTTTGCGGCAGATGGCGGGCATAGCGCGCGCCGACGATTGCCGCGGCGACCTGCGGCTGATCCAGCGCCCAGCGGGTCGCCACTGACGACAGCGCCACGCCGTGCCTGTCGCCAATCGACTTGAGCGTGGCCAGAAGGGACTGGAACAGGTCCCACGAGCCGAAGTCGTCGATGATCAGCCGGTACTTCACGAGGCTGCGGTTCTCGAAGGCGAAGCCGGGATCGGGCCGGCCGAGCCAGTGTTCGGTGAGAAAGCCGCCAGCCAGTGTGCCGTAGCAGAGGATCTGGACGTTTCGGCGGGCGCACCATCCAGCGAAGGCTCCCGCCGGCCGCCGGTCGAGCAGCGAATACTGGACCTGCGCCGAGGCCACGTCGAAGCCCGCGTCGATGAAGCAATCCATCGCCGGCGTGTCCCAGTTGGTGACACCGAGAGTGGCGATCTTGCCCTTGCGCTGGCAGTCCTTGAGCACAGCGAGCGCGCCCACCGGATCGCCGCGGGTCATGTCCCACCAAAAGAATTGGACCAGCGGCAGGCGGTCGACCTTCAGCCGCTGCAGCGAGCGGTCGACGATCGCTTCGACCTCGTCGGGCCGGATGTCGTCGAGCTGGCCAAGATCCGGCACCAGCTTGGTGTGGACGACGACGTGGCCGGCTGCCTCCGCCCCACGACGATGGCGGACGTCGGCGATGAAGGCGCCGATCATATCCTCGACGCCCTTGTAGATGTCGGCGCAGTCGAATGTGGTGATACCGGCGTCGAGAAACGCCTCCATGTCGGCGATCGCCTGCGCGGGTCGAACCTCGCCGTGATCGCCCGCCAGCTGCCAGCCGCCCTTGATGACGCGGGAGATGCGATGACCCGGGCGCAGGTCGGCGGTTTCGACGGTCATTTCGTCTTCTCGCGCCAATAGGGCATGCCGCGCGAGTCCGGCAGACCGGTGGTCGCGGCATGGGAGAACCAGCGCCGCTCCTCGCGCACGATTCGAAAGCGCCCGCCGCAATGCGGATCGGCGCAGGCGACTTCGGCATCGGTGGACATCCAGTCGTCGGGATCGGTTTGTCGCTGGCGGGCCGGCAGGAGCGGCAGGACCGCCGCGAGCGCGTACAGGGAGACCCGCTGCTGCGCGCCCTCGAACACCAGGTTCTCCCCGATCACGCGGAAATATTCGCCCTCGACATGCCGGCAGACCGGCGTGCGCCCGTCGAGCACCGTCTCCACCCGCAGGTCGTAGAGCCAAAACCCCCGTTCGCCGTCGCGTTCCATGCCCCCAACCTTCTGGTCTTGACCTCGCTCCGGCCCCAGTATGGCGCATATCTGAAACCGATCATCAACCGACCGATGTCCGAACGTTTACGCCTGACCGAGAACCTGGAGATTTCGCGGATCCTGACCGGCCTGTGGCAGGTGGCGGACATCGAGAAGGACGGAACGAAGATCGATCCCGAAACCGGCGCAGACTGGCTCGCCGCCTATGTGGCGGAGGGCCTCGACACTTTCGACATGGCCGATCACTACGGCAGCGCCGAGATCATTGCCGGCCGGCTGCTGTCGCGTGGCGGTGCGCGCCGCCCACACATCCTGACCAAATGGTGCCCGCCGCCGGGGCCGATGACCGCCGCGATCGTGCGCGCGGGTGTTCAGGAGCGTCTCGACCGGCTGGGCGCCGAACGCATCGACCTGCTGCAGTTCCACTGGTGGACCTTCGAGCATCCGGCGTGGCTCGATGCCTTGCACGAGCTGGCGCGCCTGCGCGAAGAGGGCCTGATCGGCGAGCTCGGCGTCACCAATTTCGACGCCGCGCACTTCAACCTGGCGCTTTCGGACGGCGTGCCGCTGCGCACCAACCAGGTGAGCTTCTCCCTGACGGACCGGCGGGCGGCCGGCGAACTGGCCGATGTCTGCGAGCGCCACGGCGCATGGCTGCTCGCCTACGGCACGCTCAACGGCGGATTCCTGTCGGAGCGCTGGCTCGATCGAAAAGAGCCCGACAGCGTGGCCGACTGGTCCAAGATGAAATACGGCCGCTTCATCGCAGCCGCCGGCGGCTGGCAGGCGTTCCAGACCGTGCTGCGGGCGGCCGCGGAGGTCGCGCGCAAGCATGGCGTTTCGCTCGCCAATGTGGCGACGCGCTGGGTGCTCGAGCAGCGCCGCGTCGCCGGAGTCATCATCGGCGCGCGCCTGGGCGAGGCGATGCATGCGACCGACAACCGGCGGCTGTTCTCCTTCGCCCTGGACGCCGACGACCGCGCTCTCCTCGAAGAAGCCTTCGCCGCGACCCGGCCCATTCCCGGCGATTGCGGCGACGAATACCGCCGGCCGCCGTTCCTGACCGCATCCGGCGATCTTTCCCACCACCTCTCCGAAGTTGCCAAGCCATTCCAGCGGCTGCCGGCCGGGCCCGGCGCCGAGCGCGTGCTGACCGGATCGTCCTGGGAGGACATCGCCGGCTACTGCCGGGCGCAGCGGATCGGCGACCGGATTCTGGTTTCGGGCACCACGGCGATCGCGGGCCTGTCGCGGGCGGTGGCACCGGCGGACGCCGGGGCGCAGACCACCTACATTCTCGACCGTATCGTTGCTTCCGTCCTGTCGCTGGGCGGACGAGTCGAGGACATTGCGCGCACGCGCATCTACATCACCGACGAGGCGGACGTGTTGGCGATCTCGCGCGCGCATGGGCGCGTCCTTGGCGACATCAAGCCGGCCAACACGCTGGTGCGCGTCGCCGGCCTCATCGGCGACCACCGCGTCGAGGTCGAGGCGGAGGCGATCGGGGCGCAGACCACCGACATTCTCGACCATATCGATGCTTCCCTCCTGTCGCTGGGCGGGCGAGTTGAGGACATTGCGCGCACGCGCATCTACATCACCGACGAGGCGGACGTGTTGGCGATCTCGCGCGCGCATGGGCGCGTCCTTGGCGACATCAAGCCGGCCAACACGCTGGTGCGCGTCGCCGGCCTCATCGGCGACCACCGCGTCGAGGTCGAGGCGGAGGCGATCGTTCGGGCGGCCACGAGCCGATGATCGGCCCTAAAGCACTGGAGCACGAAGCCCCCGAATGACTAATGGGAAATGGTGCCCAGGGGCGGACTGCAGGAAAGTCGCATCATCAAAGGCTTAACACGTGGTGGGACACTGAAAGCGCTCCCTGTTTTGTTTAGCTTTCCGTACTACGGTGTCCCACTAGACCGCGCGCGGTCCCCTAGCAGCCAAAGAAGTGCGTCCGGGCCTTGGCGCCTTCTACGCCACGCTGAGCGATGAGCATAGGCCCGATTCAACATTCCGGCGGCATCCGCTAACGCCTCCGCACCGGGCGATCTCGTTGAGAACGTCCTGACGGTCCGCGTTGGTTGCGAATGAATGGTTGTGTGCCGTCGGGCCGATGGTCATCTTGTCCTCCTGGGCCGATTAGGTGGTTCCGGATGCGCCTCGATATGAGGGGTCGGGCTCCTTCTATTTCTCGCCTCGCACGACCGGCGCCGATCCTGCCCGGAACTCCATCGTCCGCATTGCGCTGATCGGACCGCCAGAACCACCGGCCGGTCAAGCGCCCGCGCCTCGGATTCGCGCGTGTCGCACGACTGTAGGGGTCGGCTCCAACTCTGAAACTATAATCCACGCAAGCCCGCTCGGCAGCCGTCGGATAGGCCCGAGCCGGAACTGTCGTGAAATACGTCGTCCATCGGCGGCGTGCTCCCTTACTTGCGATTGTCCAAGTTGAAACCCAGCCAGTCGGCCCCTCCACCCGCGCCACCGCAGTCCGGCCCGCCAGCCTAGGGAGCGCCGAGATGAACAAAGTGTAGTGACGACGGATTGACGACCGGGACGCGCGGCGAGGGCGATTGGCGACGCGACGCTGATCCTGGACGTTGACCACCACGACGTCGCCGATCGAGTTCGGCAGGTTGCAGTGCAGGCCAGGCTCGACCGGCTTGCCGTAGGGCTTGCGAACACCAGGTGATCGCCTTGCTGGTTGGGTTGCGCGCGGAAGAACCCGAAGGGCAGCCGACCGGGCCTGGAAATATCTGATGTTCGAGTAGACCGGACGTGATGGTCTGACGGTCAAAGCGGCGCTCATGAACCTAAGGAGACACGGTGAAGCCGCCCATCAATCAGCTTGTCGACGCACGGAACTAAGCGATACGTAACATTCTAGCAGTCCTGCGAGGCGCACACCTTCGGGCAGACGCGTGCGCAGGGTGCAGTGGCGCCGACGTTCATGTCGAGCGAACGACGAGTAGCTTCGCTAGCACAGGCCCTTAGCTCACCTCGTCAGTCCATACCTTGAAGCTCACCAGCGTGTTGGGGCCGAAGGTGTGGGTGATGGGAACGTCGGCGGCGTCGCGGCCGCGAGCGATCAGGATGCGGCCGATGCGGGGCATGTTGTTGCGCGGGTCGAACGTATACCAGCGCCCGCCGAGATAGGCCTCGAACCAGCCGGCAAAATCCATTGGGCCATAGGGCGGCGGTATGCCGATGTCGCCGAGATAGCCGGTGCAATAACGGGCCGGAATGTTCATGCAGCGGCAGAACGCGATGGCGAGGTGGGCGTAGTCGCGGCACACGCCGCGGCGCTCCTGGTAGGCCTCCCACGCCGTCCTGGTGGCGCGGGCATGCTCGTAGCCGAACTGAATGCGGTCATGAACGAAATCGCAGATCGCCTGGACGCGCGCCCAGCCCGTGGGCGCACTGCCGAACAGGCCCCAGGCGATCTCGGACAGGCGGTCGGTCTCGCAGTAGCGGCTGCCGAGGAGAAAGACAATCGTCTCGTCGGGCAGTTCGTCGATCGCCGTTTGCAGCGCCGTCGGGGCCACCACGTCGGGGACGCCGCTGTCGCGTACGGTACCGTCGCCCGAGAGGCGCATCTGGCCCGCTGGGGCGACGAGGCGGCTGCACCAATTGCCGAAGCCGTCGCGGTAGGGCGAGATCGAGACGGCCGGGCTGGTGGTCAGGAAATCGGGCACGACGACATCCGATGCCCGGCTGAAATGGGTGCCAAGCACCACGATCATGGGGGTGCGCTGCGGGAAGTCGTAGATCAGTTCGTAGCCGACCCGGATCTTCATGCGTCGCCTCCCGATGTCATGTGGCCTGGGTGAACACCTTCACATCCATGCCGAGCGAATCCGAAGCGAATCCGACGTACGTGCCATAGAGCGGGAGCGTGTGCTGCGGATCGGGAGCGACGGCCACGGTGATGAGACGCTCCTTGCCGACGCTGCCGCTGGTAGGGTCGAAATCGACCCAACCGGGGCCGGGCAGATAGACTTGCGCCCAGGCATGGGTCGATCCGTGCTCGTCCGACGACAGGATGAGATAGCCCGACGCAAACCGCGCCGCGAGGCCCAGTGCACGGGCCGCGTCGATCATCAGCATGGCGAAGTCGCGGCAGCTGCCGTGACCGAGCCTCAGCGTCTCGACAGCTCGCTGCACACCCTTGGCCTCGCGCCGCCGGTAGCGGAAGCTGGAATGGATGGCCTGCGAGAGCCAGGTGAGAAGGTCGAAGGTGCCGATCGACTCGTCCTTCGGCAGGAATTCGTGGGCCCAGCGGGCCACTTCGTCGTCCGGATCGGAGTGGGAGTCGACGGGATTGCGCTCGAGGTAGAGCATGAGATCGGTGCTTTCCTCGTCGCTGTAGGCGAAGGGAAAGCGGCCGGCGCGTTCGTCGAGATGGCGGGCGGACACCTCTGGTGGCGACTGTTCCAGGCAAACGACGCTTTCGACGCACAATTCCTGCGCACAGTCCGAGAACTGCGCGATGCCAATCTGGTTGCCGAAGTCGTCGACGATGAAGTGAAGGCTGGCGGGTTGCGGGTAGATCTCGAGGCTCGTCTCGATCACGCGTTGATCATGAGAGTCGCGCGGACGCAGCATCATCCGGTGTTCGCCAAAGGCCACCGGCCGCAGATATCTATAGGTCGTGAGGTGCCGGATCGTGAGGGTCGGCATTGGGCCTCCGGTCCGCGGCGAGAATCATGCCTGACCTCGAGATACGCACAATTCAGGCCAAAGGGCTAGCCGCGTGCCGATGTCTCCATCAGGCCGATAGGCCCAACACCACGATCAGCAGTGATGCCGCCATGAACAGCTCTTCGCTGTCGGCCCTGGCGACCGATCGCATCATTGGACGCAGCTGGGACTGTTCTTCGTGTCGATCGGCATCGGCTTGCTGGCGCTCGTGGTGGGTGGCCAGCCTGCTCTCGGCCATCAGCGGCCTGTCGGCCGTCTCGTTGTCGTGAAACGCTGTTACAGCGCGCCCGCGATCTTGTGGGCCTGCAGGATCTGCGCCTCGTAGTCGGTGACGGCCTTCGCCGCAGCCGCCGAGGACGGCGATCGTCACCAGGAGCGGCGCCACGGCGAGATCTGCATCAGCAGCACGCAGAAGGTTGCCCGTCCGGGCCGGGAGAACTGGAGGTTCAGTTCCGCCAGCAGCGGTAACACGATGGCCGTCGACGACAAGGCGAGCGCCGACCCCAGCAGCATGGCGGCCACGGGGTCCTGGCCGAGCAGCATCGCCGCGCCAGCGATGACGCCTGGCAAATGACGACCTGTGCGCCACCCAGACCGAAGACGAGACGTCGCATCGTCCACAGGCGCTCCCAGGAGAGTTCCAGGCCGATGACAAAGAGGAAAAAGACGACGCCGAACTCCGCGAGCTGGCCCATCGAGGCGGAGTTCTTGATGGTGACGTAACGCAGCCAGGCAGGTCGCCCTGCAAGGCGCCAAGCCCGAACGGCCCGAGCACGACGCCGGCGCCGAGGAACGCCAGGATGGGGCTGAGCCTGAGGCAGCGGAAGATCGGCACCACAATACCGACCGTGGCGAGAAAGAAGACGATGTCGGTGTAGCTCCCGCGCTCTCACCCGGCATTGCCAGCCCCCTCGCAGACGAGTGATGCGATCAGACCGTGGCGCCAGGCCTTAGTTGGGCATCAGGCGGCGTCGTGCCCGCCTTGATGTCGAGAATGCGGAGCTCGACACGAGCTTTCGGCGCCCCTCCAGGGACGATGAGACAGCGAAGCGTCTTCAGAGCGTGCCAGGGATGGGGCCGATCACCGCCGCGGCCATCGACGCCTTTGCACCGTCGCCGCGAGCTCGGCGTGGCTTATGTGCTCGAGGGCAGCGTCCAGCGGATGGGTACACGCGTGCGCATCGCCGCGCAGCTGATCGAGACCGCGGGCGGGACGCATCTTTGGACAGACAAGTACGACGGCTCGCTCGACGACGTCTTCGGCCTGCAGGACCGCATCACCGAGGCCGTCGCCGGCGCGCTGCAGCCCTCGATCCGGCTGGCCGAGATCGAGCGCTCGTGGCGCAAGCGGCCGCAAGAGCTTGGCGCCTACGACTACACGATGCGTGCCATGCAGCGTGCCTGGCTGCTCGAGAAGGACGCCGCAGCGATGGCGCTCGAGTTGCTCGGCAAGGCGCTTGAGATCGATCCCGACTACCCGCTGGCGTTGGCGCTGACGGCATGGTGCCGGGCGCAGCGTTCGGTCTACAACTGGACGGACGAGCCGGCGGTGGCGATGGCCGAGGCCCTGAAGCTCGCCGACCGCGCGGCCAGCCGATCGACCGACGACCCACTGATCCTGGCCGCGCTCGGCACCGTGCACACCTTTGCGCGCAACTACGGGGTAGCGCGGGTCATGCTCGAGCGCGCCGTCGCCCTCGACCCCAACGCCGCCTGGGCACTGAGCCGGCTGGGCTGGCTCGATGTCTACGCCGACCGTCCCGACGAGGCGCGGGGCCATTTCGAGAAGGCGATGCGATTGAGTCCGCTCGATCCCATCAACTTCAACAATCTGGTTGGCCTTGCCAGCACCTGCGCCGTGGCGGGCGACGATGCCGGCGCCGCCGACCCTTTCATCCGCGCCCTGCAGGAGCGGCCCAACGCCGCCTGGATTCACCGCAACCTCGCGGCGGCGCTGTACGGCGCCGGTCGCCTCGACGAGGCGCGGGAATCGATTGCCAAGCTGCTCGCGGCACACCCCGACATCACCATCCGGCAATACCGGGAGGCGATGGTATTCTCGCCGAGCACACTCGACCGGATGGCCGCGCAGATACTCGCGCTCGGAATCCCGGAAGAGTGACGGTTCCCGCTTTCTAGGGTCCAGAGACTACGGCATCTAGTAACCCGGGGTCGACTTCGAGATTCCTGACTTCATCGGCGTCCATGTCCTCGGCGACGCCTCGAACAGCGACGTCGTGAACGCTCGCCGGTGTTGGCGGCACCGGCGGTCGGCCACCCGTTCTTCGAGCCACATCCATCGGCGGCGTATTCCGCGGCTGAGCTGGGACGCCCTAGCCGCCCCGGCAGGAGGCCTTTCGGAACGCGACGGCGGTGCGCCAGGCGAGGTCATCTCGCCAAAGCACTATCCTTCCGCGCGCTCAAGGTGCGGCCATCCAGGTCGTCGCTGCTCTCTAGAAGACGGAACTCCGACCGGCTGAACCGCTTCCAGTTGCTTGAGCGCGTTCAGCAAAGCGTCGCACTCCCTGTCGCACGTCGTCGTCCGTCGCCGCGTTGGATATGATGTCTCCCGTTGTTGCCTGGCTGTCGCAGCACCGAAGGTCCATCGGACTGATAGATCGCTCGCCCTGTACAGGCGGCCGGGATTGGTCGCGACATCACGTTCATCGACGCGCCTGCTGATCAGGCCTGCGGCAGCGCTGATCCTCGAGCATCCTTGGAGGGGCGCCGCATTATCTTGCCGAACTCCGCGATCTCGACATCAAGGCGGGCAAATCTCTGGCCCAGCTCGTGCGCGAGCGGGTGTAGTGCACCCATATCTTGCGTTGCGGTCGCCAGCACTTTCATCTTGGGCGGCGCTACTATCATCGAGAGGCGGCGTGATGGGCGGGTTGGTCGACTATTTTTTTGATGGAGGATGCCCCACCCCGCCATCGGAGTGTGCCACGGTGGTTATGTTGCCTGACCAGCCACAGAGGAGAAGGCATCCATGGAGAAGGCTACGATCATTGGGATCGACTTGGTAAAGTGCGTCTTCCTAGTACATGCGGCGGCGAAGGGACGGCCATCCGGTATTGCCCAAGAAGGTGTCGCGGGCACAGTTGCTCGGCTTCCTGGCGGCAGCCGCGCGACAGCGCGAGGGTTGGCCACGTGGCCCCAACCCTCCTCAGCCGCGGCGCAAGAGCGAATGGCGTTGCAAGGCTCTTCACCGCCTCGCGACGGCGAAGCACCGTAGTTCGATGATGCTTTGCGTTTGCAGGAAGTTCCGGTTCGCCAGTTGATCGTCGCGGGTGAGAAGCAGAGTTCGTCCCCTGCTGGTCGACATGGATCGCCTCGAGACCTTCTCGGCCTTCCTAAACGTGCCGCGCGCGAACTTCAGTTGCAACCTGCATAGCGCTCGCACGAGGCCACCGCGTTGCGTTGGCGCGATCATTGAACGAAAACTGGGGTTGGCCATCCTGCTGCGGGCCCCCAATATGCCGACCACCATTACTTCCTTCGCTTGCGTCGATGCGACCATGGCTTAGTGCCGGGAATAGCGGCCCGACACCCTGCACGAGCGCCTTGAACAACAGGACCATTGACCACGATGACTGACTTCAACTCGCGGCTCTACCGTTCGGTGCTTCCTTCCATACGGGGCAGGCCAAGCGGCACGATGCCGATGTCGCTTTATGGCTATGTCCTGCGAGTTAGCGGAAAGCAGCAGGCGAGGCTCGGGCTGCTTACTTTGCTGGTCTTTCCTCTGGCGTCCTTGCCGCTGGAACTGCAGCGGCAGATCGTGGATCGCGCCGTCATCGGCGCCGACGCAGAGCCGCTTCTGCTGCTCGGTGGATCGTACCTTGCAGTCTTGCTGGTCCAGTGCGGCCTCAAGCTCCTGCGCGAAATGTATCTCTACAGAATGGCCGAGGGCGTCACTCGCTTGCTTCGCAAGCGCTTCGTAGGTCTCGAATTGGCTGACGCCACTATCGATGCCGGTACCAAGCAGGCCATCCTTTCATCCGAATCGGAGAAAATCGGGGGCTTCGTCGCGGAAAGCATCTCGCTGCCGCTGTTGCAGGCAGGCACCGTGGTCAGCATCGCAACCTACATGCTGATCGTTCAACCGCTGATCGCGGCGGTCGCCATTGCCTTCCTCGCACCTTCCATCATTGTGATTAGCTTGGCGCAGCCCCTTCTGAACAAGCTCACTGGAAAGAAGATCGTAGTCGTCCGCGCGCTCGGCGAGTCCGTTCTGAAGAATGGCACAGATGGCCCCGAACGCCCTGTCGATGCCGAGAGTCTCATCGAGCGCATCTATGCTCTACGCCTGCGATTTGCCCTCATCAAGAATGCGACGAAGGCGTTCCATACGCTGATATCCCACCTGGGGCTTCTGGGCATTCTCCTGGCAGGCGGATGGCTCGCCATTCAAGGCGAGACCGAGATCGGCACCATTGTGGCCTTCATGTCGGGATACGAACGGATGACCGCTCCGGCACGGGATCTGCTGAACTTCTATCGCCGTCTTTCATTGATGCGTATGCAATACAAACTGGTGCTGGATGCTTCTACCTAGTCGAGACCGTGAGGGCCATCCCGCCGCGTCGACCGGCTTATCGGTTTTCGCACCCGCGGTTGCGGTAAACGCTCGCCCAGGCTTGAGTGAACTCAGCGTCCATGGCCTCCGCCAACGCGGCCGAGGGTGGGTGGCTGGGCGCCGTTTTTCTGTTGCGCTGCCACTCCGAGCAGAGCCTGAGATTGCCGTCGAGGCCAGTTCAGACGACTTCAGGTCACCTTGTCAGCAAGCGTCCGCGCCCTTTCGATGTCATAGGGCAACGTCAGGGCAAGCTCGGAACGCGCAAGGGCGCGTTTCGAATAGATTCTGGCCGCGCTCTTGAGTTCAGCGTGATCGATTGTCGCGAGCGAAATGAATGCCTTCTGTAGCCGTATGACGACCTCGATGTTCCCCGCCCCGTCGCGCGAGATGGCCGTGAACGCGTCGTCGAACATGTCCTGCAGCGCCAGGGAAGGAACGCGCACGCGATCGAACTTCACTTTCAATTCATTGTCGGTTTCCTTCAAGGGCGAAGCCCAAAGGTCCAGAAGCCGCACGAACGTCCCTATGATGCTAATCGCGGTGCCAGGGTCGTTGATCGCCGGCGATAGCGCCCGGGCTGCGATTTCAGACAGGGCGACGAGGCCGAATTGGGGATCCTCCTCGAAGCTTCTGTTGCGCGCGATGAGAAAGGCTTTGGTGACGATCGGCGTATCCCACTCCCTCTTGCCGGCCCCGCCTTGCTTGACGTAAGCGAGGGCCCGGCCCGGACTGACGAAAGTGCCCGGCAACGCCGCGACCGTGACGACAATATCGTTCTTCTCAGCGCATTTCTGCAGCGTATCGACGTTGATATGCTGGACGTATCCGATCGTCTCGGCGTAGGCCGGGTCTCCCCGATCGGCGTCGTCCGCCACCGGCAGCGCGCCCAGGGTCAAGGACCGACGCCGGCGCTCGATTGCGGTTTCCGCGGCCTTTTCGATTCGCTCGATCGTGGTTCCGACGCGACCAAGACGCGCGATCTGGTCGACCCATCGGACGAACGTGAAAACAACCCACGCCAGAATCGCAATCGTCATCAGGAAAGTGCAAAACAGTCCCGTCTTCCCGTAAACACCACTCTTGATCGCCACGAGAGCGATGACGCTGAAGATGAACGCGGCGACGAAGGTCGACAGGGCAGTCTTTGATACATCGTCGGCCACGACCAGCGTAAACGCCCGTGGCGTCGCACTGCTGCTCACAGAAGCATAGGCCGCCACCATCGAGCCGACGGCGAAGGTGGCAACACCGAGCATGCTGGCGGCGATGATCGACAGCAGCTTCTCGACGATATCCTGGTCGATCCGGGGCAGCAGGCGCTCAAAGTCTAGGGAATTGGTCATGGCAGCGCCAACGGTCGCCAGCACTGCCAGCAGGGAGAACAAAAGCGGGCGGATCCACAGCTTCTCGCTGAGCCTACTGTACAAAAAACCCAAGGGGGTCGCCATGTCGATCGCCTCCCGGCACTGCCTTAGTTTCAAAATTTAGGGTTCTCAGTGAATTGAGCGGGTGATTTTGGTCGCGATTGGTTTCTGTGGGAAGTCGCTCGGTCGGGTGGGCACGAAGGCTTGTCGTTCCAAGTGCCTCGGACGACTGGAAGCCGGGAAACGCGGGGAAGTGCTCGCCTGCGCCCACATAGCCGCCGCCTCTGCCGCCGCCCCGATATTCAGTGCCCCAGGAAGGAAACCATACGAGCAGCCGCAAAGTCCGCTTTTCACAAGCATCCTTGCCCTGTTGAACCGTCAAAAATTTAAGGCGTCTCCTTGGAGGGCTCACGCTTCTCAGCCCGCGGGGCCGCTGCATCGATCAAGGCAACGATATCGACCGTTTCCCAAAGGCGCCGCGAGGCGCCAGCCGCCCTTGCCGAGGCATCTGCGCAAGCCCGTATCGAAAGGGTGCGCGAACTCGGCAAGCGACGCGGCATCGTCGCCGACCCTGTCTGCCGACCGCAGAGCGCTCAAGCCCAGCGCAGCGGCAGCAAACGCCAGGATCAGCATCGGCGATCCAGGATTAGCTTCGGCGACAAGGACTCGCCACGATCGCCGACGAGGACGGCGATCGTCACCAGGATCGGCGCCACGGCAAGATCCTGCAGGAGCAACACGGAGAAAGTCGCTCGTCCCGGCCGCGAGTACTGGCGGTTCCGCTCCGCCAGCAGCGGCATCACGGCCGTCGACGATAAGGCGAGCGCCGTCCCAAGTAGGACAGCGGCTACGGGACCCTGGCCCAGCCGCATCGCCGCGCCCGCGATGACAGCCGAGCAGACGACGACCTGCGAGCCGCCCATGCCGAAGACGAAGCGCCGCATCGTCCACAGCCGCTCCCAGGTCAGTTCCAGACCGATGGCAAACAGCAGGAAGACGACGCCGAATTCCGCGAGCTGCTCGAGGCAGAGCTCTTCATCGTGACGTAGCGTAGCCACGGCAGCTCGCCCAGCAGGACACCCAGCCCGAATGGCCAGAGGGCGACGCCCGCAACGAGGAATGCCAGGACAGAGCTGAGCCTGAAGCGGCGGAAGATCGGCACCGCGACGCCGGCGGTGGCGAGAAAGAGGACGATGTCGGTGTAGTCGCCTGCGCTCTCACCCGGCATTGCCAGCCCCGGGTGGCCGGATGGCGCGATCAGGCGCCCGGCCTTGGTTGGCCATCAGGCGGCGTCGACCGCCAAGGTCTCGGCAAGCTCATCTGGCAAATGAGCACGACTTGGCAGGTGTCCCGGGTGCGGGATCGGCCGGTACATGGAGCAAAGTGGCCACCCGCCGGAAGGCGACGAAGGAAGGGCCGGCAATCTCCTCCACCTCCTCGACCAGCCGATAGGTGCCAGCGGGTTGCACACCCTCAAGCGCGGCGAGGGTGAAGGGCCGGCGGAAAGTCACGGTCGTCTCGGTGCTTCGTGTCATGATGAGCCTCCAATCCGCGGTAATCGACGTGCTGGATGACCGTTCGGGTACGACGTTGCCCCTTGGGCATTCCCGGCCGCTGTCGAGACCTGCCCGAAACCGAACGAAGATCAGTGCAGCTTGGTCCTGATCAGCGCCAGGACGTCACCGACCGTGCGCAAGCCTTCGCTGTCACGATCGCTGACCTCGATCCTGAACTCGTCCTCCAGGGACATGATGACTTCGACCATGTCGAGACTCGTTGCGCCGAGGTCCCCTTCGAAGGTCGCCGCCTCGGCGATGCGGTCGTCATGAACATGCAACCGTGCCGCCAGCACGCTGCTGACGCGGTCGGCGATGTCGGTCACTCCACGGGAGTTGATTGCACTTCTCATTTGGTCCTCCGTTCAGCCGTCGCACTCAAGTCGCCTGCGCGCGCACCCCGACGACCGGAGCGTCGCATGCGCGGCGGGGCCGAACGTCGGGGCGGACCGCCGAGCAGACGATCGAACTCGCGCTTGGAAAGGCCGTAGCACTCGCAGGCGCGCGCGCACAGGCCGCGGCGGTCGAGGATGGTGACGATGCCGCGGCTGTAGCGGATCAGCCCGGCGCGCTGCAGGCCGCCCGCCGCCGCCGATACGCCGGTGCGCTGCACACCCAGCATCATGGCGAGGAATTCCTGGGTCAGGAGAAACTCATCGGACTGCATACGGTCGTGCGTCATCACCATCCAGCGGCAGCAGCGCTGCTCCAGGGTATGGAAATGGTTGCACGCCGCCGACTGCGCGACCTGATTGAACAGCGCATGGGCGTAACGCAGCATCACCGCCCGCATCGAGGCGCTGCGCCCCAGCTCGGCGCTGAAGCGCGCGGCCGTCATGCGCAGGCCGGCGCCGGGACTGGACATAAACGCTGGTCGGCGCGCGATCGTCGCCCAGCAGCAGCGGCAGGCCGACCATGCCCTCGTTGCCGATGGTGCCGACCTCGGCCGCCGAGCCGTTGGCCATGGTGTTCACTAGCGAGCCGACGCCGCTCTCGATGAAGTAGACGAAGCCGAGCCGCTGGCGCGCCCGGTAAAGCGACTGCCGGTAGCCCAGCGGAACACGACGAAGATGTGGCTGGAGGCGCCGGTAATCCCTGGACGACAGCAACCCGAGCAATCGGTTTACATGGGCGTCCGCAGCCCTATACCTTGTCGCCACCATGTTGTTCCTTTTCAATCGTGCGCGATTGGACCGGCGTCTTCCGCGGCAGATCGGGCATCCTTCGGTGAGCGAACGCCCGGAGGACATTTCACCACGCACCGTAGTAGTGCAGGCGTGCGCCCATCAGGGGGCCACTGTCGAGATGATTCGTGCGTCGGGCAGCGCAGATCGGGATCTTCACTGTTCACTATTGGACACAAGTGATCCCCAACCCTAGGCCGAATACCGGACATACTCCGTCGGGTAGCAGACATTGTGTCTGGACACTCCGCGGAAACGGGCGTCTCAATAGGTTCCCTCGCGCAAACAATAATTCCGAGCCGGACAACAGATCGGCGGACGATCGCTCCCAGGTCCAGCAAGGCGGGCGACCACTTCAAACTTGTATCGATGCAGCCGCCCGGATGTCCGCCGCGGCTCTCAGGCGCCAGAGGTCCAGCCCAAAGCTGGGAAAGTGAGGGCGTCATGCCCGTCGAAAACGTCCCCTTGAGCGGGCTTGTCTCCGCGCTGCGCGGCCTCGAACACCCGGAGCAGCGCACGGCCGCGAGCTACGAACGCGAGCTGGCGGCGCACAAAGCCACGGAAAGCGAGCTGCGGAAGGCTCTCGCCCGCGACAAGGTGCTGCTTCGCCAGAAGGCCGTCTCGATCCGCCGACAGAAGGTGTTGACCGAGGAATGCCACCACAGGCTGTTGAACAACCTGCAGATGATCGTCGCCCTGCTGTCGCTGCAAAGCCAAAGGGAAACGAATGCGGAGACTGCTTCGCGCCTGTCGACGGCCGCCGACCGCGTGCAGGCGATCGCGGGGCTGCACCGCCATCTCCATTCCATGGACGGTACGCCGACCGTCGACTTCAAGCCATACCTCGATCGGCTCTGCCGCGACCATTCGACGATGTCGATGTCGGAGGAGCGCCCGGATCAGCTCATCGCCGTCGACGCGGTCGAGCTCAGCCTGCCGACCACCATCGGCACTCCGCTCAGCCTCATCGTCAACGAGCTGGTCACCAACGCCATCAAGCACGGCAGGGGGCGAATCACGGTGACGCTGGCGCCATCCGGAAAGCGCCATGCCCTGTCGGTGTGCAACGCCGGCGCCGGCCTGCCGGAGGGCTTCGATCCCACCGCCTCCAAAGGCCTGGGAATGACCCTGGTCTCCTCCCTTGCCGCGCAGATCGGCGGCGAACTGCGGATCGATCGCGGCGACGACGGCGACTGCACGAGATTCACCGTGCTGTTCGCCTGATCTCTCCCCGGGGCAGTCGTACCCTGCTCCGGTCGCTCCCCTCGGGACCGCCGCGAACGTTCTCCCCCGCAAGCGGCCCCGAGGGCGAGCAATTGTTTCCACCGACCGCCGTTATGGGGCAAGCATGGACGTCGCTATCTACCTGACTGAGGTTGGCGAGGACTTGAAACGACACGGCACGACGGCGCGTCAGCTAGGGGCTTTGGAATTTGATGCCGACGGGCGGGACATCGTTGTCCTCTGTCGTCTAGGACTGCATGCCGAGGATTACCCCGGCTCGACGCGATCCTTGCCGAGATCGGTCGCGGCTGCCTGCAGGACGGAGTCGCCACTTCGCAGTTGCACCGAATCGTCTTCGGGGAAACGAAAATTGACGTCGAGCTATACGACGAATCAGGCAGGAGCAAAGTCGACAACTACCCGATCACAGCGCCGATTCTCAGTTTAGGGGCCGGATCGACGCTGCTCACCCAGCGGACGTGTCGTCGGAAAGCGATGGAGACATCATGAACTCCAAGCGATGAAGCACTCGGTGTTGCAGAAGGCGCTCGTGGTCAATCAGCTGGTTGCCGCCAGCCTCAACGCCCGCGCTGCCTGATCCTGAAGCTGCTTTTTCCAGGCGTAAATCTGATCGTCGCTTGCTCCCGAAACGCCTCCAATCGACCTTTCGCCTTCAGCGCCGCATCGATCTTCCGTCTCATCGTCCGCTCCAACTAATACGGAACGGCGCTTTCTCCAACTACGCCCCGGGTCCTATTTTCCGAGTCCACTTCGCACGCCGCTGGCACCCCCGATGAGCGCCAACTACGAACGTCCTGTCATTTGTCGCGCAAAACCGCTCCGCCAAACCGGGGAAGACCAAGCTTGGCTCGTCGTCGACGGCCAGGCAGCCGTTGATCCAATCGGTTTTCAGCCGCGTCCTGTCCCAGCCCCAAGCCAGTGCCCGCCGTCGCGTCGGTCACGGCACCACCAAGATCAAAACCCGGTCGATCCTTTGAACCAGGCGCAGGTGGGCGGCCAGCGGCTCGCGCATCACGTTTCTCTTGCGTTGCCGCGTCGCTGGGTGCGGGCTTGTCGTGGTTCCTGGCAGGCGTCCTGGGCATGACGATCCTTTCTCGGGAAAGTCACAGCGACCTCCCTTTTGCGATCAGCGCATCTTGTTTCGCGCGAGTCCGGTCGGGCCTATCCGTGAACGTCGTCATCAGTGCCGGAGGCGTTGCCATGGCCGTGCTGATCGCGCAGCCGCCCGAGCGTGCTGTCGATCGAGCGGGCCAGCTTGTCCGCAGCGCCGTCGATGGCCTCGTCCACGGTCGCTGCGTGATGCGTAACGGCCGTGGGCTGGCGACCCTCGAGACGGGCTTCCATCATGCACCGCTTGTCTGCCTGACCGGCCTTGCCGCCGCTTTCGTCGCCGAGGTGGACTTCAACCCGCGTGATCCGGTCGCTGAAGCGGTTCAGGGCGCTTTCCACCACGCTCCTGACGTGGCTTGTGAACCGCTCGTGGCCTTCGATGTTGTTGTCCGTATTGACCTGGATCTGCATTTCGGCCCCATGAATCGTGTTCTGCTCAGTATCGATAGATGGCGGCCAGTCCGGTTTGGGTCGGCATCCGCTCGGCGGGAATCACCAAGGCCCGGCCGCCCATCCTCGTGACCAATTCACCCAAATCGTCGAGCACGTCGTCGACACACGGATCGCCAAGGTCGGCGGACTCGAACCGGCCGCTGGCTTCGTCGATCCTGCCGGCAACCACGCGATCGGCTTCGATCATTAACGTCGCGACCCGTCCGGCCGTGCTGGCCTGGACGACCTGCGCCAGGTCATCGCTTCCCGTGCCCTTGGATCGCGCCTCCTGGAATTCCTCGCCCAACGCCGCCAATCGGGCCCGATATTGGGGTTCCATGGTCTGCCAAGCCTGGCTTTGGAGCTCGGCAGCCGTCAAGGCATCCGGATCGAACCTTATTCCTTCCGTCAAGAGAAACGGGTTCTGGCTGACCCGGTGGAAGAGATGATGGTGCTGCGGCAACGCCGCCAGGATCAGGGGCAAGCCGGAGGGCCGGGAGTAGTGCTCCAGCACCGCCCGGTCGACGGCGCGGAAGAACCGCTCCGAGTCGATATCGACCTCGTCCTTCTTCCCGCCCTGTCCGTGACGCATGGGCACACTCGAGCCGCCGATGCCTCCGTAGGAGGCGACGGTCTGATGCGGCTCGGTGAGTTCCCCGCCCAGCGCCTCGGCGATCGTCCGCGGCACTCCCGGCGCGAGATCGACTTCGGCGAGTCCCCGCCGGTTGCCCTCGAAAAGCCGGATCGCCTGGAGGTTGAGGCCAAGGACCTGATAGCCATCGACCGACTGCAGAAACCGCCATAGCGGCTTGGTATGGAAGCTCTCGGCAACGACGGCCAGCTCGGCGACCGGCTGCGGAAACCTGTAGGCATGAAAGAGGCCCGCTCCGCCCAGCACGGCCAGCCCGTCGAGCGTGTGGGCCCAGAAATCCCGATCGTGGGCGAGCGCTTCGAATGGTTCCAGGAGCAGCTGTGCCTCTGCAGCGGGATGCTTGCGAAGGAGCGACGCTTCCAGTTCCTTGACGAGGTTGCGAAACCGGATCGGGTCCTGCTGATTTTCGGGATGCCGCCGGTGCGTGGGCTGATACAGCGAAAGACACGGCCCGTGGTCGACAGTCGCCAGGCCGGCCACGGAGTCACGGGTCAATAGCGTCGTCATTTGGCGCATCCTGCTTTGTCCTTTGTGGCAATGATCGCCCCCTGGAGGGCGTCGGGTTTCGACGGTTCGAACTGGCCACCCGAGGTCAAACAGGGATGTTTGGTCTGGCCACCGTCCAGGTGCCTGCACAACGAGCCGCTCGTCGAGGCGCTCGCTTGCAACAATGAACGCTGATCAGCGCCAAACGTTGCCGCGTTGTGCCCGTGCCGCTCGGAACAAATGCCCCAAATGTACGTTTGAGCAGTTGCGTTCGGGAACCATCACCCCCTCGATGCGTTTATTTCATAGCCCTTTTCCGCCGATGTCAGCGGCGTCCTCGTCGTTGCGGCGCCGCGATGGAGTGTCCGTGGATCGGACACCCATCCGTGGATCGGACACCCATGAGAATGGCCGGCGAACCGCGAAACAGCGAAAGGGCATCCCATGCCACGGCAAAATGACGGTGGCGGCCCTTGGGGGCGCGGGGCCAGACATGGCCTCGATACCAAGCAACTCGCCCTGCAAGGCCAGGATTGGTTCAGGCAGATCATGCCGACTGGCAGGCGGCGCGGAATTATCGTCGCCGCCGTCCTTGCCGTCGCCGCCGTGGGCGCCTGGACGGCCATCTACACTGTCCCGAGCGACTCAGTCGCCGTCGTACAGCGTTTCGGAGAGTACCTGAAGGACGTTCCGTCGGGGCTGCACTTCAAGCTGCCGCTGGGCGTCGACACCGCGACAATCGTTCCCGTCAAACGCCAGCTGAAGCAGGAGTTCGGGTTCGCAACCACCGGCTCAACCGATCCCTTCCAGAGCCCGCTTCCCCGCGACGAACAGCGGGAAACACAGATGGTGACGGGCGACCTGAACGCCGCCCTGGTCGAATGGGTCGTCCAGTTCCGCGTTTCCGATCCGGTAAAGTTCCTTTTCGAGGTCCGCGAGCCGAGAGCGACCCTGCGCTATGTTTCCGAATCGGTCATGCGTGAAGTCGTCGGAGACCGGACCGTGGATGAGGTGATCACCATCGGCCGGCAGGAAATCGAATCCGAAGCGCTGACCAAGATGCAGGCCCTGTCGACCAAGTACGCGATGGGACTCAGCATCGACCAGGTCCAGCTGAAGAACATCAATCCTCCCAAGCCGGTCCAGGAATCCTTCAACGAGGTAAACCAGGCCCAGCAGGAAAAGGAAAAGCTGATCAACGAAGCCCGGCGGGACTATAACAAGGTGATCCCGCTCGCCGAAGGCGAGAAGGATCAGCGGATTCGCGAAGCCGATGGCTATCGGCTGAGGCGGATCAATGAAGCGGAAGGCGATGCCGCCCGGTTCAGCGCCCTGCTGGCGGCATACAGCAAGGCGCCGGAGGTCACACTCCGCCGCATCTACATCGAAACCCTCCAGGAGACCATGCCGAGCATCCGTTCCAAGATCATCATCGATGAACAGACACGCAGCCTCCTGCCCCTGCTCAATCTCGAATCCCAGAAGGGCGACCGGCCATGAACAGCATCAAGATCGTCCTGGGCCTGGCGGCTCTGGGCATCGGGGCATACGCGGTTGCAGGCTCGTTCTATACGGTGAGCGAAGTCGAACAGGTGATCATCACCCAGTTCGGCAAGCCTGTCGGTGCGCCCGTAACCGCCGCGGGCCTGAAGCTCAAGCTGCCCTTCCTGCAGGACGTCAATACGATCGACAAGCGCATCCTCGAATGGGACGGCAATCCGTCGGACATGCCGACCAAGGACAAGCTCTACATTTCGGTCGACGTCTTCGCGCGCTGGCGGATCACCGATCCTCTCCAATACTTTCTGCGACTTCGCGACGAACGAAGCGCTCAGTCGCGGCTCGACGATATTCTCGGCAGCGAGATACGCAACGCCGTGGCCAAGCACGAGCTGATCGAGATGATCCGCACCACCAAGGATCGCGTGCCCCTGCGCGATGCCCTGCTGACCCCGGCGGAACTAGCGCAAGATATCGGCGCGCTGCTGCCGATCCAGAAAGGGCGCGCCCTGGTGGAGCAGGAGATCTTCGACGAAGCCGCCGGGAAGATTCGCGTGTTCGGCATCGAACTGCTGGATATCCGCTTCAAGCGGATCAACTACAATGAGAGCGTGCGCCCGAAGATCTACGATCGAATGATCAGCGAGCGACGGCAGATCGCCGAACGTTTCCTGTCGGAGGGCAACGGCGAGGCCGCCAGAATTCGCGGCAATCGCCTGCGCGACCTGAACAAGATCCAGTCGGAAGCCTACCGCGCGGTCGAGGAAATTCGGGGCGTGGCAGACGCGAAAGCCACCGACATCTACGCAACCGCATACAACCAGAGTTCCAAATCGGTGACATTCTATGAATTCACCCGGACCATGCAGGCCTACAAATCGCTTATCGGCGAGAACACGACCCTTGTCCTTTCGACGGATAGCGACCTGTTCAAGTTCCTGAAGGGTATAATGTCAAAGAGCGATGCCACTGCGACCCAGCGTTCCGCCGACCGTCGATGACAATACGTGGGACGCGCTTGATGTCGCGCAAACGCGAGAATGATTGGCGTACGCTGCCGAGTTAGACGTTGAAGCGGCAACGTTTGAATACCAAGCCGGGCCGCTCCAGCCACCCGCTGCCGCGGCGGTCTTGCATACCCAGCAGCAAGTCCAACAACAGCCGCAGTCCGCACACGTGCGCCCCGAGCCCGACCCAAAAGGCTGACTAAGCCTTTGCCTTCGGCGCCTGCTACTGTCGGCGCTGGTCGCGTCAGGACTAATTTACGGACTTGGCACTCAAATCGTCAACTCACTCGCTCACCAAATCCATGCCACGGTCGCAAGAGACCGCGTGCCGAGAGGCTATGTGTTACCGTAACGGTCTCTCATCGTGGAGAGGCTGCCTGGGTGAGGCTTCATGCTGCGGGTCGTCGTCTCCCGCAAAGCACTGCGCACCGGACGATGGTTGCCCTTTCTCTATGTTCGCTGAGAAGGGCGAGCAACGCCGCAGCCATCGCTGCGTTGATAATATGCATCTGCAAAATTGGAGAACGCCATGGATCGCGATCTAACGCCCATCGAGGCGCGAGGCGGCGTCATCAGTGGCCGTATTATTACTGTCCTCGCCATTTCAGTCGCGGGCGCCGTCATCGCCCTGGCGGTGACATGGGCAGTTGCCGGCATGCCCTTCTAGCGGCGTGCAACAGATCTTGTTTGCGGATGTCTAGCTATTGGCGCCAACATTCTCGGGCGCATCGACATTGGAGATCACATTGACCAGTATCGACAAGGATAAGGCAAAGACCAACCCCAGCGGCGTCATCGACAAACCCGCTGACGTCGTGACGCATAAGGATCTCAAGCCTGAAGAGAAGGCGGAAATCCGTCAGGAGTGGGAACTCGAGGCCCGCCTGACCGACGTTGCAATCGATGAGGGCATGACCAGCAACGG
>CAWEIE010000007.1:0-15160 GCA_963809025.1 uncultured Alphaproteobacteria bacterium | reverse complement strand
TCTCGCCATCTTTCTCCTCCCCGTCATACGGGGGAGGGTAGGGAGGGGGCAAGCATCAGAGGAGGTCCCGAAAATTTCAGATCTGAAATTTGAGAGATCACTATGAGGCCTTCCCCCTCCCGGCCTCCCCCGTAAGACGGGGGAGGTGCTATGAGGCCAGTGTCTTCCGCATCACCTTGACCGCCTCGTCCATCATCCCGCCGATCGCGGGCGCGAGCTCGTTGGGCAGCAGGTCGATCGTCCAGACCACGCGGCTGCCGTCGCCTTCGCGAAAGACCTGGACGGCGGCGTTGTAGTGGCTCGCCTGACCTTCGATGACCGAATAGACCAAGCGGCAGTTCTCGTCGTCCAGCGTCACCAGCCGCTCGCGCGCCACCAGGCCGTTGAAGAAGGTCAGGACGCGATCGCCCTTGTCCATCTTGAGATCGGTGAGGAAGCCCGGCGCCACCTTGGTATGGACCTGGCCGAAGTCGCGCAGCTTCTGCCAGACCGGCGTTGCGCCGCTGGCTACGGGGATTTCTCGTCGCAGAGTTGCCATGTCGTGTCTCCTTGTCGGGACCGGACAATGGTGACGCAACGACCTCAGGTCTGGCGGGTTTCGGACGTGGTCGCCTGACGCCTAGAACGCCTTGGCCAGGGTGAGCCGGACGGCCGTCGGCTCGCACGAGCACATCCACGCTTAGCAGGCGGTCGCCCAATCGCGGCGGTTTGTCAAAATTTTTGCGCCAGCGTCAGCAGGAAAGTCTGGCGTTGGCCGAACTGGGGGGCGCCGACGCCCACGCCCAGACCGTCGCGGATTTGATATTGGTTGTCGAACAGGTTGATGACGTCGAAGCGCAACTGCGTTCCCTTGCCGAGACCGATCGGTATCTTTTGCACCAGCGAGGCGTTGACTACGGCATAGTTGGGCAACGACAGATCGTTGGGCGTGACGACGGTGGTGCGCAAGCCGCTGCCGAACAGCATATCGGTCGATATCTTGGTCGCCCATTCGCTGTTGGCGTTGAAGGTGTAGGCGGCGCCGGCCGAAAAGGTCCAGCCCTGCGTGTGGTCGAGGATGATGTAGTTGTTGGCGATGTAAGCGAGCTCAGCCGCGCCGAAGCTGAACTGGGCGGAATTGATGTTCCTGCCAATGCCGTTGCCGAACGCGCCGTTGAAATAGACTGACCACGGGCCTTCGTCGTAACTGGCGTTGAACTCGACGCCTTTGACGATGCCGTCTGCATAGTTGAACGAAGTGAGCGCAATGGGCGCGCCGAACTGGCCAAAGTCGAGCATGTTTTGAACGATCCTGTAGTAAGCGCCGAGACCGAGCGTCAGGCCGGGCAACGGCTTGACGGTGACGCCGGCGTCGAAATAGTGGGACCGCTCGGCCCTTACTGGATCGTTCTGGATTACTTCGGGCGCCGCGGCAGTGCCGGCTAGGACGGCGATCGAACTGGAGTTCACCACCTGGATGAGCGGCGGTGGGGTGAAGTAGCGCGAATAGCCGACATGCGCCGTAAACGTCGGGCTGGGCTCCCACACGACGTTGATGCGCGGGCTCAGCTGATTCTCCCGCGTGGCGCCGTTGATGGCATCGAAACGCAAGCCGAAATTCACGGTCACAGTGGGCACCAACCGCCATTCGTCTTGCAGGTAGACGCTGTAGGTCCAGCCAATGAGATCGGAGCCGTTAGTGAAGCTGATGGGCTGGTCGGAGGGGGCCAGATCGCTCGTCGGATTGTCGGGGTCGCTCGGCACCAGCGGCAGGGTGTTGCCGTTGGTGAAGATGGTGGCGCGCTCGCGTTGCACCAGGAAGCCGCCACGCACGGTGTGGTCCTTGGCGGCCTTCCAGGAGCCGTCGCCCTGCACGCCGGCCGCGAAGGTCTTCCGCGTGGTCCAGGGTGCGATGCCGTTGTACAGCAGATCGCCGATGGCGTCCGGTTGGTAGGACAGTTTCGAGTAACGGGCGAAGCCGGAAACCTGGAAGTCGAGCGTATCGTAGCTCTTCTGCAGCGAGGCGATGCCGAAGTAGGTCTGCCCCCACTGGCGCTGGTCGAGAATGCCGCTGTTCCAATCGTTGTTGCCGAAGACGGTGAAGTTTGCCGCCTTGAAGGGAACGTTTGGGATCTGGAAGCGCGAGCTCGCGCCGCCGCCGATGAAGCTGACGCGTGTCTGCTCGTCGACGATGCCCGTGATCTTAGCCAGCCCGTACCACTGATCGGTGTCGTCGTGGAGGGGCGTGAACGACGCCGTCGGATTATCGATCCCAAGACCGTTGTGGATGTACTGGCCGGCCGCGAAATAGTCGATCTTTCCCGACCGGCCGCCGTAGGAGAAGGCGGGCTGCGCGTAGTTGCGTGAGCCGCCAGTGACCGAGAGCTCGGCGCCAGGATTGGTGGTGCCGGACTTGAGCGTGATGTCGACGATGCCCGCTGTTTGCAGCCCGTACTGAGCGGGCAGCGCGCCGGTCAGCAGCGACATCCGTGCGGCGTAGCGCGTGGCCAGCACGTTGTTGAACAACGACAGGCCCTCCGGCAGCTGTACGCCGTCGAGCCGGTATTGCACGTTGCCCATGTCGCCGCGTATATGGATCTGGCCAAAACTGTCCTGCACCACGCCGGGCGCACGCAGCAGCACTTGGTTCAGCGGCGCGTTCTCGCCCAATGGCACGTTGTCGATGGTGCGCGGCGTGAAGCTGTAGGTCGTGGCGCCGAGGCTCGGCTGGATGGAACTGCGCGCATCATCGAGCCGTGTCGCCGTGACGGTGATGCTGAGTGAAGGGTCGGTGAGCGGTGCCTGCGGGTCCGCCTGGGCGACCGCCGGGCGAGCCGAGAGAAGCGCTGCCCCTGCAACCACGGTCGAAACGCCAGGGTGCCACCGCATCTGTCCCCCCTGTGGTTCCGAACGGCCATCAGTCAGGCCCAAGGACTTTAGCGTTCCGGCAGGTCGGTGCGGAAGTGCCTTGCGCGCCGCCCGCGACCGCTGCGTCAGATATGCAAGGCAAACGGTCAGACGCCGGGCCAGCTTTGTTGACTTTGTGCACGTAGTGAGCAAGCCTTGCTGCAGACCCTGTCAACGGGGCGCGCGACCGATGTCGCGTACAGCAGGAGGAGATTGTCATGCGACTGATATCAGCCTTGACGGGAATCGCCTTCGTGACGTCCATCGCGATGGCTCCGAGTGCTTTTGCACAGAGTGATTGCACCAAGACCGTGCCACCGTCGCCGTTCGGCAAGGACGACCAGACTGGCGCCAGCAATCGTATCACGCCGGCCGTGACGAAAGCCGCGGCAGCGGAGATCAAGGACGGCAAGGTCACCAGCCTGACCAATGATCTCGTTGACGGCGTGCCGCTGTTCGGCTCGCGTTTCACCAAGTCGGTGCTGACGGCGGGCGGACTCGCGCCGGGAGGGGCGCTCGGCAAGAACGACCTCACCTACATGGAAGACACCTGGCTCAGCCAGAGCCATGTCGGCACACACCTCGATGGCATGGGACACATCGGAAGGGGTGACTGCTACTACAACCAGAATGCCATGGGAAAAAACATCAACCAGAACAACATGACCAAGCTCGGGCTTGAGCACCTGAAGCCCTTCCAAACGCGCGGTGTGTTCATCGACCTGGTCAAGGTCTATCAGCAGGCCAATAAACTGAAGAGCAATCCCAGTTGCCGCACGCCGTGTATCGACAAGGGAACGGTCATCACCGTGGAAGACCTGCAAGCGGGCCTGAAGTTGACGAACACGACGCTGCGCGAAGGGGATGCCGTGATCCTTCACACCGGCTGGGTTGACCTCTTCCTGCAGCATCCCGCCAAGAACACAGAATACAACAGCGGCGAAGCGGGAATCGGCAAGGCTGCCGCGAAATGGCTGATCGACCAGAAGATCGTGCTTGTCGGCGTCGATAACTGGGCTGTCGAGGTGATCCCTGGCGAAGACCCGAACGAAGCGTTCCCGGTTCATCAGATGCTGCTCACCGACAACGGCATCCACATCATCGAGAATGTGCGCACTGATCTGATGGCGGCGCAGGTCGCCAGCAGCAACCGCGGGACGTTTTTCTTCTCGATGACCGTGCCCAAGGCGGTCGGCATGACCGGAACATTCGTCGCGATCGACGCCATACAGTGACGCGCTGACATGGCAGGGTGTCAAGCTGCCCGGCGTTCCTTCGGAGCGTCGGGCCAGTCTGATCGCCGCCGCGGCGCTCGAGTCCGTTCGACCGGCGGTGCCCGAGGAGGGGACTACCGGAAAGACAAAGGCGCCATGGAACAGCGGAGCGGATGAGCGAGCCCAGCAACCGGGATGCAGGATTTCAACGACCCGACGTGAGACGTGGATGCGTGACGGTGCGGGATCTCACGGTGGGATACCGTGAACGCGTTGCCGTCGAAGGCGTGTCCGGTGTCTTTGCAGCGGGCTCCTTGACGGCGATCGTTGGCGCGAACGGTGCCGGCAAGACCACGCTTCTGCATGCCATCTCTGGGCTTGTTGCACCGCATCACGGGTCGATCGAAATCTCCGGGGCTGAAATCCCCGCCGATCTTGCTTATTTGCCACAGAGCGATTCCATCGACCGTGATTTCCCGATCTCGGTCCTTGAATTCACCGCACTCGGCGGCTGGGCAAGGATTGGCGTCCTGGGGCGCGTCCCGCCGGAACTACGGCTGCGCGGCATGAGCGCCCTGCAGGCCGTCGGCCTCGACGATCTTGCTGGTCGCATGCTCGGCGAGCTCTCGGTGGGGCAGTTCCGCCGCGCCCTGTTTGCCCGCGTCATCATGCAGGATGCGGCGATCATCCTGCTCGACGAACCGTTCGCCGGCGTCGACGCCGCCACGAGCGACGATCTGCTGAGCCTCATGCAACGCTGGCATGCCGAGGGTCGCACGGTGATGGTTGCCCTGCACGACCTCGAGCAGGTCCTCGCGGTCTTTCCGGAGACCCTCCTGCTTGCGCGCAAGGCAATCGCCTGGGGCGCGACAGCAACGGCGCTGTCACCGGAGAAGCTCGTTGCGGGCGGCCTGGCCATGCCGTCGGGGCCAGGTTCGCGACTGCGGCTGGCGATGCTATCCTGACGGCGTGTGATCGACGTGAACCTCTGGTCCATCCTCGTCGCTCCCTTCGCCGAATACGCCTTCATGCGAACCGCACTGGTCGCCTGCATGGCGCTTGCGGTCGCCAGCGGTCCCCTCGGCACGTTGCTTATGCTGCGGCGGATGGGTCTTGTTGGCAACGTCCTCTCGCATGCGGTGATGCCGGGCGCAGCGATCGGCTTCGCTCTGGCAGGCAGCGCTCTTGCGGTGCTGAGCATCGGCGGTCTCCTCACCGGCATCGCCGTGGTCCTGCTCATGATGCTCGGCACGCGGTTCGGCGAACAGCGTGAGGACGCAAGCCTCGCGGCGTTCTATCTTGCGTCAATCGGCGTGGGAGTCCTCGTCGTGGCACTCCGCGGCACCAATGTCGATCTCATGCATGTGCTGCTCGGCACGGTTCTCGCGATCGACGTCCCTGCTCTGGTCCTGATCGTCGCCATTGCCAGCGTCGTCGTCGCCGTACTGGCCTTCGTCTTTCGGCCGATCGCGATTTAGTCATTTGATCCGGCCTTCCTGCGTACCATGGGCGGTAGCGACAGCACCTATCGCGCGATATTCCTCGTTCTCGTCGTGCTGGATCTCGTGGCCGGCTTTCAGGCATTCGGCACGCTGCTCGCAGGCGTGCCGCTGCTCCTGCCGGCGGCTGCAGCGCGCTGCTGGGCGCGGCGCATTGGTCCGCTGGTCGGCCTCAGTATTGGCTTTGGCATGGCGGCCGGGTATGCCGGGTTGCTCGCGTCGTACCATCTCAACGTGCCATCGGGGCCGGCGATCGCCTGTGCCGCGACAGTCATTTACGCCGCTTCAACGCTTGTTACGGCAAGTCGCATCCTGCTGGCGCACTCAAGTCGACCAGGCCGATTTTGAAGGGGGAGAGTGATGCCAGACCAACTTGCCCGGCGATCTTTCCTCGCGGCGATGCTGGCGCTTGGCGCGGTTCCCGCCCGCGCCGCGGAAAAGCCGAAAGTGATCGCGACCTTCAGCGTGCTGGGCGACATGGTCGCCCGCATCGCCGGCGACAAGGTGCAACTGACGACGATCGTCGGCGGCGACGCGGATTGCGAGCTCTATCAGCCCACCGCCGCCGACGCGCGCGCTGTCGCCGACGCCAAACTCTTCGTCATGAATGGGCTCAATCCGCGGTTCGAGCCGTGGGCCGAGCCCCTGTTAAAGCGGGCGGCGTTCCGCGGCACCAAACTCGTCGCCTCGCAGGGAGCGAATGTCATCGTCGACGACCGGCCGCGCGGCGCGGTGAAGGGCCCGCAGGTCGACCAGCACGCCTGGCACGATCCGGTCAACGGTCTCGTCTACGTCGCCAACATCGCTGAGGGACTGGCCGTGCTCGATCCGCCAAACGCCGCTCTCTATCGGACGCAGGCCGACGCTTACGCACGCGAGATTCGCGCACTCGACGCCTGGGCCAAGAGCGAGCTCGCGGCGATATCGAGCGCGAAGCGGCGCTTCATCACATCCCACGACGGCTTTGAGTACCTCGCCCGTGCCTATGACATCGAGATGACGCCGGCGCGCGGCATGGTCAACGACACCGATCCTTCGGCGGACGACATCGCCAAGCTGATACAGCAAATCCGCTCGACGAAGGTGAAGGCGATCTTCATCGAGAACATGAACGATCCACGCCTGATCGAGCGGGTCGCCAGGGAAGCCGGCGCGAGCATCGGCGGGACGCTCTATTCCGATGCCTTGTCGAAACCGGGCGGCGATGCCGACACGTACCTGAAAATGGTCCGCCACAACGTTTCCACTCTCAAGGCAGCAATGCTGAAGAACTGATCCATGCGGGCGCAAGCTGATCGGAGGCGACCAACGCCAAACTCGTGGCCGGCAAGCTCGATTCTCGGCCCGACCAGCCGCCGCCTCGGCATGGCGCTTGTGGTCATCGGTGCGCTGTGGGCAGGCGTGCTTTGGGTCGTCCTGACGCCACCGCGGGAGGCGGGACCGGCTTCCGCACAATCGCCCATGGCCGCGGTTGAGGCGCCGCGACCGGAAGCGCCGGTCCCGGGACCTCAGCGGGTCGGCCTGCGCGCCTTGGCCCGCACTGGTGAACCCGCGGGCGTCAACGGCATTTTCGATCGCTATGGCCTCGAGCTGATGACGATGGTCCTGGCCGCCAACAACCGAGGCGAGACGGCCTTCTACGCCACCATTCAGCGGAGCGCGTCCGAGGAGGGGCTATTCCTTGCCAAGGCCGACGGGAAGATCGCGCGCGTCGCGGTCGCCGGGGATCCCGTTCCAGACCGTATGGGGCAGCTGATCGCCGGCTTCGGTGAACGCCCCGCCCCGGTCATGAACGACGCCGCCGACATCGCCTTCACCGCCACGCTGGGGGGCGGCCGGGGAGCGGCCAGCGTGTTCCTCGCCAGTGAAGGCAAGCTGCGGACGATCGCCTCTTCGGGCATGAAGGCACCGGTCATCCTCGGCGGCATCGGCGTTTTCGCCGAGTTCGAGGCCGTGTCGCTCAACAGTCGTAGCGACGTGGCCTTTCTTGCCTGGGTACGGCACGGGCGTGAGACTACCGAGGTGGTCTATGTCGCCCGCAAGGTGGGTGCCGTCCATCAGCTCACGAAAGTCGCCGCAACCGGCGAGCCGGCACCGGGCGGCGGTTTCTTCACGGGCTTCGGCGCACCGGTCGTCAACGACAAGGGGGCCGTCGCCTTTCCAGCCATCGTCAAGCTGGGTCCGGCACTCGGCGCCATCTTCGTCGCACCGGCCGAGGCGCCCATGCATCTGCTCATCGGTACGGGTGATCCGGCGCCGACAGGCGGCATCTTCGCCCGCTTCTCCGAAAGGATCGGCTTCGACGATTCCGGTCGCGTTGCCTTCGGCGCCTTCACCAAGGGAACAGGGTCGGATTTTGGTATCTTCATTGCCGACGGCGCCGACCGGCGGGCAATCGCCGTGAAAGGGCAGCCGGCGCCAGGCGGAGGCGTCTATTCGTCCTTCGGCGCTTGGCCAGCCATGAGCCATACCGGCGCTGTGGCCTTCGTCGCGGCCACCGAGAAAGGGCCTGTTGCCGATGGCGTCTTCCTGATGACGGCCGACGGGAAGATGGCGCGCATTCTCTCGTCGGGCGAACCGCTGATGGATGGCGGCAAACTCAGTTCCTTCGGACTCTTCCCGACTATTGCCATCGCCTCGGATGACTCCGTCAGTCTCCTCGGCCTCGTGGAGCGCGACGGCGAACAGAGCAATGCGGTCCTACGCTACGGTCTGGCGCCGTTGAAGCCTCGATGAGGCGGACCGCAGGGGTCAGTTCATGTCGATCGGAGGATAAATTCGGAACACGTTGCTTGCCGTCACCATGATATGGCTGGTGAACGTGCGTGCCGGCACGCTCTCACCCTGCAGCATCTTCCAGGCCAGAGGCAGGACATCACGGCCGTAGCGATCGAGAAAATACGCCACCGAACCGAGCACGACGCTGTTACGGTTGTTCGGATGGATCACCTTGTTGGAGCTTGCGCCGCCGTGGACTGAGGGGTCGCAGCCTTGGCTGACGATCACGGTGTCGGGCACCCGGCCCACCGTCTCCACGGCGATTTTTGCGGCAAGGGCTGTCGCATCATCGAGCGTTGCCACCAGGATCTGCGCGCCGCTCTCCTTTGCAATGAAGCGCCGCAGTTGCGACTGTGCCTCGAGAAAATTGCCGCCGCTGTCGAGCTGGAGCGGCGCGACGTTCGGAAGATGCCGGTTCAGGCCCTCGGTGATCCCGGCGATGCGAGCCTGGACGGCTTTCGCAGGGTCCTTGGTGGCGCCTAGAATGGCGGCGGCAAGAACTCGCCCGGGCCACGTCGCCAGGGCAAATTTGCCCAACGCCTCGCCGGCGATGCGGCCGGCCTCGCGATTGTCCGCTGCGTAGAGAGGTGCGTTGCCGACCGGGAAATTCACCGCCAGGACTGGAATGCGCGCGGCGGCCAGTCGTTTGAGGACTTCGTTGTTCGCTGCCGGATCGTCGCAGTATTGAATGTACAAATCGACCTTGCGCTGCACGGCATCTTCGACATTGGCGATGGTTTTCGCTGGTTCACGGGCATTGTCATAGAGCACCAGGTCGATCGGCAGGCCGCGTGCGGCGAGCACGAAGCTCGAACGAACCTCCTCGCACGAGAAGCCGAGGCCCTCGAGCCGCGCTCCGGGATCGTTGGTGAGGTTGGCGAATCCAATGGTGAAGCGACGTCCTTGAGCGATGGCGCGTCCCGGTACTGCCAAAGCGATTGCGCTGCCCAAGAATGCGCGACGCCCGGCAAAAGGCGCCGTTCTAGCCATGACCAATTTCGATCCGTGCGAAGTCATCGAGGCACGTCCATGCCAGTGACTATAGGGATAACGCGGGCCATTGCCATATCCGAGACAGGTCGGTGCGGCCGTAGATCGCGAGGCGCTCCGCCGTAAGCGAGATCGCCTTGTGATTGCCAGCAATTAGGCGGCGTCGGCGAGCAGGGCCACGCCGGCTGTCGCCATGATCAGCAGCAAGCCGGGAAACAGCCACATCCACTAGGCATCGCGCAGGTAAGGTCCGGCATGAGACATGAGGTGGCCCCAGCCCGGCACGTTGTGGTGGGCGAGTCCGACAAACGAGAGCGTTGCCTCGGCCAGTACCGCACTGCTGAGCGGTACGCCCGACAGGGACAGGACGATGGGAAGGATCGCCGGCAGGACGTGGCGTATGGCGATCTTCGGCCGCACCGTGCCGAGCGCTCAGGCCGCGAGCAGATGCGGCTAGCCGCGCAAGCCCAGCCCGGCAGAACGCGCTGACGCGGCCGCGACCAATGCCCAAGCCCCCGAAGATCGGTCCGACTTTACGGGGCCTGCAGCAGCAATGAAAGCTCGTGGAAGGCACTTCCAAGAAAAAGTGCATGCTCTCGCCCATGTTCGGATCCCGTGGTCGCAGCAGACCGGGAAGCCACCGGTGCTGCCGGAAGCGCCGTTGTGGTCCGAGCCGGAATGGGAACAGGTGGCGCCTGGGATCGAATGCAAGCTGCTCGCGACCGATACGGAGAGGGACGGGATTGGCATGCTCGTACGCCTCGCGCGTGGAGCGAGTTACCCCGCGCATACTCATGCAGGGGAGGAAGAGCTGCATCTGCTCGCCAGTGAGCTGTGGATCGACGAGCGCAAGTACTTTCCGAGCGACTACAACTACGGCACGCCGGGAACGGCGACGAGCGTGTCTGGAGCGAGACGCTGCGCCTGCGTTCTCATCACCACCACCAAAGTTATCGTTCGCCGAGGTCTCATAAGCTCCCATAGGGACCTTGCGAAGGTTTGCCTGCAGGGCTTGCAGATGATTTCGCTTGATTCGCTAGCGCAAACTTGTGTTCTGTCCGTGTCGCTCACTCATATGCATGAGAGGTCGACACATGACGAACATCAGTAATAGTAAGTTCATCGATCGAGCCGGCAAAGCCATTGGAGGTGCGGCCCACGCCGTCACGTTGGCGGGGGCTGGTTGGCATCCGCGTCATGCCCGTTCGGTCGGCTCACTCCTAAGCGGCGCAGCGATGTGTCGGCAAAGTCATCGCGGCACCTGCGGCCAACTGCGAGGGCCGCCGTTGCCCTGCTGACGACCGGATCCACCGGAACATCGACCAACGTGGAACCTTGTGATGAACACGTGCGCTGCTCTAAGCGTCGCGAACGCTGAAGCTTGGCCTTTAGAATGGGACGAAATGAGGCCGTTTGCCCGTCCGAACGTGCGATTCTGCGCTGCAGGTCGGAATCGAACCTGCCTTATCGCGCACAAAACATTAGACACAGCGGATGCCGCAATTGGTGCGCCATTTCAGGCGTTAGGCTGCAATTCTTCAATGGCAAAACACTTGACGCTACGGTGTCTAATATTTCTGACGGCGAGGACTCGAAGCCGCTTCGACAGCGGGGCTGGCATTGGGAATCGGACATGAAGTGCGCGGAAGAGGGTCGCGGAGGCGTAGCCGTTTTGCTTTGATGCGCCTCAGCGTTCGGGAGGGGAAGCAAATGTCGTTAGTTCGCGTGGTCAGTGCCGCAGCCCTTGTGGCGTCTGTAGCCTTGCCGGCCGTAGCCCAGGGCATTCCCAAGGCGCAGTCGCCCGAGGAGGTTGGGTTCGTCGCAAGCCGGCTGAAGCGGCTTTCGGACCGCATCGAAGAGGGCGTGAAGAACAACGAGCTGCCGGGCGCCGTCGTGCTGATCGCGCGCAACGGCAAGCTGGTGGTGTTCAACTCCTTCGGCTTCCGCGACAAGGAGGCCAAGGTGCCGATGACCAACGACACCATCTTCCGCATCGCCTCGATGACCAAGCCGATCGTGAGCGTGGCCGCCATGATCCTGATGGAGGAGGGCAAGCTCACGCTCGCCGACCCGGTGTCGCGCTTCATCCCGGCCTTTGCCAATACCAAGGTCGCCGTCGAGAAGAAGAAGGAGGACGGTACGGTCGAATACGTCCTGGAACCACAGGTCCGGCCGATGACCGTCCAGGACCTGCTGCGGCACACTTCGGGTCTCACCTATGGTGCGCCCGGCGCCAACCAGCTGAAGCAGTCCTACCTCGACATGAAGGTGAACGACCGCAGCCAGACCAATGCCGAGATGGCCGACAAGCTCGCCAAGCTGGCGCTGCTCTACCAACCCGGCACGACCTGGGAATACTCCATGTCAACCGACGTGCTGGGCCGCGTCGTCGAGGTCGCCTCGGACATGCCGCTCGACAAGTTCGTCGAGGAGCGCATCACCAAGCCACTGAAGATGGGCGACACCGGATTCGAGGTCGGCGCCGACAAGAAGGTGCGCGGCGCCAGAGCTCTGAAGGGAGGCGCGATCCCCGATGTCACCGAGAAGTTCACTTGGCGATCGGGCGGCGGCGGCATGGTATCGACCGCCGCCGACTACGCCCGTTTCCTGCAGATGTTCGCCAATGGCGGCCAACTCGACGGCGTGCGGCTCATTTCGCGCAAGAGCATCGACATGATGACGGCCGATGCCCTGCCGCCCGACATCAAGATGGGCGCCGACATGGGGCGGCTGGGTGCGATGGAGCCCAGCGCGCGCATGGGCCAAGGCTTCGGCCTGGGCTTCGCCGTGCGGCTCGACCAGGGGCGCAGTCCATTGCCGGGCTCGCCCAACGACTACTTCTGGGCCGGCGCTTCCGGCACCTATTTCTGGCACGATCCCCGCGAGCGCATGTACGTCGTCTGGATGGTGCAGGTGCCCGATCAGGCGATCCGGGCGCGCTATCGTGCCCTGGTCCGCGACCTCGTCTACCAGGCGTTGATCGGAAATTGACGCGCCGGGGGTGCGAATTGCTGCCGCTGTTCCTATATCGGTCCGATGGCTAAAGAAGATCCCCGAAACTGGATGTGGTCGGAAGCGTTGCAGATGCTGGCGCGCGCCGAGCGGCTGCACCGCGAGGTGTTCAGCCCGCCGCAGTCATCGCGCCGTGGCGTCAACTGGGAGCCGCCGACCGACGTGCTGGAGACCCATGACGCCGTCCTGATCCTGGTCGCGTTGCCCGGCGTCGATCCCGACAAGGTCGAGATCGTGATCCACAACAGCGGGTTGACGATTGCGGGCGAGCGCGTGCTGCCGCAGGAGCTGCGCACGGCCACCATCCATCGTCTGGAGCTGCCGCAGGGCCGCTTCGAACGCCACATCCCGTTGCCGGCGGGCCGGTACGAGACGCCGCAGAGCGGCGTCGCCAACGGCTGCCTGGTGATCCGGCTGCCCAAGGCAGCCCGTCCTAGGAGCGAGCCATGAGCCCGCCCGATGTAAGTCCGGGCACGCCCGGCCAGCCGATCCAGTCGCTGCCGTCCGATGCCTTCATCGTCGTGCCGGTGCGCAACACCGTGCTGTTCCCCGAGATCGTCTTCCCGATCACCCTCGGCCGGCCCGCGACCATCGCCGCGGCGCAGCAGGCCGTGCGCGAGCAGCGCCAGATCCTGATCGTCCTGCAGCGCCAGGCCGAGAAGGACGATCCCAAGGCGGACGACCTCTACCGTGTCGGTACGGTGACCAACATCGTGCGCTACGTCACCACGCCGGACGGCAATCACATGGTGATCTGCCAGGGCGTGCAGCGCTTCCGCATCACCGAGTTCGTCGACGGCCAGCCCTTCCTGATGGCGCGCGGCCTGCATCTCGCCGAGCCGACGCCCGCGGGAGCGGACATCGAGGCGCGCTTCATCGTGCTGCAGCAGCAGGTCAACGAGGTCCTGGAGCTCCTGCCGCGCGTGCCGCCCGAGCTGCGCCAGACGGTCGAGGCGACGAGCTCGCCCGGCATGCTGGCCGACCTCGCCATCACCTATCTCGACGCCACGCCGGCCGAGAAGCAGGACATCCTGGAGACGAGCGACCTGGTGCCGCGGCTGGACAAGGTCTCCAAGCTGCTGGCCCGTCGGCTCGAGGTGCTGCGGCTCTCGGCCGAGATCGGCAACAAGACCCGCGAATCGCTCAACTCGCGCCAGCGCGAGGTGCTGCTGCGCGAGCAGATGGCCGCCATCCAGAAGGAGCTTGGCGACGAGGGCTCCAACAAGCAGGAGCTGGCCGACCTCGAGAAGACGATCGCCGCGGCCAAGATGCCGCCGGAGGTCGAGCAGGTCGCGCGCAAGGAGCTGCGTCGGCTGCAGCGCACGCCCGAGGCGGCGGGCGAATACAGCATGATCCGCACCTACCTCGACACGCTGATCGAGCTGCCGTGGGCGCCGCCCGAGCCCAAGGACATCGATATCGCCGAGGCGCGCCGCGTGCTCGACGCCGACCACTACGGGCTGGAGAAGATCAAGAAGCGCATCGTCGAATACCTCGCCGTGCGCAAGCTGGCGCCCGAGGGCAAGGCGCCGATCCTGTGCTTCGTCGGACCGCCGGGCGTCGGCAAGACCTCGCTCGGCCAGTCGATCGCCCGCGCCATGGGGCGCAAGTTCACGCGCATCAGCCTGGGCGGCCTGCACGACGAAGCCGAGATCCGCGGCCATCGACGCACCTACATCGGCGCCATGCCGGGCAACGTCATCCAGGCGATCCGCAAGGCCGGCGCGCGCGACTGCGTCATGATGCTGGACGAGATCGACAAGATGGGCACCGGCATGCATGGCGACCCGTCGGCGGCCTTGCTGGAAGTGCTCGATCCCGAGCAGAACTCGACCTTCCGCGACAACTATCTCGACGTGCCGTTCGACTTGAGCCGCGTCGTGTTCATCACCACGGCCAACATGCTGGAGACCGTCCAGGGGCCGCTGCGCGACCGCATGGAGATCATCCCGCTCACCGGCTACACGACCGGCGAGAAGCTGGAGATCGCCAAGCGCTACCTGGTGCGCCGCCAGCTCGAGGCCAACGGGCTGAAAGCCGAGCAGATCGAGATCGAGGACGCAGCCTTGCGCCACATCATCGACAGCTACACGCGCGAGGCGGGCGTGCGCAGTCTTGAGCGCGAGATCGGCCGCGTGCTGCGCTCGGTGGCCGTCGAGTTCGCCGAGGGCGCCACGGCCAAGAAGCATATCGGTGTCGCCGAGCTCGAGAAGATCCTGGGGCCGGTGCGTTTCGAGAACGAGATCGCCATGCGCTCGAGCGTGCCGGGCGTGGCCACGGGCCTTGCCTGGACGCCGGTCGGCGGCGACATCCTGTTCATCGAGGCCACCCGCACGCCGGGCGGCGGCAAGATGCTGCTGACCGGCCAGCTGGGCGAGGTCATGCGCGAGAGCGCGCAGGCCGCCTACAGCCTGGTCAAGAGCATGGCCGTGCAGCTCAAGCATCGAGCCGGGCCTGCTCGAGAAGAGCGACATCCATGTCCACGTGCCGGCCGGCGCCACGCCCAAGGACGGGCCGAGCGCGGGCGTGGCCATGTTCATGGCGCTCACCTCGCTCTTCACCAGCCGCGTGATCCGCAGCGACACCGCCATGACCGGCGAGATCAGCCTGCGCGGCCTGGTGCTGCCGGTAGGCGGCATCAAGGAGAAGGTGGTGGCCGCCGCGGCCGCCGGCATCACCCGCGTCATGCTGCCGGCGCGCAACAAGCGCGACTACGACGACATCCCCGAGGAAGTGCGCAACAAGCTCGAGTTCGTCTGGCTGGAGAAGGTCGACGACGCC
>CAWEIE010000006.1:0-41733 GCA_963809025.1 uncultured Alphaproteobacteria bacterium | reverse complement strand
GAGGAATACGATGTCGATGGTTCGTCTCGCTGCAGCCGCGGCGCTCATGGTTTTCATCGCCCTGCCTGGGAGCGCGCAGGGCATTCCCAAGGCGCAGTCGCCCGAGGAGGTTGGGTTCGTCGCAAGCCGGCTGAAGCGGCTTTCGGACCGCATCGAAGAGGGCGTGAAGAACAACGAGCTGCCGGGCGCCGTCGTGCTGATCGCGCGCAACGGCAAGCTGGTGGTGTTCGACTCCTTCGGCTTCCGCGACAAGGAGGCCAAGGTGCCGATGACCAACGACACCATCTTCCGCATCGCCTCGATGACCAAGCCGATCGTGAGCGTGGCCGCCATGATCCTGATGGAGGAGGGCAAGCTCACGCTCGCCGACCCGGTGTCGCGCTTCATCCCGGCCTTTGCCAATACCAAGGTCGCCGTCGAGAAGAAGAAGGAGGACGGTACGGTCGAATACGTCCTGGAACCACAGGTCCGGCCGATGACCGTCCAGGACCTGCTGCGGCACACTTCGGGTCTCACCTATGGTGCGCCCGGCGCCAACCAGCTGAAGCAGTCCTACCTCGACATGAAGGTGAACGACCGCAGCCAGACCAATGCCGAGATGGCCGACAAGCTCGCCAAGCTGGCGCTGCTCTACCAACCCGGCACGACCTGGGAATACTCCATGTCAACCGACGTGCTGGGCCGCGTCGTCGAGGTCGCCTCGGACATGCCGCTCGACAAGTTCGTCGAGGAGCGCATCACCAAGCCACTGAAGATGGGCGACACCGGATTCGAGGTCGGCGCCGACAAGAAGGTGCGCGGCGCCAGAGCTCTGAAGGGAGGCGCGATCCCCGATGTCACCGAGAAGTTCACTTGGCGATCGGGCGGCGGCGGCATGGTATCGACCGCCGCCGACTACGCCCGTTTCCTGCAGATGTTCGCCAATGGCGGCCAACTCGACGGCGTGCGGCTCATTTCGCGCAAGAGCATCGACATGATGACGGCCGATGCCCTGCCGCCCGACATCAAGATGGGCGCCGACATGGGGCGGCTGGGTGCGATGGAGCCCAGCGCGCGCATGGGCCAAGGCTTCGGCCTGGGCTTCGCCGTGCGGCTCGACCAGGGGCGCAGTCCATTGCCGGGCTCGCCCAACGACTACTTCTGGGCCGGCGCTTCCGGCACCTATTTCTGGCACGATCCCCGCGAGCGCATGTACGTCGTCTGGATGGTGCAGGTGCCCGATCAGGCGATCCGGGCGCGCTATCGTGCCCTGGTCCGCGACCTCGTCTACCAGGCGTTGATCGGAAATTGACGCGCCGGGGGTGCGAATTGCTGCCGCTGTTCCTATATCGGTCCGATGGCTAAAGAAGATCCCCGAAACTGGATGTGGTCGGAAGCGTTGCAGATGCTGGCGCGCGCCGAGCGGCTGCACCGCGAGGTGTTCAGCCCGCCGCAGTCATCGCGCCGTGGCGTCAACTGGGAGCCGCCGACCGACGTGCTGGAGACCCATGACGCCGTCCTGATCCTGGTCGCGTTGCCCGGCGTCGATCCCGACAAGGTCGAGATCGTGATCCACAACAGCGGGTTGACGATTGCGGGCGAGCGCGTGCTGCCGCAGGAGCTGCGCACGGCCACCATCCATCGTCTGGAGCTGCCGCAGGGCCGCTTCGAACGCCACATCCCGTTGCCGGCGGGCCGGTACGAGACGCCGCAGAGCGGCGTCGCCAACGGCTGCCTGGTGATCCGGCTGCCCAAGGCAGCCCGTCCTAGGAGCGAGCCATGAGCCCGCCCGATGTGAGTCCGGGCACGCCCGGCCAGCCGATCCAGTCGCTGCCGTCCGATGCCTTCATCGTCGTGCCGGTGCGCAACACCGTGCTGTTCCCCGAGATCGTCTTCCCGATCACCCTCGGCCGGCCCGCGACCATCGCCGCGGCGCAGCAGGCCGTGCGCGAGCAGCGCCAGATCCTGATCGTCCTGCAGCGCCAGGCCGAGAAGGACGATCCCAAGGCGGACGACCTCTACCGTGTCGGTACGGTGACCAACATCGTGCGCTACGTCACCACGCCGGACGGCAATCACATGGTGATCTGCCAGGGCGTGCAGCGCTTCCGCATCACCGAGTTCGTCGACGGCCAGCCCTTCCTGATGGCGCGCGGCCTGCATCTCGCCGAGCCGACGCCGCGCGGGAGCGGACATCGAGGCGCGCTTCATCGTGCTGCAGCAGCAGGTCAACGAGGTCCTGGAGCTCCTGCCGCGCGTGCCGCCCGAGCTGCGCCAGACGGTCGAGGCGACGAGCTCGCCCGGCATGCTGGCCGACCTCGCCATCACCTATCTCGACGCCACGCCGGCCGAGAAGCAGGACATCCTGGAGACGAGCGACCTGGTGCCGCGGCTGGACAAGGTCTCCAAGCTGCTGGCCCGTCGGCTCGAGGTGCTGCGGCTCTCGGCCGAGATCGGCAACAAGACCCGCGAATCGCTCGACTCGCGCCAGCGCGAGGTGCTGCTGCGCGAGCAGATGGCCGCCATCCAGAAGGAGCTGGGCGACGAGGGCTCCAACAAGCAGGAGCTGGCCGACCTCGAGAAGGCGATCGCCGCGGCCAAGATGCCGCCGGAGGTCGAGCAGGTCGCGCGCAAGGAGCTGCGTCGGCTGCAGCGCACGCCCGAGGCGGCGGGCGAATACAGCATGATCCGCACCTACCTCGACACGCTGATCGAGCTGCCGTGGGCGCCGCCCGAGCCCAAGGACATCGACATCGCCGAGGCGCGCCGCGTGCTCGACGCCGACCACTACGGGCTGGAGAAGATCAAGAAGCGCATCGTCGAATACCTCGCCGTGCGCAAGCTGGCGCCCGAGGGCAAGGCGCCGATCCTGTGCTTCGTCGGACCGCCGGGCGTCGGCAAGACCTCGCTCGGCCAGTCGATCGCCCGCGCCATGGGGCGCAAGTTCACGCGCATCAGCCTGGGCGGCCTGCACGACGAGGCCGAGATCCGCGGCCATCGCCGCACCTACATCGGCGCCATGCCGGGCAACGTCATCCAGGCGATCCGCAAGGCCGGCGCGCGCGACTGCGTCATGATGCTGGACGAGATCGACAAGATGGGCGCCGGCATGCATGGCGACCCGTCGGCGGCCTTGCTGGAAGTGCTCGATCCCGAGCAGAACTCGACCTTCCGCGACAACTATCTCGACGTGCCGTTCGACTTGAGCCGCGTCGTGTTCATCACCACGGCCAACATGCTGGAGACCGTCCAGGGGCCGCTGCGCGACCGCATGGAGATCATCCCGCTCACCGGCTACACGACCGGCGAGAAGCTCGAGATCGCCAAGCGCTACCTGGTGCGCCGCCAGCTCGAGGCCAACGGGCTGAAAGCCGAGCAGATCGAGATCGAGGACGCAGCCCTGCGCCACATCATCGACAGCTACACGCGCGAGGCGGGCGTGCGCAGTCTCGAGCGCGAGATCGGCCGCGTGCTGCGCTCGGTGGCCGTCGAGTTCGCCGAGGGCGCCACGGCCAAGAAGCATATCGGTGTCGCCGAGCTCGAGAAGATCCTGGGGCCGGTGCGTTTCGAGAACGAGATCGCCATGCGCTCGAGCGTGCCGGGCGTGGCCACCGGCCTTGCCTGGACGCCGGTCGGCGGCGACATCCTGTTCATCGAGGCCACGCGCACGCCGGGCGGCGGCAAGATGCTGCTGACCGGCCAGCTGGGCGAGGTCATGCGCGAGAGCGCGCAGGCCGCCTACAGCCTGGTCAAGAGCATGGCCGTGCAGCTCAAGATCGAGCCGGGCCTGCTGGAGAAGAGCGACATCCATGTCCACGTGCCGGCCGGCGCCACGCCCAAGGACGGGCCGAGCGCGGGCGTGGCCATGTTCATGGCGCTCACCTCGCTGTTCACCAGCCGCGTGATCCGCAGCGACACCGCCATGACCGGCGAGATCAGCCTGCGCGGCCTGGTGCTGCCGGTCGGCGGCATCAAGGAGAAGGTGGTGGCCGCCGCGGCCGCCGGCATCACCCGCGTCATGCTGCCGGCGCGCAACAAGCGCGACTACGACGACATCCCCGAGGAAGTGCGCAACAAGCTCGAGTTCGTCTGGCTGGAGAAGGTCGACGACGCCGTTGCCGCGGGGCTGCAGGCTTGACGGCTGGATGACCGCGGGAAGGACCTATGGACAAGAGGACGGGCGGCTGTCGCTGCGGCGCCATTCGGTATGAGGTCTTGGGCGCTCCGGTCGCGCAGGTCGCTTGCCACTGCCGCGACTGCCAATACGTGGCGGGAGGCGGCGCAAGCCTCTCCATGGTGTTCAATCGATCGGGCTTCACCGTCCTGAAGGGCGCGCCCAGAGTTTACAAAGCGAAGCCAGCCAGCGGTGGCAGCTTCTTCTGCGAGGCCTGCGGCGTGCACGTCTTTTCCGGGCCGGACAGCCACCCGGAACTCGTCGCCATCAAAGTCGGCAGCCTGGACGATCCCTCGGCCTTCCATGTGCAAGCCGACATTTGGATGAAGTCGGCGCCGTCGTGGCATCGTCCGCACGAGGGAGCCCGCCAGGTTGCCGGAAACCTGGCATAGATCGCCCCACACCTAGTGGTGCAGCAGGTCGAGGAACGGCGTGCCGGGCGCGGCGACATAGAAGATCACCACGCGGGCAGGTTCCGTCGTGCTGCGATTGTAGCCCACCATCTCCGTGTCCGGCGGCTCGACAAGCGCCTCGCCAGCTTTGACCGCGATCGGCGCCCGGCCCTTCAGCTCAAGGGTGAAGGTGCCTTCCAACACATAGACGGCCACGGGAAACCGGTGGCTGTGGCGGACGGTCTGGTCGCCTGGCTTGAAGGTCGCGGTCATGATGCGGACCGACTGCTGTTCGTCACGCGGCATGCCCTTGACCACGTCCTCCAGGACGAGGTTGGGCTTGGCGATGCCGGCCTGCTGGGCTGAGGCGGGGACGCTGGACATGAGGCCGACGGCGAGCAGGAACCACCAACGACGCTGCATTTGCCCCTCCACTTGAAGAGCTCGAGCGTAGGACGCGGACGGATGGTCAGGGAGCCGCAAAGTTGCGGCTGCCGACCGCAGAACTGCATAATCGGCCCATGTTCGACTGGAACGACTTGAAGTGTTTTCTGGCCGTTGCCCGTCACGGCAGCACCATCGCGGCAGGCAAGGCGCTGAAGACCAGCCAGTCGACCGTGCAACGCAGGTTGGCGGCGCTCGAACGACGGCTCGGTCGCAAGCTCGTTGCCCGCGAAGCGGCGGGTTATCGTCTCACCGACGACGGCAGGCGATTGCTGCCGCATGCGGAAAGGGTCGAAGCAGCCGCGCACGACTTCGAGCGGCAGGTCGCCGGCTCCGCGAACGACAGGGAAGGCGCGATTCGCGTCACCTGTCCCGAGCCGATCGTCTATCGCATCACCCAATCCCAGCTTCTGGACCGATTCCATGCCCTGCATCCGGGCCTGCGTGTCGAGTTCGTGACCAGCGACCGTTATCTTGATCTCGCGAAGGGCGAAGCCGATGTCGCCCTGCGCTCGGGCGATACCGACGATGAGCTCGTCGGCCGCAAGATCGCCGATTCGATCTGGGCGGTGTACGCCAGTCGCGCCTATCTCGCCAAGCACGAGCCGCCGCGGTCGGTCGATGAGCTGTCACGGCATCCGCTGGTCGCCTTCGACGGCACCCTGACCAATCACCGGGCGTCGAAGTGGCTGGCCGAGGTGGCGCCGCAGGCGAGCATCGCCGCCCGCAACAACAGCGTGCTGGGACTGGTCTACGCGGTGAAGTCGGGCCTGGGGCTGGGTGCGCTACCGACGGCATTGGGCGATGCCGAGCAGGACCTGGTGCGCGTGCTTGGCCCCATTCCCGAGCTGTCGCGCAGCTGGCGGCTGCTCGCCCATGCGGACCTCAGGCGCACGCCGCGCATCGCGGCGTTCTTCGATTTCATGCTCGCCGAGCGCGAGGCCTTGAAGCCGATCCTGACCGGTTAGGCCGCCAGCGCAGCGTCCTGTACTGCGCGCTTCAGCGCCGCTCGCGCCAGCAGACGGGTCGAGTCGAGCGTCGGCAACGGCGAATTTGCATCGCTGATGATCAGCGGGATCTCGGTGCATGCCAGCACCACCGCGTCGCAGCCCTGGTCCGTCAGGCGGGCGATGACCTGCTGGAAGTAGGCCACGCCCTGCGGCGTGAACTGGCTGCACACCAGCTCGTCCATGATGATGCGGTTGCATTCGTCTCGCTCAGCCGCGCTCGGCCTGACGTACTGCAGGCCACGGGCCGCGAACTTCTCCGGGTAGACCTCGCTGTCGACCAGCCATTTGGTGCCGGTGATGCCGATACGTCGATAGCCGCGCTCCACGGCATGCTGGGCCGCGACCTCGGCGATGTGCAGCCAGGGCAGGGGCGATTTCGGCAGCACGTGCGGCAGCGCCTGGTGGATGGTGTTGTCCGGGCAGATCAGGAAATCGGCACCCATCTTCGCGAGCTTGTGCGCCGAGGCGAGCATCAGCTCAGCCACGGCCGCCCAGTCGCCGCGATCGAGATGCGTCACGTAGTCAGCCAGCGACGGCGTATGCATCGACACTTCGGGGTGCGCGTGCGGGCCCATCAGCGCCGCGCCCTCGACGCAGATCGTGCGATAGCAGAGGGCGGCACCCTCGGCCGAGCAGGCGACGATGCCGACGTGCTGCGCCATCAGCTCTTCATCCGCAGGCGGCCGAGGAAATCACGCTTGCCGAGCGGCACGCCCTTGCTGCGCAGGATGTCGTAGGCGGTGGTGGCGTGGAAATAGAAGTTGGGCAGCGAGAAGGAGAGCAGGAAGCCTTCCGCCGTGAACGGCAGCTTGTTGTCGCGCATCTGGAAGACCATGTCCTTGCCGGCGAGCCCATTGACCTCGTCAGGCTTCAGCTTCTGCAGCTCCTCCCGCGCCTCGCTCACCTGCTTCTGCAGCCCGGCGAAGTCGAGCGCCGGCACGGGGCTCGGCGGCGTGAACACGCCGGATTGCACGCCGCGGATCGCGCCCAGCGAATGGTGCACCGCGGAATGGATCTGGAAGCGGAAGGGCAGCATGTCGGGCGCCAGCCGCACGTCGGCGACCTCGTTGGCGTCGATCTTGTTGTCGTTGAAGTGGGTCAGGCTCTTGGCCACGAACCCCTCCACGGCGCCGAGCGTCTGCAGGTAGTTGGTAACGCTGAGATCATAAAGTGAAACGGCCATGGTCTGCCTCCCGGTTGGAAGACTCTGCTTACTCGAAACGATCCTTTCCTCATAGGGCCATTGGGCTAGTCTCCAGCCCAGCCAACCGTTTCAGGAGACGCCGCCCATGATCGACCTGCACTACTGGCCGACCCCCAACGGCTTCAAGATCTCCATCATGCTCGAGGAATGCGGGCTGCCCTACAGGATCGTCCCGGTGAACATCGGCACGGGCGAGCAGTTCAAGCCGGAGTTCCTGAAGATCAGCCCCAACAACCGCATGCCGGCCATCGTCGACCACGAGCCGCCGGGCGGCGGCGCGCCGGTGTCGGTGTTCGAATCGGGCGCGATCCTGCAGTACCTCGCCGAGAAGTCGGGCAAGTTCCTGCCCAAGGACCTGCGCGGCAAGTACGAGGTGCTGCAGTGGGTGAACTGGCAGATGGGCGGGCTGGGGCCGATGGCGGGGCAGGCCAACCACTTCAACATGTACGCGCCGCAGTTCAATCCGGTCGAGCAGCTCAAGTACGGGCAGGACCGCTACAGCAACGAGGTCAACCGCCTGTTCGGCGTGCTCAACAAGCGGCTGGCGGACCGCGCCCATGTCGCCGGCGACTTCTCGATCGCCGACATGGCGATCTGGCCGTGGGTCGTGGGCTTCAAGAACTTCGGCCAGAAGCTGGAGGACTTCCCCAACCTGAAGAAGTGGTTCGAGGAGACGGTCGGCCAGCGCCCCGCCGTCGTGAAGGGCAAAGCGGTCGGTCTCGAGCTGCGCCCGAAGCCCGGCATCAATACCGACGAGCAGCGCAAGATCCTGTTCGGCCAGACAGCGTCGGTGGTCCGCTGACTGCTGACAGAAGTTGACAGCTTGGGAGTCGTAGACAAGCAGCCAAAGGAGGGCCGCCATGTCCACGACTGCCAAGCCCAATGCCGATTTCGACTTCCTGATGGGCATCTGGAAGTGCCGCCATCGCTGCCTCGTGCGGCGGCTCGCCGGCTGCCATGACTGGATCGAATTCGGCGGATCCTGCGAAGCGCGCAAGATCCTCGGCGGCTTCGGCAACATGGACGAGAACGACATCGAGCTGCCGGGCGATCGCTATTGCGGCATGAGCCTGCGCACCTGGGATCCCGAGACCAGGCGCTGGTCGATCTACTGGCTCGACAGCCGTCGGCCGGGTCACCTGTTCCCGCCGGTGCTCGGCGGCTTCGAGAAGGGCGTCGGCACCTTTCATGGCGACGACACGTTCGAGGGCCGTCCCATCCGCGTGAAGTACCTGTGGTCGCGCATCACCGGGAGCACCGCGCGCTGGGAGCAGGCCTTCTCGCTCGACGAAGGCAACAACTGGGAAACCAACTGGTACATGGATTTCACGAGAGTGTAACGAACATGGCCAAAAGCCTCTTCGCCGTCATCAACACGCGCGGCCCGAACTGGGACGGTTCGAAACCCATGGAAGGGCAGGTCGACTGGCGGGCGCATGCCGACTTCATGAACGGGCTGGCGGCCGATGGTTTTGTGCTGCTGGGCGGCCCTTTCACGGGCACGCGCGACGTGCTGCTGATCGTGCGGGCCGAGGGCAGGAACGAGGTCGAGGCGCGCTTGGCGCCGGATTGCTGGGTCGTCAAGGGCCTGCTGCGAAATCTCCGCATCGAACCGTGGGAATTGCGGCTGGGCTCCTTGGACCCTTGACGCTAAGACAGCGGACAACCACGTTGACGGTGCCCTTTGAACCGAAAGGGCAGGAGGCACTGTCATGCAATCGGAAGAACGCGAGCTCATCACCGGACTGTTCGGGCGCCTGCAGCCGTTTGAATCCCAGCCGCGCGATGGCGAGGCCGAGGCGCTGATCAAGGATCTTGCCGTCCGTCAGCCCGCCGCGCCGTACCTGCTCGTCCAGACCGTGCTGGTGCAGGAGCAGGCGCTGAAGGCGGCGCAGGAGCGCATCGCCGAGCTCGAGGCCAGGGGGGCCGGCGCCGCGCCGGCCGCGTCCGGCTTCCTGGGCAGTGCGCCCAAGATCAGTCCGTGGGGGGCGCCCGCCGCAGCGGCCGCTCCGCGTCCTTCCGTTCCGCCGACACGCTCGCCCCTGCAGGCCGCGGTGGCGCCGCAGCAAGGCGGTGGCGGGGGCTTCCTGCGCACGGCAATGGCGACCGCGGCCGGTGTCGCGGGCGGCGCGCTGTTGTTCGAAGGCATCCGCAACCTGATGGGCAGCAATCCCGGGCCGTTCGGACAGACAGCGTCGGCGGCGCAGCCCGCGCCGCTGTTGCCGCAGGACAACCAGCAGGCGTCGGCCGCCGACAACCCCATGCCCGACGACCTGCGCAGCGAGGATTACGACACCGCAGCCTACGACGACGGCGACACGGGCGGGTCTGACGACTGGGCCTGAGTTTTTTCTGAAGTGAAGAGGGGGAGAACGAGGAGATGATCGAGCTTCATACGTGGGGCACGCCCAACGGCCGCAAGGTTTCGATAATGCTGGAGGAGTGCGGGCTGCCCTATAGCGTGCACAAGGTCGACATCTCCAAGGGCGAGCAGTTCAAGCCCGATTTCCTGCGCATCAGCCCCAACAACCGCATCCCGGCGATCCTCGATCCCGACGGTCCCGGCGGCAAGCCGATCAGCCTGTTCGAATCGGGCGCGATCCTGATCTACCTCGCCGAGAAGACCAGCCGCTTCCTGTCGAAGGACCCGGTGCAGAAATACAAGACCCTGGAATGGCTGATGTGGCAGATGGGCGGCGTCGGCCCGATGTTCGGCCAGGCCCATCACTTCCTGCGCGCCGCGCCGACCAAGATCGAGTACGGCATCAAGCGCTACGTCGACGAGGCCAAGCGCCTCTACGGCGTGCTCGACAAGCAGCTCGCCAGCAACGCCTTCGCCGCGGGCTCGGACTACACCATCGCCGATATGGCGATCTTCCCGTGGGCGGCGCGCCATGAGTGGCACACCGTCAACCTCGCCGACTTCCCCAACGTCAAGCGCTGGTACGACATCATCAATGCCCGGCCCGCCGTGACCAAGGGCATGGCGGTGCCGTATCTGAACTAGCCTCTGTCATCCCGAGCGCAGCGAGGGAACTTTGAAGCTACAGGAAAGGTCCCTCGCTTCGCTCGGGATGACAGCGATCTTGGGGCTGACGCTTTCCGCCTGCGCCCAGCCAGGCGCGCCGCCTGTCTGCACCGCGCCGCTTAGACCCGCCGTCGCGATCGATCTCTACTTCGGCCGCGACAAGCCCGCGGGCGGCGAGGTGACGGATGCGGAGTGGGGCGCTTTCGTGACGGAGGTCGTGACGTCGCGCTTTCCCGACGGGCTGAGCGTTTTCGATTCGTCCGGCCAATACCGCGAGCCCACTGGCCGCATCGTGCGCGAGCGCAGCAAGCGCCTGGTCGTCATCGTGTTCGACGCGCCGGCGCACAAGGCCAAGGTCATCGAGATCGTCGAGGCCTATAAGCAGCGTTTCGGCCAATACAGCGTGTTCCGCGTCGAGCAGCCGGTCTGCGCCGGTCTTTAGCGCGCTATACCTTCGGACAACTATTCACGGCCCCGCAAAACGGGCTAGATTGCAGCGATTGCCAGATTCAGGAGATTTCAGCCCATGGCCAAAGACGCCAAGTCCCGCCGGACCGCCAACCTCGCCACGCCGAACGACCTTGGCGCCAACGCCAGCAAGGACGTGGCGGGCGGCCTCAACATCCTGCTGGCCGACGTGATCGCGCTCTATTTCAAGACCAAGAATTTCCACTGGCACGTCTCGGGCCCGCATTTCCGCGACTACCATCTGCTGCTCGACGACCAGGCGACGCAGATCGACGCCATGACCGACGTCATCGCCGAGCGGGTGCGCAAGCTCGGCGCCTCGACCATCAAGTCGGTCGGCCACGTCAAGCGCCTGCAGCGCGTGCTCGACAACGACGCCGAGTACGTGACGCCGTCCGACATGCTGGCCGAGCTGCGCGACGACAACAAGGACCTGCTCAGGCACATGCGCATCCTCCATGAGGTCGCCGACGAGCATGGCGACATCGCCACCGCCAGCCTGATCGAGAACTGGGTCGACGAGACCGAGCAGCGCGTGTGGTTCCTGTTCGAGACGGGACGGCGGACCGAGGGCTAGGACGCCCGCTTCACCAGGGCCGGTCCCAGCTGCTTCAGCGCCCGCGCGCCGACCTGCTGCATGGCGGCGCGCGTCTCCTGCTGCAGCAGGTCGAGCACGCGCTCGACTCCCGCCTGGCCGAAGGCGCCCAGCCCCCAGAGGTAGGGCCGACCGATGCACACGGCGCGCGCGCCCAGCGCCAGCGCCTTGACGATGTCGGTGCCGCGGCGGAAGCCCGAATCGACCAGCACCGGGATGCGGCCGTCGACCGCTTCGATGATCTCGGGCAGGGCGTCGATGGTCGACCGGCCGAAGTCGTCGTCACGGCCGCCATGGTTGGAGACGACGATGGCGTCGAGCCCGTTGTCGACGGCGAGGATCGCGTCGGCGGCGGTCATCAGGCCCTTCAGCACGAGCTTGGTCTTCACGGTATCGCGCAGGCGCTTGATGAACGTCCAGGTGAGGCTGGTGGCGCCCGTCGACTCGATGCCGGAGAGGTCGAGGCCGTCGAAGTTGGGCTTGCGCTTCACGAAGCTCGCCAGGCCCAGCCCATGGCACTCCGCGCAGTTGCGCTTGTCGGTGCGCCACAGGCGCACGTAGGTCTCCCAGTTCTGCCGCGCCAGCACGTCGACCGTGACGACGATGGTTTCCGCACCGGCCGTCTCGGCGCGCTTGGCCAGGGCCTCGGCCACCGCCCATTTGTTGGTCGGGTAGAGCTGGAACCAGACGGGCCGGCCGCGTGCCTCTATTGCCTGCTCGATCGACGCCGTCGCCACGGCCGACAGGATCTGCAGGTTGTTGGTCCGCCGCGCCGCCCGTGAGACGGCGAGATCGCCATCCTCATGGAAGGCCTTGTTGGAGCCGGTCGGCGCCAGCACCACCGGGCTGCCGTAACTGCGGCCGAACAATTCCATGGTGAGGTCGAGCTGCGAGACGTCGACAAGACGCCGCGGCAGCAGCTGGAACTTCTGGAAGCCCTCGCGGTTGGCGCGTAGCGTCACCTCATCGTCTATGCCGGTCGCCATGTAGCCGAAATGCGCCGGCGGCACGTTCTTGTGCATCACCGGCTCGAAATCGAACACGCTCAGTGCCTCGCGCGGCGTCTCGATCAGCTTGTCGAGACTGCGCGGCGCCCAGACCAACGGATCGGGCAAGCGCTGCTCCTGCGCCAGGAGATCGGCGCTTGTCAGCAGCGGGCTGGCTGCGAGGTACTTCAGGAAACGCCGGCGAGCTGAGTTCATGTTCTTCCGGACCTGGAAGATCATGAGCCGGCCGCAGGCCGGCGGTCCAGAAGACTATTGCCTCTCGGCCCAGCCGATCATCTTGCCCAGGAAGGCATCGCAGGCATCCATCTGCGAACGCGCCACGAACTCGTCGGGCTGATGGGCCTGGGCGATGTCGCCCGGTCCGCAGATCACGGTCGGGATGCCGTGGCCGCGGAAGATGCCGGCCTCGGTGGCGTAGGGCACGGCATAGGTACGGTTGCCGCCGGTCCATTGCAGGGCGAGCTTGGCCGCCTCCTCGTTCTCCTGCGGCAGCAGGCCGGGCACGAAGGAGCGGCGCTTCAGGGTGATGTTGGCGTCGGGATGCTTGGTCCGCATCTTGGGCAGCAGCAGCTCGGCGATGTATTGCTCGGCGCGGCGCTGCACCTCCCACGGATCGTCGCCGGGCAGGGTGCGATAGCCCCAGTTCAAGGTGCATTCGCGTGCCAGGATGTTGCCGGCGGTGCCGCCGTTGATCACGCCGACATTGATGGTGGTGTGGCCCGGCACGGTGTCGAGGTCGGTGCGCTTGCGCCGAGCCAGCTCGACCTGCAGCTCGTTCAGCCAATGGATGAAGTCGCCGGCGAAATGGATGGCGCTGACGCCGAGGTGGGTCATCGAGGAATGCGCCTCGAAGCCGGTGAAGGTGGCGACGATGCCGCCGCCGGCATTCTGCGCATTGACCACGCCCATCATGGTGGGCTCGCCCACGATCACCGCCTGCGGCCGGGGCACGGCGCCGACCAGCCGCTCGGCCAGCGCATGCGCGCCCAGGCAGCCGATCTCCTCGTCGTAGGAGAAGGCGAAATGCATCGGCACCTTGAGCCTGGCGCGCTGGAAGGCGGTGACATTGGCGAGGCAGGCGGCGACGAAGCCCTTCATGTCACAGGTGCCGCGGCCGTAGAGGTTGCCGTTTGTCTTCTCGGTGAGGTCCCACGGATCTGTCGTCCAGGGCTGGCCGTCGACCGGCACGACGTCGGTGTGGCCCGACAGCACGACCCCGCCTTCGCGGTCCGGACCGATCGAGGCGAAGAGGTTGGCCTTGGTGCCCTGCTCGTTGGGCACGAGCGTGCTCTCGACGTCGAAATCGGCGAGGTAATCGCGGATATAGTGAATCAACTCGAGGTTGGAGTTGCGCGAGGTGGTGTCGAACGCGACCAGGCGCTTGAGCATGTCGATGGACGAAGGTGCAGCACTCATGCCCGGCACCGTCGCACGGTTCGCGGCCCGAGGCCAAGGGCCTGAAAATGCTCGCGAAATTGAGCCTTCGTTTGACTTCGGACCAAGCCGCCGCTAGAACCGCCGCGCATCCGTCGTGGATATCGATCGCCGGGGTCTTAACGGGCTGCGGAGAGGTGGCCGAGCGGTCGAAGGCGGCGGTTTGCTAAACCGTTATACGGGGTAAACCCGTATCGAGGGTTCGAATCCCTTCCTCTCCGCCACCCTGCTTCGCGCTACGCGCTACGCAGGGCTTGCCTGCGTGGTGCGTAGCGCGAAGCAGGGTGCCCTCCGAAGCGCGAAGCGCGAAGGAGGGCTGTAACGACCAGACGATGCTCTTCGTCTGTCTGTTCAATGATTTACGTCTACCTGCTTCAGAGCCAGAGCTCGCCGGATCAACGCTACATCGGGCTGACCACCGAGCTGAAGATGCGTCTTGCCGACCGCAACGTTGGAAAATCACGTCATACGTCCAAGTTCATGCCCTGGCGCCTGATCACCTACGTCGGCTTCTCAGACTACGCCAAAGCGACCGCCTTCGAGCTCTACCTGAAGTCCGGCTCAGGCCACGCTTTCGCCCGCCGGCACCTCTGGTGACCCCTAACTCTTCGACCCCGTCGGCGAGAAGCAGAAGATGTGAAACACCGGCAGCGTCGGCAGCGGCTTGGTGCTGCAGACGTGGCTGCGGCCATCGCCGAACCGGTCGGGCTCGCCGACGGCGAAGGACGGCACCGGAACCCAGCGGCGAAATTCCGGAATCCAGACGGACCAGCTGCCGTCGTCTTCCGACCGGGCCTTGACCGGCCGGCAGTCGTCGCCGTTGCAGCAGCTGCCCTTGCCGGTGCTCGGCTTCCATTCCAGGTATTGATGATGCTGCTCGGCGTGTCCGCAACCGAACGCACCGTATTCGCAGTCCTCCTGCTGCGCCCGGCTGGGCGAGGCCGGCATCGCTGCCGCTGCGGTCAGCAGTGCGAGCACAAAGCATGCGCGTGCCGACATGGGCACGCGGGCAACGGGCAATATTGTCATCACGGGCACGCAACGCGACAACGTGCCGGCAGTTGCGGGTCACGCGGCGAGCCCCCGGATAGTCACCGGGAGTGATCATCTGATGGTCAAAAAACCCAGTCGATAGTAACCCGTCTGCCGCCAACCAACTGCCAGAAGGAAGGTTCGCTCAGGATGCCGATGTCCTGGCGGGACACGCTGAGAAGCAGCGTCGTCGTGGTGTTGGCGGAAATCCGGAACTCGTCCCGCATGCCGGCGTCGAGCGCGACGCCTTTGGTAATCGAGCAGCCCGTCGCGTCGAGGGCGGCAATCCCCTTGATGCTGGTCGTCATATTGCTGAACACGATGACGGCTTCGGTCGCCGGCAACGGCAGGTCCGCAGGTCGTGGCTTTTCAAGCGTGATCAGCCAGCCGTTTCGGCTCGCGGTCGCCGCCGCTCCGATGACGAGGGGGCGAGATCGCGAGAGATTGCTGTGCTGGTGCTTGTCGCGATAGAGGCTTCTCATGAGCGGAGCCAGCGGCAGGATCTCCGGCAAGGTGCCGCGTTGGTAAACGCTTGGCGTTGTCGTCGCGCAGGGAACGGTCATGTTGTCGGTCGGCGCGGCAATGATCTCGAAGGCGATGGGTATGGCGTACGCGACTCCGGATGGCTGATTTTCTCCGCGCACAGGACGAATGAACTTGCCTGGCGTGGCGGAGCCGGACGCTGTCACCGTCAGAAGGGTGTTCTCCGAGAACCCGGCTGGAGCGTTCACTGGATTCGATGTGAAATTGATCGTCGTTCCGGCAGGTGCGGCCGGCTGGCCCGTGAGCAGGTCGATGCAGCCCGAGCCAGCGGTCACCGGCGAGGGGCAATCGGCGTTCAACGTGACGGGGGCACGGAATTCGCCGAGGGACTCGACCGTGATCGTCGTCGGCATATTCTCGCCCGCCACGATGAAGAACGCGTTCGCATCGAGAAGCGCATCCTTCTTGTCCGGCGGCCAGCCTTGCGCTGCGGTGAGGGCGATGCCGCCGCCGAGCACCGATTGCGGACTGCCGGTGCTGGAGAATTTCACGACGCGGCCGTTGCGCATGTCGGCCACGAACACGGTGTTGGTTCCTTCCGTGGCGACATCGAGCGGACTGCGGAACTGGCCAGAATACGAACCGGTGAATCCCCACGACGTGACGAACGCGCCGGTGCTGTCGAAACGCTGGATGCGATTGTTGTCGACGTCGGCCACGAAGAGATTGCCCGTCGGATCCAGCGCAAGCCCGCGCGGGTTGGTGAACTGGCCGGGGGCGCCGCCCGACGGTGACGTGCCGGGCATTGTCGCCACGCAGCTGGTCGACGTGCAGGCAAAGCCGCGGCTTCGTTGGTTGACGCCGTCACAATTGGCGCCGGAGACACATTTGCCGAGCCATCCCTCGAAGATGGCGCCCGTGATGGTGCCCGCGGCGTCCATCTGCAGACGCCACTTGTGGATGCGATGGTTCGACGTGTCGGAGATGAAGGCGTTGCCCGCCTGGTCGATCACGATGTCGCCGGGTCCACTGCCGATCGGCGAAAACGCGGCATCCCCGCTGCCCAGAGTGCCACCCCAGGAGCCGAGGAGGGTGGCGCCGTCGTTGCTGAACTTCTGGACGCGGCGGGCTTCACCGTCGAGGACATAGACATGATCGCGGCCATCTACGGCGATCGCGATCGGCTTGCGGAACTGGCCGGGCGAACCCCATCGAGCCATCGACGCGCCTGTTATCGGGCTGAGCTTCTGGACGCGGGCATTGCCCGAATCCGCGACGAAAACCTGGCCCGTCGAATCGACCGCGAGACCGCCGGGCTCGCGAAATTCGTCGGCCCCGGCGCCGCTTTGCATGATCCCGGCGCGCCAGGCCAGCGTTCCGTCCGCGCGGTATTTGTGGACGCGGTGGTTTCCTCTCTCCGTAACCACGATCGAACCGTCGCTATGGACGGCTACGGAGAACGGCAGGTTGAACTGGTATTGGGACGTCACCTGGCCCGACGCAGAGGCGCCGAAGAACATGCACAAAGCGGGGGACAGGAGACGCGCACAGGACCGGAGAATGCTCATGGCAATTTCCTCAGCACCGGGTCGTTCGGATCAGCAGATGACGCCATCCATGCAGGACGCCGCCTGGCTGAAAAAGACGCCGTAGGGCCGCCTCGTCAGCGTGCAGTCGAAAGGCGGCGAGCAGCTGTTCGCACAGAAGTCGGGGAGGACGGTGCGCCGCACCAGGATGCACTGGCCCGTGCTCGCCGTTGGCGCAGTCGTGGCGTCGACAACGATGAGGCCGACGATCAGCCAACACCACGATGCCACTCAAGGCCCCGATGATGAGCTTCACCAGCTCCCCCTCTCGAAGCGCCACGATTTGTCAGCGCATCCTATCGAGCGGAGGTTGATCGCGATGTGAGGATTGTCACACTGAGAGAGGACAACCCGCTCAGTACACCGATTCCAGAATCGGCACGATCTCCTGAGCCGCGTGGATCGTCCGCGGGATTGGAGAAGGTCCAGTCGTCGAGCATGCAGTTCGTGGCGATGCGCTGCAGGTCGTCGCGCTTGACGCCGACGTCGCGCAGCCGCCGCGGCAGTCCGAGGCCTGCGATGAAGCGGTCGAGAACCTCGGCGGCCGGCTGGCCGGCCGCGCCGAGCGCGGCGCTGATCTCCGCCTGGCGATCGCCGTTGACCTCGGCGTTGAACGCCAGCACCGCCGGCAGCATGACGCACGAGGTGTAGCCGTGCGGCACGCCGGCGCTGCCGCCCAGCACGTGGCCGATGGCATGGCTTGCGCCCATGCGGGTGCCGGCGACGATCGCCGTCATCGAAATCCAGGCGCCGATCTGGCAGTCGAGCCGCGCCGCGAGATCGGCCGGATCGTGCTTCACCGCCGCCAGGCCGCGGCCGAGCAGGCGCAGCGCCTGCAGCGCGGTGCTGTCGGTGTAGGCGTTGCGGTCGATCGAGCAGTAGGTCTCGACGGCGTGGTCGACGGCGCGGATGCCGCTCGACAGCCACAGCCATTCCGGCGTGTGCACGGCAATGGCGGGATCGAAGATCACCACGAGCGGGATGATGCCGGGATGGATATAGGCCTGCTTCAGCCGCAGCCTTGGCTCGGTGACGCCGGCACGCGCGTTGAACTCGCCGCCGCTCAGCGTCGTCGGCACGCAGATCTGGCGAACCCGCGGCGCGCGATACTGCGGGAAGTGCCGCTTGCCCGTGGTCTCGTCGACCACGGTACGGAAGGGTTCCAGCCCGTCCGGCTCGCGAATGTCGTGTTCCAGGCAGATGGTGACTGCCTTGCCGCCGTCGGTCGTCGACCCGCCGCCGACACTGACCAGCAGGTCGCAGCCGGCATCGCGCGCCTTGTTGGCGCAGGCGACCACGGCGTCGCGCGGGCTGTGCGCCGGCATGTCGTCGTGCACGCCGGCGTAGCGCGATCCGAGCGCTCCGGCGATCCGCCGGACCGCATCGGTATCGCGGTTGAGTGTCTTGCCGGCGAGGATGAACACCCGCTTGGCGCCCAGCCGCTCGGCCGCCTCAGCGACAGCCTCGGCGGCCGGGCGGCCGAACACCACCCGATCCATTCCCGTGAAGACGATCTCGCCGGCACGCATGGGACCAGAAGTTATATGCTGGCCGTGCGGAAGGCGAGCTTGCTGTCGCCGCGCTAGCCGTTGTGTACGTAACGGACAGGTCCGCCCATGAACCCGCCGAACAGGCCCGCCGGGGTGCTGCCGCCGGGCGTCGAGGGCAGCAGATAGATGGGAGTCGTTGCGACGGCGAGCAGAAGGGTCCGGAACTGGCCGGCGTCCACCGGCGGCACGGCCACGTTGCCCAGCTGGTATTGATGCAGCAGGGCGTCGGCCACGACCTTGGCGGAAATGAAGGGCTCCGCTCCCGTCCACCGCGCCGGAGTCAGCCCGGTCATGCGATGGTAGAGCGCCGTCACGATATAGCTGACCGCCTCTTCCTCTGTCGCCAGGATGTTGGACGTCCTGAGGTCGAAGAAGGCGTGCGTGCTCTCATGCATCACGGCGGCCTCGTCGATCCGTCCCAGGATCGGCGGCACCATGAGCTGTCCCGAGGAGGGGGCGGTCGGACCGGCGGGCTGATGGTACTCGGCGAGGGCGCCGCCTGCGCTCACCGCGAACGGCGAAACGCCGATCTTTCCCGCGACGATAGCGTTCGCGACCGTGTCGAACGTCACATGATTGATGGTCACCGGCACGCTGGCCGAGGGGACCGTGAAGCGGATCCGCCTGGCTTCGTGGCCGCGCAGCAGGGCAAGAACGCGATCTCTCTGGGCCATGGCCGGTTTACCCTCTTTTATCTGACGTTCGCAAAACGACAGGCTCACCGAAGCGTAGACTGCGTCTACACCAAGACTTTGACCGAACTAAGATGTCGGTGAGGATACAACCGCGCACAACAAGGCGGGAATGTCGTCGAGATGCGCGCCATAGCGATCCGGCGGCGCGCGCGCGCGGCGGCCGCCGGCCCTGTTGCTCGAAGGGATCAAACCGTCATCGATCTCGTCACGCGGCTCGAACGAGGCTCACCACAGCGCCCTTGCCTCGCACTTCCGCTTCCTCGAACTCGGCCGCGGCAATCGCCCGATCGAGCGCTGCGCGCAGTGCCTTGGCCAATTCCAGGGTGATCTCGACCCCGGCCCGGGCCCCGGCATCGAGGCCCGTGTTCATGAAATCGAGCGTGATGACGTCGCCCAGCGGCGCGTGGCGTGCGTGATCGTAGGCGACCACTGCCTGCGTAAGCGGGAACCACTCATCGCCGCGCTTGGCCATGCCCTCGGCGCGGGCGATCTCGATGATCGACGTGCACATGACAACCTCCTACTTCCTCGCCAGGTGCTTGCCGAAGAAGGCGTGCACCTTGCTCCAGCCATCCATGCACTGCTCGACCCGGTAGAGCGGCCGATGCCAGTAGAAGAAGCCGTGGCCGGCGCCGTCGTAGCGGTGGAACTCGTAGTTCTTGCCATGCTTCTTGAGCTCGGCTTCGTGCTGATTGACCTGCTCGGGGCTGGGCGCGCGGTCGTCGTTGCCGAACAGGCCGAGCAGTGGGCAGGCGAGCTCCTTGGTCATGTCGATCGGCGCCGTCGGCGTCTTGGCGTTGAGCTCCTCCTTGCCCATCACCACGCGGCCGCCCCACAGGTCGATGCAGGCATCGACGTCCTTCTTCTGGCAGGCATAGATGAAGGCGTGCCGGCCGCCCGAGCAGGAGCCGAACAGGCCGACCTTGCCGTTGAGGTTGGGCTGGGCGCGCATCCACTGCACGGCGGCCGCGGTGTCGCCGACCATCTGGGAATCGGCGATGCCGCCGTCGGCGCGCACCTTGGCCGCGACGTCGTCGGGGTTGCCGTCGCTGCCGCCGCCCTCGCGCTCATAGAGGTTGGCGCAGATCGCCATATAGCCGTGATGGGCGAAGCGGCGCGTCGTCTCGATGTAGAGCTCGCTCCAGCCCGGCAGATGGTGGATCAGCACGACGCCGGGGAAGGGGCCAGCGCCGGCCGGCTTGGCCACGTAGGCGGTGATCGGGGTGCCCTTGTCGCCTTTGAGGGTCACGTTCTCACAGGTCATGCCGCGATAAAATGACATCGATTTCCTCCGTTCTGCTTGAAGTTCTTAGTTGGGGCTGACGCGAGTCAGCCGTCCCAAACCATACTCATTGAGGTCCTCGACCGTAACCTCGCTCGCCTTGCTGTGCGGTCCGATCAGGAAGCTCACACCCACGCGCGCCTTGGGCGCTTCCGCCATGGGCGCATACACGAACACGTCGCGATTGAAGTGGGTCAGCGGGAAGCGCCTGCCCGCCGGCCCGAGATGCAGGTACAGCGATCCGCCCAATTCGGTGACCTTCGCGTCACCGACATAGTCGTTGCGATAGTCGCCGAGATAGGCCGATACCGGCAGGGCCGGAGCAGGCGTGGCTGGCAGCGTTGCATAAGCGAGCGACGGCTTCATCATTTCCTTGTAGCCGGCGTCGAAGATCTCGTTGGCATAAGCCACCCAGTCGCGCGTGGGGCTGCCGACGAAGACCAGATCGAAGAACGTCTTGGCAATCCCTTCCGGCACGCCCGTTGGAAAGGCGTTCGACAATACGACGATTCCAAGCTGCTCGCCGGGGATCAGGTGCACGAGCGTCCGCGCCCCGGCACTGAACGCGCCGGCATGACTCCATTCGACGCCATGCTCGCGATAGTCGACGTTCCAGCCGAGCGCGTAAAAAGCCGCGGCGCCCGTCTTCGGGTCGACGCCGCGCACGCTCGCGGGAACATGCGTCTGCTGCAGCGCGTCCTTCGCAATCACCTCGCGGCCTTCGTACTGCCCGTCGGCCAGCAGGAGGCGCAGCCACAAGGCCATGTCGCGTGCAGTCGAGCTCGCGCCGCCCGCCGGAGCCTGCGCATCGGCGTTGCGCCGGGTGAACGACGCCCATTCGCCGTCGACGCGTACATGCAAGGCTGCGCGATCGCCCTGGTTCATGAAGTCCCGATAGCGCGAGCTGGTCGAGTTCATGCCAAGCGGCTTGTAGAGCTTCTCCTCGCAGGCCTCCTCCCAGCTTCTTCCCGAGAATCGCGCCGCCGCGACGGCGCCCTCCGTCAGACCGAAATTGCTGTACGAGTAGCCGTTGCGGAAGCTGTAGGCCGGCTTCGCCAGGCGCAATCGCTGGAGGATCTCGCCCTGGGTGAAGCCAAGTTGCTCGATGTCGTCGCCGACATGCCCGGGCAATCCACTGCGATGGGCGAACAGGTCGCGGATCGTGACGTTGGCCGCCGCCAGCTCATCCTGCAGCGTGAAGCCGGGGTCGATGTCGCGGATTCGGCTGTCCCACGAGACCTTGCCATCGCTCACCAGACCCGCGACCACGGTCGCGGACAGTGGCTTGGAGACCGATGCGAGCTGGAAGACCGTATCTGCGCCGACGGCCGCAGGCTTGCCGATTTCACGCACGCCGAAGCCGTCGAGCAGGACGATCTCGTCGCGATACACGACGGCGACCGAGAGCCCGGGCACGAACCGCTTGCCGACGATCTGCCGTGCGAATTCCTTGAGCCTGGGCAGCGCCGCGGCGACCTTCTCCTTGGTCGCCGTCTGGGCGAGCGCCGGCAGCGGAACGAGCAACGCCGAAATGCCAGCGAGCAATGCTCGCCGGGCAATCGAGCGGCCTGGATCAACGCGCAAGATCATGGGTTGGAGACGCCCGAAAGCGCACTTCCGGGAGCGGCCGAGATGGGGTCTCGCCCTACTGATGCGACCCGCGGAGGCCGCTCCCGGTGTGGCGTCCGTGTGTTCCCGCTATGCTGATGCCCGAACGTCTGCGTCAGCAATTGTTGCGGCACGCTGGCCCGGTGGAAGCATGAAGACCTCCTTTTGCTGACGAGACTGATTGAATCACGTCACGCCGAGCCGGCGCTGTCAAGGTCGCGCAGCACGACGTCCTGAGGGTATGCTCATCACTGGAGTAGGAGGACGCGTTTCACTAGCAGAATGAAAAGAAAATAGACGGGGAGGATCCCAATGCTGAGGGTTGTTGTCGCGGCACTTGCCGCGCTGCTGTTGCTGCCGCAGGCCGAGGTGGGTGCGCAGCCATATCCATCGAAGGCCATCAGGTTCGTCATTCCTTTCGGCGCAGGATCGGCAACCGACGCGCTCGCCCGCATCATCGGCCAGGAACTGGAGCAGACGCTCGGCCAGCCGATCATCGTGGTCCAGAAGCCCGGTGCCGATGGCGCCCTGGCCGCCGGCGAGGTCAAGCGCGCGGCGCCCGACGGCTACACGTTGCTGTTCGGCACCAACAGCCCGCTCGCCGTCGCACCGAACATGCAGAAGGAGCCGCCCTACAACGTCCTCACCGACTTCACGCCGATCACCTTCCTTGGCGAGAACAGCTTCTTCATCGTCGTCCATCCCTCGGTGCCGGCGAACTCGCTCGCAGATCTCATCGCCGTCGCCAAGGCCGCTCCCAAGCCGCTGAACTATGCGGCGGGTAACACCTACGCCTTCGTGTCGATGGCGATGCTTGCTGCGAGGAACAAGATCGAGCTCGAGGCGATCCGCTACAAGTCGGAGCCCGATGCGATCGCCGATCTGCTGTCGGGTCGCGTCCAGGTCATGAACGGCACCGCGACATCGGTCGCCGCCCACGTGAAGGCCGGCAAGCTGAGAGCGCTCGCCACCATGCTCGACGTGCGCAGTCCGTTGATGCCTGACCTTCCCACGATCATCGAGGCGGGCCAGCGCCAGTTCCCCATTGTCCCCTGGTTCGCGCTGGTCGGTCCGGCCGACCTGCCGGCCGAGGTCGTGGCCACCATGAACAAGGCGATGGTGGCCGCACTCGCCAAGCCCTCGGTGAGGGAGCAGGTTGAACGGCATGGCTTCATACCGAAGTCATCCACGCCGGCAGCGCTTGCGGCCTACATGAAGGAGCAGCTCGCGGTTTGGAAGGCCGCACTGAAAGACTCTGGCATCGAGCCGCAGTGATGGTGGGTCGCATGAAATTTCTCGCTCTCCTTGCGCTGGCAGCCTCGCTCCTGACGGCAGGCGCCGCACAGGCGCAATACCCCGACAGGCCGGTGCGCATCGTCGTGCCGTTCATCGCCGGCAGCGCGCCCGACGTCGCGGCTCGACAGGTGGCGCAGCGCCTGACCGCGAGCCTCGGCCAGCAGTTCGTGGTCGACAACAAGCCAGGCGTGGCCGGCAACATCGGCGCCGAGGTCGCGGCCCGCGCCGCACCCGACGGCTACAGCCTGATGCTGATGACCAGCAGCCACGTCCTCAGCCCCTTGCTCTACGCCAAGGTGAACTACGACCCGCTGAAAGACTTCGTGCCGGTGACCATGCTCACCCGCATCCCCTCGCTGATGGTGGTGCCGCCGTCTTCGCCGGCCAGGTCGGTCATGGAGTTCGTGGCGCTCGCCAAGTCGATGCCCGGCAAGCTGAACTACGCCTCCGGCGGCGCCGGCAGTTTGGCGCATCTGTCGGCCGAGGCTTTCCGGCTGGCGGCGGGGATCGACTACATCCACGTGCCCTACAAGGGCGCGCCGGATATCGTGTTGGCCCTGCTCGGCAAGCAGGTCGACGTCGGCTTCCCGACCATGCCGACGGCCTTTCGCCCGGCCCAGCAGGGTACCTTGCGCGCCCTGGCGGTGACCAGCGCCAAGCGCACCAAGGCGATGCCGGAGGTGCCGACCCTGCTGGAGGCAATGCCCGATGGCTTCGCGCTCGACGCTTGGCTCGCGCTGGCAGCACCGGCCGGCACGTCTCCGCAGATCGTCGCACGCCTTCATGCCGTCCTGGTCGAGGGATTGAAGGATCCGGCGTTCCGCAGCGCGCTGGACAGTGACGGATCGGAAGTCGTGTTCAACAGCCCGGCCGAGTTCGCCGCTTTGCTGAAGGACGAGACGGCCAAATGGCAGGCGCTCATCACGCGGGTGGGCGTAAAGCTGGATTAGCACCCGGAATCACAAATGCCTGATACGGATTCGCTGTCATCCCGAGCGCAGCGAGGGACCTTTCCTGCGGCCTCAAAGGCCCCTCGCTGCGCTCGGGGTGACAGTTGCGACTCACCCTTCAGCGATGGGCGGTATTAGCGGTCAGATCCGCCGCCACAACGGCCACGTCGCCGCAAGAGCCAGCAGGCCCATCGCGCCGGTCACCGCCGTCGCCTGCGGCGCACCGATCCGATCGGCGAGCCAGCCCAGCCAGACGAACCCTATCGGCCCCGTGCCGATGCACACCGACAGCACGCCCATGATGCGCGAGCGCATCTCGACCGGTGCGGCGAGATAGACGGTCGTGGCCTGCAGGGTGGAGAAGGCCGCACCACTGAGGCCGGTGACCAACAACGCCGCGCCGGCCGAGACCGCTTCGGGCGCAAGCGCGAAGGCGATCAAGGACAGGAGATACACGGCGACGCCGCCGACATAGGCGCGAGCGTGCCAGCCCGGGGTCAGCCACAGCGCCAGCACCAGGGCGCCCACGAAGGCGCCGACGCCATCGACGCTGGTCAGCAGGCCGACGCCCTCTGGCCCGAGCCGGAGCTGGTCGCGGCCGATTACTGGAATCATGCTGGTGAAGGGCCAGGCGAAGACGTTGTAGATGATCGTCACCAGCAAGATCGCGCTGAGGCGCTTGTCCTTCAGGACGATGCCGATGCTCTCCCATGTGCGGGCCAGCACGGCGCCGGCGCCGGGCGTTGCGGGCATGCGGATGCGCACCAGCAGCGTGGCCGCAATCGCTGTGGCATACAGCACCACGCTCAGGACGAAGGCGCCTTCGATGCCGACGCCGGCCAGCAGCAGGCCGCCGGCTGTCGGGCCGACCATGCGGCTGGAATTGTTGGCGCCCACGTCGAGCGCCATCGCCGTGGCCATGCGATCGCGGCCCATGACCTCGCCCATGATGGTGCGGCGAAGGGGATTGTCGGTCGCCCAGCCGCAGCCGTTGATGAAGCTCGCCGCCGCGAAATGCCAGACCTCGAGCGTTCCCAGCCAGGCGACGATCGACAGCAGGGCCGATGTCAGGGCAAGGACTCCGACCATACCGGCAAGCGTCAGCCGCCGGTCGAACCGTTCGGCGAAGGCGCCGAGGAAGGCGCCGAACAGGCCCATCGGCAGCAGGCGCAGCATGGTGATCATGGCGACGATGAAGGCCGAGCCGGTCTGCTGATAAACGGCGACCCCCATGACGACCGTCTCCAGCCAGCGCACGGTCGAGACGATCATGCCGACGTACCACAGGCGCCAATAGTCGGCGGGGATGGTGCGCAGCAGGCGTCTGAAGGGTATGTCGGGGGTGTTGTTCTCGCTCATCCGGCCACAGGCGCCCATTGCATCGATACGATAGTGCTTTAGTAGTTTGGTTTGGGTGTGTGCGTGAGCTTTTGGAAAGGTCAGTGATGCTGAAGGTAAAATCGATGGCGTTCAATGAGCTCGTGAAGGCGAAGGCCAAGATCGAGGCCGAGCTGGAGTTGCGTGCTGCGAAAGAGCGTTCCAGCCTGATCGAGGCAATTGGCAAGCTCCGCCGGCTGTCGGCGACGAAGTCGAACGGGACCGGCGCGGGCCGGCCGCACGCACTCAAGGGCAAGAAGCTGCCGCCGCTCTATCGCAATCCCAAGAATCGCGCCGAGACCTGGGCCGGACGCGGCAACAGGCCGAGATGGCTGGTCGCGGCGCTCAGAGGCGGCAAGAAGCTCGGGGCGTTCGCGATCAAGTGACGCGAAGCTGCTCACTATGTGCATCAACTGAAACGCAGCGTAGGTGCACTGTGGCCATTCGGTGAATGGGTCAGGGAGCGATGGCATTCCTCGAATCGCAAAGCTAGATCGGCGTCAACGAACAACGTGAACGCTGAACGCTTTGAGTGAGGAAATGTCCGATGGCAGTCTACGGCGATACGTCCGGCATTCTGCGCGGTCACGCGCACGCCGGCGATCAGAACATCGCGCTCGAGGACGATATCGGTGGCATCGCCTACGGCGATGCCCATCAGTTGCTGGGCCATGCCCAAGGCGGTGACGACGTGCTCACGGCTGGAGCCCGTGTCACCAACACGCTCTATGGCGATGCCGACACGATGCACGGCCATTCCCAGGGCGGCAACGACACGTTGACCGGCGCCGGCCTCCGGGACCAGCTCTACGGCGACGCCTACGGCATGTATGGCCACGCGACGGGCGGCGACGACCACCTCGTCCTCGGCGCCTCGTTCGAGCTGCTGTTCGGCGACGCCCACGACATGTACGGCCATGCGCGCGGCGGCAACGATACGATGATCGGCAGCCCCGGCCAGATCGAGATCGGCCAAGGGCCGCCCGGCTTCCTCTATGGCGATGCCTTCACCATGTCCGGCCACACGTCGGGCGGTGACGACATGCTCCTCGACACGGCCGCGGCGGTGGGCGACGGCGACAGCATGTCGGGCCATGCCCGGGGCGGCAACGACACGCTGATCGGCGGCAATGGCCGTGCCGATGCCCTCTTCGGCGACGCTCATAGCATGACCGATCATGCGATCGGCGGCGACGACACGCTTGTCGGACACGCCGGTGGCCTGAGCGGCCTGACGGGCGATGCCGACGACTTGTCCGGGCACGCCAAAGGCGGCAACGACCATCTGACGGGGGGCCCGTCGCTGGCCAATCTCTACGGTGATGCCCGGATCATGCACGATCAGGCGGTCGGCGGTGATGACGTGCTGGTGTCGACCGGATTCACCAACAAGCTGTATGGCGACGCCGAGACCCTGGGCGACAGCAGTCGTGGCGGCAACGATGTGCTGATCGGCGGTCATGGCACCGACCATATGTGGGGCGATGCGGCGACCGTCGCCGCCGGGGCGCTGACCGGCGCCGACATGTTCGTCTTCGCGCCGGGCGGCGGTCGCGACGACATCAACGATTTCCGTCAGAGCGACGGTGATCGAATCGATGTCCGCGCCTGGGGCTTCACTCACGTCGAGGACATGACGATCACCGGCGACGGCCACGACACGACGATCTCCTTCGACGACGCGTCCAGCGTCACCCTGGTGGGCTTTGCCGATCCGCATGCCCTGCATGTGACGGACTTCCTGTTCGCCTGACGCGTCCAGGACCCGCCGGCGGGCCGTGGCTGGCCCGTGTTTTTCGCATGCGCCAGGGGCCTGCCGGCGATGTACTCTCGGGGAAAGTTTTTCCCGGGAGGAAACAACGATGAGCTACGATCTCGTCATCAGGAACGGCACTGTGGTCGATGGCACCGGCGCCAAGCGTTACCGGGCCGATGTCGCGATCGCGGGCGGCAAGGTCGCCGAGATCGGCAAGGTGACCGAGGGCGCCAAGCGCACGATCGACGCCGACGGGCTGGTCGTGGCGCCGGGCTTCGTCGATCCGCACACCCACTATGACGCGCAGATCTGCTGGGATGGCGCGGTGACGCCCTCGTCATGGCACGGCGTGACCAGCGTGGTGATGGGCAATTGCGGCGTCGGCATCGCGCCCTGCAAGCCCGAGACGCGCGAGATCGCCATGCGCGACCTGGTGAACGTCGAAGGCATCCCGTTCGACGTGCTGAACAAGGGCATCACCTGGGATTGGGAAACCTTCCCGCAATTCATGGACGCTGCGGCCGCGCGCCAGCCGTCGCTCAACCTCGCCTTCATCGCGCCGCTGACCCCGTTCCGGCACTACGTGATGGGCGAGGCGTCGATCGAGCGCGCGGCGACTGCCGAAGAGACCGCCAAGATCGCCAGGCTGATCGGCGAGGCGGTCGATGCCGGCGCGCTGGGCTTCTCCTCGACGACGCTCAACCAGCATCTCGGCTTCGAGGGCAAGCCGCTGGCTTGCCGCAACGCCAGCCGCGAGGAGTTGAAGGCCTACGCCAATCAGCTCAAGCAGCGCGGCAAGGGTGCGATCGAGATCGCGCTGACCCGCCAGGTCGGCGTGCTCGAGCAGGACCAGTGCGAGCTTCTGGACTTCCTGCTGACCGAGAGCGGCAGGCCGGTGACCTTCATCGCCCTGTTCGACCGTGATGACATCCCTGAGGCGGTGCGCGACACGCTGCGCCGCGCCGCGCCGATGATCGCCAAGGGGGCCAGGCCGCAGACCTCGCCGCTGCCGCTGACGCGTGAAGTCGACATGAACAACCCGTTCTCCTTCGCGGCTTTCCCGGCATGGAAGCGGGTGTTCGCCGACACCAACAAGGAGGCACAGAGGAAGGTCTATGCCGATCCTGCCTTCCGCAATGCGTTCCGCCACGACCTGAAGAACCCGACGGGCTTCAGCAACTGGGGCCGCATCGGCGTCTACGCCGTCAAGAACCCGGCGCTGAAGAACCTCGAAGGCAAGTCGATCGCCCAGATCGCGCAGGAGCAGGGCAAGGACGGTGTCGATGCCTTCCTCGACCTGGTGCTGGCCGACGATCTGCAGTGCGAGCTCACCATGGCTTCGTGGAACACCCGCGAGGACCGCATGAAGGAGCTTTTGAACAACAAGTCGATCCTGATGGCGCTGGGCGACGGCGGCGCGCATGTCGACATGTTGTGCGATGCCGGCTACCCGACCTACCTGCTGGGCACCTGGGTGCGCGAGAAGCAGGCCATCACCCTGGAAGAGGGTGTGCGCAAGCTCACCTCCGATCCCGCCGATCTCTTTGGCCTGAAAGACCGCGGACGGCTGGCGAAGGGCGCTCCGGCAGACGTGGCGATCTTCGATCCTGAGCGCATCGGCTCGAAGAACCATGGCGAGCGGCGCTATGACCTGCCGGGCGGCGCCAAGCGCATCGTCATGCCGTCGCAGGGCGTCGAGTACACCGTGGTCAACGGCGCGCTGACCTGGGAGCAGGGCAAGCTCACCGATGCCAAGGCGGGCAAGGTGTTGCGCGGTTAGTCCGGCAATCGGACCCGACAAGCCCTCATATCCCACGGATCGCCATCGGCGAGGAGCTTGCCCTCCTCGACCAGGGCGACGAGGCGCGCCAGCAGCATGATGTCGCCGACCTGCATGTAAGGCTCGCAGTTGTGGGCCATTGTCGATCCGATGACGTACGCGGAGCTCCGCCATTCCCGAGCTGCCTGTTCGAAGATCGAGGCGTCGAAGTGATCGATCGGCGCGGAGGCAAGGCCCGTCGGCGTCACCACGCGAAATGGCGCGTTCTGGCTTCTTAGATGCTGCCACAGGCGCCTGGCGTCGCTGGCCTCCTCCGGGGAGATGGGGCGCGCGGTTTCGAGCTGTGCCACCAGTTGCTCCGCCGGAATGCCGCCGACCGCGCCGACTGGTTGGGCAACCGCTGAAGTGCCGTCAGGCCGGGTGAACGTCCATTGCAGGTTGGTGACGTCGACGATGTCGTAGGACCGGTCGCCCAGCCGATCGGCCAGCGCCAGGAAGAACGCGAGCTCGCTGGCGGAGTGGCGTCCGAACCAGACGACGAGCCGCCGGTTGGCCGTTTCCAGGCGAAGCCAGAACCCCTCGAGATCGTCTTCCAGCCTGGGTTCATGGACATGCGACCACCAGGCCGCCCTCTCGCGCGAAGTACCCCAGGCGATTGGACCGTGGCTCAGGTCGTCGGTGAACGACAGGACGTCCTGTTGGTAGCCGGCACGGCGGAGTGCTTCCCTCAGGGTTCCGCCCGCCGAATCACCGGGCGCGATGTGCAGTACTTTCATGATTACAACTATACGATGAACTATATGCGCATCAACCAAACGTCGGTTGCATTGTAGTTCCGGTTTACCTTGCCGGAAGACAATGCAAGTCTCGGGTCAACTTTCGGAGGAAGAACGATGTCCGACCTGTTCGAGATCATGGAATCGTGCCGCGCCATGCGGCGCCTCAAGCCCGATCCGGTGCCCGACGAGCTTATAGCCAAGATCCTGCGCGCCGGTATCTACGCACCCAACGGCGGCAATAGCCAGAAGTGGCGCTTCATGGTCGTTAAGGACCCCAAGATCAAGAAGGCGGTGCAGGTCATTTACAAGAAGGCGTTCGACGAGGTGATCGGCCCACGCTATCTGAGCAGCGCACCGCCGCCGGGCAGCAACAAGGAGAAGTATCTCCGCCAGCATGCCGCCGTGGAGTATCTCACCGATCACTACCACGAGGCGCCGGTCTGGATCGTCGCCTGCCTCGAGGACGGTCCGACGCCGAACCGGATGGCGGGCTCGTCGATTTATCCGGCGGTGCAGAACATGGTGCTGGCGACGCGCGCGCTCGGCCTCGGCACGACGCTGACGACGCGGCACATGCTGTTCGAGAAGGAGGCCGATGCAGCACTCGGCCTGCCGCCGGGCGTGCACTCCTACGCCATCCTTCCCATCGGGTATCCGATGGGCAAGTTCGGCCCGGTGGGACGCGGCTCGATGAAGGAGTTCGTCTACCAGGACAAATGGGGCCAGCCCTACACGGCCGTGGCCTGATCGCTGGCGTCTTCTGGGAGCGCGGGCCAGAGGCCCGCTTACGCGCATTCACATGCGCGCTTGATCATGATGCGGGCCAGAGGCCTGCGCTCCCCTGAGCGTATTCGGCACTTGTGCTTTGGGAGAACGACACGACTGCGACCTATCAAGTCCTCGTAGACGACTTGAAGGCGCTGGGCGTCGCGCAGGTGTTCGGCCTGATGAGCGACGACACCGCCGTCTTTGTCACGGCGCTCGACAGTTCCGGTATCCGCTTCTACGGCGCGCGGCACGAGAACAACGCCATCGCCATGGCCGAAGGCTATTCCTGCGGTACCGGTGGCCTCGGTGTGGCGGTGATCGGACGCGGCCCCGCCACGGCGAACGGATTGCACGCCGCGACCTATGCCAACCGCTCGGGCTCGCGCGTGCTGATCATATTCGGTGAGCAGGCCTCATCGTCGGCGTTGTCAACACGCTCGGTCCGGACTACAAGGGCTTCAATTCCACAGGCATGCTGGGCGCCGCGGGCATCCGCATCTTCGTGGCGACGAGCCCCGAGACCGCTCGCGGACGCCGCCAACACAGCACGCAGCATGGCCCTGCCGAGCACCGATAGTCGGAGTATCTACGCGTAAACCTCGAGACCAACTTGAGAGGTTAGCAGATGTCCGAGTCCGTCACGTCCACATCCTCGAACGTGCCCTGGTGGAAGGAACCGACCAAGGACCAGTGGTATGCCTACATCGCCGCCTGGCTCGGTTGGACGCTCGATGCGTTCGACTTCACCATCTTCCTGCTGATCATGGTGCCGATCGCCCAGGAGTTCGATGTCCCCATCACCGCGGTCGCCATCGTCTTCACCTTGACCTTGTGGCTGCGGCTGGTCGGCGCCACCGCCGCCGGCTGGATGGCCGATCGCATGGGGCGCAAGACGCCGCTGATGATCTCCATCCTGTGGTACTCGATTTGCAACTTCATCGCAGGCTTCTCGCCGTCCTTCTATTTCCTGCTGTTCTGGCGCGCCCTGCTCGGCATCGGCATGGGGGCCGAATGGCCGGCCGGAGCCGCCCTTGCCATGGAATCCTGGCCCGCCCGTTCGCGAGGTTTCATGAGCGGCATCCTGCAGGGTTCGTGGGGCCTGGGCTTCGCGCTATCGGCTCTGGCCTACGGCTTGCTTTACGAGGACATCGGCTGGCGCGGCCTCCTGTGGATCGGCATCCTGCCGGCGCTGGTGGTCGTGTGGATCCGCTTCTTCGTCAAGGAGCCGCAAGTGTGGGCCGAGAACAAGCGGCTGCAGACCGAGAGGAAGGCCGAGGTCCACGCGCCGCTGTTCGCCATCTTCAAGCGCCAGCATATCTACAACACGCTGACCGGCTGCCTGTGGATGGGCGCGGCGTTCTGCGTCTACTACTCGATCTGGGCGCTGTTCTCGACCTACCTGCAGAAGGAGCTGAACTGGACGCCCGGCATGGTGGCCACGCCATTGTTCTGGGCCAACATCGTGGTCTTCGCAGGATCCGGCTTGTGGGGTTTGGTGGCCGATAAATGGGGCAGGCGGCCCGCCATCATCGTGCCCTGCATCATCGCCGTCTTCGTGACGCCGCTTTATCTGTGGACGACCGATCCCCTGTGGATCGTGTTCGGCTTCATCCTGCAGGGCGTGTTCGGTGGCTCGATCTATGGCCAGAACCCGAGCTATCTCAGCGAGCGCTTCCCGACCGAGGTGCGCGCCACGGCGTCGGGCTTCGTCTATCACCAGGGCGCGATCTGGGGAGGCCTGGTGGCGCCGGTCATCAGCTACTTCGCGGTCGAGCAGAAGATGGGCTTCGCCATGCCGATGATGGTGAGCACCATCGTGTTCCTGCTGATCGTGATCGTTGCGGTGGCGTTGGGGCCGGAGACGAAGGGCAAGATCCTTACCGCCGATCTCGAGACGATGAAGGCGGCGGAAGCGCCTTGAGCTGACGCGCGCAACCCTCCCAGATTCCTCCCCCGTCTTACGGGGGAGGGTAGGGTGGGGGAGAGCCCCAGTCGTGTTCTCCGAACATTTCAGATCATGATCTGAAAGCCCATGCGTGGGCTTTTGTGGCCTTCCCCCTCCCAACCTCCCCCGTAAGACGGAGGAGGTGGAAGACGGCAGCGCCTCCGTCATCCCTTGATCTCCACGCCGGCCCATTCTTCCAGGACCTTGGCGATGTAGGTGAAGTCGGAGCCCGCGCCGAACCTCGCGCGGGTCACCGCCAGCATCTCGCGCACGGCGCCGCCCACCACCATGGGCACGCCCATCGCCTCGGCTTCCTCCACGCACAGCCGCACGTCCTTGTAGGAGAGGCCGGTGGCGAAGCCGAAATCGAAGGTGCGCGGCAGGATCGCGCGCGGGAACTTGTCCTGGCTGGCGCTGTTGCGGCCGCTCGAGGCGTTGATGATGTCTATAAGCACCTTGGCATCCAAGCCGGCCTTGACGCCCATCGCCATCACTTCCGATGTCGCCACCATGGCCGTCGCCGCCAAAAGGTTGTTGGCGAGCTTCGCGGTCTGCGCCAGTCCCGGCTTCTCGCCGGCATGGAAGAGCTTGCCGAACACTTTCAGCACCGGCTCGAGCTTCTGATAGGCGGGCTTGGGGCACGACACCATGACGGCGAGCGTGCCCGCCTTGGCGCCCGTGACGCCGCCGCTCACCGGGGAATCGACCCAGGCGATATTGCGTTCGGCGAGCTTGCCCGCCACTTCGGTCGCGACGCCAGGTCCGGTCGTCGACAGGTCGATCACCGTGCGTAGCTTCGAGCCGTTGATCAGGCCGCCATTGCCGCCCAGCGCCACCTCGCGCACGACATCCGGCGTCGGCAGGCTCATGAACACGGTGTCGGCCATCGAGGCGACTTCGGCCGGGGAGGCGGCAAGCTCGGCGCCGCGCGCCACCAGGGGCCCTGTCGCCTCGTCCGACACGTCATAGACGCACAGCCGATAGCCGGCGTCGAGCAGCCGGTTGGCCATGGGACCGCCCATGCGCCCGACGCCGACGAAGCCCAGGAGATCAGCCATTGTCGTTCCTCCGTCCGTTCTGTGGTATCGCTACCAACCTATAGGGGAGGGCAGGGATGGCCGGCAAGACCAACGGCCGCAAGGGACGCAATGGCGGCGGCGAGATCACCATGAGCGACATCGCGCGCCATGCCGGCGTCTCGCCGATGACGGTGTCGCGTGCGCTGAGCGATCCGCCGAGCGTGTCGGACAAGATGCGCCGCAAGGTCGACGCCGCGGTGCGCCAGTTCGGCTACCTGCCCAATCGCATCGCCGGCAGCCTGTCGTCCAAGCGCTCCAACGTGATCGGGCTGGTCGTGCCGTCGATCCGCAACTCGCTCTACGCCGCCATGATCCACGCCATCTCCGATGTGGCGCGCGCCAACGGCCTGCACCTGATGATCGCCAACTCCGGCCATCGCCTGGAGGACGAGGAGGCGCTGGTCTCGGCGCTGCTGGCGCAGCGCGTCTGCGGCCTGGTGCTGCACAACAGCACCCATTCCAAGCGCCTGCGCGAGCTTTTGGCCCGCACCGACATTCCGGTAGTGGAGACCGGCAACCTGCCGGCCAAGCCGATCGACATGGCGGTGAGCTATTCCAACTTCGACGCCGCCCGCGCCATGACCGGCCATCTCGGCCGGCTGGGCTATCGCCGCATCGGCTTCGTCACCCTGCCGCTGCGCGACAACGACCGCTCGCGCGAGCGCCGCCGCGGCTACTTCGCCGCGCTGGAGGAGCTTGGCCTGCCGGCCGATCCCGGCCTGGTGCTGGAGGCGCCTGGCGGCTTCGCCGAGGGCGCCGACGCGCTGGTCCGCCTGGTGCAGACCCATCCCGACATCGATGCCTGCTTCTTCGCCGGCGACGTTCTGGCCGTCGGCGCGCTGTTCGAATGCCAGCGCCGCGGCTGGGCGGTGCCCGGCCGCATCGCCATCGCGAGCTTCGACGACCTCGACCTGCTGCGCCACACCGTGCCGACGGTGACGACGCTGCGCATCCCGCGCCAGGACATCGGCCGGCGCAGCGCCGAACTCTTGGTCAACCGGCTGCGCGGCGCCTCGCCGCAAAAGGTCAGGATCGATGTCGGCTTCGAGATCGTCCAACGCGAAAGCACCTGAGGAGAAGACATGCTGAAAGGCCGATGTGCAGTGATCACGGGCTCCACCCAGGGGCTGGGCTATGCCATGGCCGAGCGGCTGGCGGCCGAGGGCTGCAACATCGTGATGAACGGCTTCGGGGAGAAGGAAGAGATCGAGAGCCGGCGCCGCAAGCTCGAGAGCGCGCATGGCGTGCGCGCCATCCATCACGGCGCCGACGTGGCCGACGCCGGGCAGATCGCCGATCTCGTGGCGACGGCGCGCCAGGCATTCGGCACCGTGGACGTGCTGATCAACAACGCCGTGGTGCGCTACTTCTCGCCGATCGAAGAGTTCAAGCCCGAGGACTGGGACCGCGCGCTGGCGGTCAACCTGTCGGCAGCCTTCCACACCGTGCGGCTGGCGCTGCCCGGCATGCGCGAGCGCGACTTCGGCCGCATCGTCAACGTCGCCTCGGTCTACGGCCTGTTCGCCACGGTGAACCGCGTCGACTACGTCACGACCAAGACCGCGCTGGTCGGCTTCACCCGCGCCATCGCGCTCGAGACGGCGCGCACCAACATCACCTGCAACGCCATCTGCCCCGGCACGATCCTCACGCCCAACATCGAAAAGCGCCTGGAAGCGCAGAGGGCGACGACCGGCCAGTCGCGCGAGGAGGCCGAAGGCGCCTTCCTCGCCACGCGGCAACCTTCGGGGAAGTTCGTGGCGCCGGATCGCGTCGCGGCCCTTGTCGCCTTGCTGTGCGGACCTGCCGGCGCCGACATCACCGGTTCGGCCATCCCGATCGACGGAGGCTGGAGCGCCAGTTGATCACGCACCTTGTCATCCCGAGCGCAGCGAGGGACCTTTCCTGTCGCCTCAAAGGTCCCTCGCTGCGCTCTGGATGACAGTCTTCGCGTGGCGGCTATCGCGCGTGTTTTTGGTAGCGATACCATGGCTGTCGGCCTACTATTTTCGGCAACGAGAAGGAGGACACGCTCATGACCATCACCCGCCGACAATTCGCGCCCGCCGCGGCGCTGGCGACGCTTGCCGCATCGCCCGCCTTCGCCCAACAGACGAGTGAGAACGTGAAGTGGCGCTTCACCACGAGCTTCCCCAAGAGCCTCGACACGCTCTTCGGCGCGGCGCAGACCGTTTCCCGCATCGTCGGCGAGCTGACCGACGGCAAGTTCCAGCTCCAGACCTTCGCCGCCGGCGAGATCGTGCCCGCCCTGCAGGTGCTCGACGCGGTGTCCAACGGCACCGTCGAATGCGGCCACACCTATACCGGCTATTACATCGGCAAGAACCCGAGCTTCATCTTCGACGGCTCGCTGCCCTTCGGCTTCACGCCGCGCCAGCACAATGCCTGGATGATGTTCGGCGATGGCCGCAAGCTGATGGACGAGGTCTATGACAGCTTCAACGTCGTCGCTTTCCCGGCCGGCCAGACCGGCGGCCAGATGTTCGGTTGGTTCCGCAAGGAGATCAAAGGCCCGAAGGACTTCGAGGGCCTGAAGATGCGTACCGCGGGCTTCGGCGGCAAGGTCATGCAGAAGCTTGGTGCCGTGCCGCAGCAGATCGCCGGCGGCGAGATCTATCCCTCCATGGAGCGCGGCACGATCGATGCCTGCGAATGGGTCGGTCCCTACGACGACGAGAAGCTCGGCTTCAACAAGGTCGCCAAGTACTACTACACGCCGGGTGTCATGGAGCTCGAGGCGACCAACGTGATCATGGTCGGCAAGCAGCCGTGGGCCAGCTTGCCGCCGCGTTACCAGGCCGCCCTGCGTTATGCCGGCAACTATGCGGCGACCGAGATGCTCGCCTCCTACGACGCCAAGAACGCCCAGGCGATCGCTCGCCTGGTGGCCTCGGGCACGCAGCTCTCTGTCCTGCCGGAGGACGTCATCAAGGCGCTGCGCGGCGCGCTCGAAACGGTGCTCGATGAGGAAGCCGCCAGCAACGCGCAGTTCAAGAAGATCCTGGCCAATTGGCGGCAGTTCCGCGCCGAGCAACACCGCTGGTTCTCGATCGCCGACACGCGCGCGGAACTCGCGGTCTACCGCACCGATCCGCAGCGCTAGATCGGAATCGCGCGCAACGGTGATGCCGGTTTCAGAAGGCGCCTTGCGTCCGGCTGATGCCAGCCGGACGGAATGTGCTCTAGCAACCCTGGCGGCACCAGGCCGTTCCTCCGCAGCACCCCGGAGGAACGACCATGGCCCGCCACGACTACTACGATCCCGATCACGCCTACCGGTCGCGCCGTTACCAGCGCGCCAGCGACCGTGAGCGGCCCTATGCCCAGCGGCCGATGCCGGGCGAGCATGCCGATCGCCTGCGCGACCGCCGCATCCCGCGCCAGCAGGCCGACGAGGAACATTCCTGGAGCGAGCCCTCGGCGTGGTACGGCGAGGGCCGCCATCGCGGCGTTGGACCCAAGGGCTATGTGCGTTCCGACGAGCGCATTCGCGAGCTGGTGTGCGACGACCTGATGGACGATCCGTGGCTCGACGCCTCGGGCATCGAGGTCACGGTCAAGGACGGCGAGGTCACGCTGTCAGGCACGGTCGAGGATCGCGATGCCAAGCGCTGGGCCGAGGACGTGGCCGAGCACACCGGCGGCGTGAAGCACGTGCAGAACAACCTGCGCGTGGAGCCAGCGCACTAAGGATTCATCGCTGCGCTCGGGACCTTTCGTCTTCGATCACTCCGGCTCGATGCCGGCGATCTTCATCATGTCGCGATAGAGGTGGATCTCGGCCAGCTGAATCTGGCGCATCTCTTGGGGCGTGCAGGGCGCAATCTCGGCGCCGCTCTGTGCCTGGCGCTCGACATAGGCGGGCTCGCTGATGACCTTCACGATCGCTTCGCGCAGCGTCGTCATGATGGCGGGCGGCACGCCTGCGGGCATCATCACGCCGGTCCACGTCATCAGCTCGAAATCGGGGATGCCCTGCTCGATCAGGGTCGGGATGTCGGGCGTGAGCTTGTAGCGGCCGCGGCTGCCGACGCCCAGGCAGCGCACCGTGCCGGCCTTGACCTGCGGCAGCGCGGTCACGGGATCGGCGAAGCACATCTGAACGTGGCCGGCCATCGTGTCCTGCAGGGCGGCGGGCGTGCTCTTGTAGGGCACGTGCACCATGTCGATCCGGGCCTTGGCCTTCAGCAGTTCGCCCGAGATGCGCGTCGAGGCGCTGCCCGAGCCGAAGTTGATCTTGCCCGGCTGCCTGCGGCACAGCGCCACGAACTCCTGCGCCGTCGTCGCCTCGACCTTGGGATTGACGATCAGGAACACCGGGGCGCGGCCGATCAGCGTCACCGGCTCGAAGTCCTTGATCGGGTCGTAGGGCAGGGACTTCATCATGGCGACGTTCGAGGCCGCCGCGGTGTTCGAGCAGACGAAGATGGTCTGGCCGTCCGGCCTGGCCTTGGACGCGACCTCGGCGGCGATGGCGCCGTTGGCGCCCGGCTTGTTCTCGACCACGGCGGGCACGCCGAAGATGCGGTTAAGCCCCTCGGCGACATGGCGCGCACCCTGGTCGGTGGCTGACCCGGCGCCGAACGGCACGATGATGCGGAACGGGCCGTTGGGGAAATTGTTGGCCCGCGCGGCGGCGGCGAAGGGAAGCGCGGCGGCGCCGATCAGGAGCCGGCGTCGATTCACCGACGCCACCACCCGCGCTTGGGCTTCTCCGGCGGCGCCTCGATGACGGGCACTGGCGGCGGTTCGGGCTGCGGCGCCGAGGCAACCACCGGCGACATGGGCAATGGCGGAGGAGGAGGTGCTGCCTCGACATTCACCGGCGCGGCCAGCGGCGGCGCCGGATCGTAGGGCTCGCGCTCCACGGGCATGTGTCCGTCCGGCATGTGGTCGACCGGATTGCCTTCGATCGGCGTCGGCGCGGACGCCATCGGCGCCTCGCGATGATCGTCGGCACGGCCGCCCTCATGGTCGCCGCGATGATCGCCCGCGTGGTCGGCAGCGTGGTCGCCGGCATGATCACCAGCGTCGCCTTCACCATTCTCGCGCCGGCGACGGCGTCCGCCGCGGCGGCCACGGCGACGGCGACGGTCGCCGCGATCGCCATCGTCGCCATCCGCGCGCTCGCCCTCGGCCGGGGCGCCGGCGGCCGGGTCACCCATCGGTTCCTCTTTGCGATCGTCCTTGTCGTCGTCGGCCGCGCCGTTGGGCCCCTGCTCGGGGCCACGGTCGTCGGCCTGATCTTCCGCGCCCATGGCCTGCGGACGATCGCTGTCGCCGTCCTCGTCGCGTCGGCCGGTGCGCCGGCGCCGGCGACGCCGGCGGCGACGGCCACCGTCGGCATCGTCGCGGTCGCCACGTTCACCGCGTTCGCCACGTTCGTCCGCGCGCTCGCCGGCCTCGCGATCCTCGGCGCCCTCGGCCTCGGCGCCCTCGGCCTCGTCGGCCGGCGCCTCGTCGGAGACCTGGTCGTAGGAAGCGCGCGCCAGTTCGGGGCCCGGCCGCTCGCGGTCGTCGCCGCGGCGGGCGCGCACGCGCTCGATCTCGCAATCGGCGGCGTGCAGTTCGTCGTCGGCCTCGATGGCAACCGAGAAGCCGTAACGCTTCTCGATCTCCGACAGGGTATGGCGCTTCTGGTTGAGCAGATAGAGCGCGACGTTGGGCGGCACGCTGACCACGATCTCGCCGGCGCGGCGGCGCACGCCTTCCTCCTCGATGGCGCGCAGCGCATGCAGCGCCGCGGATTCGAGGGATCGGATGCGGCCGGTGCCGGCGCAATGCGGGCAGACCTCGGTCGAATGCTCGAGCAGGCTGGGACGCAGCCGCTGGCGCGACATCTCGAGCAGGCCGAAGGCCGAGATGCGGCCGATCTGGATGCGCGCGCGGTCGTGGCGCATCGCGTCCTTGACCTTGTGCTCGACCTGGCGCTGGTGGCGCGTCTCCTCCATGTCGATGAAGTCGATCACGATCAGGCCGGCGAGGTCGCGCAGGCGCACCTGGCGGGCGATCTCCTCGGCCGCCTCGATGTTGGTCCTGCAGCGCCGTCTCCTCGATGTTGCGCTCCTTGGTCGAGCGGCCCGAGTTGACGTCGATGGCGACCAGCGCCTCGGTCGGATTGATGACGATGTAGCCGCCGGAGCGCAGCTGCACGACCGGCGAATGCATGGCGTCGAACTGGTTCTCCACCTGATAGCGGTGGAAGAGGGGGATCGGCTCCTTGTAGAGCTCGACCTTGCCCGCCTGGTGCGGCACGAGCTGGCGCATGAACTCGGACGCGGCGTTGAAGCCCGCCTCGCCCTCGACCAGCACCTGGGCGATGTCGGTGTCGTAGACGTCGCGCAGCGAGCGCTTGATCAGGTCGCCTTCCTCGTAGATCAGCGCCGGCGCCGTCGAGCGCATGGTGATCTCGCGGATCGAATCCCACAGCCGCGACAGGTATTCGTGGTCGCGCTTGATGTCGATGGTGCTGCGCTCCAGCCCGGCGGTGCGCAGGATCACGCCCATGCCTTGCGGCACGTTGAGCTCGCCCAGCACTTCCTTCATGCGCTTGCGGTCGGCCGGGTTGGAGATCTTGCGCGAGATGCCGCCGCCACGCCCGGCATTGGGCATCAGCACGCAGTAGCGGCCGGCCAGCGACAGGTAGGTGGTGAGCGCCGCACCCTTGTTGCCGCGCTCTTCCTTGACGACCTGCACCAGCAGGATCTGCCGGCGCTTGATGACCTCCTGGATCTTGTACTGGCGGATCGGGTTGCGGCGGCGGCGCTCGCGCGTCTCGCGCTGCTCGATCACGTCGTCGCCGCCCAGCGTCTCCACGGTCACTTCGGGCTGCGGCGCGTCGGCCGGGTCGGCAGACGTTTCGCTGCCGGCGTCAGCCGCCGCCTCGACCGGAGTTTCGGCGGCGGCTTCGGCATAGACGGATGCCGGCTGCTCGGCGGGCGGCGCCGCGTCGGCGGTCTCGGCGGGCGTGGCGATGGGCAGCGGCTCGGCGCTTTCGGCGGTCTCTGCGGGACCCTCGATGCGTTCGCTGGCGATCGCGGCGGGCTGGGCCTGCGGCTCGGGCTCGGCGATGATCGCGGGCGGCAAGGACTCGGGCGTGGGCTGCTCGCTGACCGGCCGGTCGCCCGCATCCTCGGCATTGGCGATGGCCTCGGCGGCCACCTCCGGCGGCGGCTCGCTGCTCGGCGGGTCGATCGGGCTCTCGGCGCGATTGTCCTCGCGCACTTCCTCGATGTCGGTGCGGTCGATCCTGTCGCGGCGGCGCGGTTCGTCGTCGTCGGCTTCGGCGTGCAGGCGCTGCTGCTCGGCTATCAACCTTTCGCGGTCGGCGACGGGGATCTGGTAGTAGTCGGGGTGGATTTCCGAGAAGGCCAGGAAGCCGTGGCGGTTTCCGCCATACTCGACGAACGCCGCCTGCAGCGACGGCTCGATGCGGATGACCTTGGCGAGATAGATGTTGCCCTTGAGGGGCTTGCGGGTCGCCGTCTCGAAATCGAATTCTTCCAGTCGTGTTCCATCAACGACGACCACCCGGGTCTCTTCGGGGTGGCTCGCATCGATGAGCATGCGCCGTGCCATGGCTCGCTCCGAGGCGTTCTGGTCCAACCGGCGCGAGCGACCGGCGGCTGAGCCGCCTCCTTGGGGCGAGGGGGACGGTGCGCCATCGACCCGCCGAACGGCCAACTTCTAGGCCAAGACGGGGAAGCATCGCGCCGCCGGACCACAACTGGGTCCTGCCGACCTCGGGTTTCCTATAGCCACCGCCTGCCTGACAGTCCCTCCGCAGGCCCGCCGCTCCCGTAAATCGTGGGGCGCCAGCCCGGCTTAGAAGACTGCCGTCGGAGCGCACCATCCCTAGGGAGGGCGCCTCGAACGACGGCGACTGCTCGCAGAACGCAACATACGGGGTTCGCTTGGCGCTCACAATCAAAACGTTGGGGCAGATGAGTTCTGGCCGGTAAATAGTTGAATTCTCTTGAAATTATTTCGGTTCTTCTGTATTTGGTTGAAC
>CAWEIE010000005.1:0-28112 GCA_963809025.1 uncultured Alphaproteobacteria bacterium | reverse complement strand
GGCGCGCAAGGTCGACAGCCGATGGGCGATGGCGACCACGGTGCGGCCCTGCATCAGCCGGTCGAGCGCCAGGCGGATCATCTCCTCCGCTTTGCTGTCGAGCGACGACGTCGCCTCATCGAGCAGCACGATCGGCGAGTCCTTCAAGAGCGCGCGCGCGACGGCGATGCGCTGACGCTGCCCGCCCGAAAGTCGCGTGCCTCGGTCGCCGACGATGGTCGAGTAGCCGTCGGGCAGCGTCTCGATGAAGGTCGTAGCGTGCCGCCTCGGCCGCCGACTTGACCTCGCGGTCGGAGGCCTCGGGCCGGCCGTAGCGGATGTTCTCCAGGATCGAGCGGTGCAGCAGGGAAATGTCCTGCGGCACGAAGGAGATGGCGCGGCGCAGACTCTCCTGGGTGATGTAGGCGATGTCCTGGCCGTCGATCAGGATGCGCCCGCGATCGAGGTCGTGGAAACGCTGCAGCAGGGCCAATGCGGTGGACTTGCCGCTGCCCGAGGGTCCGACCAGGCCGGTGCGGCGGCCGGCGGCGATGTCGAGCGTGAAGCCCTCGAACACCTGGCGGCCGCCGGGGTAGCTGAAGGCGACGTCCTCGAACGCCGCCTGCGACGTACCCTCGCGCCGCCGCGCCAGCGGCACCGCCATGGGGTGCTCGCGCAGCTCGTGTTCCTGCAACAGGGTGCCGATCGCCTCAGTGAGACGCGCCATGTGCTGTGTGACGTCAACCAGCGCCACTGCCAGGTCGCGTGTGGCATGCAGCACGGTGAAGCCCAACGTGCACACCAGCACGACGTCGCCCGCGGTCGCCTGGCCGCGCTGCCACAGCACAATCGCCCAGGCCAGCACCGCCACGGTCAACACGATGGTCACCACTGCATGCAGCAGGCGCAGCCGCTCCAGATACTGCAGGCTGCGGCGCCGCGCGGTCATCTCGCGGCCGACCGTGCGGTCGAACCGGCTGTGCTCGCGATGGATGGCGCCGAAGGTGCGGACCAGCGGCATGTTGCCGATGACATCGGCCAGTTCGCCTTCGACCTTGGCCGCGCGATTGGCAAAACCGTGATGTAAGGGTGCCCCGCGCGCCGCCAGCTTGAACAGCAGCAGCATGACAACGGCCGAGATCGCCGTGAGGGCTGCCGCCATGGGCACGCTGACGATGGCGAGAAAGCCAATGGCGCATAGCGTCGCCAGGCAGGGCGGCATGACGTTCCAGATGAAAAGATTCTCCACCGCGAATGCGGCATTCGACGTCGCCGTGATGCGGCCCGTCAGCGTGCCCGCCAATCGCTGGGAGAAATAGTTCGGCGCGTGCCCCGTGAGATGCCGGAAGAGCTCGCCGCGCAGGTCGCCGGTGACGCCGACGAAGGCATAGCTGGTGATCCAGCCGGCCAGGCGCCACAAAAGATTGTCGGCGGCGATCAGCGACACCAGCAGGGCGAAGGCAAGCCAGATCGCGCTGTCGGCCGCGCTGCCCGACAGCACGTCGACCAGGAACTTCACGCCGTATTGCGAGCTCACCGAGCAGGCGACGGCGCCGATCACGGCCGCGAGGATGGCGGCATGCGACAGTGCTCGCCGGCGCACGTAGCGCAGCAAGAAGGCAATCGGCCGCTTGGCATAGGAGCTGAGGCGATCCATTCCGTTCGTTGCGATGATTTGGGGTCCCTTGTCGTTACAGAAGATTTGCCGGCCGTGCTGTGACAAAAAAAGGGTTGCCGCCCGCCGACCACATTTCGCGGTCAACACCGGCTACGTTCACACGTGCCGAACCCCGGACCATGCCGGGGTTTGTTCGTGTCCGGCCACGGCGTTCACAAGGAGGCGGCTTTCATGCGAATCGCGCAAATTGCACCGTTGACCGAGGCGATCCCACCGGAACTGTACGGAGGCACCGAGCGCGTCGTTTCCTGGCTCACCGAGGAGCTCGTGGCTCTCGGCCACGATGTCACGCTGTTCGCCAGCGGCAATTCCCGTACGTCGGCCAAGCTCGAGGCGATGTGGCCGCGCGCGCTGCGTCTCGACGACACGGTGCGCGATCCGATGGCGCTGCACATTGCCATGCTCGAGCGTGTGCGCCGGCTCGCCAGCAAGTTCGACGTCCTGCACTTCCATCTCGACTACCTGCCGTTCTCGGTGTTCTCGCGGCAGGCGACGCCGTTCATCACGACGATGCATGGGCGCCTCGACCTGCCCGAACATCAGACGGTTTTCAACGCCTTTGGTTCCGTGCCGGTCATCTCGATCTCCGACATGCAGCGCAAGCCGGTGCCGCAGGCGCGCTGGATGAAGACGATCTATCACGGCCTGCCCGCTGATCTGCTGGCGCCGGGCCATGCAAAGCCTGGATACCTCGCCTTCCTCGGTCGCATTGCACCGGAGAAGTCGGTCGATCGGGCGATCCGCATCGCTGTTGAAGCAGGACTGCCGCTCAAGATCGCCGCCAAGGTCGACCGCGTCGACCGCGACTACTTCGAGCGGGACATCCGGCCGATGCTCGACCTGCCGGGCATCGAGTATATCGGCGAGATCGACGATGCGCAGAAATCGGCGTTCCTCGGCGGCGCGATGGCGCTGCTCATGCCCATCGACTGGCCCGAGCCGTTCGGCCTGGTGATGATCGAGGCGATGGCCTGCGGCACACCGGTGATCGCCTTCCGCAGCGGCTCGGTGCCCGAGGTCGTCGAGCACGGCGTGACCGGGTTGATCGTCGACAGCGAAGCCGCCGCGGTGGCCGCCATCAGGAACGAGCTCGCGCAGGTGTCGCGTCCGCGCATACGCGCTCGCTTCGAGGAGCGCTTCACGGCGCGCCGCATGGCCGAGGAATATCTCGCGATCTATCGCGGCCTGATCGCCGGCAACCGTCGCCGACGCCCGAAAACGGTCAACGGTGCCAAGTCTGCCGATCAACATATCGATGACCGTCATCAAACTGGAATGGATCGTGCGCTATATGTAGCGGATTGAGCCGTTTCGGAGTGCTTGAGTGGCTGATCCGCGAGGCGAGAGCCGTGTCCGCCTGAAGCAAGCGGTTCGCCGCCATCGAGCATTGTCCCGAGAGGGCCTTCTCGAGCGCATGTTCGAGCGGCTGTTCCGCGGCCTGGTCTACACGCAGATCTGGGAAGACCCCGAGATAGATCTCGAGGCGCTGGCGCTCGACGGCGATTGCCACGTTGTGGCAATCGCTTCGGGCGGCTGCAACGTGCTCTCTTACCTCACGGCCGATCCGGCACGCATCGCGGCCGTCGATCTCAGCCTGGCGCACGTCGCGCTCAACCGGCTGAAGCTCACGGCAGCCTGCCGCCTGCCGACATGGCAGGCGTTCTATCGCTTCTTCGGCGCGGCCGACGACCCGGCCAATGTCGAGGCCTACGACCGGATGATCGCGCCGCATCTCGATGCCGAGAGCCGCGCCTACTGGCAGGGCCGCAGCCTGCACCAGGGCGGGCGCCGGCGGATCTCGATCTTCGCCCGCAACGCCTACCGCCACGGCGTGCTCGGCCGCTTCATCGGCGTCAGCCATGTGGCGGCGCGCTTCTACGGAGTCGACCTGCGCCAGCTTCTGACGGCGCGCTCGATCGAGGAGCAGCGGCGCTTCTTCGAGACCATGCTGGCACCCTTGTTCGACAAGCCGGCGGTGCGCTGGGCGACGGCCAACCGTCTGTCGCTCTATGGCCTCGGCATCCCGCCGGCGCAGTACGAGGCGTTGGCCGGCGGCGGCGACATGCGCCACGTGCTGCGCTCGCGCGTCGAGCGGCTGGCCTGCGGCTTCAGCCTCGACGACAACTACTTCGCCTGGCAGGCCTTCGGCCGCTCCTACGCCAGCGAGGCGACCGGTCCGTTGCCGCCCTATCTCAGGCGCGAGCACTTCCATGCCGTGCGCAGCCGCGCCGATCGCGTCGAGGTGATGAACCGGTCGATCACCGAATATCTCGCCGGCTGCCCCGACGCCTCGCGCGACCGCTATGTCCTGCTCGATGCCCAGGACTGGATGACCGACGCCCAGCTCGACGCGCTGTGGCGCCAGATAACCCGTACCGCCCGACCGGGCGCACGCGTCATCTTCCGGACCGCGGCCGAACCGTCGCTGCTGCCGGGCCGGCTCGATCCCGGCTTGCTGCGGCGCTGGCGCTATGAGGAGACACTGTCGCGCGAGCTCACCGAGCGCGACCGCTCGGCGATCTACGGCGGCTTCCATCTCTATGTTCTCGAGGGCTGAGGTGGCGAGCGACGCAGCCCTGATGGACTGCATCTATCGCCGACAGCGCCACGTCTACGACGTCACGCGCAAGTACTACCTGCTGGGCCGCGACGAGCTGATCGAACGGCTGGCACCGCCGGCCGACGGCCGTGTGCTCGAGATCGGCTGCGGCACGGCCCGCAACCTGATCGCCGCCGCCCGGCGTTGGCCGCAGGCGCAATTGTACGGCATCGACATCTCGGGCGAGATGTTGAACACGGCGCGCCAGATCGTCGGACGCACCGACCTCGCGCATCGCATCGTGCTGGCGCGAGCCGACGCCACGACGTTCGATCCCGCCTGGCTGTTCGGCGTGCCGTGTTTTTCGCGCATCTTCTTTTCCTACAGCCTGTCGATGATCCCGGGCTGGCAGGACGCGCTGATCGAAGCGATCTCGTGGCTGCCGCCGGAAGGCGAGCTCCACGTCGTCGACTTCGGCGGCCAGGAGCGCCTGCCCGCCTGGTTCCGCGCCGGCCTGCGCCAATGGCTGGCGCGCTTCCATGTCAGTCCGCGCGATGCTCTGCAGGCCGAACTAGAAATGCTGGCCGGCCGGGCCGGCACGCTCGTCCGCTTCGAGCGGCCCTGCGGCGGCTACGCCCAGTACGCCCAGTTCCGACGCTGAGCTCGCCGGCTGGAGATCAGCTTCAGCCACGGCCCCAGATGGAAGGCGCTCATCAGCAGGTACATGAGCCCCATTCCGGTAAAGCGGGACGCCCCCGGTGCAGTCGAGCAGAGCATGTCCAGCGGACCGCTGCCGGGAACGGCGGTCAGCAGCGCCATGAAGGCGAAGGTCGGCGCCGCCGCCAGCGATAGCCAGTCGGCCGCGCCATGGCCCCTGCGGCGAGGCAGATCGGCGAGCGAGACGACGTGGTTCTGCATGCTAATCTCCTGCTTGAGAGGCTATTGGCTGGTCGTGGGATAGACCTAAGGTCGGACGTCGAACGGATGGGAGTTACAAGTGTGTCGGGATTCCAATGGACTCCCTGATCACGGCCGCCGCCCGCGCCCTCGCAACGGGTGATCTCCTTGGCGTCCTGAAACGGGTCGGCCTGCGCGATGACCCGCCGGCCCTTGCCCTTCGCGGCATCGCGATGGCCCAGCTCGGCGACTTCGAGCGGGCAAAGGTTCTTTTGCGGCGGGCCGCGCGCGCATTCGGTTCGCGGGAGGCGGTGGCCCGCGCGCGCTGTGTCGTCGCCGAGGCCGAGATCGCGCTGGTTTCGCGTGACCTGGGCTGGCCGGCGGGAACGCTCGACGCGGCGCGAGCAACGCTCGAGGCGCACGGCGATCGTGTGAATGCCGTCCATGCCCGGATCCTCGAGGTCCGGCGCCTGCTTCTGATCGGCCATCTCGACAAGGCCGAGCAGGCGCTCGCCAGGTTCGACGTCGCGTCCTTGCCGGCAGCATTGAGGGCCAATCACGACCTGGTTGTTGCCGGGATCGCCATGCGGCGGCTGAAGACGAAGACGGCGAGCACGGCACTCGCCCGGGCCGGACAGGCCGCGCGCGACGCGGATATCCCGGCGTTGACGGTGGAGGTGGAAAGCGCCTCGCACGTATTGAACGCGCCCGCAGCGCGTCTGATCGCGCAGGGCGAGGAGAGACCCCTGCTGCTCCAGGAGGTCGAAGCGCTGCTGGAGTCGAAGGCGCTGGTCGTCGACGCCTGCCGCCATGTCGTGCGTCTGCGAGGCATGGTCGTCTCGCTGGCCCGGCGTCCGGTGCTGTTCGCACTTGTGCGGGCATTGGGCGAGGCGTGGCCCGCGGATGTGCCGAGAAGCACGCTCATCGCGCAGGCCTTCCGGGCAAGACACGTCGATGAATCGCATCGCGCGCGCCTGCGGGTCGAGATCGGGCGGCTCCGCTCGGCGCTTCGGCCGCTGGCGGGCATAAGTGCGACCAAACAGGGCTTTGCCCTGGTGCCGCGGCGTGCTCGCGACATCGTCGTGCTGGCGCGGCCCGTCGAAGAGGAGCATGCGGCGGTGCTGGCCTTCCTGGCCGACGGCGAATCGTGGTCCAGTTCCGCCCTGGCGCTTGCGCTGGCAGCCAGCCAGCGGACCGTGCAGCGGGCCCTCGATGGGCTGGCGACGGCGGGCAAGGTGCAGTCGTTCGGTCGCGGGCGGGCGCGTCGCTGGCTCGCTCGCCCCGTGCCGGGTTTCACGACAACCTTGTTACTCCCGGGGCCGCTGCCGAGTGACTAGATGCGTCCAGTCACCCGGCGCGGGGGTTACCCCGCGCTAACCGAAGCGAGGGGCCTTTGAGGCGACAGGAAAGGTCCCTCGCTTCGCTCGGGATGACAGCGGAACCTAGGAGAAAGTCATGAAACGATCCTCTGCCGAGATCCTCCGTGAATATGGACCGTTCCCCGGCGTCGATGCCGTGCATGGCGTGACGTTTGACGGCCAGAACGTCTGGTTCGCCTCGGGCGACAAGTTGAACGCCCTCGATCCGTCGAGCGGCAAGGTGCAGCGTTCGATCGAGGTCACCGCACATGCCGGCACGGCGTTCGACGGCCAGCACCTGTTCCAGATCGCCGAGGATCGCATCCACAAGATCGATCCCAAGTCCGGCAAGGTGCTGGCGACGATTCCCGCTCCCGGCAATGGCGGAGACTCGGGCATGGCGTGGGCCGAAGGCTCGCTCTGGGTCGGCCAGCATCGCGGCCGCAAGATCCATCAGATCGATCCCGAAACGGGAAAGATTTTGCGCACCATCGAGTCCAACCGCGTCGTCACCGGCGTCACCTGGGCCGACGGCGAGCTATGGCACGGCACCTGGGAAGGCGACGAGAGCGACGTGCGCCGCATCGATCCAAAGACAGGCGAGGTCCTGGAGAGGCTCGAGATGCCGGCCGGCGCGGGCGTCTCGGGCCTCGAAGCCGATGGCGGCGACCGGTTCTTCTGCGGCGGCGGCAGCAGCGGCAAGGTGAGAGCCATCCGTCGGCCTAAGAAGGCTTAGGCCGACACGACCTCGATCATCAGGCCAGCGCACCGCGCTGGCGCGATCCTTCAGCCAGCGGACTTCGCCGGAGCCCACCCGGATGCGGTACTCGCACTGGAAGCGGTCGGTGCGCTGCATGAAGTAGTCGCGCAGCGCGTCGCGATAGTGCGGGTAGTCCTCCGGCATGACGCGCTCGTTCCATTGCTGGGCGCGCAGGCCGCTCGAATCGAAGCGAACATGCGGTTGAGCTGCGGCGAGACGAACAGCGCGTCGTTGGCGATGTCCCATCGTAGAACCCTTCGGTTGCCGCCTCGGCGACCAGGGCGTAACGCTGCTCGCTGGCGCGCAGGGCCGCCTCGGCGCGGCGCACGTCGGCAACATCGGTGACGGTGAACAGCAGGCTGCCGTCCGCCATCCGGCGATGGCGGGCGATGAGCTGGCGGCCCTCGGCGCCGCGGCGCTCGACCGTACCTTCGTCACGCGAGTCGATTTCAGCTTGGCGCGCGACGACCTGCGCATCGGCTGGCCCTGGCCCTCCGTCCCGTTCCGCGTCGAAGCACAGAAAGGAGGCGAGGGGCTCACCGGCCTGACACGGACCGACCGGATAGCCAGCCAACGTTGCAGACGGTCGGTTGCAACAGACAAAGCCTGGGAGCTGTCGAATACGGCAAGCCCTCGCCGAGGGCGTCGAGGCCGGCGACCAGAATGTCTTCGCTGTGAGCTGGCGTTTGTCTGGCTTCTTGTTCTGTACAATCGGCATTCGCTGCTTCCTGGGAATGCCCGCCCCGGTTCGGCGGCTTCATAGCATGAGCAGCCAGACCTCTCCCGGGCGGTTCCGCTCTTAGGAATTTACTCGATTTTGCAACCGTAGAGGGAAAAGCCTACGAGCCCCGTGTGACGTCGTGGGCAGCCTTGCATGGCCTATTCGGCAAGGCACTGGCGAGGCTTGGGGCGCAGTGCTAACCGGGCAGAGGTAAAGTGCCGGGAGTACCCCCAAGATGACCGAAGCCTTCATCTGCGATGCCATTCGCACCCCTGTCGGGCGTTACAACGGCGGACTCGCCGCCATGCGCGTCGACGATCTTGGCGCCCATCCCATCAAGGCGCTGATGCAACGCAACGCCAATGTCGACTGGGGTTCGGTCGACGATGTGATCTACGGCTGCGTCAACCAGGCGGGCGAGGACAATCGCAACGTCGCGCGCATGGCCGGCCTGCTGGCCGGCCTGCCGGTCGAGGTGGCGGGCGCCACGGTCAACCGGCTGTGCGGCTCGGGCCTGGAGGCCGCCGGTCACGCGGCGCGCGCCGTCAAGCTCGGCGAGGCCGACATGATGATCGCGGGCGGCGTCGAGGGCATGACGCGCTCGCCCTACGTCATGGGCAAGCCCGAGGGTCCGTTCGATCGCAGCATGAAGCTCGAGGACACGGTGCTGGGCTGGCGCTTCGTCAATCCGCGCATGAAGGCGGCCTACGGCATCGACCCGATGGGCCAGACCGCAGAGAACGTTGCCGGCGAGCACCAGATCAGCCGGACCGACCAGGACGCCTTTGCCTATCGCAGCCAGCGCCGCTGCAAGGCCGCGCAGGATCGCGGCTTCTTCGACAAGGAGATCGTCAAGGTCTGCGTCAAGAAGGGCAAGACCGAGACCATCGTCGACAAGGACGAGCATCCGCGCGGCGACACCACGATGGAGACCTTGTCCAAGCTGCCGGCGGCGTTCCGCGAGGGCGGCTCGGTGACGGCCGGCAACTCCTCGGGCATCAACGACGGCGCCTGCGCCATGATCGTGGCCTCGGAAGCCGCCGCCAAGGCCAACGGCCTGGTGCCGCGGGCGCGCATCCTGGCCGCCGTGTCGGCCGGCGTGCCGCCGCGCGTCATGGGCATCGGCCCGGTGCCGGCGACGCAGAAGCTCCTGGCCAGGCTCGGCATGACCATCCGCGACTTCGATGTCGTCGAGCTCAACGAGGCGTTCGCCGCCCAGGCGCTGGCGGTGCTGCGCCAGCTCGGCCTGCCGGACGATGCCGAGAACGTGAACCCCAATGGCGGCGCCATCGCGCTCGGCCATCCGCTGGGCGCCTCGGGCGGCCGGCTGATGATCACCGCGCTGAACCAGCTCGAGGTCACCGGCGGCAGGCGGGCGCTCTGCACCATGTGCATCGGCGTCGGCCAGGGCATCGCGCTCGCGATCGAGCGAGTTCTGATCTGGAGCGCGGACCTCCAGGTCCGCTCTTAGTCTGTCGTCATGAGCGCAGCGAAGGACCTCATCGCCGTTTGCCATCGGCATGAGATCCTTCGCTGCGCTCAGGATGACAGGGTGCGGGCCTGCAGGCCCGCGCTCCGACATTAAGCCGTCGCGTTCAGGTTGATGCCGGCCTGGCGCATCTCGGTCAGCTTGCGCTTCTTGCTGCCGTCGAGGTCGATGGCAGCGGTGGCCTCCTGGACCACGGCGACGTCGAAGCCGGCCTGCCGGGCATCGATCGCCGACCAGGCAACGCAGTAGTCGAGGGCCAGGCCGCAGAATATCAGCCGCGTGAAGCCGCGCGCCTTCAGGTAGCCGTCCAGTCCGGTGCGCGTCATGCGGTCGTTCTCGCGGAACGCCGAGTAGGAATTGATGCCGGCATGGAAGCCCTTGCGCACGATCATCTGCACCTTCGTCGTCTGCAGGTCGGGATGGAATTCGGCACCCGGCGTTCCCTGCACGCAATGATCCGGCCACAGGGTCTGTGGCCCGTAGGGAAACTGCACGGAGGAGAAGGGCTCGGCGTCGCGCCAGGCGCTGGCGAACGAGGCATGGCCCGGAGGATGCCAGTCCTGCGTCAGCACGATATGGTCGTGGCGGCCGATCAGGCGGTTGACCAGCGGCACGATCGCGCGCGCGCCGGGGACGGCGAGAGCGCCGCCCTCGCAGAAATCGTTCTGCATGTCGACCACGATCAGCGCCTCGTTCGGCATTACGCACGCTCCGTCACAATGGCGGTATGTCTCCGCGGCCTTGTTCTTCCTCGAATGCGGCGATCCAGGGATCGAGCGAACCGCTTTCGATGGCGTCCCTGAGGCCGCGCATGATGTCCTGGTAATACTGCAGATTGTGCCACGTCAGAAGCATCGCCGCGAGAATCTCCTCGGCGCGGATCAGGTGATGCAAGTAGGCGCGGCTGTGATGCCGGCAGGCGGGACAGGCGCACTGCTCGTCGATCGGCCGATGGTCGTCGCGATGGCGGGCGTTGCGCAAGTTGAGCTCGCCACGGCGCGTAAAGGCCTGCGCCGTGCGGCCACCGCGCGTCGGCAGCACGCAGTCGAACATGTCGATGCCGCGTTTCACGGCGCCGACGATATCAGCCGGCCGTCCCACGCCCATCAGGTAGCGCGGCCGGTCGGCGGGCAGCATGGGCGTTGTCACATCAAGGACACCGAACATCGCCTGCTGGCCCTCGCCGACGGCGAGGCCGCCCACGGCATAGCCGTCGAAGCCGATGTCGGTCAGCGCCTTGACGCTTTCGGCTCGCAGGTCGGGAAAGACGCTGCCCTGGACGATACCGAACAGGCCGTAGCCCGGCCGGTCGGCGAAGGCACGCTTGCCGCGCTCGGCCCATTTCATCGACAGCCGCATGGAGAAGGCGGCGGCGTCCTGCTCGACCGGCCAGCTCGTGCATTCGTCGAACGACATGGTGATGTTGGTATCGAGGAGATGCTGGATCTCGATCGAGCGCTCGGGCGTCAGGCGATGCTCCGAGCCGTCGAACGGCGAACGGAAGGTGACGCCGTCGGCATCGAGCTTGCGCAGGTCCTTGAGCGACATCACCTGGAAGCCGCCCGAATTGGTCAGGACGGGCCGCGGCCAGTTCATGAACTTGTGCAGGCCGCCAAGTGCTGCGACGCGCTCCGCGCCCGGCCGCAGCATCAGGTGGAACGTGTTGCCCAGCACGATCTCCGCCCCGGTCTCGGCGACCGACTGCGGCAGCATGGCCTTGACGGTGCCGCCGGTGCCGAGCGGCATGAAGGCCGGCGTCTCGACCATGCCGTGCGCCGTGCCGATGCGGCCGCGCCGCGCCATGCCGTCGGTGCCCAGCAATTCGAAGGAAAGGCTCATCGCCTCAACAAACAACAATCGCCGTAGGAATAGAAGCGGTATCGCTCGCGCACGGCGTGCTCATACGCAGCCTTCATGCTTTCCAGGCCGGCAAAGGCCGCGACCAGCATGAAAAGCGTCGAGCGCGGCAGGTGGAAGTTGGTCATCAGCAGGTCGACGGCGCGGAAGCGAAAGCCCGGGACGATGAAGATATCGGTTTCGCCGGTCCACGCGGTCACCGCTCCATCGTGGTCGCGCGCCACCGTTTCGAGAAGGCGCAGCGCCGTCGTGCCGACCGAGACGACGCGGCCGCCGCGGGCGCGCGCCTCGGCGACGGCCTGGGCGGTAACCGCCGGCACCTCGCCCCATTCGGCATGCATGGTGTGGGCATCGGTGTCGTCCACGCGCACCGGCTGGAAGGTGCCGGCGCCGACATGCAAGCGTGACGCTCGCGGCGGCGATGCCGGCGTCGGCCAGCGAGGCCCAAAGCTCCGGCGTGAAGTGCAGGCCGGCAGTCGGTGCGGCGACCGAGCCGTCGTGGCGGGCGAACATGGTCTGGTAGTCGGCGCGATCCTGCGCATCGGCTATGCCGCCACGGATATAGGGCGGCAGCGGCACTGAACCGCCTTGCTCGAGGGCGGCGAGAAAGCGCGGGCCGGTCGCGTTGAAGGCAAGGACAATCGAGCCGTCCTCGTTCTTGGTTTCGACCGTGGCGCCAAAGCCTGTGAAGGCAATGCCGTCACCCGGCCGCAGCCGCTTGGTCGGGCGGCTGAAGGAAAGCCATCGCCCGCCGCCCAGATCGCGGATCAGCAGGGCTTCGACCGCGACATCCTGCCGTCCGGCCGCGCCGCCACGCACGCCCCTGAGCCGCGCCGGGATCACCCTGGTGTCGTTGAAGACCAGAAGATCGCCGCGGCGCAGCAGCGCGGGCAGGTCGCGCACCGTGCGGTCGTGCAGTCCGTCGGATGCGACGTCGAGCAGTCGCGCAGCGTCGCGCGGTGTCACCGGCCGCTGGGCTATGAGCTCGTCGGGAAGGTCGAAGTCGAAGAGATCCACGCGCATCTGGAGCAGGTTCAATATGATGCAGTGGCGGAATTCTCAACTTGGCTGGCGGCAGTTGAAGCGCGCGATGTCGACTAGCTCCTAGCTGTCACCCCGAGCGTAGCGAGGGGCCTTTGGGGCACAGGAAGGTCCCTCGCTACGCTCGGGATGACAGCGAGTTTGTATCGCGTACCAGCCTAAGCCGTCCCGACATCCATGACGTCCGCGTCCGAATCGTCGGCCGGCGGCTGGGCGTGGGGATCGACGAGGGCCACGAAGCGGTGCACGCCGTCGGCGACGACGCGCTTCACGCGCGCCCGCGTCTCCAGGCAATGCAGATGCGCCAAGGTCTCGCCGAAGGCGAAGACGATCTGGTTGTTGTCGAGATGGCGCGGGAACAGCACCGGCACCATGTCCCAGCCGGTGGCGCCCTCGGCGCCGCGATGGGCGATGGCGGCGGTCATGTCGTTCAGCCGCGCGTCGTGATGGGACACGAGCTGGTCGAGCCTGGTGTGCAGGCCGATGAAGGGGAAGCCATGGCTCGGCAGGATCAGCGCGTCAGCCGGCAGGCGGCGGAAGCGCGAGAAGCCGTCGAGGAACCAGGTGAGCGCATCGGCCTGCGGCTCGTTGGGCCACACGCCGACATTGGTGCTGATCTTGGGCAGTACCTGGTCGCCTGCGATCAGCACGTTGAGCTCGGGGCACCACAGCGAGGCGTGCTCGGGCGCGTGCCCGCGGCCGACGATGACGTCCCAGCGATGGCCGCCCAGGCTGATCGGATGAGCGTGGATCAGGCGCTGGAAGGACGGCGGCAAGGGCGCCACGCCCTTGGCGTAGCCGCCCTTGTGGCGGTGGAACAGGGGGATGCGGTCGGCCGGCACGCCGTTGCGCGTCAGATGGGCGGCGCGCAGATCCTCGTTCTCGATGAAGTCGTTGCGCGCGGCGATGGCGCTCATGTACTCGCCCAGCGTCATCCAGAGGTCGGCGCCCCAGCGCTCGCACAGCCAGCCGGCCAGGCCGACATGGTCGGGATGAAGATGGGTCGCGATCACGCGCTTGACCGGCTTGCCGCCGAGGCGGGCAGCGAAGATCTTCTCCCACAACTCGCGCGTCTCGGGCGTGTTGATGCCGGTGTCGACGATGGTCCAGCTGTCCTTTTCCTCGACCAGCCACAAATTGATGTGGTTGAGCTGGAAGGGCAGCGGCATGCGCAGCCAGTAGACGCCGGGCGCGACGTTCTTGATGGTGCCGGGCTCCGGCACGTCGCCGCAGGGAAAGCGCAGCTGCGCCAGCAGGCGCTGCGAGAGGTCTGGTGAATCGGGCATGGATCGACCCTAGCCCCTGACGGAGCGGCCTGTCACGAGTGCGAACCGACGACCCGCCATGCGATATCCCGCCGGCAGAAGCCCTCCGGCCAGTCGATCAGGTCGACCGCGCGGTAGGCGCGGTTACGGGCCTCCTCGACGGTCGGCGCCATGGCCGTGACGTTCAGCACGCGCCCGCCATTGGCCAGCACGCGCTTGCCGTCGGGGCCGAATTTCGTGCCGGCATGGAAAATCTGCACGCCCTCTACCTTGCCGGCGGCATCGAGGCCGCGGATCTCGGTGCCCTTCTGGTAGGCATCGGGATAGCCGTTGGCGGCCATGACCACCGTCAGCGCGCTGTCGTTGGACCAGCGCAGGTCGAAGTGCTTCAGGCCGCCGTCGGCGCAGGCGATCAGCGCCGGCACGAGATCGGACTTCAGCCGCATCATCATCACCTGGCACTCGGGATCGCCGAAGCGGCAGTTGTACTCGAAGATCTTCGGGCCCTGCGCCGTGATCATCAGCCCGGCGTAGAGCACACCCTTGAACGGCATGCCGTCCGCGGCCATGGCGCGCGCGGTCGGCAGGATGATCTCGTCCATGGTGCGCTTCTGCATCGCCGCGTCGAAGATCGGCGCCGGCGAATAGGCGCCCATGCCGCCGGTGTTGGGCCCCTTGTCGTTGTCGAAGGCGCGCTTGTGGTCCTGCGCGCCGATCAGCGGCAGGACGTGCTCGCCGTCGCAGAGCGCGAAGAAGCTCATCTCCTCGCCGACCAGGAATTCCTCGATCACGACCGAGGCGCCGGCCGCGCCGAAGCGGTTGCCCGACAGCATGTCGCGCGCCGCCTCGATCGCCTGCTCGACCGTCTCGGCCACGACGACGCCCTTGCCGGCGGCGAGGCCATCGGCCTTCACGACGATCGGCGCGCCCTGCGCCTTGATGTAGGCTGCGGCCTTGTCGGCGTCGGTGAAGCGCTCATAGGCGCCGGTCGGGATGTTGTGGCGCTTGCACAGCTCCTTGGTGAAGCTCTTCGAGCTCTCGAGCTGTGCCGCCTTCTGCGAGGGGCCGAACACCTTTATGCCGGCCTCGGCGAAGCGGTCCGCCAGGCCCATCGCCAGCGGCACCTCCGGCCCCACCACCACGAAGTCGATCTTTTCGCGCTGGGCCAGCGCCACTTGGCCCGGCGATGTCCTCGGCGGCGACGTCGATGCATTCGGCCACCTGGGCAATGCCGGCATTGCCGGGGGCGCAGTAGAGCTTTGTACACAGGGGAGAGGCCGAGATGGCCCAGCAGAGCGAATGTTCGCGGCCGCCGCCGCCCACGACCAGAATCGCATTTCCCTAACCTCTTGAAATCAGGCCTCATATGCCAATATGACCTTGGTCATCTGCATGGACAAAAACCATGAAAGCGTTAGAGTGCAAAGCGAAGTTTTTGGGCGTCCTGGACGACGTCGCCTCCAAGCATGAAGGGTCATCGTCATCAAGCAACGGCAAGCCAGTCGCTGAGATTGTGCCGTTCGTTCAGAAGCCGAAAACGCGTTTGGCGCCATGAAGGGATCGATCAAGATCATGGTGAACTCGACGAACCGATTGATGGCGACTGGGAAGCCTTGAAGGAATGAGCCGTATCCACGCGCTCTTGGGGTGTAGCGTCGCGTCATGAAGTCGACGGCGCCTGAAGCAGTCACCAGCAACGTCCCGGAATTCACCGTCTCGGAACTCTCCTTTGCCCTGAAGCGCGAGATCGAGACGGCGTTCCCGCGCGTGCGCGTGCGCGGCGAGATCAGCCAGCCGTCGTTCCCGCGCTCGGGCCATTGCTATTTCCGGCTCAAGGACGAGAACGCCGTGATCGACGGCGTGTGCTGGAAGGGCACCATCCCGCGGCTCGGCATCAGGATCGAGGAGGGGCTGGAGGTCATCGCCACCGGCAGGCTCACGACCTATGCCGGCTCCTCGCGCTACCAGATCATCGTCGATCGCCTGGAACTCGCGGGCGAAGGCGCGCTGCTGAAGCTTCTGGAGGATCGCCGCAAGAAGCTCGCGGCCGAAGGGCTGTTCGACGCCGAGCGCAAGCGGGCGCTGCCGTTCCTGCCCGAGGTGGTGGGCGTCGTGACCTCGCCGTCGGGCGCGGTGATCCGCGACATCCTGCATCGGATTTCCGACCGCTTCCCGCGCCGCGTGCTGGTCTGGCCGGTGGCGGTGCAGGGCGAGAAGGCGGCGGGCGAGGTGGCCGCAGCGATCGCAGGTTTCAACCGCCTGCCCGAGGAAGGCCCCGTGCCGCGGCCCGACGTGCTGATCGTGGCGCGCGGCGGCGGCAGCCTGGAAGACCTGTGGGCCTTCAACGAGGAGATCGTCGTGCGCGCCGCGGCGGCCTCGACCATCCCGCTGATCTCGGCGGTCGGGCATGAGACCGACACGACCCTGATCGACTTCGCCTCCGACCGCCGGGCGCCGACGCCGACCGCGGCGGCCGAGATGGCCGTGCCGGTGCGCGCCGACCTGATCGCCCAGACGCTCGACTTCGGCAAACGCACCATTGCCTGCATGAACCGCGTGCTGCGCGAGGCCGCGCTCGCGGTGACCGGCCTGGCGCGCGGGCTGGGCGATCCCTTGCGCCTGATCGAGGAGCGCCAGCAGCGGCTCGACGTCAGCGGCGAGCGCCTGGCGCTGGCGACGCGCGGGCTGGTCGAGCGCCGCGGCCAGGCGCTGGCGGCGGCTCGGCTCGTCAGCCCGTCAACGGGTGATCGACGCCAAGCAGCAGACTGTTCGATAGCGAGGTTCGCGCGCTGAAGTCGCGCAGCCGAGCGGTTCAAGGCCGACACGCTGCAGAAGCATCGAGCGCATGCTCGATCGACTGGAGCAGTTACGGCGAGCGGCTAAGCGCCATGGCGGCGACCTGTTGCAGCATGGCGAGCGGCAGGTCGATCAGCTCGGCAAGCTGCTGGAGAGCTACTCCTTCCATTCCGTGCTGCAACGCGGCTTTGCCCTGGTGCGCGACCAGGACGGCCATCCCGTGCTGGCGGCCGCCGACACGCACGCCGGCGACACGATCAGCATCGAGTTCGCCGACGGCAAGATCGGCGCCAGGGTGACGGACGGCGCGGGCGCCGCGCCGCGTCCTGCGGCCCCGCCCCGCCGCCGCGATGGCGGCAGCGGCAACCAAGGTTCGCTGTTGTAGGAGAGGGAAAATCGCACCATGAGCAATGAGCCGCTGTCGGCCGAGACCATCAAGAACTTCATGTATGCCAGCACGGCCACCGTCTCCATGCAGATGCTGAAGCGCGGCTTTCGCAACACGTCGATCAGCGGCGTGCGCCCGGTCAACCCCAAGGCGACGCGGCTGGTCGGCCCGGCCTATACGCTGCGCTACATTCCCGGACGCGAGGACCTCGACAAGCCACCGACGCCCAACGATCCGCCGTCGGCCCAGCGCAAGGCGATCGAGGAGACGCCGCCGGGCTGCGTGCTGGTGATCGGCACCGAAGCCAACACGCGCTCTGGCACGATCGGCGACATCCTGGCGCTGCGGCTGAAGGTGCGCGGCGTGGCCGGCGTGCTGAGCGACGGCGCCATGCGGGACACGCCGGTGATCTCCAAGATCGACGATTTCCCGGTCTATTGCTCGGCTGCCGCGGCACCGCCCAGCATGAACCACCTCCACCCTGTCGAGGTGCAGGCGCCGGTCGGCATTCGTGGCGTGCCGGTCTATCCCGGCGACGTGATCGTGGCCGATGAGGACGGCGCCATCGTCGTGCCGCGCCATCTTGCCGACGAAGTGGCGCGCGATTCCTTCGAGCAGGAGCGGTTGGAGAAGTTCGTCGCCATCCGCGTGAGCCAGGGCACGCCGATCACCGGCACCTATCCGCCCAACGACGAGACCAAGGCGCTCTACCAGGCGTGGATCAAGGCGGGTGAGCCGCCGAACGGCTGAGCCCGGTTTCCAAGACGGCCGTTACTGCTTGGCCGTTGCGGTCGGGTCGACGGTCGGCATAGGCGTGGCCGCGCTCTGCCTGGCTTCGATCCCGCCGGCACGTTTGTTGATTGTGGCCGCTTCGTCGTCCTTGCCCATGGCTTCCAGAGCGCGGGCCCAATTCCTGAGGCCTAGGACAAAGTCTGGCTCGATGTCGACAGCCGCCTCATACTTGGCAATGGCGCCCTCATAGTCCTTCTTGTCAAACAGAATGTTGCCCCAATTATTGAGCGCATTCACATACTTCGGACTGATCTCCAAAGCGCGTTTGTACTTCTCTATGGCAGCGTCGGGTTCCTTGAGTTTGCGGAGAGCAACACCCCAATTGTAGAAGGGCAGGGCGTACTGCGGATCGATCGAAGTGGAGCGCTTGTACTTTTCGATGGCGCCCCGGTGATCGTCCTTTGTGCTCAACGCAACACCCCAGCTGTTGTAGGCGACGGCATAGTTCGGGTCGATCTTCGTGGCCCGCTCGTACTTGTCTATGGCGCCGTCGGGATCGCCTTTGACCCGTAACGCCACGCCCCAGCTGTTGTAGGCAACGGCATAGTTCGGGTCGACTTCGATCGCTTGCTTGTATTTCTCTATGGCGCCTTCGACGTCGTTCTTGGCCCGCAAGGCGAGGCCCCAATTGTTGTAGGCGAGCGTGAATTTCGGATTGAGCTTCAGGGCAAGCTTGTACTTGGCGATGGCGCCGTCGATGTCGCCCCTCTTGCGGAGGACGGTGCCCCAGCTATTGAGGATCGCCGCGTTGTTCGGGTCGATGGCTGCGGCCTGTTGGTACTTCTCGATGGCGCGGTCATAGTCCCGCATCGTTTCGAGGGCGTTGCCCCAGTTGTAGAGCGCGAGTGCGTAACGCGGGTCGAACCCCAGGGCGCGTTTATATCGCTCGATGGCGGCGTCATTATCACCGGCCTTTTGCAGGGCATTGCCCCAGTTGGTGTAGGCGATCGCGCGCTGGCCGTTCCTGGCCGTGTCGACTGCATCGTAGGCAGTGCGCTTCGAATCGAACTGCGCCACCTGCTCGAAGAAGCGAACGGCCTCGCTGGAACGGTTGACGTCGAGCAGTCTCTGACCGCGAAGCGTGAGGGCCCACTTGACGTCGCCTGTCGGTGGACCGTCGCCAAGGACCCGATCGAGAATTTCGTCTACATTCTTCCAGGCTTTTTGTCGGTATTGGTGGTACGCAAGGATATGCGGATCGGAGAGATCCAGAATTGCCTCGGCGGCCTTGGCGATGAGCTGATCGAAGTCCGTGTCCGAGACTGTCCGGACTTGCCGCACGGTGCCGCGGACATGGCGCAACTGCAGGACGTATAGGGGCACCGGCAGCGCTTGTGTCGGGGCGATATCGATCTCCTGGCTCCTGCCGGTTGGTGTTGCTGCCGAGGCCACCCTGTCGTCTGGCTTCCTTGCAGTCACGACCGTCAGGTCGCCGGTGACGCGGATGTCGTCAGGCTTGAACAGGTCGCGCAGCAGCAGGACCACGCTCTGCAGGTTCAGGCTCGACGACGGCACCTGGATGGCAGACAAAGCTGCGTATTGCGGTGTGGTGCCGATGAACATCCGGTCGGTCACGGTGTCGCTCCGAGACGTGACGAGGGACGTCAATTCCTTGGACGTCTGCTGGTTAATCGCGTGTATGCGATCGAGCACGCGATCGGCCATGACGTTCGAGCCGTAGCCAGAGTTGGCCAGTTCGGTGGGCAACCGGATCGATTCGAAAACAAACTGCGGCTGGACAGCTGCCTTGATGGTCACGGCAATCAGGATGCAGCCGATCACGATGATGACGAGGTTGATGGTGGTCTTGCGCGCCAGGTCGAGGACGGCAGGTGTCTTCTGCCATACCGACGGCACGGGCAGCGGAGGCGGCGCAGATGCGTTCCGTCTCGATGCCCGAAGGTGAACAAGAAGCTCGGCCGCCAAGCGGCCGATTGCCGGATCGCGACTCAAGTCGTACATCGGCCAGCCCCCGCTGCCCAATAGTTGGAGCATGCACTATCGGCCCAAGGCTTCATCGGCGTCGGTGCGAAATGCCACACTCACCTGTGCAGGCGTGACTTCATGGGGGATTGATGCGCCAGGCGCTTGTCGGGGACTGTTGGCGTGCTGGCTGGCCAGCGCACGATGCAGATTCAGTAGATCTCCTCATTTCCTCTCACGCTTCGCGGGGGAGGGTAGGGAGGGGGCGAGCGACAGACGCGGTCTGGAGAATTTCAGATCAGAAACCTGCGGAAGTCTTACTGATGCCTTCCCCTCCCGGCCTTCCCGGTATGACGGGGGAGGCGGTTACGGATGAATCTCCGACGCATTGCCGTAGGGCTTGGTAATCAGCTCGAGCAGATGCCCATTGGGATCCTCGAAGTAGACGCCGCGGCCACCCCAGTGATGGTTGATCTCGCCGGGGCCGCTCTTGTCGTGGTCGGCGAAGTAGGCGACGCCCGCCTTCTTCAGGCGCGCGAACGAGGCATCGAACTCCTGGTCATCGACCAGGAAGGCGTAGTGCTGGGTGCGGACGTCCCGGGAATCGACGAAGTCGAGGGTGACGCCGTTGGTGGTCTGCACCGGGCGGAAGGGACCCCACTGCGCTGCCGGCTTCACGCCCAGGATGTCGGCGAGAAACTGCGCTGAGGCGTCCTTGTCCTTGGCCGGAATGATGATGTGGTTGAGGGCTGCCATGACGGGCTCCGTTGCTGCCCTGGAACATCGGGGCGGCCGCGGCGGACGTCAACCGCCTCAGGACGCCGCGGCGTCGGGCAGAACGCGGCGCTTCATGGGCTGCCAGATGCTGCGGGGGATGGGGCGCAGGGTGGCGAGGAACTGCGCCGCGCAGTTTGCCCAGGTGAAGGTCTCGGCGTGGCGCCGGCAGGCCTGCGGATCGCCCTTCACGGCGGCCAGGCAGGCGGCACGAAGATCCTCGTCGACCGCGCCGACTTTCGGATCGGTAACCACGTCGAGCGGACCCGGCACCGGATAGCCCGCGACCGGCACGCCCGAGGCCAGCGCCTCGACCATCACCAGGCCGAACGTGTCGGTGCGGCTGGGGAAGACGAAGCAGTCGGCGTCGGCGTAGCGTTGGCCCAGCTCCTCGGTGTCGACCGAGCCGAAGAAGTGTGCGTCCTGGTAGCGCCGCTTGAGCTCCTTGAGTTGCGGGCCGCCGCCCACCACCCATTTGGTGCCGGGCAGGTCGAGATCGAGGAAGGCCTTGATGTTCTTCTCGATCGCCACCCGGCCAGCGTAGAGCCAGATCGGCCGGCCTTGCAGGGTCGCGCTGCGCGGGCGCGGCCGGAAGGCCGTGATGTCGACGCCGCGCGACCACGGCACCAGCTTCTTGAAGCCGCGCGCGGTGAGCTCGTCGCGGATGGACTGGGCCACCACCAGCACCGCGGACGACGGCGCATGGAAGCGGCGCACGAAGGCATAGCTCCACGAGACCGGCAGCCGAATGCGCGCCTGCACGTATTCAGGAAAGCGCGTGTGATAGGCCGTGGTGAAGGGGATGCCGCGGGCGAGGCAGAAGTTGCGCGCCGCCCAGCCGAGCGGACCCTCGGTCACCAGATGGATGGCGTCGGGCGCATAGAGCTTCAGCATGTGCGCCAGCCGCGCACCGGGGAACAGCGAGAGCCGGATCTCCGGATAGGTCGGACAAGGCAGCGTGCGGAAGCGGTCGGGTCCGAACACTTCGACATCGTGGCCGTCGGCGCGCAGGAGCTGGGCCACGGTCTCGATGGTGCGCACCACGCCGTTGATCTGCGGCCGCCAGGCGTCGGAGACGATGGCGATGCGCAATCCGGCTACTCCGCCGCCATGCGCACGGGCGCCGCCAGGCGCGGTAGCATGGCGTCGCGCCGCGCCACCTCCTCGGCCCAGCGCACGATGCGCAGGCGGCCCTCGAAGTCCTCGACCAGCGCAGTGCAGCTTTCGACCCAGTCGCCGTCGTTGCAGTAGAGGATGCCGTCGATGGTGCGGATCTCGGCGTGGTGGATATGGCCGCACACCACGCCGTCGACGCCACGGCGGCGCGCTTCGTTCGCCACGGCGTGCTCGTAGTTGTCGATGAACTGCACGGCGTTCTTGACCTTGTGCTTGAGGAACGCCGACAGCGACCAGTAGGGCAGGCCGAGCTTGCGGCGGCCCCAGTTGAAGGTGGTGTTGATGCGCAGCGCCGCGCTGTAGGCCCAGTCGCCCAGGATGGCGAGCCAGCGCGCGTAGCGCACGATGCCGTCGAACTGATCGCCGTGGATCACCAGCAGCTTGCGGCCGTCGGCCTGGGTGTGGATCGCCTCTTGCTCGACCTTCACCTCGCCGAAGGTGAGCTGGCAGTATTGCCGCGCCGCCTCGTCGTGGTTGCCGGGGATGTAGATGACGTTGGTGCCCTTGCGCGCCTTGCGCATGATCTTCTGCACCACGTCGTTGTGCGCCTGCGGCCAGTACCACCAGCGCTTCAGGCGCCAGCCGTCGACGATGTCGCCGACCAGGTACAGCGTCTCGCTCTCGTTCCTGCGCAGGAAATCGAGCAGCAGCTCGGCCTGGCAACCGCGCGTGCCCAAATGGATATCGGACAGGAAGATCGCGCGATGGCGGGCAGGTTGATTACGCTCGACCACGGTCATGTGGATAAAACTCGACCGGCACAAAATCTGTTGGGCACGATTGCGCGTGACGCAGCGGATTGTGTATGTCGGCGATTGCGTGGCTGTGAATCGAATGTGACGGTTCAATGAACGTCGTGGCCTCCAAAGCGCTGTTGCTGATCGTCAATCCGACGGCCGGACGTCGCCGCCGCGGGCTGGTCGATGCGGTCGCGAGCCGCGTGCGACGCGAAGGTTGGGTCGTCGATATCGTCGAGACCAAGGCGGCGGGCGACGCTCGGCGACTGGCCGAAACCTGCGATGCGAGCCGTTACGACGTGATCGCCGTGGCCGGCGGCGACGGCACGATCAACGAGGTTATCAACGGTCTCGCCGGCCGCGGCGCGGACGCGCCGGCGGTGGGCATCGTGCCGCTGGGCACGGCCAACGCGCTGGCGCACGAGCTGGGCCTGGGCTTCTCCGCCGCGGCGGTGGCCCGCACCATGATTGCGGGTCGGCCGTTGCTGGTGCGGCCAGGCGAGGCCGTCAACGGCGCGGCCGCACGCTGCTTCTCGCTGATGGCCGGTGCCGGCTTCGACGCCAAGGTCGTGGCCGGGGTGAGCGCGCCGCTGAAACGCCGGCTGGGCCGAGCCGCCTATGTCTGGCGCTCGCTGGTCGAGGCGCGGCGCTATCGGCCGGTGCGCTACGAGGTCGAGATCGACGGCGTGCGCCACGAAGCGTCATCGGTGATCGTGACGCGCAGCCGGCATTATGCCGGTCCCTACGTGGTGGCGCCCAACGCCACGCTCGGCGAGCCGTTGCTGCATGTCTGCCTGTTCGAACGCTGGGGCCGCTCGCACACCTTTCGCTACGGCCTGGCGCTGCTGCTCGGCCGCCTGCCGCGCACGGCCGGCTATCGCGTCGTCACGGGACGGGCAGTGCGCGTCTCGGTGCTGAGCGATGCCGGCGAATTGCGCGAGCAGCCCGTGCAGATCGACGGCGACAATGCGCTCACTTTGCCGGTGTCGATCGGCCTCAGCGCCGGCACGGTGCGTCTGCTGCAACCGGGTTAGGATCTGGAGCCAGCCGCATGGCAGGTGTCATCCCGAGCGTAGCGAGGGACCTTTGCTCTGGCCTTAAAGGTCCCTCGCTTCGCTCGGGATGACAGCAATGGGAGGCGGACGCCTTGGCTCACCGCGCCTGCTGCAGGCGGCGCACGAACTCGGGCGTCGGATGGCCGTCGGCGGGCAAGCCGATCTGCTTCTGGTAGAGCCGCACCGCCGAACGCGTCTTGGGGCCTAGAAGGCCGTCGACCTCGTCGGTGTAGAGGGTGAGGCGGGCCAGGCGGTTCTGCATGTCGATGACAGTGTCGCGCGATAGCGGCTCGTCGTCGGCTGGCGGGCCCTGCATGACCGGCGCGCCGCCCGCGATCTGCTGCGCCAGGATGGCGACCGACAGTGCATAGAGCGTCGAGCGGTTCCAGTTCATCACCGCCTTGAAGTTGGGATAGAGGATGAAGGCGGGGCCGCGGAAACCCGCCGGCAGGATGATCGACGAGGGCTCATCGGAGCTGGGGAGTGCCGCGCTGCCCGCCTTCTTCACGCCCATCTGCGCCCAGGCGCGCACCGGCTTCTCGACCGTCGTGTCGGCCTGGTCGAGCGGGAAGCCCTGCGGCAGGAACACTTCTTCGCTGGCCGGCAGCGGCGGCTTCCAACCGATGCCGCGCAGGAAATTCGCGGCCGAGGCGAAGGCGTCGGGCAGGCTGGTCCACAGGTCGATGCGGCCATCGCCGGTACGATCGACGCCGTATTTCATGAACGTCGAGGGCATGAATTGCATGTTGCCCATGGCGCCGGCCCACGAGCCGCGCATCTGCTCGCGCGTCATGTGGTTCATCGCGAGGATGCGCAGCGCCTGCACCGTCTCGTTGCTGAAGAAGTCGCGGCGCTTGGTCATGCAGGCCAGCGTCGCCACCGAGCGCACGACCTGGAAATCGCCCATGAAGGTGCCGTAGTTCGTCTCGATGCCCCAGAAGGCCATGATGTATTGCGGCGGCACGCCGTACTCGGCCTGCAGCGCGGCGAGGAGCGGGCGATGCTGCGCCATGCGCTGCTGGCCCTTCGTGACGCGGTCGGGTGTCACCGAGCCGCCGACATATTTGGAATAGGTCAGCGAGAATTCGGGCTGGCGCGAATTGAGGTCGACGACCTTCTGGTCGGGCGTCAGGCCCTGGAAAGCACGGTCGGCGATTGCCGCTGGCACGCCTTGACGCGTGGCATCGGCCTTGATGGTCTGCAGGCAGGACTGGAAATCTGTCCCTTGAGCGTATGAAGGGCCGAGCGCTGGCCCGGCCAGGAGTGCCGTCGTTGCGGCGAGGAGGGTGGTTTTCGCGAGGGGGTTCATGCCTCGCACATTATCACGACCCGGCGACGGTCAGCCCCTCGATTCGCACCGTCGGTGCATTGGTCGAGCTCTTGAACTGCAGGTCGTTGGCCGGGGTCATGTTTAAAAACATGTCCTTCAGGTTCCCGGCCACCGTGATGCCGCTCACCGGCCAGGCGAGCTTGCCGTTCTCGATCCAGAAGCCCGAGGCGCCGCGGCTGTAGTCGCCGGTCACGCCGTTGACGCCAAAGCCGATCATGTCGGTGATGTAGAGGCCGCTCTTGATGTCGCCCAGAAGCTCGTCGAGCGAAAGCTTGCCCTTCTCGAGGTAGAAGTTCGAGGTGGTGGGCGAGGGTGGGCCCGAGGTGCCACGCGCAGCGTGCCCCGTCGGCTTCAGCTCGAGCTGACGGGCGGCGGCGAGGTCGAGCAGCCAGGTCGTGAGCCGGCCATCGTCGATCACGGCATAGCGCTTGGTCGGCAGGCCCTCGGCGTCGAACGGGCGGCTGCCCAGCCCGCGCTTGCGATGCGGGTTGTCGAGAATGCGGATGCCGTCGGCGAAGATCTTCTCGCCCATCTTGTCTTTCAGGAACGAGGTGCCGCGCGCCACGGCGCGGCCGTTGATGGCGCCGGCGAGATGGCCGATCAGCCCGCCCGAGACGCGCCGGTCGTAGACCACCGGCACGCGCGCGCTCTTGGCCTTGCGCGGATTGAGCCGGCGCACGACGAACTTGCCGGCGTTGCGGCCGACCGTGCGGGCCGCCATGAGGTCTTCCAGGTGGACCGCGCTCGACCATTCGTAATCGCGCTCCATGCCCGTGCCTTCGCCGCCCAGCACCGCGCAGGACAGCGAATAGCCGCTGCGCCGATAGCCGCCTGAGAAGCCGTTGCTGGCCGCCAGCATCACCGAGGTCCGGCCCCAGCTTGCCTCGGCCCCTTCGGAGTTGGTCACGCCCTTGACGGCGCGCGCCGCATCCTCGGCTTCGGCCGCCATGGTCAGCAGTGCCTTGGCCGACGGCCGGCTTTTGTCGCTGAGGTCGAGGTCAGGCCAACTCCGCGCCAGCAATTCCTCCGGTGCGATGCCGCACACCGGATCCTCAGGGACTGCGCGCGCCATGTCGACGGCGCGGCCAGCCAGCACGCGAAGCGCAGCCGGGGCGAAATCCGTCGAGGAGACGAAAGCCTGGCGCTTGCCCACGAACACGCGCAGGCCGAGATCGCGGCCCTCGCTGCTCTCGAGCTTCTCGCGCTTGCCCATGCGCTGGGCGACCGAGATCGACTCGCCGTTGACGTAGAGCGCGTCGGCCGAATCGGCGCCGGCGGCTTTCGCCCATTTCATCAGGTCGGCGAGCAGGTTGGCGTCCGGCGCCGTCGCCGGACGCTTGTTCGTGCGGGGGGCGGTCTTTTTCGCTTTGGCCATGACCGCCCTTCTACCGGCTAAACCGCCACGTCGTCGAGACCAACCGACCTCACTTGGCGTAGTTGATGCCGGCCCTGGTTTCGGCGATCGCCGAATCGACGAAGCCGATCGCGCGGTCGCGATGGCCGCCCTTGTTGGCCTCAGCCCTGACCAGCTCGCCGCGCGCCGCCTGCAGCGAGCCCAGGGCCGACTGCATGTGGGGCTGGGCGGCCATGACGGCGCAGGCGCCGGCGATCGCGCCGACAGTGACGCCGGTGACCAGGATCGTGGTGGGCGACTTGGAAAACGAGCGAAGCATGAAACGGTCCTTCCGATGGTGCGTCAGTTGCCGGCGTAGTTGATGCCGGCCTCGGTCTCGGAGATCGCGGCATTGACGAAGTTGATGGCGCGGTCGCGATGGCCGCCCTTGTTGGGCCGGGCCTGGATCAGCTCGGCCTTGGCCGCCTGCAGGGAGCCCAGCGCCGCCTGCATATTGGGCTGATTGGCCCCCGCGGTGCAGGCCACGGCCAAGCCGCCGATGAATGCGCCGGTGACGAGATAAACGGCGGGAGCAAAACGATGCATGCGAACCTCCAGATAGAAGAAGAGCGGGCAGATAGAAGAAGAGCGGGCGGGAAGTTCCCGCCCGCTCCGATGGTAGAGCCCGCCGCTGTCGCACGGTATCGCTATTTGCTGGCGACCGAGCGATTGGCCGCCGACGTCACGGCCTTCAACGAAGCCGTCACAATGTTGGAGTCCATGCCGACGCCCCACAGCACCCGGCCGTCGCTTGTTTCAGCTTCGATGAAGCTGACGGCCTGGGCGTCCGAGCCGGCGCCGGTGGCGTGCTGGTGATAGTCGCGCACCCGGATGCCGACGCCGCAGTTCTTGCCCAGCGCATCGACGTAGCCCGCGATCGGGCCGTTGCCGCGGCCGCTGATCTTCTGGTCCTTGCCGTTGAACGTCACCTGGGCATCGAGAAGACGCACGTCGGGATGGCCGGGCTCGGGCACGGTGGTGTGGCTCACGAAGTCGACCGGCGTGCGGTTCTCGAGATACTCCTTGCGGAAGGTGTCCCAGATCAGCGCCGGCTGGATCTCCTTGCCGGTCTCGTCGGCGATCTGCTGGATCACCTTGGAGAACTCGACCTGGAGAAGACGCGGCATGTCGATGCCGTAGTCGGTCTTCAGGATGTAGGCGATGCCGCCTTTGCCCGACTGGCTGTTGATCCTGATGATCGCCTCGTAGCTGCGGCCGAGATCGGCCGGGTCGATCGGCAGGTAAGGCACCTCCCAGACCTTGCTGTTCGAGGCCTCGAGCGCCTTGAAGCCCTTGTTGATGGCGTCCTGGTGCGAGCCCGAGAAGGCGGTGAAGACCAGGTCGCCGCCATAGGGATGGCGCGGATGGACCGGCAGCTGGTTGCAGTACTCGACCGTCTGGCGGATCTCGTTGATGTTCGAGTAGTCGATCTCCGGATCGACGCCCTGGGTGAACATGTTGAGGCCCAGGGTCACCAGGTCGACGTTGCCGGTGCGCTCGCCGTTGCCGAACAGGCAGCCCTCGATGCGGTCGGCGCCGGCCATGTAGCCGAGCTCGGCCGCCGCCACGCCGGTGCCGCGGTCGTTGTGCGGATGCAGGCTCAGGATCATCGCATCGCGGTACTTGAAGTTGCGATGGCACCATTCGATCTGGTCGGCGTAGATGTTGGCCGAGGCCATCTCGACCGTCGCCGGCAGGTTGATGATCATCTTGTTCTGCGGCGTCGGCTTGTAGACGTCGCCGACCGCGGCGCAGATGTCGCGCGCGAACTCGAGCTCGGTGCCGGTGAAGCTCTCGGGCGAGTACTCGAACACCCACTCGGTGTTGGGATCGGCGTCGGCCAGCTGCTTGACCAGCTTGGCGCCCGACACGGCGATGTCGATGATGCCGCCATAGTCCAGGCCGAACACGACGCGGCGCTGCAGGGTCGAGGTCGAGTTGTAGAGATGGACGATGGCGCGCTTGGCGCCGCGGCACGCCTCGAAGGTGCGCTCGATCAGCTCCGGCCGGCTCTGCGTCAGCACCTGGATGGTGACGTCGTCGGGGATCATCTTCTGCTCGATCAGCTCGCGCACGAAGTCGAAATCGGTCTCCGACGCGGCCGGGAAGCCGACCTCGATCTCCTTGAAGCCCATCTGGCAGAGCAGCTTGAACATCCGCGTCT
>CAWEIE010000004.1:0-174547 GCA_963809025.1 uncultured Alphaproteobacteria bacterium | reverse complement strand
AAATCGGCACCGAGGGCGCGCTGGGCGCGGGTCTCGGCATCTTGTGGACGCAGTCTGCTCATGGGCTGCTCATGGGGCCTTGCCAGCGAAAGGACGGATTGCCGAATAATCCATTATAGAACGAATGTTCGTTAATGTAACACTTTGTCTTGGCCTATAGTCGGCCGGAGGGCAGCCAGCCATGATGAGCCACGAGCAGAACGAGCTGATCACCCGCGTCGGTCCCGGCACCAAGTGCGGCGCGCTGATGCGCCATTACTGGCATCCGGTGGCGCTCGCCGACGAGCTGCCGGACGAGCGCCCGGCCAAGGCGGTGCGCGTGCTGGGCCAGGACTTCGTGCTGTTCCGCGACGAGCGCGGCCGGCACGGCCTGCTCGACCGCGGCTGCCCGCATCGCGGCGCCGACCTCGCCTACGGCCGCCTCGAGGACGGTGGCTTGCGCTGCCTGTTCCATGGCTGGCTGTTCGACGTCGACGGCAAGTGCCTGGAGACGCCGGCCGAGCCCGACGGCAGCGTGCTCTGCCAGCGCGTGCGCCAGAAGAGCTACCCGGTCGTGGTCAAGAACGGGATCATCTTCGCCTAGCTTGGGCGAGGGCGAGGCCCCCGCCTTCCCCGACTTCGACTGCTTCCTGGCGCCCGGCACGCACGCCTTCGCCTTCAAGGGCATGATCGACTGCAACTGGCTGCAGGCGCTGGAAGTGGGCATCGATCCCGCCCACGCCTCCTACCTGCACCGCTTCTACGAGGACGAGGATCCGTCGGGCGACGCCTACGGCAAGCAGTTCCGCGCCAACTCCGCCGATTCGAACATCCCGATGAGCCGCATGATGCGCGAGTTCGCGCGGCCGACCATCGACGTCGAGGGCACCGACTACGGCCTGCGCCTGTTCACCTTGCGCAAGATCAGCGAGAAGCACACGCACGTGCGCGTGACCAACCTCGTCTTCCCCTACGCCTTCGTGATCCCGATGAGCACGGAGATGACGATCACCCAGTGGCACGTGCCGATCGACGATGAATCCTGCTACTGGTACGCGATCTTCACCAGCTTCGGTAAGCCGGTCGATCACCAGCAGATGCGCGAGCAAAGGCTGCAACTCTACGAGCTGCCGGACTACAGGCCGCGGATCGGCCGGCAGAACAACTACGGCTACAACGTCGCCGAGCAGAAGACCCAGACCTTCACCGGCATGGGCTTCGACATCAACGTGCACGACCAGTGGGCGATCGAGAGCCAGGGCCGGATCCAGGACCGCACGCGCGAGCACCTGGGCTACAGCGACAAGGCGATCATCGCCTATCGCCGCCTGCTGCTCTCGGCGATCGGCCAGGTGGCTCGCGGCGAGAAGCCGCCGATGTGGCTCGACCCGGCGCGGGCGGCCGCCATTCGCGGGCCGGTGACCGTCGACGGCATGGGTCCGACCGAGGGCTGGGAGGCCTATTGGAAGGAATTCGACGAGCACCGGCGCAAGGAGTTCGAGCTGGGCCGCGACGACGCGCTCGCCTCTGGTGGCGTAGGGCTATCGCATATGACTGTTTTTTCCTACCCGTCATCCCGAGCGAAGCCGCCCGAAGGGCGGCGTAGTCGAGGGACCTCTTTTTGTCGACGCGACGACAAGAAGAGGTCCCTCCACTTCGCCTCGCTGCGCTCGGCTCCGGTCGGGATGACGGGTGTTTTGTTGATGCAACCAACATGACTTTAGTCGAACGAGCCGGTCTCTGGACGGACGAACGCAGGACGGCGACGCGCGAGGCCGAGCGGCGCATCCAGGCCGGCGAGATGTCGGTCGTGCGGCTGGCCTTCGCCGACCAGCACGGCGTGCTGCGCGGCAAGACGTTTGCCGCGAGCGAGATCGACGCCGCGCTGAAGAACGGCGTCGGCTTCTCGGCCACCATGCTGTTGAAGGACACCGCGCACCGCACGGTGTTCCCGGTCTGGCAGCCGGGCGCCGGCTTCGGCATGAAGGAGCTGGAAGGCGCGGCCGATGTGCTGATGCTGCCCGATCCCGCCACCTTCCGCGCCCTGCCCTGGGCACCGCACTCGGGCTGGATGCTGTGCGACATCTTCTTCCCCGACGGCCGGCCGATGCCGCTCGACACGCGCCATGTCTACAAGCGCGCGCTCAGGACGCTGGCCGACCGCGGCTACGACTTCATCGCCGGCCTGGAAGTCGAGTTCCATCTGTTCAAGCTGGAGAAGAGCAAGCTCGGCATCGGTGATGCGGGCCAACCCGGCCAGCCGGGCGAACCGCCCGACGTGTCGCTCCTGAACCAGGGCTACCAGTACCTGACCGAGCAGCGCTACGACGAGATGGATCCCATCCTGGAGATCCTGCGCACCAACATCGTCGATCTCGGCCTGCCGCTGCGCTCCATCGAGGTCGAGTTCGGGCCAAGTCAGGTCGAGTTCACCTTCCGCGCCGGCACGGGACTGGAACCGGCCGACGCCATGGTGCTGTTCAGGAGTGCCGCCAAGCAGATCGCGCAGCGCCACGGCTATCACCTCACCTTCATGTGCCGGCCGCGGCTCGCCAACGTCATGTCGAGCGGCTGGCACCTCCATCAGTCCCTGAAGGACCGCAAGACGCACGCCAACGTCTTCATGGACGGGCGCGAGCCGCTGTCGGCCGTCGGCATGCATTACATGGCGGGCCTGCTGGACCATGCGCGAGGTGCTGCGGCATTCAGCACGCCGACGCTCAACGGTTACAAGCGCTACCGCCCCTTCTCGCTGGCGCCCGACCATGCCGTCTGGGGCCAGGACAATCGCGGCGTCATGGTGCGGGTGCTGGGCGGCCCGGGCGATCCGGCCACGCACCTGGAGAACCGCGTCGGCGAGCCCGCCGCCAATCCCTACCTTTATATGGCGAGCCAGATCGTGAGCGGGCTGGACGGGCTCGACCGCAAGCTCGATCCCGGTCCGTCGGCCGACGCTCCCTATGCAAGCCAGGCGGCGGCCCTGCCGCGCTCACTCGGCGAGGCGCTGGCGGCCCTCGGCGAAGACAAGGCCTTGCGGGCGGGCTTCGGCGATTTTTTCGTCGATTACTATCTCAAGCTGAAGCACGCCGAGATCGACCGCTTCGAGTCTGAAGTGAGCGACTGGGAGCAGCGGGAGTATTTCTCGCTGTTCTAAGCGGAGCGCGGACCTCCAGGTCCGCTCATAGTCTTCGTCTTCCGGACCGCGCGCGTCCCGCGCGCTCATGATGCGCGCGAGACGCGCGCGGTCCGGAAGAACATGAAGTTCTACGCCCCGATCCCCATATAGGGGCATGTTCGACTTCGAGCCCCTCCTCGTCTCCGACGAGCTCAGCCCGTCGGAAGCAAGTTCCCCCGCAGAAACCATCCACGACGACCGCTCCTGTTCGACGCCTACTCGCAGGCGGTGGTCGACGTCGTCGATCGCGTCGGTCCCGCTGTCGTGCGGGTCGAGACGCCGCCCGACCGCGAGAAGCGCCAGCGCGGCGGCACCGGCTCGGGCGTGGTGATCTCGCCCGATGGCCTGGTCCTGACCAACAGCCACGTCGTGCAGGGCGCCTCCGCCGTGCGCCTGGCGCTGGCCGACACGCGCACCGTCAAGGCGCGCGTGCTGGGCGACGATCCGCACACCGACCTCGCCTTGCTGCGCGTGGTCGACGACGTCTCGCTGCCGGCGGCGCGGCTCGGCAATTCCAAGAACCTGCGCCGCGGCCAGCTCGTGGTCGCCTTCGGCAATCCGCTTGGCTTCGAATCGACGGTAACGGCGGGCGTGGTCTCCGCCCTCGGCCGCTCGCTGCGCTCGTACAGCGGCCGGCTGATCGACGACGTCATCCAGACCGACGCTGCGCTCAATCCCGGCAATTCCGGCGGCCCGCTGGTCTCCTCGCGCGGCGAGGTGATAGGCATCAACACCGCCGTGATCGCCGGCGCCCAGGGCATCTGCTTCGCCGTCGCCAGCAACACGGCAAGCCACGTCGTGAGCGAGATCGTGCGCCACGGCCGCGTACGGCGCGCCTTCATCGGCGTTGCCGGGCAGACCGTGCCGTTGCCGCGCCAACTCGTCGTGGCGTTGGGGCTGAAGCAGGCACGCGGCGTGGCGATCGCCAGCCTCGAGCCCGACAGCCCCGCCGCCAAGGCGGGTCTTCAGACCGGCAACATCGTGCTGGCGCTGGACGGCGAGCCGGTGACCGGCGCCGACGATCTGGTGCGGCTGCTGGGCGGGGCGCGCATCGGCGTCGCCACGTCGTTGACCGTGATCGCCGGCAGCGAGCTCAGGCAGATCGTCGTGCTGCCGGCCGAGCGCAGCGAGGGCCGAATAGAGGAAGGGGGCAAATGAAACCCATCGCCGTCGTCACCACCGTCGCCAACCGCGAAGACGCCCATCGGCTGGCGCGCACCCTGGTCGAGCGCAAGCTCGCGGCGTGCGCGCAGATCTCGGAGATCGAGAGCATCTATCACTGGCAGGGCGAGGTGCAGCAGGCGGGCGAACTGCGTGTGCTGTTCAAGACGACCGACGAGCGTTACGCGCTGGTGGAGAGCACCATCCGTGAGCTGCATCCCTACGAGCTGCCGGCGATCCACGCCTTCGCCTTCGAGCACGTCTATCCGGCGTATGCGGAGTGGATCGCGGAGAATGCGGGCGGGTAAGTCTTTGCCGGGAGCGCGCCACTCCAGTGGCGCTCATGGGCTGTGTGATCCACAAAGACGCGCCACTGGAGCTGCCGCGCTCCCGGCAATGAGCGGACCTGGAGGTCCGCGCTCCACTACTCCACCTTCCCGCCTTCCATCATCTTGCTCCAGCGCTTCTGCATTTCCTCGGGACTGACGACCTCCTTGGTCGCGGCCAGGAACCAGCGATAGCCGAACGGACAGGCGACCATGCCGGAACGGTCGCCATAGAACTGGTCCTGCACCTCGCGCATCAGCGTGGCGCCCGCCTTGACGGCACGGTCGACCGCCTTGTCGGCGTCCGGCACCTGGATGTGGAAGGCCACCGGCGAGCCGCCGGTCGCCGTCGGGCTTTTGGCGCCGAAATCGGGATACTCGTCGTTCAGCATCAGCACGCTGTCGCCGATCCTGATCTCGGCGTGGCCGACCTTTCCCGACGGCTCGGTCAGGCGGAACAGCTCGGTCGCGCCGAACGCCTTGGCATAGAAGGTGATCGCTTCCTTGGCATCGTGCACCGTCATGTGGGCCCTAAGAGTCTGATCCTTTGCGCTCATGGCATCACCTGTGTTATATTACGTTACGTATCGTAACGTTAATAGATCATGAGTTCAAGCCCCTTCTCCTCCCAGCCGCGGCCGGCCGCGCGACCCGCGCACCCGGGCCGCCATCCTTGCCGCCGCGCGCGCCCTGCTCGAACGGGGCGGCCTCACCGCGGTCACCATCGAGGCGATCGCCGCCAAGGCGGGCGTCAGCCGTCCCACGATCTACCGCTACTGGCCCAACGCACAGGCCGTGGCGATGGCAGCCTTCCTCGACGCCTCGGTTGAGCCTGGCGCCGCCAAGACCTCGCGCTCGCCGCTCGCGGCCCTGCGCGCCCAGCTTCATGCGGTAGCCGACGCCTTTGCCGCACCCGCCGGCCGCAGCGTCGCCGCCATGGTCGCGGCGTCGCAATCCGAGACCGAGCTCGCCAAGGCGTTCCGCAACGAATTCATCGCGCGCAATCGCGACGCCACCCGCCTGATGCTCGAACGCTGTATTGCCGAGCGTCTGGTCGTCCCTCCGGCAGACATCGACCTGGCGCTCGACCTGGTCTTCGGGCCGCTCTTCTACCGCCTGCTGATGGGCCACGCGCCGATCACGCGCGGCTTCGTCGACCAGCTCCTCGACGCGGTCGTCCCGGCACGCGCCTGAGCGTGCTAGATTCCGACCTCGTCCTCGGGAGAGCCCCATGATGCAGGCCAGCATTACCGTCTTCACCGTGAAGGACGTCATGGCGAGTCTCGCCTACTTCCGTGACAAGCTGGGTTTCGACGTCGCTTTCGAGTACGGCAATCCCACCTACTATGTCGGCCTGTGCTCGGGCGAGGTTAGCCTGCATCTGATCGCCGCCTCGCAGACACCGCGCCTGCCCGGGCATGGCGCCGTGTCGATCTTCGTCGACGACGTCGATGCGCTTCATGCCGACCTGGTGAAACGCGGCGCCCGGGTGCTCAAGGCGCCGAAGGACTACGATTACGGCCTGCGCGACTTCGACGTTGCCGACCTCGACGGCAACATGATCTTCTTCGGCATGGAATCAAAGAAGGCCTCATAATACTTTGCCGGAGCGCGGACCTCCAGGTCCGCTCATGTTCTTCGTCTTCCGGACCGCGCGCATCCTGCGCGCTCATAGCTCATGAGCGAGCCAGAGGCTCGCGGTCCGGAAGAACATGATCATGAGCGGACCTGGAGGTCCGCGCTCCGGCATGAACGCCGCATCACCCGCGCAAAGTGAAGGAACTTGTTTCATGGAACTCTGGCAATACGACGCGACCGATCTCGCCCGCCTCATCCGCACCGGCCAGGCCTCGGCGCGCGAGGCCGTCGACTCGGTCTTGAAGCGCCTGCATGCGGTCAATCCCACGATCAACGCCGTCGTGCGCGTGCTCGAGCCGGAGGCGCGCGCCGCCGCGGAGACCGCCGACGCCGCCCGCGCGCGCGGCCATGCCCTGCCGCCGCTGCACGGCGTGCCGGTAACGACCAAGGTCAACGTCGACCAGACCGGCCTGCCGACCGACAACGGCGTGGTCCCGCTAAAGGACTTCATCGCCAAGGAGGACAGCCCGGTCGTCGCCAACCTCAAGCACGCCGGCGCGATCATCGTCGGTCGCACCAATGCGCCGGCCTTCTCCATGCGCATCTTCACCGACAACGCCCTGCACGGCTGCACCTACAACCCGCGCGACCGGACGGTGACGCCCGGCGGCTCGAGCGGCGGCGCGGGAGCGGCGACGGCAACCGGCATCGGCACCATCGCCCATGGCAACGACATCGGCGGTTCGGTGCGCATCCCCGCCTACTGCAACGGCGTGGTCGGCCTGCGCACCGGCTTCGCCCGCATTCCCTCGCTCAATCCCAGCGCACCGACAGGCCGGCCGATCGGCGCCGTCCTGATGGCTGTCCAGGGCCCGCACACCCGCACGGTACGCGATGCCCGCCTGGCGCTCGAAGTCATGGCGCGCGGCGATCGCCGCGACTGGCGCTGGAACGACGTTCCGATGCAGGGCCCGCCGCCGGCGCGGCCCATCAAGGTCGCCATCGTCCCCGAGGTGCCGGGCGGCCCGACGCATCCCGCGCAGGCCGCTGCCGTGCGCCTCGCCGGCAAGCATCTGCAGGCGGCCGGCTACGCCGTCGAGGAGATCCTGCCGCCCGACATGGAGCGCGGCGTCGAGCTCTGGCACCAGATCTGCGTCACCGACGTCTTCGGCGGCCTGTGGCCGCAGATGAAGAAGATGGGCGATCCCGACGCCATCGCCGCCATGGAGGCGTGGCTGCAGCTCCACAAGACGGTCGATCTGCCGACCTACGTCGCGGCGCTGACCGAGCGCGAGGGGCTGATGCTGCGCTGGATGACCTTCTTCCAGCAATGGCCGCTGGTCATCCTGCCGACGCTGTGCGACCTGCCGCCCAAGCAGCGGCGCGACGTCACCGTCGAGGGACAGAAGGAAGTCCTGCAAGCGATGCGCTCGGCCCTGCTGGCGCCCCTGCTCGGCCTGCCCGGACTCGCCGTCCCGGTCGGCAGCCACGACAAGCTGCGCACCGGCGTGCAGATCATGAGCATGCGCAATCGCGAGGATCTCTGCCTCGATGCCGGCGAGGTCATCGAGGCGGCCGAAGGCGTGGTGAAGCCGATCGATCCGGAGCGCGGGTAGTCACGGGAGCGCGGGCCTCTGGCCCGCTCATAATCTTCCGGACCGCGCGCGTCCCCGCGCGCCCTCATGAGCGCGCGGGGACGCGCGCGGTCCGGAAGACCATGATCATGAGCGGGCCGGAGAGGCTGAGAAGCTATTTCCTGGGTTAGTGAAGGACGAGGAGCCGGCGGACCGCGACGCGGTGTTTGGCGCGGTCGGTTGGTCGCGGCAGGGTGTCGGGGCTGCTGCGCTGGCTGCGGGGGTCAGCTGATCAGGCCGTCATGCCCACCCCATCCGCTTGAACTGCAGGAAGTTGAAGGCGTGCACGTGCCAGAGCATGACCGCCTTGACCTTATCGGCGCCGCGCACCAGCAGTCGTTGCAGGCCATGGTTGCGCATATGAGCATGAGGCCGCTCGGTGGCGAAGCGACGCCTGTAGACCGCTTGGCCTTGTGGGATTGCCATCCGTTGTCGCCACGCGATGGCGCCCGGTCCATCGTCGCGGCGCGCCGCCGCCGGATCGCCCTTGGTGTTGTTGGGCAAGGGACAGAACAGCTCGATGTGCCGGTCGTGCAGGGCCTCGATGTCGCCCCGGCTGTCGTAGCCGCCATCGGCCAACATCCGCTTGGGCACAACGCCATAGCGCTGTTCGATCTCCTCCACGGCCGGCTTCGCCAGGCCGCGGTCCGAACCGCTGTTGGTAACCGACAGGCCGACAATGTGCGCGCCCTCTGCCGCCGTCTTGATCTGCACGTTGTAGGCCGGCCGGAAGCCGCCATCCGCCATCTTCATGACCCGCGCCTGCGGGTCGCTGGTCGACGCCCGCACCGGCCTCGCGTTCTGCTTCTTCTTACGCCGTTGATCGGCGGCTTCCTGCTGCCGCCGCTGCTCGATCTCGGCGTGTGCCGCCCGGGCCTCCTCCAGACGGCGCAGCCGATCCTCCACCACCGCCTGACGCCGCGCCCGACGACGACGCTCGGCCGACCCGGGATCCTCCGCGACCTCCTCCCGCAGCTTCCCAACCGCTTCCTTCGCCGCCTCGTACAACTCCCCCAACCGCTGGCCGCGGCGGAATGAACTGGCTCCCGCCGACGCCCGCACGCGGATACCGTCGACCGCCACCGTGCTGATATCGACCAGCCCCGCCTCGATCAGGCCGGCCACAGACTTCGACAGCAGATCATCCAGCAGCGGGCCAGCCTCAACCCGGAAGTCCGACAACGTGTGATAGTTCACGCCAACCCCGCCGCACAGCCAGCGATAGGCCGCCTCGCTCCCGCACAGCCGATCCAACAGCCGCGCGCTGCCCACGCCGTCCAGCGTCCCATACAGCCACAGCGCCATAAGGATCGCAGGATCGATCGCCGGCCGACCGCTCGACTGAACCGTCGTCCGCACCCGACCGTACAGCACCCCGAGGTCCAGCCCCTCGACGTAGTCCCACACCTGGCGCGCCACGTGATCGGCTCCCAGCAGATCATCCAGGGAGCTCTCATCCCACTTCTTCTGACCGCGCTCCGCCGTCTCCAGACGCAAGCCGATCGGTCTACCCTTCGCCATCACATCCTCGCCAAGCTATTCTCCAGCTCAGCGAATCAATCATTGCCAACAAATGCCAGTGTTTTTTCACAACCTCGGAGGCCCGCGCTCCCAGCAATCACCCGCGCGGCGGCAGGGCGATCTTGGCGTTGCGCAGCTTCTGCTCGAGGACGGGAATGGCGGCAACGGCGTTGCCTGTCTTGCACTGCTCCACGGCCACCCTGCCGTCCACCGAGTCCGGGTGAGGTGACCGGTCAATCGTCGTGTTGGGGAGGTAGGCCTCGTATTTCTCCACCAGCGCCTTGCAGTAGGCAGCATCGCCGCTCTGCGCCAGTGCGGCCAGCGGCAAGCAAGCCGCGAGAGCCGTTGCAGGAAACCAGATCCGTGTCTTCATTCGGTCCTCCATGGGCAGCACGGCCTCTCTAACGCGCGCCCGCTGACGGCAACCTGACAAACATGGACAGCGACGTGATCGCCTCGCAAACTGCGCCGCCAATTGCAACCCAGGACAGGCGCGGAGTTCCCGAACTCATGAGCAGCAAGGCATCTCACGACATCGGCTGGATCGGGCTTGGCCGCATGGGCGAAGCCATGGCCGCCCGGCTGGTGAAGGCGGGACACGGGCTTTCGGTGTGGAACCGCACGGCGTCGAAGGCCGATCCGCTGGCCCACGTCGGCGCCGAGGTGGTGACCGACAAGGCGGCGATGGCGCACTGCGCCACCGTCTTCACCATGGTTTCGACCACCGACGACCTGAAGGACATCCTGTTCGGCGCGGGCGGCGTGCTGACCGGCAACGCGCGGCCCAAGCGCGTGGTCGACATGTCGTCGATCTCCGACACCGGCTCGGCCGAGATCCGCAAGGGGCTGACCGATGCCGGCGTCGCCTACCTGAGCGCGCCGGTGTCGGGCAACGCCAAGGTCGCCAAGGCGGGCAAGCTCCTGGTGGTCGCCTCCGGCCCCAAGGCCGAGTACGACGCCGTGCAGCCGCTTCTGGCCGCGCTGGGCCGGGCGGCGATGTATGTCGGCGAAGGCGAGCTCTCGCGCGTCTGGAAGATCGCCCACAACACCATGTTCGGCGTCATCATCCAGTCGTTGTGCGAGATCACGCTGATGGCCGAGAAGGCCGGCATCCCGCGCCACGTCTTCCTGGAATCGATCAACCAGAGTGTGCTGGGCTCGATGTACACGAAGTACAAGACGCCCGCGCTGGTCAATCTCGACTTCACCACGACCTTCACGCCCAAGCTGCTGCTGAAGGACATGGAGCTCGGCATCGGGGCGGCCAAGCAATTCGGCGTCGTCATGCCGACGGCATCGGTGACGCGCGACAGCATCGCCTCGCTGGCGCATCAGTATCCGGGAGATATCGATTTTTCGGTGCTGCTGCTCGAGCTCGCCCGCTCGGCCGGCATGAAGCTCGAGGCGGAGAACGTCAAGGTGGGCGATGGGCTGTGACACCAGAGGTGTCATCCTGAGCGTAGCGAAGGATCTCATGCCGGTGGCAAGCGGCGATGAGGTCCTTCGCTTCGCTCAGGACGACATTGTGGCTCAATGACCAAGCTCCTTCTCAAATCCGGCATCGTTGTCACGCAGGATGCAAAACTCGGCGTGCTGCCGAAGGGTGACGTACTGGTCGACGATCGCCGCATCGCCGCTATCGCACCCGCATTGCAGGCCGATGCCGAGACCGTCGACTGCAGCGGGCACTTCGTGCTGCCGGGCCTGATCAACGCCCACATGCACACCTGGCAGACGGCGCTGCGCTCGGTGGCGGCCAACTGGACGCTGCTGGAATATTTCCGCCACGTCCATGCCGGCCTGGCCACGGTGTTCACGCCCGAGGACATCCATGTCGCCACCCTGGCCGGCGCCCTGAACCAGCTCGACCATGGCGTCACCACGCTGGTCGACTGGTGCCACAACAACCCGACGCCCGAGCACACCGATGCCGGCATCGCCGGCCTGAAGGAGTCGGGCATCCGCGCCGCCTTCTTCCATGGATCGCCCAAGCCCGATCCCAAGCCCGGCGAGCCGCATTTCTCCGAGGTCCCTCACCCGCGCCGGGAAGTCGAGCGGCTGCTGAAGGGTCCTTTGTCCGACCGCAACGCCTTGGTGACGCTGGGCATGGCGGTGCTCGGTCCGCACTACTCCACGCTGGACGTCAGCGACCACGACTTCGCGCTCGCCAAGGAGCTCGGCCTGGTCGCCTCCATGCACCAGGGCGGCGGCGAGGCCAAGACGCCGGGCGGCTGGGAAACCCTGGTGCAGCGCGGCCTGGTCGGCCCGCACATCAACATCGTGCACGGCAACAACCTCACCGACGAGCAGCTGAAAGCCTTCGTCGACTTAGGCGTCAGCTTCTCGGTCACGCCCGAGAACGAGATGGCGCAAGGCCACGGCCATCCCATCACCGGCCGGCTGCGCGCGCTGGGCTCGGGCCCATCGGTCGGCGTCGACCTCGAATCGGCGGTGAGCGGCGACATGTTCACCGTGGCGCGCATGGCGCTCGCCTCGCAGCGCGCGCTCGACAACGCGGCCGAACGCACCAGGAGCGGCGGCATCCCGGCCACGTCGACCGTGCCGGCGGCCGAAGCCTTCGACTGGATCACCACCCGCGGGGCCGCGATGCTGGGCATGGCCGACCGCATCGGCTCCCTGGCGCCGGGCAAACAGGCCGACATTGCGGTGATGTCGCTTGGCCCGCTCGCCATGTGGCCGGTGCACGATCCGGTTGCCTCCGTGGTCATGCAGGGTTCGGGCGCGCGCATGCGCGACGTGCTGGTTGCCGGGCGCTTCGCCAAGCGCGATGGTAGGCTGGCGTGGCCCGACATCGCGAGCCTGCGCGCCAGGCTGGCGGCGTCGGGCGAACGAATTCTGTCGAGGCTACACGTAAAAAGCGTCAGCCGCGAAATAGCGGCGACATAGGTAAAGGGAGGACACGTCCATGAAACGTCGGATCGCATTGGCTCTGACAGGGGCGCTGGCATGGGTGCTCTTCACGCTGCCCGCTTCGGCGCAGAATTTCCCCGATAAGCCGATCCACATCATCGTGCCCTTCACGCCGGGCAGCGCCACCGACGTGGTGGCCCGCGCCCTGGCGGCGGCCATGACCAAGAACCTGGGCCAGACGGTCATCGTCGACAACAAGCCGGGCGCCGGCGGCACGATCGGCGCAGGCCAGGTCGCCAAGGCCGCCCCCGACGGCTACACCCTGCTCGCCAACTCCTCGGCGCATACGGTCAATCCGGCGATCTATCCCAACATGACCTTCGACACGGCCAAGGACCTGCCGGCCGTGACGCTGCTTGCGGTGCAGCCCAACATCATGGTCGCCTCGCCGTCGAAGGGCTGGAAGACCGCGGCCGACTACGTGAAGGCGGCCAAGGCAGCGCCCGGCAAGCTCACCTACGCCACCGCCGGAACCGGCAGCGGCACGCACATGAACGCCGAGAAGTTCAAGCTCGCGGCCGGCATCGACACCCTCCACGTGCCGTACAAGGGCACGCCCGAGGCGCTGGGCGACACGATGAACGGCCGCACCGACATCTATTTCTGCCCGATCATCGCCGCCCTGCCGTTGATCAAGGACGGTCGCGTCACAGCCCTGGCCAACGGCAGCCCCAAGCGCTCCTCGGTGCTGCCCGACCTTCAGACCACGGAGGAACAGGGCTTCAAGGACAGCGGCTACAACTTCTGGGTCGGGCTGTTCGCCCCGGCCGGGACGCCGCCCGCGATCATCAACCGCCTGAACGCCGAAGTCCGGAAGGCGCTCGACGCGCCCGAGGTCAAGGAGCGGCTGCAGGCGCTCGGCACCGATCCGTCGCCGACCACGCCGGCCGAATTCGACAAGATCGTCGCGGCGGAGATCAAGGAAAACGCCGCCATCGCCAAGAAGGCCGACATCAAACTGCAGTAGGTGAAAATGGCTGACGCGCTTCTCCAGACCACCGTCGTCGGGTCCTATCCGCAGCCCGACTGGCTGGTCAATCGCCAGATGCTGAGCAAGGTCGTGCCGCGCACGCGCATGCGTGAGATCTGGCGCGTGCCCGAGACGTTCCTCGAGCAGGCCCAGGACGACGCGACCCTGATCGCCATCCGCGACATGGAGCGCGCCGGCATCGACATCGTGACCGACGGCGAGATGCGGCGGGAGAGCTACTCCAACCGCTTCGCCACCGCGCTCGACGGCATCGACGACGAGCATCCGGCCGAGATCGTCAACAATCGCGGCCAGAAGACCCCGGTGCCGCGCGTGGTCGGCAAGATCAGGCGCGCCGGGCCCGTCGAGCTGCGCGACATGCAGTTCCTGCGCGCCAACACCGACAAGCTCGCCAAGATCACCCTGCCCGGCCCCTTCACCATGGGCCAGCAGGTCAAGGACGAGTTCTACAAGGACGCCGAGGCGATGTGCATGGACTACGCCGCGGCGGTGAACGAGGAGGCGCACGCGCTGGTCAAGGCCGGCGCCGACGTCATCCAGCTCGACGAGCCGTGGCTGCGCAACAATCCCGAGGAGGCCAAGCGCTACGCCGTCAAGGTGATCGACCGCGCGCTCAAGGACATCGAGGTGCCGACGGTCGTGCATCTCTGCTTCGGCTATGCCGCCGTCGTCACCGGCGGCAAGCCGGCCGGCTACTCGTTCCTGCCGCAGCTTGCCGACAGCATTGCCCAGCAGATCTCGATCGAATCGGCGCAACCCAGGCTCGACCTCGGCGTGCTGAAGGACCTCGCGCCCAAGAAGGTGATGCTGGGCGTGATCGACCTCAACGATCCGGAGATCGAGACGGCGCAGAAGGTCGCCGACCGCATCCGCGCGGGCCTGAAGCACCTGCCGCCCGACAAGCTCCTGCCCGCACCCGATTGCGGCATGAAGTACCTGCCGCGCGCGACCGCCTTCGGCAAGCTGAAGGCGCTGGCCGAGGGCGCGGCGATCGTGCGGAAGGAGCTGTAACTGGCAGCGCGGGTCTCCGGCCCGCTCATGTTCTTCCTCCTCCGGACCGCGCGCGTCCTCGCGCGCTCATGAGCGCGCGGGACGCGCGCGGTCCGGAAGATCATGAGCGGGCCGGAGGCCCGCGCTCCCTTAAGCCTTGTCCAGCTTGTATCGGAAGTCGCAGTGGCTGGCGCCCTGCATGATCGTCTGTGTGCGGTCGAGCTGCACCGGGTCGCTGTAGCCTTCCGCCAGAGCGAAGTCCGAGCTGCAGACCAGCAGGAAACCGAGCTCGGGCGCGCCGATCCTCTTGTAGAACTCGGCGTAGCGACAGCCGGTGACGTTCACATCGAACGACTGCGCGTCCTTCCTGAGCACCTCGTAATCGAGCGCATCCGCCGCCGCGAAGCCCTCGAAGGCCGAGGCCATCTTCTCCCCGAGGTCGCGCTCGCCCTGGCTCTTCCACCACTTCTCGCCGAACTTGCGATACTGATCGCCCAGCGCCTTGCGGACCAACGCGTTGGCCCGCTCCTCGCCCAGTTCCGCTTGCAGTGCCTTGACGAGCGGGACCAGCACCTGGGCCTGTATCTTGGCCTGCTCGATCAGCGGGATATCCATCGCTCACTTTGCCTTGATCAACGGGCCGTCACGACGCCCTTTGGACTGATCGTCACCTGCTTGTCGACACCGTTCTGCGTGGCCTTGCCCGTCCACTGGCCGTCGGGGCCGCGCCGCAGATCGCGGACGTTGCCATAATGCAGCGTCTGCAGTTGCGTCTTCGCGCTGGCGCTGCCCGGCGCCGGAGTCGTCGCCGGTTTGGTCTGCGCCGCCGCTGCACCGGCAACGCCGACGAGCACGAGAGCGAGCGCCAGACATCTCATGACGCGATCTTCCCTTTCAGCACCTGGCCGGCATAAGCGCCGGTCGCCTCGCCATCCTCGAACGCCACGGCGCCGTTGACAATCGTGGCCTTGATGCCTTCGGCCTTCTGCACCAGGCGGCGGGCGCCGCCGGGCAGGTCCTTCTCGACCGTCGGCAACTGCGGCCGGATGCCGTTCTCCTCGAACAGCACCAAGTCGGCCCTGAAACCTTCGCGCACGACGCCTCGGTCGTTCAGCTCCCAGGCCGCCGCATTGTCGTGCGTCAGCTTCTTGATCGCCTGCTCGAGCGTGAAGGCGCCGCGCTTGCGCACCCAGTAGCTCAGCAGGTGCGTCTGCAGCGACGAGCCCATCTCCTGGCAGACATGGGCGCCGGAGTCCGAGAACGTCGCAAGCGTGCGCGGGTGCTTCAGGATGCCCAAAACGTCGTCGGGCGTTTCGTTGACCAGCGGCTGGACGTAGACCTGGTTCGCGTCGGCCAGCGACAGGTCGATCATGACCTCCACCGGATGCTGGCCGCGCGCCTTGGCGAGCTGATCGACCGTGGGATCGTCCCAGTCGACCCCCTTCATCGCGAACAGGTTGGCGTAGTCGGGCTTGCGCGGATCCGTGGTCGCCGCACCCCCGCCCTGGAAGACGTTGTCGCGCGGCTTCATGCGCGCCTCGGCCTCGACCAGCTCACGGCGCACCGACGGATCGCGCAGCTTCTTCATCTGCTCGGCCATCGGCAGGGCGCGGATCGGCTTCCACGCCGGCAGGACGTCGAACGGCAGGTAGGACTTCAGCGAGAAGATGGCGTTGATCGAGCGCGTCGTGCCCTGGCCGAACATGCGGCCGCCGGCGGCGACCGTGTCGTCGATGTACTTGGTCTGGTATCGCCAACCCGTGGGATCGTCGCCCTGCTTGGTCGCCAGCACGCCGAACATGATCGGCCGCTTGTACTCCAGGGCGACCTTGCGCAGGCGATCGAGGAAGGCGCGATGGCGCGCACCGCTCGCGATATCCGGCCCGACCTGGAAGATGCCGGCATCGAGCTCGGCCATCGCCGCGATGATGCGGTCGATCTCCTCCCATTCGGCGATGCGGCTCGCGACGGGCGTGTCGTCGGGCGTGACGTGGGTGGAAGCGCGCGAGCTCGAGAAGCCCATGGCGCCCGCCTTCAGCGCCTCCTTCACGGCGGCGGCCATGCGCGTCATGTCGTCTTCGGTCGCCGCCTCGGTGAGCGCGCGCTTGCCCATGACGTACATGCGCAGCGCCGAGTGGCCGATATACATGCCGTAGTTGATCGCCTTGGGCAGGCGCTCGACGGTGGCGAGATATTCCGGGAAGGTCTCCCAGGTCCAGTCGATGCCGGCGGCCATCGCCTCGGTCGGGATGTCCTCCACGGCCGACAGGCAGCGCGCGTACCAGTCGCGATCCTCGGGCTTGCAGGGCGCCAGCGCGAAGCCGCAATTGCTCATCACCACCGAGGTGACACCGTGCCAGCACGAGCAGGTGCCCAGCGGATCCCACGCCACCTGCGCGTCCATGTGGGTGTGGCCGTCGATGAAGCCCGGCGACACGATCAGGCCGTCGGCATCGATCGTGCGCGAAGCGGCAGCCTTGATGCGGCCCAGCTCGACGATGCGGCCGTCCTTGACGCCGACGTCGGCGGAAAAGCGCGGCTTGCCGGAGCCGTCGACGACGGTGCCGCCGCGGATGAGGAGATCGAGGGTCATCACAGGCGGTCCTTGTGCTCGACGATCTTCCAATAAGTGTCCTTGGCTGAGATCTTGCCGCCGCGGAAGGTGTAGATGTCGCAGCCCTGGTAGTTCAGCTCCTCGCCGTCGGCGCCCTTGCCCTTCACCGTCCACACCGAGATCGCCCGGTTGCCGGCGAAGACGTACTCCTTGTGATCCCAGCGCATGTCGGGGATCACCGCGAAGCGCGCCGCCAGCGTCTTCCTTATCGTCTCCTTGCCCTTGAGCGTGCGGCCGACCGGCTCGGGCCCGCGCGCCAGCCAGAAGGTGGCGTCGTCGGTAAAGTGCGAGACGATGCGATCGACGTCGCGGCTGTTGAAGGCGGCCGAGATCGCCTTCATGAGCTCGGGCGTGGCGATGTCGGAATTTGCGGCTGTGACGTCCGGCATACGAAACCTCCCACAGTGCGTGAGCCCGAACGATTGCAGGCTTGCTGGACGGTCGCAAGCACAACGACGGAAGCCCGCCCCGTCGGTTGACGGGGCGGGCCCAAACAGGCTGGTCGGGAGGCTACGCGTCTACCTGGTGATGACGTTGCCGCGCGCGTCGACATGGACATCGACCATCGCGCCGCCGCGCAGCGCCTTGCCGCTCCAGCTACCGTCCCGATTGCGGGTCATGCCCTGCACGTTCTTGTAGCCGTCGGCCTCGATCTTCTTGACCGCATTGGCCGAGCCCTGGGCGTTGGGCGCCGCCGGCAAGTTGGCCTGGCTGGGCGCCGTGACCGACTGGGACGGCATGCCCGGCGTGCTGACGCTCGGCGGATTGACGCCCGGCGTGGTGACGCCAGCCGCACCGGTCGTGGGAGCCTGCACGGTGCCGCCGCTGACAGGCGGCGTCGTCACCGTGGCACCCCCGGCGCCGACCGAACGGGAAGGCGCGGCCGGGGTATTGACGGCCGGCGGGGCCATCGGCGGCGTGGTCACAGCACCGCCACCGACCGACGGCGGGGTCACGGTGGCGCCACCGGCCGGCGGCGTGGTCACGGTCTGCGCGCCGGCGGCGCCAGCGGCGGTCACGAGGGCCAGGGTCAGAAGGGTACGCTTCATGAAAGTGCCTCCTCTTTCGTTTGGAAAGTCCGGGATGAACGTCGAGGCGTGCCAAGCGTTGCGCGGCGAAATATCTTGGTTTCGCCACATTGCTCAACGGGTTAGCGTCAGGCCAACAAACGTGAGGAAACGGCAGTGTACGACTACATCATCGTGGGCGGCGGCTCGGCAGGCTCGGTCATGGCCCATCGGCTTTCGGCAAAGAGCGCCAACGAGGTGCTGCTGTGCGAGGCCGGCCAGGACACGCCGCCGGGCAACGAGCCCAAGGAGATCGCCGACAGCTATTCCGGCACCGCCTACTTCGACCCGCGCTTTCACTGGACCGATCTCAAGGTCCACACCCAGATCGTCTCGCACAACAATCCGCAGGAGAACCGCCCGCCGTTGCGCAAGTACGAGCAGGCGCGCGTGCTGGGCGGCGGCTCGTCGATCAACGGCCAGATGGCCAATCGCGGTGCGCCGACCGACTACAATGAATGGGTGAGCCGCGGCGCCGACGGCTGGGGCTGGGACCAGGTCCTGCCCTACTTCAAGAAGGTCGAGCGCGACCTCGACTTCGACGGGCCCTGGCACGGCAAGGACGGGCGCATCCCCGTGCGCCGCATCCCGCCCGAGCACTGGACCCAGCACGACAAGGCGGTGGCGAAGGCTTTCGAGGCCAAGGGCTACAAGTTCCTGCCCGACCAGAACGGCGAATTCGTCGAGGGCTACTTCCCGGTCACGCATTCCAACGCCGAGGAGCGGCGCGTGTCGGCGGCCATGGGCTACCTCGACGCCGAGACGCGCAAGCGGCCCAACCTCACGATCTCGACCGACACCCAGGTGAAGTCGCTGCTGTTCGAGGGCACGCAGTGCGTCGGCGTCACCGCCATGATCGGCGGCAAGGAACAGGAGTTCCGGGCCAAGGAAGTGATCCTGTCGTCGGGCGCCATCCATACGCCGGCCCATCTGATGCGCGCCGGCATCGGCCCGGTCGGCCATCTCAGCGAGATGGGCATCCCGGTGGTCGCCGCCCTGCCCGGCGTCGGCCAGCGGCTGATGGACCATCCGTCGATCGCCCTGTCGGCCTTCCTGCGCCGCGGCGCGCGCATGAACCAGCACACGCGCCGGCACATCCATTTGGGCCTGCGCTATTCCTCGAAGCTGCCCGGCATCCCGATGGGCGACATGTTCACCGTGGTCATCGCCAAGTCGGCCTGGCATGCGGTTGGCGAGCAGATCGGCTCGCTGCTCACCTTCATCAACAAGACCTACTCGGAGACCGGACAGGTCAAGCTCGCCTCGCGCGACTATCGCCGCGAGCCGATCGTCGAGTTCAACCTGCTGTCGGACAAGCGCGACATCGACCGGCTGATGAGCGGCTTCAAGCTGATGGCCGCGCTGCAGATGACCGACGCGGTGCGCGAGGTGACCGACACGCCCTTCCCCGCCGCCTACAGCGACAAGGTGCGGGCGATCGGCGTGGTCAACACCAAGAACAGGATCCTGACCAGCGTCGTGGCCCAGATGCTCGACGGGCCGGCGGCGCTGCGCCGCTACATCATCGACAAGTTCGTGGTCGAGGGCTTCACCTTCGACCAGGTGATGAACGACGACGAGGCGCTCGAAGCCTTCGTGCGCAAGGCCGCGATCGGCGTGTGGCATGCCTCCTGCACCTGCCGCATGGGCCGGCCGGACGATCCGATGTCGGTCGTCGACACCCAGGGTCGGGTCAAGGGCGTGCAGGGCCTGCGCGTCGTCGACGCCTCGATCTTCCCCGTGGTGCCGTGCGCCAACACCAACTTCCCGACGTTGATGTCGGCGGAGAAGATCTCGGCGGCGATGACGGCCTCGGCGTGAATCAGATTCGGACCGCGGGCGTCCCGCCCGCTCATGATCATGAGCGGGCGAGACGCCCGCGGTCCCCATGAGGAGTGAACAATGTCCGTAATCCTCGGAAGCGGCGAGCATCGTTATCGCGTGGTCGAGAACTGGGCCAAGCTGCCCGACGGCTGGGAGTTCCGCGATGTCGCGGCGGTCGCGGTCGACAGCAAGGACCGCATCTACGTCTTCAACCGCGGCCAGCACCCGATGATGGTGTTCGACCGAGACGGCACCTTCCTGCGCTCGTGGGGCGAAGGGCTGTTCAACCGCGCCCACGGCATCCACATCGACAGCGACGACAACCTCTACTGCACCGACGACGGCGACCACACCGTCCGCAAGACCACCACCGAGGGCAAGGTGCTTCTGACCATCGGCGTGCCCAACCAGCCGGCGCCGTTCCTGAGCGGCAAGCCGTTCAACCGCTGCACCCACACGGCGCTGTCGCCCAAGGGCGAGATCTATGTGTCGGACGGCTACGGCAATTCCTGCGTCCACAAGTACTCGCCCGACGGCCGCCACCTGATGTGCTGGGGCACCACCGGCACCGATCCCGGGCAGTTCAACATCGCCCACAATATCGCCACCGACGATGACGGCTGGGTCTATGTCGCCGACCGCGAGAATCATCGCGTGCAGGTGTTCGACGGCAACGGCAAGTACGAGATGCAGTGGAACAACATGCACCGGCCTTGCGCGCTCTACTGCTGCGCCGGCGGCGGCAAGAATCCACAGTTCATCATCGGCGAGCTGGGACCGGGCATGCCGGTCAACAGCAAGCACACCAACATCGGCCCCCGCCTCGCCATCGTCGACAAGAAGGGCGGCCTGATCGCGCGCCTGGGCGGCGAGCACGGGCCCGGCCAGGAGCCCGGCCGGTTCCTGTCGCCGCATGGCCTCGCCGTCGACAGCAAGGGCGACATCTATGTCGGCGAGGTGAGCTACACCAACTGGGGCGGCACCCATCCCGGCGTGCCGGTGCCGAAGTACCTGCGGTCGCTGCAGAAGCTCGAGAAGGTCCATTGATGGAGGCCCGCCAGTGGAGATGAGGGATCGGCTGCATCTGATCGGCAGCATCCCGCTCGACAGCAGCGAGCAGGTGTTCCGCCGGCTGAGCGACGAGCTCGGGCCGTTCCTGCGCTGCATGCCCGACGGCGAGACCGGCGAGCGTTCGCGCTGGGTCTACTTCCAGCGCCAGATGCTGCTCGACCATCCGGCGATGGAGATCGATCCAACGGTGCCGCCCTACAAGTTCGTCCAATGGGACGGCAAGGTCGTGCGCGAGATCGAGCAGGTCCGCTTCAAGCCCGGCGTCGATCCCGCGACGGTCACCTTCGAGACGGGGTACGACAAAGCCGCCCTCGCCTCGTGGGAGACGTTCGAGCGGCTGCGGACGGCCGGCGCGATCCCCGCGCCCATGCGCTTCCAGGTCTCTTTGCCGACGCCGCAGGCCAGCGGCTACCTCTATGTCAGCGGGCCGGCGCGCGAGACCTATTTCGCGGTCTATGAGCGGGCGCTGAAATCGGCGTTGGCCAATATCGTGAAGGCGATCCCCGCTGCCGGCCTCTCGATCCAGTGGGATGTGTGCCAAGAGGTGCTGGCCTTCGAGGGCTATTTCAAGGACCGGCCGCCGCACTACAAGAAGCAGATCTTCGACATGCTGGGACGCCTCGGCGATGCCGTGCCGGCCGGCGTCGAGATGGGCTATCACCTGTGCTACGGCTCGCCGCGCGACGAGCACCTGGTGCAGCCCAAGGACGCCGGCATCCTCGTCGAGATGATGAACGGCATCGTCGCCGCCACCAAGCGGCCCATCGACTTCCTGCACATCCCCGTTCCCAAGGACCGCACCGACGACGCCTTCCATGCGCCGCTCAAGGACTTCAGGGCGCCGCCAGGAGCGAAGGGGGGATGAAGCTCTATCTCGGCTTGCTGCACCACGACGACGACGCGGGCGACAAGAAGCGTGTCGAGACGGCGAGGCGCCATGTTGCGGAATTCGGCCTGTCGGCCGAGTGCGGCTGGGGCCGCACCGAGCCCGGGCGACTGCCCGGACTCCTGAAAGGTCATCGTGTTGCTGCGGAGGCACTCTAATGGTTGAACGCGTACTCGTGGTCGGGCCCAAGGACACCATCTCCATGGTCGACGACCTCGCCCCCAAGGGTTTCGAGATCGTCAAGGCCCTGCACAACTCGCCGGAGATGAAGGCGGCCCTGCCGGGCACGACCTATTTCGTGGGCTTCGTGCAGCAGTACGTCACGCCGCAGCTCTTCAAGGACTCGCCCAAGCTCAAGCTGATCCAGATGCTGAGCGCGGGCTACGACCGCGCCGATCTCGGCGCCGCGCGCAAGAGCGGCGTGCCGTTGTGCAACAACGGCGGCGCCAACTCGGTCGCCGTGTCCGAGCACGCCGTGCTCCTGATGCTGGCGGTGTCGCGCCGGCTGATCACCCAGCACGCCAACGTCACGGCCGGCCGCTGGCACGGCAACCAGCCGCCCACCGTCCACGAAGTCCGCAACAAGGTCTTGGGCATCATCGGGCTCGGCACCATCGGCAAGAAGGTGGCGCGTCTGGCCAAGGCGTTCGGCATGGTCGTGCACTATTACGACATCAAGCGGCTCAAGGAGGAGGAAGAGGATGCGCTCGGCGTGCGCTTCCGCCTGCTGCCCGAGATCCTGCGCCATTCCGACATCGTCTCGCTGCACGTGCCGCTCAACGCCTCGACCCAGGGCATGATCGGCGCCCAGGAGCTCGCCGCGATGAAGCCGTCGGCCATCATCGTCAACACCTCGCGCGGGCCCGTGATCGACGAGAAGGCGATGACCGCGGCTCTCTCCGCCGGCAAGCTGTTCGGCGCCGGCCTCGACGTGTTCGACGAGGAGCCGACGCCACCGGACAATCCGCTGCTCAAGCTCGACAATGTCGTGCTGACGGCCCATCTCGCCGGCCCGACCTTCGAGAGCAACATCACCCGCCTGCGCAACGGCTTCGACAACGTACAGAGGGTTGCGCGCGGCGAACCGGCTCTCTGGGTGGTTCCCGAACTCCTGGAGTAGTTTTCGCATGACCAAGTTTTTGCGCCGCGGCGTCGTCGCGGCAGGTCTTGCTGCGCCCTTTCTTGCCCGTCACGGCTTCGCCCAATCCGACTGGCCCAAGGGCCCCGTGCGCTGGGTCGTGGCCTTCGCCGCCGGCGGCGCCGCCGATACCGTGGCGCGCACACTGAGCGTGCGCGTGTCGGAGATCATCGGCCAGCAGCTGATCATCGAGAACCGCACCGGCGGCAATGCCCTGGTCGCGGCCAATGCCGTGCTGCAGTCGCCGCGCGACGGCCAGACCTTCCTGATCGACGCCGCAAACCAGGTGACCAACCCGTTCCTCATCAAGGACCTGCCGTTCGAGTACCAGAAGACATGGCTGCCGGTGACCAAGCTGTCGGACTTCCCGCAGGTCGTGGCGGTGAAGCACGACTTCCCCGCCAAGACGATCCAGGAATACATCGCCATGGCCAAGGAAAAGCCCGGCACCATCAGCTACGGCACGCCGCCCGCTGCCGGCATGGGCCATCTCGCGGGCGAGGAGCTGCAACGCCGCGCCGACATCAAGCTGATCCACGCCCCTTATCGCGGCGGCGCCGACGCCGCGCGCGACATCGGTGCCGGCGCGATCGACTCGGTGATCATCACCACCTCCTCGATCCGCCCGCCGCTGGCCGCCGGCCGCGCCCGCGTGCTGGCCGTCACCAGCCTCAGGCGTGCGCCGATCTTTCCCGACGTGCCGACCCTGGCCGAGTCGGGCTATCCCGGCTACGACATGATCGACTGGAACGGACTGTTCGCCGCCGCCGGCACGCCGCCCGAGCTGATCGCGCGCATGCAGGCGGTGTGCGCCGAGGCGATCAAGGACGCCAAGGTCAGGGAGCGACTGGATGCGGCGGGCGCCGTCCTGGTTGCCGACAAGCCCGCGGAGTTCACGGCCTGGCTGGAAGGCCAGCGCACCCTGCTCGGCAAGCTGATCGTCGACGGCAACATCAAGCTGGGTTGAGCGACGCGCGGTAGGTTTCCTTGAAGGAGAGCAGCGCCAGGAAGGAGACGGCCGCGGCCGCCATGATCATGAAGGCCGGGCTGTAATCGTTGGCCGTGCGATCGACCAGCCAGGTCGCGACCAGCGGGCTCAGCCCGCCGACGACGCCCAGGGTCATGTTGTAGCCGACCGCGATCGCCGTGCAGCGCACCTCGGCCGGCACGGCCTCGACCATGATGGCAGGCTGGCAGCCGACGAAGGTGCCGATCGCCAGCACGAAGCCGAGCTGCCCCAGCAGCACGACCGCATCGTCGGCGCTGTGCATCAGCCAGAACAGGGGCCAGGCGGCGACGAAGGCGAAGGCCGTGGACGCCAGCACGACCGGGCGGCGGCCGACGCGGTCGGACAGCCAGGCCGTACCGACCATCACCGGCGGCAGCAGCGCCATGCTGATGGTGTTGATGCCGAGCGCCCGCGCCGGCGCGATGCCGTCGGCGAGCTGCAGCCAGCTCACGATGTAGACGAACATCACGTAGAAGCCGACCGAGTTGAAGACCGAAAGCCCTGCCAGGCGCAGCAATAGCGGTCGATGGTTCTGCAGCGTCTCGATCAGCGGCGAGCGCACCGCCTTCCTGGCCTTCTCTTCCGCGTGGATGCCGCGGCGCAGGAAGAAGCCGGCCAGCCCGACGACCAGTCCCAGCACGAAGGGAATGCGCCAGCCCCAGCTTTCGAGCGCCGCCTCCGACATCACCGACGCCAGCACCGCACCGGTCGCCGAGCCTGCCAGGATGCCGATGGCGGCGCCGCAGCAGCCCACCGCACCGACCATGCCGCGGCTGCCGGGCTTGGCGTGCTCGATCATGAAGACGATGGAGGTGGTGTATTCGCCGCCAACCGACAGGCCCTGGATCATGCGCAACAGCGTGAGCAGGATCGGTGCGGCAATGCCCAACGTCTGGTAGCCCGGCAGCACACCGACCAGGAAGGTGGGGACGGCCATCGCCGCCACCGAGAAGGTGAGAGCGGCGCGCCGGCCCAGGCGGTCGCCGATATAGCCGATCAGCGCGCCGCCGACCGGCCGCATGAGGAAGCCGACGGCGAAGATGCCGAAGGCCGCCAGCACCTGGGCAACCTTATCCTCGCTCGGGAAGAAGGTGCGGCCGATGGCGGCGGCGAAGTAGCCGTAGACTGCGAAGTCGTACCATTCCAACACGTTGCCGATGGCGCCGGCGGCGATGATCCTGCTGCTGCTGCTGGCCGGCGCCATGCGTTCTCCGTCAAACGATCTTGCAGACATAGACCAGCGCGACCGGCACCAGCGTGGCCGCGCGCACGGCATTCGCGCGCGGCAGGTCGAGGCCCACCACCAAGGTGAGGATCGCGGCATCGAGGCCGAGGAAGATCATGATGGGCAGCGTCACCACCGAGCCGGACGACGCCGCCGGGTTGAGGAGCCGCAGGCAAAGCCCGCACCGAGCGCGAGCAGCAGATCCAAGGGATCGTCGCCCAGCAGCATGGCCTGCTCCTTCAGCGCGTGTCGGGATGCGGCGGGTCGTCGACGCCGACCGGCGAGGACGTCGCCGTCGACGGCGCGTGCGGCGCCCGTCCGGCCAGCCGCCCCGAGCGCTCGAGCAACACCTCGTAGATCGGCCGGCCGCCCAGCGCCTGGGCGACGACGTGGGCCGTCACGCAGGTCACCATGAGCGGCAGGATCAGCTCGAAGGCGCCGGTCAGCTCGACCACCAGCACGACGCCGACCAGGGGCGCGCGAATGGTCGACGAGAACAGTCCGCCCATCGCCGCCACGGCGAAGGCCGCCCCGATCAGCGGCGGCACCGCGAGCGGCGAATGGGTCAGCGCCATCTCGATCAGCAGGCCGAAGATCAGGCCGACCGTGGAGCCGAAAGTCAGCATGGGCGAGAAGATGCCGGCCGGCACGCCAACGGGATAGCTCGCCATGGTGCCGACGAAGCGCACGACAGCGATCAGCAGCAGCGTGTGCAGCGGCAGGTTGGCCAGCGGCAGGTCGGGGATCAGCCTCTCGCCCCCGCCGACCGCCATCGGCAGGACGAAGGCGAGCACGCCGACGGCCGCGCCGACGAGGATGGGATAGAGGAACGGGACGGGCGCGAAAGCCCTGGCGCGCCAGTCGAGCGCCATCACCAGCGTCTTGTTGAAGGCGAGCCCCAGCACGCCGAGCACGACACCCAGCAGCATGAAGGTCGGCAGCAGGACCAGCGGCAGGGCGTCGGTGTCGATGCGAAGCTGCGGTGCGGCGCCGCCCACCAACTCCATGCCGAAGGCGCTGCCGGCGGAGGCCACGATCACGGCGACATAGGAGCGGAAGGTGTAGCGGAACTGCTTGCGCGTCTCCTCGATGACGAACAGCACGGCAGCGAGCGGCGCGTTGAAGGCAGCCGCCAGCCCGGCAGCGGCGCCGGCCGCGAGCAGCGCGTGATAGTCCAGCTTGTCGAGCCGCAACCACTCGGCCAGCGCGGCGCCGATCGATGCGCCGATATGGATGGTCGGGCCCTCGCGGCCGCCGACCAGCCCCGAGGACAGACCGAGCACGCCGCCTAAAAACTTGACCGGCAGCACGCGCCGCCAGCGCACCTCGCGCGTGCCTTCCAGCGCGCCCTCGACCTCCGGCACGCCGCTGCCCGCGGTCTCGGGCGCGAGATATCGGGTCAGCACGAAGGCAAGCGTGACGCCGAGGGCGGCAATGCCCGCGCCAGCCGCGATGGTGAGCGGACCTGCTCCCATGCGGTCAGCCAGCCAGTCGGGCCAGCGCAGCAGGTGATCGACGGCACGATGAAAGGCCGCACCGACGACGCCCGTGGCAAGGCCGCAGGCACCGGCGATCCAGTAGAAGAGAGCATTGGTGATCCGGCGACGCCCGCCGTCGGCACTCACGTCGACGACCCGATCATCGTCACACGACGTTCTTCTTGAAGAAGGCGACAGTGCGCTCCCACGACAGCTTGGCCGCCGCTTCCTGGTAGCGCGGCGTCGAGTTGTTGTGGAAGCCGTGCTGCGTGCCCGGATAGATGTGCACCTCGTAGGGCACGTTCGCCGCCTTCAGCGCCGCCTCGTAGGCCGGCCACATGGCGTTGATACGTTCGTCGTTCTCGGCGTACTGGATCAGGAGCGGCGACTTGATCGACGGCACCGACGCGGTGTCGGCGGCCGCGCCATAGTACGGCACCGCCGCTTGCAGGTCGGCGCCGAGGGTCGCGGCCAGGAAGTTCGTGGTCCCGCCGCCCCAGCAGAAGCCGGTGGCGCCGAGCTTGCCGTTGGAAAGCTCGTGCGCCTTCAGGTAGCGCGCGCTGTTCACCATGTCGGTGCGCAGCTTGGGCTGGTCGAGCTTGGCCTGCAGCGCACGGCCGTCATCGTCGTTGCCGGGATAGCCGCCGACGGGAAACAGGCCGTCCGGCGCCAGCGCCAGGAAGCCCGCGACGGCGACACGGCGCGCCACGTCCTCGATGTAGGGATTGAGGCCGCGATTCTCGTGGATCACCAGGACGGTCGGGAACGGCCCGTTGCCGGCGGGCTGCACCAGGTAGCCGCGCATCTGGCCCGAGCTGCCGCCCGGCGACGGATAGGTGACGTAGCGCGCCTTGATGCGGTCGTCGGTGAAGGAGATGGTCTGCGCCCGCGCATATTGCGGCAGCAGCGACTGCGCCATCGCCAGGCCGCCCACGGTGACCGCCGCGGCGCGTGACAGGAAGGCTCGGCGGTCGATGCGGCCGTGGCAGTATTCGTCGTACAGATCGAAGACGCGCTGATCGATCCAGCCCTGGGTGACGGGCTGCAGTTGCGGTCTATCCAATTCGCCTGCCGTGACTGCCATCGCGATCTCCCACGTTGCCCCTACGGTACCCTGCAAGCCCTAGGAGGCCAACCCGATACGGCCGCGGAAGGCGTCGTCGCGCATCGAGGCGTCCTGGCCGATCAGGTCGTCGCTCGCCTCGGTGCAGAGATGGACGAGCCCGCGCACCGCGTGCTCGACCGGCGAGAGATTGGCGCGCGGGATCTGGCTGATCATGTTCATGCCCGAGGCGCGGATCTTGACCTGCATCTCGGTGTCGATGGTGCCCGGCGAGAAGCCGAAGACGCGGATGCCCTTGCCCTTGGTCTCGAGCTCGATCGAGCGGGTCAGCATGGCGAGCCCGGCCTTGCCCGCGCAGTAGGCGCTCCAGCCTTCGAGCGGCCGGTAGGCCGCGCCGGACGAAACGTTGACGATCGTGCCGCCACCCTTGGCAAGCATGTCCGGCAAGATCGCGCGCACGACGTTGTAGGCGCCAATGAGGTTGATCGTGATGTTGTTCGCCCAGACCTTGGGATCGGAAGTCGCGACCTCGGAAATCGGCTCGATCACGCCGGCGTTGTTGACCAGGACGTCGAGCCCGCCCAGCCGTGCCTTGGTCGCGGCGACGACGTTCTCGACGGCAGCGTAGTCCGACACATCGCATGCAATCGCTTCGGCCCGACCACCGTGGCCCGCAATGTCGCGCGCCACGCCCGCGATCAGCGCGCCGTCGCGTGCCACCAGCATGACCGCCGCGCCCGCCTCAGCAAGCGCCCGCGCCGCGCCCTCGCCCAGACCGCGGCTGGCGCCCGTGACGAGCGCGACCTTCCCCTTCAATTCACTGGACACGAGACCTCCTGCGCCAAGAAGATCAGAGCATTAACATTGGCATTCTGTCAGGGGAACGTCGTTATGCTTCTCGACCGATACGGCCTGCCGCTCAGCACATCGTCCACCACGGCGCGCGACGCCTATGTCGCCGGCGTCGATTGCGTGCTGTCGGCGGCGCATGGCGATCTGGCGCACCTCGAGCGCGCCGTCGAGGCCGATCCCGATTTCGCCCTGGCCCATGCCGCCCTCGCCCGCGCCCGCTTCCTGATGGCCGACGTTCCCGGCGCCCGGCAGTCGGCGGCCCGCGCCCGCGAGCTCGCGCCCAAGGCCACGCCGCGCGAGCAAAGCCATGTCGACGCGCTCTGCCTTGCGCTGGAGGGCAAGCCCGTCGAATTGCTGGCCGCCACGCGCGCCCATCTCGCCCAGCATCCGCGCGATGCCATGGTCGCCTCGCCCGCTACCGGCGTGTTCGGCCTGATCGGCTTCAGCGGACGGCAAGGCCGCGAGCCCGAGCAGGTCGAGTTCCTTGAAGCGCTGAAACCGCATCTCGCCGACGACTGGTGGTTCCAGGGCGTCTATGCCTTCGCGCTGGAGGAGCACGGCCGGCTCGACGAAGCGCTCGACCTGATCGAGCGCAGCATGGCCCAAAACCCCAAGAACGCCCACGGCGCCCATATCAAGGTGCATGTGCTGTACGAGCAGGGCAAGGATCGCGCCGCCCTGGACTATCTCGACGCCTGGCTGCCGACCTATCCGCGCGAGGGGCTGATGCACTGCCACATCTCCTGGCACGTGGCGCTGTTCGCCCTGATGCTGGGCGACATCGAGCGCGCCTGGCAGGTCTACCAGGCGCAGGTCCATCCCGGCGGCGCCTGGGGCCCGGCGCTCAACGTCGCCACCGACGCGACGGCCTTCCTGTGGCGCGCCGAGCTGGCCGGTCATGGCCGCAAGCCGTCGCTGTGGAACGAGGTCCACGCCTACGGCCAGAAATCCTTTCCCAAGCCCGGCATCGCCTTTGTCGACGTCCACCGCGCGCTCGCCGCCGTCGCCGCCGGCGATCTCGATGGCATCGCCGCCTATGTCGCCGAGCTCGAGCAGCGCGCCGCCTCCGGCCGCTCCCCCGCGGGTGACGTGGTGCCGCGGCTGGCCAACGGCCTTGCCGCCTACGGCGACGGCGACTGGGCGAAGGCGATTGCCGTCCTCGAGCCGGCGCTGGCCGAGACCGTGCGCATCGGCGGCAGCCGCGCCCAGCGCGACCTGATCGAGAACACGTTGCTTGCGGCCTATCTCAAGGCCGGCCGCGATGTCGACGCCCGGCTGCTCCTCGAAGCGCACACCGATCGGCGGCCATCGGTGCCGGTCGCCGGCTTGACTGCGTGAGCTCGGCGGCCCAGCCGACGCGACGCGGCGTCAGGGCCGTTCCCCTGCCGATATGGATCATGGTGGGCGCACTCGCCGGCATCGTCGCCGGCGTGGTGCTGGGCGAGCGGACGGCGGTGCTGCAGCCGCTCGGCACGGCCTATGCGATGATGCTGCAGATCGCGGTTTTTCCCTATCTGATCTGTGCGCTGATCTACGGCCTCGGACGGCTGACGCCGGCCGAGGCGAAGCGGCTGTTTGGCGCCGGTTGGGGCGTCTATCTCTTCATGTGGTGCGTGACGCTCGTTGCCATCTGGCTGCTGGCGCGCGTCATTCCGCCAACGCCCGATCCGAGCGTGCTGACGGCGGCGGCTGTAGACGGCGAAGCCGATTTCCTCAAGATGCTGATTCCGGCCAACCTGATCGACGCCGTGGCGCAGGACTATGTCCCCGCGGTCGCCGTCTTCGCCATCGTCTACGGCATCGCGCTCCAGAAGATCGAGCGCAAGTCGGCGCTGTTTGAGGTCCTCGAAGCCATCCAGGTGGCGAGCGTCACGCTGTGGGGCTGGATCGTCCGCTTTGCCCCGATCGGCGTGTTCGCCCTGTTCGCCGCCGCCGCCGGCACGATCGAGCCGTCGCGCTTGAGCGGGCTTCTGCTCTATGTCGTCCTGTTCCTGATCGGAACGCTGCTCCTCGCCTTCGTCATCCTCCCTGCTGCGATGGCGGCCCTCGTGCCGGTCGGCCACCGGGAGATCGTGAAGGAGCTCCAGCCGGCCCTGGTCATCGCGGTCGTCACGACCTTGTCGGTCGTGGCCCTGCCGTTCATCCAGCGCGCCGCCGAACGCGTGGCGACTGCGGCAGGCTGCCCGGACAGCGAGGAGCGCAGCAACGTGATCAAGGCCGTGCTGGCGCTGAGCTACGTGCTGGCGCAGCTCGGGAACTATTTCCTCTACCTGCTCATGCTCTACGCTGCCTACGAGTACAAAAAGCCGCTCACGACGACGGAAGAACTGTTGCTGCCGCTGTGGACGCTGCTGTCGGGCCTGGGCTCGCCGACCGCCATCGTCGACGGCGTGATCTTCATCGGCCGCTGGCTGCACCTGCCGGCAGAGCTGACCGACCTGTTCCTCGAAACCTGGACCGTGACGCGGTACGGCCAAGTGGTGCTGTCGGTGACAGGCTTCGGCTTCGCCACGATACTCATTCCCCTCATCTACTTCGGCAAGGCGCGGCTGCGGCCCCATCGTGCGGCGGTCGCTGCGGTGACGGCGGTTGCGGCGTTCGGGATCGTGGTGGCGGGCGGGACGGCGCTGCGTCCGCTGCTGCTGCAGCCGGCCAGCAGCGGGCTTCAGGCCCTCACCATCGATCCGCGTCTCGCGAAGGGGCTCGATGTCACCGTGATACGACCGACGGCCACGGCGCAAACCGCGGCATCGCCCGACAGCGATCCGTCGCTGGCAGCGATCCGGGCGAGCGGCGTCCTGCGCGTCGGCTACAATGGCAACGTCCCGCCATTCAGCTATTGGAACGGCCGTGGCGACCTCGTCGGCTTCGACATTTCCTTCGCCTACGAACTGGCACGCGATCTCGGCGTCAGGCTCGAGCTCGTTCCGTACATATGGGCCGATCTCGAACGCGACCTGCGGGAGCTACGCATCCATGTGGCCATGTCGGGCATCTACGAAACCGACGAACGGCTGCGGTCGCTGGCGCTTTCGCACTCCTATTATCAAAGCCCGCTCGCTCTGATCGTCCGCTCCGGTCAGGCGCGTCGCTTTCTCGACCACGCGGAGATCGCCGCGATGACAGACCTGCGGCTTGCGGTCAGGGACAGTCCGGCGTTGGTGCCGATCGTGGACCGCCTCTTTCCCAACGCCAGAGTCACGGTGGTGCCCGGTGAGGATGTCCTGGCGGCACTCAGCGGTGCCCAGGTCGACGGCGTGGTCTGGCCGCTGCAAGAGGCAGGCCCCTGGGCCGAAGCGCATCCCGGCTTCACTGCCGTCGCGCCGGCCCACATGAGAGGGCCGGTCCTGTTCGTCTATCTGGTGCCGCCCGGCGCCTTGATTTTCCGGCACTATCTCAACGAATGGCTGGAGCTCAAGGCCGCCGACGGCTTTCGTAAGGCACAGATCGACTATTGGATGAAGGGTAAGCCGCGGGCCGACCGGCCGCCGCGCTGGAACCTTCTCGATGTCATGATCGACATGGTGCGCCGGTAGGTGCCTCGCGACTAGTACCCGCAATCACAACTGGCTGATACAGGCCTCGGTGTCATCCCGAGCGTAGCGAGGGACCTTTCCTGTGGCCTCAAAGGCCCCTCGCTTCGCTCGGGGTGACAGCCGTGAGTCACCTGACAGCGATAGTCGGTACTAGTCCGTGGACACCTTGCCCGTGCCGTCTACCGTGACCTGGACTTCCGCCGTGCCCCTGTAGGCCGTGGCCCGCCACGTGCCGCCGGCTCCCGGAGCGAGTGCGCTCACCTCGTTGTATCCGTACGCTTCGATCGCAGCCTTGGCAGCAGCGCTGTCGATGGCGGGCGACGCGACGGCTGTCTCGGATGGCCGGGAGGCCACGGACGACGGTGACGACTGCAGCATCGGTGCGAGGATGAATGTACCGATCAGGGTGACGATGACGATCGCGTTGAAGAGGTTGTTCATCATTGGCCGACTCCAATGACCAGACGCGTGGGTCGGGGCGCTTGCTACCAGCCCGGCCGGCGGGATTCTGTGAGTTTCCGCACACTGCCCTGCTACTGCCTTGATCTGAAAAGGCGTAGACTTGGCACCAACCGGCAGAAAGCCGGCGATGGGAGGATCCGGTGATGCTTCGCCGCAGGCAGTTCCAGCACCTGGCGGCGGGCGCGCTCGCGCTGCCCGTTGTGTCGGAAGTTGCTGCGCAGACCTATCCGGCGCAGCCGGTGCGCCTCATGGTCGGCTTTGCCGCCGGTCAGGCGATCGACATCCTGGCACGCATGATCGCCCAATCGCTGACCGAGCAGTTCTCGCAACAGTTCGTTGTCGAGAACAAGCCGGGTGCGGGCGGAAACATCGCAGCCGAGCAGGTCGCACGCGCGACGGCGGACGGCTACACGCTGCTGGTGATCGGCGCCAACAACCCGATCAACACCACGCTCTACGACAAGCTCGGCTTCGATCTTCTGCGCGACTTCGCGCCGGTCGCCGGCATCTACCGCGTCTTCCAGGTCATGGTGGTCAATCCGACCTTCCCGGCCAAGACCCTCCCCGAGTTCATCGCCTACGCCAAGGCCAACCCGGGAAAGATCAACTTCGGCTCGGCCGGCACCGGCTCGGTGGCGCACGTCACCGGCGAGTGGTTCAAGATGATGGCCGGCATCACCATGCAGCACGTGCCCTATCGCGGCGCGCCGCTGGCGCTGGCCGACCTGATGAGCGGCCAGGTGCAGGTCATGTTCGACAACCTGCCGTCGTCGATCGAGCACGTCAGGGCAGGCCGCCTGCGCGCGCTCGCCGTCTCGACGCCGGCGCCGCTCGAGCTGCTGCCCGGCATCCCGACGATCAACGAGGTCCTTGTGGGCTTCGAGACCAGCGCTTTTGCCGGTCTCGGCGCGCCGGCCGCCACGCCGCGCGACATCGTCGACAAGCTCAACAAGGGTGTCACCGCGGCGCTGGCCGATCCCAAGATCAAGGCCCGCATCCTCGATCTCGGCGGCGTGCCGATGCCGATGACACCCGCCGAGTTCGGCCGCTTCCTCGCGGCCGAGACCGAGAAATGGGCGAAGGTGATCCGGGCCGCCGATATCAAGCCCGGCTGACGCCTGCTCAACCGTGCTCGGTCGTCGGATCGATCATCTTGCGGACTTCGGTGATCTTGGTCGCGGGGAAGCCGCTCTGCTTGGCGTGCTCCTTGATGATCTCCTCGTCCTTCGCCAGGTAGACGCAGAAGGTCTTGTCGGCCGCGACGTAGCTCTCGACCCACTGGATGTCCGGCCCGAGCTTGCGCAGGACGCCGTTGGACTGGGCGGCAGCGCCGCGGAGCTGGTCGCGCTCCAGGCTGCCTACTGCGGGGATGTCACGCTCGATGATGAACTTGCGTAGCGCCATATCGACCTCCCTCGGGTTGCCGTATCAGCCGGTGGCGACCTTGCTCCACAACGGTCGCACCTCGCCGTCCGGGTCGTCGACGACGCGACACGCGTCGTCGAGAAGCATCGTTGCCCGCCGCTCGGCCGTGTAGGCCGGCCAGGTCGGGATCGCATCGTTGGCGGGCTCGCCGTTGCGCGCGAAGGTGGCCCAGGTCTTCGACACGCGGTCGGCCAGCGCCTGCGCAGCCGCCTTGCGATGCCCCTCGCCGATGACATGGAGCGTATCGAAGACGAACGGCACCTCGACGGAGTGCGATGACTTCAGCCGGCCGCCAAAGGCCGGCGTCTCCCAGTCGAAGCTGTACATCCACACCGGCGCCCGGCCGCGGTCGGCCTTGCGCTCGGCCAGCAGCACCGACCGTACATGGAAGTTCGACATGCTGAGCATCGTGATCAACCGATCGGTCGGACTCGCCGCCGGATCGCGGCGCTTGTAGTAGGCAAGCAGGTCGGCGGTCGCCGCGCCGGTGACCTTGCCGATGCGGTTGGCCAGGCCATCCTCGGTGACGGAGCGGTTCCACACCTCGTCGTCGGGCGCGAAGAAGATCGCCGCTTCGTCCTTGGTGCCGCCGATCATCAGCGGGATGTCGTCCGACAGCGCCGGCGCTGCGGGATCGAACGGCTGGCCGGGCAGCACGGAGCCGTCGATCACCGGACCGAAGTTGTAGCGATCGAGCAGCGGCTGGCGCGGGCGCGGCAGCGTCGCCTGTGCCGGCACGACGGCTTCCTGCAGGCGCTCCAGCGGCAAGGCCTGCAGCGCGTCGAGCTGATCGGGCCGCAACCCGAGATGTTTCAGCACCGCGTCGGCCAGCCGCGTCGTGCGCTCGCGTTCGGCGAAGCGCACGCTGGCGCCGCTCTGGATGATGGCCTTGTGGAACAACCCTTTGGCGCGCGGCATGGCCAACAGCGCGCTCACCTTCCCGCCGCCGCCGGACTGGCCGAAGATCGTGACATTGGCCGGATCGCCGCCGAAGCGGCCGGCGTGCTCGCGCACCCACTCGAGCGCTGCGACCAGGTCGAGCACGCCGGCATTGCCGGACTGGGCGAAGCGCTCGCCGCCCGCCTGCGACAGATCGAGATGGCCGAAAATGTTCAGGCGATGGTTGACCGCCACGACCACGACATCGTTGCGCTGCGCCAGCCGCGTGCTGTCGTAGCGCGGCGAGTTGGCCGAGCCGTACGAGAACGCGCCGCCATGCAGCCAGACCATGACCGGGCGCCGTGCGTTGTCGAGACCGGGCGTCCAGACATGCAGCGTCAGGCAATCCTCGCCCACCGGCAGGGTATCGACCGGGCCCCACACGGTCGCGAGCTCCGGCCGCTGCTGGGCGGCAGGCGCCTGCGGCGAGCGGCCGGCATAGGCGGTCGTTTCGCGCACGCCGGCCCACGGTGCGGGCTTGCGCGGCGGCATGAAGCGATTGGGGCCAGCCGTCGAGGCGCCATAAGGAATGCCCTTGAAGACATGCACGCCGTCCGACGTGACGCCTTTGACGCGGCCGGAAGCCGTCTCGACGACGGGCGATTCGCTGGTTTGAGCGGAGCGCTGCGTCAGCGCGTCGACATCACCGGCCATGGCGCGTTCTCCCGTTTTGCGGACCGGAGCCTGCGCGTGCCAACGGACGGCGTCAACGCCGAGAAACGTCAGACTCTTCCGGACCGCGCGCGTCTCGCGCGCTCATGAGGCGCGCGGGACGCGCGCGGTCCGGAAGAGAATGAGCTACTCCGCCATCACGTGCTTCACGCGGGCCTTGGCGAGCGCCGCGTTGAGCTGGGCGATGTCGCCCTTCACCAGCGCTTCGAACTTGGCGACCTCGCTGTCGACCTTGGCCATGACCTCGCGCGACACCTCCCTCGTCTGGGTGGTCGGCGGCCGATCCGCGGTGGTCGCCATGGCGACCATGTCGATCAGCGTGTCGTTGAGGCCTGCCGGATTGCGCAGTATGTCGCGTACCGACTTGCGATGCGGGTCGACCATCACGCTCTCGATGGCCGAGAGCTTGCGGACGATACCCTCGGCGCGGTTCTTGAGCGCGCGCTCGCCCCTGCCGAGATGGCCGGTCGCCTCCTCGAGCTGGCGCTTCATCTTGCGCAGGCGATTGACCGCCTGCTTCAGCTTGGAAACCGATGCGATCAGCTCCTTGTGCAAGGCGAACTGCGCGGCGTACTCGGCCGCCGTGGTGGGCAGCCGCGGGTCCCTGACCACCGTGAACTTGGCGGCGTGGCTCTTGCTCTTGCCCTTCTCGCCCACGGTCAGCTCGACGCCGTAGGTGCCGGGCACCACCGTCGGGCCCGGCGGGTTCTCGGGATCGGGAACCAATGGCTTGGGCCGCGGGGGCGCCAGGCCGTAATCCAGCCTGGTCGGCCCGGGATACTTCATGTCCCAGACGAAGCGGTTGAGCCCGGGCTTGGCGTCCGGCCGCCGTGCCGGCGACAGCGAGGTGTCGTTGCTCGTGCAGTCGGCGATCTTGCGCCCGGCCGAATCGCGGAAGGTGAGCGTTACCGGCCCGGTGTCCTTTTCCGACAGCCAGTAGTAGACGATGGCCCCATTGGGCGGGTTCTCGCCGACATCGAGATGCTCGCGATAGCGCGTGCCGTCGGCCCGTTCGACCATCACCGTGCTGCCGTCGATGCCGAAGGCCGGACCGTAGGCCACGCCGGTGCGCACATTGGCGCCGGCGCTCCAGTGCAGCTTGGTGCGGATCGCCGTGCGCGGCGCGAACAGGCGCGTGCCCTTGCGGCCGTCAGCCAGGCCGCGCAGCGCCGTCACGTCGTCGAGGATCCAGAACGAGCGGCCGTGCGTCGCCGCCACCAGGTCGCTGTCCTTGAGCTTCATGTCGTAGACCGGCACGTTGGGCAGCCCGGCCATGCGCGTCCACGTCGCCCCGTCGTCGAGGCTGAAATGGATACCCGTCTCGGTGCCGACATAGAGCAGGCCCTTGGCGACGGCATCGGCGCGCACGACGCGGCTGATCTCGTCCTTCGGCAGGTTGCCGTTGATCGACTTCCAGCTCCGCCCGCCGTCGGTGCTCTTGAACAGGTGCGGCCGGTAGTCGGCGAGCTTGTAGCGCGTCGCGGCCACATAGATCGTGTCGGCGTCGTGCGCCGAGACCTCGACGCAACCGACATAGGCGAGTTCAGGCATGCCCTTGGGCGTGACGTCCTTCCAGCTCTTGCCGCCGTCGCGCGTGACATGGACCAGGCCGTCGTCGGTCGAGGCCCAGATCTCGTCGCGGCGATGCGGCGATTCGACGACGCAGGCACAGGTCGCGTGGACCTCCGCGCCGGCGCTCTCGCGCGTGATCGGCCCGCCCGACGCGCCCTGGCGCTTGCGGTCGTTCAGGCTGAGGTCGGGCGAGATGCGCTCCCAGTTCATGCCCTCGTCGCGGGTGCGGAACACGCAGTTGCCGCCGGCATAGAGCGTGCCCGGATCGTGCGGCGAGAACACGATGGGGAAGGTCCAGGCGAAACGGTACTTCAGGTCTTCGGGCGCGATGCCCGTCGACTCTTCCGGCCAGACGTTGACGAGCTGGATCTGGCGCGTGCGGTGGTCATAGCGCTGCAAGGCGCCGGCGCCGCCCGGGCTCGAGCCGATGGCGCCGACATAGACGATGTTGTGGTCGCGCGGATCGACGGCGATGAAGCCCGATTCGCCGGTGCCGGGATAGGAGCAGTCGGCCAGCGTGATGACGCCCCATTCCGAGGCGCTCGGCACCGAGATCGAGGTGTTGTCCTGCTGCGTGCCGTAGACGCGGTAGGGATACTGGTTGTCGACGTCGATGCGATAGAACTGCGCGGTCTTCTGGTTGTAGATCGTCGACCACGAGGCACCGCCGTTGAACGAGATGTTGGCGCCGCCGTCGTTGCCCTCGATCATCCGCGACGGGTCCTTGGGATCGATCCAGAGGTCGTGATTGTCGCCATGCCGGCGTCGTGACCTCGCTGAAGGTCGCGCCGCCGTCGGTCGACTTCCACATCTGCAGGTTGGTGACGTAGACCGTGTCGCCATGGCCCGGGTCGGCGAAGACGTGGGTGTAGTACCAGGGCCGGTGCATCAGGTCGCGGTTGGGCGACACCATGGTCCAGCGCATGCCGAAGTCGTCGGAGCGGTACAGTCCGGTCTTGTCGCCCTCGGCCTCCACAAGCGCCCAAACGCGGCCCGAACGCGCGGGCGAGATCGACACGCCGATCTTGCCCAGCATGCCCGTGGGCAGGCCGGGCTTGGTCGAAATCTCCTCCCAGGTGTCGCCGCCGTCGGTGCTGCGGAACAGGCCGCTGCCCGGCCCGCCGCTGGAAACGTTCCAGAAATTGCGCTTGGCCTCCCACATCGAGGCGAACAACAGGCGCGGGTTGTTGGGATCCATGGTGAGGTCGATCGTGCCCGCGACGTCGCTGCGATAGAGGATCCGCTCCCAGGTCGCGCCGCCATCCTTGGAGCGATAGACGCCGCGCTCGCTGTTGGGCCCGAAGATGTCGCCCAGCACGGCGACATAGACGAGGTCGGGATTCTGCGGATGGATGCAGATCCGGCCGATGAACTTGCTGTCCTTCAGGCCGATGTGATTCCAGCTGCGTCCGGCATCGGTCGACTTGTAGATGCCATCGCCGTAGGACACGTCGAGGCGGATCGCCGTCTCGCCGGTGCCGGCATAGATCACGTTGGGATCGGAGGGCGCCACCGCGATCGAGCCCACCGCCGAGCTGCCCATGAAGCCGTCCGAGACGCAGCGCCAGAACACGCCGCCGTCTTCGGTCTTCCAGACGCCGCCGGCGCAGGCACCGAAATAGAACACCATCTTGCTGACGGGATCGCCTGAGACGGCGACGACGCGACCGCCGCGCGAGGGACCAATGCAGCGCCACTTGAGCGCGTCGAAACCCGGCGACGCGGGCAAGCTCTTTTTCGATGCCATGTGAGGGAGGGCCGATCTCTTCAGGTGACGAAGAGTGCGACCGTAAGTCAGGTTCGCAGGGCAAGGCAATCGACTTTGACAGGTCCTGCCGCCCAGCCTCCAATCGGCTGCGCCAAACAAGGGTGGACAATGGCCGACACGCTTCCGACCGCAACCCGCGTCTCCGACCCCGGCATCCGCGCGCTCTATCGGCTGGAGAACCGCTGGCAGGCCTGGCTCGACGTCGAGGCCGCCCTCGCCCACGCGCAGGCCGAGCTCGGCATCATTCCCGCAGAGGCCGCCGAAGGCGATCGCTGCAAATGCGAAGCTCGAGTTGATGGACCGCGCGCGCATCGACGAAGGCTTCGCCCGCACCGGCCACACGATCGTGCCGCTGGTCTGGGAGCTCGGCCGCGTGGTCGGCGAACCGCATGGCGGCTGGGTGCATTGGGGCGCGACCACGCAGAACATCACGCAGACCGGCGATCTTGCTGGTGCTGCGCCAGGCGCACGCGATCTTCCTGCGTCAGATCGGCGAGATCCTGGCCGCGATGGCCGATCTCGCCGAACGCACGCGCCGACATGCCGATGGCCGGCCGCACGCACGGCCAGCACGCCGTGCCGGCGACCTTCGGCTACAAGGTCGCGGTGTGGATCGACGAGCTGCTGCGCCATGTCGAGCGGCTGCGCCAGGCGGCCCCGCGCCTGTTCGTCGCCATGCTGGGCGGCGGCGCCGGCACCTTCGCCTCGCTCGGCAAGCAAGGTCCGCCGGTGCAGGCGGGCATCGGCCGCCAGCTCGGCTTCGGCTCGATGACCGTGCCGTCGCGCGCGCTCGGCGATCACCTGGCGGAGAACATCTGCATCCTCGGCCTGCTCGCCGCCACCTGCGGCAAGATCGGGCGCGAGATCTACACCTTGATGAAGACCGAGTTCGGCGAGGTCGAGGAGCCGGTGCCGCCCGGCACCGTCGGCAGCTCGACCATGCCGCAGAAGCGCAACCCGAAGCTCTGCCAGGACATCATCGCCGCGGCCGCCGAGGTGCGCAGCCTGGTGCCGCTGGCGCTCGAAGCCATGACGACCGAGCACGAGGCCGACCGCACCACCAGCCTGATGATGGACAGCGCCGAGGCGCGCGCCTGCATCGCCACCGGCGACATGCTGGCCCGGCTGGGCGAGATCATGCGCGGCCTCAGCGTCGATCCCAAGCGCATGCGGGCCAACCTCGATCTCGGCGGCGGGCTGATCATGGCCGAAGCGGTGATGCTCGATCTCGGCGCGGCGATCGGCCGGCAGCATGCGCACGACGTCGTCTACGACGCCGCGCAAGCCGCCTTCGTCGAAGGCAAGTCGTTCTCCGACCTGCTGGCCGCCGACACGCCGCTTCACCGCGCACATGGACAGGAAGGCGATCGACAAAACTGCTCGATCCGACCGCCTATACCGGCCTGTGCGCCGACATGGCGCGGGAAGGCGTCACGCGGGCCAGAGACGCCGCCACGGCATTGACGAAGAGTATGTGACGACAGCATCGGTGCCATCCATGCGCCCCAACAAGCTGGCAGCACCGCAGATCGGCGGCTTGGTCGAGCGACAACGGCTGTTCCGCGAGATCGAGCAGGCGCCGCCGAAAGGCACCGTCTGGATCACCGCACCGCCTGGAGCGGGAAAAACCTCTCTTGCCGCGACCTGGCTCTATTCGGGTCGAAGCACTGCACGGCACGGCCATGCGCTCTGGTATCGCATCGATGAAACCGATGCCGATCCGGTGATCTTCTTCGAAATGCTGGCCCTGGCGGTTGCCGCATTACCGGACAGGGCGCGCAGTGCATTGCCGAGGCTGACCCCGGACGCGCTGCCGAACCTCAAGGCCTTCGCCCGCAACTGGTTCAAGTCCCTCCTCGGCAACAAGGAACGGGCACCCTATCTGTTCGCGTTCGACGACGTGCACAGCCTGCCTCCGGACTCGGCGGTTGTGGAAATTCTCGCCAGCCTTGTAAGCGCTCTGCTCGCGCCGGACCGCCTGTTGTGTCTGTCGCGCGAAAGCCCTCCCGCGCTCTTTCTTTCGGCCGTGCCGAGGAAACAACTCTTCGTCATCAGCGATCTGCGGGTCGAAGCAGGAGAATGGGAGGATTTTGCGCGCGATGTCCCTGGCGCGGACGGAATCGGCCACGCGACATTCATTGCCATGGCACAGCGGTCAGGCCGCTGGATCGCCGATCTTGTTGTCAGGCCATCATCGCATCCCTCGCTCGATGATTTGCGCACTCACCCGGCCCTGGCGCCCGAGCGGCTGTTTGCCGGCTGCAGCGAGGTCGAACGAAGGGCTCTCCTTGAAACGGCCTTTCTTCAGACGGGCAAGGAAGAAGAGTGGCGGACGCTAGGGGGAGAAAGCGCCATCTCCGTCCTCGCACAACTCGCTGGCACTTCGGCGCTGGTGACCCGACTGCTCGATGGTGCACTGCATAAGCACGATCTGCTCTTCGAGCGCCTGCGCGCTGCCGCCGAGACGGAGCTGGTGCCGGATGCTCTGTCGCAAGCACGGCGGAGAACGGGACGGCTACTGACCGCACGCGGCGAGATGCTCGCCGGTGTCCGCCTGCTGACGCAGGCTGGCGCTGACGATGAGGCCCGCGACCTCATCCTTGGCCAGGCACCCGATATGATAACGGGTGGCAGGAACCGGGAGCTTGTCGAGCTGATCGCCATGCTTTCAGACAGCACACGGCGCGTGCCGCTGGTGCGAGTTTGGCATGCTACCGGACGCCTGCCGTTCGAGCCGTCAGCCGCCCGTGAAGTGTTTCGGGATATCTGGCGCTCTGCGAGCCCCGCCGAACAACCGGTTGAGTTTGCCTCCGCCCTGATGGGAGACATCAATGCGGCCCTGGCTGACTGGTCGATCGATGCACAGCTCTCATCGATCATCGATGAGATCGACCGGGCGTTGCCCCTGCTTACGGCGCTCCCTGAGGCAATTCATGGGCGATTGGTGATGACCCGGGCTGTCGCGATGCTGCTCGGTTGCCCCACGCATCGCGACGTGCTGGACGCGCAAAAGCATGTCGAGTCGGTCCTGCCCCGGTTGCAGGCCGGCCGCCAATTATTGCTGGGCGCCATCTTGGTCAACTATCTCTTGTGGTGGCGAGGCGATCTCGCCGCGGCGCGGCCTTATCTGGACAATCTCGCGCCGTTGGCGAGCCGTCCCGATATGCCGCCGCTTGCGACTATGGCCTGGTACTACGGAGCACTGACCATTGCCTACCGCGATGGCAATGACGGCGAGGTGAAAAGGCTGATGCGGGAGGTCGTGGCCTTTGCGCAAAAATGGGGGACGCAGCATCGCCTCGCCAACGCCTACTGGGTGACGGCGCAAGCCTATGCCGCGGCCGGCGATCGCGCCGAGGCCGCTGCCTGCATCGAGAGTGCCGTACGGTCTGGTCACCCGGACGTCGTTGGGGCGCATTTCCTGCGGGCGGCGATCGCGCTCGGCGAAGGAAACGCGGATCTCGCGATTGGCGAGGCGACAGCCGCATACGAACGGGCAGGCCGGGCCGGCAACACCCAGCAGCGCGGATTGTTGGCCGTGCAGCTTGCGATGGCCTTTGCCGTCAAAGGAGACGACAGAGCCCGCAAGCACATCGACGAGCTGCGCGACCTTGCCGCGCGATCCCACAGCGCCATTTTCCAGTTACACGCTGGCCTGGCGGAGGCGTGCCATGCGGCCGCGCAGGATCGGATGGCGGCGTTCGTGGCCGCCTGGAACGGGTCGGTACATCTTGCTTGCCAGCTTGGATTTCGTCGCATCTCGGGTCTCGACGTCGCACACTTTGGTCATCTCGCTAACCTAGCGCTCAATCGAGGCGCCGAGATCGCCGTGACGCGTCGCGTCATCGCACTCTGGGATCTTCCGCCTCCGCACCGGACAAATGTCCACCCCGAATGGCCTTATCGGGTCGACATCAACTGCCTCGGCCAGTTTGCGATCCAGGTCGAAGGCAGCCGGATCTCGACTGGCCCGGGCAAGGCGCAGCGCAAGCCGCGCGAGCTCCTCTTTCATCTCATTATCGCCAATGGCCGCGATCTCGAGCAGGACTGGCTCTCTGACGAGCTCTGGCCGGATGCCGATGGCGATCAGGCGCTACACAGCCTCACCACGACAATCTACCGCTTGCGCAAGCTGATCGGCGCACAGTCAGTCATTCATGAAGACAGCCACGTCCGCCTGAACCCGCTGCGCGTTTCGACCGATCTCGGCCGGCTCCGCGATGCGCTCCGGCGCCTCGGGGATGAGACACTGCCGACGACGGACCGTGTGGTGGCGTTTGATCTCGCCCTGCAGCTTTATCAGGGACCGCTTTTGCCGGGTATCGCGATGGCGCCGGTCGTTCTCGAGCGCCAGCGGCAGTTGGCTCTGCTCGCGAACGAAAGTCTCGGGTTCTTGCTGACGCTCGACCCCGCCGATGTGGGGCGTACCCTCCGGTTGAACCGGCTTCGCGCTGCGATCGGTGATGCAGTGCTGCCGGACAGCGTCGCGTGCCTGTGGCCGACGTGACCCTGCTGTATTTCGACGCTAGACGGAATCTGTGATCGATCCGTGAGCTAACCAGACGGGCTCGTCATTTAAACTCCTTGCATCGTAAGCCCCTGATGGCCGGCGGCCGCGAGAGGAAGCGTCAAAATGAGTACGTCCGGCGACGGCAGCAAGCCCTTCCAAACCGGGCTGGTCGATATGGGGGACATCGCCTTCTACAACAACCCCTCCCAAGCCGTCCCCTTTTCGAGCCTCTTAAACGCCGACCTTGGCCCCTTTCCAGGTTCGTTCAGCGAGATCGTGCTGAACGTCACCTGGGCCGACCTGCAACCCACGCAAGGCGGGCCGATCGATCCGTCGTCCCTCATCCTTGACGCGATCCAGGCCGTCCAGGCCTACAATCGGCTGCACGACACGAACCTCGGCATCAAGCTCCGTGTGTGGGGCGGTTTCACGGCGCCCGATTGGGCTCAGAACATCAACGGCCCGCCCATCGCGGTCACCGACAAGAACGGCAACCCCCAGACGATCGGTCGGTTCTGGACCGCCGACTACATCAATGCATGGACCAGCCTTCAGAACCAGCTCGCCACCGCCTGGGACAGCAACCCTCTGATCCGCGGCATTTCCAACACGGCCGGCGCCTCCGAGACAGACGAGCCATTCATATCCCTGAACAGCAGCGACATCGCCTCGCTGCAGGCCAACGGCTACACCGATGCGGCCCAACAGCTCACGCTGCGCGCCGCCATCGGCGACTATTCCCAGTGGTCGACGACGCCGCTCGACTACACGATGAACCTCTTTCATCTGTACGACAGCGGCCGCACCAATCCCGACGCGAACTTCACGCTCGCGGTGCTCCAGCAGGCGCGGAACTCCGCCCACGTGGTCCAGGCCGGCAATCACGCCCTGAACAGCCCCTGGCCCTCCGCTGACGCCTTCATTTATTACCAGGCGCAGGCCGACGCCGCTCTCGATCCCGCCGCCGTACCCGGCAGCTTTCAGACGGCGTCCCCGAAAACTCTCAAACTCTTATGCGAACTGGCCTGGTGTTGTCGCCGCCGGTGTCGCGGCAAACGCCGGCGACATCGAGCTCTGGGACGGGGCGCCCGGGGCGGTCCCATTCCCTGGTTTCCCCGGTCTAACCTCCAGCCAGGTGCAGGCCCTGGCAATCATCCTTGCCGCCGGCACCGCGCCGACAACGGGCGCACCGGCTGACGGCTCGGCGCTCGGCTTCGTGGCGCCCGCGTTCGTGACGGGCGCGCCCGGTACGGTGACATTTTCAGGCGTCGATGCCGTGCTGCTCGCCGGCGCCACGGCGCAAAGCTCGTACACCGTCACGCTCAGCTCCACGAAGGGAGGCACGCTCGGCGTCACCGATCCCTTCGGCATCGTGAGTGGATCGACGAGCGGCCAGACAATCACCCTGTCCGGCTCGCCGCAGCAGGTGAACACGGTCCTCGCGAGCCTAACCGACACCCTGCAGTCCGGCAGGGATATCGTGCAGATCACGGCGCTGGACAGCAGCGGGAACATCGCCGTTCGCAGTGTCGGCGTCGAGATCTCTGCGAACTCAGGGCCATCCAGCACGAACCCGCCAGCCGAGGTTGCCGGACCGTCGATCGCCGATATCACGGCCCAGCTTGCCGGAATCGGCGTCGTCCTTGTCGGCGGCGTGCAGAACACCCAGGTCATTACCGGCGACCTGGAAATCGGCCCCGACACCACGTTGCTCGCGGCGCTGTCGCCCTCTGCCTACAGCACGGCAAGTCTCACCGTCGACGGCGCGCTCGAGGTCCTGAACGGCGGCACTGCGCGGTTCAGCGGCGCTCTCGGCGGCAGCACGGTCCAGATCGAAAGTGGTGGTGCGGTTCGCGGAAACGGCACGCTGTCGGCCTCGGGGGGCGGCGCGATCGTCAACGAGGGCACGATCGAAGTGGTGGCGGACCTGACGCTGGGACTGCAACAGCTGACCTTGGCCAATGCCCTCGCCGGCAACGGGACAGTGAACGTCGATGCCGGCGCCACGCTGATCCTCCGCGACGCGGTCAGCGCGAGTCAAACCATCGCGTTCGCGCCACCGTCAAACGCTCCCTCTTTGCCGAGCACGCTCGAGTTCAATCCGCTGCATGGAATGGACGCCACGATCACCGGGTTCTCCTATGCCGACCGCCTGGTCCTGGATGGCGTGACGGCAACCGGCGCCAGCTACGACAGCGGGACCGGCGTCCTCACCATCACCCTGCAAGGCGGCACAACCGAGACCTACAACCTGACGGGGAACCTGGCAGGCCTCAGCCCGGTTGTCAGCGGCGGCAACACCATCCAGTTCGTCGCTCCGTCGACCGGTATGGCGCCGAGCGTGCTCCCGCCCCCGACGTTGCAGGGCGCTGTCGACAAGGACGTGCTGGTCCCGGGAATCGTCCTTCAGATGCCGTTTCCCGATGATCAGATCACGGTCACGCTCACGACCAGCACGGGCGGCCGGCTCTCTGCCCTCGAGGTCGCCGGCACCACCGTCACCGGCAACGGCACCACCCTCACCATTACCGGCACGCTGTTCGGCGTCGAGCAGAGCTTGCAGACCCTCACCTACAAAGGTCGTGTGGCTGGGTCGGCGAGCGACGACATTTCGATCATCGCCGCCATATCTGGCGGCTTCACATCTGCAACTGCGACGATCTCGGTCTCCAACTACGCCAGCGGCGCCCCCTCACCCCAGTTCGAATGGGATACCTCTCTCGCCAGTGGCACCTTCAGTGATTTCGCGAGCTGGACAGTCAGCGGCCCAAGCCCGGTGGACACGGCGCCCGGTGGCACCAACGTCGCCCTGTTCAGGGCGGGCAGCGTCGGCGCCTACACGGTATCCGGCGACGGTGCCGTCGACCAGGTCAAGGTCACGGCGACGACGACGCTGACCGGACAGGTCATCGCCCAGGGATCGAGCGGTATCGCACTGGTGGTCGACGACGCCGGCGCGCTGATGCTCGCGGGCGGCGCCGAGTTCTCCGCCCAGGCCGAGGCGATCGTGGGCGTCACGGGCGAAGGTCTATTGACCTTGATGGGCGGCGCGCTTGCGCTCACCGGCTTGTCGACGGACGACGCGCTGGTAATCGGTGGCGCGGCCGGCAGCAACGGCACTGTCGTGAATCTCGAACAGATCACGGCCAACGGAACGGTGGTCGTCGGACAATCCGGCACCGGCACCTTGGCGCTGCTGGGCGTGGCCTCGTCGATGACGGCCGGCGCCGCCACCATCGGCCGATCGGCTGGCGCCCACGGCGCCGCGCTCGTCAACGGCGGTTTCTGGGCGATCGGCCAGTCGACGCCCCAAGTCACATCGTCCGGCCAACTCATCGTGGGCGACGCCGGCAGCGGCACGCTGCTGATCGACGGCGCGGCCAACGGCATCACTGGCCAGGTGACGGCCTTTGACGCGACGATCGGCAAGCAGGCGGGCAGCGAGGGCTCGGTCGTGCTCGATGGTGGGCTTCTGCTGGTCGCCAACACCAATGCCACGGGCTCCAACACGTTGGCCGTCGGCAACTCCGGCACCGGCAGCCTGGTGATCGAGAATTTCAGCGAGGTCGCGGTCGGCGCCGCCAGCGCCGCCGGCGCCGACAACAACGGCCTGCTCATCGTCGGGCGGGCCGCCGACGGAAGAGGCCGCATCCGGATCGGCGATTACAGCGCGCTGCTGGTCTACGGCGATGCCCATGTCGGCGAGGCTGGCGTCGGCACGGTGACCGTGGGCACTGGCGCGGACCACGACGCGTTGTTCGCGCTAAACGGCACCCTCACCCTGGGCGCCGCCGGCCAGGTCATGCTGGGCGGCCTCGACGCCACGGTCCGCGCCGAGGCCATCCACGTTGCCGCGGGCGGCGTCGTCTCCGGATCGGGCACGCTTTCGGGCGTAGCCGGCGGCAACAAGACGGTGACGTTCGCCGACATCCACAACGACGGCTCGATCGTGGCCAACGGCGGCGACCTGCTGCTCTACGGCGGCGTCACGGGCACGGGCGAGCTGTCGATGGCCGCAGGGTCGTCACTCACGCTGCAGACGGCCGTCGGCACGGGCCAAACTCTGGCCTTCGGCGTCAACGGACATGCCCTGCTCAACGATCCGCACGCCTTCGCGGGCACCATCACGGGCTTCAACGGCGACGACGTGCTGGAGCTGGCGAGCACGCAGGCGAGCAGCGCCACTTGGGCCGATGGCGTGCTGGCGCTCGACACCGACCTCGGTCCCCTTCGACTGAAGTTCGCCGGCAATTATGCGCCGGACGGTTTCACGGTCGAGCCGGACGGCCTCGGCGGCACCAATGTGGCGGGTGGACGCGGCGACGTTCACATGATGACCTTCGACGGCCTGCGCTACGATTTCCAGGCCGTCGGCGAGTTCGTGGCCGTCAAATGGACCGATCCCGGCACGCCGCTGCAGATCCAGATCGAGACCGCGGGCATCCATGGCGTGGCCAGCATCACGACCGAACTTGCCGCCGCTTTCGGCAACAACATGGTGACCTTCGCCATCGGCCGGCCGATTTCGCTCCATGTCGACGGCGCGCCGAACACCGCGCTGCACGTCAGCGGCACACAGGCCGTCCCGGGTGGGACGCTGGCGCAGCTTTCGTCCAATACCTATCAGCTGACCTGGGCCACCGGCCAGGCCGTCATCGTCAGTTACCACGGCGACTGGCTGGACTGGGGCGTGAAGCTGGCCCCCCAGGACGGACCGGGATCGGTGCAGGGTCTGCTCGGCAGCCACAGCGGCCAGGGAACGGAATTCCAACTACCCGATGGGACTGTCCTGACGCACCCGCTCAGCAACGAGGAGATCGTCGGCCGCTTCGCCGATGCCTGGCGAGTGGACCACGACATGCACTCACCCGCCTCCTACCATACGCATCACGACGCGATCTTGTGATCGTCGCGTCTTACTTCTTCCGGCTCATGTTCCAGAACGCCGTCGCCGGCGCGATCATCACGCCCTCGATGTCGGCACGTAGCGCGATCGGCTGGTACCATTCGCCGAGATGGACGTGGGTCGGATGCTCGACCCAGTACTTCTGCAGCTCGACCGCGATCTGCTTCTGCTTGGCCGGATCGGATTCCTTGGAGAACTGGTCGCGCAGCTTCTCGATCTTCTCGTCACACGGCCAGCCGAACAGGGCCTTGTCGCACGACGCATTGAAGAAGGCCGCACTCACCGGGTTCAGGATGTCGGCCGCGCCCCACGAGGTGATGAAAGCGCTCCAGCCGCCCTTGTCCGGCGGATCCTTCTTGGTGCGGCGCGCCACCAGCGTCTGCCAGTCCATCGACTGCATGTTGACCTTGAAGCCCGCGGCCTCGAGCTGCGCCTTGGCGACCGGCGCCATGTTGGTCAGCACCGTGAGGTCGGTCGACTGCAGCAGCTCGACCGGCGTGCCGTCGTAGCCCGCCTCCTGAAGCAGTTGCTTGGCCTTGGCGGCATTGGCGTTCAATACGCCAGCCATGCCTTCGTCGCTGGCAAGCGGGGTGCCGCAGACGAACACCGCCTTGCACAGCTTGTAGTATTTCGGATCGCCGATCGTCGCCTTCAGAAAATCCTCCTGATTGAAGGCGACCATGGCGGCATGGCGGATCTTGGGATTGTCGAACGGCTTGACCAGCGTGTTGAAGCGCAGCGAGTACTGGTTGCCCAGCGGATTGGCGTTGAGCAGCCTGAGGTTCTTGTCCTTGGCCATCAGCGGCAGCAGATCGGGCGTCGGCTGCTCGAGCATGTCGACCTCGCCGCTCTGCAGGGCCGCTACCTGGGTCTGCGCATCGGGGATCCAGATCCATTCGAGGCGATCGACCTTGACGGTCTTGCCGCCGGCCAGGCCCGACGGTGGCTCGGCACGCGGCTTGTAGGTCGGGTTCTTGACGAACACGACCTTCTCGCCCGGTTTCCATTCCTTGGCGATGAAGATGAACGGACCCGAGCCGATCACGTCCTCGGCCTTGATCTGGGTGAACGGGTCGGTCTCGGCGACCCGCTTGGGCATCATGAAGGGCACGTTGGACGACGGCTTGCCCAACGATTCCAGCACCAGGCCGTAGGGCTCCTTCATCTTCATCTTGAACGTCTTGGCGTCGGCCGCCTCGAAGCCTGCGACCGAGGCCAGCATCTTCTGGCCCATCGAATCGCGGGCCGCCCAGCGCTTGATCGACTGGATGCAGTCCTCCGACGTGACCGGCGTGGCGTCGCTCCACGCGAGGCCATCACGCAAGGTGAAGGTCCAGGTGAGCTTGTCGGGCGACACCTCCCACTTCTCGACCATCTGCGGCTGGACCTGCAGCTTCTCGTCGAGCGCGAACAGCGTGTCCCAGACCAGGTAGCCGAAGCCGCGCTGGACATAGGCAGTGGTCCAGATCGGATCGAGGATCTTCAGATCCGAGTTCATCACCGCCCTGATCGTCTGCGCGCCGGCGGCCGTTGGACTGAGCAGCCCGGCAACGCTCGCCGCGGCCACGAGCAACGCGACTGGCGTCCTGAGATTGATCATGATCGACCCCTCCACTTGCCCCGGCCGATATTTGCAAGATTCAAGCCATTTTGCGAACAATGGTTGGATGTTGGTACAAACCCAACCTTACCCTGAGGAGGCCCGAAGGGCCGTCTCGAAGGGTGGGATACACTATTGTTGTTGCTCACCCTTCGAGACGCGCACTTTGTGCGCTCCTCAGGGTGAGGCTTTGTGCAAAGGAGTTACCCGATGTTGCTGAGCGCCCTCTTCCCGACGCGTGACATAGGCACGTGACCCCGCGAAGATCCGCGATTGGGCGCAGGCTGCGGAAGGCCTCGGCTACGACTGCATCGAGGTCGCCGATCACGTCTTCGGCGCGGCGCCGCGCGGCGACTGGAAGCCGACCTACAGCGAGCACGATCCCTTCCACGAGACGTTCACGACGATGGCCTTCATCGCGGCCGTCACCAAGAACATCAAGCTGTGCAGCGGCGTGCTCATCCTGCCGCAGCGCCAGACCGGCGTCGTCGCCAAGCAGGCGGCCGAGGTCGACATATTGAGCGGCGGGCGGCTGCGCCTCGGCGTGGGCGTCGGCTGGAACCATGTCGAATACGAAGCGCTCGGCATGGAATGGAAGACGCGCGGTGCGCGGCAGGCCGAGCAGATCGAGGTGATGCGCCGCCTGTGGACCGAGGACCTGGTCACGTTCAAGGGCAAGTTCCACACGCTGGTCGACGTCAACATGCTGCCGGTGCCCGTCCAGCGGCCGATCCCGATCTGGTTCGGTGGGTCGTCCGACGCTGTGGTCAAACGGGCGGCCCGCATCGGCGACGGCTGGATGCCGATCCTTTCGCCCCAGGCCGCCGAGCCGAAGCTCGCCGCCCTGCGCGAACATCTGAAGGCGTTCGGACGCGATCCGGCCAAGTTCGGCCTGGAAGGCTGGCTGCGCTTCGACGAGGCCGATCCGCAGCTTTGGGCCGCGGCCGCGCATGGCTGGCAGCGTCTGGGCGCCGAGATCGTGATGCTCTATCCGATGTATCGTATGCCGGAGCTCGATCGGCAGATCGAGACCTTGCGGCGCTTCAAGGAAGTCGCGCCGAAGTAGGCAACACAGGCCTGGAGCGGACGGACATGGGCGAGCGTCGGATCGGCGTCATCATCAACGGCGCCACGGGCCGCATGGGCACGACCCAGCACATGGCCAATCTCCTGGCCATCGCGGCTGAAGGAGGACTTCCGCTCGCCAACGGCGACCGGTTGATCCCCGAGCTGATGCTGGTCGGCCGCGACGCCCGGCGCATCGAGAAGCTCGCGGCCGAGCACGGCGGCCAGCGCTGGACGACCAAGCTCGAGGAGGCGTTCGCCGGACCCGATCGCATCTTCATGGATTGCGCTGCGACCGGCGACCGGCCCGAGCGCGTGCGGCAGGCGATCAGCGCCGGCAAGCACATCTTCATCGAGAAGCCGACGGCGCCCACGGTCGACGAGGCGATGGAGCTGGCGCGACTGGCCGACCGCGCCGGCCTCAAGCACGGCGTCATCCAGGACAAGCTGTTCCTGCCCGGCTACGCCAAGCTCTTGGCCGCAAGCAAGTCGGGTTTCTTCGGCCGCATCCTGTCGGTGAAGATCGACGCCGGCTCGTGGATCTTCGACGGCAGCGAGCAGGAATGCCAGCGGCCGAGCTGGAACTACAAGAAGGCCGAAGGCGGCGGCCTGGCGCTCGATATGATGGCGCACTGGCGCTACATGATCGATCGCCTGGCATCGCCGATCACAGACGTCTGCGCGGTCATGACCACAGCGATCCCCGAGCGGGTCGACGAAAGCGGTCAGCGCTACAAGGTCGATGCCGAGGACACCAGCTATGCGCTGGTAAGGCTGCAAGGCGGCGCGATCGGCGTGATCACCAACAGCTGGGCGACGCGGCCGCGCCGCGACGACACCATGGTGGTGCAGATCGACGGCACCAACGGCTCGGCGGTGGCCGGGCGCTTCCGCTGCTTCACCCAGTCGGCCGGCGAGACGCCGGAGGCCTTCATCAAGGCGGCCCGACCGGGCGGCGTCGACCTGATGGCGCATTGGAAAGAAGTGCCGGATGCGGGCGACAACAAGAACCCCTTCCGCCAGTGCTGGGAAGCGTTCCTGCGCCATGTCGGCGAGGACGCGCCCTACCTGCCGACATTGGTCGAGGGCGCCAAGGCCGTGCAGCTTGCCGACCTCGCCTATCGCAGCGTCGCCGAGCAGCGCTGGATGACGGTGCCGGAATTGAAACTCTGATAGCGTGACCATCGCGAAGACTTGATTGGTCCGGATCGACCGCGCGACCCACGTCAGCTCGCGCTGGAGGTCCTCATGCGTCCTGTCCGTTTCGCCACCGTTTTGCTCGCGTTGATCGCGGCGCCGGTGGCCGCATTCTCCGCCATCATCGGCGGCACGTATTACGCGCCGCAGTACGACTACCGCGAGTTCTTCGCCGCGACCGACGGCAAGCCCTTCCAGGTCGTGCTGGCCGGCAACCCGTTTCCCGGCATCGATCCGGCGATCGTGGCGCGCGACCTGCTGCCCGCCATGCAGGCGGCCAAGCCGCGGCCGGCGCTCACCTTCACCTACGACAGGCCCTCGCCGCCGCAGCGTCCCGACTACCGGTTGGTGCTGGTGTTCGACCCGGCGCTCAATCTCAACAGCGATCCCGTCTGCGCCGGCGAGCCGCCGCGCTTCCGCCCCGGCACGCCGGGCCGCTTCTACGTCTATGCCATCTACTGCCGCAACGACCGGGCGATGTCGCAGACCACGGCGTGGACCGACGCCACCGGCCCGACCGACCCGCGCATCGAGCGCCTGTTCCGCGAGCTGTTCCCGGTGGTCTTCAGCGAGCAGCAGAACCGCTGGGCGTTCAACGACCCGATGTTCCGTTGATTGCGGAGCGCGGACCTCCGGATCTGCTCATTGCCGGGAGCGCGCCACTCCAGTGGCGCTCATGGGCTGTATGATCCACAAAGACGCGCCACTGGAGTGGCGCGCTCCCGGCAAAGACGAAGACTCAATGGAACGTGCGGCCCGAATCGATCACCAGCGTCTGGCCGGTCATGGTGTTGGTGCGGCACATCGTGACCACCTGATCGGCGCAGTCGTCCTTGTCGGCGGCCTTGCCCAGCAGCGAGGCCTTGCGGCCGGTCTCGACCGCCTCCGGCCGGAGGTTCGCCGTCGCGCGCGTGCCTTCGAGCAGGCCGGGCGCCACGCAGTTCACCAGCACCTCCGGTGCCAGGGCCACCGCCATGCACTTGGTGAGATGGATCAGCCCTGCCTTGGAAACGGCATAGGCGATCGATGACCCGGTCGGCCCCAGCCCCGCGACCGAGGAGATATTGACGATGCGCCCGCTGCCCTGCCGCTTCATCACAGGTGCAACGGCCTTGGTCACGAGCATCGGACCGGTGAGGTTGATGTCGATGATCTTGGTCCATTCCTCATAGGTGAGGTTGTCGAGATCCTTGAACGGGATCGATTTGTTGTAGGCGGCATCGTTGACCAGGATGTCGAGCCGGCCGAAGCGCTTGACCACGTCGTCGACCATGCGCTGCACCTGGTCGCGCTTGGTGACGTCGCAGGCAAAGGCGGCAGCGCCGACCTGATGCTTCTCGAGATCGCGCGCCACACCGTCCGCCTGGTCCTTGCTCTGGGCATAGACGACGGCGATGTGACAGCCCTGTGCAGCCAGCGCATGGCAGATGCGCTGGCCAAGCCCGCCATTGCCGCCGGTGACCACGGCGACTGTGCCTTTCAGGTCCATGCGTTTCTCCCTTTTTGAAGTTGGCGGCAGCCTAGAGCCTGTTCCAACGGGAGGGAATCACTATGATCTTCCGACCAAACCGGCGGGCAAGCCGGATGGAGGAAACATGGGCCGCAAGTACGACGTCATCGATGCCGATGGGCATGTGCTCGAGCCGTTTTCGCTGTGGGAAGACTACATGGATCCGCAGTACCGCGGGCGCGCGCCGAAGCTGGTCAAGGACAAGGACGGCAAGGAGCGCCTGCTGCTGGAGGACAGGATCCTCGGCAGCCGCGCGGGCTTCGGCGGCATCGGTGGCGTGGGCGCGCGCCAAGGCGTCGTCGCCGCCGACGCGATGGACTACAAGGACGGACGCAAGGGCGGCTTCGATCCGCACGCGCGCATCCCCGACATGGACCTCGACGGCATCGACGCCGCCTTCCTCTATCCCAGCCTCGGCCTGTTCGCCGGCGCCGTCAGCGATCCTGCCTTCGCTGCCGCGATGTGCCGCGCCTACAACCGCTGGCTCGCCGACTACTGCAAGCCCTATCCCGACCGCCTGTTCGGCATCGCCATGCTGCCCATGCAGTCGATCGACGCGGCGATCCAGGAGATGCGCTTCGCGCGCAAGGAGCTCGGCTTCCGCGGCGGCTTCCTGCGGCCCAACCCCTACAACGACCGCAAGCTGCACGACCCGGACTACGAGCCGTTCTGGACCGCGGCCGAAGAGCTCGACTTCTGCGTCGGCATCCACGAAGGCGGCAACAGCGGCATGCCGACGGTCGGTGTCGACCGCTTCGACGGACGTGGTGCGCAGCACATCATCTCGCACACCATGGAGATGATGCTGGCGGCCATGAGCTTCATCTGGGGTGGCATCTGCGAGCGCCATCCGAAACTGCGCGTGGCCTTCCTGGAATCGGGCGGCGGCTGGATCGCGCCCTGGCTCGACCGCATGGACCGTCACTTCGATGACAAGGGGTTCAACGATTCGGGCCTGAAGATGCGGCCGAGCGAGCTGTTCCAGCGCAACTGCTGGATCTCCTTCGAGCCGGTCGAGGGCTCGATCGGCGCCCTGGCCGAATATATCGGCCCGCACAAGATCCTATGGGCGACCGACTACCCGCACCGCGATGGCTTCTTCCCGGGCGCGCCGGAGATGCTGAAGGAACGGATGAAGGGCCTCTCGCCCGACGCTCAGCACAAGATCATGGCCGGCGGGGCCATGGGGTTCTACGGCCTCAACTGATTCGGAGCGCCACACTTATCAGGCGAGCCAATTCTCCACCTTCAGGCCACGGACGCGTCTGAACTCACTGGCGTTCCCGGTAACGACCGTGGCCTGAATTGCAGAAGCATGAGCAGCGATCAGCAGGTCATTGCCGCCGATCGGCTTGCCGACGGCTTCTAGCCCCGCGCGGATTGCGCCGTACTCAGCATCGCCGGGACTCTCGAACGGCAGTACTTCGATCTCACCAAGCAAATTTTCGACAGCTTGAAGAAGTCGCTTCGAGCCGCTTTTTGCACACCCATAGCGTAGTTCGGCCGCGACGATGATGCTGGTGCAAATGTTGTCCTCACCGACTTTCGCGATCCGAGTCGCTGCCTTCCCCTGCGGATTCCTGATCAGATCGGAGATGATGTTCGTGTCGAGCATGTAGCGGGTCAAAGCACGTCCTCCGGCGGCGGCACGGGATCGTCGATTGGTGGAAACTCCTCGTTCAGCGGCCGCATCGTCTTAAGCAGACCTACGAGTCCGCGCTTACGAAGTGGCTCGATCACGAGACGATCGCCATCGCGATGCATGACTGCTTCGTTCCCTGGCAGCTCGAACTCCACCGGTATGCGCACTGCCTGGTTGCGGCCATTGCGGAATAGTCTGACGTGCCTCTGTTCAGGCATTGGATCACCTCAAGCATATGCTGAAGACATATGCCGGCAGGCCCGCAAATTCAAGGCCTTTTCTCGTCAGACCCGGATGCCCAAGAGCCTCGCCCGGGCACCCGACATGTTGCGTGAGCGACTCAAGAAACCGTCGCCCGAGACACCAGGAAATGGCTGGTGGTGCGATGCAGTGTCATGGCTTCAATTGATCAAGGCTGTCGTCTGGCAGCGGGGCAAAGTCGGATTTGTGCATCTTGAAATACTCTTCGAAACGATTGGCCAGCGCGCTGTCGTCCGGGACAGAATTGCTGTAGCGATGACCGAACGAAGCCTCCTGTAAGTCCGACATCTTGGGCAAGGTCAGGGCCAATCCGATGTCCGAGATGAGTTCGGCGACGTCGGCGAAGCCGAAGAGGCGGTAGCCTGATTTTGCGGCGGCCAGTTCGCGCGGCAGCAGACACTCGAATGGATGCAGAAGGCCGCTATTCATCGCCAGCCCATGGAACAACAACAGCGCTGCCAGGGCTCTATCGCCGCGAAGGGGCGGGTCCATCCGCCTTTCCGGAACAGGCGCGGTTCCAGATGCGGTCGGCATCAGAAAGCATTCGACCGTTCGTCAGGCATTGATCCCGAGCAGCTTCGCCGCCGTTCCGCCCAGAATGGCGACGCGCTGCTCGTCGTTAAGGCCCGGCGTGTTGAGCACGAGGTCGACCTCGGTGGTGGTCCACGGGAACGGATAGTCGGTGCCGATCATGATCTGGCCGGGACCGGTCTCGGCGATCAGGTGGCGCAGCGCCTCGGGCGTGAACACGATCGTGTCGAAGAAGAGCTGGCCGTCCTTGAGATAGGCTGTCGGCTTCTTCTTGGGCAGCGGGCCGACGCGGTTGGGGAAGCAGCGGATCACCGCATCGGATCGGTTGGCGTAGGACGGCAGGAAGCCGCCGCCGTGCGCGGCACAGATTTTCAAGCCGGGAAAGCGATCGAGCGTGCCTTCGAAGATCAGGTGCGACAGCGCGATCGTGGTCTCCAGCGGATTGCCGATGGTGTTGGTCAGAAGGCCACTGCCGTCCAGCCGGCCGCTCGGCTCGAGCGCGCGCGTGCCCAAAGGATGCATGAAGACCAGGACGCCCAGCTCCTCGCACTTGGCCCAGAACGGATGGAACCGGGGATTGGCCAGCTCCTCGTCGCCGACGCTGCCGCCGACGCCGACGCCTCGGAAGCCCAGCTTCTTGACGGCGTGCTCGACCTGCTCGGCGGCGAGCTCGGGATGCTGAAGGGCTGCGGTCGCGAAGGCCACGAACCGGTCGGGATTGGCGGCGCAGAATTCGACCAGGGTCTCGTTCTGTACCTTGATCAGCTCGGCCGCGACGTCGCGCTCGGCCCTGTACCAGTAGGGATTGATGCTGAGCGCCTCGACATCGATGCCCTGTGCATCCATGGCGGCGATGCGCACGCTGGTGTCGTCCATGAGGAGCCCAGGCGCTTCGAGCGGATGCTTGACCAGCGCCATCGCCTTGGGAACGCAGCAGTGGGCATGCACGTCGATGGTCTTGACCCGCTTGCCGTTGACCACGACCTCGCGGCGGCGCGGATGGGCATGGTCGTGGGCGTGCGGCGGGCTCAGCCCGGCCGCCGCGCTTTGCAGCTCGCAACCGGTGAAGACAATCGGTGGGGCAGGCGTGCTCGGAACCAGGTCACCCATCAAAGACATGTCGATCCCCCTGCCGTGTATGCTTCCGGTCCGCCACCATATCGCGCCTGGTTCGCGAAGTCGCTCACCACCCTCTAAACTGCCGCCATGACGAACAACGATCTTCAAAGGCGGAGCGCCTCCTATCGCCTGGCTGCGCTGGACGAGGACTTCATCCTGGGTGACTCGACACGGGGCGTTCGCTTCCTCCTCGAGTATGCCAAGGCCGAGGAGCAGCTGAGAAAATGGGGAATGATTTCGACGATCGTCGTGTTCGGCAGCGCCCGCACCAAACCGGCCGTCGAAGGCGATCCCGGGCAAGCCGCCTCTACGCCTTCCCCCGAGGCGATGTCGCGGCAAGTCGAGCGCGCGGCGCGCTGGTACGAGCAGGCCCGCCGCTTCGGACGCATCGCCTCGGAGCGCGGCGGCGCCCTGCAGAGCCGCAAGGCGGGCCGGCGCAACGTGATCGCCACTGGCGGCGGCGGCGGCATCATGGAGGCGGCCAACCGTGGTGCTTCGGAGGCCGGGGCTCCGTCGATCGGCTTCAACATCCGCCTGCCGCTGGAGCAGCAGCCCAACGCCTACTCGACTCCCGAGCTCACCTTCCAGTTCCACTACTTTGCCATGCGGAAGATGCATCTCGCGATGCGCGCCGCCGCCTTGGTCGTCTTTCCCGGCGGCTTCGGTACGCTGGACGAGCTGTTCGAGATCCTCACCCTGACGCAGACACGCAAGGCGCCGCACATGCCGATCGTCTGCTTCGATCGTGCGTACTGGACCCGGATCATCAACTTCGATGCCCTGCTCGAGGCCGGCATGATCACGACGACCGACCTCGAACTCTTCAGCTTCGCCGACGATGCCGAAGAGGCGTGGAAGTGCCTGGTCGATCGCGGCTTGAAAACCGAGGTGCCGCCCGACGACTAGAGCGGAATGCGATGAGAGGGAACCGCGGGCGGTTCCATCTCATCGCATTCGCGCGCCCCGGGACTGTGTGTTGCAAGAGGCATGATGGGTCCAGCTGATTCCAGCTGGACCCATCATGCTCTAGACGCCGGGCTCCGGTCGGCTACGATGACGGCCTGTTCACTGGAGTCCTCCATGGCCACCCATGACCACGACCATTCCCACGACGATGGCTCGGAACTGTCCGAGACGCAGCTGCGCGTGCGCGCGCTGGAAACCATCTTGACCGAGAAGGGCTACATCGACCCGGCGGCGCTCGACGCCATCGTCGAGACCTATGAGACCAAGGTCGGGCCGCGCAACGGCGCCCGTGTCGTGGCCAAGGCGTGGACCGATCCCGCTTTCAAGCAGGCGCTCCTGAAGGACGCCACCGCCGCGGTCGGCACGCTGGGCCATGTCAGCCCGGTCGGCGATCACCTGGTCGCCGTCGAGAACACGCCGCAGCGCCACAACATGATCGTGTGCACGCTGTGCTCCTGCTATCCGTGGGAAATGCTCGGCCTGCCGCCGGTCTGGTACAAGTCGGCACCCTACCGCTCGCGCGCGGTCAAGGATCCGCGCGGCGTGCTCGCCGACTTCGGCATGAAGCTGGCCAAGGAAACCGATATCCGCGTCTGGGATTCGACGGCCGAGACGCGCTTCCTGGTGCTGCCGATGCGGCCCGCCGGCACCGAGGAGTGGAGCGAGGAGCGGCTGGCCGACCTCGTCACCCGCGATTCGATGATCGGCACCGGGCTCGCGCTGACGCCGGCGGAGATCGCCAAATGAACGGCGTGCACGACATGGGCGGCATGGACGGCTTCGGCAAGGTCGAGGCCGAGCAGGACGAGCCGCCGTTCCACGCAACGTGGGAAGGCCGCGTCCTCGCCATGCAGCGGGCCATGGGCTACGCCGGCGCCTGGCACATCGACGATTTACGCTACGCCCAGGAGACGCTGCCGCCGCAGACCTATCTCGCCGTCTCCTACTACCAGCGCTGGGAGCTGGCGATGGAGAAGAACCTGTTGTTGCGCGGCTATGTGACGGAGGCCGAGCTCAAGGCGGGCCGTGCGCTCGGGCCGGCCAAGCCCCTGCCGCGCAAGCTCACGAAGGATGTCGTGGACGCGGGCATGACGCGCAACTCCTTCTTCCGCCAGCAGCAGGGCCCTGCCCGCTTCAAGCCGGGCGACCGGGTGCGCACCGTGAACATCAACCCGCTGACCCATACGCGCCTGCCGCGCTATGCCCGCGACAAGGTCGGCACGGTCGAGCTGATCCACGGCTGCCACGCCTACCCCGATTCGGTCGCGACCGATCGCGGCGACGATCCGCAGTGGCTCTATACCGTCGTGTTCGACGGCCGCGAGATCTGGGGACCGGATACCGATCCGACGCTGACCATCTCGATCGACGCCTTCGAACCCTATCTCGAACCGGCATGACGGCCAACGTGACGGAGCGCCCAACCATCCCCGTCGCCGGCATCCCGAGCGACGGCGAAGGCCCGGTGTTCCGCGAGCCGTGGGAGGCGCAGGCCTTCGCCATGGCGCTGGCGCTGCACAAGCGTGGCTTGTTCACCTGGCCGGAGTGGGCCGCCACGCTTGCCGACGAGATCAAGCGGGCGCAGGCCGCGGGCGATCCCGACACCGGCGCCACTTATTATCGGCATTGGCTCAATGCCCTCGAGCGACTGGTCACGGAGAAAGGCATCGCCGATACGGGCCTTCTGGCGCGCTATCACGACGCCTGGGACCACGCCGCCGACCGCACCAAGCACGGCGATCCGATCGAACTCAGGCCTGAGGATTTCAAGTAGATGCCAGCATCCTACGAGACCCATCGCAAGCAGCTCGAGCTGATCCTGCGCTCCTGGGGCATGGAAGAAGCGACCGCCGTTGCCACGGCGGAGATCATGAGCTGGGCCGACCTGCACGGCATCGACACGCACGGCATCTCGATGGTGCCCGTCTACGACCAGCGCCGGCGCGACGGCAAGATCGACATGCGGGCCAATCCCACAGTCGCCAAGGAAACGCCGGTCTCGGCTCTGGTCGACGGCGGCGGCGGCCTGGGCCACGCCAACGCGCGGCGGGCCATGGAGCTTGCCATCGAGAAGGCCAAGACCGTCGGCATCGGCGTCGCGGTGGTGCGCAACTCGGCACACTTTGGCGCCTGCGGCTTCTATGCCCTGATGGCGGTCGAGGCCGGCTTGATCGGCATGGTGGCGACGTCGGCGAGCGGCATCCAGGTCGCGCCGACGCATGGCGCCCAGGCCAAGCTCGGCACGGATCCGATCGCCTTCGGCGCACCCGGCAAGCCGGGCGAGCCGTTCCTGCTCGACATGGCGACCACCACCGTCGCCGCGGGCAAGATCCGCAACAAGGCCAACGAGAACCTGCCCGCGCCGCCGGGCTGGCTGGTCACCTCGGAGGGCAAGCCCAGCACCGATCCGCGCGAGGTGAGCAAGGGCGGCTTCATGACGCCGCTCGGCGGCACGCCGGAGGGCAGCAGCCACAAGGGCTACGGCCTGTCGGCAATGGTGAACATCCTGTCGTCGGCGCTGTCGGGCGCCACCATGGTCACCGACCCGCAGCACACCAAGAAGCCCGGCACGATGGATATCGGCCATTTCCTGCTGGCGATGGACCCCGGCTTGTTCCGCGACACCGACGACTTCCGCGCCGATGTCGCGTCGTTCTGCGCCTCGCTGCGCGCCACCCGGCCCGCCAATACGGCGAACGCCGTGCTCGTGGCCGGCGATCCCGAGCGCCGCACCGCCGCTCAGCGCCGCAAGACCGGCATTCCGGTCGGTCCGGGTCTTCTGGCCAAGGTCCGCGACGTCGCGCTCGCTTCCGGCGCGGACTGGATCATGGACGGCTGACGGAAGAGCCTACAGGTACTTCGCCGGCCGGATCATCGCCCGCCACATGTGCGCGACCGGGCTGTTGTCGAAGCCCAGGCCTTGCTCGGGCTGGCGGAAGTTGCGGCCGATGATGTCGCTGAATTCCTCCAGCTCGACATGCACGTTGGGATCGAACGAGTAGATGTCGTGCACGGTGATCATGCGGCCCGACATGTACCACTTGTGGTCCCGCATGCGCTTGTAGTCCTCCTCCACGTAGGGATCGGGACGGTAGTCGGCGCCGAACAGCGTGACGTACGATTGCGGATATTCGTAGCCGACCGATTCGTCGGCATAGAAGCGCAGCACCTGGTGGGCGCGGATCGCCCAGGTCACTTCCTCGTCGACATAGGGCTCGACCAGCTGGGCGCCCCAGTAGCCGTGATCGCCGCGGATGAAGCCGGCGCCGGCGATGTCGTGCAGCAGGCAGGCGAGCACCATCTTCTCGGGCAGGCCGGCCTTCACCGCATGCCGCGCGCTCTGCAGGAGATGCATCGACGGGCCGAAGCGAAGCTTGAAGAAATCGATCAGCGTCGGCTTCTCGGGCATCGCCGGCAGCCGCGGATCGTCGCCCATCAGGACGCGAAGATTCGGATTGGCCTTGATCATGGCGCCGGCGTTGGGCGGCGGGCTCATGTCGGCTTCGGCCAGCATGTGCAGGCGAGATTTGACGACGATGTAGTCGAGCTCCTCCGCCATCTTGGCCTCGAGCGCATCGGCGCGCTGCGACAGGCTCATGGTTGCGGTCATGGCACGTCTCCTCGCTATTGCTTGGCCGAAGCCTATCACCTGGGCGCCGCCGTTGCCTACAGCTCGACCGCATGCTCGCCACGCGCCTTGCGCGGGACTGTTCGCATCAGCGAAAGGGCGCCGGCAAGGACGGCCAGGACGCCGAGCATCAGGATCACCGCACGGCTGGCGAAGACGAGGGCCGCCGCCGAAGCATCGACCGTGATGCCGTTGGAGCCGGGCGCGGCGGCAATACCCAGCGCCAGCACGGTCGAGGCGCCGGCAATGCCCGTGCTGATGCCGAGATAACGCACGACGTTCAGAAGGCTGCCGGCCTCGCCGGTCAGCTCCTCGGGCGCGGTCGCCATGATGGCGCTGCTGTTGGGCGAGATGAAAAGCCCCTGCCCAGCGCCGAAGATCGCCAGCGCCAGCATGACCAGCGGCATGTTCACCGCCTTGCCGTCGAGGAAGACGTAGAGCACGGCGAGGCCCGCGACGCAGACCGCCATGCCCGACGCGGTCACGATGCGCGCGCCGAAGCGGTCGTAGAGCATGCCGCCGACCGGCGCCAACAGGCCCAGCATCACCGGCACGATCGAGAGTTGGAGGCCCGCGACGAGCTCGGAGTCCTGGTAGACGCGGACCAGCACGAAGGGGATGAGGAAGAACACGCCGAACAGCGTGGCGTAGGACAGGAAGTTCGCGAGGTTGCCGGTCAGGAAGGCGCGCTGGCGCAGCAGCGCGAAGTCGATCAGCGGCGTGGTGGCGCGGCGTTCGGCCAGGACGAACAATGCCAGAAGGACGACCGCCGCCACGCTGCAGGAGATGAAGGCGGGCGAGGTCACGCCCCAGGCATGGCCCTCGTTCAGCAGCGCGACGATGGCGGTGAGCGCGGGCGCGATCAGGAAGGCGCCGTGCCAGTCGAAGCGGCCGCCGCTTTGCAGATGCCGGGTCTGCGGCAGCACGAACCAGCCGAGCAGCAGGCCCAGCAGGCCGAACGGCACGTTGATCCAGAACGCCCAGTGCCAGCCCAGCGTGTCGAGCACCAGGCCGCCCACCGCCGGTCCTACTCCCAATCCGATCGCCTGCGCCGCCGACTGCAGGCCGAGCGCGCGGCCGCGATGCTCGGGACCGGCGGCAAGGACGACGATGGCGATGCTGTTGGCGGTCATCAGGGCGGCGCCGATGCCCTGCACGATGCGGAAGGCGATCAGGGTCGGCAGGTCCGGCGCGAAGCCGCACAGGCCGGAGCCGATGACGAACAGCAGGAAGGCGCCGGTATAGAGCAGCTTGCGGCCGATCATGTCGGCCAGCCGGCCGAAGATCGGCATGAATGACGCCATGGTCAGGATGTAGGCCACCGCGACCCAGCTCACGGTGCTGAGCGGCGCATGGAAATCGCGCTCGAGCCGGGGCAGCAGCATCTGCGTCAGGCTGGCATCGACCTGGCCCATGAAGGCGCCGACGCACACCGTGGCGACGACGACCCAGCGATACGACGCAAGCCGGGCGACGGCTTGCAACGGTGGCGGTTCGTGGCCCCTGAGCATGGCACCACGCAGTGCCGCGAACGAGGCGGGACCGGGCTCCGCGATCGACATCAGGCGGCGTCCTCGAGCACCATCGCCGCCGCCTTCTCGCCGATCATGATCGACGGCGCATTGGTGTTGCCCGAGGTGAGCGTCGGCATGATCGAGGCGTCGGCGACGCGCAGGCCCGCGATGCCGTGCACGCGCAGGCGGGCGTCGACGACGGCCTGGGCGTCGGAGCCCATCTTGCAGGTGCCGACGGGATGATAGGTGGTCTCCGCGGCCTTCCTGACCCAGTCGAGGATCTCGCCGTCGCTGCGGCGGTCCGGCCCCGGCGCGATCTCGCTGATCTGCATGGGGGCGAGCGCGGGCGCGCACATGATCGAGCAGGCGATGCGAACGGCGCGCACGGTGAGCTCGGCGTCGACGGCAGACGACAGGAAATTGAAGTTGATCGCGGGCGGTTTCCTCGCGTCGGACGACACGATGTGGATGTGCCCCCTGCTCTCCGGGCGCATCGGATGCGCGTAGCACGTCATGCCGGACTGCCGGGCGATACGCGGCCCCTTCGGTCCGGGCTCGGTCAGCATCGGCACCCAGCCCAGCAGCAGGTCGGGTGACTCCAGCCCCTCGCGCGAGCGAACGAAGGCGCGAATTGGCGCGGCGACCATGCCGAGCAGCCCGCGCCCGGACAACGCGTAGCGCAAGGCCTGTCCGACCAAGCCGAGGCCGCGGCCGCGGTCGTTGAAGGTGACGCCCCTCTTGCCGATCGCCCATCGCGTGCGCGGCGCAAAATGGTCGCGCAGGTTCTCGCCGACGCCCGGCAGCGCATGGCGCACCTCGATGCCAAGGGCACGCAGCCGCTCCGGCTGGCCGAGGCCCGACAGTTCCAGCAATTGCGGTGAGTTCACCGATCCGGCGCTCACCACGACTTCGCGCGCGGCACGCGCTTCATGAGCGACGCCGGCGACGGAGTAGCGGACGCCGATGCACCGCTTGCCGTCGAGCAGCAGCGCCTCGGTCAAGGCATCGGTCACGATTCGGAGATTTTGGCGGCTGCGGACCGGATCAAGGTAGCAGCGCGCCGTGCTCATCCGCCGACGCGAGGCGATCGTCGCCTGACTCATGGCGATGCCGTCCTGCTGCGCACCGTTGTAGTCGGGATTGTGCCGGATGCCGACCTGACCCGCGGCCTCGATCAGCGCCGAGAACAGCGGGTCGCGCCAGTCGGGATTGGTGACGCGCAACGGACCGTCGCGCCCGCGCAAGGCATCGTCGCCCTCGCCTTCGTAGGCCTCCATCTTCTTGAAGAAGGGCAGCACGTCGCTGTAGCTCCAGCCGCGATTGCCCATCTGCGCCCAGGAATCGAAGTCCTGAGCCTGGCCACGCACGAAGGCCTGGCCGTTGATGGCGCTCGACCCGCCCAGCAGTTTTCCGCGCGGCACTGCCAGGCGCCGGCCGTTGGTGTTGGCTTCGGGCTCGGCGCTGTAGAGCCAGTTGGCCGCCGGATTGGTGACCAGCTTCGCGTAGCCGATCGGGATGTGCGTCCACGGATTGCCGGCAGGCCCCGCCTCCAGCAGCAGCACGCGATTGCGCGGATCGGCCGACAGCCGGTTCGCCACCACCGCGCCGGCCGAGCCCGCGCCGACGACGATGTAATCGTAGGTCTCCACGTCGGCGCGTTTCACTTGAAGCGATAGCGGAAGTCGCAGTAGGCGGCGCCCTGCATGATGGTCTGGGTGCGCTTGAACTCGACGTTGGCGCCGCCGACCTCGGCGATGTGGAAGTCCGAATCGCAGAGCAGGATGGCGCCCAGCTCGGGCTCGCCCAGGCCACGGAAGAACTCGGCGTACTGGCAGCGCGTGACGTTGTATTCGCGCAGCGTGCCGTCGTCCTTCAGCATGTCGCGGTCGACTGCGTCGCCGATGCGCGGGCGCATGTCGTCGGCCCACACCGCATCCCATTTCTCGCGCGGCGTGCCGGTCTTGCTGTCGCCGATGCGATGATAGAGATCGCGCGCCCATTTTCGCAGCGCGTCGCCGACGATGCGGTCGGCCTTGTCCTTGCCGATCTCGGCCCGCAGCGAGCGCAGCACCGGCAGGATCACCTGGGCTTGCAGTTTGACCTCGTCGAGCAGGGAAAGGCTGGCAACGTCCGGCATGGGCAGGTCTCCGATCAAGGCGCGAGTATACGATCAAAGCAGGATCGTTCATCCGTCATCGAATCCTTCTCCTTTGCCCCGCAGGCAGGCCGTCGCCAGATTTCCGCGACGCGAGCCAGGAGCAGCCATTCGATGGGTCAGAGAAGCACAGCCACGCCGGTCATCGTCGCCGGCGCCCTCATCCTCAGCGCGGCCATGGGGATCCGCCAGACATTCGGCCTGTTCGTCGATCCGATCGCCCTCGATCGCGGCCTATCGCTCAGCACCATCGCCGTTGCGATCGCCCTGCACAACCTGGTCTGGGGATTCGCGCAACCCTTTGCCGGTGCCGCCGCCGACCGCTACGGCGCGGCGCCCGTTGTCGGCTTCGGCGCGGTGGCGTTCGCCGCCGGCCTGACGCTGGCGGCGAATGCCTCCACGGGCTTCCTGCTGGTGATCGGTATGGGCCTGCTCGTGGGCATTGGCGTGAGTTGCACCACGTTCGCGGTGATCCTCACCTCGGTCGGCCGGGTCGCGACGCCCGAGCGCCGCAGCATGGCGATGGGGCTGGCGAGCGCCGGCGGGTCGTTCGGCCAGTTCGCCCTGGTGCCCGCGACGCAGCTCCTGAGCGATGCCTCCGGCCTCTCGGTCGCGCTGCTGGCGCTGGCCGTCCTGATGGTGGCCGTGTCGCCGCTCGGCCTCGTCCTCGACCGGGGTCGTGGCGTCCCGGCGAGCGGCCCGCCGCCATTGGCCTACTCGCTCAGCGACGTGCTGGCGCTCGCCTGCCGCCATCGCGGCTACATTCTCCTCACACTCGGTTTCTTCACCTGCGGCTTCCAGCTTGCCTTCATCGCGACGTACCTCCCGGGTTACCTCGTGCTTTGCAACATGCCGGCGGGCCTGGGGGCAACGGCGCTGGCGCTGATCGGCCTCTTCAACATGTTCGGCACCTGGGCGTGCGGCTGGCTGGGCGGCCGGGTGCGTCAGCAGTACGTGCTGGGCTGGCTCTACCTCACTCGGGGACTGGCCATCGCCGTGTTCTTCTTCCTGCCGAAGACGGACGTATCGGTACTGGCCTTTGCGGCGATCATGGGCCTGACCTGGCTTGGCACCGTGCCGCTCACCAGCGGCCTGGTCGCGAAGATATTCGGCACCGAGCATCTCGGCACATTGTTCGGCATCTGCTTCCTCAGTCATCAGATAGGGTCGTTCCTCGGCGCCGGCGTCGGCGGCGTGGTCTACGATCTGACGGGCTCGTACACGCCGCTGTGGATCGCGACGGCCTTGGCGGGCTTGATGGCGGCCCTGCTGCATTTCCCCATCAACGACACCAGTGTCGGGCGCGCGCCGGCGCCGGCCTAGAACCCCGCCGGCAGCCCGAGAATTGCTCATCCGGCCATTCGCCTTACTCTCTTGCCGTTGCGGCTCGCGTCTTCGACTGTCGGCGGCATGGCGTATCGGCTCCCGCCGCTCAATTCGTTGCGCCTCTTCGAGGCTGCCGGCCGCCATTTGAGCTTCAAGGCCGCGGCCGAGGAGCTCAACCTGACGCCGGGCGCCATCAGCCACGGCGTACTGACACTGGAAGCGTGGCTTGGCGTCGACCTCTTCCTGCGCGGCAATCGCACCCTCACCCTGACCGCCGCCGGCGCCGCCTACTTGCCGCAGGTGCGCGCGGCCCTCGAGATGATCGTCGGGGCAAGCAACGCGGTGCCAGGGCGCAAGCCGACCGGCAGGCTTGCCGTCAGCGTTTCTCCGACCTTCGGTGTCCGCTGGCTGCTGCCCCGGCTCGTGCGGTTCAGCGATCGGCATCCCGACATCGAGGTCTCGGTCGACACCAACCATCGTTTGGTCGAGTTTCCGCGCGACGGCATCGACGTTGCGATCCGCATGGGCCGCGGCGACTGGCCGGGACTCGATGCGACCTGCCTGGTGCGCGAGTCGCTGGTCCCGGTCTGCGCCCCTCGCTTGGCCGCCAATATCAGGTCGGCCGACGACCTCGCCAGCAAGGTCCTGCTCCACGTCGTCGATGCCCGCGAGGACTGGGACGCCTGGAGCAAGCTCGCCGGGGTCGACCTTCCGCTGCCGGTCCGCGGGCCGCGTTTCGACACCATCCAAATGGCGCTGGAAGCGGCGGCGGCGGGACTGGGGATCGCCATGGGGCGCCTGCCATTGGTCGAAGCTGAACTCGCCGCCGGCCAGCTGGTTACGGTGCTCGGTCCGCCAAGGCTTTGTGCGACGGGGTATTGGCTTGTCACCGAGGGCCAAGCCCGCATTCGGCCTGAAGTCGCAGCGTTCCGCGACTGGATCAGGCGTGAGCTCGGCGCAGCCCCCGAGTTCCCCGACGAGCCAGTTCCACGGCGCGGACAGCTTGGCAGAATGGTCCGCATGTCGGCTTGAAGTGGCGGCCCGCTTGCCGAAAGCTGGCGGCAACAAGCACGAGGAACGCCCATCATGACCGCCAGCCAGCTCGACGGCCTCGTCACCCTGTTGCGCTCGCGCGCGGTTCCGCCGGACTACGACGTGGCGCAATCGCGCGCGCGCTTCGAGAAGACCGCCGTCTTCCTGGGCGGCGCGCCGGACGCCAAGTGCGAGAAGGTCGATGCCGGCGGCGTGCCGTCCGAGTGGGTGATGGCGCCGGGCTGCGACACCGGGCGGGCGATCCTGTACCTGCACGGCGGCGGCTACGCCATCGGCTCGCTCAACACCCATCGCCGGCTCGCCTATGACATTTCCGCGGCATCGGCGGCGAAGGTCCTGCTGATCGACTACCGGCTGGCGCCCGAGCATCCCTTCCCCGCCGCGATCGACGATGCGGCCGCTGCGTGGCGCTGGCTGCTGCAGCAGGGCTTCGCCGCCAATCGTCTGGCGATCGCCGGCGATTCAGCCGGCGGCGGGCTCACCATCGCCACGCTGGTCAATTTGCGCGACAAGAAGCTTGGCCTGCCGGCCTGCGCCGTGGCGATCTCGCCGTGGGTCGATCTGGAGGGCCTGGGCAACAGCATGACGACGCGGTCGGCGCAGGATCCGATGGTGCAGAAGGACGGCCTGCTGTGGATGGCCAAGATGTATCTCAACGGCAAGGATGCCAAGACGCCGCTCGCCGCGCCGTTGCATGCCGACCTGAAGGGCCTGCCGCCGACCCTGGTGCAGGTCGGCACGGCCGAGACGCTGCTCGATGATGCCATCCGCATCGCCGAGAAGATGCATGCCGCGGGCGTCGACGCGCGCCTCGCGATCTGGCCCAACCAGCTGCACGTCTTCCCGTTGTTCGCCCCCATACTCTCCGAAGGGCGCGACGGCTGCATCGAGATCGGCAACTTCATCCGCAGCAAGACAGCTTAGGAGTACCCCATGCCACGCATGACCGGCGGCGACGCCATCGTCGATTCCCTGCTGCGGCACGGGATCGACACCATCTTCGGCCTGCCCGGCGTGCAGATGTACGGCCTGTTCGACGCCTTCGCGCGCAACGCCAACCGGCTGAAGGTGATCAACGCGCGGCACGAGCAGACCACGGCCTATATGGCGCTGGGCTATGCGCAGTCCTCCGGCAAGCCCTCGGCCTTCACCGTCGTGCCGGGCCCCGGCGTGATGAACACCATGGGCGCGCTGACCACGGCGTGGGGCGTCAATGCGCCGGTGATGTGCATCACGGGCCAGGTGCCGAGCGCCATGATCGGCCGCGGCCGCGGCCAGCTCCACGAGATGCCGGACCAGCTCGCCACGCTTGAAGACGCTCCTGAAGTTCGCCGAGCGCATAGAGCATCCCACCGAGGCGCCGCAGGTCATGGCGCGTGCCTTCCAGGCGATGACCTCGGGCCGGCCGGGGCCGGTCGCCGTCGAGATGCCGTGGGACATGTTCCCCGCAACCGCCGACGTGACGCCGATCGACCCGCTCGGCAAGCGCAAGAATCCCGAACCCGATCCCGACAAGATCGCGGCCCTCGCCAAGCTCGTCGACGCGGCCAAGGCGCCGATGATCTGGATCGGCGGCGGCGCAGTCGATGCCGGGCCGGAGATCCTGGCGCTGGCCGAGAAGATCGGCGCGCCGGTCGTGTCGTACCGCATGGGCAAGGGCGTGGTCGATTCGCGCCATCCCCTGTCGCTGAACACGGTCGGCGGCTTCGAGCTGTGGGACAAGACCGACCTTCTGATCGGCATCGGCACGCGCCTCGACACGCCGATCGCGCGCTGGGCGCCGGCGCCGGCCGGGCTCAAGACCGCGCGCATCGACCTCGATCCGGCCGAGCATCGCAGGCTTGCCGTCGACGTGGCGATCGTGGCCGACGCCGCCGACGGCACGCGCGCGCTCGCCGCCGCCGTGGCGCGCAAGGACGGCAAGGACTGGCGCGCCGCAATCGCCATTGCCAAGGATGCGGCACAGGCCGCGATCGCCAAGGCCGACCCGCAATATTCGTACATGAACGTGATCCGCGAGACGCTGCCCGACGACGGCATCGTCGTCGATGAGGTCACGCAGCTCGGCTACATCATCTGGTACGGCTATCCCGTGCACCAGCCGCGCCGGCTGGTGAGCTCAGGCTTCTCCGGCACCTTGGGCTACGGCTTCCCGACGGCGCTCGGCGTCAAGGTGGCGAACCCCGACCGGCCGGTGGTGTCGGTGACCGGCGACGGCGGCTTCCTGTTCGGCGGCTCCGACCTGTCGACCGCCAAGCAGTTCGGCATCAACCTCGTGACCGTGCTGGTGAACAACGCCTCCTACGGCAACGTGAAGCGCGACCAGGAGCGGCTCTACGAGGGCCGCCATTCCGGCGCGGTGCTGCACAATCCCGATTTCCAGGCCTATGCCCGCTCGTTCGGCGTGCCGGCCTGGCGGGTCGAGACCGCCGACGCCTTTCGTGGCGCGCTGCGCGAAGCGCTGGCCGCCGATTCGCCGGCGATCGTCGAAGTCGTCTCGGACATCAACAAGGACTATCCGCCCTACAAGTTCCATCAACCGAGGTTGCCCTGATGGCCAACGCCCCCACCGTCGAGCGGCAGCGCCGCGCCTACGTGCCCGACGACGCCTGGCTCGCCAAGCGGCCGAAGGAGCCGATCCTCGAGCCCGACCTGCCGATCGTCGATCCGCACCATCACCTGTGGGACCACGCCAACCATCGCTACCTGCTGGACGAGCTGGTGGCCGACACCGGCACGGGCCACAACATCACCGCCACGGTCTATATCGACTGCCGCTCGATGTACTGCGTCGAGGGGCCGAAGGAGATGAGGCCGGTCGGCGAGACCGAGTTCGCGAACGGCGTCGCGGCCATGAGCGCCAGCGGCCTCTACGGGCCGACGCGGGCCTGCGCCGGCATCATCTCCTATGTCGACATGACGCTCGGCGCGCGCGCCCGTGAGGTGCTGGAGGCGCACATCGCGGCGGGCAACGGCCGCTTCCGCGGCATCCGCCATTCCGGCGGCTGGGATCCCAGCCCCGACGTGCGCAATGCCCACACCAACCCGCCGCAGGGTCTCTACGCCCAGGCCGACTATCGCGCCGGCGTGGCCGAGCTCGGCAAGCTCGGCCTGACCTACGAGGCCTGGCAGTACCATCCGCAGGTCAAGGAAGTGACGGCGCTGGCCAATGCCGTGCCGGGCACCACCATGATCCTGAACCACTGCGGCGGGCCGCTGGGCATCGGGCCGTATACCGGCAAGACGGATGCGGTGTTCGCGGCCTGGCAGGCAGACATGGCCGAGCTGGCGCGTTGCCCCAATGTCATGGTGAAGCTGGGCGGGCTCGGCATGGATATCGGCCCCTTCGTCGAGCACATGAAGCGGCCCGCCCCGCCCTCCTCGCAGGAGATCGCCGACGCCTGGGGGCCGTGGATCAAGACCTGCATCGACGCCTTCGGTGCCGACCGCTGCATGTTCGAGAGCAATTTCCCGGTCGACAAGATCTCCAACGGCTACGCCACGCTGTGGAACGCCTTCAAGCGGATGGCCGCCGGCGCTTCCGCGGCGGAGAAGACTGACCTGTTCAGCGGCACGGCCAAGCGCGTGTACAAACTGTCATGATCTTCCGGACCGCGCGCGTCTCGCGCGCCTCATGAGCGCGCGGGACGCGCGCGGTCCGGAAGAATTTGAGGGAAAGAAACGATGTTCAAGCGCGTCCTGATCGCCAATCGCGGGGAGATCGCGATCCGCATCGCCCGGGCCGCGGCGTCGCTGGGCGTCGATGCGGTCGCGATCTTCACCCGGGCCGATGCGATGTCGCTGCATACCAAGCTCGCCGGCTCGGCGCGCGAGATCGGCGGCGATGCGGTGCGCGGCTATCTCGACGTCGAGGCGGTCATCGCGGCGGCCAAGGCAAGCGGCAGCGATTGCGTCCATCCCGGCTATGGCTTCCTGTCTGAAAACACCCTCTTTGCCGAGCGCTGCAAGGCTGAAGGACTGCGGTTTATCGGCCCCTCACCCGCCAGCCTGAAGTTGTTCGGCGACAAAGTCGCGGCCCGCGACTTCGCCCAAGCGCAGGGCGTTCCGGTCATTCCCGGCGCACCGAAGCTCGCTTCGAGCGACGACGCCAAGGCGAAGGCCAAGTCCATCGGCTATCCGGTGATGCTGAAAGCCTCGGCCGGCGGCGGCGGGCGCGGCATGCGTGCCGTGACCAGGCCGGAGGAGATGGACGAGGCCTTCGCGCGCTGCCAGGGCGAGGCCGAGGCTGCATTCGGCGATCGCGCCCTCTTCCTGGAGAAGATCGTGCCGCGACCGCGTCACATCGAGGTCCAAGTGCTGGGCGATAGCCAAGGCAATGTCGTGCACCTGTTCGAGCGCGACTGCTCGGTGCAGCTGCGCAACCAGAAGGTCGTCGAGGTGGCGCCCGCACCCAATCTCGACGAGAGCCTGCGCCAGCGCATCCTGGCCGACGCCGTGAAACTCGCGCGCGCAGCGAAATACGAGAATGCCGGCACGGTCGAGTTCCTGGTCAATCCCGAGACCGGCGAGCACTTCTTCATCGAGTGCAATCCCCGCATCCAGGTCGAGCACACCATCACCGAACAGGTCATGGGTTTCGACCTGGTCGAAGCCCAGTTCCGCATCGCTGCCGGCGCATCGCTCGCCTCGCTCGGCCTCGACCGACCAGAAGGCGGTCGGCACGCCGCGCGGCTTTGCCGTGCAGGCGCGCGTCGCGGCGCAAGGCACCGGCACGCTCAGCGCCTATCGCGAGCCGTCCGGCCCCGGCGTGCGCGTCGATGCCTGCGGCTATGTCGGGCTGGCACCGCCGCCGCAGTTCGATCCTCTGCTGGCCAAGCTGATCTGCCAGTCCGGCTCCTCGGGCTGCTTCGACTCCGCCGTCGACCGCACGCGCCGCGCGCTCGACGAGTTCCACATCGTCGGCGTGCCGACCAACGGCGACCAGCTGCGCTCGATCCTGGCTAACCCTGAGTTCCGCGCCGGCAACGCGCGGACCACGCTGCTCGCCGAGGCGATCGAGCCCGCCAAGGCGAAAACAGGAGCGCTGCAGTTCCTCGACCAGCAGGCTGCGAGCCTGGGGCGCGGCCGCGGTGCCAGCGCCCCACCGGCCCGGCCATTGCCGGTGCCGCCCGGGCACGAGGCCATCGAAAGCCCGCATGCGGGCTCGATCGTCGACATCAAGGCGCGCGAAGGCGCCGAGGTGAAGGCGGGCGACCTGCTGTTCGTCGTCAGCGCCATGAAGATGGAGACCTCCGTCGCGGCGCCCTGCTCCGGTACCGTCGCCACGTTGGCGTCGCTGTCGGTGGGCGACGCCGTCGATGGCAGCCAGATCCTTGCCGTGATCAAGCCGGCGGCTGGCGCCGCCAAGGCCGGCCCGGCGGTGGCGGCAGACGAAGGCTGGACGCCGATGCTTGCCAAGGTCACGGCCCTGCAGGCGATCGCCCACAAACGCCTCGCACTGGGCTCGACCGACCCCGGCGTGGTGCGCCAGCGCAATCGGCGCAAGCTCACCTGCCGCGAGCGCATCGACGGGCTGCTCGATCCCGGCAGCTTCCGCGAAGTCGGCAGCCTGGCGGGCTTTGCCACGTTCGACGAGGACGGCAACGTCGCCGAGTTCACGCCGGCGAGCCATGTCGGCGGCCAGGGCCGCATCGAGAGCCGGCCCTGCATCGTCTGCGCCGACGACTTCACCTCGCGCGGCGGCCATGCCGACGGCGCGATCGGCCACAAGTCGCGCTATCTCGACCAGCTGTCGATCGAGCTGCGCACGCCGTCGATCCGCCTGCTCGACGGCTCGTCGGGCGGCGGCAGCGTCGCCACCATGGTGCCCAAGCAGGACGGCCAGACAACCGGATCTGCCGCGGCCAAGGAAAGCACCGGCGCCATCAAGGCCGGCCGGCCGCGCGTTGTGGGCGGCGGCGGCTCGTTCCTGCCCGGCCATCTCGGCAGCACCTTCTATACCGAGCAGCTCGCCTCGGTACCGGTGGTCAACCTGCTGTTGGGCAGCGTGGTCGGCATTGGTGCTGCCAAGGCGGTGCTGGGCCATTTCTCGGTGATGGTGCGCGACATCTCGCAGCTCTTCGTCGCCGGCCCGCCTGTGGTCAGTCACGCCATGGGCTACGACGTCACCAAGGAGGATCTCGGCGGCTGGCACATCCACTGCCGCAACGGTTCGGTCGACAACCTCGCCGAGACCGAGGAAGAGGCCATGGCGCAGACGCGGCGCTTCCTGTCGTACCTGCCATCGAGCGTCTATGAGGCGCCGCCAGTCGCCAAATCGGCAGATCCCGCTGGCCGGCGCGAGGAGGAACTGCTGACCCTGGTGCCGCGCAAGCGCACGGCGACCTTCGACGTGCGGCGGGGGATCCGGCTCTTGGCCGACAAGGACTTCTTCTTCGAGGTCGGGCCGCTATGGGGCACCGATCAGGTCACGGGCTTCGTGCGCATGAATGGCTACCCGATGGGCGTGATCGCGTCGGACAGCCGACACGTGAACGGCGGCGCGCTGACTGCCGACGGCTGCGACAAGCTGAAACGCCATCTCGACGTCTGCGACCTCTTCCATCTGCCGGTGCTGAACCTGGTCGACAATCCGGGCTTCGCCGTCGGCATCGAGCACGAGATCGCCGGCACCATCCGCAAGGGCGGCGAATGGATGGTGGCCTTCGCCCAGGTCACGGTACCGATCTTCACGGTGCTGATGCGCAGAAGCTTCGGCGTGGCCGGCAACAACTATGCGACGCCGCGCTCGGCGGCGTCGGCGCGCGTCGCCTGGCCGTCGGCCGATGTCGGCGGCATCCCGCCCGAGGGCGGCATCGAGGCGGCCTACAAGCGCCAGCTCGCCGAAGCGCCCGATCCCGCAGCACTTCGCGCCGAGATCAACGCCCGCATCGAGAGCGTGCGCGGGCCGATCGGGCCGCTGAACCGCTTCGAGATCGAGGAGATGATCGACCCGCGCGACACACGCCGGCTCGCCTGCGAATGGGTGGCCGATGCCTGGCGCCTGGTCAGCCAGCCGTCGCGGCTGGTGCCGCGGCCGCTGCAGTTCAGGCCTTGATCTTCCGGACCGCCGGCTTCCAGCCGGCCTCATGAATCATGAGCCGGCTGGAAGCCGGCGGTCCGGAAGAGGAGCTACCAGTTGCGGAAGCCGTTGCCCCATGGGCTGCCGAATATGCCGCCCAGAATGCCGCCGACGATGCCGCCGTTGCCCCAGCCGCCGTTGCCCCAACCACCGTTGTGCCAGCCGTTGCCCCAGCCGCCATTGTGCCAGCCGCCGTTATGCCAACCACCGTTGTGCCAGCCGCCATTGTGCCAACCGCCGTTGCGCCAGCCGTTGCCCCACCAGGCGAGCTTGGTCTCGGGATCGACGCCGACATAGGGCTCGGACTTCTCCATCGCCTCTTTCCAGGCATCCGCCACCGAACCACGCAGCGCCTCCAGGCGGGTGGCGACCGACTTGTCCTGGGCCGGCGCCTCCGTCGTTGCGGCAGCCGCATCAGCGGCGGCGAGCGCGATCGACAATCCCATCACGCCGCCCGGTAGCAAGTTGGCCAGAGCCTCGATGGAACGACGGTTCTTGGGCGTGTCAGCCATGCAAAATCCCTCTCGTGGCGCGAGCTTGCCCTACTCCTGCGGGTAACGCCATGGCTTGTCAGGCTGCTTGGCGCCGTCGTCGATCGTCCATTGCGGAATGGCCAAGCCAGGCCCGGCATCGGCGAAGACCATGCGGACCCGCGTGCCGATGCCGACCCGGCGCACCATGTCGGGCGGCGCGAGCTGGCCGTCCGGAGTCGTGAGGTTGCCGGCCACGCGCAGGGCCTCGTGCTCGGTGGGCTTGCCCTTCTGGGTGTCGAGGTCGACCAGCAGGATGAGATAGGGCGTATGCGCCTTGAACGCCGGCTGAATGGCGTGATGGACCTCGGTGTAGGAATGCACCGCGCCCTTGGCGTCGACCGGCACCCAGTCGGACTTGGGGCTCATGCACCACGGGCAGGCCGTGGTCGGCGGATAGCGCAGCAATCCGCACTTGGCGCACTTCTGGAGATGGAAGTTGTGCGCCGCGCAGTGCTTGAAGAAGGCAAGGTTCTCGACGTCGAGATCGTCGAGCTGAAGCGGCATGCCGAGGTAGGTGGCCTGGATTCCCATGGTTCTCTCCCCTTCTCTCAGTCGCGCCGCATGACCATGGCCGAGCCCGTACCGGGATTGGCCCAGCCCAGGTTGGCCGTCAGCTCGCATTTCTTGACCTGCCGGCAGCCGCCCTCGCGGTGATCGTAGGTGTGCTGGCGCTTGCCGTCGGGCCCGATGGGACACGAATCGTCGGCGTCGTGGCGGAGCTGGCGCACGTTCTCGATCACCATGTTCATCCCGTGCGTATAGCCCTCGCAGAGATGGCCGCCGCTGGTGTTGTTGGGCCGCTTGCCGCCCAGCCGCATCGTGCCGTTGCTGACGTAGTCGCCGCCCTCGCCTTTCTTGCAGAAGCCGTAATCCTCGAGCTGCAGCATGGTGGTGAAGGTGAAGGCGTCGTAGGAGCCGGTGACGTCGATGTCCTCGGGCCCGACGCCGGAGTTCGGCCACAGGATGTCCTTGGCATAGTGGCCAGCGACGGTCGAGATCGGTCCGGTCTGGTAGTGCATGTCGGTGCGCGGCTTGCTGCAGCGCCCGACGACGCCGCGGATCAAGGTGCGCGGATGGCGGCAGTCCTTGGCCCGCTCGGCGCTGGTCACGACCACGGCCGTGGCGTTGTCGGTCTCCACGCAGCAGTCGAGCAGGTGCAATGGCTTGCAGATGATGCGGCTCGCCAGCACTTCGTCGACGGTGAAGCGCTTCTTGTAGAAGGCCTTCGGGTTATTCGAGGCGTGCTCGCTGTGGATCGCCTTGACCGTGGCGACCTGTTCGGGCCGCGTGCCGTAGTCGTGCATGTGGCGCATGAAGGTGGGCGCGAACATCTGGCCGGCGCTCTGCCAGCCGTAGGCGCGCATGTGCAGGGCATCGCCCGACACTGGGGCCGCGGCGCGCGCGCCGGTGCCGCCGATGCGCACCTGGCTGAAGCCGTTCATCGCGCGGAAGATCACCACGGCCTTGCACATGCCGGCTTCCATCAGGCCGATCGCCATGCCGACCAGCGCCTCGGTCGACGAGCCGCCGCCGAACACGTCCATGTAGAAGTTGAGCCGAAGCCCCAGGTCGCCGGCGATGAAGGTCGAGAAGGTCGAATCGCCCGACTGGTAGGACAGCATGCCGTCGATGTCGGAAGCCTTCAGGCCGGCATCCTCGATGGCATTGCGCACCGCCCAGGTGCCGAGCGCGCGCGTCGTGACCCCGGAGCCGCGCGTGTAGGTCGTCTCGCCCACGCCAACGATGGCGTACTTGTCGCGAAGGTACTTGGGACTCGTGGTGTCGGTCTCAGCCGGCATCGGCATGGCGTTCCCCTTTGCTTGACCCGTGCACAGTACAATACGACGGTGACGAGCGGACGTCGGCGTCCGCAGTCCGCATTGCGGCTTTGACAGGGGGAAACAGACGTGAGCTCCGATCCGTCGCGCTGGCAGTCGTCGGCGCCCATCCGCTATCCCGATCCCGATATCGTCGTGCTCGATCCGCGCTTCCAGCACCTGGTGGTGCCGATGGCCGCGATCGAGCGCATCGCCACCGGCTTTCGCTTCACCGAGGGGCCGGCGTACTACGGCGACGGGCGATACCTGCTGTTTTCCGACATCCCCAACGACGCGCTGCTGCGCTGGGACGAGATCACCGGCGCCGTCGCCACCTTGCGCAACCCGGCGGGCCATCCCGACGGCAACACGCGCGACCGCCAGGGCCGGCTGATCACCTGCGAGCTCGGCAGCCGCACGCTGACGCGCACCGAGCATGACGGCACGGTGACGGTCCTTGCCTCTTCCTTCCAGAACACGCGGCTCACCGGCCCCAACGACGTGGTGGTGAAATCCGACGGCTCGATCTGGTTCAGCGACAACGGCGCGGGCATCCGCGGCAACTATATGGGCGACAAGGCACCGAAGGAGATGCCCTATCGCGTCTATCGCCTCGATCCCAAGAGCGGTGCGCTCACCATTGCGGTGGACGACATGGAACGGCCGAACGGGCTCGCTTTCTCGCCCGACGAGAACAAGCTCTACGTCGTCGACACGCCGGACGGCCCCCGGTCGACGCGCGTCTACGACGTCCAGGGCGACAAGGCCGTCAACGGCCGGCTGTTCTTCGACGGCAAAGGTTTCGCCGACGGCATCCGCGTCGACACCGAGGGCAATGTGTGGGCCGCCTTCTCCGGCGGCGAGGGCGAGGATGGCGTGGCGGTGTTCGCTCCCGATTGCACGCTGATCGGCCGCATCCTGCTGCCCGAGCGTTGCGCCAACCTCTGCTTCGGCGGGCGCAAGCGCAACCGGCTGTTCATGACCGCCAGCCAGTCGGTCTATGCGCTCTATGTCGAGGCGATCGGCGTGGCGGGCGGGTAATTGTCATCCTGAGCGAAGCGAAGGATCTCATGCCAGTTGCAAGCGGCGATGAGGTCCTTCGCTTCGCTCAGGACGACATCTGCCTAATGCTTCCTCGTCTCGAATTCGTGGAACTCGCTCATGAACGGGGCGGCAATGCCCGAAGCTCATGGTGAGGAGATTGAGACCCGCGCCGAACACCACCACGCAGGCGGCCCGGATGGCCGCGGAACATATCCTTGCCGCGCGCCGACGTCGCGAGGAGCGCGCCAATGCGATCGGCCAGCTGCTCGATCTCGGCCTTGGCGACGGCGCGATGGGCGCCGAGGCCGGCCAGGATCACCGGCTTGCGGCTCTGGCGCAGCAGTGCCGCCGCCGCCTCGATGGCCTGGGCACGCGGCGGCGCCGCGGCCGCGGCGCCGCGAGGGCCGCTGCCCCGCCCTGAAGTGCGCCTCTCCAGCCAGTGACAATTGCTACGGATGCAGGCCTGATGAGTCCCGCTGTGACCAATGCGGGCAGCCCTTTCGGCAAGCAGAACAGCGGGCAGGTCGTTGGTCGCGATCAGGCTCGCGTGGACGACACGCTACCTGCGTGCAGGACCGGCGGGATACCGGCGGGATGAACAGGCTCCACGCGGCCCGCAATCCATTTCCGCAGCGGTGTCTCGACCACGCGAAACACCACGACCGACACAAGGACGACGAACCCGAAGTACAATGGGAAGTTCAGCCACGGCATCCCGCTCAGTCCCGGCACCGCGGCGGCCAGATTGTCCCAGCAGATGCGCAGCGGAATATGGAGGATGTACATCGAGTAGCTGGCCTCGCCGAGCAGGATGAAGGTGGGCCGCGTGAGCAGCGGAAAGGTGCCGGCGGCGCCCGCGCCGCCGAATACGATCAAGGCGAAGACGAGTGCAAGCGCCGGATCGCTGCGCGTCCAACCCGGCAGCATCCAGGCGCCACCGAAGATCAGCACGGTCAGGGCGACGCCGATCGCAAGCATCGCCGCATGGAGCCTGGGCGACAGCACCTGGCCGAACAGATAGAGACGCGCCAACGCCATGCCGAAGATGAACAGCGGCAGGTAGAGGATCGGAAAGGCACTTAGCTCCAGCCAATCGCTCTTCGGCACCGGTCCAAGCAGGCCTGCGCGCCACAAGAGCTCGCCGCGGTAGGCATCGGTCAACACGATGAGAGCGTAGCTTCCCACGAGCACCGCCGCGGCAGGCCCGCGCGCGAGCGAGCGCGCCAGCCAAGGGAAGAGCGCATAGAACGCACATTCCACCGACAACGACCAGGCGGGGAAATTCCAGAGCGTCGTGTAAGCCGGCCACCATGCCTGCGCGAAAAGCATCACCGACGTCATGCCGAACGCCACCGACCAGCCTGACGCCTGCGACTGCGCCACGACCTGGGTGAGGATCGGCAAGGCGAGCAGGAGCCCCAGGTAATAGGCCGGCGCGATGCGGGCAAAGCGCAGTCGCCAGAACCGGGCCGCCTTCACACTGCAGGCCGAGCGCTCGCTCTCTCCCGTATGGACATAGGCAAGAATGAAGCCCGACAGCACGAAGAAGAAAACGACCGCCGCGTAGCCGCCCGACGCCAGACCTGACAGGAAATCCACGGGTGTTGCCCAACCAGGCCTGGTTTGGGCGACGTGAAAGGCGACGACCTCGGCTGCTGCGAAGAAGCGCAGCGTCGTCAGGACCGGCAGATTCGGACGATTTATTGGCGGTCTCGTGCCGATGTCATCACGTTCCAGCGAAAGGGCATGCAAGCGCGACACGGACTCGCCTCCGACTCAACTCCGCACACCCCCGCCGGCATGATCCGGGCTGAGTGTTGCAAGATCAACGCCTGCAACCGTATCAAGTGTGTCGGATCGCCGATTGCGGGCGCCACGCCCTGTGCCCTATGCGGCGTACTTGCTGGCGCTTAGCAAAGCCCACAGCGCCTCGGCGCCGACCTTGGCGTAGGCCGCGCCGATCTTGTCGCCCCGGAAGGTCTCGCTGTCGAGGTCTCGGCGCCATACCCGGAGGCGGCGCGTGCAGCGGTGCAGGACGTGCTCGCGGGTGAAGCCCGTGAGCCACGCCGACTGGTGCGAGATCGTGTCGATGCGCTCCGCAAAGTCCGAGGCCGGGCTCTTGGCGGTTGCATCTACTGATTTCGTCGAAGAGGACAAGAGCCCGACGGTTGCGCCTCGATGGCGACGGTAGAAGCCCTCAAGTCATGCCGCTGCAGACCAGCGCCGGTCGCGGCGCACCGGCGAGTCCAGTTCGGGCAGGAACAGAAGGTCGATTTGAGCCGTGGCGCCGTCGAGCGGGCGACGTGTAAGGCCGACGATGTCGGCAACGACGAAACCATGGTCGTGCATGAAGCGCACGACGTCATGGACTTCCGCGCCGCCCTTGACACTGCTGATGGTGCTGGTCTCGACGATGACGGCATCCATGCTGGCCATTCGCCCCGTCATGCCTTCGAGCACCATGAGCTCGGCACCCTGGACATCGATCTTGGCGAGTGCCGGACGGGCGATTTCGCCGATCAGCGAATCGAAGCGGCGAAGCGGTACGCGGTCGTGACGCACGATCTCGCGCGGCGTGACGTCCTCAAGCAGCGTCGCTGCCTGGATGTCTGGGCGAATTTCGATCGTCGTCTCGCCGTCGCGGTCGCCCAGCGCTACGGCATGGATGTCGCAGCGCAGCTTGCGCGAGAGCAGGCGCATGTGGTGCAGAGATTCACGCGTCGGGTCGATCAGATGATAGTGAGCGTCGGGAAAAGCGCGGTAGAGTTCGTAAGTACCGTAGGCCACCCCGATGTCGAACACCGTGGCGGGGCGAAGGCCGTGATGGCCCAGGACGCGAAACGATTGCTCCCATGACGGCGCTGGTCCGCGCCGCGAAAGGCCGACGCGCGCCCTCAGGAAGAAGGGGCGCAGGAAATCCTTGAGGCGCGCGAAGACGCCGGGTTTCTCAGGCGGCCGTTCGGAGCCATTGTTCGCCGCATCGAGCGTCGTCACTGGCGCTTTCCACTTTGCTGGCGTCGATGAAAGGATGCAGCCGATGGTAACGAAGACATGCCACCTTGTTCTGTGACCATGCCTCGCGACTCTGTGACCAAAGGGTGACTCAGAGCTGCTCTGGAATCTCGCTCAGCCGGACTGAAAGATATGCCAGGTCCGGCAGGACTAGACCGCATACTTGCTGGCGCTGAGCGAGGCCCACAGCGCCTCGGGGCCGGCCTTGGCGTAAACCGCGCCGATCTTGTCGCCCCAGAAGGTTTCGCTGCCGAAGTCGCGCCGCCATACCCAGAGCCTTCGCGTGTAATGATGCAGGATGTGCTCGTGGGTGAAGCCCATGGCGCCCATCGACTGGTGCGAGATGGCGGCGATGCGCTGGGCGAAGTCCGAGGCCTGGCTCTTGGCCGCGGCAATGGAGAAGCGCCCGCCGTCGGCCAGCCCGCCCTCGTCGGTGTCGCGCGCCGCGGCTTCGGCCGAAGCGATGGTGGCCGCGACACAGCTCGCAAGCTCGGCCAGCATGTGCTGGATGGCCTGGAAGGTCGAGATCGAACGGCCGAACTGCACGCGCTGCTTGGAATATTCGACGGCGGTGGCCAGCACCTTGTCGGCCGCGCCGGCCATCTGCATGGCGCGCATCACCGCCGCCAGCTCGAAAGCACGATCGGCGCTGACCGCCGACGCGCCGCTGAACTCGGCCGCGGCATTGTCGAACGTCACGGTGCCATAGGGCTCGCCGGCATGACTCGGCTGGGCGTCGACCTTGGCGTTGGCTGCCGCGACGACTGCCAGCGTGTTGCCGACGACGGTGACGAAGCGATCGGCCACCATGGCGAAGGGCACGCGCGCGACCTTGCCGCTGATCCGTCCGCCGTTCAGCACCAGGTTGCCCAAGGCCAGTGTTGCAGGTCCGGGCTTGGGCTCGCTGCCGGCCGCGGCAATCAGCAGGTTGCCCAGCGCGGTCTCGCCGAGCGGTACGGGCACGGCGTGCGAGCCCGCAAGGCGCAGCAGCGCCAGCATGTCGGCCAGCGTACCGCCGACGCCGTTCTTGTCCTCGGGTACGGCGATCAACGGCAGCCCCATCTCCTCGATCTCCTTCCAGAGATCGGCGGGCCACACGCCCTTCTCCACCTCGTTGACCACGGCGCGGCCGCAGCGCTCGGTGAAGAAGCGATCGGCGGTCTCGAGCAGCATGTCGCGTGTTTCGCGGTCCATCAGATCCATCCTCAATCAAAGATCACCTCATCCTGAGGAGCGCGCGCAGCGCGCGTCTCGAAGGATGGGCCACAGACACGGTGCTCGTTGCCACCCTTCGAGACGCGGCCCTCCGGGCCGCTCCTCAGGGTGAGGTCATTCGGTTTCATCGCAGCCCCAGCCCGCGCGCGACGATGCCGCGCAGAACCTGGGTCGTGCCGCCCTGGATGGTGTAGCTCGGCGCCATCATGGTGGCGTACTGCGCGACGTCGAGGAAATCGGCCAGGTCTTCCTCGGTCGTGGCGTCCAACTCGGCGATGGCACGGGCGATCTCGGGCAGATCCTGCTGGTAGATCGTGCCGAGGTCCTTCACCAGCGCCGCCTCGATCGCCGGCGACTGGCCGCCCTGCATCATGCCGGCGACGGCGACCGACATCTGGCGCAGCGTCCACAGCCGGGCGATCAGGCGGCCCAGGATCGACGAGGCGCGCTTGGCCGGCTGGCGGCCGAGCACGCGCACCAGTTCGCGCAGGATGTAGAAGTTCTGCATGAAGCGCTCGGGGCCGGAGCGTTCGAAGGCGAGCTCGCTCGTGACCTGCAGCCAGCCGTCGCCCTCGTTGCCGATAAGGCAGCTCTCGGGGATGAAGGCGTCGTTGAAGGTGACCTCGTTCCAGTCGTGGCGGCCGGCGAGATTGATGATCGGCCGGATGGTGACGCCGGGCGTCTTGAGATCGACCAGGAGCTGGCTCAGCCCCTTGTGGCGATCGCCATGCTGGCCCGAGGTGCGCACGAGCGCGATGCAGTAGTTGTTGCGATGGGCGCCCGAGGTCCAGACCTTGGTGCCGTTGACGCGGAAGCCGCCCGGCACCGGCTCGGCGCGCGTGCGCACCGAGGCGAGATCGGAGCCCGAATCGGGCTCGCTCATGCCGATCGAGAAGTAGCATTCGCCGGCGGTGATCCTGGGCAGGATCGCCTGGCGCTGCTCCTCGCTGCCGAAGCGCAGCAGCAGCGGGCCCGACTGGCGGTCGGCCACCCAGTGCGCGCCGGCGGGTGCACTGTTGCCCAGAAGCTCCTCGGTGATGACGTAGCGGTCCAGGAAGCTGCGCTCGCTGCCGCCGTATTGCTTGGGCCAGGTGATGCCGATCCAGCCCTTCTTGCCCAAGGCCTTGCTGAACTCCGGCGAGAAGGTGTTCCAGCTCGCGAAGCGGTCCTCCGTCTTCACCTTGGGCAGCGCCTCCTTGAGGAAGCTGCGGACCTCGCCACGCAGCGCCTCGGCCTCTGCGGGCAGATGGAACGGCGGGAATTCGAGCTTGGGAATGGACATCTTCATCTCGACGGTTGGATGCTTCCTCTCTGTCGGCTAATCCTAGGCTAGAGCGGTTCGTGGTTGGATGGAACCGCTTGCGGTTCCATCCAACCACGAACGCGCCCACTGGAGATGTCTGTTCCGCAGGGCACATTCTGTCCGGCTGATTCCAGCCGGACAGAATGTGCTCTAGGCAACCGGGGAGTTTCGAGGGACGAATGCCACGACGGCCACCGCGCCTGCCGCCACTCCTGGCGGAATTCGACGACGAGGAACGCGAGGCCGTGCTGGCCGCCAACCGCGCCTTCTATCGCGCCTTCGCCGAGCGCGACGTCGCCGGCATGGACCAGATCTGGGCGCAAACCGGCGCCATGGTCTGCCTGCATCCCGGCCAGGCCCCATTGCAGGGCCGTGCCGAGATCATGGCGAGCTGGCGCGGCATCCTGCGTCATCCCGAATCGCCCAAGGTGCGCTGCGTCGGCGAATGGGTGATCGGCCGGCCGGGCCTGGCCATCGTCGTCTGCCGCGAGATCCTGCCCGAGGGCCAGCTCATGGCGACCAACACCTTCGCCCGCCAGAGCGACGGCTGGCGCATGATCGGCCACCACTCCGGCCCGGTGCCACCGATCGAGACGGGACAGACGACGGCAGCGACGGCATCAACCGCCGGGCCGCGCGATCGCCGCAAGCTGCATTAGGTCAGCTTTCCTCCCCAGCTCCGCTGGGGAGGTGTCGGCGTCCTACGCCGACGGAGGGGTCATGAGCAACAACGAGTTTGTGGCTCATGACCCCTCCGCCCGCTGCTCGGGCACCTCCCCTTCGCGGCCTCCGCGAAGGGGAGGAAATCTAGTCGAGGAACACGACCGAGGGCTCGACCTCGATCAGGAACTGCTCGTCGGCGAGACCGGTGACGCCGATCCAGGTCGAGCACGGCGGGTTGTCGCCGAACTTCGCCCGGAGCGCGGCGCTGATGGCCCTGCCCTCGCCCATGTGGCTTTGCTTGATGTAGAGGCGCAGCGCGCCGACCTGATCGAGCGTCGCGCCGACCGAGGCCAGCGCCGCCGCGAGGTTGTCGAGGCTCTTCTCGAGCTGACGGCCAATGTCGCCCGGTCCGACGATGTTCTGGTCGGCATCCCAGGCGACCTGACCCGACACATGCACGGCACGGCCGAACAGCGTCGGAACGACGGCCACTTGTGCAAAGCCGTAGGGTCGGCTGTCGAACAGCCCGTTGGGAACGACCGGCGATCCTCTCATCGCGGCACAAGTCCATCGGCGCGCAGCAACGGCCGCAACCGATCGTAGGGAATTTCGACGGTGTATGGACCGCCCTCGTACTGATTGAAGGAAAGCTCCAGCCGGTCCTCGAGGAACACGTAACGCTCCGGTTGCTTCAATATGTCGGCGAGGTTGGGCGTGTTGATGTCCGCGCTGACGATGCGCGTGAGCTCCCTCAGCCAATTCGAAGTCGGCAGGAACACACTTTCCGGTCCGACCGCCTTGCCGGTGCGCAAATCGACCAGCATGCCGGTCACGCCGACGATGCCGTGCGCGCCGCCTTCGTAGGCGCCGTAGGCGATCTTGACGGAGACGGCGTTGGGGCCCGGCTTGTGAAGCGCATAGGCCTGCTCGTAGCGCCAGGCGGGGCCGTTGTAGTTGCCGCCGTCATTGTCGGCGTCCAGACCGGGAACCGCGCGATCGCCCGCCTCGCTGGCGGCCGATGCGAGCTGGCGGTTCACGCCACTGAAGTCGACCGTGCCGGCGTCAAACTGCGGATAGCTTGCGTCGATGATGTAAGGGATGCCGCGCACCTTGCCGGTCTTCACGATCGCCTGTTCGCTGATGAAGGGGTAGGCGCCCTCGCCCAGCCATTCGAGCTGCGCGGTGCGATCACGGTCCCGCGACTCCAGGCATTCCTCCATCTCCGCCGGGTCGACGACGCAGGCCGCGGCCCGGTTGGCGAGCCAGCGGATCTGATCGGCCAGCAGATGATCCTTCGCCGCGCCGGTGAGCTTGCCTGCGAGCGCGGCATAGGCTGCCGCCATCTTGCGGTCGGCGGCGGCAAGCTCGGGCTTGGCGCAGATCGCCCGCTCGATAGGCGTCGCCGCCTTGGCGCAATCCACGCGCGATGGGCCCTGTGCCAGCGCCGTGCCCGCCAGCGCGACAAGAAAGGCGCCGGCAAGGGCGCAACTGCGCACATTCCCGCCGGCTGTTTCCAGCCGGCGGGAATGTGCGTCAACGAGCGATCGGTCCATCGGGGCGCAGAACCTGTTTCAGCCTGTCGTAGGAGATGTTCACTTCGTAGGGGCCGGCAGCATAAGGCCCGACATCATAGGCATTGAAGATGATTTCGAGCTGCTTGCCGGTCCAGCAATAGCGGTTCGCTTCGCTCAGCAGCTTGGCGAGGTTGGCGGGCTCGAGCGCATCGTCGAAACCCGGCTTGTCGACGAACTGCTTCCTGAGGTCGGCGCCGACAAGCTGGCTCATGACCCGGAGCCATTGTTCGCCCGGCGTGAACACGCCCTGCGGGGCGACCACCTTGCCCGTGCGCAGGTCGACCAGGGTGCAGCGGGTCGCGCCGTAGCCGTGCGCGCCGCCGCGATAGCTGTCGAACTGCACGACGATGGTTGCGGCCTGTCCGCCGGGCGGCCGCTCGACGGTGAAGCCCTGCTGGTAATACCACTGCTGCTCGCGCTCGGGGCCGTCAGCTGCCTTGGGGGTCGATTCATCGGCGATCTTCTTCGCGGCGTCGGCGAAACGGGCGTTGACGCCGGCGAAGTCGACGTTCGCGCCGTCGAAACGCGGATAGGCAAGGTCGTAGGACCACGTGATCTTGCCGAGCTTGCCCTGCTTGGCCAGCGACTGCTCGCTGATTGCAGGATAGGTGCCCTGGGCGTAGGCCCGCAGGTTCTTGATGCGCGCCGCGTAGCGGCTCTTCAGGCAGTCCTCGATGTTGTCGGGATCGGTGCGGCAGGCGCGATTGCGATTGGCGATCCAGCCCACCTGGTCCTTGACCAGCTCGTCCTTGGCGGCACCGCTCAACCTGGCGAGCAGCGCCGCGTAGGCCGCCGCCATCTCGCGGTCGGCCTTGGCGAGCTCACCGTTCTTGCAGATCGCGCGGTCGATCAAGTTGTCGGCCTTGGCGCAGTCAAAGCTCGGCCGTTCCTGCGCCAGCGCCGTTGCACCCGCGGCGAGCGCCAGAAGCGCCACCAACATGGTCCTCGCCTGCCTGATCATCTCTGCAAACTCCCGAGCGCACCGTCGGCGCGCAACATACCCTTCAGCGCTGTGTAAGGTATGACGACCTCGTAGCCCTTCATCCCCCGCTCGCTCGCCACCTTGCTCAGGGATAGAACGAGGTTGCCGTCCTCGAACAGATAATCCCTCGCGTCGACCTCGCGCATGATGGACGCAATGTCGTTGGCCTCGCTTCTGCCATCGGAATCGGTCGGGTCCTTGGCAAGCTCCTGGCGGACGAGCTCGGCCAGGCGATAGCGCCATCCGTCGCCCGGCGTAAAGACGTCCTCCGGCTCGAGCACCTTGCCCGTGGAAAGATCGACGAGGTAGCCGGAGAGATCGATGGCAATCGTTGGTCCCGCCCATTCGCGCCAGACGGTGATGGAGACGACCGACGGCGCCAGCCGGTAGAGCGAAAAGGCCTGGGTGATCTCGCACTTCCGGCCGGTGTCGATCGCGTCGAAGAGCGACGTTCGGGCAAGGGCGGAAAACACCCGATCGCTTTCGGCGAAATCCACCGACGGGTCGTCGAAGCGGGGATAGGCGAGATCGACGGCGTATCGGCCGCGCGGTCCCTCACCCGACTGCACGATCGTCCGTTGCGAGATGAAGAGATAGGGTCCCGCAGCGAGAACCTTGATCAGCCCGGCACGCTGACGGTACCGGAGTTCCAGGCACTCCGCCCTGCGCGACGGTTGGACATCGCAGGCGCGAAGGTCGGCCTGCCAGTGCGCCTGATCGCCTTCGAAATGGACCTTGGCGGCTCCGCTGAGCTTGCCGGCAAGCTCAGCGTAGGCCGCCGTCATCATACGCTGAGCTGCTCCGACACTGCCGTCGGCCCCAGCCACCGCCGGCCACAGCGAGAGCACGACCATCGCCGCTCCGAGCAGCCTCATGTCCGCCTCCAGGCCTTGAGCCGGCGCACCGCCTCCTCCATCTCGGCCGTCGAGCCGGCGAAGGAGATGCGCAGCGTGCCGGCGCCGCGGGCGCGGTCGAAGTCGACGCCGGGCGTCGTCGCCACGCCCGACTCGGCGAGCATGCGCTTGCAGAAGTCGCGGCTGTCGTTGGTGAGATGGGCGACGTCGCAATAGAGATAGAACGCGCCCTCGGCCGGCGCGAAGCGGTCGAAGCCCGCTTCCGGCAGCCCGGCCAGCAGCAGGTCACGGTTGCGGCGGTAGCGGCGCACATGGGTGTCGAGCTCGTCGCGGCACTCGAAGGCGGCAAGGGCCGCGTGCTGGCTGAGCGTCGGCACCGAGATGAAGAAATTCTGCGCCAGCCGCTCGATCGGCCGCACCAGCTCCTGCGGCACCACCAGCCAGCCGACGCGCCAGCCAGTCATGGAGAAGTATTTCGAGAAGCTGTTGACGACGATGGCCTGGTCCGACACCTCGACCGCCGACACCGTGTCGCCCTCGTAGACGATGCCGTGATAGATCTCGTCGGAGATCAGCCGCACGCCATTGTCGGCGCACCAGCCGGCCAATGCCTTCATCTCGGCATGCCCCACCATGGTTCCGGTGGGATTGGACGGGCTCGCCACGATCAGGCCGTCGATTCGACCAGCTTTCTTCAGCGCGTCGACAGTCGGCTGGAAGCGATCGGCGGCCGAGGTCGGCAGGTCGACCGCCTCGAGATTGAGCGCCGTCAGGATGTTGCGATAGGCGGGATAGCCGGGTGCGGCGAGCGCGATGCGGTCGCCGGCATCGAAGCTCGCCAGGAAGGCGAGCGGAAAGCCGCCCGATGAGCCCGTCGTCACGATCACGCGCTCGGGCGACACCTCTGTCCCGTAGACCTCTCGATAGTGCCGGGCGATGCGCTCCCGCAGCGCCGGAATGCCCAAGGCGGCGACATAGCCGATACGGTCGCTGTCGAGGGCAGCGTGTGCGGCGGCGAGCGCTCCCTTGGGCGCCGGCGTGCTGGGCTGGCCGACTTCCAGATGGATGACGGTGTCGCCCGCCGCCTCCTTCTCGGCAGCGGCCGCCATGACGTCCATGACGATGAACGGATCGACCGCGCCGCCACGGCGCGAGAGCTTGCCCGACATCGTTCGTCAGCGCGCGATCAGCGCCAATCCGGCACCGGCCGGATCGATGGCGCTGCGGCAGCTCGAGCCGCTGCCGCGCAGTCCGGACGGACAGGCGATCGCGTTGACCCAGCCACCCTGGCCGCGACGCGACGCCAGCACGCTCGCCAGCGGCTGGTCACGGTCGATGGTGGCGTAGGCGACATAACCGGTCGCCTGTGCCGCCGTCGCCGCGCCGCCACCAGCGCCGACAAAGGCGAACTCGCCGTTGCCAGGGTTGGCGATGATCACCGGGCTGACCGAGCCCGCTTGCGGTGATGGCACGCCCAGCAGCACACCGACGCCGGGCACGACAGCGCGCGCGCCAAAGGTCTGGCCCATCGACAGGGCACAGGCCGCGGCGCCCGCCTTGCCGTCGACAGCAGCGAGGCCCGCGAAGCCGCCGGAATCAGCAGGCGTCGGTCCACTCGGCGCCTGCCCCTTGAAGCCGGCCAGTGCCGAGGCGCCAGCGGCCGGCGCCGGCGCGACATAGACTCGCCGTCGCATGCCATAGCTCTCCATCATTGGTGCGCCGGCCTGCGGCACCGCAGCGCGCAACGCTTCCACGGTCAGGGCGCCGCCCAGCTGCTCGGACATCGTGCGCGCCGTCTGACCCTGGAAGAAGTCGGTGCCGCCGCGCTGGCGGATCGCGCCCAGGGTGGCGGCAAGCTCGGGCTGGGTCAGCGAATTGCCTTCCGCCAATGCACCGCCGCCAAAGGCGCGACCGCCTAGCATCGCGCCGCTGGTCTGCAGATCACGCGCAAGAGCACGCGATACCGGCACGCCGAACCGCGCCAGCCGTTCGGCCGGCGCCACTGTCGCCTCCCAGCGCAGCGAGCCATGACGGACATGCATCAGCGTGATGGCGCGCACACCCGATGGCACAATGAAGGGCTGGCCGCCGACCGTGCCCGGTGCGGCGATCGGCGGAAAGACGAAGGCTTCGGCGGCCTTGGTCTTGTCGTTGTGGACAATACAGGCACCCGAGGCGCCCAGACTCGCGGCCGACGGCAGGGTGACGGCCATGGCGAAATACATGGCGACCGCGGCATCGGCGGCGTTGCCGCCAGCCAGCAGGATATCGCGGCCGATCTCGGCGGCGCGGCTTTCGTCGGCGGCGACGGCGGAGAAGGCAGAGCCGCCGCCCTCGGCAACGACGCGGGAAAGGCCAGCCCCGCCCGGCGACAGGCCGGCGGGATTGGCGACCTGGGCGGCGCGTTCGGTTTCGATGTCCGTCTCACTTCTGCCACAAGCTGCCAGCAAGAACAGGCCTGCCAGCGCCAGGGCGCGCCGCACCGGGGCGGTGTGCGATTGACGCGGCCGCCCAGCGTTCATAGCCTGCCCAGAGACCGTGCCGCCCGTGTTCAAACGCATCATCACCCTCTTCTCCCTAGCGCTGTTCGCGCTGGCGCCGCTTGGTGCCGCGCGCGCGCAGCAAGGTCAACGACTTAATCTCATCCGCGACGCCGAGATCGAGAACGCCATCCGCTCGCTCACCGTGCCGATCTGGCGGGCGGCCGGCCTCGATCCGAACGGCATCGAGATCATGATCGTCCAGGACAATTCGCTCAACGCTTTCGTGGCGGGTGGCCAGCGCATCTTCATCAACACCGGCCTGATCATGCGGACCGAGACGCCGAACCAGCTGATCGGCGTCATGGCACATGAAAGCGGCCATATCGCCGGCGGGCATCTGGTGCGCATGCAGGAGGAGATGCGCAACCTCTCGACGCTGCAGATCCTCGAGGCAATCCTGGGTGCGGGCGCCATGGCGGGCGGGGCGATGTCGGGCGCCGGCGTCGGCCGCGGCGGCGGCGGCTCGACCACCGGCGCGGGCGGGCCCCGGGCGCCGGGCTCGCTGATGTCGTTCCTGCACTACACCCAGACCCAGGAAAGTGCCGCCGACCAGGCGGCCATGAGCTACCTGCAGCGCACCGGCCAGTCGCCCAAGGGCACCATCGACTTCCTGAATATCCTGCAGAAAGAGGAGCGCCTGCAGATCAGCCGGCGCGATCCCTACCTGACGACCCATCCGCTGACGCCCGAGCGCATCAACGCCTTCGAGCAGGCGGCGGCGCAGTCGCCCTACGTCAACACGCCGGACACACAGCAGAACCTCAACATGCACCATCGCATGGTGGCCAAGCTGATGGGCTTCGTCACGCCCGAGACGGCGCTCGCACGCTTCGCCGAAGCCGACCGCTCGGTGCCGGCGCGCTACGCCCGCGCCATCGCCTGGTACCGCAAGGGCGCGCTGGGCTCCGCCCTGCTCGGCATCGACGGGCTGATCAAGGAATATCCGAACGATCCCTACTTCCACGAAGTGCGCGGCCAGATGCTGTACGACAATGCCCGCGCCGCCGAGGGCGTGCTGTCCTACCGCAAGGCTGCCCAGCTCCTGCCGAGCTCGGGCCTGATCAAGATCGACTTCGCGCGCGCGCTGCTCGCCACCAACAACACCGACAACGACCGCGAGGCGGTGCGCAACCTCGAGCTCGCCTCGCAACAGGAGCCCGGCAGCTTCGACCTGTGGCGCATGATGGCCGAAGGCTATTCCAAGCTGAACAACCCCGGCATGACCTCGCTGGCGCGCGCCGAGATGGCGGCGTTGCGCGGCAACAAGTCCGAGGCGGCGACCCATGCCGACGCCGCCGCCCGCCAGCTGCAGGCCGGCACGCCGGCCTGGCAGCGCGCCCAGGACCTCAAGGCCTATATCAACACGCGGCCCAAAGGAGGCCGCTAGTTAGGGTACAATCAGTGAAACGAGACCACCTCACCCTGAGGAGCATCGCGTAACGATGCGTCTCGAAGGGTGGGCAACCTGCCTCGGGTGTTGCCCACCCTTCGAGACGCGCCCTTCGTGCGCTCCTCGGGGTGAGACGAGCTTGCAAGAGTGCATCATCCTGTTTTGGAGACTGTCATGCGTTGGCTCCTTCTCACTGTCTGCGGCGGCCTGGTGCTTGCCGGCGCCGTCGTCGCCGCCACGGCGACGTCGCCGCGCCGTCTGGCCGCCGCGCCCGCCGCTTCGCCCATGCCGCTCACGGCCGATCAGGCCGAGCTGGGCAAATCCATCCGCGCCTATCTGCTGGCCAATCCTGAAGTGCTGGTCGACGCCATGCAGGAGCTCGAGCGCAAGCAGGACAGCCAGCGCGACGCCGTTGCCCAGAAGGGCGTGGTGGAAAACCAGGCCGAGCTTTATCGCGATCCCGACAGCCCGGTCGGCGGCAATCCCAACGGCGACGTCGTCGTCGTCGAGTTCAACGACTATCAGTGCCCCTACTGCAAGCGCGCCTACCAGGCGGTAAAGTCGGCGGCGGGCGCCGACGGCAAGGTGAAGATCATCTACAAGGACATCCCGATCCTGGGCGAGGCCTCGAAGATCGCGGCCCTCGCCGCGTTGGCGTCGGCCAGGCAAGGCAAGCACCAGCCGATGCACAACGCGATGATGGAATTCACCGGCAAGCTCGACCGCGACAAGATCCTCGAGATCGCGGTCGGCGTCGGCATCGATCGCGCCCAGCTCGAGAAGGACATGGAAGATCCCAAGATCAAGGCGATCATCGACCGCAACATGGCGCTGGCAAGCGCGCTCGGCGTGCGCGGCACGCCCGCCTTCGTGATCGGCAAGCAGTTCGTGCCCGGCGCCGTCGATGCGGCCGCGCTGAAGCAGCTCATCGCCGAGGCCCGCAAGAGCCAGGGCTGACTCTTGCCGGGAGCGCGGGCCTCCGGCCCGCTCATGATCATACTCTTCCGCGTCATGATCATGAGCGCGCGGGGACGCGCGCGGTCCGGAAGATATGAGCGGGCCGAAGGCCCGCGCTCCCTTACTTCTGCAACGTCGCCTTCAGCCCGAGAACGCTGACCAGGTCGGCGCTGGGATTCAGCAAGTATTCCATCCGATCGAAGCCGACCGGCGGGTCGGGCTTGGCCTCGACGACGAGCGTGCCGCCCTGCTCGACGAAGCGCGCAACGGTGTCGAGGAGCTGGGTCATCGACTGGGAGATCAGCACGCCCGACGGCTGGTAGCGGCGCACCTCGCGCGCCCAGGTGGCGCGCAGCGTCGCGACCGGCTGGCCGGTCATGGTGCCAAAGGCGCGCAAGCTGCGATCCAGCAGGCTCTTGTCGGCCAACGCCAGCCGGGCCGAGCCGAGAGCCGCCGTCGAATCCTGCAACGCCAGCAGGTCGCTCTCGTCGAGGGCGTTCCAGAAGATTGCATCGGCATTGACGACACGCGCCGCGAGCTCGATCTCGCCCAGACCCGGGCTGACCAGCGCGCAGCGATCGATCGTCAGCTCGCCCTTGCCCTGGTCTTCCGTGCCATGGCAGTCGAAATCGGCCTTCACTTCCTTGATGCCCATCGACTGCAGGGCCATGCGCAACGACAGGCCTTCGAGGCCGCGCAACGGCGGCGCCAGCACGAAGCCCTCGACCAGCGTGCGCGTGCGGCTCACCTTGTCCCTGACCTGGGTCGTCTGGAAGCTGGCGCCGGCCAGCGAGATGCCGTAGCGCTTGAACAGCTCGCCGCCGAAACCCGTGGCGCTGGCCGTTTCGACATGGATGCGGCCGGACGGCGCGCCGGGGAACCATTTGTCGGACGACATGGCCGCGATGGTGCGGCCGAGGTCGATCTTGGTGGCCTTGGTCTCGGCGATGCTGAACTGGGCAGACTGTCCTTCGGCTGCAGCAGCGTCCATGCCGGCCATCGCCAGCGCAGCAACGCGGCCGCGCTCGTAGCCCTCGAGCACGACCGACGCCAGGCCGACCGTCTCGGCGGTTCCCGGCAGGGTGATGCGGGTGTTGCGTTGCTCGAGGCGGCGCATGGTCAGCGCGCCCATGGCCCGCGCCGTGAGCACGGCGAAGCGGAACATCCCGTCGTAGGCCGCATCGTAGCGCGCGAGGTCCAAGCCCTCGATCAGCAGCGCGTCCATGCTCCATCGGCCGCCGGCGGCCTTGTCGGCCATAGCCACGTTCTCGAGCTCGACGCGGTCGGCGCTGAGCGGATCGCCCCAGCGGAAGCCCGCCAATGGCGTGCGGCCGGCCAGCAGCTCGCCGATCGGCCAGGCCAGCCCCGACGCCTCCCAGCGTCCGACGTTCAGCTCCTCCGCGGCGCCCTTGGATTTCAGGTTCAAAAGCGTGATGCGCCGGGCGAGCAGGCTGACGCTCACCTCGTCGACCTTGGCCGTGCCATCGCGCTCGATCTCGCTCTTGATGCTTGCCGCGGCGTGCCGCTCGATCACCGGCACGGCGGCGACCGCCGTGCCGGCGAAAACGACGACGGCTGCCAACGCAATGACGCTTTTTCTCACGGTTCAGCGTCCGGCTGCTTGGACGGTTGGGCAGCGTCGAAGGCGGGATGCTGCATGCAGGCGGCATGGATGCGCTGGATGGTCGGATAGCGCGTCATGTCGACCTTGAAGCGCGCGGCATTGAAGACCTGCGGCGCCAGGCAGAGATCGGCGAAGGTCGGCGCGTCGCCGTGGCTGAAGGTGCCGGTCTTGCGGTCCTTGGCGATGGTGGCCTCGTAGGCCTCGAAGCCGGTCTCGATCCAGTGGCGCGACCAGGCGAAGGCGCTCTCCTCGGTCTGGCCGAAGTTTTCGCGCAAGTACCCCATGACCCGCAGGTTCTGGATGGGATGGACGTCGGCCGACACGATCAGCGACAGCGCCCGCACCCGGGCGCGGCCGACAGGGTCCTTGGGCAGCAGCGGCGGCTCGGGATGCGTCTCCTCGAGATATTCCAGGATGGCCAGCGACTGGGTCAGCACCTCGCCCGAATCGAGCACCAGGGCCGGCACCAGTTTCTGCGGATTGAGCGCGACATAGTCGGGCGCCGCCTGCTCGCCCTTGCGCAGATGGCGCGAGGCATGCTCGACCTTGAGGCCCTTGTAGTTGAGCGCAATGCGCACACGAAACGCCGCCGACGAGCGAAAATAACCAATGAGCTTCATGACCGCCTCCGCGGGGCACATTAGAGCGATTTGTGATGAGCGGCCATGCAGCATCCTGTCGTCCTGAGCGCAGCGAAGGATCTCATGCCGGTGACAAGCGGCGATGAGGTCCTTCGCTGCGCTCAGGACGACAGACTAAGGTCTGTAACGCACCACTTTCTGGTCGATGGCGCCGAAGATCGACTGGCCGGCGCGATCGAACATTTCGATGCGGATGCGATCGCCGAACGACATGAACGGCGTCGCGGGCTTGCCACTGTCGATGGTCTCGCGCACGCGCCGCTCGGCGATGCACGAGCAGCCGACGCCGGCATCGCGGTTGGCGACGGTGCCCGAGCCCACGACCGTCCCCGCCTCCAAATGACGCGTCTTGGCGGCATGGGCGATCAGCTGGCCGAAATCGAAGGTGAGGTCGGTGGCGGCGTTGGGATGGCCGAACTCCTTGCCGTTGAAGGTCGAGATCAGCGGCAGGTTGAGCTTGCCGCCATCCCAGGCGGCGCCCAGCTCGTCGGGCGTGACGGCGACGGGCGCGAAGGCCGTGGCGGGCTTGCCGTGGAAGAAGCCGAACCCCTTGGCCAACTCGGTGACGATGACGTTGCGCAGCGACACATCGTTCAGGATGGTGACCAGCCTGATGTGCCGGCGCGCCGCCTCGGGCGACACGCCCATCGGCACGTCGCCGACGATCACGCCGATCTCGCCTTCGAAATCGATGCCATGGGCTTCGTCGACCGCCTCGATGTCATCGTTGGGGCCGATGAAGGAATCGGAGCCGCCCTGGTACATCAGCGGGTCGGTCCAGAACGACGGCGGCATCTCCACGCCACGCGCCTTGCGCACCAGCTCGACATGCACGACGTAAGCCGAGCCGTCGGCCCACTGATAGGCGCGTGGCAGGGGCGCCGCGAGCGCCTTGGTGTCGAGATCGAAGGCGCCGGGGGCCTTGCCCTCGGCGAGATGCTTCGCGAGCGCGCTGAGCTTGGGTTCGGCGGTCGCCCAGTCGTCGAGCGCCTTCTGCAAGGTCGGCGCGACGCTGCTCGCCCGCACGGCCTTTTTGACGGCGCGGTCGACCACGATCAGCGTGCCGTCACGGCCACCTTCTTTCAGTGAGCCCAGTTTCATCGTTCTTTCCTCCTCCAGCCGTCATCCCGAGCGAAGCCGCCCGAAGGGCGGCGCAGTCGAGGGACCTCGTCTTGTCGATGCATCGACAAAACAGGTCCCTCCACTCCGCCTCGCTGCGCTCGGCTCCGGTCGGGATGACGGGTGTGTGTTGCCCCTACTCCGCCGCCTGCTTGACCTCGGCCGGCCGCCACGACTTCACGTAGCCTTCGAACTCCACGCCGGCCGGCATGGCGGCGATGTCGATGGCGTCGCGGGTGTCGATCATGACCGCGACCTCGTCGGTCTCGGTCTTGCCGCCCTTGGTCGCGGCATTGAATGCCTTGGGATGCGGGCCGTGGGTGAAGCCCGACGGGTGCACCGTCATCATGCCGGGATGGATGTTGTCGCGGCTGAAGAAGCTGCCCTTGTGGTAGAAGATGATCTCGTCGAAATCATCGTTGTTGTGGAAGAACGGCAGGCGCAGCGCCTCCGGATCGCTCTCCAGCGGCCGCGGCACGAAGGTGCAGACCACGAACCGGCCGGCCACGAACGTCGTGTGCGCCGACGGCGGCAGATGGGCGCGATGGCTCATCAGCGGACGCAGGTCGCGCCAGTTGATGCGCACGACGCTGAGATCGCCGTGCCAGCCGATCACGTCCAGCGGATTGAACGGGAAGGTGACGGTCGAAAGCTGGCCGCGCCGCTTGACCGAGACTTTCCAGGTGCGCTCGTCCTGCTGGGCCTTGAAGGCGTCGTCGATCCTGGGCGTGTCGAGGATCGCCGGATCGAAGATCGCATGCCGGCCGACCAGGCCCTTCTCCGGCAGGGTGAAATGGTCGTTGGTCGCCTCGATCATCAGCGACGTGGTGGGCTTGGCCGGCGACAGACGCCACATGGTGCCGCGCGGGATCACGATGTAGTCGCCGTCGCGGTAGTCGAGATGGCCGTAGTCGCAGAACAGCGCGCCCTCGCCCTCGTGGATGAACAGCAGCTGGTCGCCGTCGCTGTTGCGCGCCAGCTCGCCCATCGCCTGATCGAGCTTCCAGATGCGCATCTGCAGATGTGCCCGTTGTTCATCACCGGCTGCGAGGCCCACGGGTTGCCCTTGCCGGCGACCAGCTTGTTGAGGTCGAAGGCGCGCGGCCGGATGGCGCCGTCGAACTCGATCCAGTCGGTCGGCTTGTGCGTGTGATGGAACTGCGCCGACGGGCCGAAGAAGCCCTCCTTGCTGATCTCGCGCTCGTAGGTGCCTTCGGGCAGGCGGACATGGGCCTGGCGCGAGGCGGTGCCCTCGACCTGGCGCAACGGAATCCAGTTCTTGGCCATGGTTTCCTCCTTATGCCTTCAGCACGCCGCGGCGGATCTGGTCGAGCTCGATGGACTCGAACAGGGCGCGGAAATTGCCTTCGCCGAAGCCCTCGTTGCCGCGGCGCTGGATGATCTCGAAGAAGATCGGACCGATCACGGTCTGGGTGAAGATCTGCAGCAGCAGCCCGCCGCCCTTGGTCGGCGCACCGTCGATCAGGATGCGGTCGGCGGCCAGGCGCCCGAGGTCCTCGCCGTGGCCCGGCAGGCGCGCATCGACCTGCTCATAGTAGGTGTCGGGCACGGTCTGGAACGGCACGCCCTTGAGCTTGAGCGCCTCGACGGTCTCGTAGATGCCGTCGGTGCCGAGCGCGATGTGCTGGATGCCCTCGCCGTGATAGGCCGAGAGATATTCCTGGATCTGCGACTTGTCGTCGGTGCTCTCGTTGATCGGGATGCGGATCTTGCCGCACGGGCTGGTCATCGCCTTGGACTTCAGCCCGGTGAGCTTGCCCTCGATGTCGAAGTAGCGGATCTCGCGGAAATTGAAGAGCCGCTCGTAGAATTCCGCCCACTCGTCCATCCGGCCGCGATGCACATTGTGCGTCAGGTGATCGATGTAGGTGAGCCCGACGCCTTTGGGCTGGCGCTCGACGCCCGGCAGGTACTCGAAATCGACGTCGTAGATCGTGCCGCGCTCGCCGTAGCGGTCGACCAGATAGATCAGCGAATCGCCGATGCCCTTGATGGCCGGGATGTTGAGCTCCATCGGCCCGACCTTGCCCTCGACGCCCCAGGCGCCCAGCGACTGGGCGCGCTTGTAGGCGAAGGCCGAGTTCTTCACCCGGAAGGCGATGGCGCAGATCGAGGGGCCGTGCACGCGGGCAAAGCCCTGGGCGAAGCTGTCCCGCTCGGCGTTGACGATGAAGTTCACGTCGCCCTGGCGATAGAGCGAGACGTCCTTGGAGCGGTGCTTGGCGACCTTCACGAAGCCCATGCTCTCGAACAGCGCGCCCAGCGCCGCCGGATCGGGCGCCGCGTACTCGACGAACTCGAAGCCGTCGGTGCCCATGGGATTGACCTCGTCGATCGCGGCAACGGTGGTTTCCATTACGCTGGCCATGTCGACCTCCGGATTGACCGAGTTCCTGATTTAGTTTCAAATGTAACTATTATGCCATCCTCTTCGCAAGCCCTCGAGCTGGAGAATTTTCTCCCCTATCGGCTGTCGATTCTGGCCCAGATCGTGTCGGAATCGCTGCACGACCTGTACGCCGAACCGTTCGGGCTGACCGTGACGCAGTGGCGGGTGATGGCGGCCCTGGGCCGCTTCGCGCCTTTGACTGCTTCCGATGTGGGGCAGCGCATCGTCATGGACAAGGTGGCGGTGAGCCGGGCGGTCGCCGGATTGATGCAGCGCGGCCTGGTCGAGCGGGCGACCGACCGCGCCGACCGCCGCCGCGCCTCGCTCCGGCTGAGCGCCCGCGGCCGCGCCATGCACGGCCGCATCGTGCCGATCGCGCTCGGCTACGAGGAGCGCCTCTATAAGGTGCTGACGGCCGAGGAAAGACGCAGCTTCGATGCACTGACGGAGCGGCTGTTTGGCCATGCCGGAACCCTGAGGGATGCCGGAGCGCGGACCTCCAGGTCCGCTCATGCTCTTCCGGACGTTCATGCTCTTCCGGACGCTCATGCTCATGAGCGCGCCAGGAGGCGCGCGGTCCGGAAGAGCATGACATGAGCGGACCTCGAGGTCCGCGCTCCGAAGACCATGAGATCGCCCATCTGAGCCTGCCTTGTGGCTCGGATTCGCCATGCTATAAGGCCCGGCACTCTAAGGACGGGGAGGCAGCATTTGGCCGCAAAGGCCGCCCGGCGCCCGCCGGCTGGAAAGCCGGTGCTGGTGCTCAACGGGCCCAACCTCAACATGCTGGGCAAGCGGCAGCCCGAAATCTACGGACGCGAGACGCTCGCCGACGTCGAGAAGGCTTGCCGCGCCGAGGCCGACCGCCTGGGGATAAAAGTCGAGTTCGCCCAGAGCAATCACGAGGGCGCGCTGGTCGACCGCATCCAGGCGGCGCGCGAGGCCAATGCCGGCATCGTCATCAATGCCGGCGCCTATACCCACACTTCGGTCGCCCTGCTCGATGCGCTGAACGCCGCCGAACTGCCGGTGGTCGAAGTCCATCTCAGCAACATCTACAAGCGTGAAAGCTTCCGTCATCACTCCTATATCAGCCCGGCCGCGGTCGGCGTGATCGCCGGGCTCGGCAGCCACGGCTATCTTCTGGCGTTGCAGGCATTGTCGCGCCTGCTGGCGCGCTGACCAAACCCGCGGAGCGTTCGTCCATGGCAAAATTCGAGCTGGATACCGAGTTCGTCCGCAAGCTGGCACAGCTCCTCCATGAGACCCATCTCGGCGAGATCGAGCTGGCCGACGGCGACAGGCGCATCCGCGTGGCGCGGCAGGCCGTGACGGTGGCAGCACCGACGGCAGGGCCGGTCGCAGCCGCCGCCGCCGCTGCGGCTCCGACGGCTGCGTCAGCTGCTGATGCCGATCTCGGCAAGCATCCCGGCGCCGTGAAGTCGCCGATGGTCGGCACCGCCTATCTCGCGTCGGAGCCCGGCAAGCCCAACTTCGTGGCGGTCGGCGACAAGGTGACCGCGGGCCAGACCCTCCTGATCATCGAAGCGATGAAGACCTTCAATCCGATCAAGGCGCCCAAGGCGGGAACGGTCATGCAGATTCTGGTCGCCAATGCCCACCCGGTGGAGTTCGGCGAACCGCTGATGATCGTCGAATAGGAACGACGATGTTCGACAAGGTCCTGATCGCCAACCGCGGGGAGATCGCGCTGCGCATCCACCGCGCCTGCCGCGAGATGGGCATCCAGACCGTGGCGGTGCATTCGACCGCCGACAGCGACGCCATGCATGTGCGCCTGGCCGACGAATCGGTCTGCATCGGCCCGCCGCCGGCGCGCGACAGCTACCTCAACATCCCGGCGATCCTGTCGGCCGCGACCATCGCCGGCGCCGACGCCATCCATCCCGGCTACGGCTTTTTGTCCGAGAACGCCCGCTTTGCCGAGGCGGTCGAGGCGCACGGCTTCACCTTCATCGGCCCGACGCCGCAGCACATCAGCATGATGGGCGACAAGATCGTGGCCAAGCAGACCGCCCACGAGCTTGGCCTGCCGCTGGTCCCGGGTTCGCCCGGTCCGGTTGGATCGCTCGATGAGGTCATAGCGCTCGGCAAGCAGATCGGCTTTCCGGTGCTGATCAAGGCGGTGGCGGGCGGCGGCGGGCGCGGCATGAAGGTGGTCGAGAACGCCGAGGCGGCGAACGAAGCCTTTTCGCTCGCCCGTGCCGAGGCCAAGGCGGCGTTCGGCAACGACGCGGTCTATCTCGAGAAGTATCTCGGCCGGCCGCGCCACATCGAGATCCAGGTGCTGGGCGACGGCCTGGGTGCGGGCGTGCACCTGGGCGAGCGCGACTGCTCGCTGCAGCGCCGCCATCAGAAAGTGCTCGAGGAAGCCCCCTCGCCCGCCCTCAACGCCGAGCAGCGCAAGAGGATCGGCGAGCTCGCCGCCGCGGCGGTGCGCAAGCTGAAGTACCGCGGCGCCGGCACCATGGAATTCCTGTTCCAGGACGGCGAGTTCTACTTCATCGAGATGAATACCCGGCTCCAGGTCGAGCATCCCATCACCGAGGCGATCACCGGCATCGACCTCGTTCGCGAGCAGATCCGCATCGCCGCCGGCGCGCCGCTCGGCATGACCCAGGGCGACATCAAGTTCCAGGGCCATGCCATCGAGTGCCGCATCAACGCCGAGAACCCCGAGACCTTCGTGCCCAGCCCCGGCCGCATTGCCGACTACCATCCGCCGGGCGGCCTGGGCGTGCGCGTCGATTCCGGCCTCTACACCGGCTATGCGATCCCGCCCTACTACGATTCGATGGTCGCCAAGCTGATCGTCAACGGTTCGAGCCGCAACGAATGCCTGATGCGGCTGCGCCGCTCACTGGAAGAGTTCGTGATCGGCGGCATCGAGACCACGATTCCGCTCCACCAGCGCATCATCGGCGAGCAGGCCTTCATCGACGGCGCCTACGATATCCACTGGCTGGAGAAGCTGGTCGGTTTGAAGAAGTAAGCGGGCGATGGAGATCACGCCCGAGCTGCTGCTGCAGGCCTACCGCATCGGCGTCTTCCCCATGGGCGAGCGCCGCGACGATCCCAAGCTCTATTGGCTCGATCCCCGCCTGCGCGCCGTCCTGCCGCTCGACGGCTTCCACCTGCCGCAGCGCCTGAAGCGCACCATCCGCACCGGCCGCTTTGAGGTCAGCGCCGACACCGCCTTCGCCGACACCGTGCGCGCCTGCGCCGAGCCGCGGCCGGGCCATCCCGAGAGCTGGATCAACGAGCCGATCGTCGACCTCTATGGCGAGCTGCACCGGCGCGGCCATGCCCACAGCGTCGAATGCCGCGTCGAGGGCCGACTGGTGGGCGGCCTCTACGGCGTGTCGATCGGTGCCGTGTTCTTCGGCGAGAGCATGTTCAGCCGCGAGCGCGATGCCTCGAAGGTGGCGCTGGTCCACCTGGTGGCGCGGCTGATCAAGGGCGGTTTTCGGCTGCTCGACTGCCAGTTCATGACCGAGCATCTCAGGAGCTTCGGCGCCATCGAGATCCCGCGCGAGGAATTCCGCGGCCTGCTGGCCGACGCCATCGACGGCACGGCGAGCTTTCAGCGCGAGCTGGGGGCTGAAGATGCCTGCGCCATCGTGCAGGACAATACCCGCACGTCGTAGACGCCGTGGTCGAGCGCCGACAAGGACGGCGTCGAGGCGAACATCCAGCCGGCGAACAGCTTTTCGGCCGCCTGCCCCGGCTTGTTGTCGACGATGGTGAGATAGGCCACCGATTCCGGCGGCGCCTCCGGCACGTTCACCAGGCAATCGCTGACGGTGATCGCGAGCGTGCCGAAGCGCGTCGCCTCGCCCACGGGCGCATAAAAGCGCTGGGTGCGCGCCGTCACCTTGTCGAGGCCCTGCAGCTCGGCGACCCGCTTGCCCGGCCCATCGGGGATCGGCCGCAAGTTGACGTTGGCGGTGCTGGGCGGCGGCGGCGCCGGTTGCCGCTGCTGCGGCGACGTTTGCGCCGCGGCAGCGCCCGCGAACCCCGCAAGGAGCGCCAGAATGAGCGGAACGCGCACGCCTATTTCTTGGCGGTATGCGGCGCCTTGAGCCCGTCGATCAGCTCGTGCAGGGCGGCTTTGATCTGGTCGGCGTCGCATCCCATCAGGACTCCGTCCTCCAGCGCATCGGCGCAGAGGGTTTCGATTTCCTGGATGTTCTGGTTCAGCACTTTGATCTTTTCGAGGCAGGACACCGGCTTGCCGTCCGGTTGCCGCCACACCGCCGTCGCCTTGGAAGCTCGCGCGCTCATCACTTCGACCCCGAACTTGTGCCGCCGAACATGAACTTGGCGATCAATTCCGACAATGGAATGGCGCCCTGGGTCATCTGGATCTCGCCGCCTGCCGGCAGCATCTTGGTGTCGCCGCCGGGCTCGAGCACGACGACCATGCCGCCCAGCAGCGATTCGCTCACGATCTTGGCGTGCGTGTCGGCCGGCAGGCTGACATTGGACGACACCAGCACGCGCACGACCGCCTGGTAGGTCTTGCGATCGAGGTCGAAGCCGGTGACCGTGCCGACCTTGACGCCGCTCAGCGTCACGTCGGCGCCGCGCTTCAGACCGTCGATGCGGTCGAAGCGGGCGATGATCTCGTAGCCCGCCGGCCCGCTGCGGTCCGACTTGGCGAAGGCATAGAAGACGAACACGCCGGCCACCACCAGGACCAGCGCGCCAACGATCGTCTCGACAATGTTGCGGCCCACGGAAATCCCCTAGCCCGGCCGCCACGCCTCATAAGGCGGCTTGGGCTTCTCGCCGACGGACAGCGTATGGCCCGGCGGGCGATAGGCATGGTCGGTGCCGGTGAGGTTGGGCACATGCTCCTTCTGCCACGTCTTGCGCGGCGCGCCGCCGGCCGGAGGAAGCGCATTGGTCGTGTAATGCAGCCAGCCGTGCCAGTCGGGCGGTACGCGCGAGGCTTCGGCGACACCGTTGTACATCACCCAGCGCTTGCGCCGACGACCGGCGATGATGCGCTTGTCCTGAAAGTAGCGATTGCCTTCGGCATCGGTGCCGACGAGCTCGCCGCGCATCTTCGTGAAGAGCCAGGTGCCGATCGTCATTGATGAAACCACGCTGCGAGAGTGACCGCGCCGCTTGTACGCGTGCGCCTGAAGGGGCGCAACGCGACGCGATCACTTGGCCGATTCACTTCGTTCGTCGACATGCAATTCGCCGTTTTCGACACCTGTTGCGCACTTGCATCATCTAGTACCACCCTTGCACAGGTCTACAAAATGTAGTTGCGCACACAAGATTTTGTAATTTAGTATCTCGCTGTGCCCATATGTGCGTGCTCGTCAGCGACCGAGCACACCCCGACAGGGTCTTCGAACAAACGGGAACTGGGCACGGGGGATCGTCGATGCGCTTTGAGCGCCGGTATACGCAAGCAGGAAAATCGCCATTCGCGGGAATGGCGTTTCGTGCTGCCGACTCCGAAATCCGCAATCCCGACGGCTCGGTCGTGTTCAGCTTGAAGGGCGTCGAGGTACCGGCCGAGTGGTCGCAGGTCGCAGCCGACGTGCTGGCGCAAAAGTACTTTCGCCGCGCCGGGGTGCCCGCCCGCCTCGTCAAGGCGGCCGAGCCCGACGTGCCGCAATGGCTGTGGCGCTCCACATCCGATGAATCAGCCCTCGCCGAACTGTCTCAGGCCGAGCGCTTCGGCAGCGAGAAAAGTGCACGCCAGGTGTTCGAACGCATGGCCGGCGCCTGGACGTACTGGGGCTGGAAGGGCGGCTACTTCGACAGCGAAGACGACGCGCGCGCCTTCTTCGACGAGCATTGCTTCATGCTGGCGGCGCAGATCTGCGCGCCCAACTCGCCGCAATGGTTCAACACCGGCCTGCACTGGGCCTACGGCATTGACGGTCCGGGCCAGGGCCATTGGTTCGTCGACCATCTCAACGGCGAGGCCCATCCCTCCTCTTCCGCCTACGAGCGTCCGCAGCCGCACGCCTGCTTCATCCAGAGTGTCGACGACGACCTGGTGGGCGAAGGCGGCATCATGGACCTCTGGGTGCGCGAGGCGCGCCTGTTCAAGTACGGCTCGGGCACCGGCTCCAACTTCTCCCGCCTGCGCGGCGACGGCGAGCGGCTGTCGGGCGGCGGCAAGTCGTCCGGCCTGATGTCGTTCCTCAAGATCGGCGATCGGGCGGCGGGCGCCATCAAGTCGGGCGGCACGACGCGCCGCGCGGCCAAGATGGTGTCGGTCGACATCGACCATCCCGACATCGAGCAGTTCATCGCCTGGAAGATGCTCGAGGAGCAGAAGGTGGCTGCGCTGGTTGCCGGCTCCCAGCTCGCCAACCGGCACCTCAACGCGGTGATGCAGGCTTGCCTCGACGGCGACGGCGAGGCCGCGTTCGACCCGCGCAAAAATCCGACGCTGCGGCGTGCCGTCGTCACCGCCCGGCAAGCCGCGCTGCCCGAGAACTACATCCAGCGCGTCATCCAGTTCGCCCGCCAGGGTTATCGGCATATCGAGTTCCCGGCCTTCGACACCGATTGGGAATCGGAGGCCTACCTCAGCGTCTCGGGCCAGAACGCCAACAACTCGGTCCGCGTCAGCGACGCCTTCCTGCGCGCCGTCGAGCAGGACCGGGAATGGGCGCTGACCGAGCGCACGACGGGCAGGACCGCCAAGACCGTGAACGCCCGCGCGCTGTGGGACGGCGTCGCCGAGGCCGCCTGGCACTCGGCCGATCCCGGCGTGCAGTACGACACGACCATCAACGACTGGCACACCTGCCCGCAGTCGGGGCGCATCAACGCCTCGAACCCGTGCTCGGAGTACATGTTCCTCGACGACACGGCGTGCAATCTGGCGTCGCTGAACCTGATGCGGTTCCGCCAGGCCGACGGCACGATCGACGTCGCGGCGTTCGAGCATGCCGCCCGCTTGTGGACAGTTGTGCTCGAGATCTCGGTGATGATGGCGCAGTACCCGTCGCGCACGATCGCCGAGCTCTCCTACCGCTACCGCACCCTGGGCCTGGGCTACGCCAACCTCGGCGCCCTGCTGATGTCGACCGGCCTGGGCTACGACAGCGCGGGCGGCCGGGCGATCGCCGGCGCCGTGACGGCCCTCATGACCGGAACGGCCTACGCCACCTCGGCCGAGATGGCCGGATGGATGGGTGCCTTCCCGGGCTACGCCGACAATCGCGACGCCATGCTGCGGGTCGTCCGCAACCATCGCCGCGCCGCCCACGGCAAGACCGCCGGCTACGAAAGCCTGGCGATCCGCCCGCAGCCGCTCGACTCCGCCAACTGCCCCGACGCCCCCCTCGTCGAGGCCGCAAAAAGAGCCTGGGACAAGGCTTTGGCGCTGGGCGAGCAGCATGGCTTCCGCAACGCCCAGGTCTCGGTCATCGCTCCCACCGGCACGATCGGCCTGGTGATGGATTGCGACACCACCGGCATCGAGCCCGACTTCGCCCTGGTGAAGTTCAAGAAGCTGGCCGGCGGCGGCTACTTCAAGATCATCAACCGCACCGTCCCGCTGGCGCTCGAGACGCTGGGCTACGACCAGGCGGCCATCGAGCGCATCGTCGCCCACGCCGTCGGCCATGGTTCGCTCGCCGGAGCGCCCGCGATCAATCACGAGACGTTGGCGGCACGCGGCTTCGACCCTGGCGCCATCGAGCGTGTGGAAAAGTCGATCGCGACCTCCTTCGATATCCGCTTCGCCTTCTCGCGCTACACCTTGGGCGAAGCCTTCTGCCGCAACGTGCTGGGTCTCGACGACGAAACGCTCGCCGATCCCAAGCTCGACGTGCTGTCGCGCATCGGATTCTCCAAGAGCGATGTCGCCGCGGCGAACGTTCATGCGTGCGGGACAATGAGCATCGAAGGCGCGCGCGATCTTGAGCGCGAGCATCTCGCTGTGTTCGATTGTGCGAATGCCTGTGGACGAGATGGCACTCGCTACTTGTCTGCAGAGAGTCACATACGCATGATGGCTGCAGCCCAGCCGTTCGTATCGGGCGCAATCTCCAAGACCATCAACATGCCAAACGCAGCTACGGTCGAGGATTGCCGCAAGGCTTATGAGATGTCGTGGAAGCTCGGCCTGAAAGCCAACGCTCTCTATCGCGACGGTTCGAAACTCTCGCAACCGCTGTCGGCCATGGCATTGGGTGATGACCTTGCCGCCAACGACGATCTTGCCGAGATGACGCCGGCAGCGCGTGCTCCCATCATTGCCGAGCGCATCGTCGAACGGATCGTCGAGCGCGAGGTGCGGGCCGGCCGCGAGCGCCTGCCGCAGCGGCGCAAGGGCTATACCCAGAAGGCGATCGTCGGCGGCCACAAGGTCTACCTGCGCACCGGCGAGTACGAAGACGGCCGCGTCGGCGAGATCTTCATCGACATGCACAAGGAAGGTGCGGCCTTCCGCAGCGTGATGAACAACTTCGCCATTGCGATCTCGATCGGCCTGCAATACGGCGTGCCGCTGGAAGAGTTCGTCGAGGCCTACACCTTCACGCGCTTCGAGCCGTCGGGGATGGTCGAAGGCAACGACGCCATCAAGATGTCGACCTCGGTACTCGACTACATCTTCCGCGAGCTTGCGATCTCCTACCTGGGTCGCTCCGACCTCGCCCATGTCGAGCAAGCCGACCTCCGCCCCGACAGCGTCGGCCGCGGCCAGATCGAAGGCCTGCCCTCGCCGGGCACCGATGCGGCCGAGGCGGTCGCCGTTGAAGTGAAGCGCATTGCCAGCGTCGGCTACGTGCGCAGCAACCTCTATGTCCTGAACGGCCGGACGGCCGGCAACACCGCGATCGCCGAGCAGGCGATCCATGCCGGTCCCCAGCCCACCGAACTGAACGACGGTTCAACCGTCGCTTTGGCGCCAAGCGCCACGGCGGCCGTCGTCAGCGTCGCGGTCGGAGAGGCATCCTCCTCCGCTCTTGGTTTCGCCCTCGAGGCGAAGCTCAGGGGCTTCGAAGGGGATGCCTGTCCGGAGTGCGGCAACTTCACCATGGTCCGCAACGGGACGTGCCTCAAATGCACGACCTGCGGCGGCACCACTGGATGCAGTTGAGCATGCGTGACGAAGCGTACCCGCGTACCCCGGGGTTCCCACGGTTGGGTGCCTCAAAGCTAACCATAGGAGACAGTTATGGCTGCTAAGAAGAAGGCTGCGAAGAAGAAGGCTGCTAAGAAGAAGAAGCAGTAAAAAAGGAAAGGGCGTAGGCCAAAGCCTCGAGCTTTGGCCCCTCTAACCGAACGCCTTTCGGCTTCCGTGTGGGTGCCCTCATGGCCCCACCGGAAGCCACCTTCTAACGACAAGTCTTTAAGTCAATAAGACGTCCCGCCTTTGGGGGCGGAAAGGCGTAACTGTACGGGTCCGGCGACTTCGGTCTGCCGGACTTCTTTTATATGCACGCGCCTTGAAGAGGGCCCACTTCGAACAGAGCCCACTTCCGCAGAGGATTCTCGCCGAGACCAAACTGCCGCCGGGCTACCGCTTCGTCTTCGGCGGCTCGACCAAGGACATAGCCGAGAGCACGGCCTATGCGACCGCGTCGGCCTGTGGACAAAGAAGCGCTTCAGCCGCTCGGCCAACGAGCTCGCCCGCTGCCACAAGCCGGCCGAACAGCACGCCTCATCCGACCTGGAACAGCCCCTCTGCCCTGAAGTGCAGCAGCCCGCCCGCCCCCAGGGCGAGACGCACCCGACAGCCGTTGCTGGTCGTGAACTCGAGATGCCGGGAGTCGTCCAAATTCAGTGAACGGACGGTCGCGCCGATGACCAGGCAAAGCGCGTCACGCGAGCCGGGCTTGGGAAAACAATAGACGGCCTCGCCGACAGCAACCTGTGGATCCGCGCGGCTGCGCAGAATCGGGCCGTCGAAATGGAATTCGACGTAGTCCCGAACAAAGGCGACTGCGGATATCTCCCTGCCAATCAAGTCTTTCAACGGCGCATCCCCATCTGTGCGGAGGTTTGGCCTATGGTCTCCCGGACCGGGGATAGTACACAAAAGTAGGGACAAATTCCCGGCACAATTCCTGGCACGTTTCGCGCTATGCTCGCCCCATGCCGGATGCCTCCCCGACCATCGGCCTGCGTGTTGTAGAGTCGCTTTCCGCCGTCGACGCCGACCAGTGGGACGCTTGCGCCCTGGCGCCGGGCTCGGCCGGCAACCCTTTCCTCAGCTACGGCTTCCTGAAGGCGCTGGAGGATTCCAAGTCGGTCGGCCGGCGCACCGGCTGGCAGCCGCAGTACCTGCTGGCCGAGGCCGAGGATGGCGGCCTGCTGGGCGCCGCCCCGCTCTATATGAAAGGTCACAGCCAAGGCGAATACGTCTTCGATCATGGCTGGGCCCAGGCTTTCGAGCGCTCCGGCGGGCGCTATTATCCCAAGCTTCAGGTCGCCGTGCCGTTCACGCCGGTGCCGGGTCCGCGCCTGTTCGTGCGGCCAGGCGCCTACTCAGAGAGCGTTTGCGACGCCATGATCGAGATGCTGGCCAAGGTCGCCGGCGACAACCGCATCAGCTCGGTCCACGCCACCTACTGCACCGAGGCCGACTGGAAGCGCTTCGGCGAGCACGGCTGGCTGCTGCGACTGGGCCGGCAATATCACTGGCACAACAACGGCTACGGCTGCTTCGACGATTTTTTGGCCGCGCTGGCCTCGCGCAAGCGCAAGGCGATCCGCAAGGAGCGTGACTCGGTGCGGCGCGAGGGCCTGAGCGTACGGGCGCTGTGCGGTGACGAGATCAAGCCCGAGCACTGGGACGCCTTCTTCGCCTTCTACATGGATACCGGCGGCCGCAAATGGGGCTCGCCTTACCTGACCCGCTCCTTCTTCGACATCCTGGGATCGACCATGGCCGACAAGGTCGTGCTGGTGATGGCCGAGGCCGACGGCCGCCCGGTCGGCGGCGCGCTCAACCTCAAGGGCGACGACACGCTCTACGGCCGCTACTGGGGCTGCCTGGAGAGCCACGCCTTTCTGCACTTCGAGGCCTGCTACTACCAGGCCATCGACTATGCCATCGCCCATGGCCTGCAGCGCGTCGAGGCCGGCGCCCAGGGCGACCACAAGATTCAGCGCGGCTATCTTCCGGTGCCGACCTTCTCGGCCCACTGGATCGTCGACGGCGGCTTCCGCCGCGCCGTCGACAACTTCCTCAAGCAGGAGCGCCCGGCCGTCGAGCAGGAGATCGAGGGGCTGATGGAATACTCGCCGTTTAGGAAGGAGAACGAGTAGCGGCGCGCCGGAGCGCGCCGCACGCGTTGCCTGGACCTGGCTTACTGGCGAGCGCCGTCGCCCACCTGCGGCTTCAGCGCATGCGAGTCGGGGAACACGACCATGAACAGCTCGCGGAACAGCTCGGCGACCTGCGGGTCGTTGGCGCTGGCAGCCGGCGTCCAAGCGGTGGTCTCCGACATCGCCATGTCGTTGCGGCAGTAGACGGCATAGAGCCTGAACAGACCTGGCTGGGCCGGGTTGGCGCGGGTCACGCCGTTGCAAACCTCCTTCGAGCCGAGGTCGTTGGCGGCGTTGAACACCAGCATCAAGCGGTAGTCGGGCTGGTCCTTCTCGACCGCGACGTCGTAGGCAAATGTGAGTGCCGGCCGCGGCTTGGCCGCCTGCATCACCGGCAACAAATCGCGCCCGACCGAGCCGAGATCGCTCTCCGGGAAGGGGTTGCCGGCCAGGACCACCTTGAAGTCGTGACGATCGGCGATGGAGAAGAACTCGCCGTAGTCGTACTGCGATGCATAGTTGGTCCCGCCGATGATCGCCGCCGATGCCATCACCGGCACGAGCGCGCAGCCTGCGACGGCGGCTGCGATTGTCCTGCTGATCTTCATCGAATTCCTCCTTCAGGCCGATGCCTGTGCAGGAATTCTCGTCGCCAATGCGTTACGGCGCCCTGACCGGACGGCAGCCGACGATTACAAACGGATGACCTCAGCGCCTACGCACCAGGAGCATGCAGAAAAAGAAGATCACGAAAAACGCCAGCAGCTGCACGACACCCATCGGGGCCTCCCAGCCGCTGTTCTCGATGATGACTATCGTGAGCCAGAAGACCGCGGTGGCAATCACCGCGGTCCGAAACGCGACCCAAACCGGTCGGAGAAGCCTCACTCAGCCAGCACAGGCTCTTGGCTGGCTGGCGGGAGGGCGTCGCGCTCAGGCGGCAGGAAGGTGAAGGCGAGTTCCTGGGCCGCGCCCTCGCCCTTGGTGTCGACACGCACCGTGCCGCCACCCTGGGACAGCTTGCCGAACAGCACTTCCTCGGCGAGCGGCTTCTTGAGGTACTCCTGGATGACGCGGGCGAGCGGCCGGGCGCCGAACAGGCGGTCGTAGCCCTTCTCCGCCAGCCAGCGGCGCGCGCCATCGGAGAGCTCGATGAAGACCTTGCGGTCGGCGAGCTGGACTTCCAGCTCGGCCACGAACTTGTCGACCACCTTGTTCATGCTCTCGGGGCCGAGGTTGGCGAACTTGATCACGGCGTCGAGGCGATTGCGGAACTCCGGCGCGAACAGCCGGTTGATCGCCTCGTCGTCCTCGTCGTGGCGCGCCTCTCGGCCGAAGCCCAGCGCCGGCTTGGCGATGTCGGCCGCACCCGCGTTGGTCGTCATGCACAGGATGACGTTGCGGAAGTCCACCGTCCGGCCGTTGTGGTCGGTGAGCTTGCCGTAGTCCATCACCTGCAGGAGCACGTTGAACACGTCGGGATGCGCCTTCTCGATCTCGTCGAGCAGGATCACGCAATGCGGATGCTGGTTGACCTGGTCGGTCAGGAGGCCGCCCTGGTCGAAGCCGACATAGCCCGGCGGCGCGCCGATCAGGCGCGAGACCGAATGGCGCTCCATGTACTCCGACATGTCGAAGCGGATCAGCTCCAGCCCGAGCAGGCGCGCGAGCTGGCGCGTCACCTCGGTCTTGCCGACGCCCGTGGGGCCGGCCAGCAGGTAGGAGCCGATCGGCTTCTCCGGCGAGCGCAGGCCCGCGCGTGCGAGCTTGATCGCGGCCGAGAGCTGGTCGATCGCCCGCTCCTGGCCGAACACCACCGTCTTCAGGTCGCGGTCGATGTTGCGCAGCATCTCGGTGTCGTCCTTGGACACGCTCTTGGGCGGGATGCGGGCGATCTTGGCGACGATCTCCTCGATGTCGTGCACCTCGATGGTCGACTTGCGCATGTCGGGCGTGCGCAGCATCTGCGCGGCGCCGACCTCGTCGATCACGTCGATCGACTTGTCGGGCAGCTTGCGGTCGTGGATGTAGCGCGCCGACAGCTCGACCGAAGCCTTGATCGCATCGTCGGTGTAGGTGACGTGGTGGTGCTTCTCGTAGACCGGCTTCAGGCCCTTCATGATCTCGACGGCGTCGGCGATCGAGGGCTCCGGCACGTCGATCTTCTGGAAGCGGCGGACCAGCGCGCGGTCCTTCTCGAAGTAGTTGCGGTATTCCTTGTAGGTGGTCGAGCCGATGCAGCGCAGCTCGCCCGACTGCAGCGAGGGCTTCAAGAGGTTCGACGCATCCATCGAGCCGCCCGACGTCGCGCCGGCACCGATGATCGTATGGATCTCGTCGATGAACAGCACCGAGTTGGGCTTCTTCTTGAGTTCCGACAGCACGGCCTTGAGCCGCTCCTCGAAGTCGCCGCGATAGCGCGTGCCGGCCAGCAGCGCGCCCATGTCGAGCGCGTAGATCACCGACTCCTTCAGCACCTCGGGCACCTCGCCCTCGACGATCTTGCGCGCCAGGCCCTCGGCGATCGCCGTCTTGCCGACGCCGGGCTCGCCGACATAGAGCGGATTGTTCTTGGTCCGGCGGCACAGCACCTGGATGGTGCGCTCGACCTCGTGCTCGCGGCCGATCAGCGGATCGACGCGGCCCTCGCGGGCCTTCTGGTTGAGGTCGACGCAGTAGGCGGCCAGCGCCTCGTTGCCCTGCTTGGTCCCGCCCTCGCCGCCGCCCTCCTCCTCGGAGCCGGAGACCCGGCGGGCGCGCGCGCGGCCCGGCACCTTGGCCTTGCCGTGGCTGATATAGTCGACGGCGTCCAGCCGGGTCATGCCCTGGTTCTCGAGGAACGACACGGCGTGGCTGTCGCGCTCGGAGAACAGCGCCACCAGCACGTTGGCGCCCGTGACTTCCTTGCGACCCGACGACTGCACATGGACCGCAGCGCGCTGGACCACGCGCTGGAAGCCCGCTGTCGGCAGCGGCTCGCTCGGGTTCTGGGTGATGATGCCCTTCAGACGATTGTCGATGAAGGTTTCGAGATCGTGGCGCAGGCGGTCGATGTCGACGCCGCAGGCCTTGAGAACGGGAACCGCGTCGTCATCCTCGGTCATCGCCAGAAGCAGGTGCTCGAGGGTGGCGTATTCGTGGCGGCGTTCTCCGGCGAGCCCGAAGGCGCGGTGGAGGGATCTCTCGAGGTTCTTGGACAGCATGGACATCGAACTACCTCGACTGAAAGAACGAACTACTCTCGGTTTTGTTCATTCCTTCTCCAGAGTGCACTGGAGAGGATGCTGGTTCTTGCGCGCGTAATCCACCGTTTGCGTCACCTTCGTCTCGGCGATCTCGTAGGTGTAAACGCCGCACACGCCGACGCCCTTCTGATGGACGTGCAGCATGATCTGGGTCGCTTCTTCGCGATTTTTCTGGAAGATGTGCTGCAGGACGTCGACGACGAACTCCATCGGCGTGTAATCGTCGTTCAACATCAATACCTTATACATCGATGGCTTCTTGGTGCGGGTCCGGGTGAGCGTCAGCGCCCCGCTGCGGCCCTCGCCATCGCCCTCCTTGTCGTCGCGACGCGGCGGCTGCTGCGGCGGACCGCCCGGCGGCTCATTGGGCCCGCCCAGCCGGTCGCCGGTAAGGCGCCATTCGCAGTCGTTACGCAGAGAGCCCATCGTCCGGATCACAGTCTCCAAAGAAAGCCGAACCACCCGAATTATATAGGGACGCCCGGGGATTCCGCTACCTCGGCCGGTCACCGGTCGCCCACAGCAGCCGCGGAGCAAACTTCGCGCCGGACAGCAGACATGCACCCAGCCGGCAAATAGGCACCGCCGGGTGACTATCTCGGCCGCAGCCCGTCCTTGCCGACGGTCAGCGTCCACTGGTTGGCCTTCATGTGATTGACCGGCGCGTTGGGATCGCGCCGCAGCTCCGCCGGCACCAGCTTGCGCGGCGGGTTGACCGGCACCGGCACCGTGTCGAACGAGAAGAGCGTCTGGGCGAACTTCACGTTGGCGAAGCCGTCGGTCGGATAGTGATAGGCCTGGAAGCCCCACACGCCGTCGCGGCACGAGGCGACCGTCCACCAGAAGTCGACATCGGGCAGGCGCAAGCCATCGCGCGGCGGCCCGAAGGCGGCGCTTGCCTGGAACAGCGCCATCAGATCGCGCGTTTCGGCCACGCTCAGGATGCGCTCGCCCCGCTTCATGCTCCACGGCTTCAGCGCATCGCCGCCGTTGTTCATCAAAAGGTTCGAGACTACGCCCTGGTCGGCCAGCACGCCGATACCGAGGCCGGTCGTGCCGTCGGGCTGGAGGAAGAGCTCGTAGGTCCTGACCTGCTCGGAATAGATGGCGTTGTAGATCAGGCGCATGCGATTGCGCCCGTCCTTGCCGCAATTGGCCCGGATATCGTCGCCGCCGACGTACGGAAACCAGTTGAAGCTGCGCACGATCGGCGGATCGACATAGCGGTCGGGCCGCTGCGCCGAGGCCATCGGGGATGCCGCCAGGGCGAGCCCGAACGCGGCGACAGACATCCATTTCATCGCGGCACTCCGTCTGGGACGAGAGCAAATGTCCAGTCCACCCTCCATGCCAAGTTGGGCATCAAAACGGCGGGTAAAAAGTTGCATAACCCCACAAATTTGAGTATTGTCGAGGAACTGCCTCTAAGCCCTTGCTTGGGCACAAAAATATAGACCTTAGTATTGGCTTAATTGCGATGACCTCCCCTCTCCGTCGCATCGCGGCCGGCCTCTCCCTGCTTGCCGCAGCGTTCTTCCTTGTTGCCGCTCTCCTGCCGGCCGACGCCAATGCGCAGTCGCCGCCGCAAAAACGCGCCGCGCCCACGGCCAAGAAGGCCAAGGCGGTGCGGCCGGCTGCCGCCGCTTCGAGCTGGGTGGGCAATCCCGCGGTCGATGGCCGCGACGCCTATATCGTCCTCGACGCCACGAGCGGGCGCGAACTCTCGTCCGATCAGCCCGATCAGCTTCGTCATCCGGCGTCGCTCACCAAGCTGATGACGATCTACCTCACCTTCTCGGCGCTCAACTCGGGCCGCCTGTCGCTGGGCGACGGCCTGCCGGTGTCGATCAACGCGATCAATGCGCCGCCGACCAAGATGGGCCTGCCGCCGGGCGGCACGGTCAGCGTGCGCGACGCCACGATGGCGCTGGTGACGCGCTCGGCCAACGACGCCGCCGTCGTGCTGGCCGAGGCGCTGGGCGGCGATGAGCCCTCGTTCGCGCAGATGATGACCAGCAAGGCGCGTCAGCTCGGCATGTCGCAGACGGTGTTCCGCAACGCCTCGGGCCTGCCCAACCGCGAGCAGGTCACGACGGCGCGCGACATGGCGCGACTCGCCTTCGCGCTGATGCGCGACTTCCCGCATTACTATCCGGTGTTCTCGGTGCAGAGCTGGCCCTACCGCGGCCGCAGCCTCGAGAACCACAACCGGATGCTCGGCTCCTACGAAGGCGCCGATGGCTTGAAGACCGGCTACACCAACGCCTCGGGCTTCAACCTCGTGATGTCGGCCATGCGCGACAACCGCCGCCTGATCGGCGTGGTGATGGGCGGCAATAGCGCCGGGCAGCGCGACCGCATGATGGCCATGCTGATGGACCAGGGCTTCGCCTCGGCGACCACGATGCGCCTGTCGGCCTGGACCAACATCCGCAAGCCGCCGTCGGCCCGCTATACTTCGGCCAATTTCGATCCCAGCCTGGTCATTCCCGAGAGCACGCCACGCCTGGCCACGGCAAGCGCGGCGCCGCTGGCCGGCTTCACGGCCGCCGCGCCGCCGCCTGCCCCGCAACCACCGGCCACCCAGCGCGTCGCGGGCCCCGCCATGCCGCCGCCGGCCGAAGGCAGCGTCGCCCCCAACGGCCCGCCGATCGGCAGCTGGGTCATCCAGGTCGGCTCGTTCAACGATCCGCAGGCCGCCCAGCTTGCGCTGGAGCGGGCGTCGTCGACGCTGGTCGACATGCGCTCGGTCACCGCGGCCGTCGACGAAGTGCAGATGGCGAACAAGACCTTCCACCGTGCGCGGCTCACCAATCTTTCCCAGGCGCAGGCCGTCGACGGCTGCAAGCGGCTGGAGAAGAAGAAGATCTATTGCTCGGCGATCCAGGTCACGGCCTGGAACACGCCTAACGCCCGCTGAAGGCCTGCCGCAGGCGGGCGACGAAGGGGCGCTTGTAGCGGCCCTGCCAGAGCGCGAGGTTCCAGGCACTGTCGACCGGCTGGAAGCTCGCCTCTTTCGGCTCGAATACCGACACCGTCCTGAGCCTCCCGCCGATCGTCACCTTGAGCGGCGCGATGCGATAGCGCGGTCCTTCGAAGGCCGACAGCCGCTCGACATCGCGCTTGGTCAGGCCGCCGACGACGACGCCCTCGACTTCGCCGCCGGGATCGCGCTGCAGGATCGGATAGCTCACGCCCTTGGCGCGCCGGCGCACGTGGCCCTTGACGCTCGCCGGCACGAAGGCCGATGGCGGCAGCCGCCGGCCGATCACCAGCGCCATGACGTCGTGATCGAGCAGCGTGCCGTAGAAGAAGAAGGTGGTCATTGGAGCGCGGACCTCCAGGTCCGCATTATAAGCATGAGCGGACCTGGAGGTCCGCGCTCCGGAAGACGATCCGCCATGGCTAATGATGCCCACCCGCCGGGTCGTCAGGCAAGGTGACGTCGCTCGCCGACAGGGCGGCCTTCAGGTCGGTCATGAGCCGCTGCAGCCCCGCCTCGTCGGGCGCCTCGCAGCGTGCCACCAGCACGGGCTGCGTATTCGAGGCGCGCAGCAGCCACCAGCCGTCCTTGGTGCTGACGCGCACGCCGTCGATGTCGGAGAACTTGGCGCCCGCCTTCTTGAGGCGCGCCTTGACCTCCTCGACGACGCCGAACTTGCGCTCGTCGGGGCAGTCGAAGCGCAACTCGGGCGTATTGACTGGCTGGGGCAGCCCGTCCCTCATCTCGGCCAGGCTCTCCTTGCTGTTGGCCACGATGTTGAGCAGCCGCAAGCCGCAATAGAGCGCGTCGTCGAAGCCATAGAAGGTGTCGGCGAAGAAGATGTGCCCGCTCATCTCGCCGGCCAGCGGCGCCTTGATCTCGGCCATCTTGCTCTTGATCAGGGAATGGCCGGTCTTGAACATCATCGGCTTGCCGCCGGCCTTGGCGATCTCGTCGAACAGCACCTGGCTCGCCTTGACGTCGGCGATGATGGTGGCGCCGGGATGGCTTTTCAGCACGTCGCGCGACCACAGCACCAGGAGCTGGTCGCCCCACAGCACGCGCCCCTTGCCGTCGATCGCGCCGATGCGATCGCCATCGCCGTCGAAGGCGATGCCGAGGTCGCAGCCCTGCTTCTTCACCTCGGCCATGAGCTGCTCGAGGTTCTTGGGCACCGTCGGATCGGGATGGTGTGCGGGGAAGGTGCCGTCGACTTTCTCGTTCAGCACGAAATGCTCGCCCGGCAGCTTGTCCACGACGGCGCGGATCGAAACGCCGACCGCGCCGTTGCCGGTATCCCAGGCGACCTTGAGCTTCTTGCCGGGCTTCACGTCCTTCAGGAGCCGCGCGGCATAGTCGGCAAGGATGTTCTTCTGCTCGACCTTGCCCTGCCCGCTCTCCCAGTCGCCCTTGGCGGCGATGGCGCCCAGCTTCTGGATCTCCTCGCCGAAGAACGACTTCTTGCCCATCATCATCTTGAAGCCGTTGTAGTCGGGCGGATTGTGCGAGCCGGTGATCTGGATGCCGGCGTCGGCATCGAGATGATAGACGGCGAAATAGAGCATCGGCGTGGCTGCTACGCCGATGCTGGTGACGTCGATCCCGGCTGCGGTCAGGCCTTCGATGCAGGCGGCCGCCAGCTCGGGCGAGCTCAGCCGCCCATCATAGCCCAGCGCCACCCGCTTGCCCCCTTTGCGGCGCACCATCGTGCCGAAGCTGCGGCCGATGGCGCGCGCGTCGGCAGCGTGCACCTGTTTGCCGACGACGCCGCGGATGTCGTATTCGCGCAGGATGGTGGGGTCGAACTTGTGCGCCGTCTGGCTCATCAAAAAGGCTCCGGTTGCAGGGACGTCAGTTGCGCGGCTGGGGACGGCCTACCCCCTCATAGGTGAAGCCCAGGCCGCGCATCTCCTCGGGATTGAAGATGTTGCGCAGGTCGACGATGCGCGGCTGGCGCATCACCTGTTTGATACGACGCGGATCGAGGCCGCGGAACTCGTGCCACTCGGTGATCACGACCAGGACGTCAGCCTCGAACGCTGCCTCGTAGGCGGTCTTGGCGAAGCTGATGCCCGGCAGCATGCGCCCGGCTTCCGCCATGCCCTCGGGATCGAAGGCGACGATCTTCGCCCCGGCCGCCTGCAGCGCCGGCACGATGTCGAGCGAGGGTGCGTCACGCATGTCGTCGGTGTCGGGCTTGAAGGTGAGCCCGAACACGCCGACCGTGAGGCCCTTCACCGAACCGCCGCAGAAGTCGATGACCTTGGCAGCCATCCGCTTCTTGCGCGCGTTGTTCACCTCGATGACCTGCTCGACGATGGTCTGCGGCGCATTGACCTCGCGCGCGGTGTAGGCGAGCGCCAGCGTGTCCTTGGGGAAGCACGAGCCGCCGAAGCCCGGCCCGGGATGGAGGAACTTGCGGCCGATGCGGCCGTCGAGGCCGATGCCGCGCGCCACGTCATGGACGTCGGCGCCGACCTTCTCGCAGAGGTCGGCGATCTCGTTGATGAAGGTGATCTTGGTGGCGAGGAAGGCGTTGCCCGCGTACTTGGTGACCTCGGCCGTCTCGATGTTGGTGAACACCATCGGCGTCTGGATGAGGTTGAGCGGCCGGTAGACCTGAGCCATCACGTCGCGCGCGCGCTGGCTCTCGACGCCGATGACGACGCGGTCGGGCTTCATGAAGTCCTCGATCGCCGCGCCCTCGCGCAGGAACTCGGGGTTGGAGCAGACATCGAACTCGGCCGGCGGCTGGGTCTCGCGGATGATGCGCGCGACCTCGCGGCCGGTGCCGACGGGCACCGTCGACTTGGTCACCACCACGGTGTAGCCGCGAATCGCGTCGGCCACTTCGGCGGCGGCGGCGTAGACGTAGGTCAGGTCGGCATGGCCGTCGCCGCGTCGTGTCGGCGTGCCGACGGCGATGAACACCGCGTCGGCATTGCCGACGGCGTCGTTGAGCTTGGTGCTGAAGGCGAGCCGGCCCGCCTTCACGTTGTCGGCGACCAGCTTGTCGAGGCCGGGCTCGTAGATCGGCATCTCGCCCTTGCGCAGGCGGGCGATCTTGGCCTCCTCCTTGTCGATGCAAACGACGTCATGGCCGAACTGGGCGAAGCAGGCGCCGGACACCAGTCCGACATAGCCCGAGCCGATCATGGCGATGCGCATGACTTAGCCTTTCAGCAGCCGGCCGAGCAGCGCCCGCGTGTCGGCCTTCGTGTCGTCGCGGTTGAGCGCCACGGCGCAGTTGGCCTCGAGGAAGCCCAGCCGGGTGCCGCAATCGTAGCGCTGGCCGGCATAGGTCAGGGCATGGAACGGCTGGCTGCCGATCATCTTGGCCATGGCATCGGTGAGCTGGATCTCGCCGCCGGCCCCGGTCTCGTGCTTGTCGAGATGGTCGAAGACCTCGGGCATCAGCACGTAGCGGCCGATGATGGCGAGCGTCGAGGGCGCGGCCTCGGGCTTGGGCTTCTCGACCAGGCCGGTGATCTCGGCCAGCCCGTCCTTCCCGGCCTTCACGGCGGCGATGCCGTAGCTCTTGGTCTGATCGCGCGGCACGTCCATGACGGCCACGACATTGCCGCCGGTCTTGCCGTGCGCCGCCACGAGCTGTGCCGTGCAGCTCGGCGAATCGATCGTGAGCTCGTCGGGCAGCAGCACGGCGAAGGGCTCGCGGCCGATCCAGTCGCGCGCGCACCACACCGCGTGGCCGAGGCCGAGCGGCCTCTGCTGGCGGGTGAAGATCGCGTTGCCGGGCTTGATGGCGGCATCCTGCGTCTGCTTCAGCTCGCTCTTCTTGCCGCGTTCTTGGAGAGTCGCTTCCAGCTCGTAGGCGGCGTCGAAGTGGTCCTCGATGGCGCTCTTGTTGCGGCCGGTGACGAACACGAACTCCTCGATGCCGGCGGCCAGGCATTCCTCGACCGCATACTGGATCAACGGCCTGTCGACGACCGTCAGCATCTCCTTGGGCATCGCCTTGGTGGCAGGCAGGAAACGGGTACCCAATCCGGCCACGGGCAAGACGGCTTTGCGGACACGCTGCGGCATGCTTCATCGACCTCGCTCAATGGCAACGGAGCGCCCGTAGTTGCCACGCCCAAGAAGTCCCCGCAAGTTCAACCACTTATTAGCCACCGACCAGCACATCCTTTGCCCGGTTGATGCGCGCGGCGAGATCGGCGGTGCCGCCGGCGTCAGGGTGCGTGCGGCGGATCAGGCGGCGATGCGCGGCCTTGACCTCCTCCTCGCTGGCGCCTTCGGCCAGCCCCAGCACGGCCAGCGCCTCCGCGCGCGTCATGTCGGTGCGCGGTCCACGAGGTGGCGGCTGTCGTGCCGTGCGCCAATCGACGTTCAGCCGCCGGTCGAGATAGGCCTCCATCACGCGCAGCGAATCGGCATCGTTCCGGCATTCTTCGTGCAGGTCCAGCAGCTCGCTGTCGGACAGGCGATCCAAGGTGCGCCCCGCGAAGCGGCCGGCGAGCACGGTGCCGCCGACGTCACCCGTGCCGTGGTCGATCCAGGCCTGCAGGAACGCCGTGCGCACCTCGGTGCGCCGGCCGGTGCCGGGCGAGCTGAAACCGCCGGACGGCCGGTTGCGCAACGCGCGCGCGATCAGCCCGGTGATCACCAGGCCGGCCAGGCCGAACAGTTCGGGCAGCAGGCTCGGCAGGAAGCGCAGGCCGAAGATCAGCATGCCGCCGACGGCGATGGCGCCCAGCACGACCAGCACCATGCGCATGCCACGCGCCAGCGAGGACGGGTTGGCGCGCAGGAACCAGGCGATGCCGAGAGCGACAACGGCGAGAACGACCAAGGCCAGGACGATGGCCGGCATGGCTCACGGTCTCGGCGCCGGACGCTGCTGGCCGGGAGGAGCCGGGGACGGCGCGCCGGGCGCGCCCGGCGGCGTCTGCGACTGCTGCTGCTGCTCGGCGCGCTCGCGTTGGATCTGCCGCCAGCGCTCGACGTTGCGATTGTGCTCGGCGAGCGTCCCGGCGAAGGCATGCCCGCCCTGCCCGTCGGCCACGAAATAGAGCGCGCGGTCGCGCGCCGGATTGGTCGCGGCCAGGATCGCCGCACGGCCCGGATTGCAGATCGGACCGGGCGGCAGGCCGGTGATCACGTAGGTGTTGTACGGCGTATTCGACTGCAGATCGGCGCGCGTCAGCTCGCGGTTGAGCGGTACCTTGCCCTGGGTGATGCCGTAGATCGTCGTCGGGTCGCTCTCGAGCTTCATGCGCCGGCGCAGGCGATTGATGTAGACGGCGGCCACCTTGGCGCGTTCGCCGGGGACCGCCGTCTCCTTCTCGACGATCGAGGCCAGGGTCAGGGCCTCGCGACGATTGGCCAGCGGCAGGCCGGCGGCGCGCTTGCGCCAGGCCTCGTCCAGCGTCTTGTCCATCGCCTCCTTCATGCGCATCAGCAGCCCATCGCGCGTGTCGTCGCGCGAATAGAAGTAGGTCTCGGGCAGCAGGTCGCCTTCCTTGAGATCGAGCGGTGATCTCGCCCGAGAGCGCCGGCGTGTTCTTCACCAGGTCGATCACCTCGGGCGTCGTCATGCCCTCGACCACGGTGAGGCGGCGCTGCACCTGCTTGCCCGATTGCAGCAGGTCGAGCAGCCCCAGCATGGAGATATGGGCCGGAATCTCGTACTCGCCCGCCTTGATGGGCTTGGGCGTCGGATCGATCATCACGGCGACCCGGAACAGGCGTTCGTGGTCGATGACGCCTTCTTCCTTCAGCACCTTGGCCATGGTCTGCGGACCCGCGCCGCGCGGGATGACGATGTTCTTGGTCGCGCTGAGCGGCCCCGCTGTCCCCAGAAGCTGGTTGCCGAGCCACAGCGCGCCACCCATCAGGGTGACGAACAGGGCGACGAAGAAGAGGACCCAACGGAAATAGCTGAGCACGCCCAGCCCCCTGGCGATCAGACGGGACCGAAGATCAACGAGGCGTTGGTGCCGCCGAAGCCGAACGAGTTGCTGAGTGCGTAGCGGACCTTGCGTTGCTTGGCCTGCTTGGCCACGAGGTCGATGTCGCACCCCTCGTCGGGCTCGTCGAGATTGAGCGTCGGCGGAACGGCCTGCTCGATGATCGACTTGATCGAGTAGATGGCTTCGATGGCGCCGGCGGCGCCCAGCAGATGCCCGGTCGCCGACTTGGTCGACGACATGGAGAGCTTGTGGGCGTCCTCGCCGAACGTCTTCTTCACCGCCCCGAGCTCGATCACGTCGGCCATGGTCGAGGTGCCATGCGCGTTGACGTAGTCGATCTGGTCGGTGTTGAGCTTGGCGCGCTTCAGCGCAGCCTTCATGGCGCGCTGGGCGCCATCGCCGTCCTCGGACGGCGCGGTGATGTGATAGGCGTCGCCCGACAGGCCGTAGCCAATGACCTCGGCGTAGATCTTGGCGCCGCGCTTCTTGGCGTGCTCGTACTCTTCCAGCACGACGACGCCCGCGCCCTCACCCATGACGAAGCCGTCACGCCGCTTGTCCCACGGCCGCGACGCCTGGGTTGGCGTGTCGTTGAAGTCGGTCGAGAGCGCCTTGCAGGCGTTGAAGCCGGCGATGCCGATGCGGCAGATCGCAGCCTCCGCGCCGCCCGCCACCATGACGTCGGCGTCCTCGAGCTGGATCAGGCGAGCGGCGTCGCCCAGCGCGTGGGCGCCGGTGGCGCAGGCCGTGACGACGGAGTGGTTGGGGCCCCTGAAGCCGTACTTGATCGAGACCTGACCGGAGGCGAGGTTGATCAGCGCCGAGGGGATGAAGAACGGGCTGACGCGGCGCGGTCCGCGCTCCTTCAAGACCAGCGAGGTCTCATAGATCGTCTGCAGGCCGCCGATGCCAGAGCCGATCATCACGCCGGTGCGGTTGAGGCTCTCTTCGTCGGTCGGCTTCCAGCCCGAATCCTCGACCGCCTGCTCGGCGGCGGCGATGCCGAAGATCAGGAACTTGTCGAGCTTGCGCTGGTCCTTGGGCGCAATGTAGCCGTCGACATTGAAGTGGCCGTTGGCCTTGTCGCCTTGCGGTACCTCGCCCGCGATCTTGGTCGCGAGATCGGTGGTGTCGAAGGCCTGGATCGACCGGATGCCGGACTCGGCCGCCATCAGGCGGCGCCAGTTGGTGTCGACGCCATCGCCCAGCGGCGTCACCATCCCCATGCCGGTAATGACGACTCGCCTCATCGCCCGTGCTCCTTGCTGCAGGAGACGATCAGGACTTGGCGTTGCTCTTGATGAAGCCGATAGCGTCGCCGACGGTCTGGATCTTCTCGGCGGCATCGTCGGGAATCTCGATGCCGAATTCCTCTTCGAACGCCATCACCAGCTCGACCGTATCAAGGCTGTCGGCGCCCAGGTCGTCGATGAACTTGGCATCTTCCTTAACCTGCGCCGCTTCGACGCCCAGATGCTCCACGACGATCTTCTTAACGCGCTCGGCAATGTCGCTCATTTTCTTGTCCTTCCCGTGTTCTCAAAATACCTGGGTCGCCCAAGGGGATCGGCGATTTCCGGCTCTTATACATAGGTGCCTCCCTATTGGCTAGCGCCGGAAAGCTCACAGAATCAGTGACTTGGCCGATCATTCCTCCGCAGCTTCGCTGGGGAGGTGGCCCGCAGGGCCGGAGGGGTCAAGGGCAACAGTTCTGATCTCCATGACCCCTCCGCCCGCTTCGCGGGCACCTCCCCATCGATGACGATGGGGAGGAAGTCTAGATCATTGCCATCCCGCCGTTGATGTGGAGGGTCTGTCCGGTGACGTAGGCGGCCTCGTCGCTGGCCAGATAGACCACGCCGGCGGCGATCTCGTCAGGCGTGCCCAGCCGGTCGGCGGGCACGCGGCCCAGAATGCCCTTCTTCTGCTCGTCGGTCAGCACGTCGGTCATCGGCGTGGCGATGAAGCCCGGGGCCACGCAGTTCACCGTGATGGCGCGCGAAGCGAGCTCCTGGGCGAGCGACTTCGACATGCCGATGAGCCCTGCCTTGGCGGCGGCATAGTTGGCCTGCCCGGGATTGCCGGTGACGCCCACGATCGAAGTGATGTTGATCACCCGGCCGAAGCGGCGGCGCATCATGCCGCGCATCGCCGCGCGCGTGAGGCGGAAGGTGCCGGTCAGGTTCACCTGCAGCACCTTCTCCCATTCCTCGTCCTTCATGCGCATCGAGATGTTGTCGCGCGTGATGCCGGCGTTGTTGACCAGGATGTCGACCTTGCCCATCGCCGCCTCGGCGTCCTTCAACAGACGGTCGATGTCGGCGGCGTCGTCCATGCGCGCGGCGATGACGTGAGCGCGCTCGCCGAGCTCGCCCTTGAGTTTCTCGAGCGCATCGGCGCGCGTGCCCGACAGCGTCACCGTGGCGCCCTGCTTGTGCAGCGCGCGGGCGATGGCCCCGCCGATGCCGCCCGAGGCGCCGGTCACCAGCGCGGCCTTGCCGGAAAGATCGAACATTGGGTCTCCTTAACTCCGCATCGACTCAAGTTCCTCTCCCCCGCTAGGGGAAGAGGAACATGAGCGAGTCGCACTACACCGTCTTCAAAAAGGCTTCGATATCCGCCGGCGTGTTCAGCGCCAGGCCGGTCATCTCCTTGTCGATGCGCTTCACCAGCCCCGACAGCACCTTGCCCGAGCCGCACTCGACCAGCGCCTCGACGCCCTGCGACTTCATGTACTGCACGCTCTCGCGCCAACGCACGAGGCCCGTGACCTGTTCCACCAGCCGCTGCTTGATGGCGCTGGGCTCGGTGATCTCGGCGGCCAGCACATTGGCGACCAGCGGCACGCGCGGGGTCGCGAACGTCACCGTCTCCAGCGCCCTCTGCATGGCATCGGCGGCGGGTTGCATCAGCGGACAATGGAACGGTGCGCTCACCGGCAAGAGCATGCCGCGCTTGGCGCCGCGCGGCTTGGCGGTCTCGATGCAGCGCTCGACGGCAGCCTTGTGGCCGCTCACCACGACCTGGCCGCCGCCATTGTCGTTGGCCACCGTGACGATCTCGCCTTGCGCTGCTTCCTTGCAGGCCTCCTGCGCGGGCTCGAGCTCGATGCCGAGCAGGGCGGCCATCGCGCCCTCGCCCACCGGCACCGCCTTCTGCATCGATTGGCCGCGCAGCCTGAGAAGCCGCGCGGCATCTGCGAGTTGGAGGGCGCCTGCCGCCGTAAGCGCCGAATATTCGCCGAGGGAATGGCCGGCGACATGGCTCGCCAGGCTGGCGAGCGGCTTGCCGCCGTCCTTCTCCAGGATGCGGATGACGGCGATGCTGACCGCCATCAGCGCCGGCTGGGCATTCTCGGTCAGGACCAGGTCGGATTCGGGCCCTTCCCGCATCAACTTCGACAGATTCTGCTTCAGCGCCTCGTCGATTTCCTGGAAGACGTCCCGGGCGGTGGCAAAGGCTCCGGCCAGGTCGACGCCCATGCCGACGGCCTGGGATCCCTGTCCCGGAAAGACGAAAGCGCGACCCATGAGCCGTTTCCCCTGCGTTCTTGGCGGTGCTACTCAGTTCTCTTCAGGCTCCTCTCCCCCGCTAGGCGGAGAGGTTGGGTTGGGGGGTTACAGACAGCCTTAACGGCCCCCTCACCTAGCCTCTCCCCCTAGCGGGGGAGAGGAGCCTGGGGCAAGCCCGGAACGCCTTGATTTTCAGGGATTTGCCTGTATAACCGCCGCTCTTCGGGGCCTAAATCGGCCCCGATCTCCTTGCCGACCCCAAGCAATTCCGCAAAGGGCCGGCTAGATCCGGGCGGTTGCCGGTCGGCCTTTCATCCTCATGAGGAAGAGGGGCACGACGAACTCCGGGTCGCTAACAGCCATAAGGAGCCGTTCGTTTCATGGCACTCTATGAGAATGTCTTCATTGCGCGTCAGGACGTCCCGACGACGCAGGTGGAGGCGCTGACCACCCAGTTCTCCGAGCTGGTCACCGGGCTCGGTGGCACCGTCTCCAAGAAGGAGTACTGGGGCCTGCGTTCCCTCACCTACCGCATCAAGAAGAACCGCAAGGGTCACTACACCCTGCTCAACATCGACGCCCCGCCCGCTGCCGTTAAGGAGCTGGAGCGCACGATGTCGATCAACGAGGACATCATCCGTTACCTCACCGTCCGCGTCGATGAGCTCGAGGAAGTCCCGTCGGCCATCATGGTCCGCAGCGCCGAGAAGGCCGACCGTCCAGGTGGCGATCGTGATCGCGGCGACCGCTGGGGCGATCGCCCGCCGCGCCGCGAGCGTCCGCGCTTCGGCGATGACGCGCCGGTCGCAGCCATCGTTCCGGGAGAAGAAGAATGAGCGCCCAACGTCGTCCCTTCACCCGCCGCCGCAAGAGCTGCCCGTTCTCCGGCGCCAATGCGCCGAAGATCGACTACAAGGACGTGCGCCTGCTGCAGCGCTTCGTCTCGGAGCGCGGCAAGATCGTGCCGAGCCGCATCTCGGCGGTGTCGTCCAAGAAGCAGCGCGAGCTTGCCCAGGCGATCAAGCGCGCGCGTTTCCTGGCGCTGCTGCCCTACGTCATCGCCTAGCGGAGAACGATCATGCCGATGAACGTCATCCTGCTGGAGCGCGTGCCCAAGCTCGGCCAGATGGGCGATGTGGTGAAGGTGAAGCCCGGCTTCGCCCGCAACTTCCTGCTGCCGCAGAAGAAGGCCCTGCGCGCCACCAAGGACAACATCACCTACTTCGAATCGCAGCGTAAGACGCTCGAGGCGCAGAACCTCGAGCGCCGCAAGGACGCCGAGGCGGTGGCCGGCAAGATGGCCGACCTCAAGGTCACGCTGATCCGCCAGGCCTCCGAGGCCCTGCAGCTCTACGGCTCGGTCACCTCGCGCGACATCGCCGACGGCGCCGCCGCCCAGGACGTCAAGATCGAGCGCGGCCAGGTCGAGCTCGACAAGCCGATCAAGGCGCTCGGCACGCACAAGATCAAGATCCACCTCCATCCGGAGGTCGCGGTCGAGATCAGCGTGCTGGTCGCCCGTTCGCCCGACGAGGCCGAGTTCCTCGCCAAGGGCGGCACGCTGGTCGCCGAGACCGAGCGTGCGGCGCTCGAGGCGGCGGAAGCCGCCCAGCGCGCCGCTGCGCAGGCCGCCGCCCTCTTCGAAGCCAAGTCCGTCGAGGCCAAGACCGCCGCCGAAGGCGAGGCTGCCGCCGAGACGCCGGCCGAGGCCGAGGAAGCACCGGCCGAAAAGAAGTAACGAGCCCTTCGTGCACTCGTTCTGGCGCATGCCACCGGCCACCGGTGGCATGCGTTTTCTTTTGGGAGCGCGGGCCTGCGGCCCGCATCATGGGAGCGCATTCACATGCGCGTCTGAGCGGGCCGGAGGCCCGCGCTCCCAATGATCTGGCGCGTCGGCGCCATCGTGATCGCGGGCATCGTGGCGCTGCCGTTGCTCGGCGTGGCGTCGAGCCTGTTCACGCCGCAGGGCGAGCTGTGGCGGCATCTCGCCGACACCCAGCTCATCGACATCTTCTTCAACACGCTGGTCCTGCTGCTGGTGGTCGGCCTCGGCACGACCATCATCGGCGCCGGCACGGCGTGGCTGGTGACGATGTGCAGCTTCCCCGGCAGCCGGCTGCTGCAATGGGCGCTGCTGCTGCCGCTGGTGCTGCCGACCTACATCATCGGCTACGCCTATGCCGATCTCCTGACCTTCGCCGGTCCCGTCCAGGGCGCTTTGCGGCAGGCCACCGGCTGGAGCCGCGGCGACTACTGGTTCCCCGATCTCGGCTCGGCCGGCGGCGTCGCGCTCCTGTTCACGCTGGTGCTCTATCCTTACGTCTATCTCGCCGCGCGCACCGCATTCCTCAGCCAGTCGCACGCCCTGATCGAGGCCAGCCGCATCCTGGGCCACGGCCCGTGGCGCACCTTCTTCGGCGTCGCGCTGCCGCTGGCGCGGCCCGCCGTCGCCGCCGGCGTGGTGCTGGCGCTCCTGGAAGCGCTCGCCGACTTCGGCACCGTCCAATATTACGGCGTGCAGACGCTGACGACGGCGATCTATCGGACCTGGTATGGGCTGGGCAATCGCGAGGGCGCCGCGCAGATCGCGCTCGTCCTGATCGCCATCGCCGGCCTCCTGATCCTGATCGAGCGCCGTTCGCGCGGCCGCGCCCGCTTCCACATCGCCTCGAACCTGCGCCACCACGGCGATCCCGCCGAGCTAGCGTTCTGGCCGGCGGTTGGCGCGATCGCGGCCTGTACGCTGCCCATCATCCTGGGCTTCGTCGTGCCGACGATCCATCTGGCGCAGCTCGCGTGGCGGTCGGGCGCGGTCGCCATCGACTCGCATTTCCTGCGCGACGCCGCCAACAGCCTCAGCCTCGCCGCGGCGGCTGCCGCGATCATCGTCGTGCTCGCCCTGTTCCTGAGCTATGCCGGCCGCCTGGTGCGCCGCCGCGCGCTCAACCGGCTGATCGAGTTCTCCGCCCTGGGCTACGCCATCCCGGGCGCCGTGATTGCCGTCGGCATCCTGCTGCCCCTGGCGCTTGCCGATCACGGTATCGACCGGCTGAGCCGCGCCATCCTCGGATTGCCGAGCGGACTCCTGCTGAGCGGCACGGCGTTCGCGCTGCTGCTTGCCTACACGGTGCGCTTCCTCGCGGTCGGGCTCGCCAACATCGCGCCCGGCCTTGCCGCCATCGATCCGGCGATGGACGCCAGCGCGCGCGTGCTGGGTGCCAGGCCGCGCGAAGTGCTGCGGCGCATCCATCTGCCGCTGCTGCGCGGGCCGATGCTGACGGCGGCCGTCGTGGCCTTCGTCGAGGTGATGAAGGAGCTGCCGGCGACGCTGCTGATCCGGCCGTTCAATCTCGATACGCTGGCGATCGGCGTCTACCGCTTCGCCTCCGACGAGCGGCTGGCCCAGGCGGCTGTCGGCTCGATCGTGATCGTGATGGTATCCTTGGCGCCGGTGATCGTGTTGAGCCGGGCTATTGCGGCGAGACGGCGGTAAGCTGGGGCGCGCTAGTGCAGTGGCGCGATCATCTTCGCGATCAACGAAGACGCGCGACTGGAGTCGCACGCCCCCCAGCGAAGGCTATTTCCAGCCCGCGCGGTCCATGATCTTCAGCGCCTCGGCGTTGTTCTGCGCGAACACACGGGCGTTGAGCTGGTCTTCCTTGAAGGTGCCGAGCGACTTCAGGTCGGCCGACAGCTCGACGCCGGCCACCACCGGGTACTCCGAGTTGCCCTCGGCGAAGTACTTCTGGGCCTGCGGCGACACCAGGTACTCGAGGAACTTCACGGCCGCCGCCTTGTTGGGCGCATGGCGCGCCACGGCGCCGCCGCTGATGTTGACGTGCGTGCCGCGGTTGGCCTGGTTGGGCAACATCACGCCCACCTTGGCCGCGACCTCGCGGTCCTCCGGCTTCTTGGAGCGCATGAGGTTGACATAATAATAGGTGTTGCTGACACAGAGCTCGGCCTCGCCCGCGGCGACGCCCTTGATCTGGTCGGTGTCGCCGCCGCGCGGCGGGCGCGCCAGGTTGGCGGCGACGCCCTTGGCCCATGCCTCGGTCTTCTCCGGTCCATCAGCGGCCAGCAGCGAGCCCACCAGCGACTGGTTGTAGATATGGCCCGAGGCGCGGATCAGGAGCTTGCCCTTCCACTTGGGATCGGCCAGGTCCTCGTAGTTCTTGGGCGCGGCGGCCGCCGACACCTTCTCCTTGTTGTACATGATCACGCGCGCGCGCTTGGAGAAGCCGAACCAGTTGTTGTCGGGATCGCGCAGGTGCGCCGGCACCGACTTGGTCAGCACCTCGGACGTCACGGGCTGCAGCAGGCCCATCTGGCGGGCGCGCTCGATGCGGCCGGCGTCGGTGGTGATCAGGACGTCGCAAGGGCTCTTGTCGCCCTCGGCCTTGAGCCGTTCGATCAGCGGATCGGGCTCGGCATCGATGCGGTTGATCTTGACGCCGCTCAGGTCGGCGAAGTTGCCGTAGAGCGCCTCGTCAGTGTTGTAGTGGCGCGCCGAATAGAGGTTGAGCGTGGCGCCCTGTGCCTCCGCACGGCGAAGGATGAGGACGCCTGCACCGAAGGCCAGACCGGTCTTGAGGGCTGCGCGACGCTTCACGGCATTTCTCCACTGCGAGTGAGTTTCACTAGCTGTGCTAGCAAAGATGAGGTTGCGACGCAATCGCCGCTGAAGTGATTTTCACAGTCATTCGCAGGGTTTTTGCAATTTTGAACAACCTTTGCCTTGAAATTGCCATCTGAATTAACATTTCGACCGAGTACAGCCCCGAAGGTACGGCAATGCTGTTGGCTCGGGTTCTCGCCCGTGTTGTGGAAGAAGGCCAGCTCACCATCATCGATGAGGCCGGCAGGCCGCATCGCCTAGAGGGTGCGCGCCCCGGCCCAGCCCTCACGCTGCGCCTGCATGACCGGTGGACCGCCACGAGACTGGCGCTGCGGCCGCGGCTGGCCCTGGGCGAAGCCTACATGGACGGCAAGCTTACCGTCGAAGACGGCGACATCTACGATCTGCTCGATCTGGTCGGCCGCAACATGCCGGCTCTCGAAGCGACGCCCATGGTGAAGGGGTCGTATGCCCTGCAGCGCTGGCTGCGCTTCCTCGAGCAGTACAATCCGATCGGGCGGGCCGAGCGCAACGTCGCCCATCACTACGACCTCAACGGCCAGCTCTACGATTTCTTCCTCGACCGTGACCGGCAGTATTCCTGCGCCTACTTCAGGACCGGCGACGAGCCGTTGGAGCAGGCCCAGCTCGACAAGAAGCAGCACATCGCCGCCAAGATGCTTCTGCAGCCCGGCCAGAAGGTCCTGGACATCGGCTCGGGCTGGGGCGGCATGGGCCTGTTCCTCACCCAACAGTTCGGCGTTGACGTGACCGGCGTCACCCTCTCCAAGGAACAGCACGCCGTCTCGAGCCGCCGCGCCCTGGAAGGCGGCGTGGCCGACCGCGTGCGCTTCAAGCTGCTCGACTATCGCAACGAGCCGGGCCGCTACGACCGCATCGTCTCGGTCGGCATGTTCGAGCATGTCGGCTCCGCCCACTATGTCGAGTTCTTCACCAAGGTGAAGGAGCTGTTGGACGACGACGGCGTGATGCTGCTGCATTCGATCGGCCGCATGGAGCCGCCGGGCGGCACCAACACATGGCTGCGCAAGTACATCTTCCCGGGCGGCTACAGCCCTGCCCTCTCCGAGGTGATGACGGCGGTCGAGAAAGTGGGGCTGTGGGTCACCGACATGGAGATCCTGCGCCTGCACTACGCCGAGACCCTGCGCCACTGGCGCCAGCGCTTCCTCGCCAACCGCGAGCGCATCAAGCAGGTCGCGGGCTACGACGAGCGCTTCTGCCGCATGTGGGAGTTCTACCTCGCGGCCTGCGAGGTGGCGTTCCGGTACATGAACCAGATGGTCTTCCAGCTGCAGATCGCCAAGAAGCAGGACGCCGTGCCGCTGACGCGCGACTACATGCTGGATGCGGAGAAGGGCATCACGGTCACGCGCTCGATGGCGGCGGAGTAGAACGGATTCCGCTCACCCGAAGTCGCCATGCGTCGGCTTCAGGCGCATGACAATGTCGTTGTAGTCGAAGTCCGAGCCGTGGTTGTAGGCGAGGTACTCGAAGCCGAACGTATTCTCGCCGTACATGCGGATGTGCTCGTGCCCGCCGGGATTGGCGTTGCCAACGACGAAGATCTGCCCGGACAGCGTGATCAGGACCGGCGCGGGGAATCCCGTCGCGCTGGACACGGTCCAGTTGGCTGAGGAGGCGAAATCCCCGCCACGAGCTTGTTGGAAGCCACCGTCCATGTGGCCGCGCACGGCTGCGTGGAACGCCGCGGTGTCGCCATTGACCACCCCGCATCGCGCGTTGGACGCTGACTTTTATTGCATGCTTCTTTCGGCCAAATTCACGGCAAAAGCGGCCAGGCCAAGCCCGGTGTCGCCCGAGCTTCCGTTTGATCCGGGTCATCCTGAGAGAGAGAGAGAGAGAGAGAGAGAGAGAGAGAGAGAGAGAGAGAGAGAGATTAGAACATGGCAAGCGCTGACTCCCTCAAGGGCCTGATGAAGTGGCTGAGCCGCGAGGAGTGGCGCCAGCCGTTCAACGAGTTGTTCGAGCGGCATGTGGGTGCGCCCTGCGAGCGCGCCGGAATCGCCTTTCACGAGGTGGCCGACAAGATCGGCAACCAAAACGCCAGCACGATGTGGGGATGCATCTTCGAGGACTTCCTGGCGTACGACCTCGACGACGACAGCAACGTCGTCGACGACTACCTGAGGCGAAGGGGCTGGAAGGAAAGCGTCGCCAACAAGCGATACATGATGGCCCTGCGCTTCTCGGTGATGAGCCTGTACGAGGTGAGCGACATCGTGCGCGACCAGTCGTTTCTCGCCCGCGATCTGCTGCGCGGCGGCGAGCCGGTGCGCATCAGCGAGAAGTCCGCCACGCACAGCCTGAAGCAATGGGACCGCCTCGCCGCCCGCGTCGTGCGAATGGGGCCGAGGTTTGAAATGGCGGGTGGCGCATTGGCGTTCAGCCATGAGCTCGGCGAGCTTCTTTGTGAGGAATTCGCCGAGCTCAGGAAGGAGATGCTATCCCAAGCCCGCAAGTCTGCCGGGCCAGGCGAGGTGGACATCAATCCGTTCGATTTCGATACCGCAATCCTGGGCCATGCCGGCTTCCTGTTCACAAATATCTGGCTGGACGACGCTCTCCAGCGGGTGCTCAAGCCCAGACTGCCCACAGTGCACAATAGCGACGGCGATGAAATCGCCTTCACGACGGTTCGCTATCCTTTGAAGGAAACCTGTGATCGCGCCGCGCTCAAAGCCGCATTGGCGGCCATGCCGGACCTGCAATCCACGGGCGACAATCTCTGGACCTGGACCGCCGCTGAAGCGCCGGCCATCGGCAAATCGCGGGCCGGCGATCAAGTCATCACGTCAACCTTCAGCGACGGTTCCGCATCGATGGGCGGCGTCGAGCTGGAGGCGGAAACGCTCAAGCTGGAGACAAATTCGCCACAGCGCGCCCAAAGAGGGCGGGTCCTCCTAGAGCCCGTCATCGGTCCGTACGTCGGGAAACCTGTCGTGGAGCAGCAAACGCTGGCCGAGATGTGGGTGTCGCCGCCGGCGAACGAAGGCCGGAAGTCGTCATCGGGTCTCCCGCCAGAGGAAGAACGCGCGATCATCCAGGAAATGATCGACCGACATTACCACGCGCTTCTCGACCAGCCTGTGCCGATGCTCGGCGATGTAAGCCCGCGCAAGGCCGCAAAGACAAAGAAGGGCCGCGAAGAGCTGGTCGCCTGGCTCAAGCTCATCGAGAATTCGAACGCGCGACAGGACCCGCATTCGGCGATGGCCGCCTACGACCTCGGCTGGATGTGGGAGGAGCTCGGGATCGCCCACTTGCGGCGCTGACGTAGCCGTCTGCCCGTCTCGCGAACGAGGTGGCTTACAGCGTCAGCAGCGCAACACCCAGCGCGCGCGCCGCGCCGAGCAGGCGGTCGTCGTAGCTCGCCAATTCGACCGTCTGTCCGCGTCCACGGAGGAATTCGAGAGAGGCCAGATGCAATGCGTCCAAGGTGCGCACCGGCACGGGAAACGGCTCCAGAGCCCGGCCGAGCACTGGCGGTACCAGCTCGATCAGGGCTACGCAGCCGATGAGGGAGCGCGCTTCCTCGCCGTGCGAGCGGCCAAGACCGCGCGCGTTGAGCCGGTTCCACACCTCGTACTCGAGCAAACGGCTCGCCACCAGAGATTCCTGCCACAGTGCCTCCGGCGGCATGCGGTCCTCGGCCAGAAGCTGAGCCAGAGCGACGGAGCTGTCGAGGTAGATCACCTTTCGTCGCGGTCTTGCCGCAACTCGCGCATCAGGTCGCGGAACGGCGCGACCGGCTTGCGTAGCGGCGGGCCGCCGGCCAGCGTCGGCGGCGTCAGCCATCCCTCGCGCACCGCTTCGGCCAACAGCGCGTCGGCGAGCAAGGGGCTGCGGCCAGCACGCGGCGGCACGATCTCCGCCACCACCCGGTCGCGGTCCGTCACCAGAACCGTCTCGCCACCGGCAGCGATACGAACGTATTCGCTGAGCTTGTTCTTCAGCACCTTGAGGCCGACAGCTCGCATGGCAAGAAAGTAGCTACTGGAAGCTACCTTCGTCAATGCATCCGATGACTGCACTGACGTCACTAGGGATTGCGGTTCCGACATCGGTACCTGCTATTTGCGGAGTGCTCTGGAGCGCCAAAAGTCGCAAAAACGAAACTGCACGTGACCACGGACACGCGTCCGGGCCACAGGTGCGCGGGCCCGTACGGTGCGAAAAAACCAAACAATGTGTCGCCGCGCATGATTACTAGGGTTGTTTTATGATAATCTTAGTTATTGACCGTGAGTGACCGAACGTGCATTCTCCCGGCATGATCTTGCGATGGCCATATCCGCCACGGGATGGCAGAAGGCCGGACAACCGGTTCGCTGGACCTGCTGACGCCGCAGACAGCGCGAAGGAACCGGGGGTACACAGCCAGCCTCGCCCGGCGCGAGACTTGTCCCCGCCTTTCAGGTATTCCTGTCCACACCATCGATTAGCGGTGGTGAACGCCCCCCTCGCGTCTCTAGAAGCTCTGCCATGGAGCCAATGAAAAAGTCATCGAACGTCACGCGCCTGCCCGGCGCCGAAGACATCCGCCTGCGCGAGCCACCGCACAACTTCGAGGCGGAGCAGGCGCTGCTGGGCGCCATCCTGATCAACAACGCCGCCTATCAGCGCGTCGCGGAGTTCCTGCGGCCCGAGCACTTCGCCGATCCCCTGCACGGCAAGCTGTTCGACTCGCTGTCGCGGCTGATCGAGCGCGGCCAGGTCGTGAGCGCCGTCACGCTGAAGACCTACGTCGAGCAGGACGAGGACATGAAGGCGGCCGGCGGTGCCACCTACCTTGCCCGCCTGGCGGCGGCATCGGTGCACGTGATCGATGCCACGGCGTTCGGCCAGGCGGTGCACGACCTCTATCTGCGCCGCCAGCTGATCGATCTCGGCGAGGGCGTGGTCAACGGCGCCTTCGGCGGCGACGTCGATGAAACCGCACTGAACCAGATCGAGGTCGCCGAGAAGAAGCTCTACGACCTCGCGAGCTCCGGCCAGACCGAGGGCGGCTTCAAGCCCTTCCGCGTCGCGCTGACCGAGGCCACGGTCGCGGCCGAGGCGGCCTACCGCCGCGTCGGCCAGCTCACCGGCGTCGCCTCCGGCCTCTTCCAGCTCGACCAGCTTCTGGGCGGCCTGCACAGGTCGGACCTCATCATCCTGGCCGGCCGCCCGTCGATGGGAAAGACGGCGCTCGCCACCAACATCGCCTTCAACGCCTCCCGCGCCTATCGCGAGGAGATCGTCGACGGCAAGCCCAAGGCGGTCGACGGCGCGGTGGTCGGCTTCTTCTCGCTGGAAATGTCGTCCGAGCAGCTCGCCACCCGCATGCTCGCCGAGCAGGCCGAAGTGCCGTCGGAGAAGATCCGCAAGGGCGAGCTCATAACCAGCGACTTCGACAGGGTCCTGTCGGTCAGCCACGAGCTGGAGCACCTCAACTTCTTCATCGACGACACGCCGGCGCTGTCGATCGCGGCGCTGCGCACCCGCGCCCGCCGGCTGAAGCGCACGCATGGCCTCGGTCTGCTGGTCGTCGACTACCTCCAGCTGCTCGTCGCCCTCGGGCAAGAACCGCCAGGACAACCGCGTGCAGGAGGTCTCGGAGATCACCCGCGGCCTCAAGACCCTCGCCAAGGAGCTCGACGTGCCGGTGCTTGCCCTGTCGCAGCTCAGCCGCGCCGTCGAGCAGCGCGAGGACAAGCGGCCGCAGCTCTCCGACCTGCGCGAATCGGGCTCGATCGAGCAGGACGCCGATGTCGTCATGTTCGTCTATCGCGAGGAGTACTACCTCACCCGCTCCGAGCCGAGCGCGCCGCGCCGAGGAGAGCGACCAGCGCTTCAACGAGCGCCACGAGGGCTGGCGCCAGCGCTGCGAGCAGACCTACGGCAAGGCCGAGGTGATCGTGGCCAAGCAGCGCCACGGTCCCACCGGCATCGTGCGGCTGTCGTTCGAAGGCCAGTTCACCAAGTTCGGCAACCTGGCCGCCGATGGCGAAGGACCGGGTCCGGTGTTCGAATGACTTCGTTCGCGCCTTCCTCCCCACGCGGAGCGTTGGCCAGCGTTTGGGCCGGATGGCCCAAACGCCCGGGTGCCCGCGTAGCGGGCGGAGGGGTCATGAGCATCGGCGTCGCTGCTCATGACCCCTCCGGCCCTTCGGGCCACCTCCCCTTCGCGGACTCCGCGAAGGGGAGGAACGCGTTCTAGGATCGCGGCATGTCTTCCTCCGACGACGACACGCGCCGGGCCGGCGCGATCCTGACGGTCGATCTTGGCGCGATCGCCGCCAACTGGCGCGGCCTGCGCGATGCCGGCCGCGCCGCCGGCCGGCCGGTCGATTGTGCCGCCGTGCTCAAGGCCGACGCCTACGGCTGCGGCGCCACCATCGTCGGCCCGCGGCTCGCGGCCGAGGGTTGCCGGCAGTTCTTCGTCGCCCATCTCGAGGAAGGCATCGCCTTGCGCAAGGCAATGCCCGAGCACCCGATCTACGTGCTCAACGGCCTTTTGGCCAACACCGACGCCGACTTCGTCGAGCACAATCTCACGCCGGTGCTCAATCACCTCGGCCAGCTCAACGCCTGGCGCGCCGCCGCCCAGCGCTTCAACCGGCCGCTCGACGCGATCATCCATATCGACACCGGCATGCATCGCCTGGGCTTCGGCGCCGAGGAGGCGCAGGCGCTGATCAACGAGCGCGGCCGCCTGCGCGGCCTCGGCTCGCGCTGCTGATGAGCCATCTCGTGGCCTCCGAGGAGCCCAACAACGCCATCAACGGCGAGCAGCTCTCGCGCTTCCGCAACTTCGTGCGCGCCATGCCGGGCGCGCCGACCTCGCTCGCCAACTCCTCGGGCATCTTCCTCGGGCCCGATTACCATTTCGACCTGCTGCGGCCGGGTGCCGCGCTCTACGGCATCAATCCGCTGCCTGGCCGCGACAATCCGATGCTGCCGGTGGTGACTTTGCAGGCACGCATCCTGCAGACCCGGCGAATTGACGCTTTCCAGACCGTTGGATACGGTGGCGCTTGGCGGTCAGCCCGGCCCTCCCGCGTGGCCACGATCGCGCTGGGCTATGCCGACGGCTACTTCCGGATCCTCATCAACCGCACCCACGTCCATCTCGCCGGGCATCGCGTGCCCGTGATCGGCCGCATTTCAATGGATCTTGTGACGATCGACGTGACCGAAGTTCCCGAAGCCCTGTGCGAGACCGGCGCGCGTGGTCGAGATCCTCGGCCCGAACATGACGGCCGACGACCTCGCCGAGCATGCGCGCACCAACGCCTACGAGGTCATGACTGCGCTCGGTCGGCGCTACGCCCGCGTCTATGTCGACGAGCCGCTGAACGGGGCGGAGAGCGACCCGGAGATCGCGCCGGAGACATCGCCGTGAGCATCCCGCTGGTCACCCTGCTCGGCCGCATGACGCTCGCTTTCCTGGAGGCCATCGGCTCGGTCAGTTCGTTCGCCCTGCAGGCCATCCGCTGCGCGCTCACGCCGCCGTGGTACCGCCAGCAGATCGTCCGCCAGATGCTGGAGATCGGCTACTACTCGCTGCCCGTGGTCGGGCTCACCGCCATCTTCACCGGCATGGTGCTGGCGCTGCAGAGCTACACCGGCTTCGCCCGCTTCTCCGCCGAATCGGCCATCCCCAACGTCGTCGTCGTGTCGCTGACGCGCGAGCTCGGTCCGGTGCTGGCCGCGCTGATGGTGGCGGGCCGCGTTGGTGCGGCGATGGCGGCCGAGATCGGCACCATGCGCGTCACCGAGCAGATCGATGCGCTGACCACGCTCTCGACCAATCCCTACAAGTACCTGGTGGTGCCGCGCCTGATCGCGGGCGTCGTCACCATGCCGATCCTGGTGCTGATCGCCGACATCATCGGCGTGCTGGGCGGCTTTCTGGTCGGCGTCTACAAGCTCGACTTCAACGACGTGGCCTACCTGCGCAACACGCTCGACTTCCTGCAGTTCCAGGACGTCTTCTCCGGCCTGGTCAAGGCCGCGGTGTTCGGCTTCCTGATCTCGCTGATGGGCTGCTACCACGGCTACACGTCCAAGGGCGGCGCCCAGGGCGTCGGCACGGCGACGACCAACGCGGTGGTGTCGGCCTCGGCCCTGATCCTGACCTTCAACTACTTCATCACCGAAGCCTTCTTCGCGCGCTAGGCATCAGTCATCCCCTCCCCCGTCATACGGGGGAGGGTAAGGGAGGGGGAAAGCCCCACACGACATGTTTGAAGTTGAAGATCTCAAATTTGCGAGCAGCGCCGCCGCGGCCCGCCCCCTCCCTACCCTCCCCCGTATGACGGGGGAGGAGATCTGATTCGAGATCCGATCCGCTATGTCCCCCAAGATCTCCCTCCGCGGCGTCACGAAATCCTTCGGACCCAAGAAGGTCCTGCAGGGCATCGACCTCGACGTCGCCCAAAGCGAATCGATGGTGGTGATCGGCGGCTCGGGCACCGGCAAGTCGGTGCTGCTGAAATGCATCCTGGGCCTGATGCGGCCCGATGCCGGATCGATCAGGATCGACGACCAGGAGACCGTGGCACTGGCCGACGGCGGCCGCGCCGACGTCATGCGCAAGTTCGGCATGCTGTTCCAGGGCGGCGCGCTGTTCGATTCGCTGCGCGTCTGGGAGAACGTGGCCTTCGGGCCGATCCAGAGCGACGGCATGGCGCCGGCCCAGGCGCGCGAGGTGGCGATCGCCAAGCTCGGCGCCGTCGGCCTCGGCCCCGAGATCGGCGAGCTCTATCCGTCGGAGCTGAGCGGCGGCATGCAGAAGCGCGTCGCACTGGCCCGCGCCATCGCCCGCGAGCCCGAGATCATCTTCTTCGACGAGCCCACGACCGGCCTCGATCCGATCATGGCTGACGTGATCAACGACCTGATCGTGAAATGCGTCAGCGATCTTGGCGCCACAGCCGTGTCGATCACCCACGACATGGCTTCGGCGCGCAAGATCGGCCATCGCATCGCCATGCTCTACGAGGGCAAGCTGATCTGGCAGGGCCGCACCGCCGACATCGACCACTCGGGCGACGCCCATGTCGACCAGTTCATCCACGGCCGCGCCGACGGGCCGATCCGCATGCAGGTGCGGAGGCTCTGACCATGGCGCGCCAGCCCAGCCTCGCGCAAACCCGCCGCTGGTTCGCCGAGGAGCTGCGCGTCATCGGCCATCTTTTGGACGAGCGCGTGATCGACGCCTTCGCCACGGTGCCGCGCGAACGCTTCGCCGGTCCGGGACCGTGGCGCATCCTGCACTTCGCCGACGGCTACTGGACGACGCCCGACGCCGATCCGCGTCGGCTCTATCACAATGTGCTGATCGCCCTCGACGAGGAGCGCCGGCTCAATATCGGCGAGCCGCTGTTGTGGGCACGCCAGTTCGACCGCATCGGCGTGAAGGACGGCGATCGCGTCCTGCAGATCGGCATGGGCTCGGGCTACTACACCGCCATCCTCGCCGAGCTGGTGGGCGCGAACGGCCGAGTCGACGGCATCGAGATCGACGCCCCGCTCGCCGCGGCGGCCAAGCGCAATCTCGAGGCCTGGCCCACGGCCCATGTCGCGGTGGGCGACGCCAGCGTGCCGCTCGAGGGAAGCTGGGACCTGATCGTGGCCTTTGCCGGCGCGACGGCGCCGCATGCCTGGTGGCTCGATGGCCTGGCCGACGGCGGCCGCCTGCTGCTGCCGCTGACGGCCGGCAATTTCTCCCCTCGCAGCGGCTTCATGCTGCGCCTCGAACGTCGCGGCAACGGCTTGGCCGCACGCTCGGCCGGTTGGGTCGGCTTCTATCCCTGCGCCGGCGCACGCAGCCCCGAGGGCGAGGCGGCGCTGGATGCCGCCCTTGCCGATCCGGCCGGGCAACAGGCCGTGCGCAGCCTGCGCCGCGACCCGCACGAAAAGGATGATTCGTGCTGGCTGCATCGCGACGGCTGGTGCCTGTCCAAGCACGAGCTGCACTGATGGCAAAGCCGCTGAAGCGCTTCGTCTGCCAGTCGTGCGGCGCCGTCACGAGCAAGTGGGGCGGCCGCTGCGAGTCCTGCGGCGAGTGGAACACCATCGTCGAGGAAGCAGCCCCCGCGCCCGGTCCGGCCGGCGGCGGCATGGCGCGCGCCGGCAAGGGCCGCACGCTCGAGTTCGCCGGTCTGCGCGGATCGACGCCGCAGCCGGACCGCTACCGCAGCGGCATCGCCGAATTCGACCGCGTGTGCGGCGGCGGCCTGGTCGTGGGCTCGGCCCTGCTGATCGGCGGCGATCCGGGCATCGGCAAGTCGACGCTGCTGCTGCAGGTCGCCGCGGCCCTGGCACGCCAGCACACGGCCTGCGCCTATATCTCGGGCGAGGAGGCGCTCGACCAGGTGCGCCTGCGCGGTGAGCGGCTGGGCCTGGGCGACGCGCCGGTGCAGCTCACCACCGCGACCTCGGTGCGTGACATCGTGGCGACGCTGGAGCGGCCCGACGCACCCAAGGTGGCGGTGATCGATTCGATCCAGACCATGTGGCTCGACACGATCGACAGCACGCCGGGCACGGTGAGCCAGGTGCGCGCGTCGGCGCAGGCGCTGGTCGAGCTCGCCAAGCGGCGCGGCATCGCGGTCCTGCTGGTCGGGCACGTCACCAAGGACGGCGCCATCGCCGGCCCGCGCGTGCTCGAGCACATGGTCGACACGGTGCTCTATTTCGAGGGCGAGCGCGGGCACCACTTCCGCATCCTGCGCACGGTGAAGAACCGCTTCGGTCCGACCGACGAGATCGGCGTGTTCGAGATGTCCGACCGCGGCCTGTCGGACGTCGCCAACCCCTCGGCGCTGTTCCTCGGCGAGCGCCGCGGCCATGTCTCGGGCACCTGCGTGTTCGCCGGCATCGAGGGCACGCGGCCGGTGCTGACCGAGATCCAGGCGCTGGTCGCCCCCTCCTCCTTCGCCACGCCGCGGCATGCCGTGGTCGGCTGGGATTCCAACCGGCTCGCCATGGTGCTGGCCGTGCTGGAAGCGCGCTGCGGCGTCGCCATCGGCGCCAACGACGTCTACCTCAACGTCGCGGGCGGCTTGCGCATCGGCGAGCCGGCGGCCGATCTCGCCGTGGCTGCAGCCGTTGTGTCATCGCTTGCCGACGAAGCCGTTCCGACCGACATGGTGGTGTTCGGCGAGATCGGTCTGGGCGGCGAGGTGCGTCCGGTAAGCCAGCGCGAGGCGCGTTTGCGCGAGGCGGCCAAGCTCGGTTTCCGCAGCGCCCTGGTGCCGCGTGGCCGCGCCGGCACGGGACCTGCACCGCGCACGGAGGGCATCGCCATTGACGAAATCGAGCATCTATCAGACCTTGTGGCGCGTTTTCAGCCGGCCGACCGACCGATGAAACGGTCGCGCCGTGACAGCCCCTCGGATCGTGGGCGATCATAGAGCGGAACCCGCTCGGATGGAGCCGCTCGCGGCTCCATCCGAGCGGGTTCGCACGCAAATGTGGTAGTGGTTTCACAGACACATTCCGTCCGGCCAAAGCCGGACGGAATGCGTTCCAGGCAACGGAGCGTTTGAAGGGGCGATGGACAAGCTCGGGATCACTGTTTTCGACGTCGCGATCATCGCCGTCGCCTGCTTCGGCGCCCTGCTCGGCGCTTCGGCCGGCTTCGCGCATGCCGTGCTGTTCATCGCCTCGTGGATCGCCGCCGGCTGGGTGGCGTGGAAATACGCCAAGCTGATCCAGCCCGAGGTCGAGCAGCTCGTCGGCAGCACCGAGCTTGCCTATTTCCTGGCCATGCTGGCGGTCTTCGTGGCTGCCCTGATCGTGCTGGTGATGCTGACCAACGCGCTGTCGCGCTCGGTGCGGGGCAGCCCGCTCGCCAAGCCCGACCGCATCCTGGGCGCCGGTTTCGGCGTGCTGTGCGCCTGGGTGGCGGTCGGCACCGCCTTCCTGTTCTACGGCTATCTCGGGCCGCGCGCGCTGCCGCCGGCGGTCGAGGGCGGCGCCACCTTCCCGATGATCAAGGAAATGGCCAATTTCGTCGAACCCTACCTGCCGCCGGGCTTCCGCACCCGCCTGCAGGGCCGCAGCGGCGATACCGGGCCGGTTTCCATCCCCTCACCGGCCGCGCCGGCGGCTCCCGCCGCGCCGGCGGCACCGTCCACGGACGACGCCAAGCCGCCGGAGAACAAACCGCCGCAGTGAGTTATCCTTGATGGCGCAGCAGGCGGTCCCCAGTTATAACCCCGCCGTGTCCAGTGCCCCCAAACGCCTCGACCACGACCTCGATAAGTTTCACGAGGAGTGTGCGTTGTTCGGCATCTACGGCACTTCCGACGCCGCCGCCCACACCGCGCTCGGCCTGCACGCACTCCAGCATCGCGGCCAGGAGGCCTCCGGCATCGTCACGTTCGACGGCCGACATTTCCACAATCACCGCGCCGCCGGCCTGGTCGGCGACATTTTCGGCGAGCAGTCGATCATCGCCAAGCTGAAGGGCTATTCGGCGATCGGCCATAACCGCTACGCCACGACCGGCGGCTCATCGGACCGCAACATCCAGCCGATCTTCGCCGATTTCGACTTCGGCGGCCTGGCCCTGGCCCACAACGGCAACCTCACCAACGCCTACCTGCTGCGCAAGGAGCTGGTGCGGATCGGCTGCCTGTTCCAGTCGACCACCGACACCGAGGTCATCAACCACCTGATCGCCCGCTCCAACTACTCGACCGTCGTCGATCGCGTGATCGACGCGCTCGGCCGGGTCAAGGGCGCCTACTCGCTGCTGATGCTCACCAACGAGGCGCTGCTGGGCGTGCGCGATCCGATGGGCGTGCGCCCGCTGGTGATCGGCCGGCTCGAGGATTCCTGGATCCTGACCTCGGAGAGCTGCGCGCTCGACATCATCGGCGCGCGCTTCGTGCGCGACGTCGAGCCGGGCGAGATCGTCATCGTCGACGGCAATGGGCTGCGCTCGATCAAGCCGTTCACGAAGGAGAAGCGCCGCTTCTGCGTGTTCGAGCACATCTACTTCGCCCGTCCCGATTCCAAGGTCGAGGGCATCGGCGTCTACGATGCCCGCAAGCGCATCGGCATGCAGCTCGCCACGGAAAGCCCGGTGGCGGCCGACGTGGTCGTGCCGGTGCCCGATTCGGGCGTGCCGGCGGCGATCGGCTATGCCCATCAGTCGGGCCTGCCGTTCGAGCTCGGCATCATCCGCAACCACTATGTCGGCCGCACCTTCATCGAGCCGGCCGACCACATCCGCCATCTCGGCGTGCGCCTGAAGCACAACGCCAACCGCGCCCACATCGAGGGCAAGCGGATCATCCTGGTCGACGATTCGATCGTGCGCGGCACGACCTCGATGAAGATCGTCGAGATGGTGCGCAACGCCGGCGCGCGCGAGGTGCACATGCGCATCGCCGCCCCGCCGACCACCGATCCCTGCTTCTACGGCATCGACACGCCCGAGCGCGAACAAGCTTCTGGCCTCGCGCTACGACGTTCCCGGCATGGCGAAGTTCATCGGCGTCGATTCGCTGGCCTTCCTGTCGATCGACGGCCTCTATCGCGCCATGGGTCTGCCCGGCCGCGATCCGGCCAACCCGGGCTTCTGCGACGCCTGCTTCACCGGCGACTATCCGATCTCGCTCGACGACGTGGTGGGCGTAGAAGATCGCCAGCTCTCGCTGCTGGTCGAATTCGGCCTGAGGCTTTCCTCATGACCGCGGCTTCTCCCGGTCGCCTGGCCGGCCGTCTGGCGCTGGTCACCGGCGCCTCGCGCGGCCTCGGTGCCGCGGCCGCGCTGGCCTTCGCCCGCGAAGGCGCGCACTGCGTGCTGGTCGCCCGCACCGTGGGCGGCCTGGAAGCGCTCGACGACAGGATCAAGGCCGAGGGCGGCGCGGCCACCCTGGTGCCGCTCGACGTCACCGACGGGCCGGGCATCGACCGCCTGGGCGCCGCGCTCTACGAACGCTTCGGCCGCCTCGACGTGCTTTTGGGCAATGCCGGCATCCTGGGCGTGCTGTCGCCGATCGGCCATATCGATCCCGCCGTGTTCGAGCAGGTGATGGCGGTGAACGTGACGGCCAACTGGCGGCTGATCCGGTCGCTCGATCCGCTGCTGCGCCGCTCCGACGCCGGCCGCGCGATCTTCGTGACCTCGGGCATCGCCAACAAGGGCGTGCCCTACTGGAGCGCCTATGCCGCCAGCAAGGCGGCGCTCGACGTGCTGGCCACCACCTATGCCGCCGAGGTCGCGCACACCGCCGTGCGCGTCAATCTCTACAATCCCGGCCCGATGCGCACGAGCATGCGCGCCCAGGCCTTCCCGGGCGAGCCGCCTGAGCAGCAGGTGCCGCCCGAGGCACATACCGAGGGACTGACCCGGTTGGCCCTACCGTCTTGCACGCTGAACGGCCAGTGGGTCGCGGGCGACGAGGCTCTGGCAGGATAATCGACCGCGCCGGCTAAACGCGCGTCAAGATGCGCGAACGAGCCATCCCGTCGCCAGGGCGGACAAGCCAAAGAAACACGCAGATCAGCGGCACTAGCGCACCTTGGCGGGCGCCACGGGCGCGCGGTCCGCAGCGATGACGCGGTTGTTGATCTGCTCGATGGCGCGGTCGACGCAGTACTTCAGCTCGGCGGCCGCTTTCCAGCTGGGGATCTCCGGATCGGCCGGCGTGGCCGGACCCGCCACGGTGACCGGTGCGGCCATCGCGGGAGTCATGCATTTCCGGAAGGCGTCGCCATCCTCGGCGTGGCCCGAGCGCGCAAGGGCGCGTGTGAGCCGTGGAATGAGGCTGGGATACGGGCCACCGCTCGATGTCCAGGACAGGTAGTCCGACGTGGCGCCGAGCGCCACGAGCAGGTGGAACGGCTCGGCCGGCGCCGACGCGTACTCGACCCGGTCGAGGAAGGCTACGGCCATGTTCAGCCGCGGCGAGGTGTCGGCTGGATTGAGATCGGCGGCGCGCAGGTACTTCTCGACGGAGCCGCCGAAGTCGCCGCTGGCGCGCAGCACGTTGCCCCATTCGATGTAGAGCGAGGCCGAGATCGGCCCTTTGGCCGCCGCCGAGGCATAACGCTGCGCGGCGTCGGCCAGCAGCGCCAGTTCGGTCGGCTGGCCGAGCGCCACCGAGACCTGGCCCGACTTGGTGCGGCGATGCGCCAGCAGCATCCATTGCCGGTAGATCAGCTGCCCCTCGAGGCGCCGCACCAGCGCGTCGAGCGTTTCACCACGCCCCCGCTTCGGGATTGCATTCAGCTTCTGTGCGGCTTCGGCAAACGTCGATTCGGCGAGGTAGAGCTGGAACTGCAGCGGAGAACTGCGCTCGTCCGTCCACTGCATGGTGGTGGTGGCTTCGTGCATCGACACGCCCTTGCGAACATAGGCGTCGATCAGTACGGCAAGGGCGGTGGGCGAATTCGGCATGTGGCGCAGCGACTCGCCGAAGCGGCCGATCGCCTGGTCGAGCTCGCCAAGTTGTTGCGCGCGATCGATGCCGGCCAGCGCGGCAGCACGCGCCAGGTGAATCCGCCCGAACACATAGGGCACCCAGGGCAGGTCCTCGGGCCGGCCGCGCTCGAGGATGCGGGCGATCACCGCCTGCGTCTTCTCGAAGGAGCAGCGCTCGCGCCGGTTCTTTATGCGCCGTTCCTCGCGCGCGACAGCGGTCGCATCGGGCGGCACGGTCGCGTCGAGGTTGCTGCAGTTCCTTTGCTCGGTCGAGAACACGTAGGACGCCGCGACCTTGGGATCGATGAAGCCGATGGCGCTGAGCGCGATGCATTCCAGAATCTCGTCGATGCCGCCTGGCGTGTCGGCCGCCTCGCAAGTAGCGCGCGCACCCATCTCGCCCGCCATGCTGACCGAGGCGACATAGCCTGCGGGCTCGCGCCGCAGAACGACCGAGGCACGGACGGTGGGCCGTGTGACGCCGAACAAGGCGGCGAGCTCGCGCACGCTGGCGCGCAAGGTGAGCGGTGCTCCGGGCACCTGCAGGTCGATCGGGTTGGAACCCTGGTCGACGTAGAGCTTTCGCCATTCGCCGACGCCGGCCTTCTGGATGTAGTCGATGTGCTTGGCGATCTGCTGGGAGGCGAGGTCGGCGGTCGGCGCGCCTTTCAGGTCAGGCAATTGCACGATCACCGGCTCGATGACGATGCCGTCCTTCCAGACTTCGCGGAAGACCAGCACCACCACCAGGCAGACACCGATGGTGACGGCCAGGGAGATCGTGACCTTGCGAATCACCTCCAGCCATCGCGAGAACCCTTCGAACATTGAGAAGGCCGTCGGCTTGGGATCGGGCGAATCGGAAGGTGCATCGGTTGGCATTGGCGCCCCCGCGCGAACCAGAAGGTGCAATCTTAGGGCCACGCTCAGCGGCGCGGCAACACAACTTCGACGCATGTCTTGGCGTCTGCCGAGTTGATTTGGCGATCAGTCCCGCCTTTGCAGCATCAAGCGCCCGCCATCGTATCAGTCGAGCTGCAGCCGGCCGTCGGCGATTGCGACACCCTGTGCAGAGGTGTCGAGGATCGCGCCCATACAGGCGGGGCCGTTCCGCTCAGCACCTGCACCCTGTTCGGCACGACCTCGACCGCGACAACTTTCCATGTCCCGGACATATCCGTCACAGACGGCGACTGCGCGCGGCAAACGGCGGGGATCGAGGCAGCGAGCAGCAGGATCGTCGCGGATCGCACGCTAGAGCGGAATGCGATGAGATGGAACCGCGCGGTTCCATCTCATCGCATTCGCGCGCACTGGGACTGCGTGTTGCAGGAGGCATGATGGGTCCAGCTGATTCCAGCTGGACCCATCATGCTCTATCGCTTTCTCTTCGCGCCGGCGTAGGGGTTGGGCGGCTTGCGCATGGTGAGCCGGATGGGCACGCCCGGCAGGCCGAAATCGTCGCGCAGCCGGTTCATCAGGTAGCGCAGGTAGTCGTCGCCCAGGCCCTCGGGCTGGCTGACCTGCAGCACGAAGGTCGGCGGCCGCCGCTTGATCTGGGTCATGAAACGCAGCCGGATGCGCCGGCCCCTGGCCAGCGGCGGCGGATGCAGGGTCTCCATCTCGCGCAGCCAGCGATTGAGCTTGGGCGTCGGCACGCGCTTGTTCCAGATGTCGTAGGTCTCGAACACCTTGGGCATCAGGCGCTCGATGCCGCGGCCCTTCAGCGCCGAGAAACCGACGATCGGCACGTCCTTTACCTGGGCGAACGATGCCTCCAAGCGGTCGGCGAGCTTGCGCCACGCCTTGGAGGACGCGGACTGGTCGTCGGCTAAAAGATCGGTCTTGTTGACCGCGATCACCAGGGCGCGGCCCTCGTCGATCACCCGGCCGGCAATGGTGAGATCCTGCTTGTCGGCCATGTCGGCGGCGTCGAGGACCACGACCACGACATCGGCCAGCCGGATGCTGTCGAGCGTGTCGGCCACCGATGCGGCCTCGAGCTTGGCATCGATGCGGCTGCGCCGACGCATGCCCGCGGTGTCGACCAGGCGCACCGCCCGGCCCTTCCATTCCCATTCGACGCGGATGGCATCGCGCGTGATGCCGGCCTCGGGACCGGTCAGCACCCGCTCCTCGCCGACCAGCCGGTTGAGCAGGGTCGACTTGCCGACATTGGGCCGCCCGACGATCGCCAGCAGCAACGGCCGCTTGGGGTCGACCGCCTCGTCTTCCTCGTTGCCTTCGGCTTCGTCGTCCTCCTCGGGCATCGGCTCGATGTACCGGGCCAGCGCCTCGTGCAGGTCGCTCAGGCCCTCGCCGTGCTCGGCCGACACCGGGATGGGATCGCCCAGTCCCAGCGCATGCGCCTCGGCCAGGCCCTGCTGGCCGGCGCGGCCCTCGCACTTGTTGGCGACCACGATCACCTTGTCGGCGCGTTTGCGCAGCCAGCCGGCGAAGCTCTCGTCGAGCGGCACGACGCCCGCCCGCGCGTCGATCAGGAACAGCACGGCATCGGCGCTGTCGATCGCCCGCTCGGTGAAGCGACGCATGCGCGCCTCCAGTGCCTCGCCGCCCGTCGTCTCCCAGCCCGCGGTGTCGAGCAGCGTGAAGGCAAGATCGCCGAGCTGAGCCGGCGCCTCGCGCACGTCGCGGGTCACGCCCGGCGTGTCGTCGACGATGGCGCGGCGCTTGCCGACCAGCCGATTGAACAGGGTCGACTTGCCGACATTGGGGCGGCCGACGATGGCCACCCGTGAGAGTGACGGCTTGTTGTCAACGGAGGGCAATGAGCCGCCCTGAGTCGGTCAAGACGTAGATCGTGCGGTTGGCGATCACCGGTCCGAGCCGGACCGGATCGCGCAGATCCATCTTGCCCAGGATCTCGCCGGTGTAGGGCGAGACGGCCAGAAGCTCGCCCAGGGTGCCGGCGATCAGCAGGCGGTCGCCGGCGAGCACCGGGCCCGACCACAGGACCGGCCGCTTGCGCGCCTCGTCGTGGTACTGCGTGAGCGGCGTTACCCATTTGATCTTGCCGCCATCGCGCGACAGCGCCGCGACGTCGGCACTGGCAGTGGTGACGAACACGAAGCGTCCGGCCGCCCACGGCGTCTGGTTGCCGCCGATGCCGCGCTCCCACACGCGCTGGCCCGAGCGCAGTTCGACGGCCGCGAGCTGGCCCGCCGAGCCCATCGCCAGCACCAGGCCGCGGTCGATCACCGGGCGGCCGCGAATGTCGGTCAGGTTGCCGAAGGCGCGCACGTCGCCGCGTGCACCGATCATGGTCTCGTTCCATACCGGCCGGCCGTTGTCGACGCGCAGCCCGACCAGCTCGCCCGAGCTGAAGGGCGCCACGATGTAGTCGGCGGAACCCGCCGGGCTGTTGCCGCCGACATAGCCCGCGCTCTCCGTCAGGCCGGTGAACTGCCAGAGCTCGGAGCCGTCGACCGCCGCCAGCGCCTGCAGCTTGTTGTCGATGCTGATGGCGAACACGCGGTCGGCGAACACCAGCGGCGCGCCGCGCACCGGCGCGCTCACCGTCGACATCCAGACTTCCTTGCCGTCGTTGGGATCGAGCGAATAGACGGCGGCAAAGCCCGTGGTCACGAACAGCTTGCCGCCATAGTACGCCAGCCCGCCGCCGAACTCGTCGCCGTCGCGCGCCTTCTCGGGCTTCAGCGTGACGCGCCAGACGAGCTGGCCGGTGTCGGCGTTGAAGGCGGAGACCGTGCCCTGCGCGTCCTTGGCGAACACCTTGCCCTCGGCCACAATCGGCGGCGTCGTCAGGATGCGCGAGGAGCTCGAGCCTGCGCCGACGTCGGCCGTCCAGATGATCTGCGGCGAATCGCTGACCGCGAGATTGTGCATGGCGTAGTTGGCGAAGCCGCCGGACTGCGGCCAGGAATCGTTGACTGACGGCGCCGGCAGCACGACCGGGACGCTCGCCATCTCCTTGTCGGGCTCGAGCTCGCTCCTTTCCGAGAACACCGGAACGCGCTCGCCCGCCAGCGGTGTCTTGCTGCTGCCGAACCAGTCGCTGACCGTGTCGCAGCCGGACAGCGACACGGCGAGCAGGAGGCCGACCAGGCCGATGCGGGACGAAGCCGCGGCACGCAACAGGTTTTGCATCGCTGTTACTTCGCCTCTGCCGGTCCGTGGAAATTAAGCATCGCCGAAGCGCGCTGGGCGGCAGCTTGCGGCGCCTGCGGATCCTTGGCGATCTCGCTCCACAGTTCACGGGCGCGCTTGAGGTCGCCCTTGCGGACCGCCAGCATCGCCTGCAGGTCGCGCACGCTCAGCCGGAACGGCCGGTCGGGACCGGCCAGCGGCTCGAGCTTGGCGACCATCTCCTCGGCACGGGCTGAATCGATGCTCTTGTAGGCGGCGATCACGTTGGCGAGGTCGGCAAGCTCGGCGGACGGCAGGGTCGGCGCCACGTCCAGGAGCGCCGTGACCTGGGCCTCCAGCGGCTCGCGCAATTGGGCGGCGACCAGTGCCGCCAGCGCGCGGTAAGGCTCGGGCGCATTCTTGGCCTGGTCCTCGAACGCCTTCAGCGCGGCCGGCTTGTCCTGGGCGATCTGCGCCAGAGCCGCCGAGTAGGCAGCACTCGCCTCGGCGCGGCGCGAGGCGTCGTACTGACGCCAGCCGACCATGGCCGTCACGCCTACGACGACGGCCACGGCCCCTGCCACAACCCAGGTCCCCCAGCGGCTCCACCACTCCTTGAATTCGTCCTTGCGGACGGCTTCGTCGACTTCATGAAAGGCGGCGGAATCGGACACGACGGCTCCCGGATTATCGCGACATATCAACGGCTTCAGGCGCGGTTCATAGCCCCGTACCCGGCCTTTGGCAAACCATGGCAGCAAGGCCTTTTGGGGGTGCTTTACGCTTCCCGACGGTTCTGCAAGAATTCACGCCGACGTCATGGTTCAAGTCCCGGCTGCATGACCAACCTGTACCGTTTGGCCGACCAAAAGGCCCGGCGCCGCATTGTCTCATTCGACCGGCGGGAACTGTCCCGGCTTCTCAATCTCTACAGCATGCGCGTCGCTTCGGGCGAATGGCGCGACTACGCCATCGATTTCCGGCCCGGCATGGCGATCTTCTCGATCTTCCGGCACACCGCCGAGCAGCCGTTGTTCGCCATCGCCAAGGTCCCGAGCCAGGGCGGCTACATGGTCTACAACGGCCCGCGCAAGCTGGCGCACGGCGATTCGCTGGAAGACGTGCTCACAATCTTCGAGCGAAAGATCAGGCTGCTGACCGGCTGAGCCGGCCCCCAATCCTATTTGTTGTTGTTCGTGGCGGCGCCGATGCCCGCGCCCACGGCCGTGCCGACGAGCACCGGCGCCAACAGTGGCCAACCCGCCACGGCGCCGATCACCAGGCCCGCGCCGGCGCCGATGCCGCCGCCGGTGACGGCGCGTTCTCCCCACGTATCGCCGCATGCCGACAGCGTCAGGACCAGCGGTAAGGCGATGACAGCAACGAATTTGGTTTTCATGGCACGACCTTGGAGGGGTGATGACCGGTCTGGGGCCGGCCCTATCGGCATTCATATAGAGGATTAGGAATGCGCCTCACTGTGTTGAAATAGTGACAAATTTCGACTTCTCCACTCTCGAGGCCGATCGAGGGTCATGGCCGCCCGGGCAAAAGATCCGGTCGCGCGATCATTTGCATTTGCCGTGATTTCCGTATCTTGCCCCGCCTCGCGACGGGCATGTCATATGGAGTGAACAATGGTCACCAAGGCCAAGTACCGCAAGTCGTTGCCGAAGCGCCACGGCACCCTGTTCCTGACCGACGGCGGCATCGAGACCACGCTGATTTTCCAGGACGGCTTCGACCTGCCCTACTTCGCGGCGTTTCATCTGCTGGGCGATGCCAGGGGCCAGGAGGCGCTGGTGCGCTACTACGAGCGCTACATCGCTATCGCCAAGGCCGAGCGCATGGGCTTCGTCCTGGAGAGCCCGACCTGGCGCGCCAGCGCCGACTGGGGCGCCAAGCTCGGCTACTCGGCCGACGACATCGTGGCGGCGAACCGGGACGCAGCTCAGCTCATGCATGACCTGCGCGCCCGTCATGAGACAGCCGCGTCACCGATGGTGGTGAGCGGCTGCGTCGGCCCGCGCGGCGACGGCTACGATCCCGGCCAGGTCATGACCGCGCTCGCCGCCGAGGATTATCACCGCCTGCAGATCGAAGCGTTTGCCGACGCCGGCGCCGACATGGTGAGCGCCATCACCATGACCAACGCCAACGAGGCGATCGGCATTGCGCGAGCCGCAGCGAAGGCCGGCATGCCCGTGGTCATTTCCTTCACCGTGGAGACCGATGGCCGGCTGCCGACCGGGCAGAGCCTGGTCGACGCGATCTGCGAGGTCGACATCGTGACGGGCAAGGCTCCCGCCTACTACATGATCAACTGCGCCCATCCCACGCACTTCGACAAGACGCTGGGCAACGAGCCGTGGACGAGGCGCATCGGCGGGCTGCGCGCAAACGCCTCCCGGCAGAGCCACCAGGAGCTGAACGACTCGGCCGACCTCGATTCCGGCAATCCGGTGGAGCTGGGCGGTTGCTGCGGCACCGACCACCGCCACGGCGAGTGCATCGCCCTCGCCTGCCACGAGGTGAAGCGGGCGGATTAGTCATGCTCTTCCGGACCGCGAGCGTCCCGCTCGCTCATGCTCATGAGCGCGCGAGACGCGCGCGGTCCGGAAGACGTCAGAACGCCTTTTCGTACTGCTCCGGCTTGAAGCCGACCAAAAGCTTGCCGTCGATGTCGAGCACCGGCCGCTTGATCATCGACGGCTGGCCGAGCATGAGCGCGATCGCCTTGTTCTCGGTGAGGCCTTCCTTGTCCTTGTCGGGCAGCTTGCGGAAGGTCGTGCCGGCGCGGTTGAGCAGCGCCTCCCAGCCGACCTTGCCGGCCCAGCCTTCGAGACGACCGCGCTCGATGCCGGCCGTCTTGTAGTCGTGGAAACCGTAGGCCACGCCCTTCTTGTCCAGCCAGGCGCGCGCCTTCTTCATCGTGTCACAATTCTTGATGCCATAGATTGTGACCACCATGTGCCCCTCGAAATATTCGCCGCGCCGTGTCGGAAGGTGGATAGCCCGTTCGTCCTTGGATTAGCAACGTGATTGCCCCAAAAGGAGAACCAGATGTCCGCCGATCGCGAGCTTGTCCTCACCCGCCTGATCAACGCCTCGCGCGCGAAGGTCTACCGCGCCTGGACCGATCCTTCGCTCCTGAAGCAGTGGTTCGCGCCGAAACCCTACACCACGCCCATCGTCGAGATCGACGTGCGGCCGGGCGGCTCGGCCTACTTCGTCATGCGCGGCCCCGACGGCAAGGACCTGCCCAATCGCGGCGTCTATCTCGAGGTCGTGCCCAACGAGAAGCTGGTCTCGACCGACGCCTACGTTAAGGCCTGGGAGCCGTCGGAGAAGCCGTTCATGACCTTGATCCTCACCTTCGAAGACGAGGGCGGCAAAACGCGCTACACCGCACGCGTGCGCCACTGGACGGTGGCCGACCGCGAGGCGCATGAGAAGATGGGTTTCCACGAGGGCTGGGGCCTCTGCACCGACCAGCTCGAAGCGCTGGTCGCAAAGATCTGAGGCGCAAAAATCTGAAGGGAGGCTGAGATGGCGAACGACTTCGTCTGGTACGAGCTCATGACGACCGACGCCAAGGCGGCGCGGGACTTTTACAGCAAGGTCGTGGGCTGGAAGCCGCAGGACGCGGCCCAGCCCGGCATGGACTACACGCTCCTGCTGGCCGGCGACGCCCCGATGGCGGGCCTGATGACCTTGCCCAAGGACGCCTGCGATGCGGGCGCCAAGCCGGCCTGGATCGGCTATGTCGGCGTCAGCGACGTCGACGCCCATGCCGGCCGCGTCACCAAGGCCGGCGGCGCGGTGCATGTGCCGCCGACCGACATTCCCAACATCGGCCGCTTCGCCATGGTGGCCGATCCGCAGGGCGCCGTGTTCAGCCTGTTCAAGCCGCTGTCCGACATGCCGCCGCCGCCGGCTGATCCTGCGACGCCGGGCACGATCGGCTGGCACGAGCTGATGGCCGCCAACGGCGAGAAGGCTTTCGCTTTCTATTCCGATCTGTTCGGCTGGGCCAAGGACGAGGCACTCGACATGGGTGCGATGGGCCGATACCAGCTCTTCACCTCCGGCGGCCCGCCGATCGGCGGCATGATGACCAAGCCCGCCGAAGTGCCGGCGCCTTTCTGGAGCTACTACTTCCGTGTCGACGCCATCGGCGCGGCACTCGAGCGCCTGAAGAGAGAGGGAGGCCAAGTCGTCAACGGCCCGATGGAAGTGCCGGGCGACGACTGGATCGTGCAGGGCATCGATCCGCAGGGAGCGATGTTCTCGCTGGTCAGCCACAAGGCGTGAGGCTCAAGGTCTGTCTATGATCGGCCAGCACCGCCCTCATTCCGCTGGCTGATCGGAGGACGGGACATGAAGAGCCACGACGCCATCCGGCGCAAGCTGAAGGAATTCGGACTCACCTATCCCGAGGCGCACGGCAAAAGTCCATGGCCCGGTCATGACGACCTTGCCGTGCGCAACAAGACCTTCGCCTATCTCAATGCAGCCGGAGAGCCGCTCAGCATCTCCTGCAAGCTGCCGCTGACCAGCCAGATGGCGCTCACCCTGCCCTTCGCGAGCCCGACCGGGTATGGGCTGGGCAAGAGCGGCTGGGTCACGGCGACTTTCGGCGCGAAGGAGGCACCGCCTCTCGACCTGCTGAAAGACTGGATCGACGAAAGCTATCGCGTGCAGGCGCCGAAGAAGCTCGTTGCAACGCTGCCTGACGATCCGCGGCGCCGGGCTGCGTCGCGACGCCCGGGCCGCCGGTGAAAGGCCTTCCGGCCGCCCTCGCCCTGCTGTTCGCTCTGGCTGGCGGGGCACAGGCGCAGACGGCCGAGAGCGCCGACCAGCTCATCGCGCGCTGGACCGCGAGCGATACGACCTGTCGCAATCCTGCGGCCTCGGCCGTCGACGCCGTCGGCGCCTGCGAGCAGCGCGACACGCTCGCCAAGGTCCTTGCGTTGGCGGGCTTCTGCCACGCGTCGGCCGCCGGCCGCAGCGGTGCGGCGTGGAAGCGCTGCACGACCCGCGGACAAGAGGCGACGCGAGCAACGGCGCAGTTCCAGCGGATGGGCGGCGTGTTCGCGCTCTCCGCGCAGCTGAACGGCGGTACCCACGTCTACTTCATCGTCGATTCCGGCGCGGCGACAGTGCAGGTCCCCGAGGAAGCGGTCGAGGAGATGAAGCGCAACGGCACGCTCACCGAGGCCGACTTCATGGGCCAGCACCGCTTCATCCTGGCCGACGGCCGCACCATGCAGCAGCGGGTGTTCCGCCTGCGCACCCTGCAGATCGGCGACCGCACGATGGAGAACGTTCTGGCCACGATGGGGGCCCCCAAGAGCCGCGCCCTGCTCGGGCAGAGCTTCCTGAGACGGCTGAACTGGTGGAAGATCGACAACGTGAAGAACGCGATCGAGTTCGAGTTCACGGGAGCGTTTTAGCAAATGGCGTCGCAGTTCCTGATCGACGGCCCTGAGAAATCAAAATGCTTGATCCTGCTGGCGCACGGCGCAGGCGCGCCGATGGATTCGCCGGCGATGAACGCCATCACCAGGAGCCTGGCCGACGCGGGCCTGCGTGTCGCCCGCTTCGAGTTCGGCTACATGGCCAGCCGTCGCACCTCGTCGGCCCGCAAGCCGCCGCCGCGGGCCGAGACGCTCTGTCCCGAGTACGTCGCCGCGATCGCCGCATTGAAGGCGCGCGGGCCGCTGATCGTCGGCGGCAAGTCGATGGGCGGACGCGTCGCCAGCATGATTGCCGATGAGCATCGCGCCGCCGGCCTGCTCTGCCTCGGCTATCCCTTCCATCCGGTCGGCAAGCCCACGCAGCTGCGCACCGCGCACCTCGCTGGGCTGAAGACGCCGGCGTTGATCGTGCAGGGAACGCGCGACCCGTTCGGCACGCGCGAAGAGGTGGCGGGCTACAAGCTCGCGAAGGCCATCGAGATCCTCTGGCTGGAGGACGGCGACCACGACCTCAGGCCGCGCAAGGCCGTGTCGGGCTTTTCGGTGGCCGATCACCTGAAGACGATGGCCGCGGCGACGGCTGCGTGGGTCGAGTTGGTCATCCCGACCGGAGCCGAGCGTAGCGAGGCGTAGCGAGGCGTAGCGGAGGGAACTATTCTGGCGCTGCATCGAGAAGAGAAGGTCCCTCGACTACGCCGCCCGCCGGGCGGCTTCGCTTAGGATACAGGAGGACGCCATGGCGAAGTGGCAATACACCAAGGGTCTGCACGACCTCGGCAACGGCTGCTTTGCCTGGCTGCAGCCCGACGGAAGCTGGGGATGGAGCAACGCCGGCCTGATTGCCGATCGCGACCAGACCCTGCTGGTCGACACGCTGTTCGACCTCAGGCTGACCGCTGAGATGCTGGAGCGGATGCGCGCCGCGGTGCCGGCGGCCAAATCGATCGGCCGCCTGGTCAACACCCATTCCAACGGCGACCACACGTTCGGCAACCAGCTCGTCAAGGAGGCCGAGATCATCGCCTCGCGCGCCTGCGCCGAGGAGATGAAGGAGCGGCCGGCCGAGGAACTGGCCGCCATGCAGCGCAACTGGCGCCAGCTCGGCGAGGCCGGCGCCTTCCTGCACGAGGTGATGGGCAGCAAGTTCAAGTGGGACGACGTCACCAACACCCTGCCGACGCGCGTGTTCGACGACGAGCTGAAGCTCGAGGTCGGCGACAAAGAAGTGGTGCTGAAGACGGTCGGCCCCGCGCACACGCGCGGCGACGTTCTGGTGCACGTACCGAAGGATCGCACCGTCTTCACCGGCGACATCCTGTTCGTCCAGGGCCATCCGGTGCTGTGGGCCGGCCCGGTCGACAACTGGGTGGCGGCCTGCGACCAGATCATCGCCTGGGACGTCGAGACCGTGGTGCCGGGCCATGGACCGATCACCGACAAGAAGGGCGTGCAGGCGATGAAGGACTACCTGCTCTACATCAAGGCCGAGGCGCGCCGGCGCTACGATGCCGGCATGCCGGTCTTCCAGGCGGCGCGCGACATCGCCCTCGACCGCTTCGCCGGCTGGGGCGATCCCGAGCGCATGGTGGTCAACGTCGCTTCGCTCTATCGCGAGTTCGGCTCCAAGCAGGAGCTCGGCATCATGGAGCTGTTCGCCGAGATGGGCCGCTTTCATGCCGAGCGTAAAGACCACGGGCACGGCCACACCCATCAACACGCACACTGACGCAGAGCGTTCGAGGGGTAGAGTATGAACGATTTTGTCGGCAAGAATGTCCTCGTTCTGGGCGGCAGCCGTGGCATAGGCGCCGCCATCGTCCGGCGGTTCGCCGGCAGCGGCGCCAAGGTCGCCTTCACCTATCTCGGTTCGGCGGACGCCGCACTGGCGCTCGCCAAGGAGACCAAGGCGGAGGCGCTCAAGATCGACAGCGCCGACCGGCGGGTGCTGACCCGCGCCATTGCCGATCGCGGCGCGTTGGACGTCATCGTGATCAGCGCCGGCGCCCTGGTGATGGGCGATCCGCTCAGCCTCGACCCCGACGCCGTCGACCGCATGATCGACGTCAACGTGAAGGCGCCATACCACGCCGCCGTCGAGGCGGCGCGCCGCATGCCCGATGGCGGCCGCATCGTCGTCATTGGCTCGACCAACGGCGATCGCATGCCGTTCGCCGGCGGCGCGGCCTACGCGCTCAGCAAGTCGGCCATTCAAGGCATGGTGCGCGGCCTGGCACGCGACTTCGGCGCCCGCGGCATCACCGTCAACGCCATCCAGCCAGGCCCAACCGACAGCGACATGAACCCGGCCAACGGTCCGATGGCCGAGACCATGCACGGCTTCATGGCCATCAAGCGCCATATCCGACCGGACGAGATCGCAGACTACGTGGCCTTCGTCGCCGGACCGCAGGCCGCCATGATCACCGGCTCGCTGCAGATGATCGACGGCGGCTTTGCAGCGTAGGAGGACTAAGCCGCTTCGCGTTTCGCGGGCTGCAGCCCCTCCCACCAGTCGCCCAAAGCGTCGATCAGAGGCACCAGCCGCAAGCCCGCCGGCGTGAGATCGTATTCGACGCGCAGCGGATAGCCTGGCCGTGCCGTGCGACGGATCACGCCCGCCCCTTCGAGCTTGCGCAGCTCGAGCGCCAGCATGCGATGCGACAGCGTGGGGTTGTCGCGCTTGAGGTCACTGAAGCGCTTGGTACCTTCCTTCAGATAGTAGAGCAGCAAGGTCGGCCAGCGGCCGCTCAGCAGGCGCATCACCTCTTCGATCGGGCAGCGCGAGACGACGTCCTTCATTCGGCGATCCTGGTTACAAAATTGTGCGTAATTTACATGGGTCTGGAGGTCACTAGGTTCCAGTCGACTCGTACATCACGGAGAGACACATGGAACCGATCCTTATCTACGGATTCCCGCTCGGCAGCTCGATGGGCCTTGTCGCCGCCTTTGAATGGCTGGGCCAGCCCTATCGCCTGAGCCGCGTCGACATGCTGGCGGACATGAAGAGCGACGCCTATGGCCAGCTCAACGACCGGCGCGAGACGCCGGTCCTGATCTCCGACGACGGGCGGACGATCACCGAGACGCTGGCCATCGCCCGCTGGCTGGAAGCGCGCGACGTCGAGCGCCGCATCAGCTTCGATCTCGCCACTGCTGAAGCCGATCGCATGCATCAGCTCATGGGCTTCCTCAATACCGGCTTCACCAGCGCCTTCAGTCCCTTATGGGCCGCACTGGAGATGGAGCATGCCGTTCCGACCTACCGCGAAACCTTGCGCGACTTCGGCCGCAAGGCCGTCGCCAACCGCCATGCCAAGCTGGAAGCGATGATCGGCGACACGTCCTTCCTGGTCGGCGATCGGCCGACGCTGGCAGACGCCGTCCTGATCGGCGTCGCCCGCTGGGCCGAGTTCCATGAGGCCGTCGACCCGCAAGCCTATCCGCGACTGGCGGCGCTGCGTCGGCGGCTCGAGGCCGATCCGGCCGTCCGATTCGCGCAGGCGATCGAGAACGGTGAAACTCTGGACGGCTCGGGCGCGATGCTGGGCCACATCCCTCTCGACGAGGTGATTGCGCGCTTCACGACGCGGCAGGCGGCGTAAGCGCGGCACACCCAGCGCAACTTGTCATTCAACCATTTGGTTGACATTCCAAGGATGGACCCTATATTCAACCATATGGTTGAATTACAGACACCTCAGCTGGACACCGTCTTCCACGCCCTCGGCGACGCCACGCGCCGGCAGATGCTGCGCGACCTCGCCGACGGCGAGCGCACGGTCGGCCAGCTTGCCCAGCCTTTCTCGATCTCGCTCGCGGCAGCGTCCAAGCACATCAAGGCGTTGGAGAATGCCGGGCTGATCCGGCGCGAGGTGCGCGGCCGCACCCATCTCTGCCGCCTCGAGCCCGGGCCGCTCGCCAGCGCGCATCAGTGGCTGAACTACTACGAGCGCTACTGGAGCGACCGTCTGGATCTTCTCGAACAGCTCCTCCTCGAGGAGGACGCTGAAAAACCCCCATCCCGCAAAGGAGACGACCAATGACCGACGCCGCCACCGTGGACCCCTATGGCCTGCTGACTGAGCCGGCGACCTTGAAGATCCAGCGTCTCCTGCCCGGCCCCGTCGAGCGCATCTGGGTCTACCTCACCGAGAGCGACATGCGCCGCAAGTGGCTGGCGTCGGGCTTCATGGAGATGAAGGTCGGTGCGCCCTTCGAGCTGGTGTGGCGCAACAACGAGCTTACCGACCCGCCCGGCGAACGCCCGGAGGGCTTCGGCGAGGAGCACCGCATGCAGAGCCGCATCACCGAGCTCGACCCGCCGCGCAAGATCTCCTTCACCTGGCAGAACAGCGGCGACGTCACCTTCGAGCTCGAGCCGAAGGACGACAAGGTGCTGCTCACCGTCACCCATCGCCGCCTGGCCGACAGGCGCACCATGCTGATGGTCGGCCCGGGCTGGCACATGCACCTCGACGTGCTGGCCGCGCGTGCGAGCGGCGCGCCCGACCCCGCGCCCTTCTGGGACGGCTGGCTGCGCCTGCAGAAGGAGTACGAGCGGCGCCTGCCGGCGTGACGCGGCAAATGAGGAGAGCAGCGCCGCTAGCGGCTGACGCCCGCCGGCGCGCGCGCGTTGGCGTAGTCGAAGCGCACCTCGTTCTTCATCTTGATCGTGCCTTGCTCGAGTATGCTGATGCTCTGGCGCAGCGGCAGTCCGGTCGCGGTCGAGATCCAGACCTGCGAATCGCTGCTCCCGGTCGCCGTCTTGCTCTGCACGCTGTAGAGCTCGGCCGGCTGGCCGTCGACGGCTTCGCTGCGCGCACGCATGCAGCTGTGCTCGGCCTTTTTCATGGCCTGACGGGCATCGTCGGCGGACTTCGCGGCATCGTAGGGCCGCGCCGTCCACCGGCCACCCACCTGCATGTAGAGCGTGTCACCGAGACGGATCATCTCGCTTTGCATCGGCTTGCCCGGCGCGGCGGCGCTTTCCACCGTGATCTTCTGATGCACCGGCACTGCCGCCTGCTTGATGGCCGCCTGCAGCACGGCCTGGCAGGCCGCGTCGTCGGCGCCGGCTGGCGCCCACGTGACGCCAAGGGCAGCGGCAACGCACACGGGTACGGACAGCAGCCGGGGAGCGATCATGGTGCGATTTTACCAGTTCCAGGGAGGCTGGCGCGACGGCGTTTTCGCCCTATATGGTCTGTCCTCCCACAGGAGCAGACGATGCCGACCTACACGAAGACCCCCGAGGCCCTGTCGAAGCTGACGCCCGAGCAGTATCGCGTCACCCAGGAGAGCGCCACCGAGATGCCCGGTACCGGCCCGCTGCTGCACAACAAGGAGCCGGGGATTTACGTCGACATCGTCTCGGGCGAGCCCCTGTTCGCCTCGTCCGACAAGTACGAATCGGGTTGCGGCTGGCCCTCCTTCACCAAGCCGATCGAGCCCGCCAATGTCGCCGAGCTGAGCGACGCCACCCACGGCATGATCCGCACCGAGGTGCGCTCGAAGCACGGCGACAGCCATCTCGGCCACGTTTTTCCCGACGGCCCGCGCGATCGCGGCGGGCTGCGCTACTGCATCAATTCGGCCTCGCTGCGCTTCGTGCATCGCGACGCCATGCAGGCGGCGGGCTATGGTGCCTATCTCGACCAGGTGGAGGACGTGCGATGAGCCAAGAACGCGCAGTGCTGGCCGGCGGCTGCTTCTGGGGCATGCAGGACCTGATCCGCAGGCAGCCCGGTGTCCTGGCGACACGGGTCGGCTATACCGGCGGCCACGTCGCCAACGCGACCTACCGCAACCATGCCGGCCACGCCGAGGCGATCGAGATCGTCTTCGATCCGGCCAAGACGAGCTTTCGGCAGATCCTGGAGTTCTTCTTCCAGATCCACGATCCGACGACGCTCAACCGCCAAGGCAACGACCTCGGCACCAGCTACCGCTCGGCGATCTTCTACACCGGCGACGAGCAGCGCCGCGTCGCCCTGGACACCATCGCCGACGTCGAGGCCTCGGGCCTGTGGCCCGGCAAGGTGGTGACCGAGGTGGCCGAGGCTTCCGACTTCTGGGAAGCCGAGCCCGAGCACCAGGATTACCTGGAGCGCATCCCCAACGGCTACACCTGCCACTTCATCCGGCCGGGCTGGAAGCTTCCGGTGCGGGCGAAGGCGGCGCAGCGGGCTTGATGACGCCGCTCGATCCGGTAGTCCATCTTCTTCAGGATCGCGGTGACGATGATCTTGCGCGTGTGCACCGAGAGCGGAACGCCGTAAATCGTCAGCATCGTTGTCTCCTTCAGGGTTGCCGCCTTGCCCTTGAGGCATCGGCGGGACGTTCGCGGAAGATGCCCGTCCGGCGGATGATCTCGCCGAACAGCGGATGGTCAGGCCGCCTTGCGGACCGTGAATTGAATTTCCACCAGCGCCCGATCGAAGCCGGGTGGACCGATCACGGATTCGAGGAAGACTTCGCGGCACGGGCCCGCGACATCGTAGTTGTTGGCCTCGATCCAGATGCCGATCGCGCTGAAGGCGGTGTGGCTTTCGGCATTGGTGCCCGGCCGCACAATGGTGGCCATGGTGTCGACCGCGGGCAGTTCGCCGGCGCGCAGCAAAAGGTCACCAGCGATGCGCAGGCTGGCATTCGACGGACGGCTCAGCGAAAAGCCGATGTCGAGGTCGAGCTTCTCGAAGTCGAGGTCGTTTCGCGCGACCACGACGAGCTTGTCGCGAAGAGCCGGCTTGATTTGCCGGATACCTTCTTCCGCCACCGTGCGCACCATGCGGACCGCTTCGTCCATGCTCTCGCACATGCAGTTCAGCGACAGACGAGCGAGAGCGGATTCACGAAGGCGAAACCTCCGCTCGTCGCCCTGATCGACTGATGGTGAGCGCGATACCAAAGCCGCAGCCGAGATATTCCTCGTGCAGGGAACGTTCGAGCTGGGCACGCTTCAGCACCAGCATGCTGCGCAGGTCGGCCGGCGAGATCTTGTCTTCCAGCAGCGGGCCGATCTGCTCGAGCGCCAGCCGAGCTCCTTCAGCGCCAGGATGCTGTTGAGCCGGGGCAGCTGCCGGATCGTGTAGTAGCGATACCCGGTCTGCTGGTCGACATGGGCCGGCCGCAACAGGCCGAGCTGGTCATAGAACCGCAATTGCCGGCCGGACAGTCCCGTCGGCCCGGCGAAGCGCTCGCTGGAATGGATGACTTGCCGCAAGCCGCGCAGGCGGCCGTACATGCGCGTCCAGAACTGCCCGCCGCTCGCGCCGTCCTCGGTCACCGTGACGACGGCCGGCGAGGAGCGCCTTATGGCCGTTTGACGTAGGGTCAAAGTCAAGCGCCCTGGAATGAGAATGAGGGCGGCCTTGAGAATTTCTCAGGGCCTGTCGGCGCGGCGTTCCGCTAATCGTCCTCGGGATATCGAAAACACCCCTCCAACAGGAGACCGATATGCGCAGGATCGTTTCATCCACTTTCGTCAGCCTCGACGGCGTCATGCAGGCGCCCGGCGGCCCGGCCGAGGACCCGACCGGCGGCTTTGCCTTCGGCGGCTGGACGGCGCCTTACTTCGACGAGGCGCTGGGGGCGGCGATGGGCGAGATCTTCGGCCGGCCGTTCGACCTGCTGCTGGGCCGCAAGACCTACGACATCTTCGCCGCGCACTGGCCCTGCATCACCGACCCCAACGACGCCTTCGCGGCGATGTTCAACCGCATCACCAAGTACGTCGCCTCGCGCTCCGAACCGAAGCTCGACTGGAAGAACAGCCAGTGGCTGGGCAAGGACACCGTCGCAGCGCTGAAGAAGCTGAAGGGTGAGGACGGCCCCGACCTCATGGTCCAGGGGTCGAGCGATCTGCTGCAGACGCTGTGGAAGGCGGGCCTGGTCGACGAGTTCAGCGTGCTCACCTTCCCGGTGGTGCTGGGCAAGGGCAAGCGCCTGTTCGGCGAGAACGTGCCGCCCGTCGCATTGAAGACCGTCAAGTCGAGGTCCTTCCCGACCGGCGTGGTCGTGACCAACTACACGCCCGACGGCGCGGTCAGGACCGGTGACTTCGGGCTCGCCGAGCCGAGCGCGGCCGAGCTCGAGCGGCGGCGCAAGCTGACGTAACCGTCATCCCGAGCGAAGCGCCGAAGGCGCGCAGTCGAGGGATCTTCTCTCCACGACAAGCCGCTGATCGTCGAGAGAAGGTCCCTCCACTTTGCCCTTCGGGCTCCGGTCGGGACGACGGATTTAATCCGCCCGCACGTAGCCGTACCGCAGGTTCGAGCGCTCCACGGCCGCCAGCGTGTGCTCCTGCTTGAGCGCGGCGAAACGGTCCTCGGAGTAGGCCGGCATCTTCGTATTGGACGCGGCCTTCAGCTTGATGCCGTACATCGCAAGCGCGTTGTTCGCGAAGATCATCTGCTTGGTCATGCTGTTGGCGTCGCCGAGTGCCGCGAAGCCGTACTTCTTGCGCATGTCCTCGGGGATTTCGAGGCGGCGCATCGCCTCGATCTGCCACTGCGGCGAGCCGTACCACACCGAGTCCGTGCCCCACAGGACATGGTCTGCGCCCATGCCCTTGACCAGCGTGCCGACCATGGCGGCGCAGAACTTGGGATGCGACACCGCCGAGTTGGCGAAGGCCGTGCCGAGCTCGGCATAGACGTTGCTGACGCCGAACTTCTGCGGAATGTCCGCGAGGTCGCTCACCCAGCGGATGCGGCCGGTCTGCTCGAACTCCGTCCACGCCTGGTCGGGCAGCTCGAAGGCGGGGCGCAGGCAGGCGTGGTAGATCACGAACTTCATCTGCGGCCAATCCTTGGCTGCCTTGCCGATGTCGTGCGGCGGTCGCGTACTCCCAGACGCCGGCATACGACTTCTCGTAGTCGGGCGGCAGCAGGCCCTTGTGGATGCAGATGGTGGTGATGCCCGACTTCACCGCCTTGTCGTAGAACGGATACATCAGCTTCTCGTCGTCGAGCCGCCACGGGAACTTCGACGGGTTGAGCGGATCGCCGATCGTGTAGCCCTTCCACGAATCGGGCTTGTGCACCGTGATCGCCTTGTCGACCTCGTCCATCCAGCCCGGCTGGTTGGGCGTGATCAGGGCATGCGCCAGAAGCCGCCGCGAGCCCGCGAAGCCGTTGATCAGCGCGCGCGCCTCGGCCATCTGCGCGTTGGACAGGAACCACCAGGTCGGATCGTCGAACGGCGCGCCGCTCAGCAAGGCCAGGCTGGTGTCGCTGTCGTAGTAGATCTCCTTGACGTAGTTCTGGAACTTGTAGCGGGCGAGCGACGCCACGCCCTCCGCCTTCATCTTGGGGTTCCAGTGCTGGCTCGCGAACTCGGCCAGGCCCAGAAGCTGCTTGTGATCGAAGTCGTCGCGCACGAAGTGGGTCTGCACGTCGAAGATGAACTGGCCCGCCAGCCCCTGCGTGCGCGCGCCTGCGCCAGCTCGGGCTCGCGCGCCTCGGCCGGCGTCACCTGGAAGACGTTGCCGCCGTAGATCTCGTTCATGGCAACGAAGGCTGCCGCCATGCCGCAACTCGTGCGCAGGAACTGCCGGCGATTGAGGCCGAGCCGCTTGGCATTCGCATCGGCGAGCTCGATGATCCGCCGCTCGACTTTCTTCTGGGTGGCGCTCTGCCGTGGCGGCAGATACTCGCCGTTGGAGACGATCTGAGTCGGGATCGGCGTTTGCGCCGAGGCTTCCTCGGCCCCCGCGACGAGGCGCTGTTCGCGTTCACTGAGCCAAATACCCATCGGTTTCCTCCGTCTTGTTGGACAACGTGAAGAACGAACGGATCGGCGCGCGCTTTCAGGCGCGCGCGGTCGGTCAGGGCGATGATGGTTTGCTCGAAACGGTGTCTCCCGGAAAACTGGACATGCCGTTACCCCGGTTGCACGCCGGCGACTCTAGGTTTGGCCGGCCGGCGCCGTCCAGTGCACCGCCCGCATATCTCCCCAGCTACAGCCAGCGCCGGACGCGCCGCCGGTAGCCGCGATAGGCATCGCCGAACATGCGCTCGAGATAGGCTTCCTCACGGGCCACGACGCCGTAGCGGATGACGAGCGCAAAGAGCACCATCATCAGCAGCAGCCAGGGATTGTCGAAGGCGATGCCAAGCCCGATCAGGCCGCCGAACATGCCCAGATAGATGGGGTTGCGCGTGAAGCGGTACGGCCCGCTCTCGACGATGGCGGTGGTCGGCCGGTTGGTCGGCACGTTCGTGCCGGCCCGGGTCATGGTGTCGATGGCCCAGATGGCCAGCGCAAGCGCCAGGACGAACACCACCGCTCCCAGCAGACCGGCCGGCCAGTCTTCCGGCAGGAACGGCAGGGGCGCAAGCCAGTCGAGCACAAGGCCGGCAATGACGGCCAGCGCCCAGGCAAGCGGCGGCCGAATGAGGACTTGAGCAGTCTCTGGCGTATCGTTCATGGCGGACCTGTGAGCTGGCGCCTCCCCTGAGCGAAGCCGAAGGGAGAAGCCTCCAGAAGCGGCGAGAAAGGTCGCTCGCCGCGCCCGGGATGACAACAGGCCTGCATCTGCTGCCGCGTCACTGGCGGCGCAGGATCATGCCGCCGTGATGGAGGGTGTTGGCGTCGACGAAGTCGCCGTCAGCGGTGAATCCGGTATCGTCCCAGTATTCGATATGGCTGCCGGTCACCTCGTAGCGCCCACGATACGCGCTTTGCCGATTGCCGCGCGCCTCGTCGTAGCGGCCGTTGGCAAGAAGCTCGTGCCGGACACGGCCGTCGTCGGTCACCCACAGGCCGACATAGGGGTGCTGCGCCATCTGCTTCTCCTGCTGTGCCGAGGCAGAACGTGTTTCTGCTCCACTACCGGCCTCAGCCGCGGCGCCGAGCGCTACGGTCATGACCAGTGTCGAGAACAGGCCGGTGGACTTGGAATGCCGCTTGAACATTGGCTTGTGCTCCGGTTCGGCGTTGCGCGACGGCGCTTCCGTCGCGATCGCCGGACCATAGAGCCTGGCTTGGAGCGATCTATTTGCCAATCGGAGATAGGTTGGTTATCTTTACTAACCAATGGCTGATGACTTCGAGGGCATGTCGGTGTTCCTGGCGGTCGCGGAGGCCCTCAACTTCCGCGTGGCCGGCGAGCGTCTCGGCGTCACCCGATCGGCAGTCAGCCAGGCCCTGCAGCGGCTGGAAGACCGGATCGGCGTTGCGCTCGTCCAGCGCACGACGCGCAGCGTTCGACTGACCGAAGCCGGCGAGCTGCTTTACGACCTGGTGAAGCCGCCGGCCCGCGACCTCAGCGACGCCGTGCAGGCGGTCCGGGACATGCAGCGCCGTCCAACCGGATTGCTGCGGCTCGCGGTCTCCTCGATCGCCGAGCGATTCATATCGGGGCCGCTGCTCGCCGATTTTCTTGCCGCCCATCCCGACATGAAGCTCGACATCACCATCATCGACGACGAATTCGACATCGTCGAGGCGGGCTTCGATGCGGGCGTCCGGCTCGGCGAGGTGATCGAGCGCGACATGATCGCCGTGCCGGTCTCGCCGGAGCAGCGCCAATGCGCGGTGGCCTCGCCCGGCTATCTCGCGCGACGCGGCGCGCCCCGGCACCCCCGGGACCTTCCCGACCACGTCTGCATCGGCTGGCGGCCGCGGCCGGACACCGCTCCCTATCGCTGGGAGTTCACCGAGAACCGCCGCGACTTCGATGTCGCGGTCGATCCGGTCATGACGACCAACGACATGGGACTGATGATCCGCATGGCCTGCGCCGGTGCCGGCATCACCTTCGGCATGGTCGAGACCTTCCGGCCCTACGTGGCGCGCGGCGAGCTCGTGCCGCTGCTGGAGGACTACGGGCCGCCCTTTGCCGGCTTCCATCTCTACTACCCCAAGCGGCACCGCCAACCGCTCAAGCTGCGAGCCCTGGTGGAGCATGTTCGCGCCTTCCGGATGGATTAGCGCCCGCCGACCGGGGCAAATCTGGCTCATTTTGTGGCAACCCGTCCTCGCGAAGAGACGTTGAATTTTCGTCTGCCTCTACAAGGGAGCTGAGACATGCTGAAATCTGTTGTTCTCGCGGCTTTCCTGACCTGCGGCGCGATCGGTGCCTATGCCCAGACCACGCCGTCACAACAGTCTTCGCCGGCGCCGGCCGCCGCACCGGCCGACCGCACGGTGTCGACCGGTGACTTCAACGCCAAGGGCGACATGGCGTCGAGCGCGCTGATCGGCACCAAGGTTCGCAACGCGAACAAGGAATCGATCGGCAAGATCGACGACATCTATCTCGACAAGGACGCCAAGGTTACCGACGTCGTCATCTCGGTCGGCGGCTTCCTCGGCGTCGGCTCCAAGGACGTCGCCGTGAAGTGGAGCGACATCACGGTGAGCCAGGAAGACAACTCGGCAGTGCTGACCACGTCGCTCACCAAGGAAGCCTTGATGGCCCTGCCCGACTACACCAAGGCCGAGCGCCGCAAGCCCGCGCCGCCGGAAACCGCCGCCGCTCCGCCGGCCCGGCCGACGAGTCCCGCCCCGAGCCGCTAGATCGAGCGTTCGACAAAAGAATGGGCGCCCTTCAAGGGGCGCCCATTTTTGTTGGATGCGGGAGTGCCGCGCTAGCGATGCGGATTGGCAGGCCTGCGGTCCCACTGGTTCGGCCGGCCATCGCCGTCGCGATCCGTGTCGTAGCGGTTCGGGATGCCGTCATTGTCCTGGTCGCCCCCGCCGCGACGTCGGTTGTTGTTGTACTGGTCGTAGGCGTTGGGAACGCCGTCGCGATCGCGATCGCCCCAGGCGCCGCCGCGCGGCGGCTGCTGCGCCTGCTGCCGGTATTGCGGCTCGGGCCCGATATAGATGCCCTGGGCGTTGGCGGCCTGCGGCAGGACAAAGGGAAGGGTGGCGAAGGCGGCGGTTGCAACGATCACGGAAAGTTTGATCGAACGGGTCATTTAAGTTCTCCTCCATGTATTCCTCGCGAGCCAACGTGCGACACGCGCCAACGTTGGCGACCGGGGTGCGCTGCCATGAGAATGTCGAAAACGGGTTCCGCGGAACCGCATGGCACGGTTGCCGTTTCGCGTTGTCGCGATCGTGCTAGCGTGCGGGGCATGACCACTTACGCCGACTACAAGCCCCTCACCTTCCACGACGCCGCCCGCCGCTTCACCGACGGCAACGATAGCCCCCGCGCCTACCTCGAGCGCTGCCTCGAAACTATCGCGGCGCGCGAGCCCGTCGTAAAAGCCCTCACCGCGATCAATGAGACCGGCGCGCGCGCCGCCGCCGATGCCAGCGCCGCGCGCTGGAAGGCAGGCTCGCCGCTATCGCCGATCGACGGCATGCCGGTCGCCATCAAGGACCTGCTCGAAACGAAAGACATGCCCACCGAGATGGGCTGTGCGGCGATGAAGGGGAACTTCCCCAAGCGAGACAATGCCGGCGTCTGGGCGCTGCGCCAGGCGGGTGCGGTGATCCTCGCCAAGACGGTGACGGCGGAGCTTGGCGGCTCGCATCCCGGGCCGACCACCAATCCGTTCGATGCCAAGCGCACGCCGGGCGGCTCGTCCTCGGGCTCGGCGGCGGCGGTGGGCGCCAACATGGTGCCGGTGGCGATCGGCACCCAGGTCGGCGGCTCGATCATCCGCCCGGCCGCCTATTGCGGGAACTTTGCGCTGAAGCCGACACAGGGCGGCATCAACCGCGGCGAGCGCCTGGCCACCAGCCAGAGCACGCACGGCCCGCACGCCGGCTGCCTGGAGGACATGTGGCAGGTCGCAATCGAGCAGGCCAAGCGCTGCGGCGGCGACCGCGGCGCGCTGGGACTTATCGGCCCCGACTCGCTTCCCGCGGCGATCAAGCCCAACCGGCTGATCGTGCTCGAGACCGAAGGCTGGCCCGACGTCGACGCCGCGACCAGGGCGGCATTCGACCAACTGCTGGGCCAGCTGAAGGCCATCGGCGTCGCCCTGATCCGCCGCGCCGACCATCCCTTCGTCGAGAACCTGGAGAAGGCGATCGCCAACGGCCGCGCCGTGTGCGGCGCCATCACGAGCTGGGAGAACCGCTGGTACCAGCGCGGCATGCTCGACGCCGCGCCCGATGGCCTGAGCGCCCGCGCCAAGGCGACGCTCTTGAAGGCCGAGGCCATGACGCCGGACGACTACCGCACCAACCTTTTGGCCCGCCAGCAGGCGCAGCTCACCCACATGGCGCTGGCCCAGCTGGCCGACGCTGCGATCACACTCAGCTGTCCCGGTCCCGCGCCGCTGTGGTCGGGCGACGTGCCCGGCCAGCCGCTGGCGCCGCGCCCGACCGGCGACTTCGTGTTCAACGCGCCATCGTCGATGCTGTTCGCGCCGGTCGTGACCGTGCCGCTGATCAGCGTCGGCGGCCTGCCGGTCGGCGTACAGCTCATGGGCCAGCAGCACGAGGATGCGCGTGTGACCGGGCTGGCGCGGTGGTTCAGCGAGAACCTGAAGCGCGTCTCCGTTCCAGCCTGACAGGAGGAGCCGAACATGACCAAGAGCACACTGGAGCGGCGTGACGTCCTCAAGGGGACAGCCGCCGCCGGCGCGATGGGCCTGACCGCCAGCGCTCACGCCGCCGGCGTGCCGGCCTACGATCCGGCCGCGCGGTTCGAACTTGTCGTCAGCGAAGTCGAGCTTCGGCGGAACACCGCCGGCCGCATGCTGATGGCCCGGATCTATCAGCCCTCAGGTCCCGGCCCTTTCCCGACCGTCCTCGATCTGCATGGCGGGGCGTGGAACAGGAAGGATCGCTTCGCCGAAGAGCCGATGGATCGCGCGCTGGCGGCGAGCGGCCTGCTGGTGGTCGCCGTCGACCTGACGATCGCGCCCGAGGCGCCGTATCCCGCGTGCGTGCTGGACGCGAACTAGTCGGTGCGCTGGCTGAAGGCGAATGCCGGGAAATGGAACGGCGATGGGTCGAAGATCGGCGTCTACGGCTCGTCGAGCGGCGGCCACGTCGCCGAGCTTGTTGCGATGCGGCCGCACGATCAGCGCTACGGCTCGATCCCGCTGGCCGCCACGCCCAACGTCGACGCCACCGTGGCCTGGGTCGGCGATGCGCTCGCCCGTCAGCAACACCTTCGCGCGCTACCAGAATGCCGAGCGGCGCAAGAACGAGGGCATGATCAAGAACAACAAGGTGTTCTTCTCGCCGTGGGAGACGATCCACGAAAGCAATCCGCAGGAGATCCTCGAGCGCAAGGAAAAGGTCGCCCTGCCGCCGCTCCTCATCATGCAGGGCGCACTCGACGATAACGTGCTGCCCGAGATGCAGGAAAAGTTCGCCGACACTTATCGGGCGGCCGGCGGCAGCTGCGACTATCGCCTGTTCGAGAACGCCGTCCACGAATGGGTCGCCGAACCCGGGCCGCAGACGGACAAGGCGCGCGAGGTGGCGAAGGAATTCATCGCCCGCCAGCTCAAGGGCTCATGATTCGGACCGCGGGCGTCCCGCCCGCTCATGATCATGAGCGGGCGGGACGCCCGCGGTCCGAATATGACGCCTCCCAGCAGCTAAAGCGCCGGCAGTCCCGGCGGCGGCCGGCGCGCCTTGGATGCCTGCTCGTAGGCGTAGGCCAGCCGCAGCAGTGTTGCCTCGCTCCAGGCGCGGCCGGTGAAGGTGAGGCCGAGCGGAAAGTCCGGCGTCTCCTTGCCGTCGACTCCGCTGCGCATGCCCGCCGGCACCTGGACGCTGGGATAGCCCGCCTTGGCCGCGATGGCGCATCCCGCCATGCCGGGAAACACCACGGCATCGAGCCTGTGTTGCGCCATGTAGGCATCGAGCCCGCGCGTGCGGGCATGCAGCAGGTCCATGGCCCGCGCCGAGCGATATTCCAGCTCCGACAGGTCGCCCCGCGTGGCCTCGGCGGCGAGGAAGATATCCTGGCCGAAGCGCAGCGCCTTTGCGGCGTTGGCCCGGTTGAAGGCGACGATGTCGGCCATGGTCCTGATCTTGGTGGCCGTGGCCCAGTCGCGCAGATAGAGATTGAGATCGCGCTTGAGCTCATAGACGAACACGACCGACGGTGTGGCGAGCTCGCCCTTGCGCCGGCTGAGCGGATTGCGGTTCAGCACGTTCATGATCGTGCCCGGCCCGCCGATCCAGCCCGCGGTCGGGATGTTGGCCCGCACCAGGACAGCGCCGCAGTCCGCCAGGACTTTCAGCGCCCTCGTCATCACCGCCTTCGACCGCGCCGGCAGCTTGCCGAGGTAGACGTCGTTCAGCGGATCGGAGGCATCGCTCGGCACACCGATGCGCGCGCCCCTGAGGCCGTCCTTGTCGAGGTCGGCGGTATAATCCTTCGGCCGCTTCAGCAGCCGCGTCGCGGGATCGAGCGGATCGCGCGCCGCCATCACGTTCAGCAGGATCGCCGCATCGCGCACCGTGCGCGTGAGCGGGCCGGCTGTGTCCTGGCTGTGCGAGATCGGCAGGATGCCGGCGCGGCTGATAAGCCCGACCGTGGGCTTCACGGTTACAAGCCCGTTCTGCGTCGCGGGGCTGAGCAGCGAGCCCGAGGTCTCGGTGCCGATCGCCGCGGCGCACAGGCCGGCGGCGACGGCGACGGCGGAGCCCGAGCTCGACCCGCCCGGCTGCACGACAGGAATGCCGCGCTTGTCGCGCAGCGCCGGCGCATACGGGTTCCTCACCTGGCCGCCCAGCGAGCTGTAACCCGAGGGCATGTCGACGGCGAGCACATTGGCGAACTCCGTGAGGTTCGCCTTGCCCAGGATCACCGCGCCGGCGGCGCGCAGCCGCTTGGCGACCGTGGCGTCGTCCCGGGCGCGCGCGCTCGCCAGCGCCAGCGAACCCGCGGTGGTGTGCTGCCTGTCGCCGGTGGCGATGTTGTCCTTCAGCAGGATCGGCACGCCGGCCAGCGGCTGGCGCGCCGAAGGCTTCGCGCCCTCGAGGCGCGCGGCGATCGACAGCGCGTCGGGATTGATCTCGCGCACCGAATTGAGGCGCGGCCCGCCGGAGTCGTAGGCTTTTATGCGCGCCAGATACGCGCGGGCGAGGTCGCTCGCCGAGACCTTTCCTTCGCCAAGGGCCCGGACCACGTCGCCGAGCGAGGCGTCCTCGACGGCGAATGTCCGCTTTCGCTGTGCTGGTTTGGCCATGGCTGTCCTCTGCTGCGTGCTTGTCTCATACCGCGCCATGCGTGACCGGAGCCAGCAATTGCTCTTCGCCGTCGCCCAACGCAAAATGACGGCCCCGCCGAACAGATCCGTATGGAGCAACGCGTGCCGTCCACCAGTCCCCAACCGGTCGCCGCGCCGCTGACGCGCGCCGCCATGTTCCTCGTCGTGACGCTGAACGACGGAGCGGACCATGAGGTGGCCGTGCGCGGCCTCAGCGCCGACCTGTCGGCTCTGCTGCGCTCGGTCGGTTTTCGCGATTCCGACAGCCGGCTCTCCTGCGTCATGGCCTTCGGCTCCGACGCCTGGGACCGGCTGTTCGGCGAACCGAAGCCCAGGGAGCTCCATCCCTTCCGCGAGATAAGCGGCCAGCACCACGCCCCGGCGACGCCGGGCGATCTCTTCTTCCACATCCGGTCGCAGCGCATGGACATGTGCTTCGAGCTCGCGACGCAGATCATGTCGCGCCTGGGCGGCGCCGTCTCGACGGCCGACGAGGTGCACGGCTTCAAGTACTTCGACGACCGTGACCTTTTGGGCTTCGTCGACGGCACGGAGAACCCCGTCGACCAGGAAGCCGTCGCCGCCACCGTGATCGGCGAGGAGGACGGAGCGTTCGCGGGCGGCAGCTACGTGATCGTGCAGAAGTACCTGCACGACCTCGCGGCCTGGAACGCCGTGCCCGTCGAGCAGCAGGAAGGCTTCGTCGGCCGCACCAAGCTTTCCGACATCGAGCTCGACGATGCCAAAAAGCCCTCCTTCGCCCACAACGCGCTCACGGTGATCGAGGAGAACGGCCAGGAACTCAAGATCGTGCGTGCCAACATGCCGTTCGGCGAGGTCGGCAAGGGCGAGTACGGCACCTATTTCTGCGGCTACACGAGCTCGCCGCGCAAGATCGAGCTGATGCTCGAGAACATGTTCGTCGGCAAACCGCCCGGCAACTACGACCGGCTCCTGGACTTCAGCCGCGCCGTGACCGGCACGCTGTTCTTTGCGCCGTCGGCGACGTTCCTGGACGACGTCGCGGCCGAAGCGGCAAGCGCCGAGAGCGTGGTCCAACTGCAATCGGAACCTGCCCCATCCGACAGCTCGCTCGGAATTGGCTCGCTGAAAAAGGATGCATGAAATGGCCGAGCTGGTGGGTCAGCTTGTCGGCGAACATCGGCCGACGACGTCGGTGGCGCCACCGGCCGGGAACGGCACGACGAGGCGCATGGTACGATCGGGATGCTTGGCATCGGCGCGCCGATTGCCAGGCAAGACGGCGGGCGCTGCGACCGTGCCGATACCGGCCGCAACCACATCCAGGTCGTCGACGAGATCTACCGCTGTCCGCGCGAGCGGCGACTGGTGTGCCGACTATGCCAATGCGCTGCTGCCCGAAGACGTCGACGAGCCGCTCGCCTTCTCCTTCGCCAACGGCGAGCCCGTGCGCATGACGCGCGGCGAGATGCTGCTGCACGTCGCCCCTGCATGCCGCCGGCCATCGCGGCCAGGTGGCGCTGCTGCTGCAGAAGAACGGCCTAGACTCGTGGCCCGACCGGATCACGGACTTTCTGCGGGCCGAGGACGCCGGCACGAAGGCCGAGGCGGCATGATCAAGCGGCTTCCTCCCCTTCGCGGCCAGCGCGAAGGGAAGGCAACGTCGGCCTCGATCTATCAGCGGCTGTAGTAGTAATCGTTACGCGGGGTCGTCGCCGCGCCGACAACCGCGCCGCCCGCGCCGCCGACCACCGCGCCGGCCACCGGGGCGCCCACCGTCGAACCCACCACGGCACCGCTGGCGGCGCCGATGGCGCCACCTGTGACCGCGCGTTGGCCGGGGGTTTCGCCGCAAGCTGCGGTCAACATCGCCACCGCCGACGCGATAGCGGCAAGAGTTGCCGTTCGTGACATGCGAATCTCCTTGGAAGCCATTGTTGTCAGCGGAAACGGTCCAGCATCCGGCAAGTTGCCCGATACTTCTCACTGTCCGGCACTGGACAGGATGCGGTCACAGCACTTGCGTCGCCCCTTTCATGCTCCTCTCCGCCGCTAGGCCCGCTAGGGGGAGGAATATGACGTCGCGCGACGCGTGAGCGTTCAGCGTCCGCTGTCGCCCTCGATCATGGCCGCCCATCGCCTGAGCTTGGCGTCGG
>CAWEIE010000003.1:0-239176 GCA_963809025.1 uncultured Alphaproteobacteria bacterium | reverse complement strand
GCGAAGGCGCGCTGCTGAAGCTTCTGGAGGATCGCCGCAAGAAGCTCGCGGCCGAAGGGCTGTTCGACGCCGAGCGCAAGCGGGCGCTGCCGTTCCTGCCCGAGGTGGTGGGCGTCGCGACCTCGCCGTCGGGCGCGGTGATCCGCGACATCCTGCATCGGATTTCCGACCGCTTCCCGCGCCGCGTGCTGGTCTGGCCGGTGGCGGTGCAGGGCGAGAAGGCGGCGGGCGAGGTGGCCGCAGCGATCGCAGGTTTCAACCGCCTGCCCGAGGAAGGCCCCGTGCCGCGGCCCGACGTGCTGATCGTGGCCGCGGTGGCGGCAGCCTGGAAGACCTGTGGGCTTTCAACGAGGAGGTCCTGCTGCGCGCCGCGGCCGCCTCGACCATCCCGCTGATCTCGGCGGTCGGGCATGAGACCGACACGACCCTGATCGACTTCGCCTCCGACCGCCGGGCGCCGACGCCGACCGCGGCGGCCGAGATGGCCGTGCCGGTGCGCGCCGACCTGATCGCCCAGACGCTCGACTTCGGCAAACGCACCATTGCCTGCATGAACCGCGTGCTGCGCGAGGCCGCGCTGCGGTGACTGGCCTGGCGCGCGGGCTGGGCGATCCCTTGCGCCTGATCGAGGAGCGCCAGCAGCGGCTCGACGTCAGCGGCGAGCGCCTGGCGCTGGCGACGCGCGGGCTGGTCGAGCGCCGCGGCCAAGCGCTGGCGGCGGCTCGGCTGGTCAGCCCTCAACGGGTGATCGACGCCAAGCAACAACTGTTCGATAGCGAAGTTCGGGCGCTGAAGTCCGCAGCCGAGCGGTTCAAGGCCGACACGCTGCAAAAGCGTGAGCGCATGCTTGAGCGACTTGAGCGTTACGGCGACCAACTAAGACGCCATGGTGGCGACCTGTTGCAGCATGGCGAGCGTCAGGTCGATCAACTCGGCAAGCTGCTGGAGAGCTATTCTTTCCATTCCGTGCTAATCGCGGTTTTGCCCTGGTGCGCGACCAGGACGGCCATCCGGTGTTGGCAGCCGCCGAGACACACGCCGGCGACACGATCAGCATCGAGTTCGCCGATGGCAAGGTCGGCGCCCGGGTGACAGACGGCGCAGGGGCCGCGCCGCGTCCTGCGGCCCCGCCCCGCCGCCGCGATGGCGGCAGCGGCAACCAAGGTTCGTTGTTGTAGGAGAGGGAACGCTCATGACCACCGCGCCGCTGTCGGCCGAGACCATCAAGAATTTCATGTATGCCAGCACGGCCACCGTCTCCATGCAGATGCTGAAGCGCGGCTTTCGCAATACGTCGATCAGCGGCGTGCGCCCGGTCAACCCCAAGGCGACGCGGCTGGTCGGCCCGGCTTATACGCTGCGCTACATTCCCGGACGCGAGGACCTCGACAAGCCACCGACGCCCAACGATCCGCCGTCGGCCCAGCGCAAGGCGATCGAGGAGACGCCGCCGGGCTGCGTGCTGGTGATCGGCACCGAAGCCAACACGCGCTCTGGCACGATCGGCGACATCCTGGCGCTGCGGCTGAAGGTGCGCGGCGTGGCCGGCGTGCTGAGCGACGGCGCCATGCGGGACACGCCGGTGATCTCCAAGATCGACGATTTCCCGGTCTATTGCTCGGCTGCCGCGGCACCGCCCAGCATGAACCACCTCCACCCTGTCGAGGTGCAGGCGCCGGTCGGCATTCGTGGCGTGCCGGTCTATCCCGGCGACGTGATCGTGGCCGATGAGGACGGCGCCATCGTCGTGCCGCGCCATCTTGCCGACGAAGTGGCGCGCAATTCCTTCGAGCAGGAGCGGTTGGAGAAGTTCGTCGCCATCCGCGTGAGCCAGGGCACGCCGATCACCGGCACCTATCCGCCCAACGACGAGACCAAGGCGCTCTACCAAGCGTGGATCAAGGCGGGTGAGCCGCCGAACGGCTGAGCCCGGTTTCCAAGACGGCCGTTACTGCTTGGCCGTTGCGGTCGGGTCGACGGTCGGCATAGGCGTGGCCGCGCTCTGCCTGGCTTCGATCCCGCCGGCACGTTTGTTGATTGTGGCCGCTTCGTCGTCCTTGCCCATGGCTTCCAGAGCACGGGCCCAATTCCTGAGGCCTAGGACAAAGTCTGGCTCGATGTCGACAGCCGCCTCATACTTGGCAATGGCGCCCTCATAGTCCTTCTTGTCAAACAGAATGTTGCCCCAATTATTGAGCGCATTCACATACTTCGGACTGATCTCCAAAGCGCGTTTGTACTTCTCTATGGCAGCGTCGGGTTCCTTGAGTTTGCGGAGAGCAACACCCCAATTGTAGAAGGGCAGGGCGTACTGCGGATCGATCGAAGTGGAGCGCTTGTACTTTTCGATGGCGCCCCGGTGATCGTCCTTTGTGCTCAACGCAACACCCCAGCTGTTGTAGGCGACGGCATAGTTCGGGTCGATCTTCGTGGCCCGCTCGTACTTGTCTATGGCGCCGTCGGGATCGCCTTTGACCCGTAACGCCACGCCCCAGCTGTTGTAGGCAACGGCATAGTTCGGGTCGACTTCGATGGCTTGCTTGTATTTCTCTATGGCGCCTTCGACGTCGTTCTTGGCCCGCAAGGCGAGGCCCCAATTGTTGTAGGCGAGCGTGAATTTCGGATTGAGCTTCAGGGCAAGCTTGTACTTGGCGATGGCGCCGTCGATGTCGCCCCTCTTGCGGAGGACGGTGCCCCAGCTATTGAGGATCGCCGCGTTGTTCGGGTCGATGGCTGCGGCCTGTTGGTACTTCTCGATGGCGCGGTCATAGTCCCGCATCGTTTCGAGGGCGTTGCCCCAGTTGTAGAGCGCGAGTGCGTAACGCGGGTCGAACCCCAGGGCGCGTTTATATCGCTCGATGGCGGCGTCATTATCACCGGCCTTTTGCAGGGCATTGCCCCAGTTGGTGTAGGCGATCGCGCGCTGGCCGTTCCTGGCCGTGTCGACTGCATCGTAGGCAGTGCGCTTCGAATCGAACTGCGCCACCTGCTCGAAGAAGCGAACGGCCTCGCTGGAACGGTTGACGTCGAGCAGTCTCTGACCGCGAAGCGTGAGGGCCCACTTGACGTCGCCTGTCGGTGGACCGTCGCCAAGGACCCGATCGAGAATTTCGTCTACATTCTTCCAGGCTTTTTGTCGGTATTGGTGGTACGCAAGGATATGCGGATCGGAGAGATCCAGAATCGCCTCGGCGGCCTTGGCGATGAGCTGATCGAAGTCCGTGTCCGAGACTGTCCGGACTTGCCGCACGGTGCCGCGGACATGGCGCAACTGCAGGACGTATAGGGGCACCGGCAGCGCTTGTGTCGGGGCGATATCGATCTCCTGGCTCCTGCCGGTTGGTGTTGCTGCCGAGGCCACCCTGTCGTCTGGCTTCCTTGCAGTCACGACCGTCAGGTCGCCGGTGACGCGGATGTCGTCAGGCTTGAACAGGTCGCGCAGCAGCAGGACCACGCTCTGCAGGTTCAGGCTCGACGACGGCACCTGGATGGCAGACAAAGCTGCGTATTGCGGTGTGGTGCCGATGAACATCCGGTCGGTCACGGTGTCGCTCCGAGACGTGACGAGGGACGTCAATTCCTTGGACGTCTGCTGGTTAATCGCGTGTATGCGATCGAGCACGCGATCGGCCATGACGTTCGAGCCGTAGCCAGAGTTGGCCAGTTCGGTGGGCAACCGGATCGATTCGAAAACAAACTGCGGCTGGACAGCTGCCTTGATGGTCACGGCAATCAGGATGCAGCCGATCACGATGATGACGAGGTTGATGGTGGTCTTGCGCGCCAGGTCGAGGACGGCAGGTGTCTTCTGCCATACCGACGGCACGGGCAGCGGAGGCGGCGCAGATGCGTTCCGTCTCGATGCCCGAAGGTGAACAAGAAGCTCGGCCGCCAAGCGGCCGATTGCCGGATCGCAACTCAAGTCGTACATCGGCCAGCCCCCGCTGCCCAATAGTTGGAGCATGCACTATCGGCCCAAGGCTTCATCGGCGTCGGTGCGAAATGCCACACTCACCTGTGCAGGCGTGACTTCATGGGGGATTGATGCGCCAGGCGCTTGTCGGGGACTGTTGGCGTGCTGGCTGGCCAGCGCACGATGCAAATTCAGTAGATCTCCTCATTTCCTCTCACGCTTCGCGGGGGAGGGTAGGGAGGGGGCGAGCGACAGACGCGGTCTGGAGAATTTCAGATCAGAAACCTGCGGAAGTCTTACTGATGCCTTCCCCTCCCGGCCTTCCCGGTATGACGGGGGAGGCGGTTACGGATAAATCTCCGACGCATTGCCGTAGGGCTTGGTAATCAGCTCGAGCAGATGCCCATTGGGATCCTCGAAGTAGACGCCGCGGCCACCCCAGTGATGGTTGATCTCGCCGGGGCCGCTCTTGTCGTGGTCGGCGAAGTAGGCGACGCCCGCCTTCTTCAGGCGCGCGAACGAGGCATCGAACTCCTGGTCATCGACCAGGAAGGCGTAGTGCTGGGTGCGGACGTCCCGGGAATCGACGAAGTCGAGGGTGACGCCGTTGGTGGTCTGCACCGGGCGGAAGGGACCCCACTGCGCTGCCGGCTTCACGCCCAGGATGTCGGCGAGAAACTGCGCTGAGGCGTCCTTGTCCTTGGCCGGAATGATGATGTGGTTGAGGGCTGCCATGACGGGCTCCGTTGCTGCCCTGGAACATCGGGGCGGCCGCGGCGGACGTCAACCGCCTCAGGACGCCGCGGCGTCGGGCAGAACGCGGCGCTTCATGGGCTGCCAGATGCTGCGGGGGATGGGGCGCAGGGTGGCGAGGAACTGCGCCGCGCAGTTTGCCCAGGTGAAGGTCTCGGCGTGGCGCCGGCAGGCCTGCGGATCGCCCTTCACGGCGGCCAGGCAGGCGGCACGAAGATCCTCGTCGACCGCGCCGACTTTCGGATCGGTAACCACGTCGAGCGGACCCGGCACCGGATAGCCCGCGACCGGCACGCCCGAGGCCAGCGCCTCGACCATCACCAGGCCGAACGTGTCGGTGCGGCTGGGGAAGACGAAGCAGTCGGCGTCGGCGTAGCGTTGGCCGAGCTCCTCGGTGTCGACCGAGCCGAAGAAGTGTGCGTCCTGGTAGCGCCGCTTGAGCTCCTTGAGTTGCGGGCCGCCGCCCACCACCCATTTGGTGCCGGGCAGGTCGAGATCGAGGAAGGCCTTGATGTTCTTCTCGATCGCCACCCGGCCAGCGTAGAGCCAGATCGGCCGGCCTTGCACGGTCGCGCTGCGCGGGCGCGGCCGGAAGGCCGTGATGTCGACGCCGCGCGACCACGGCACCAGCTTCTTGAAGCCGCGTGCGGTGAGCTCGTCGCGGATGGACTGGGCCACCACCAGCACCGCGGACGACGGCGCATGGAAGCGGCGCACGAAGGCATAGCTCCACGAGACCGGCAGCCGAATGCGCGCCTGCACGTATTCAGGAAAGCGCGTATGATAGGCCGTGGTGAAGGGGATGCCGCGGGCGAGGCAGAAGTTGCGCGCCGCCCAGCCGAGCGGACCCTCGGTCACCAGATGGATGGCGTCGGGCGCATAGAGCTTCAGCATGTGCGCCAGCCGCGCACCGGGGAACAGCGAGAGCCGGATCTCCGGATAGGTCGGACAAGGCAGCGTGCGGAAGCGGTCGGGTCCGAACACTTCGACATCGTGGCCGTCGGCGCGCAGGAGCTGGGCCACGGTCTCGATGGTGCGCACCACGCCGTTGATCTGCGGCCGCCAGGCGTCGGAGACGATGGCGATGCGCAATCCGGCTACTCCGCCGCCATGCGCACGGGCGCCGCCAGGCGCGGCAGCATGGCGTCGCGCCGCGCCACCTCCTCGGCCCAGCGCACGATGCGCAGGCGGCCCTCGAAGTCCTCGACCAGCGCAGTGCAGCTTTCGACCCAGTCGCCGTCGTTGCAGTAGAGGATGCCGTCGATGGTGCGGATCTCGGCGTGGTGGATATGGCCGCACACCACGCCGTCGACGCCACGGCGGCGCGCTTCGTTCGCCACGGCGTGCTCGTAGTTGTCGATGAACTGCACGGCGTTCTTGACCTTGTGCTTGAGGAACGCCGACAGCGACCAGTAGGGCAGGCCGAGCTTGCGGCGGCCCCAGTTGAAGGTGGTGTTGATGCGCAGCGCCGCGCTGTAGGCCCAGTCGCCCAGGATGGCGAGCCAGCGCGCGTAGCGCACGATGCCGTCGAACTGATCGCCGTGGATCACCAGCAGCTTGCGGCCGTCGGCCTGGGTGTGGATCGCCTCTTGCTCGACCTTCACCTCGCCGAAGGTGAGCTGGCAGTATTGCCGCGCCGCCTCGTCGTGGTTGCCGGGGATGTAGATGACGTTGGTGCCCTTGCGCGCCTTGCGCATGATCTTCTGCACCACGTCGTTGTGCGCCTGCGGCCAGTACCACCAGCGCTTCAGGCGCCAGCCGTCGACGATGTCGCCGACCAGGTACAGCGTCTCGCTCTCGTTCCTGCGCAGGAAATCGAGCAGCAGCTCGGCCTGGCAACCGCGCGTGCCCAAATGGATATCGGACAGGAAGATCGCGCGATGGCGGGCAGGTTGATTACGCTCGACCACGGTCATGTGGATAAAACTCGACCGGCACAAAATCTGTTGGGCACGATTGCGCGTGACGCAGCGGATTGTGTATGTCGGCGATTGCGTGGCTGTGAATCGAATGTGACGGTTCAATGAACGTCGTGGCCTCCAAAGCGCTGTTGCTGATCGTCAATCCGACGGCCGGACGTCGCCGCCGCGGGCTGGTCGATGCGGTCGCGAGCCGCGTGCGACGCGAAGGTTGGGTCGTCGATATCGTCGAGACCAAGGCGGCGGGCGACGCTCGGCGACTGGCCGAAACCTGCGATGCGAGCCGTTACGACGTGATCGCCGTGGCCGGCGGCGACGGCACGATCAACGAGGTTATCAACGGTCTCGCCGGCCGCGGCGCGGACGCGCCGGCGGTGGGCATCGTGCCGCTGGGCACGGCCAACGCGCTGGCGCACGAGCTGGGCCTGGGCTTCTCCGCCGCGGCGGTGGCCCGCACCATGATTGCGGGTCGGCCGTTGCTGGTGCGGCCAGGCGAGGCCGTCAACGGCGCGGCCGCACGCTGCTTCTCGCTGATGGCCGGTGCCGGCTTCGACGCCAAGGTCGTGGCCGGGGTGAGCGCGCCGCTGAAACGCCGGCTGGGCCGAGCCGCCTATGTCTGGCGCTCGCTGGTCGAGGCGCGGCGCTATCGGCCGGTGCGCTACGAGGTCGAGATCGACGGCGTGCGCCACGAAGCGTCATCGGTGATCGTGACGCGCAGCCGGCATTATGCCGGTCCCTACGTGGTGGCGCCCAACGCCACGCTCGGCGAGCCGTTGCTGCACGTCTGCCTGTTCGAACGCTGGGGCCGCTCGCACACCTTTCGCTACGGCCTGGCGCTGCTGCTCGGCCGCCTGCCGCGCACGGCCGGCTATCGCGTCGTCACGGGACGGGCAGTGCGCGTCTCGGTGCTGAGCGATGCCGGCGAATTGCGCGAGCAGCCCGTGCAGATCGACGGCGACAATGCGCTCACTTTGCCGGTGTCGATCGGCCTCAGCGCCGGCACGGTGCGTCTGCTGCAACCGGGTTAGGATCTGGAGCCAGCCGCATGGCAGGTGTCATCCCGAGCGTAGCGAGGGACCTTTGCTCTGGCCTTAAAGGTCCCTCGCTTCGCTCGGGATGACAGCAATGGGAGGCGGACGCCTTGGCTCACCGCGCCTGCTGCAGGCGGCGCACGAACTCGGGCGTCGGATGGCCGTCGGCGGGCAAGCCGATCTGCTTCTGGTAGAGCCGCACCGCCGAACGCGTCTTGGGGCCTAGAAGGCCGTCGACCTCGTCGGTGTAGAGGGTGAGGCGGGCCAGGCGGTTCTGCATGTCGATGACAGTGTCGCGCGACAGCGGCTCGTCGTCGGCTGGCGGGCCCTGCATGACCGGCGCGCCGCCCGCGATCTGCTGCGCCAGGATGGCGACCGACAGTGCATAGAGCGTCGAGCGGTTCCAGTTCATCACCGCCTTGAAGTTGGGATAGAGGATGAAGGCGGGGCCGCGGAAACCCGCCGGCAGGATGATCGACGAGGGCTCATCGGAGCTGGGGAGTGCCGCGCTGCCCGCCTTCTTCACGCCCATCTGCGCCCAGGCGCGCACCGGCTTCTCGACCGTCGTGTCGGCCTGGTCGAGCGGGAAGCCCTGCGGCAGGAACACTTCTTCGCTGGCCGGCAGCGGCGGCTTCCAACCGATGCCGCGCAGGAAATTCGCGGCCGAGGCGAAGGCGTCGGGCAGGCTGGTCCACAGGTCGATGCGGCCATCGCCGGTACGATCGACGCCGTATTTCATGAACGTCGAGGGCATGAACTGCATGTTGCCCATGGCGCCGGCCCACGAGCCGCGCATCTGCTCGCGCGTCATGTGGTTCATCGCGAGGATGCGCAGCGCCTGCACCGTCTCGTTGCTGAAGAAGTCGCGGCGCTTGGTCATGCAGGCCAGCGTCGCCACCGAGCGCACGACCTGGAAATCGCCCATGAAGGTGCCGTAGTTCGTCTCGATGCCCCAGAAGGCCATGATGTATTGCGGCGGCACGCCGTACTCGGCCTGCAGCGCGGCGAGGAGCGGGCGATGCTGCGCCATGCGCTGCTGGCCCTTCGTGACGCGGTCGGGTGTCACCGAGCCGCCGACATATTTGGAATAGGTCAGCGAGAATTCGGGCTGGCGCGAATCGAGGTCGACGACCTTCTGGTCGGGCGTCAGGCCCTGGAAAGCACGGTCGGCGATTGCCGCTGGCACGCCTTGACGCGTGGCATCGGCCTTGATGGTCTGCAGGCAGGACTGGAAATCTGTCCCTTGAGCGTATGAAGGGCCGAGCGCCGGCCCGGCCAGGAGTGCCGTCGTTGCGGCGAGGAGGGTGGTTTTCGCGAGGGGGTTCATGCCTCGCACATTATCACGACCCGGCGACGGTCAGCCCCTCAATTCGCACCGTCGGTGCATTGGTCGAGCTCTTGAACTGCAGGTCGTTGGCCGGGGTCATGTTTAAAAACATGTCCTTCAGGTTCCCGGCCACCGTGATGCCGCTCACCGGCCAGGCGAGCTTGCCGTTCTCGATCCAGAAGCCCGAGGCGCCGCGGCTGTAGTCGCCGGTCACGCCGTTGACGCCAAAGCCGATCATGTCGGTGATGTAGAGGCCGCTCTTGATGTCGCCCAGAAGCTCGTCGAGCGAAAGCTTGCCCTTCTCGAGGTAGAAGTTCGAGGTGGTGGGCGAGGGTGGGCCCGAGGTGCCACGCGCAGCGTGCCCCGTCGGCTTCAGCTCGAGCTGACGGGCGGCGGCGAGGTCGAGCAGCCAGGTCGTGAGCCGGCCATCGTCGATCACGGCATAGCGCTTGGTCGGCAGGCCCTCGGCGTCGAACGGGCGGCTGCCCAGCCCGCGCTTGCGATGCGGGTTGTCGAGAATGCGGATGCCGTCGGCGAAGATCTTCTCGCCCATCTTGTCTTTCAGGAACGAGGTGCCGCGCGCCACGGCGCGGCCGTTGATGGCGCCGGCGAGATGGCCGATCAGCCCGCCCGAGACGCGCCGGTCGTAGACCACCGGCACGCGCGCGCTCTTGGCCTTGCGCGGATTGAGCCGGCGCACGACGAACTTGCCGGCGTTGCGGCCGACCGTGCGGGCCGCCATGAGGTCTTCCAGGTGGACCGCGCTCGACCATTCGTAATCGCGCTCCATGCCCGTGCCTTCGCCGCCCAGCACCGCGCAGGACAGCGAATAGCCGCTGCGCCGATAGCCGCCTGAGAAGCCGTTGCTGGCCGCCAGCATCACCGAGGTCCGGCCCCAGCTTGCCTCGGCGCCTTCGGAGTTGGTCACGCCCTTGACGGCGCGCGCCGCATCCTCGGCTTCGGCCGCCATGGTCAGCAGTGCCTTGGCCGACGGCCGGCTTTTGTCGCTGAGGTCGAGGTCAGGCCAACTCCGCGCCAGCAATTCCTCCGGTGCGATGCCGCACACCGGATCCTCAGGGACTGCGCGCGCCATGTCGACGGCGCGGCCAGCCAGCACGCGAAGCGCAGCCGGGGCGAAATCCGTCGAGGAGACGAAAGCCTGGCGCTTGCCCACGAACACGCGCAGGCCGAGATCGCGGCCCTCGCTGCTCTCGAGCTTCTCGCGCTTGCCCATGCGCTGGGCGACCGAGATCGACTCGCCGTTGACGTAGAGCGCGTCGGCCGAATCGGCGCCGGCGGCTTTCGCCCATTTCATCAGGTCGGCGAGCAGGTTGGCGTCCGGCGCCGTCGCCGGACGCTTGTTCGTGCGGGGGGCGGTCTTTTTCGCTTTGGCCATGACCGCCCTTCTACCGGCTAAACCGCCACGTCGTCGAGACCAACCGACCTCACTTGGCGTAGTTGATGCCGGCCCTGGTTTCGGCGATCGCCGAATCGACGAAGCCGATCGCGCGGTCGCGATGGCCGCCCTTGTTGGCCTCAGCCCTGACCAGCTCGCCGCGCGCCGCCTGCAGCGAGCCCAGGGCCGACTGCATGTGGGGCTGGGCGGCCATGACGGCGCAGGCGCCGGCGATCGCGCCGACAGTGACGCCGGTGACCAGGATCGTGGTGGGCGACTTGGAAAACGAGCGAAGCATGAAACGGTCCTTCCGATGGTGCGTCAGTTGCCGGCGTAGTTGATGCCGGCCTCGGTCTCGGAGATCGCGGCATTGACGAAGTTGATGGCGCGGTCGCGATGGCCGCCCTTGTTGGGCCGGGCCTGGATCAGCTCGGCCTTGGCCGCCTGCAGGGAGCCCAGCGCCGCCTGCATATTGGGCTGATTGGCCCCCGCGGTGCAGGCCACGGCCAAGCCGCCGATGAATGCGCCGGTGACGAGATAAACGGCGGGAGCAAAACGATGCATGCGAACCTCCAGATAGAAGAAGAGCGGGCAGATAGAAGAAGAGCGGGCGGGAAGTTCCCGCCCGCTCCGATGGTAGAGCCCGCCGCTGTCGCACGGTATCGCTATTTGCTGGCGACCGAGCGATTGGCCGCCGACGTCACGGCCTTCAACGAAGCCGTCACAATGTTGGAGTCCATGCCGACGCCCCACAGCACCCGGCCGTCGCTTGTTTCAGCTTCGATGAAGCTGACGGCCTGGGCGTCCGAGCCGGCGCCGGTGGCGTGCTGGTGATAGTCGCGCACCCGGATGCCGACGCCGCAGTTCTTGCCCAGCGCATCGACGTAGCCCGCGATCGGGCCGTTGCCGCGGCCGCTGATCTTCTGGTCCTTGCCGTTGAACGTCACCTGGGCATCGAGAAGACGCACGTCGGGATGGCCGGGCTCGGGCACGGTGGTGTGGCTCACGAAGTCGACCGGCGTGCGGTTCTCGAGATACTCCTTGCGGAAGGTGTCCCAGATCAGCGCCGGCTGGATCTCCTTGCCGGTCTCGTCGGCGATCTGCTGGATCACCTTGGAGAACTCGACCTGGAGAAGACGCGGCATGTCGATGCCGTAGTCGGTCTTCAGGATGTAGGCGATGCCGCCTTTGCCCGACTGGCTGTTGATCCTGATGATCGCCTCGTAGCTGCGGCCGAGATCGGCCGGGTCGATCGGCAGGTAAGGCACTTCCCAGACCTTGGTGTTCGAGGCCTCGAGTGCCTTGAAGCCCTTGTTGATGGCGTCCTGGTGCGAGCCCGAGAAGGCCGTGAAGACCAGGTCGCCGCCATAGGGATGGCGCGGATGGACCGGCAGCTGGTTGCAGTACTCGACCGTCTGGCGGATCTCGTTGATGTTCGAGTAGTCGATCTCCGGATCGACGCCCTGGGTGAACATGTTGAGGCCCAGGGTCACCAGGTCGACGTTGCCGGTGCGCTCGCCGTTGCCGAACAGGCAGCCCTCGATGCGGTCGGCGCCGGCCATGTAGCCGAGCTCGGCCGCCGCCACGCCGGTGCCGCGGTCGTTGTGCGGGTGCAGGCTCAGGATCATCGCATCGCGGTACTTGAAGTTGCGATGGCACCATTCGATCTGGTCGGCATAGATGTTGGCCGAGGCCATCTCGACCGTCGCCGGCAGGTTGATGATCATCTTGTTCTGCGGCGTCGGCTTGTAGACGTCGCCGACCGCGGCGCAGATGTCGCGCGCGAACTCGAGCTCGGTGCCGGTGAAGCTCTCGGGCGAGTACTCGAACACCCACTCGGTGTTGGGATCGGCGTCGGCCAGCTGCTTGACCAGCTTGGCGCCCGACACGGCGATGTCGATGATGCCGCCATGGTCCAGGCCGAACACGACGCGGCGCTGCAGGGTCGAGGTCGAGTTGTAGAGATGGACGATGGCGCGCTTGGCGCCGCGGCACGCCTCGAAGGTGCGCTCGATCAGCTCCGGCCGGCTCTGGGTCAGCACCTGGATGGTGACGTCGTCCGGGATCATCTTCTGCTCGATGAGCTCGCGCACGAAGTCGAAATCGGTCTCCGACGCGGCCGGGAACCCGACCTCGATCTCCTTGAAGCCCATCTGGCAGAGCAGCTTGAACATCCGCGTCTTGCGGTCGGAATCCATCGGCTCGATCAGCGCCTGGTTGCCGTCCCGGAGGTCGACCGCGCACCAGATCGGCGGCTTGGTGATGACCTTGGACGGCCATTGTCGGTTGGGCAGATCGATGGGCTTGAAGGGGACGTACTTCTCGCCCGCGGTCGGCATCATGGGTTTCTGGGGTGACATCGATAGACTCCTCGCGCCGCGCACGGCCAAACGGCTCTTAGGCGAACACTGCGATAGAAACGGAGAGGGTGGCGGCGACTGGGGTGGGTTTTATGAGACGAACGACAAGCGATCCGCAGGGGCCCCGGGAGGCCCGGAGCGGCGGATCAGCCAATAAGTCGAAGCGTCGTCAGTCGCAGCATGGGCGCCACAATAGGGCGCAAACGGCAGGAGTCAACCCAAGGGACCTCCCCCTTCGCAGGGGGCCGCGAAGGGGGAGGCAGGGGTCATGAGCCACCCACACGCCGCTCATGACCCGGGGGAGCTCAGCGCGGGAAGCTGAAGTTGAAGTTCACGCTGGGGTCCTGCTGGTAGCCGCCACCGCCGTAGCCGTAGGCCGGCACCATGGGCGCCATCGGCGCCACGTACACCGGGCGGGCGGGGGCGATGTAGACCGGGCGTTCGACGATCACGCGCGACGGCCGATCGTAGCCGCGGGAGTGCTTCCAGTGATGCCTGTCGTGCTTGCGCTCCCAGCGATCCCACTTGTCCCAGCGATCGTGAGCGTTGGCACCGGTGGCGACCAGCAGGCTGGAGCCTGCGATCGCCGCGGCCAGGATGGTCTTCATCACAACTCCACGCATCACAGCCTCCTGTTTGTCGGGGGGGTGACGTTGGTGCGTCTCCCGATGCAAAGGGGTACGTGGGTGCTGGCGATAGCATCCATTCTGCAGGGCGTGACCGATCTGTGGCTGGCCCCGGGTCCGTGTGCTAGTCGAATGAAACCATTGGAGAAAGAGGAAGCGCACATGGCGGGTCCGTTGGCTGGCGTTCGGATTCTCGATTGCACGACGGTCGTGCTGGGGCCGTGGGCAGCGCAGCAGTTGGGCGATCTGGGCGCCGATGTGGTGAAAATCGAACCGCCCGAAGGCGACACCACGCGCCAGCTCGGGCCGGCGCGCAATCCCGGCATGGCGGCCTTCTATCTCGGCTGCAATCGCTCCAAGCGCTCGATCGTGCTCGACCTCAAGCAGGACGCCGGCCGCAACGCGCTGTTCAAGCTCGCCGAGACCGCCGACGTGCTGATGCACAACTACCGGCCCGAGCCCGCCAAGCGGCTGGGCGTGGAGTACGAGGCCTTCGAGAAGATCAATCCGCGCCTGGTTTATCTCGCGACCTACGGCTATCGCTCGGCGGGGCCGATGGGACCGAAGGCTGCGTACGACGACATCATCCAGGCGGGATCGGGTCTGGCCGCGCTGCAGAGCGTCGTCGCGGGCCAGCCGCGCTTCCTGCCGACCATCGTCGCCGACAAGACCAGCTCCAACGGCGTGGTCTCCGCGCTGCTGGCCGCCCTGTTCGCACGCGAGCGCACGGGCAAAGGTCAAGCGGTCGAAGTGCCGATGTACGAGACCCTGGTCTCGTTCGTGATGGTCGAGCATCTCTACGGCGAGACGTTCAGGCCGGCGCTCGAGACGGCCGGCTACAAGCGCGTGCTCAACAAGGAGCGGCGGCCCTATCCCTCGAAGGACGGCTACTTCGCGCTGCTGCCCTACACCGACGGTCACTGGAAGGAGTTCTGCGGCCTGGTCGGCCGGCCCGATCTCGCCGGCGATGCGCGCTTCACCTCGCTTGCCAATCGCCTGAAGAACGTCGAGCACTACTACGCGACCTTGGCCGAGATCTGCGCCACGCGCACCAATGCCGAATGGGTCGCGCTCCTGAAGACCTCGAACGTGCCGCACGGTCCGGTCAACACGCTCGACGACCTGTTCGTCGATCCGCAGCTCGAGGCGACCGGCTTCTGGAAGGAAGTCGATCATCCGACCGAGGGCAAGCTGCGCATGCCCGACATCCCGCCGCGCTTCAGCAAGACCAAGCCCGAGGTGACGCGCCTGCAGCCGCGGCTCGGCGAGCACAGCGTCGAGATCCTGCGCGAGGCGGGCTTCACCGCTGCCGAGATCGACGCGATGTTGAGATCGGGGGCCACCAAGACGGCGTAGAATCCCGGGGGCAGAGATGATCGTACGTCCGACGCGTCGCGATGTGTTGCGCTGCGGTTCGTTCACCGCGCTGGCCGCTCTGCCGGCGTCCGCCATCGCGCAGGCCTGGCCGAGCAAGCCGATCCGCATCATCGTCACCTATCCGGCCGGCGGGCTGACCGACGTCTTCGCCCGCGCCTATGGCGAATATGTCAGCCAGAAGGTCGGCCAGCCGGTCGTGGTCGAGAACAAGACGGGCGCGGCGGGCGCGATCGGCGCGGAGATGGTGAAGTCCTCGCCGGCCGACGGCTACACGCTGATGTTCACGAACTCGACCACGATGATCATGAACAAGGTCCTGTTCAAGAAACTGCCCTACGATCCCGACAAGGATTTCGCGCTGGTCGCCTGGTTCAACACCGGCCATCTGCCGACCATCATCAACAAGGACGTGCCGGCCAAGAACATCGCGGAGTTCGCCGCCTGGGCGCGCGACCGCAAGGTGTCGCTCGCGACCTACGGCGCCGGCTCCTACGCCCATGTCGTGGCCGAGACGCTGAACCGCCACTACGGGCTCAAGATGGAGGCGGTGCATTATCGCGGCGAGGCGCTGATGTGGCAGGACGTGGCGTCGGGCGCGGTCCAGGGCGCCAGCGGCAGCTATGCCTCGGCGAGCGCGGTGCTGCAGACGGGCGCTGGCCGGCCGATCGCTGTGCCGACCATGGAGCGCATGAAGAAGCTTCCCGACGTGCCGACCTTCTACGAGCAGGGCCTGACCGAGAAGGCCTTCCAGGTGCGTGGCTGGGTGGGCTGCGCGGCGCCCGCCGGCACGCCCGACGACGTCGTCCAGAAGCTCTCCGATCTCATGGTCGAGGCCGGCAAGACTGAGCGCATCCAGAAGATCATCGACACCTTCGGCATCGACGAGGCGGCGCGCGACCGCACCTATTTCAAGAAGGTCCTGGACGACGAAGGCCCGGTCTGGCTCGACGTCATCAAGAGCCTGAACATCGAGCCGCAATGAGCGGGAAGTGAACGGCTGCCTTATGGCCGCCATGAAGCCGCCTTTACGGCCGCCGAAATCGCAGCCATTCTGAAAGCTGGCGCGATCAAGACGGCCAAGACCGTCACCAATCGAAGACACGCGCCGCAGGGAGGATGTTCATGATCGTGCGTGCGTCGCGTCGCGAGTTGCTGCGCCATGGTTCCGCCGCCGCCGCCGTGGCGGTCCTGCCGGCCCCGGCCATCGCCCAGGCCTGGCCCGCCAAGCCCATCAAGATCATTTGCGGTTATCCGGCCGGCGGTCTCACCGACACTTTCGCGCGCGCCTACGGCGAGGCGATCGCGCAGAAGACCGGCCAGTCGGTGCATGTCGAGAACAAGGCCGGTGCAAGCGGCGCCATCGCCGCCGAGCAGGTCAAGAATGCTCCGCCCGACGGCCACACGCTGATGTGGACGATCTCCACCACCATGATCATGAACAAGGTGCTGTTCAAGAAGCTGCCCTACGATCCCGACAAGGACTTCGTGCCGATCTCGTGGATGGATGCGGGCCACCTGCCGTTCATCGTCAACAAGAACGTGCCGGCCAACACCCTGAAGGAGTTCGCCGACTACGCGCGCAACAACAAGGTGAGCCTGGGCACCTACGGCGCGGGCTCCTACAGCCATTGCGCCGTCGAGGCCCTGAACCGCCACTACGGCCTGAAGATGGAGGCGGTGCACTATCGCGGCGAGGCGCCGATGTGGATCGACGTCGCCTCGGGTTCCGTCCAGGGCGGCAGCGGCAGCTACGCCGCCGCAGCCGCGGTCCTGCAGAGCGCCAACGGCCGGGCGATCGCCGTGCCGACCAAGACACGCATGCGCAAGCTGCCCGACGTCGGCACCTTCTGGGAACAGGGCATCACCGACGTCGCCTTCCAGGTCCAGGGCTTCATCTGCCTGGTCGGACCGGCGGCGATGCCCAAGGAAATCGTGCTGAAGCTCTCCGACATGATGGTCGAGGCCGGCAAGACCGAGCGCATCCAGAAGATCCTCGACACGTTCGGCATCGACAATGCCGCCCAGGACCATGTGTTCTTCGAGAAGTTCCTGGCCGAGCAAGGGCCTGTGTGGATCGAGCTGGTCAAGGGCCTCAATCTCGAGCCTCAATAGGCGTTTCGCGCCATTTAGTTTCTCGTGGAATATCCCGAGTGGGATACTATTGTGGATAGTCCTCCCTCGCATGGGTGAAACGCTGCCCTGGGCAACGAAATGGCCGGTGCAAGCATTGCCGTTCAGGTATTTGCTTTCGATTGTTTTCGCGGGTACAAATTCCGCTTGAAACAACTGGAAGTGGCAGAGGCGGACGACCGCCCAGACAAAGCAAAAGGACCCCTCGTTCATGGCCCTCGACGTCTATGTCGGGTCGCTCGCGCGCTACTATGCCGGTGAGTGGGAGAACATGTCGGAGAAGACGGCGCGCCAGCGCGGCACCCAGTCCCGCATCGGGCGTCGCGTCGGCTCTGGCGAGACCGAGCCGGATATCCAGGAGATCCTCCAGGCAATCCTCACCTGGCGCGTCGAGCTCAACCAGTCGCTCGGTGACCGCGTCGCCCAGCCGGTCGACTGGAGCGAAGACCTCGATGCGCCCTATTACACGGGCCGCCCGGGATGGGACGGTTTCGGCTCGCTGGTCCTGTGGGCGGCCTACGCCGAGCATCCGGCGGTGCGCCGGCCGGCCAGCCTGCCGGAGGAATGGGACAACGATCCCGCCCTGGTGCGCAGCAACGTCGCCGGCTTTCGCTCGCGTTACTCCCACCTCGTGCGCAATGTCGAGCTGTGGCTGCCCAACCCTTTCGAATTCACCTTCGAAGGCGATGATGTCGACGGCCGGCGCATGGTCGTGGGCTCGACGGCGACGCTGCGCCGCCAGCTCGAGGAGCTCAATGCCGCGACCTGGAAGGCGGACGCCAATGTCGTCGCCACCTGGGGACGCGATGCCCTGGCCGACAACGCGCCGCTCGAGCAGAACGCGCGCTATGCCTTTGCCGTTCTGCTCGATCTCGCCGAGCGGTCGGTCGAGCTGCGACTGCCGATGAAGCTGGACTACTGACATAGAAAACCCCTCCCGTCGGGGGCGACGGGAGGGGCGGAGAACCGGCTGTCTTAAGCGGAGGGAGTCGGAGCCGGCGGTTCGGCGGCGGGCGGCCGGTTGCGCCGCTCGTTCATGAACTGGTCGAACTCGGAGCGGTCCTTGGCGGCGCGCAGCCGGTCGAGGAAGTCGCGGAACTCGCGCTGTTCTTCGTCGAGCCGGCGAAGCGTCTCCTCACGATATTCGTCGAAGGCGACATTGCCGCTGCCGTGGCTCCAGCCATGGCGGCGCTTCCAGGAACGCCATTCTTCGCGCGCCTCGCGGCGGGCTTCGCGGCCGTCGGGTCCGGACCAATGACCGTAGCGACGAGAGCAAAACATGCGTCCACTCCATTTCAGGTAGATGAGAAGGGCGAGGCCAATCGGCCAGAACAGGATGAAGCTCACGACCAGAAGGGCGATCCAGGCGGGCTTCGGGATGTCGTCCAGTCTTTCCATCAAGCTGCCCGTCATGGCGGGGCTCCCTCGTTTGGGCGTTAACGGATGTAAATGTTAACGACATTTACATTGGGCATTCCGGCCCAGGGAGTCAAGGGGCCCTCAGGCTTTTTGGGGAAAACCCAGTCCCTGCAGGTAAATGAGCATTTGCGATTCCAGGAGCTCCTCGGCCGTCATCGGCAGGCTGCGCCGGCCGGCATCGCCGCGGCCGAACAGCGAGGCAATGCCGTGCGCCATCGCCCAGACATGCAGGCTCATCATCAGGGCAGGCGGCCGCTTGCCGGCCGGCAGCATGGCCACCAGGACATCGGCGGCCCCGCGCAGCACGCCGAAGGCACGGTCGGCGGCGGCACGCAGGTCGGCATTGAGATCGGGCGGCAGGCCCGATTCGAACATGGCGGCGTAGTAGGCGGGCTCGGCGCGGGCGAAGGCGAGATAGGCCTTGCCGACATTGTTGAAGGCGGTCAGCGCATCGGGCCTGCCGCCGGCCCAGCCGGTCGACAGCATGGCCTCGAAGCGCTGGAAGCCCTCGCGTGCCACGTCGGCCAGCAAGGCCTCGCGGTCGCGGAAATGGCGATAGGGCGCCGCCGCGCTGACGCCGGCCGACCGTGCGGCATCGGCGAAGGTGAAGCCCGCCGGGCCCTTCTCCTTGATGAGCTCGCGCGCGGCCTGAATCAGCGCTTCGCGCAGATTGCCGTGGTGGTAACCGCGCGTCTCGCGTTCGCGTCTTTTCCAGCTCATGTTAAGGGAGTTTACATCGGGCGGGGCGGCACCGGCAGGGGTTTTTGTCCGCAGGATATGCGCAGATGCTGAGTGTTGCCGGCGGGCGGCTTTCCCTACCGTCCGGACAGCTGTTCGAGGGCGGGGGATCATATGCACCACGGCGACGTCTCGCCGGACATCGCGGCCGGCCTGTTGGCGCTCAGGAAGCGCATCGCGGCGGCAAAGGTCCCGCCCTCCCAGCTCGATGAATCGATCAATGTCGCGATCTGGAACATCCGCGAGTTCGGCAAGAAGCGCCGGACCAAGGCCGCAATCCACTATATCGCCGAGATCCTGGGCCAGTTCGACCTGATCGGCCTGGTCGAGCTGCGCGACAACCTCGAGGACTATGGCCGGGTCTGCCAGATCCTCGGGCCGAGCTGGGACCTGGTCTATTCCGACTGGATGTCCGATTCCGGCGGCAATCGCGAGCGCGTCGGCTTCCTGTTCGACCGCCGCGCCGTCACCTTCAACGGCCTGGCGGCCGAGATCGACCCGCCGCGCGCCAAGCAGGGCACGGAGTATCTCGCCCGGCAATCCTTCTGGCGGGCGCCCTACATGTGCTCCTTCCGCGCCGGCAACTTCGACTTCATCGTGCTCGCCACCCATGCGCGCTGGGGCGACAGCCTGGCAGGCCGCGAGGCCGAGCTCGGCATGCTGGCTGACTGGATCGACGTACGCTTCAAGGACAAATGGGCCGAGGACACCGATCTGATCGTCATGGGCGATTTCAACACGCCCTCGCTCGACGACAAGATCTTCAAGGCGCTGACCCGGCGCGGCCTGCAGATCCCCGAATCGCTGGTCGACCTCAAGGTCGGCGACATCACGGTCAAGGGCTCCAACCTCGGCAAGGACGCGCGCTACGACCAGATCCTGCACATGCCGACGCTCAAGAAGCGCTTCACCAACCACGGCGGGACGCTCGACTTCTACGTCTCGGATGCGGCCATCAAGGAGCTGTTCCCCGATGCCGGCTATTCGCGCCAGGAGTTCACCTACCAGCTCTCCGACCACTTCCCGATCTGGGTGCAGATCGACACCGACATCGACGGCCAGCGACTGACGCAGATCGTCCAGAACGCCAAGAAGTGATAGGAACGCCTCCCGGGCCACGGGAGGAAACGACGTGCAATTGTGGATGACGACCGTCGCGGCGGCGCGAAGCGCCGCGCGAACGGCGCACGAGATCGAGGCCGCCGGCTGGGACGGCATGCTGGTGGTCGATTCGCAGAACCTGTCGGGCGATCCCTATGTCGCGCTGGCGATGGCGGCGACAGGAACGACCAGGCTCGGTCTGGGCACCGGCGTCACCAACTCGGTGACGCGCCATGCCGCGGCGACCGCGACCGCCATCACCAGCGTCAACCGTGTCTCGAACGGCCGCGCCGTGCTGGGCATCGGCCGAGGCGATTCGGCCTTGGCCCATCTCGGCCGCGCGCCGGCACGACTGCCGCAGTTCGAGCGCTACCTGCGGCAACTCCAGGCCTACCTCAAGGGCGAGGCCGTGAGCTTCGACGACATCGACATCCCGCACGCCGTAGCGCCGCCGATGTCGGAGCTGCACCTGCACGACGCGCCGCCCGCGAGCCGCATCGCCTGGATCGCCGGCGGCGCGCAAGGTGCCGGTCGAGGTCGCGGCCAGCGGCCCCAAGGTGATCGCCATTGCGGCCCTCCACGCCGACCGCGTGATGTTCGCCCTGGGCGCCGATGTCGAGCGCCTGGCATGGGGCATCGCGCTTGCGAAGAAGACGCGCCAGGACGGCGGGCCTCGACCCCGACGGCATCGCCTTCGGCGCCTACCTCAATCTCGGCTGCCATACCGACATGGACGCGGCGCGCAGCCTGGTGCGCGGCGGGCTCACCACCTTCGCGCGATTTTCGGTGATGCACGGCAAGACCGAGGTCCCGACCTCGGCCGGCGACGAACAGGTTCTCAAGGCACTGCACAGCAACTACGACATGAAGGCCCACACCCGAGGCGATTCGCGCCAGGCCGGCACGCTGACCGATGATTTCGTCGACCGCTTCGCCATCGTCGGCCCGCCCGACGCATTGCATCGAACGCCTGAAGGAGTTGCAGGCCCTCGGCCTCGACAAGGTGGCGATCAGTGGCGCGACGCGTGGCGCTGCAGAAGAGGATGCAGCCATCGGACGAAAGCTCGTTGCCGAACAGGTGCTGCCCGGCATGCACCGTTGATCAGCGCCAGATCTTCTTGCCGCTGCCCGGCAATCCGAGCCCGCTCCACATCGCATCGACCTTGTCGATGACGGCCTGATCCATGCCGATCTGGCGACCCCATTCGCGGTTGGTTTCGCCAGGGAACTTGTCGGTGGCGTCCAAGCCGATCTTCGAGCCCAGGCCCGACACGGGGCTCGCGAAGTCGAGATAGTCGATCGGTGTGTTCTCGATCACGGTGATGTCGCGCGCCGGGTCCATGCGCGTGGAGATCGCCCACATCACGTCCTTCCAGTTGCGCGCGTCGATGTCGGCGTCCACGACGATCACCCACTTGGTGTACATGAACTGCCGCAGATAGCTCCACACGCCCATCATCACGCGCTTGGCGTGGCCGGCGTAGGCCTTCTTCATCGACACCACGGCGATGCGGTAGGAGCAGCCTTCGGGCGGCAGCCAGAAATCGACGATCTCGGGGAACTGCTGCTGGAAGAGGGGAATGAACACCTCGTTCAGCGCCTCGCCCAGCACGGAGGGCTCGTCGGGCGGCCGGCCGGTGAAGGTCGAGAGGTAGATCGGATTGCGCCGCATGGTGATGGCGCTGATGGTGAACACCGGGAAGCGCTCGACGCTGTTGTAGTAGCCGGTGTGGTCGCCGTAGGGACCCTCGTCGCCGTAGTCGTCGAGGCTGACATGGCCCTCGAGCACGATCTCGGCCTCGGACGGCACTTTTAGCGGCACGGTCCGGCAATCGACCAGCTCGACCTTCTTGCCCCGCAGCAGGCCCGCGAACTGGTACTCCGAGAGCGTGTCGGGCACCGGTGTCACGGCCGCCAGGATGGTGCCGGGATCGGCGCCGATCACGGCGGCGGCGGGCAGCGGCTCGCGCTTGCCCGAACCTTTCCAGCGCTGGTGATGCTGGGCACCGCCGCGATGTTTTAGCCAGCGCATCAGGGTCGTGTTCCTGCCGGTCACCTGCAGGCGATAGATGCCGAGATTGAAGCTGTCCTGCTTGTCGCCTTTCGGGTTGGGCCCCTGGGTGACGACCAGCGGCCAGGTGATGAGGGGCGCGGGCTCGCCGGGCCAGCAGGTCTGGATGGGCAGGCGGCCGAGATCGATATCGTCGCCCGTCAGCACGATCTCCTGGCAGGGCGCGCTGTTGGTGGTGCGCGGCTTCATCGCCATCACGGTGCGCAGCATCGGCAGCATGTCGAGCGCCTCGCGCCAGCCGCCGGGCGGCTCGGGCTGGCGCAGGAAGGCCAGCGTCTCGCCGACCTGGCGCAACTGGCCGGGCTCGCGGTCCATGCCCCAGGCGACGCGCTCGACCGTGCCGAACAGATTGACCAGCACCGGAATGTCCGAGCGCGTGCCGTCGGCCCGCACGACGTTCTCGAACAGCACCGCCGGGCCCTTCTCGGCCAACAGGCGGGTCTGGATTTCGGTCATTTCCAGGTGCGGCGAGACGGGCGCCTTCACACGCACCAGCCGGCCACTTTGTTCCAGCCGGGCGATGAAGTCCCGGAGCGAGGCGTAGGGCATCCTGGGGTTGTCCTTTAGAGTGGTGCCTGCATGAGATCAAACGCCATTCCAGCCGAGTTCGAGGACCTGCTGAATGCGTCCGGGCGGCGCGTCCTTGCCGGGACCCATGCGCTCTGCGGCGCGCTGGCCAATCCGCGGGTCCGTTTCCTGGCACGCCAAGATTTTTTGGATCGCACCAAGGCCGAGCGTGTGCGGCGGACGCTGGAGCAGTCGCTCAGGGACGAGCTCGAGCTGATGGAGCGGCCGATCCCGCCGGAGAGCATCTCCGACATGCGGCACGACTACGGCGAGCTGCTGCCCAAGACCAGCCGCGCGCACACGATCTATTTCGAGAGCCGGCGCGAGCGCGGCGTGAAGGCGGCCGAACGCATCGGTCTGGCGCGCATGATGCGATCGGCCTCGTTCCGCGCTTTTGCCGAAGCGCTGGCCGGACGACGCCTTGCCGCGAATTGGGGCCTGCAGGTGCTGCGCTACGGCGCGGGTGACTATGCCGGTCCGCACAACGACCACCATCCCGAGAACAAGGATGCGCGCTCCGGCTACGTCGATCTGCATGTCAGCCTGTGTGCGCCCGAGGTCGCCCATCAATGGCTGGTCTACAGCCGCGCCGGCCATTTCGGCGAGATCGTATCGGTGGCGCACCCGGCAACGGTGACAGCCTACCGCCTGCCGTTCTGGCACTACACGACGCCACTTGTGACCAAACGTGGCAAGGATGCGGCACGCTGGGTTTTGCTGGGCACGTTCCTCTACACCTGAGGCAACCATCGCCGCCGGCCAGCCGTTTGGCCGGCATGCAACAGTACCTGCACCCTCCCCTGGAACACCTCCATTTCCCCAACGAAAGTGCGTCCTATCGGCAGGCGCGCAATGCCTTGCTGGAAGAGGAGATGGAGCTGCGCCGACACATCGAGCGCGTCGCCCAGCAACGCCGCGCGCTGCCCAAGGGCGGCGAGGTCCCCGAAAACTATGTCTTCGAGGGCCGGCGCCCGAGCGGTAGATCCGGACGCATCAAGCTCTCGGAGCTGTTCGCGCCGGGCAAGGACACGCTCGCGATCTACAGCTTCATGTTCGGGCCGGAGCGCGCCGAGCCGTGTTCCGGCTGCGCGCACTTTCTCGATGCTCTGAATGGGGCCGCGCTGCATGCCGGCCAACGCATCAACTTCGTCGTCGTCGCGAAATCGCCGCTGAAGCGCCTGCTCGACTTGGCCAAGCAACGTGGCTGGCAGCACCTGCGCTTGCTGTCGACGGCCGGCAATACTTACGACCGCGACTACTACGGCGATTCCACGGCCCTCTCGGAAGCCATGCGCGACCAGCAGGAGTTCAAGTCCGGCGAAGAGTGGGACATGCCCATCCTGAACGTGTTCCGGCGGGAGGAGGACGGAACGATCCGCCACTTCTGGGCGTCGGAGCTCTTGTACGTGCCGGCCGAGCCCGGCCAGGAGTATCGCCACAACGACCTTTTGAATCCGTTGTGGAACATGTTGGACGTCACGCCGGAGGGCCGCGGCGACTTCGATCCGAAGGTCCATTATTGATCAGAGTTCGGAGCCTCTAAGTCCGCTCATATTCTTCCGGACCGCGCGCGTCCTCGCGCGCTCATGATCATGAGCGCGCGAGGACGCGCGCGGTCCGGAAGAGTTACCGAAAGCCGATCGGCACGACGCTGATCGAGTTCTGCGGGCTGCCCTCGATGATGCGGTCGGTGTAGGTGAGGTAGACCAGCGCGCGACGCTTGGGATCCCAGAAGCGCACGACCTGCGTGGTCTTGAAGATCAGCGAGGCGCGCTCGCTGAACACCTCGTGCGGGCTGCGGACCTTTTCGACCGTGGTGGCGTCGATGGGCGCCACCTGATGGCAGGAGATCGAGGCATAGGGCGGGTCCTCGGCAAGCCCCAAGGCGCCTCTGATGCCGCCCGTGCGGGCGCGCGAGATGTAGCAAGTGACGCCCGGTATGTCGGGATCGTCGAATGCCTCGACGACGATCTTGTCGTTGGGACCGAGCCATTTGAAGCGGTAGCCGACCGAGCCGATGTCCTCCGCCCATGACGGGGCCCATGCCGGCAGTGCCAGCAACGACAGAAGCGTGACGAGAATTGTTCGGCGCATGATCCGCTGCTCCTTCAGGAGTCAGGCGGCACGCAACCCTTCCTTGGGGACTTCGCCGCCGGCTTCCTTCACCGCTTCACGATACTCCTTTTCGGAGCTGAAGGGCGCGACCTTGGGATAGTCCTTCTTCTTGCCGGGCCGAATGTTGCCGGTCGAAGGCTCGACGATCAGCAGCTCGCCGCGGCGGCCGAGCAGCGGGATTTCGCGCTTCCAGCGCGAATAGACACGACGGGCCGACGCGGAGAAGTCGACGTAGGTCGTGAACTCGCTGTGGTCCTTGACGAACAGTGCCTCGTAGGTGGCGATGAACTGCTCGACGAAGGTGCGGTCGACGATTTCCAGGTTGGACATCATCCAGCAGCGATCTTCGAACACCCAGTAGGTGCCGATGCCGACGAATTCCTTCTGTCGCGTCAGGTAGGGATAGAACGGGAAGCCGCGGCAGGCGATGGTGCGGTTGTCGCGCTCGCAATGCCGCGCGCCCTTGCAATGGATGGCCATGCAGTCGCTGGTGAGCTCGGCCACGATCTGCTTGGTGGCGTAGTCGTAGGGCTTGAACTTCGACCACAGGTCGGTGCGGGTCTTCAGCAGGTCGAACTCGACCTTGTGCACCACCGGTACCGCGTTCTGCGTCGAGCAGCACACCGGCTCGCCGCCATTGAGGGGCGCGCACTTGCGGCCGCAATCGAAGCGCGACACCGGGGCGGTGAAGCCCTCATAAAGGGTGGCGAAATCCTGGGGCTTGATGGTTGCCTTGGGCATGGCCACGCGGTGTTACTCGAATTGACTATGAAAGAACAGTTAAGGAATTGTGGCGGCGTTGGCCAGACCCTGCCTATGGGTGAGGCAGCACCTGCCAGACCACGGTCTCGCGCATGCCGCGGTTCTCGAGCTGCAAGGACGTGGGAATCTCGTAGCGGGCGCGCTCCAAAAGCCCTTGGGCGCTGAAATAGTTGCGCCCCGGATCGCCGAGCAGCACCAGGCGGCCGAGCCGCGCGTGGCTGCGCAGCCAGGCCAGGGCACGCGCCGACATGTCGCGCTCGTAACAGACGTCGCCCGCGATCACCACGTCGGCGGCAGGGGCTCCATCGGGTCCGGCCAGCCAGTCCTCGACGCTGATCGCGAACGACAGCCCGTTGGCCTTGGCGTTCAGTTGGGCGGCGACCAGCGACAGGGCGTCGACGTCGTTGGCGAGCACGGAGGCAGCACCTGCGCGCGCCGCCGCCATCGAGGCGACCCCCGAGCCCGCGGCAAAGTCGATCACGCGCTTGCCGCGCACCTGCTCGGGATTGTCCAAGAGATAGCGCGCGATCGCCTGGCCGCCCGGCCAGCAGAAGGCCCAGTAGGGCGGATCGATGTTCTGCTCCTCCAGCCACGCCTCGGTCGCCTGCCAGATCGGCACGTATTCGCTGGCGAGCCACAGCTTGAACTCCGGCACCATCGGCGGCGCCTCGAGTGCGGTGTTGGCGCGGATGAAGCCTTCCGGGTCGGCGGGGAGGCGAGCCACTATCTGTCATCCCGAGCGCAGCGAGGGACCTTTCCTCGACGTCGCCAAAGGTCCCTCGCTGCGCTCGGGATGACAGCGTTGTCTTGTCGGGCGAGGTGCCATCTCATCCCAGATGCCCGACGATGACAGCCATCGTCAGCAATATGCCGACCCCGGCGTTGGCCTTGAACTTGGCGAGGCAGTCGGCCGGGTCGTGCGGCTTCAGCAGCGCAACCTGCCAGCCGAAGTGGAAGGCGATCACCAGCACGAAGCCGAAGTAGTAGGGGCCGAGGTTGGCAAGATAGCCTGCGAGCGCCCAGGCCAGCACGGCCAGCACCGCGAACAGGCTGAGCCAGCGCCGCGGTGCGGCGGCGAAACGGCGGGCCGTCGAGCGCACGCCGATGATGGCGTCGTCGCGCTGGTCCTGCATGGCATAGATCGTGTCGTAGATCAGGGTCCAGGCAACGCCGCCGACATAGAGCGCGACGGCGGCCCAGGAGAGTGTGCCAGTCACCGCGGCATAGCCCACAAGCGCGCCCCAGTTGAAGGCCAGTCCCAGCACGACCTGCGGCCAGTAGGTGAAGCGCTTCATCGTCGGATAGACGGCGACCAGGACCAGCGACAGCAGCGCCACGCCACCGGCGAACTTGTTGAGCTTGAACAGGACCGCCGCGCCGATGGCCGCCTGCAGCACCATCCAGATCAGCGCATTGCGCAGCTTCACCTCGCCCGCCGGCAGCGGCCGGCTGCGGGTACGCTCGACCTGGGCGTCGACCTTGCGGTCGACAATGTCGTTCCAGGTGCAGCCCGCGCCGCGCATGGCGAGCGCGCCCAGCGCCAACAGAGCCATCCAGCCGATCAGCCGACCCCATTCCGGCGCGGCGCCCAGCGCCGCCGACCACCAGCAGGGAAACATCAGCAGCCAGATGCCGATCGGCCGGTCCCAGCGGGCCAGCCGGCCGTAGGGCCGCGCCCAGGGCGGCAGATAGCGCAGCGACCAGTGCTGTTGGTTGATGTCGGTGAAGCCGGTTGTCCGCTCGGCGGTCATGGCGGCATCATGCAGCCATGATCGGCCAAACTCCATGAGCCTCTCACGCCTGTTCGTCGACCAGGACCTCGGCCCCGGCATCGAAGCGCCGCTCGGGGAGGCGCAGGTCCATTACCTGCGTAACGTCATGCGCCGCCCCGACGGTGCGCCGCTGCTGCTGTTCAACGGCCGCGACGGCGAATGGCGCGGCACGCTGGAGGGCCGCGGCAAGAAGGCGGCGGTCGCACGCATCGCCGAGCGCACCCGGGAACAGATGGTCGAGCCCGACATCTGGCTCTGCTTCGCGCCCTTGAAGCGCGCGCGCATCGACTACGTGGCGGAGAAGGCGACCGAGCTCGGCGTCGCCGTCCTGCAGCCGATCGTGACGCACCACACCATCGTCGAACGGGTCAATGTCGAGCGCCTGCGCGCCAATGCCGTCGAGGCGGCCGAGCAGACCGAGCGATTGAGCGTGCCCGAAGTGAGGGCACCGGTGGAGCTCGGCCGCTTGCTGGGCGAGTGGCCGATGGGCCGTCGCCTGCTGGTGTGCGACGAGACCGGCGGCGGCCCGCCCATCGCCCAGGCACTGGCCGGCCTCGATGAAGCCGCGCGCGCAGCGCCGTGGGCGATCGTGATCGGCCCCGAGGGCGGGTTCGATGGGGCCGAGCTTTCCGGCCTCCGTCGCATAAAGGATGTGATGTCGGTTGGGCTCGGCCCGCGCATCCTGCGCGCCGACACCGCAGCCCTTGCAGCGCTGGCGTGCTGGCAGGCACTGGTCGGGGACTGGCAGCGGCCAACCCCGCGTCTTGAGGGCGATTATCGCACATCCCGGGCCGCCGTCTGACCATTGCGTCTGCGCTTGCGCTCGCCCCTGTTGGTGTGGGACAGGGGGACTTGAACATCATGAACCAGCTGCGTGCTCGCGTGAGAATTGCTCATGCGGCCGCGCCGCTCCCGGCCTCACCAAGCCGCGGGCGAGTCAGGGAGTAGAAGATCGAATGTCCGCACCACCGTCGGGCGGCGGCGCGCCGATCGAGAATCGGCGGCAGCTGATCGAATACTTCGCGGCCGGCAACAAGCCCCTCGCCGACTGGCGCATGGGCACCGAGCACGAGAAGTTCGGCTTCCACAAATCGAACCTGAAGCCCCTGGCCTATGACGGGCCGGACGGCATTCGCGCCATGCTGGACGGCATGACGCGCTTCGGCTGGGAGCCGGTCACCGAAGGCAACAACACGATTGCGCTGAAGCGCGACAGCGCCAGCGTCACGCTCGAGCCCGGCGGCCAGTTCGAGCTATCCGGTGCGCCGCTCGAGACGCTGCACGAGACGGCGGCCGAGAACCAAACGCACATCGACGAGGTCAACCAGGTCGCGGGCGAGATCGGCGCGGCGTTCATCGGCCTTGGTTTCGCGCCGGAATGGAAGCGCGAGGACATGCACTGGATGCCCAAGGGTCGCTACAAGATCATGGGCGAGTACATGCCCAAGAAGGGCAAGCTCGGCCTCGACATGATGCTGCGCACCTGTACGGTGCAGACCAATCTCGACTTCGGATCCGAAGCCGACATGGTGAAGAAGTTCCGCGTCTCGCTGGCGTTGCAGCCGCTGGCCACCGCACTGTTCGCCAACTCGCCCTTCAAGGAGGGCAAGCCGGCCGGCTTCAAGAGCTATCGCAGCCACATCTGGACCGATACCGACCCCGACCGCTGCGGCATGCTGCCCTTCGTGTTCGAGGATGGCTTTGGCTTCGAGCGCTATGCCGACTACATGCTCGACGTGCCGATGTACTTCGTCTACCGCGACGGCAAGTACATCGACGCCTCGGGCCAGAGCTTCCGCGACTTCCTCAAGGGCAAGCTGCCGGCGCGGCCGGGCGAGCTGCCGACCGTCAACGACTGGGCCGACCATATCACCACGGCCTTCCCCGAGGTCCGGCTGAAGCGCTTCCTGGAGATGCGCGGCGCGGATTCAGGACCCTTGCCGGCACTGAACGCATTGCCGGCGCTGTGGGTCGGGTTGCTCTACGACCAGACCGCGCTCGATGCCGCGTGGGACTTGGTCAAGGATTGGACCATCGCCGAGCACGACTTCCTGCGCGCCGAGACGCCGAAGACGGGCCTCGCCACGATGTTCCGCGGTCGCAGCCTGACTGAATGGGCTCGCGAAGTGGTCGAGATCGCCCATGCCGGCCTGCGCGCCCGCAAGCGGCTGGACGACGACGGCAACGACGAGACGACCTATCTGGCGCCGCTCGACCGCGCGGTGGCGAGCGGTCTCGCCCCGGCCGACGAGCTGCTGGCCAGGTGGCAAGGCGAGTGGAAAGGCTCTTTCGTCCCGCTGTTCCGCGACCACGCCTACTGAGGTATCGTCGAGCCCATGCTCGACCGCTGCGACCGCGTCCAGATCGCCGTGCATGACGCCGCCAAGGCGGCCCAGCGCTTCGGCCAGCTCCTGGGCGGCGTCGTGGCGCGCCGCGACCATAGCCGCCATCTCGGCGCCAGGCGCACGATCCTGGCGGTCGGCGAAAGCGAGTTCGAGCTTTGCGAGGCCGACGGCGCGGGGCTGACCCAGGACTTCCTGGCCAGGCGCGGCGAGGGGCTGATGACGGCGGGCTACTGCACCGCCGACCTCGACAGCATGGTCAAGCGCTGGGAAGGGCTGGGCGTGGCCTACGACCGCGACGCCGAGCAGCTCTATCTCTCGCCCGAGACGACGTTCGGCCTGCCGATCGTGATCTCGGAGAGCACCTATCGGCCGCGGGTCGGGCCGGTCTCCTTCCTCTACGAGACGACCAACACCCTGGCGACCAATTGGCGCCGGGTGGCCGCGGTCTATGCCGGCCTGTTCGGGCTCGATCCGGCGCGCTTCAGCGAGATCGGCAGCGAGCGCTTCGGCTATGTTGGCACGCTCACCCTGTTCGATCCTCCCAACCGGCTCGACCGCATCGAGCTCAGCCAGGTGACCGACGACGTCCACGCCATGGGCCGCTTCGTCAAGACGCACGGCGATTCTCTCTACATGTGCTACGTCGAGGTGCATGACTGGCCGGCAGTGCGCGGCCGGTTGCTCGAAGCCAATGCGCGCTATACGCCGCGCGGGCCCGATCCGGCAACCGATCCTGACGGCGGGTGGGTGCATCCCAAGGAACTGCACGGGCTGCTGCTCGGCATGTCGCGCACAGGTCTTGCCTGGGACTGGTCGGGTCGCGAGGAACTGGTGCCATCTGCATGAAGCGTCGTTTGTTCGTCCTGGCGCTGCTCGCCGTGCCCATCGCGGCGCACGCTCAGCCCGCTGATTGGCAGACCATCGTCGGCCGCGACCTGCGCTTCCGGCTGGAGATGCCGGCCCCTGCCACCGAGACCAAGTCGGGCGAGAAGGAGAAGGGTCACACCTCGGAGCGCATCGCCTGGGCGGCCAAGCGCGACGGCGAGATGTTCGACTTCGACTATGTCGACTACCAGCCTGGCTGGTTCTCGGAGCGCGATTCCAAGCAGATGGCACGCGATCTCGGCCGCGGCGAGGCCGAGAAGGCGTTTCCGCGGGCGACGTTCAAGTACGTGCGCGACGAGCCCGTCACCCTGCAGGGCTGGGACGGCTACGCGCTCGACATCGAGGACGCCCAGGGCGCCCTCGTCCAGATGCGCACCTACATCGTCAAGGACCGGCTCTACCGCCTGCTGGTCACCGCCAAGAACAACGAGGAGTCCAAGGCGGCGGCCAAGCGCTTCCTCGATTCGCTGCGGCTGGCCGAGACGCGGCCTTCTTGATTCGGACCGCGGGCGTCTCGCCCGCTCATGATCATGAGCGGGCGAGACGCCCGCGGTCCGAACATGAGGGGGGATTGCCAATTCTGCCGCTCCCCCTCACAGTTCCCTCGATTCAGTCGGTGTGAGTTAGGAGGCTACGCGTAGAGCAGTCGACGCCGTGCCCGTTTGCGCGGCGCATGGGAGGAAGCAACATGAAAATCCGAACGGGATGGTTCATCCCGGCCGCCTTGGCGGCCGCATTGTTGGCGACGACCGGTTCCGCCTGGGCGCAGAAGCCTGGAGGGGTCCTCAAGATCCAGCACATGGACACGCCGCCCAGCGCCTCGATCCACGAAGAGGCGACGGTCTCCACGGCTGTCCCGTTCATGGGCGTCTACAACAACCTCGTCATGTTCGACCAGCACGTCGCCAAGAACAGCCTGGATTCGATCGTGCCCGACCTCGCCACCAAGTGGACGTGGAGCGCCGACGGCAAGCAGCTCGTCTTCACCCTGCGCCAGGGCGTGAAGTGGCATGACGGCAAGCCGTTCACGGCCAAGGACGTGCAGTGCACCTTCGAGATGCTGCTGGGCGAGGGCAAGCTCCGGCGCAACCCGCGCGGGGCGTGGTACACCAATGTCGAGAAGGTGACGGCCACCGGCGATTTGGAAGCCACCTTCCAGCTCAAGGAGCCGCAGCCCGCGCTGGTGGCGTTGCTGGCCTCGGGCTACACGCCGATCTATCCCTGCCACATCCCGTCGGCGGACATGCGCCGCAAGCCGATCGGCACCGGCCCGTTCAAGTTCGTCGAGTTCAAGATGAACGAGGGCATCAAGCTGGCGAAGAATCCCGACTACTGGAAGCCGGGGCGGCCTTATCTCGATGGCATCGAGTACACCATCATCGCCGACCGCTCGACGCGCATGCTGTCGTTCGCCAGCGGCAAGTTCGACATGACCTTCCCGACCGATCTCACGGTGCCGCTCTACAAGAACATGATGCGCGACGCGCCGCATGTGAAGTGCACGATGCGCGACACCGGCGTCAGCACCAATCTCATCGTCAATCGCGAGGCGCCGCCGTTCGACGATCCGAAGATCCGCCGCGCGTTGGCGCTCACTCTCGACCGTCAGGCCTTCATCGACATCCTGAGCGAGGGCGAGTCCAGCCTGGGCGGCGTCATGTTGCCGCCGCCGTCCGGCGTCTGGGGCATGCCGCCGGAGATGCTGAAGACGATCATCGGCTATGACAACGTGCCGGCCAACCGCGAGAAGGCGCGCGAGCTGATGAAGGAGGCGGGCTACGGGCCCGACAAGCGCCTGAAGGTCAAGGTCAGCACGCGCAACATCGCCACCTTCCGCGATCCCGCGACCATCCTGATCGATCACCTCAAGCACATCTATGTCGACGGCGAGCTCGAGGTGATCGACACCTCGATCTACTACAACCGCGTCTTCAAGAAGGACTATACCGTGGCGCTCAACCTCTCCGGCACGGCGGTCGACGATCCCGATGTCGGCTTCTTCGAGGGCTATGCCTGCGGCTCGCTGCGCAACTACAACGGCTACTGCAACCCGGAGATGACCAAGCTGTTCGAGGCGCAGTCACGCGAGCCCGACCAGAAGAAGCGCCTGAAGATGGTGTGGGAGATCGACCGCAAGCTGCAGGAGGATATCGCCCGCCCGATCATCTACCACGGTCGCGCCGCCGGCTGCTGGCAGCCCTACGTCAAGGGCGTGGTCCTGCACAGCAACAGCATCTACAACGGCACCCGCTTCGAGGACGTGTGGCTGGATAAGTAGTTTGCTGGGGGCGCGCCACTCCAGTGGCGCGATCTTCGCTGGCATCGACAAAGACGCGCCACCTGGAGTGGCGCGCCCCCAGCTAAGGCTTGATCATCCCGTACACGCGCGCTGCGGTGCCGCTGTAGAGCGCCGTCTTCTCCGCGGCCGACGCGCCCTTGGTGATGATCTTGAAGGCGTTCCACAGCTCGGTGTAGCCGCACGACTGCTTGTCGGGCGGGAAGTTGCTCTCGAACATGCAGCGGTCCGGCCCGAACAACTCGATGCAGGTCTCGATGTAGGGCTTCCAGGCCGCGGCCAGCTCCTGCGACGAGGGCGGTGCGTCGCGCAGCTCAAAGCCGAAGCCGAACGAGGTCATGCCAAGCCCGCCCAGCTTGACGCTGACGTTGGGGCAGCGCGCGAGCTCCTGCATGCTCTTCTTCCAGATCGGAATCGTCTCCGCCTGCTTGCCGGCATACTGCCCGACACCGAGGTGTCCGCCGACATGATCGACGATGATGGTCTGACCGGAGAAGGCGCGCGCGATATCCACAAGGTCGGGAAGCTGCGGAAAGAAGTGCCACGAATCGAAGGTGAGTCCGAGCTTGCCGAGCTCGGCGAAGCCTTCGCGGAACGTCGGATCGAGCAGGCGGTGGCGGGGGATCGGCCGCGAGACATGCTTGCCCGCCGCGCCTTCGTCCCACGACGTGCCGTAGCGCACGCCGCGAAAGCGGCCGCCGGCCACGGCGACCTCGGCTTCCAGCACCGCGCGCACGCGGGCCCCCAGCATCAGGTCGACCCAGCCAATGATCGCCTCGCAGGCGCGTGTCTTGCCGTACTGGCCGGAGGCGCTCATCGCCGCTACTCCGTTCACGAACTCGACCTCGCCCACGGGCTTCATCTCCTCGGGCCCGGTGGCGCGGAACATCGCCTGGCATTCGAGAAACACCGTCGAGACGATGTTATGGCCACCGCCGGTGTCCTCCAGCAGCTCGGGCAGGAAGTAGCGGCCGCGATCGCGGTGCGGGGCGTCCCACAGGTGATGGTGCGGGTCGATGATCGGCAGGTCGGGTTCCAGCGCCGTTTCCGACGGCCGCCTGGCCAGCCAGGCCGCGAGATCGGCACTGTTCCGATGGATCAGTCCGCGATATTCACCGTCGGCCATGCTTGTTTCCTCCTGGTTGGAGGCAAGCCTACGGCAGGAGCGGAGAGCGAAGCATGCGGATTTGCGTATACGGGGCAGGCGCCATCGGCGGCAATTTCGCGGCGCGACTGGCTGACGCCGGCAACGAGGTCTCGATCGTGGTGCGCGGCGCCCATCTCGAAGCGATCCGGGCGCGCGGGCTCACGCTGCTCGCCGGCGACAGGAAGATCGTGGCCAAGGTGAAGGCGTCCGACCGGCCGGCCGATCTCGGCCCGCAGGATGCCGTGCTGGTGACGCTGAAGGCCTCGGGCCAGCACGCCCTTGCCGGCAACATCGGGCCCTTGCTCGGCCCCGACACCGCCGTCGCGTTCGTGCAGAACGGCATTCCCTGGTGGTACGGCCATGGCCTTGCCAAGTCGCGCCCGCCGGCGCCCGATCTCAGCCGTCTGGATCCGGGTGGCGCGCTCGCCAAGGCGGTCGGCCTGCATCGCGTGGTGGGGGCCGTCGTGAGCTCGCCCAACCACGTGATCGAGCCAGGCGTGGTCGAGAACGAGGTGCCCGACCGCAACATCCTCTGGGTCGGCGAGCCCGACGATCGTTCCAGCCCGCGCATCGAGGCGCTGCGGGCGGCGCTCAAGGCGGCCGGCATCGGCTCGCCCGCGACCACCGACATCCGCTACGAGATCTGGCACAAGCTGATGGCCAACCTCACCGGCTCGACGGTTTGCCTGGTCACTGGGCAGGCCGTCCACGTCCAGAAGACGCCGCTGATCAACCGGCTGTCGCGGCGCGCCCATGCCGAGGCGCTGGCTGTTGCCGCCGCCCATGGCGTTGTCCTCGACGACCATCCGGACCAGCGCTATGGGCCCAAGCGCGTCTATACCAGCCACCGGCCGTCGATCCTGCAGGACTACGACCTCGGCCGGCCGATGGAGATCGAATTGATCGTCCGCGCACCAGTGGCCTTCGCCCGCAGCGCCGGCGTCGATACGCCGACGCTGGATGCCATCGAATCGATTTGTGTGGCCTTGGCCCACGCCAAGGGGCTGTACACGCCGTGATCTGTCGCGACCTCATTTCCTCCCCCGTCATACGGGGAGGGCAGGGAGGGGGAAAGCCAGGCAGAAGATCGCTGAAATCAATTGATCTGGAACTTGCCCGCGCCTCCACTGGGGCCCGCCCCCTCCCGGCCTCCCCCGAAGACGGGGGAGGTGATTCGAGTGGAATCCGCGCTAGGATCGGGCAACGCCACAACAGTCGAGGAAACGCCATGAAGCCCAGGATCATGCGAGCCGCCGCCCGCCCGACGGCGAAGGCGGAGCCCGCCAACTTCGTCGGCACCGTGCTGTCCGATCCGGTGTTCGCGCCCGAGGGCCCGTCACGCCTGCGTGCCTCGCGCGTGTCGTTCATGCCGGGCGGCCGCACCAACTGGCACAAGCACGCCGTCGGGCAGGTCCTCTATGTGCTGTCGGGTGTTGGCCGCTATCAGCTCGAAGGCGAGCCGGTGCAGGAGATCCGCCCGGGCGACACCGTCATCATCCCGCCCAACGCGCGGCATTGGCACGGTTCGGCGCCCGAGACCATGATGGTCCATCTCGCCATGTCGGAGACCAACGAGAAGGGCGAGGCGACGAGCTGGTTCGAGCCGGTGAGCGACGCCGACTACGGCAAGGCGCCGGCGAAGGCGTGATTTCGTCGTCCCGACCGGAGCGCGAAGCGCGGAGTGGAGGGACCTTCTCTCCACGACTAGCCGCTAATCGCTGAAAGAAGGTCCCTCCACTCCGCTTCGCTTCGGTCGGGACGACGCGAGTCTAGCCCGTCGCCGTGCCGCCGACCGTCAGCGCGTCGATGCGCAAGGTCGGCTGGCCGACGCCGACCGGCACGCCCTGGCCGTCCTTGCCGCAGGTGCCGATGCCGGGATCGAGCGACATGTCGTTGCCGACCATGCCGACCTTGGTCAGCGCCTCGGAGCCCGCGCCGATCAGGGTCGCGCCTTTCACCGGCGCGCCGAGCTTGCCGTCCTCGATCAGGTAGCCCTCGGTCACGGTGAACACGAACTTGCCCGACACGATGTCGACCTGGCCGCCGCCGAAGTTGGCGCAATAGAGGCCCTTCTTCACCGAGGCGATGATCTCCTTGGGATCCGCGGTCCCGCCCAGCATGAAGGTATTGGTCATGCGCGGCATCGGCGCATAGGCGTGGCTCTGGCGCCGGCCGTTTCCGGTCGGCTTGACGCCCATCAGGCGCGCGTTCTGGCGGTCCTGCATCAGGCCGACCAGGCGGCCGTTCTCGATCAGCACGTTGCGCTGGGTCGGCGTGCCCTCGTCGTCGATGGTGAGCGAGCCGCGGCGGTCGGCGAGCGTGCCGTCGTCGACCACGGTGACGCCGGGCGAGGCGATCATGTCGCCCATCATGCTGGTGAACATCGACGTCTTCTTGCGATGGAAGTCGCCCTCCAGCCCATGGCCCACAGCCTCGTGCCACAGCACGCCCGACCAGCCCGAGCCCAGCACCACCGGCATCTCGCCGGCCGGCGCCGGCACCGACTGCAGGTTGACCAGCGACTGGCGGATCGCCTCGTCGGCCTCGCGCTTCCAGTATTCCGGCTTGAAGATGTCGCCGTAGGCGGCGCGCCGGCCCGAGCCGGTGCTGCCGGCCTCCATGCGGCTGCCGTCGGCGCAGACCACGCTGACGTTCAGCCGCACCAGCGGGCGGACGTCGGCGGCGCGCCAGCCGCCGGCCTTGATGATCTCGACGACCTGCCAGGAACCGGCGAGCGAGATCGAGACCTGGCGCGCCTTCGGCTCCTTGCCGCGCACGTAGGCGTCGATCTCCTGCAGCAACGCCACCTTCCTGGCGAAGGCCTCGCCGTCGATCGGATTGTCGTCGGCATAGAGGAGCTGGTTGGTGCCGCGCGGCGCTTCGCCCATCTCGCCGCTGTGGCCGGCGCGCACCGCCTTGACGGTGGCGACGGCGCGCTTCAGCGCCTGCTCGTCGAGTGCCGAGGCATGGGCGAAGCCCGTGGCTTCGCCCGCGACGCTGCGCAGGCCGAAGCCCTGGGTGGTGTCGTACGAGGCGCTCTTCAGCTTGCCGTCATCGAATGCCAGGCTCTCGCTCTGCTCGTATTCGAGGAACAGCTCGCCGTCGTCGCAGCCGGCGAGGGCGTCGTCGACCATCTTCTCCGTCTTGCGGCGGTCGAGGCCGCCCTTGCCGAAGAACAGGTTGTCGGCGGCGGCGAGATGGTTGATCGACTTGGCCATGAATGGCTCCTTCTGCACGTTCTTGGGAGCGCGGACCTCTGGTCCGCTCATGAGCGGGCCGGAGGCCCGCGCTCCCAAAGACCTCAGACAACGAGGACGATCTTGCCAAAATGGGCATTGGCCTTCATGTGCGCAAGCGCCTCGGCGGCCTGCGACAGGGGGAAGGTCTTGTCGATGGGCAGCGACAGCTTGCCCGCCTCGATGGCCGGCCACAGGTCGGCGCGGGCCGCCTTGACGATGGCGCGCACCTCCTCAGGCGTGCGCGTGCGGAAGGTGACACCGATGTAATCGATGCGCTTCAGCGCATGCAGGTCGAAGTTGAACTCGCCCTTCATGCCGCCCAGCCGGCCGACATTGACGATGCGGCCCAGGATGGCGGCGGCTTCCATGTTCTGGTTGGCGACGCTCGCCGACACCTGATCGACGATCAGGTCGACGCCCTTGCCTGCAGTCGCCTCCTTGACCTTGTCCGGCCACTTGGGATCGCGCGTGTCGAGCGCGAGATCGCAGCCGAACTCCTTCAGCCGCGCCCGGCGGCCGTCGTGCGTCGAGGTGCCCATGACGATCGAGGCGCCCATGTGCTTGGCGATCTGCATGCCGAGAAGGCCGACGCCCGAGCTGGCGCCCTGGATCAGCACCGATTCGCCCTTCTTCAGCCGGCCCGCCCCGACCAGGGCATTGTGCATGGTCTGCACCGCCACCGGCATGCAGGCGGCCTGCTCGTAGGTCATGTTGTTGGCGGGGATCTTGTGGGCACGGCCTGAATCGGTGACGGCGTATTCGGCGAAGCCGCCGGCCGCCGAGCTCATGACGCGATCGCCCGGCTTGAAATCTTTCACCTCGCCGCCGACCGCCTCGACCTCGCCGGCGCATTCCAGGCCGACGATGGTGCCGGGGCCGCCGACCCGGCCGTGCGCCTGGCCGGACGCGACCGCGAGATCGGCGCGGTTGAGCGACGCCGCCCGCACCTTGATCAGGATCTCGTTGGGCTTGGGCGCGGGCTTTGGTGCGTCGGTGTACTGGACGCCCTTCTCGGTGACGACGGCAGCCTTCATGGGAACCTCCCTGGATCGGAGGTCCCCCATAGCATGGCGTGCTAGGGCTGGGCTTTGCCCTTCACGTATTTGCGGACGATCGTTTCGTCCGGCGGATAGTTGGCGGGCTGGACCGGCGTGATCTGCGCCTGCACGCATTTCCACGCGCCGCCGTCGCGCACATAGATGTCGGTGTACATGGTCATGCTGACGGTCTCGGCACCGTCCTTCAGGCCGACGCGCTTGTTGGTCGAGCGCACCAGGGCGGTGTCGCCGAACACGTCGATCTTCTCGTCGCGATAGTCGTAGTAGGGGATGCGCTCGGCATCGAAGCCGGTCGCCCAGGCCTTGAGATAGTCGGCGCGGCTCACCCGCGCGCCGGTCGGCGCGATGCAGATGAAGCCCTCGTGAAGGATGGCGTCGTGGCCCGGCACATCGTTGGTGATGAAGTTGTTGATGAACCTGGCGTTCAAGGCACGCAGCTCCGCCGTCATAGTTGGTCCTCCCTCCGGAGGACTAACCATATAACCGGTTAACGGGGGAGTCCAGTCGATTCGCCTCAGTTGCCCGACCCGACCTGTCGCGCGGCGCTCTCGATTACGGCGGCGACTTCAGCGGCATGCGACTGGTAGACCGAATGGCTCGCGCCCTTGATGACGGTCATATGGCTGCCGGCCCGCTGGTAGTAGAAGCGTTCGAGCTCCGGATTGATGATCTGGTCACTGCCGGCGACGATTCCCCAGCTCGGCCTGGTCCGCCAGGCAGCGGCCGTCAGCGGCGTGGTGAAGACCTCGGCGGCGGCCGGCACCTGCGAACTCGCCTCGAACTCTGCCTGCTGGCGGGGCAGGTCGGGCGCGAACAGCGTCGGAAAGGCGGAGGGCGTGAGGTAGGTGTAACCGTCCGGCGTCCGGGCGATGGCTCCCGGAGTCCTGGCGAGGCCGCTTGGGGTACGTTTGCCGAGCGTGGCTTCGTCCTCGCCGACATCGGGCGCGTGCGCCGCGACATAGACCAGTCCGACGACCTTCGAATGAACGCCGGCCTCGGTGACGACCGACCCGCCGTAGCTGTGGCCGACGAGAAGCGTCGGACCGTCCTGCAGGTCGAGAATACGCCGGGTCGCGGCCACGTCGGCGGCGAAAGAGGTCTCGGGCTCCTGAACCTCCGTCACATGGAAGCCCTTGCTGACCAGGATGTCGTGCACCGCACGCCACCCCGAGCCGTCGACCCAGGCGCCGTGCACCAGGACGACGTTTCGGACCGGCTCGGCCATTGCCGCGAGCGGCGCGGCGAAAGTCAGCAGGGCGGCGAGGGCGGTGGCAACTTGACGGCGTTGGATCGACATGGCGGCACCTCAGCGTTGGGTGCCCCATCGGATCGCACGCCGCGCGCCGCCTGTGCAGTTGCCGATAGGGTTGCGCTCCACATACCTTGGTATGAGTGGCAGGCAATCCGGGCGGCACGTTCCGGGCTTGCCAATATCCAACGTGAGGTGTGATGGCTGAGCCTTTTCCTCTTGAACCTTCGCTGTGGGCGGCGACGGCGGCGCCTGCGCCGGCCACGCCCGCTCTCGCGGAATCGGTCATGGCCGATGTCTGTATCGTCGGCGGCGGTTATTGCGGCCTGTCGACGGCGTTGCATCTGGCGGAACGCGGCATCAAGGCCGTCGTGCTCGAGGCGAAGGAGCCGGGCTTCGGCGGCTCCGGCCGCAACGGCGGCCAGGTGATCCCCGGCCTGAAGTTCGATCCCGACGAGCTCGAGACCATGTTCGGGCCCGAGCGCGGCCCGCGCCTCGTCGATTTCGCCAGCCGCACGGCGGACGTCGTGTGGGAGCTGATCGACAAGCACCGCATGGACGTGCCCAACACGCGCAACGGCTGGATCCAGAGCGCGCATGCGGCCGACATGGTCGGCCCGCTCAAGTCGCGCGTCGCGCAGTGGGAGCGGCGTGGCGCCTCCGTGGCCCTGCTCGACAAGGCCGAGACCGAGCAGCACATCGGCACTGACCAGTATCTCTGCTCGTGGATCGATCGTCGCGGCGGCGTGGTCCAGCCGCTGGCCTATGCCCGCGGCCTCGCACGGGCGGCACTTGCGGCCGGCGCTGCGATCCACGGCCGGACACAAGCGACCGGGCTCGCCCGCGACAACGGCAAATGGGTCGTGAGCACGGCCAGCGGCCCCACGGTGACCGCCGATCGCGTGGTGCTGGCGACCAACGGCTATACCGGTGACCTGTGGCCCAGGCTGCGCCAGACCATCATCGCCGCCAACTCCTTCCAGATCGCGACCAAGCCCCTGTCGGACAATGTCCGCAAGTCGATCCTGCCAGGCGGCCAGGCGACGTCCGATTCGCGCCGCGTCGTGCTCTACTACCGCCTCGACCATACCGGCCGCTTCTTGCTCGGCGGACGCGGGCCGATGCGCGAGCCCGACGGCCCGCAGGATTGGCAGCATCTGGAGACGATGATGGGCCGGGTCTTCCCGCAGCTGAAGGGGGTCGCCATCGACTATCGCTGGGGCGGTCGGGTCGCTGCCACGCGCGATCACCTGCCTCATCTGCACGAGCCGGCGCCCGGGCTGCTGATCGACATCGGCTGCATGGGCCGCGGCGTGGCGCTGCAGTCGGCGATGGGGCGGGCGATGGCGGCCTACATTGCCTCGGGTGATCCGGCGGCGCTGCCCTTGCCGCCGACGGCATTGAAGCCGTTGCCCTTCCATGGGCTGAACAAGCTCTATCTCGCCGCTTTCATCACCTGGTACCGCTTCCTCGACCAGCGCGGCATCGGCGTCGCGACCTGAAGGCAGCTACACGATCTTGCTCTCCCGACCCTTCCAGTAGCGGTCGCGCAGCAGGCGCTTGTAGAGCTTGCCCGTTGGATGGCGCGGCAACTCGGCTTCGAAGTCGATGCTGCGCGGGCACTTGATGGCCGACAGGTGCTGGCGGCAGAACGCCAAAAGCTCCTCAGCCAGGGCCGGGCCGGCATCGGCCATGGTGCGCGGCTGGACGACGGCCTTCACTTCCTCGCCGAAGTCGGGGTTGGGCACGCCGAACACGGCGCAGTCCATGACCTTGGGATGGGTAATCAGAAGGTTCTCGGCCTCCTGCGGGTAGATGTTCACCCCGCCCGAGATGATCATGAAGGCCTTGCGGTCGGTGAGGTGCAGGAAGCCGTCGGCGTCGACGTAACCCACGTCGCCCAGCGTCGTCCAACCGCGGGCGTTGCGCGATTCGGCAGTCTTCTTGGGATCGTTGTGGTACTGGAACGGCCGGCCGTCGGCGAAATAGACGGTGCCGGCCTCGCCTTGGGGCAGCTCGTTGCCGTCCTCGTCGCAGATCCTGAGCGTGCCGACCACGGCGCGGCCGACCGTGCCCTTGTGCGCCATCCATTCGCTGGCATTGCACATGGTGAGCCCGTTGCCCTCGGTGCCGCCGTAGTACTCCCACACGATCGGCCCCCACCACTCGATCATCTTTTCCTTGGTCGGGATGGGGCAGGGCGCGGCGGCGTGGATGGCGCACTTCAGCGACGACACGTCGTACTTCAGGCGCACCTCGTCCGGCAGTTTCAAGAAGCGCACGAACATGGTCGGCACGAGCTGGGTGTGCGTGATGCTGTACCGGCCGACCAGCTTCAGGAATTCCTCGGCGTCGAAATGCTCCATGATCACCGAGGTGCCGCCCAGCCGCATGACGCTCATGTTGAAGCGCAGAGGAGCTGCGTGATAGAGCGGCGCCGGCGAGAGATAGATCGTGTCGGCGTCCATGCCATAGAGCTTGCGCGTGATGGCGAGCAGCGGATTGTCATAGTCGATCGGCTGCGGCTCCTGCACCGGCAGCACGCCCTTGGGCCGGCCGGTGGTGCCCGACGAATAGAGCATGTCGTGGCCGGCGGTCTGGTCGGCGATCGGCGTCGCGGCAAAGCGCGCGACCGTTTCCTCCCAGGAGTCGTAGCCCGCGACCGTGCCGTCGATCATGTAGCGATGCGCTGCGCCCTTCAGCAGAGGCGCCAGTTCGGCGGCCTTGTCGGCGAGATGCTTGGACGTGATGAAGAGCTTCGCGCCGCAGTCGCCGACGATGTAGTCGACCTCGGCCGCGGTCAGACGCGAGCTGATGGCGGTGTAGATCAGGCCCGAGCGCTGGGCGCCCCAGCAGATCTCGAAGAACCGCGCGTTGTTCTCGAGGAACAGCGCGACATGGTCGCCGGCCTTGAGTCCGAGCGAGCGGAATAGTTGCGCGATGCGGTTGGATTGCTGGTCGAGCTGGCGGTAGGTCACCGTCTCGCCGCTGCCGGCCATGATGTAGGCGGGCTTGTCGGGGTGCTTTTGAGCGTGAAGGTACGGATGCATGGCCGGGCGCATAAAACCGGACGGATTAGGCTCTCGCAAGCGTTGACCCGGTTCCGCCCATCGGCTTTATTCGCGCCGCACCACAGCGTGCCCCCGTGGCGGAATTGGTAGACGCGCCTGACTCAAAATCAGGTTTCCTCACGGAAGTGTTGGTTCGAGTCCGACCGGGGGCACCATCGGCTAAAGTGCAAGCGGGCCAGCGTTTATCGCGGTCACAGTTTGTTCTTTTAGAGCAGTTCTCGACTAACGTTTTGGCCCCTTTCGACTAACGTTTCGTTCGCTCTTCGTTGATGGCTGTGGAGCGATCGAAGAGCTTGCGCACAGAGCCCGTCTCGTGCGCCAGGCGCCGCTCGAGTGCGGCCCCTGCTTGGTCAGCCGTGAGCTTCGTGTAGCGGTCGAGCACTTCGTTGATGCTGGCGATCGTGTGCCCAGTGATCGCCCGGATCTGCTCGCGCACGCAGCCGGCATCGTGCAAGGCAGTGATGCAGGTATGGCGTAGGGTGCGCATCGTGAGCCATGCCGTCGGCATACGCATGGGGTCACCGGGGTAGTGCTTCATGGCAAATTTGGTCGGAAAGCCTTCATGGCGCTTGGCGAGCTCGGCGCGCAGACGACTGAAGGCAGCAAAAAACCTGTTTGAGCTCGAAGGGCGCTGACCGATGTCGTCGACGAAGAAAGTCGTGGCCCTAATTGGGGACCGGCGATGCCTCAACTTGGCCGCTTCGATACGCGCCTGCAACTCGGGTATCACCGACCAAGGGATGGTGACTGGCGCGTCGGTCTTCTCCGTATCCCAGGCCAGAAACGCCGTGTCGAAGATGTTCGACGGCCAGGCGAGCCAGTCTTGCCGGCGTACGCCAAGCCAATACATGGTGACGATCGCATCGCCCAGGCTGGGCCGGCCGAGCTCGTCTGCCAAGGCCACGGCAACCGAGATCGCCTCGGACGGCCAAACCAAGAGCTGAGCCTTCGGCAAACTGAGCTTGAGCTTGTCGAACGGATTCATCCCCGCAGGCACGTACCCAGGATGGTTGCGATCGTCATAGATAAGCCGCGTATAGTTCAGCAGGGCCCTACAAGTTCGGTACCACTGGTGGGCCAGCTCCAAGGGCAACGAGAGGACAAGCCGGCGAGGCAGGTTTGTGCGGGCTATTCGCCATCCCGAGAGGCTCGTAGCGGCCCGCTTCGAACTCATCCGGATCGCCCGATACCACTGACCACCTCGCGTACGATGCGCAGGATCTCAGCCTTCGTATCGATGGCGACGAAGGCGGCCGAAAGGCGCGCGTCGCGTTGGCGATGGTCCGGTCTGTCGAGCGCCCTCCTGACGGCGGCACGCAGCGGGGCTGGCGTCGGCCCGTCCGTTCCGAGGTTGATGCCCACGCCCGCCCACGCCACCCAAGACATCGGCCTCGTCGACGCCCAGGCCGGCAGCGATCAAAGGAACGCTGAAGCAGACCGCCCGGATGACGCCGCCGTAGCCGGCATTGGTGACGAACGCGTCGACCCTGGGCAGCGGCCATTCGAGAAGCAGGTAGCTCGCCAGCCGAGCATTGGCGGGGATCGATACTTATGTGTCCTGTTCACCGCTGCTGCGGACATCCCGAAGCTTGGCGACTCCACAAATGATCCGTTGCCCGTGCGAGTCTGCTCGCCGCGCAGATTTGTCGTCAGCGACGAGGACAGCGCGCGCTATTTCATCCTACCGGACACGCTTGACGCTTTCGGGGAATCGAACTTAATATTTCAGAATATCAAAATTACAGTTCAGGTATTTTGAACGATGTATTCCACCCTTGTCCGCGGCATCGAAGCATTGGAGATCCTGGCGCATGCGGGCGAGCCGCTGGCGCTCGCTGAGATTGCACGCCGCCTCAAGACATCGAAGTCGGGTACGCACGGCCTGCTGGCCGCATTGGTGCGCTGTGGCTATGCCAGCCGCATGGTGGGCGGCATCTACTCGATCGGCTTGAAGGCGTGGGAGATCGGGCGGTTCGTCCCGACGGACCAGCTCGTCGAGGTCGCTGCACCCGTGATGGGCAGGCTCGCCGCGACCGTGAATGACGGCGTGATCCTGGGCGTGCTGTCCGGCTTCGATGTCGCCTATGTCCATCTGGTGGGCAGTCCGCAGGCCGTCCGCGTTCATGCCGAGGTCGGCCAGCGCATCCCGGCACATTGCACCTCGACAGGGCTGGCGCTGCTGGCGACGCAGGGAATGGACTATCTCGACCAGGTGCTGCCCAAGCGGCTGCCATCGACCGCGCCGGAGACGATTACCGACCCCGAGCAGCTTCGTCGCGAGATCGCTCGCGTGCGTGCCCGCGGCTATTCGATCAATCGGGGCGGTTGGAGCGCTGAGGTCGGCGGCATCGCTGTGGCCATCCCCTGCAATCCGGCCTATGGGCCCGCCGGGCTCTGCATCGCAGTCCCGCGCTACCGCATGTCGTCGCGATGGATCAAGAACGGCGTCGCCGCGCTGACCGCCGCGAGCGCCGAGATCGCGGCTGCGCTGCCCCAGTCGGCGAGACTGGCGGCCTGATGGAGGAGGCATCCCCATCCTGGCGTATCGGCGTCGATGTCGGCGGCACCTTCACCGACCTCGTCCTGGTCGGGGCAGGCCGCGGCGTCAGGGTCTTCAAGGTTCCGTCCATCCCCTCGGACCCCAGCCAGGGCGTGCTGAACGCCTTGCAACGCGCAGCGGAGAGCGAAGATCTTTCGGTCGCCGGGCTGCTGGCCTCCTGCTCGCTCTTCGTACACGGCTCCACCGTCGCCACGAACACCGTACTCGAGAGCAAAGGTGCCCGCGTGGGCATGCTTACGACGGCAGGCTTTCGCGACTCGCTGGAAATCCGCCGGGGCGCGCGCGACGACCCATGGGATCATCGCACGCCCTATCCGGGCGTCCTCGTTCCGCGCCATCTGCGGCTTCCGGTACGCGGCCGGATCGATAGCAGGGGGAAGGAAACCGAGCCGCTGTCAGTCGAGGATATCCGCTTGGCGCTGAAGGCATTTGGCGAAAAGGGCGTCGAGGCGATCGCTATCTGCCTGTTCAACAGCTTCTCGAACGCCAGCCATGAAAGCGCGGCGGCCGAGGCGGTGAAGGACTTTCCCGGCGGCTTCATATCGGTATCGAGTGCGATAGCGCCAATCATCGGGGAGTACGAGCGCTCCTCGACGGCCGTGTTGAACGCTTATGTCGCACCGAGAACGCTTTCCTATCTCCGCTCCCTCAATGCCCAGTTGGGCGAGCTGGGGCTGGGCTCGCCGATGCTGCTGATCCAAAGCAACGGTGGCGTGGTGTCCGTCTCGGAACTGGGCGATAGACCGGTGACGCTGCTGTTGTCCGGCCCCGCGGCCGGTCGCGGCGCGTTGCAGTACTTCGGTGAGGCAATCGGCTCGACCGATCTGGTCTCCATGGAGATCGGTGGCACGAGCTGCGATGTCATCCTCATGAGCCGAGGAGAGGTCGGCTTCACGGACCTGCTCGACATCGGCGGATACAAGTGCGCGAGTCCGGCGATCGAGGTTCATACGATTGGCGCCGGCGGCGGCACCATCGCGCGCGTTGATGCGGCGGGTCTGCTCCAGGTCGGGCCCAAGGGAGCCGGCGCCCATCCGGGACCGGCCTGCTACGGGCTGGGTGGCCGCGATCCCACGATCACGGATGCTCATGTCGTGCTCGGCCGACTGAAGACTGGCCCCTATGCGAACGGCGCGGTGACCATCGATGGCGATCTGGCGGCCAAGGCGATCGAAGCGGCCATCGCGGGTCCGCTCGGCTTGCCGCTGGAGCGAGCGGCGGCAGGCATGATCCAGCTCATGGAGCAGAAGCTGCTTCACGCCGTCCAGCGCGTGAGCTCCGAGCGCGGCCACGATCCACGCCGGTTGACGCTCGTTGCCGCGGGCGGGGCGGGCCCCTTGCACGCCGTTGCCGTCGCGCGCCCGCTCGGCTCGCCGCGAGCTTACGTGCCGCGCCTTTCCGGCGCGTTTTGCGCACTCGGCATGCTCTACTCAGATGTCCGCCACGATTATGTCCGCGTGTTCTTCGACAAGCTCGACAGCGCAGAGACTGAAAAGGCAGAGGCCGTCTTTGGCCAGCTCGAGCGGCAGGCGAGAGCGACCCTGGCCCGCGAGGGATTCGCCGATAAGGAGATGCGGATCCAGCGCGCGCTCGACCTGCGCTACATCGCACAACAATGGGACGTCACCGTTCTGGCGGACGCCGAATTCGATGGACGGGCCATTCGTCGTGATTTCGAGCGAGAGCACGAGCGGCTGTTCGGGCACATCCAGCCCGGCGGTTCCATCGAGATCACCAAGCTCAGGGTCCAGGCCTTCGGGCATATTCCACGCCTGGACAAGGTCGAGGCGAGCCGCGCCACGACGGATCCAGAGCCGATCGAGCGGCGGCGCGTCTGGATCGATGCCGTGACGGGTTGGATCGACACACCGGTCTATGACGGCGCGACCCTGAATGCCGGCAACGTCATCCTGGGGCCGGCGGTGATCAACGAAATGACGACCACTCTCCTGGTGGGCAGCAATGACCGGATGTCGGTCGATGCCAGCGGCAACTACAGCATCGAGATAGCGAGGTAGCCGGTGGCACAAGCCGATCCCATCACGCTGGCACTGGTGCAGAACCGCCTGGATCAGATCGCCAAGCAAATGGGCTGGGTCATGATCCGCACGTCGCGCAGCCCGATCTTCAACCAATCGCACGATTTCTCGTGCTTCATCACCGATGCCGAGGGAGTGCTCGTTTCCCAGGCCGACGGCATTCCGATCCATACCGGCGGCGGCGGGTTCGCGGTGCGCGCCCTGCTGAAGGCGTTCGCCGGACGGATCTCGGAGGACGACGTCTTCCTGTTGAACGACCCCTATGTCGCGGGCGGCAACCATCTGCCGGACTGGGTGGTGGCGCGACCGGTCTTTGCGGATGGACGCCTGGTCGCCTTTGCCTGTAATCGCGCGCACCAGTCCGACATCGGCGGCGGCGCGGCGGGCACCTACAATCCGCAGGCGACCGAGATATTCCATGAGGGTATCCGCCTGCCGCCGCTGAAGCTGGTCGAGCAGGGCGCGACGCGCGACGACCTCTGGCAGCTCTTGATGATCAACACGCGCTGCCCGGAACTGCTCGACGGCGACCTCCGGGCCATGCTCGGCGCCACGCGCGTCGGCGTCGACGAGTTGCGCAAGGTCGTCGACGATTTCGGTCTGGCCGCGACGGTCGCGCTGTTCGGTGAGATCCTCGATTACGCCGATCGACGGCTGCGCGCGGCGATCCTCGAGCTGCCGGACGGCGTCTATCGGGCGGAGGAACGCTACGACAACGATTGCTTTTCGGCGGTCAGGGTGGACTTGCGGCTGACGCTCACCAAGAGCGCCGATCGGATCACGGTCGATTTCACGGGCACCGCCCCGCAAATCCGAGGATTCAAGAACTCGTCGCTCGCCAACACCTATTCCGCCGTCTATGCGGGCATCGCGTCGTTCTTCGACAGCGACCTGCCGCGCAACGAGGGAACCTTCCGGTCGGTCTCGATCGTCGCTCCGCTCGGTTCGGTCGTGAACGCCGTGGCGCCTGCTCCGCTCACGATGTGCACGGTGTTTCCCGCTCACGAGATCATGCACATGGTCTGGTGGGCGTTGGGGCAGGCAGATCCGAAGCGGTCCATCGCGGGTTGGGGCAAGAACGTATTTCCTGTCACCTCCGGCCGCGACGCCGAGAACGTCACCTGGGTCATGTACAATTGGGGCGGCAATTCCGGTGCCGGCGCAGTCGCCGGTCGCGACGGCTTCAACCAGATGGGACCGATGATCACCCTGGGCGGGCTCGTCATTCCGAACATGGAAACCTACGAGCAGCTTTATCCCATCACGGTGCGCCGCCATGAGCTGCGGCCCGATGGCGGCGGCCCGGGGCGCCATCGCGGCGGCACGGGGGTCGAGTTCGAGGTCGATATCGAGGCCGTGGCCGAATACTCGTTCCGTGGTGAGGGAACGACACGGCCGACCGGTCTGGGCGTCGAATTGGGACGAGCCGGTGCGATCGGCGACGTGCGCGTCGCCGGACCGGACTGCGCTTCGTACAGTCCCGATCCCTACTGCCTGAAGGAACTCGGACCGGTGCGCCTGACCATTCGCTCGCCCGGCGGCGGCGGGTTCGGCAGCCCGTTCGAACGTCCCGTGGAACTGGTCGTGCGCGATGTGCAGGACGGGCTGGTCAGCCGCGAAGCTGCCGAGAGCGATTATGGAGTCGTGCTTGAGCGTGATGATTACGGGGTGGATGGCGCCGCGACTGAGCGGCTGAGGAGGGAGAGATGCTTAGGATCCTGAGGAATTTCTTTTCGAGCTTTTTGTGCATGGGACTTATCGGTTGGGCTGCGATCTCCGCCGCCCAGACCGACGCGTTGCCGGTGACCGACAAGATCCCGGCATCGACGACCAAGATCCGGGTGATGGTCTACAACGGCGCCTACACGTCTCTACCCGCGCAGATCGCCAAGAACCTGGGCTTCTACGAGAAATACAAACTCGACGCCGAACTCGTCGTGGTCAATTCCGGACCGGCCGGCGTTGCGGCGCTGCTGGGCGGGAGCCTCGACTTCGTCGAACCGCCGACCGACCAGATCATCACAAACCAGATCAAGGGAACCGACCTCAAGGTCGTCGTCGGCAACGAGGTCAAGAACTTCTTCAATCTCGTCGTGTCCAACAAGGTCAAGCTTCCGCCCGCCGGCAGCAACTATCAGGACGTGATTCGCGACCTCAAAGGGCAGCGCATCGGCGTCAATGCGCTTGGCGCGACCACCCACCTCATGATGAACGCCCTGTTGAAGGGTGCCGGCCTCAAGCCCGACGACGTGACCTATGTCGCCGTCGGCTCGACAAACACGGCATTGGCGTCCTGGCAGGCCAATCGCGTCGATGCCGTCATGGGCTTCACGCCTTTTCCGGAGATCATCGCGGCGCTCGGCACCGGTCGCTCGGCGGTCGATCTCAGCAACGGGCAGGGGCCCGCGGTGCTGCAGAAGCTGGGCGGCGCCTTCGAGGGCTTCTCTGCCAAGGCGTCTTATATCCGCGAACGCCCCGACGTCGTGAACGCTTTCATCAAGGCGCATGTCGACGCGATCACATGGATCAAGGACCCGGCGAATCGCGCCAAGCTCATCGTGGAGGTTGGCAAGTACGTCAACACGTCGGTCATCCCGGAGGACAAGCGCAGCGAGACCATCGGCTTGATGATTGACAACTACAATCGCTTCTTCGGCTACACGGTGGACCGAGGCGCCGTCGCTGCCTGGAACGAGTACCTGTTGGAGAACAAGCTGATCCCGCATGCGGTAAAGGCGGACGACGTCATCTACGCTGGGGCGCCCAGGCCTTGAAATCCGGCGCCGACGGCATCGCTGGCATCCTGATCGAGGATGTCGGCCATTCCTACCGCGGAAGGGGCAGGAGTCTGACGGTGCTCGATCGCATTTCGCTGTCGATTAAGCGCGGCGAGTTCGTGGCGCTGGTGGGCCCGAGCGGTTGCGGGAAGACGACGCTGCTCGATATCCTGAGTGGCCTGGTCGACCTGCAGCGCGGCCGCGTGATGGTCGGCAGCATGCCGCCGGCCGTTGGGCGTCCCGACACGGCACGGATGTTCGCCCGGGATGCCCTGCTGCCGTGGCGGACCGCATACGCCAATGTCGACTTCGCCATGGCGACCCGCAACCCAGATCGCGAAAGGCGTCGCGCGGTCATCCACGCGCTGCTCGACGATGTCGGGCTGAACGGCTTCGAGACCGCCTACCCCCGGCAGCTCTCGCAGGGCATGCGACAGCGGGTTGCCCTGGCCAGGACGTTCTCACTGGAAAGCGACTTCGTCTTCCTCGACGAACCGTTCGGCGCGCTCGACGCGCAGACCAAGCTCGTGCTGCAGGACAAGCTGCTGCGGCTCTGGGAGAAAATGCAGAGCACCGTCGTCCTGGTGAGCCACGACCTTGCCGAGGCCGTGGCGCTGGCTGATCGCGTCGTCGTCATGTCAGCCCGTCCCGGCCGCATCGCTGCCGACATCGCGATCGACCTTCCGCGACCGCGTTCGGTCTCCGCCCTCCAGAGCATGAGCGACTATCACGCGCTCTATGCCCGGCTATGGGGCGAGCTCGAACGGGCGACCGGCCCGGCGTTGGTGGCGTAAGGTGGCCCGTTCCGCCGCCGACGAGGCCGTCGAAGAAGCCGACCTGTCTGGCGACGACAAGCGCCGGCACAGGCTGTTCATCGTGGTGGGACGGCTCGTCCTCCTGGCGGTCGTCGTCGGTTCGTGGGAGGCGCTGGCATGGACGGGGCTGGTTCCCGCGGCCTTCATCGGACGTCCCTCGAAGTTCCTGCCCCTCCTGGTCGAGGAGACGCTGGACGGGAAATTCGTCCTTGCCGCAGTCGACACGCTGTCGGCCACCCTGATGGCCTTTGCGCTCGGTGGCATCCTGGCGCTCGCGACCGCGCTTGCACTCGCCGTCTACCCGACGTTGAAGGAGCTGATCGACCCCTTCATCGACGCGATGAACGCCCTGCCGCGCGTGGCGCTGGTCCCGCTGTTCATCGTGTGGTTCGGCCTGGGAACCCTGTCGAAGGTCGTCTCAGGCGTGTCGCTCATGTATTTCATCCTGCTCTACAACACGCTTGCCGGCGCCCAGTCGGTCGATCCGGATCACCTGCAGCTCTCCCGTAGCCTCGGGCTGTCGAGGCGCCAGGTATTCCTGCGGGTCGTCATCCCCACGGCAATACCGTCGATCTTCGTCGGTCTGCGGCTCGGTCTTGTCTACACGCTACTGGGCGTCGTCACGGCCGAGCTCATTGCCGGCGGCAAAGGCCTGGGCAGTCTGATCAGCTACTATTCGAACACGTTCGACGCCGACGGCGTCTTCGCCGTTCTGCTGATCCTGATCGTCCTCGCCTACGCGCTGTCGATGATCATGACCCGTATCGAACAATGGCTAACGCGCTGGAACAGGTAGGGCCCGATGACATCGTTACCCAAGCAAGGCAAACCCTGGAGCGAACTCGACGGAGAAATGGACGCCGCCCGCAAAGGCGACGTCGATTGGCGCCGTGGCCGGGTCGGGGTCTACATCCACTATGCCGGCGACGAGGTGCTGGATGTAGCCAAGAAAGCCTACCTTAAGTTCTTTTCCGAGAACGGCCTCGGTCCCAAGGCGTTTCCCAGCCTGGCCCGGTTTGAAAGCGATGTCGTGGCGATGACGCTGCGGCTGTTGCATGGCGGTGGCGAAGCGCGCGGCGCCATGACGACGGGCGGTACCGAAAGCATATTCCTCGCGGTGAAGTCGGCGCGCGACTGGGCCCGGGTCAAGCGGCCGGCGATCGAGCGGCCGCAGATCGTGGTGCCGCAGACCGCTCATCCTGCCTTCAACAAGGCGGCGAGCTGGCTGGGGATCGACGTGCAGCGCGTTCCCATCGGCGGTGATTTCCGCGCCGACGCGGATGCGATGGCGGCGGCGATCGGTCCGCGTACGATTATGCTCGTGGGTTCGGCGCCGGCCTATCCTCATGGCGTCATGGACCCGATTGCCGATATTGCGGCGGTTGCGCTGAAGCACGATCTTTGGATGCATGTCGACGCCTGCGTCGGCGGCTTCATCGCGCCGTTCGCCAAGGCTCTCGGCGAGCCGATCGGCGATTTCGACTTCGGCGTGCCGGGCGTCGTGTCGATGTCCGCCGACCTGCACAAATACGGTTATGCGGCCAAGGGCGCCTCGACGGTCCTGTATCGCGATGCCGAATCATTCCAGTTCCAGGCCTACTCCTTTTCCGACTGGCCGCGCGGCGTCTATTCGACCCAGACCCTGGTGGGCACCCGGGCGGGCGGAGCGATCGCGGCGGCGTGGGCGGTGATGAATTTCCTGGGCGAGGACGGCTACCTCGGCATCACGCGGCGCATTCTCGACACCCGCAAGGCGATCGGCGCGGGGGTCGCAAAACTCGGCCTGGAGGTCTGGGGCAGGCCGGAACTCAGCATCCTGAGCTACGGGTCCGAGCAGATCGACATCGCGCAGGTGGCGGATCGCCTGTCGACACGCGGCTGGTTCGTGGGACGCCTAGTGGAGCCGCCCGGCATCCATCTGATGTTGAACCTGACCCACGAACCGATCGTCGGGGAGTATCTCGGGGATCTTGACTGGGCCATGAACGAGGCTCGGGCGGGGCGCGCGCGCAAGGTCGAGCAGCCGGCGACCTACTGATCGGCAACGCGGCAAGAGCAGGGAGGCCAATAGTGAACAGGGGCTCGAACGCAGATCCGGTCTTCCAGCGCGAATTGGGTCGCGAGTATCCAACCATCGACCGTGGCGAAGGCATCCATCTCTACGACACGGCGGGCAAGCGCTATATCGACGGCGCCGGCGGCGTGTTCGTCACCAATCTCGGTCACGGCAACCAGCAGGTCATCGAGGCCCTGGTGGCCCAGGCCCGACGCGTGAGCTTCGCGCATACCGGTACGTTCACCAGCCAGGCCGCCATCGACTTCGCTGCCAAGCTAATCGCGTTCGCCCCGACGGGATTTGCCAAGGTCTGGATGTCGACGTCCGGCTCGGCCGCCAACGAGACGGCCATCAAGCTGGCGCGGCAATACCATCTGCTGACCGGCAACCCCGAGAAGACGCGCGTCGTGGCGCGATGGAACAGCTATCACGGCAGCACGCTTGGCGCCCTGTCGCTCACCGGCCAACCGCGGCGGCGCGAGCCGTTCGAGCCCTATCTGCTCGACTTTCCCCATATCGACCCGCCCTATTGCTATCGCCGCCCGCCCGGCACGGATCAGGTGGCATACCACCTGGACTGCGCCGACCAGCTCGAGAAGACCATTCGCCGGGTCGGCCCGCAGTACGTCTCGGCCTTCATCGTAGAACCGGTCGCCGGCGGGCCGCTCGGCGCGCTGGTGTCGCCGGACGGCTACTTCCGCAGGATCCGGGAGATCTGCGATCGCTACAACGTCCTGCTGATCGTCGACGAAGTCGTCTCGGGAATCGGTCGGACCGGTCGTAATTTCGGCGTGGACCATTCGGGCGTCATCCCCGACCTAATTACGGTCGCCAAGGGAGTCGGTGGCGGTTATGTCCCGATCGGAGCGACGCTGGTCCACCAGCGCGTCTACGAAGCCTTCGAAGAAGCAGGAAGCTCGTTCCGTCACGGCGAAACCTTCACCGGACACGCCCTGGTCTGTGCGGCAGGGCTGGCGACCCTTCTCGAGATCGAGCGACGTGGCTTCGTCGAACGCGCGCGAGTAATCGGCGACTATCTCGGCAAGGCACTGGACGGGTTGCGCGGCCTGCCGATGGTTGGGGATGTCAGGGGCAGGGGCCTTTTGCGCGGCATCGAGCTTGTCGGGGACAAGGCGACGAAGGCGCCTTTCGCACGATCGCGCCAGGTCGGAGAAAGAGTGGTGGCCAAGGCCGCGGCAGACGGCTTGCTGTTGTTGGCGAACGCCGGTTGTGTCGATGGCGTCGACGGAGACACCCTGGCGCTCGCGCCGCCGTTCGTGGTTACGGAGGCGGATATCGACGAGATCGTCGGCATCCTCGCTTCCGCCATCCGATCCGTCGCCAACGGTGAACTTCCCGGAGGCGGCTGATCGGCGCTTCATCGTTCTGGTCGTCCGAGTAAATGTCCGCTTAGAGAAGAGCGCACAAGGTGACCCAGTGCCAACCGACCTGGCGATCGCTGCTGTTTGTGCCGGTGACCTCCGTCGGCGCGTGGTCCTGTCCTCGGCGCGCACGCCATGATTGTGACGGGTTGGGATTCAGCTTGTGCCCTGGCGGCCGCTCTGGAGCGGCATATCAACGAACATGTGGCCGGCGTGGTCCCGCCGGAGGCCGGGTTGATTGGAGCCGTGGTCGCAAGCGTGGCCTCAGCGTTTGAGCAAAAGGACCGGGGCTCTATTGACAACTGAACCACTCGGCGTGGCGGTCAGGATTTCGCGCAATTCGGGAAGGATCGGCGCGACCAGCCACTTTGCCTCTGCCGCGGACTTGCCGGGCTGAGGCTTGCGGGCTGATCCCTTGGTGACCTTGAAACGGATCGCTTCGTAGGAATGCCACCATCGTCCGTTGCCACAAACCCCATGGCTTTGCCGAGCTTGACGGCATCGGAGGCGCACACCGAGGTAGCGGAACACGGCGAAGGCTGGGCGCGGTTTCGAGCCGATGGGATGATGCCGCTCGAATCGTGCGATCTCCTCATCGGTCGACGTGTGCCAGCCCAGGCCGGCACCGAAGCGCTTACTCGCGCAGCATATGCCGTCGCTGTGCAACGAGCGTTGCCCACGGTCTCTGACGAGCCGCTCGATGTTCGCCGTTGACTCGAATGGGCAGATTTTATGGGTTTTGACCCAGGGAAAAATGCGCATGGTGCGGGTGCTGGGACTCGAACCCGGACGGGCAATGCTCAGGGAATTAAGTCCCGACGTCTCCCGTTCCGCCACACCCGCAAGCATTGCGAAGGCTAACGAGGCCCACGCTTGCTCACCAGTGGCGCACGCCGCATTCTGTGCGTGACCTCAGAAGCAAGCCGGGCGAACCCATGCGCAATCCATCCCGCAAGGCCGCGATATCTGCCGGCCTGCTTGCAGTCGCCGCCGCGGCCGGCTGGCTCGGCTTGGAGCGGTATCACGCGGGCGGGCGGACTGGGTTGTTATCGTCCTGTTCGCCGTAGTGGTCCCGATCGTCCCCTTCGCGCCCGTGCTGCTCATCCAAGGACTGCTGTTCGCGAGTGGCAAGGCGAAGCTCGACGCGGGCATCGGACGCGTCGCGCAATGGCATGTCGCCGCCGAAGACTGGGACAGGTTCCGCGCGTTCGATCGCGAGCGGGTGGCGGCCTACGGGGCGTCCTACGTCAACGACCTGCGGATCCGCCAGGTTACGCCGCCCGGAGGGGTCGCGGTCATCGTCGGCAAGACCTCGTTGATCGTCGACCATTCCTATCATGTCCTGCGCCTCAGCGGCTTGCCTGAGCTGCGCAACATTGGCTGGGTCGACAATTCGGCGACGCCGCAGCGCCCGCCCGACTGTCTTGAATTCAAGCTGGCCTACCCGAGAAGCCGATACGGCACCATCACCTACACGACCTTGCGCGTGCCGATTCCCGAGGTAGCGTCCGGGCAGGCGCGGCTGGCCTATGACCACTTCGCCCCGGCGATCGAGCGGCTCCATGCCACACGCCCCATCGCGCTGCGCAGCCCGATCCGCACGCTGCAGGTGTGCGGCGTGCTCCTGCTTGTCAGCCTCGCGGCTGCCGCCTGGGCCTGGCTCGAGGCCGATCGGATGGGCCAGAGTATCAACAACACTGATACGCCGATGGCCGTACTGATCGTCGCCGGTGCGGTCGCGATCTTTGCGGTGATCGTCGGCGGCGCGACCTTGCTGCTTCGCCCCAGGCTGGACGTCTGACGAAGGAGGGGCGAAGGAGGGCCATCTCTATGCGATGGATCGGCCGCCATCGACGTAGAGATTAACCCCGTTGATGTATGCGCCGGCATCTGAACACAGCAGCAAGGCTGCTCCCGCGAGATCATCGGGTTTGCCAAGCCGACCGGCCGGAATGCGTTGCACGAGCGCTTCGCCTTCCGTCGCCATCTGGGCGCGGTTGCGCGCGGTCAGGATGGCGCCGGGGGCCAGATTGTTCACGGTGACACCGTGACCGCCGAACTGGCGCGCAAGGTTCCATGACCAGTTGAGCTGTGCCGCCTTGGTCCCGGCATAGACCATCATCTGCGGATGCGGCCGAACCTGCTGCACGCTTCCGATCGTCACGACGCGACCCCAGCCGCGGGCAGCCATCGACGGAACCAGGGCCTGAAGAAGTTCCAGCGGGCTCCGCAGGTTGACTGAGATCTGCTTGTCGAATCGCTCCCGCGAGATTCCCTGGTACGCCTCCGGCAGTTCGATCGAGGCGTTCAGGACCAGGATATCGACAGGCGACCAGGCAGTGACGGCAGCGGCCAAACGGTGCCCCGCATCATCCAGGGCAAAATCCTGCCCGAAGGCGCGCGCCGTGCCGCCGTCCTGCTCGATTTCCCGGACCACGGTGTCGGCGTCGGCTGCCTCCTCGGCCGTGTCGGCATGGTGGATTGCCAGCCGTGCGCCGGCTCCCGCCAAGGCGAGAGCGATAGCCCGGCCGATTTCCCGACGCGCACCGGTGACCAGGGCTGTCCGGCCGGTCAGCCGGAAGCGCTCGAACGTGTTCGGCGGCATGAGGCTATACCTTAAGCCAGCCGAACCGACCGCGTCTCGTTGCAGAGCTCGGTGCCGAACGGCTGCGAGAGCTCGGCGAAGCGGTCGAGGATGGCGTTTCCCTCCTGCATCCCGGCGAGGCGGGGACGGCCGCGACGGTGGCGGGCGTCCTTCCAGCCAAGCGAGATCGGCACGAGCTCGATCGAGCGCAGTGTCAGTCGCCCGTTCGGCCCGCCTTCGTAAGCGAGCGTGGGCACGATCGATTCCCAATAGCGCCGGTCGGCCGGGAAGCCCGCCTGGTCGCCCTGCGTGCGCTTCTGATAGACCTGTCCCGGCGTCAGGTCGGGCTCGGCGCGGAAGCGCTCGTAGCCGTCGGCCGGAATCTTGGCCACCAGCTCGTTCTGCCCGATGAAGTTGCCCAGGCTGTAGAAGATCGGCTTGCCTTTGTAGAGTTCCAGCCCGCGCAGCAGATGCGGGCCATGGCCGACCACGAGATCGGCGCCCGCGTCGATCATGGCGCGCGCGAAGGCGCCCATGAACTCGGCCGGCACCTCTTTGCTTCCGAGCTGCTCGTGCGCATGCAAGCTCACCAGCACCAGGTCGGCGAGCCCGCGCGCCTCCTCGATCCAGCGCACCATGGCCGCGATGTCCTTGGCGTTGGGCGTCGTGCGCACCTGCGGCTGGTTGGCCGACTTGAACTTGAGGTCGCCGAGCGGGAAGAGGGCCGGGTCGGCGAGCGGGAAGGCGAAGCCGGACTTGATCTTCTGCTGGCGATCGGCCTCGAGGCCGAGCTGCTGGGCGACCTCCCGCAGCACCGCGAGCTGCTGCTCGGTGACCTCGTGCAGCGTGTCGACATGCAGCGGGTTGAGTCCGGGGCGTCCCGGAAGGTCTGGCCGTTGCGCGCCCGCCTCGTTTCCCCTGGCGAAGGTCGAGCAGCACGAGATCATCGCCACGGTGCCGGCGGGCGAGGTGTGATAGCAGGGGCGGCGCGCATCCTCGAGATTGCGGCCGACGCCTGCGAACGAAAGCCCCCGCGCCTCCAGCGCCTCGATGGTGTGGACCAGGCCCGAGATCGAATAATCGAGGGCATGGTTCGTGGCGGTGGCGAAGAGGTCGAAGCCGGCCGCGACCAGCTCATCCAGCACCCAGGCGGGCGCGCCGAAATGCGAGCCGCCGCTCTCCAGGGCGGGATCGCCACGATAATCGTTGGCCAGCCCCTCGAGATTGGTGAAGGCGACGTCGGCTGCACGAACCTTGTCGAACAGCGGCCGCAGCTCGGCGTCGTCGCGGCTGTTCAGCCGGCGTTGCAGGATCGAATCGCCGGTGAGGAGAAGGGAAAGGGACATGCGAGCGAATGTGCCGGGGCACAATTGTTGGAGTCAAACGGCGGGTCGAGCGGGCGCTGATCGAGATGGTGGACCAGCGCCGGGGAGCCAATGACAGCACTGCCAGCACTTGGGCTGGCGCGCACAGCGCTGGTATGACGGCGGCGACCGCCCCCCAGGTATGGCCCCTCCTTGAGCGCCAAAATTCGAAATAGCGAAACGCGCCATCTTTGGCGGACATGCTGCAATCGCCACATGAACTATAGTTATTGACAAGCACGAGAGTTTTAATTAGAGTCGGGCGTCTGCCGCTCTATGCATCGTCTATCCGATCCATAACCGCGGGCCGCCGTCCGGCCGGGTCCACGGTGCGCGAGGTCGATGCAAACCAGGCGGGGGGCGGGGAGCCGCCGAGAATGCCGAACGAAATGGCCATCGGAACTGTCCGAAATGTCCGAAGGTCAAGAAAGGCCCAAAGATCGCGGTCTTTGGGAGTCGATTTCGGACAGGGCGAAACTGTCCGAATTCATCCGAATTCCCGGCCTTGCGCCCAACCGTCCGCGGACCCGATTTGCGACGAGGTACCATCGCTGAGGCTCAATCCTCTAAGGCGCGGGAGGCGGCGGCGGCACCCAGTCGTTGTCCCAGTACGTGATCAGCTGCGGTCCAACCACCCGTGGCGTGAAGCGCACCGGCGCTTCGCCGCGGGTCGGTATCAGATGGTGGCGCAGCTGCGATATCCAGGGCTGGGCCAATCTCGGCGTCGCATGGTCGCCCATGCCCATGAGTTCGTTGCGCTGCTCCAGCGAAATTCCGTAGTTCGAGTCCGCGTTGCCCCTGCCGCCGACGTGATGCAGCCCGAGCGTATGGCCGAACTCGTGCAGGATCGTGGTCTGGAGAAAGCTGACGCTGTGCCGCACCCGCCCCAGGCGCGTCTGGCGAGTGTTCCAGTCAAGGGCGAGGTCGCGATGGGTGAACATGCCGAGTCGCTGCGCCGACCAGGCGAAGGAACGGAAGTTCGTCTCCCGGGGCTTGATGATGAAGTAGCGATGGTTCGCCTGACCGGCCGCATCGACCAATCCGATGGACAGGCTGCAGGTGATCCTGGACGCCGAGGGCGCCCCGATCGCGTGGCGGGCCTGGTACCATGCCCGGCTCGGCGTGAGCTCGAACTTGCCGTCCCAATAGCGCGTGATGACCCTGACGAAATTGTCGCGAAAGGCGACCCACTCGTCGTCCCTCCACGCGTCGAGATTGAACCGGTCGGAACCATCGCGCACGATGCCATTGCCCGAGGCGTGGGTGTCGACGGATCGGAACTCGTTGATGCGCGTGGTCGGCTCGCACCGGATGAGCTGGATGCTGTACTGGAGCATGAGATCGACGGTTCGTTCGTCCATCGGCATCAGGAGCGAATCGCGATCCCTGCCGTTATGGATCATACGGATGTTCATGGCCGCGCCCTTGCTCGAGTGACGTGCCGTCCCTGTCGCGCCGGATCCTTGGCCCAAAGCGCGGCGGTTCCCGGCGCGCCCCGATTACAAGGCTACTGAGATCGCCTGTCCAGCAAAGCACAGCGGGACGGTGCGCTCAGTGACAAATCCCACAGATTCCCACTGTCACCGTGCGTACGAGAGATCACGCGGAGAGTTCGAATTGGGGCCATTGTGATGTACGATCGCGCGGAGCACATCGTCATCGGTCAAGTCGGGTCCGCCACTTCGGCGGGCCAGTGCCGATCATTGGACAGGTCTCGTGAAACGCATTCTCCTTGTGCTTTCTGTCTTGGCGTCGGCGCCACTCGCTCAGGCGCAAGGCGATGACAACGCCTATTGCGCGCAGCTCAGCGCCCTTTATCGGCGCTATGTCCAGAATGCGACAGGCCGGCGGGTCGACGTCGAGGCCCTCCAGGCGCTCGACAACTGCTCGCGGGGAAAGGCCGCGTCAGCCATTCCAGTACTGGAGAAGAGACTGCGCGACGCCAAGATCACGCCGCCCGGCGGCGGCGAATTCAAGCCGTAAGTCAGTCGTATTGTTTGAGCCGGTAGTTATCCATCACCCACTTCAGCGTCGTGCCGTACTGCGGATCGGTGGCATAGACGCCGGTCAGTGCGTCGGCGAAGCGGTCGGGGTCATTGACGACCTCCCTGGCCGCCCGATAGGGCGAGCCCGTCGCCAGCAGCTTGCCATGCAATTCGAACGCTTCGGACATGTTGGCGAAACGGCGGAAGCGCGCCGTCACCGTCAGTACCTTGCCGTCGATGACTTCGCGGGTCTCGCTTTCGACCGCGGGCTGGCCTTCCAGCGCCTTGATGCCGAACGGGTTGTTGCTGTCGGGCGGCATGGCCGCTCCCCAGGCGCTTTCGACGATCCACTGTGCCAGCGTGATCGAGGGCGGGATGCCCCAACGCTTGCGCGACGCCTTGGCTGCCTCGATGATCTCCGGCGGAACGATCCCGACATGGCCAAATCGCGTCGGCGGAGGCTGCTCCTTGGTGACCAGCGGCCGCGCCGCCAGGGCGTAGTAGGTCGGGCTGCCGGGGGCGACGTAGCCGGTCGGCGGATTCATGTTCATCACCACCGCCTGGAACGCCTTGATGGCGAGGATCGTCCCGGGGTCCATGGTGCCCGTGACGGGAACCTCGGTGTGGGGCTTGGGCAGCCGCCTGTTCAACAGCGATTGGATGACGAACACATCGCCCGGGCCATTCACCGCGTCCTGTCCGACCGAGGTGAAGATGGGCGGGGCAACCGCGCCGGCTTCATCGGTGCTCAGGATCGTCTGCGACGGGGCAAGGCACATGGCGACGGATTCGTTCGAATGTCGAATGGCACCCCCATAGGATGGCTGCCGTCGCCCCAGGCCGTCAACCGTGCTCCGTTGACGCCCAAATTAATGGTAGAGTTATGGCGTCCTACAACTTTCAGTATGGTTGATCCTGGCTTGCAGTGAGGTCGTAGGACGACGTCCCAACCGGTACGAATCCCAAATGCAATTGCCCCATCATGGGTTACCCTACTAGTATTTTAGGCGATCGGAGCTGCCGTTCGCCTCCCGTACAGGAGTGCGCTCTCACGTGACCCTGAAGCTTGTCATGATCCGCTGTCCCGACAACGTGGCGCCCGAGCGGCGCGAGGTTCGCGGCGGCGAGTTCTCCATAGGCCGGGGGAAGGAAAATCAATGGGTCGTCGCCGATCCTGACCGTCACCTGTCCAAAAAGCACTGCCAGTTCACCTACGGCGTCGGCGAGTGGGAGCTGCAGGATTTCAGCACCAACGGCACGTTCCTCAACCAGGCCAGCGATCCCATCGGCAAGGGCGCCAGCCAGAAGCTGCGCAATGGCGACAGGGTCAAGTTCGGCCTCTACGAGATCGAAGTGATCATCGACGAGGAAGAATCGGCACGTGAGCACGACGACTTCCTGGCCCACCACGATCCTTCGCCGTCGCGGTCCGAGGTTCGCCCCTATCAGGACGCCAGGCTGCCCAGCTCCGCGTCGATGCTGGACTCGCCGAATTCGTCGATCCTGCCGGCGGATTTCGATCCGCTCGCGCCCAATCCGGAGCCGTTCTCGGGACCGACGGACTCCGATCACGTGCCAGCCCTTCAAAGCGCTTTCCGGCCGCCCGCGCCGGTCGCGATCATTCCCGACGATTGGGACGTCGACTTGCCTGCCGCCGCACCGCGGCCTCAGTCGGCGCGGCCGCAGCAGGCTGAGCGCCCGCCGGAAGACGCTGCCCCCGCGCCGGCAAAAAGCGAGCGCCGGCCGCCAGCGCCGGCAGCAGCGCCACCGCCACCGGCTGAGGTGCCAGACGACGGTGCCGTGATCGCGGCCTTCCTGCGTGGCGTGGCGCTCAGCGACGCAAAGCTCACGGATCCGGAGAAGACGCTGGAGCGGATCGGTGCGGCGGTGCGGGCGAGCGTCACCGGTCTTCGCCAGACCTTGATGGCGCGCGCCAGCATCAAGGACGAGTTTCGCATCGAGCAGACGATGATTCGGCCCAGCGGAAACAACCCGCTCAAGTTTTCGCTCGATGACGACGACGCCCTGGCAACCCTGCTCGGGATCGGCCGGCGTGGCGGCATGCCGGCCGACGAGGCCATTGCCGAAGCCTTCGACGACCTCAGGATGCACGAGCTGGCGACGATCTCGGCGATGCAGGCGGCCGTGCGGGTGCTCCTCGCCCAGTTCGCTCCCGAGATCATCGAACAGAAGGCCGGCGGCGGTGGATTGCAGATCCATCCCGCCCAGAAGAAAGCCAAGGCGTGGGATGCCTTCGGTCAGCTGCACAAGAGCGTGACCCAGGCGCTTTCGGACGATTTCGACAGCGTGTTCGGCAAGGCCTTCGCGCGTGCCTACGAGCAGGCGATCGAAAAGCTGACCGCCGATCGGGCGTCGTCATGATCGGCCGGCGTCTGCTGCTCGGGGCGGTGCCGGCCGCCCTTGTGGTCGAGGGTTGCGCTGGTCCGCCGGCACCGCCGGTGGTCGACCTGACGATCAGGGCGAACCCCGACATCAATCCCAATACGATGGGCACGCCGGTGTCCGTGGCGGTTCGTTTCTACTCGCTCAATGCCAGGGGCCGGTTCGAGGCGGCCGATGTCTACTCCCTGATGCAACGGGAGGCTCAGACGCTCGGCACGGAAAGCACCGGCTCCGAGGAGGTGGTGGTCCGTCCGGGCGAGACCCGGAAGGTCACGCTGATGCCGAAGCCCGGGGTGCGCTTCATTGGCATCGCGGTGCTGTTCCGCGATATCGATCGCGCGCAATGGCGTATGGTCGCTCCTATCGCCGAGAGCGGGCTGACGCGGCTCGCAATCTCCATCAGCGGCACCAGAGCCGCACTGGTGCCGACATGACCTGGTCAAATCGTGTTGTCTGGCTGGAGGGGATGTTCCTGCGGGCGCAGCACTTCCAGCAACAGGATCGATGGCTCGAAGCGCTGGTGCGCGACCGGACCGCTGCCTTGCGTCCGCATGGCTGGGGACTGACCGAGGGAGTGATCAACCGCAACCTGCTCGCCACCGGCCAGTTCGCGCTGCAAAGCGGCAGCGGCGTGTTCGAGGACGGCACGCCGTTTTCCCTGCCTGGCGAAACCGATCAGCCGGTGCCGCTCGACCTCCCGGAAACGACGCGCAATGCCATCGTCTATCTCGTGCTGCCGATGCGGCAGGCGGGATCGGTGGAAGTCACCGCCAACGGCTCCTCGGAAGGCCGCTACGAGCAGAAGCCCTTCGAGGCCTACGATACCCATTCGGGCTCGCCGCAGCCTGCCGAGGTGCAGGTCGGAAGGCTGCGGTTGCGCTACATGCTCGAGACCGAGAACCGCGCCGGCTATCATGGCATCGGTCTTGCCCGCGTGGTCGAGGTCGGCGCGGACCGCAAGGTGGTGCTCGACGATCAGTGGATCGCGCCATGCCTGGCCTGCGCCGCCGCTCCGCCGCTGACCGGCCTGCTGGCCGAGCTGGCCGGGTTGCTCAACCAGCGCGGCGAAGCGCTGGCGGCGCGGCTGACGGCGCCGGGGTCGCGTGGCGTGGCGGATGTTTCCGACTTCCTGCTGCTGCAATCCGTCAACCGCTCGCAAAAACTCATGGCGCACTGGGCGAGCGACGGCAACGTCCATCCGGCCGATCTCTACGCCGCCCTCGTGCAGATGGCCGGCGACTTCGCGACCTTCACCGAAGCGAGCCGCCGTCCCTCGGACTATCCGCCCTATCGGCATGCCGACCTGCAGCGCAGTTTCGCGCCGGTGATTGCCGACCTGCGCCGGTCGCTGTCGTCGGTCATCGAGCAGACCGCCATCCAGATCCCGTTGCAGCAGCGTGCCTATGGTGTGCGCGTCGGTCCCATTGTCGATCGCGGCATCCTGCGTTCGTCGAGCTTCGTGCTCGCCGTGCAGGCGGACGTGCCGACCGAGACGCTGCGGCGGCTGTTCCCGTCACAGGTCAAGATCGGCGCGGTCGAGCATATCCGCGAGCTGGTGAACGTCGCCTTGCCGGGAATAGCGGTGCGGCCGTTGCCCGTCGCGCCGCGGCAGCTGCCGTTCTATGCCGGCGCGACCTACTTCGAGCTGGACCGCAATTCGGCGCACTGGAAGGAACTGCAATCCTCCGGTGGCTTCGCCATCCATCTCTCCGGCGAGTTCCCAAATCTCAATATCGAGCTCTGGGCGATCCGCGGCTGACGCCGCTGACGTGAGGCGAGCATGAGCGACAATCCCTTCGCCGAGCCTGAGGACGACAATCGGACGGTCATCCGCCCGACCCCCGGCCGGCGCCGGCCGCCGGCGCCCGAACAGCCGACCGTCACGCGAAGCGACCAGCCGCCCTCGGAGACGCCTGCCGCGCGCCCCGCTGTGGCAGCGGAGGGGACGGAGAACATGGCGACCGGCGGCGACGTGCTTACGGTCGCCGCCGCGCCGCTGCTCCAGCTCATGGCGCGCTTGCGCAATACGGCAAGCCCGCCGGATTCCGGCGACCTCTATCAGCGAACCGTTCGCCAGATCCGGGTTTTCGAGCAGGAGGCGCGCGACAAGGGCGTCCCTCTGGAACAGCTTCGCCCGGCTCACTACGCACTGTGCGCCAGCCTCGACGACATCGTGCTGAACACGCCCTGGGGCAGCAGCGGAACCTGGAGCCAGCGCTCGCTGGTCTCGACCTTCCATCAGGAGGTGCGCAGCGGCGAGCGCTTCTTCGATGTGCTGAAGCAGATGTGCGCCAACCCGGGCCGGTTCCTGCCGGTCATCGAGCTGATGTACATCTGCATGTCGCTCGGCTTCATCGGCCAGTACCGCCTGTCGCGCCGCGGCGTCGGCGAGATCAACCGGATCCGCGAAGAAACCTATGCCGTCATCGTCCGCCAGAAGAAACCGGCGGAACCGGCGCTCGCCCCTCATACGAAGGGCGTAAACGCGCCCTACCGGCCGGCGCGCTTCATCGTGCCGCTCTGGGTCGCCGCGGCGGCGGGGCTGGGCGTCATCGGCGCGCTCTTCCTCTGGTTCTCGATCAGCCTCAACGCGGAATCCGACACCGTCTACGCCCGCCTGCAGGGCGCCCCACCGGATCGCATGCCGACGATCACCCGTATACCGGTCGTCGAGCCCGCGCCCGCGGTCGCAGTAGCGCCGCCGCCGCCCGAGCCGTCGACGCTCGACAAGCTGCGCCAGTTCCTGAAGCCGGAGATCGATCAGAAGCTTGTCGAGGTGCTCGGCACGCCGGCGCAGCCGCTGGTGCGCATCATCGGCCGCAACATGTTCGCGTCGGGCAGCGCCACGCTGACGGCGAGCTTCAAGCCGTTGCTCGAACGCATCGGGCTTGCCCTGAAGGAGGAGGTCGGTCCGGTGAAGGTCATCGGCTATACCGACTCCGAGCCGATCCGCACCATCGCCTTCCCGTCGAACTTCCAGCTGTCGACGGCGCGTGCCCAGGCGGCCAGCACGATCATCGGTGCCGCCCTCGGCGAGCCTTCGCGGATAACCGTCGAGGGCAGGGCGGACGCCGATCCGATCGCGCCCAATTCCACGCCCGAAGGCCGCGAACGCAACAGGCGCATCGAAGTAGTCCTCACTCGGCAGGGTGGCTAGTCATGAAAGCTCTGCGGCTCCTCGCCTCTCGTTGGGTGCTGAGTTTCGTCGGCGTCGCCATCCTGGCGCTGCTGGTCTGGTTCTTCGGGCCGCTGCTGGCTCTTCTCGAAGGATGGGTGGCCCGCCTGGTCGTCATCTTGTGCCTGCTGGCGGTCTGGGCCGCCGCGAACGTGGCACTCGACTTCAATCGCCGCCGCCGCGAGCAGAAGCTCGAAAAGGGCGTTGCCGAGAAGGCCGCCGATGAGGCAGACGACCGAAGTAACGAGGAAGCGGCAGCCCTTCGCGACCGGATGTCGACCGCGCTGTCGCTGCTGAAGAGGGCGCGGGGCACGCGCGGCTACCTCTATGAGCAGCCCTGGTACGTCATCATCGGGCCGCCGGGCGCAGGTAAGACGACGGCGCTCCTGAACAGCGGCCTGAAGTTTCCGTTGGCTGCGGAGATGGGGCAGGGGTCGGTCGCGGGGGTCGGCGGCACGCGGCTCTGTGACTGGTGGTTCACGGAGAATGCCGTGCTGATCGATACGGCCGGCCGCTATACGACCCAGGATTCGAATGCCGCCGTCGATCGCGCCGGCTGGGACGCCTTCCTCGATCTGCTGCGCCGTACCCGGCCGCGCCAGCCCCTGAACGGCGTGATCGTGGCAATCGCCCTCAGCGACATCGCCAGTGCGCCGAACGACGAGCGCGTGGCGCATGCGCGCGCGGTTCGACGGCGCGTGAAGGAGCTCGAGGAGCGTCTCGGCATCCGTCTGCCGGTCTATCTCCTCTTCACCAAGGCCGATCTGATCGCGGGCTTCGCCGAATTCTTCGACGACCTCGACCGTGAGCGGCGTGAGCAGGTGTGGGGCGTGACATTCCCGTTCGGCAAGGCGGCTGCGACACCCGTCGGGCAGTTTCCCGAGGAGCTGCAACTCCTCGTCGACAGCCTGAACGATCGCCTGTTCGATCGCCTGCAGGCCGAGCAAAGCCCGGAGCGCCGCGCCCTGATCGCGGGCTTCCCGACGCAGATCGCCACGCTGGCGCAGCCCCTGCAGGGCTTTCTCAGCGAGGCCTTCGGCGGCTCGCGGCTCGATCCTGCGCCGCTGCTGCGCGGTGTCTACTTCGCCTCCGGAACCCAGGAAGGCTCGCCGATCGATCGCCTGACCGGCGTGATGATGCGCGCCTTCGGTCTGGACCAGCGCCGCGCCGCGGCCCTGCGTCCGGTGCAGGGGCGCAGCTATTTCCTCGGGCAGCTCGTTGCGCGGGTGATCTTCGGCGAGGCCATGCTGGTGAGCGAGCCGCCGACGGCGCGCATGCGGCGGCTCATCCTGCGCTCCGCCTCGTATGCCGTGGTGGCCCTGCTGACGCTCGGCGTCGCCGGCTGGCTGGTCGCCAATCGGTCGTCGAGCCAGAGCGAGATCACCCAGATGGCGGCGGCCCTGGACACCTACGAAAAGATCGCCAAGGAGACGACGTTCGATCCGGTCAATGATGCCGACCTGCCGCGCCTGCTGGCCCTGCTGGACGCCGCCCGCGAGCTCTCGACCACGGCCAAGGCCAGCAGTCCGCTGCTGGCGGGCTTCGACCTGTCGCAGACGGCCAAGCTGCGCGGCGGCGCCGAGGGCGTCTATCGGCATGCGTTGGGCTACGCGCTGCTGCCGCGCCTGATCTGGCGCCTGGAAGCCCAGATGCGTGGCTACTTCACGCAGCCGGAATTCCTCTACGAGGCAACGCGCGTCTACCTGATGCTCGGTGGCCAGGGCCCGCTCGACAAGTCCCTGGTGAAGGAGTGGATGACGTTCGATTGGCAGCACCAATATTCCGGTCCTGGCAATCTGGCGGTGGTCGCCAGCCTTCAGGCGCATCTGGATGCGCTCCTCGCACAGTCCTTGCCAGCGGTGCCGCTCGACGAGGCGTTGGTGGCGAAGGCGCGCACGACCTTCAGCCGCGTCTCGTTGGCGTCCCGCGCCTACTCCCGCATCAAGCCGTCGGCCGCTGCCCAGAGCCTGCCGCCCTGGCGACCGAGCGACGCGATCGGACGGGCGGGCGGAAGCGTCTTCACGAGGGCTTCGGGCAGGAAACTGAGCGATGGCATACCGGGCTTCCTGACCGTCGACGGGTTCCACAAGGTTCTGCTGCCGGCCTTGGCCACGGCGACGCGCGAAGTGGCTGCGGAAAGCTGGGTGCTGGGCCAGAAAGTGCCCGTCAATTTCGACCTCTCCAAGCAAAGCGAGGTCGCCAATGAAGTCGTCACGCAGTACATGGAAGACTACGCCAAGGCGTGGGACGGCCTGCTGCAGGACCTCGAGATCACGCCGCTGCGCAGCCTGAACCAGGCCTCCCAGGACCTCTACATCCTGGCGTCGAAGCAATCGCCGTTGAAGGAACTGCTCGGGGCCATCGCCCGGCAGCTGACGCTGTCGGAGCTGCCGAAACCCTCGGCTGTCGAGGCGGCGGCAGCAGCGGATCTGGAAAAGGCCGCGAAGGAGAAGGCGGCGGCATTAGCGCCCACGGTGGCGAGATCCGCGGCTCTTGCCGCCCTGCTTGCCGGCCAGGCCGGTGCAGCGCCGGCACTTCCGCCCGGTCATCAGATCGACGAACGCTACAGGCAGCTCCGCGAGCTGGTAACGCCGCCCGGTGCGGCACCGATCGACCAGGTGTTGAAGGTCCTCGACGACCTGCGGCAACAGCTCGCCAGAATGAATGCTGCCGGTGTCGGTGCATCCGCCGTGGCGGCGGGCGACGATCCGTCGCTTGCGCTCCGAGCAGAGTCCCAGCGGCAGCCTCAGCCGCTGGGTCGCTGGCTGGCCAGCCTGGCCGAGCAAAGCACGGCATTGCGCGCCGGCGGCGCGCGCCAGCAGGTTGCCGCCGCCTATAACGGCGTGAACGGACCGGGCAGGCTCTGTGCGCCCGCGGTCAACGGGCGCTTCCCGTTCGTGCCCGGCAGCTCGAACGAGACGCCCCTGGACGACTTTGCCAAGCTGTTCGCGCCCGGAGGACTGATCGACGGCTTCTTCAACACCCAGCTGCGGCCCTATGTGAACACCACCGGCAAGACCTGGACGCCGCAGGCGGTGGATGGCGTGTCGGCACCGGTGTCGCCGACGGACATCACCCAGTTCCAGCGGGCCGCCGTCATCCGTGACCTGTTCTTCGCCTCCGGTTCGACGACGATCGCCGTCCGCTTCGACATCACGCCCGTCGAGCTCGATTCGGGGTCTTCCCAGGTCAGCCTGGAATTCGACGGCACGTCGGTCACCTACGCGCACGGTCCGGCGCGATCGACCCAGATCACCTGGCCGGGACCGAACGGCATGACGAACGTGCGGCTGGTCTTCAATCCGCCGCCGCGCGGCGGGACCGGCGTCATCTCGGAGACCGGTCCGTGGGCGATGTTCCGCCTCTTCGGCCGCGGCACCTTGCAACAGGCGGGCTCGCCCGAGCGCTATCTGCTGACCTTCTCGCTCGGCGAGCGCAGCGCTGCGTTCGAGATCCGCGCGGGCTCGGTCATGAATCCCTTCGCCCCGGGCGTCCTGCAGGACTTCCGCTGTCCGTCGGTCAGCGGCTAGTCCGGCGATGCCGGCGCTTCCCCCCGATGCGATTGCCGGCTTGTTCGGCAAGCTGCCGGCGCGGGGAGACTTCGTGCGGGAAAACCTGCCGCGCGACTTCACCGACAGCTGGGACGGCTGGTGGCAGCGTGGTCTTGCCGACACGCAGGCTCGGTGGCGCGACGAGTGGGATGCCGCCTGGCTGGAGGCCCCGGTCTGGCGCTTCATGCTGCCGCCGGGACTTTGCGGCAAGAGCGGCGTGCTTGGACTTTGGCTGCCGAGCGTCGACAAGGTCGGACGCTATTCGCCATTGACGATCGCCGCCGCGGCGCCTTGTGATTGGCTGCCGCATGTCGGGGAGATGACGTCCTTCCTGGCCGCCGCCGAGGAGGCCGGGCGTGACGCGCTGGAGCACGACCTGGCGCCTGCCGATGTGCTCGAGCGTATCCAGGCTTCTTTCACCGCGGCTGAAGGGCCGGCGCCCGAGTTGGCATTCGCGGCCGGCCATACGGCGTGGTGGACCGAGGGCGGTCCCAGAGTTGTCGCTCGCTTTGAGACGGGAACGGCCTTGCCGGAGGGCGTCGGTTTTGCTGCCCTCATAGACGATGACTGGGCAGCGAACGCCGCTGCTCCGGCGGTGCTGGTCCCTCGAGCTTCGGATGCTTCGTGATGTCTGAGAACGGAATCGCTCAGAACACGGCTCGATTTGGCAGCTTCCGCTCCTGCGCGGCGACGCATGCCGGCACGGCGAACCGGCTGAACGAGGACGCCTACGTCAATCGGCCCGATCTCGGCCTGTGGGCGGTCGCCGACGGCGCGGGCGGGCACGTCGCCGGCGAAATCGCCTCGGCCGAGGTGGCCACTCTTCTGCAATCCATCGACGCCGGACTCTCTGCCAGCGAGATGCTCGTCGAGGTGCGAACACGGCTCGAGGCGGCGCATGCGCGGTTGCACGGCGAGGCGTCGCGGCTTGGTTCCGGGGCGATGGTGGCGACGACCGTGGTCGTGCTGATGGCGCGTGACGATCATTTCGCCTGCCTGTGGGCGGGCGATTCACGCGCCTACCTGCTGCGCGGCCACTCCCTCACCAGGATCACCCGCGACCACAGCCTGGTGCAGGTGATGGTCGAGAACGGCACGATCAGCGAGGCGGAAGCCGCCCGCCATCCGCAGGCCAACGTCATCACGCGTGCCGTCGGCGCCGATATCGATCTTCTCGAGCTGGACAAGCGGACCGGCCAGCTTCAGGCCGGCGACCGGCTGCTGTTGTGCAGCGATGGCTTGAGCAAGACCGTGCCCGAGGAGTTGCTGGCAGAACTGCTTTCGGGTGACGACGACACCGCCGCCGAACGGCTGATCACGGCCGCACTGATGGCCAAGGTGACCGACAACGTCACGGCCGTGACGATCGATTTCAGCGCAGGCAGCTGACTGATCGTCAGACGAGGACGGTGGGGCAGCCCATGACGACGCTGCCGCCGTGGGCGGTCATGGAGCCCATCCGCGCGGCGGGCATGCCGCCGATCAGCACGGTGAAAGACCCAAGAACGATGACGTCAGGTGGCCCGACGCAGACGCACATGTCGCCGACGCGGGCAGCCGGCATGCCGCCGATCAGGACAGGCAGGCCGCCGGGAGGAAGGATCGGGCCACCGACATGCGGCACCAGGACGGTGACCATGGGGCAGACATGCATGTCGCCGACGCGTGCTGCTGGCATTCCCATCAGTCTGGCTCCGCTTCAAGACGTCCTGCGCCACCGGTCGCGATATCCTTCGCTGACGTCAGGAAGCGCGCAAGCCTGCCGTCGCGCCGCACCGCCGGTCCGCGGGCCGCGGCCAGGGCGACCGAGCCCGCCACCGCGAGGCCGGTGAAATGCGGCTGTGGCGGCACCTTCGGCGCCTCCGGCGGCGCCATGGAATCGCCGCTCCAGAAGGCGGCGATGGCGGCCCATGCCTCGGCGCTGCCGAAGCCCGTCGTCTCGGCCTGCTTCATCGCGGCGCGGCGGTGCTCGTCGGTCGGTTTGCGGACCCATTCCTCCGCCGCCTCGCGCACCTCGGCCTCGGCCGCCAGATGGGTGCCCGAGGCCGCGCTGAGGCGCGAGCAGGCGCAGGCCCACCACACCGCTTCGCGTGCCGGCAGAGCGTGGGCGACGAGCCGCGTCGCCTCGATCAGAAGTCCGGCGCGCTCGAGGCGGTCCAGCGCCTCGATGGCATCCTGGCAGCCGGCCAGCGCCGAGCGGCCCTGCTCGTCGAGCTGCAGGTGGGGAAGCACGCGCGCGAGATCGCTGCTGAGCTTGTTCGCGGGCTTGGTGGTGGTGGTCGGGGAAGCCATCGCAGTGTCCTCAGCCGATCATGATGATGCCGCCGCTGAGCGTCAGCATGGCGCTACCCTTGACGGTGGTCATCAGGCCCTTCACGTCCGTCATGACCGTTCCGTCGATCTTGATCATCATGCCGCTCACCGTGACGCCCATCTGGTCGATCTTCACCGAGCTCTGCCCGACCTTCAGCGTGATCGCCTGCATCGCCTCCATGGTAATCGAGCCGAGGTCGCACTTCACCGAGATGTTGCCGAGCTTCAGCTCGGTGGTCTGATCGCCCATCTCGAGGGTCACCTTCTCGTTGCCCTTCTGGATGGTGACGGTCCGGTCGTTCCCGACGGTCAGGGTCTGGTCGTTCTCGACCTCGGTCTTCATGTCCTTCTGGGCATGCAGGAAGAGCTGCTCGCTGCCCTTCTTGTCGTCGACGGTGATCTCGTTGAAATCGGACGTGCCGCCCTTGGTCACCGAGCGCGAGCGGAAGCCGAGCTTGGTCTTCTCGGCAACCGGGAAGATCGGTTTGTCGTCGCCGTTGTACAGACCGCCGACGACGACCGGCCGGTCCGGGTCGGCATCCATGAAGGCGACGGCGACTTCGGTGTCGACGCGCGGGATGAACTGAGCGCCCCATTGGTTGCCGGCCCACGGCTGCACCACGCGCACCCACTCGCTGTTGTCGGCCGTCGCGTCCTCGCGCCAATCCCAGGGGAAGCGGATTTTTATGCGCCCTTGGTCGTCGGTGTGGATCTCTTCGCCCGACGGCGCCAGGACCTTGGCCGTGTGCAGGCCCTCCATGCGCGGACGCGCCGTCTTCATCGGCTGCCGCCATGGCACCGAGTTGGGGATGCACGTGAAACTGTTCGAGTAGTCGGTCCCCGACGCGACGCCGGCCCGCTCGGATACGTCCTCGGCGTGATGCGTGATCTTTTGCACCACATGAACCTGCTCGCCGGCGTCGGTGCGGAACTTGAACTTTCCGCCGGCGATCAGGCCGGCATGATCGCAGCCGCCGCCGATCAGGGAAACCGCTGCCTCGGCCGCTTCCATCCGCCATCTCGCGCGGTTCTTCGCCATGCCCGTGTCGCGCGTGAGCGCAGGCCAATGGAACACCGGCCGGTTCGAGGTGCCGCCATGCTTGAGGATGGTGTTCTGCTCCATCTTCAGGTTCTTGTCGGGCAAGTCGTGGTCGTAGTCCTTCACCGTCACCTTGCCGGGGGCAAACGCCTCGGGCTTGCGGAACTCGACCATCATGTCCGCCGTCGTGCCGACGCCGAGACGCAGCGTGGCATTGGGGATGGTGTAGAAGCCGTTGTTTTCGTTGGTCACGACCAGCGTGTGGCTGTCGGAATCGTGCTCGAAGAAATAGTACCAGCCTTCTTCTTCCATCAGGCGCGTCGCGAAGTGCAGCGCCGTCTCGTTGAACTGCGCCGTCGCCTTGCGCTGGGCCGGCGCGGAATACAGGCGAAACGCGGTCTTGGTCACGCCGGCTTCATTGAAGATGATCTTGAGGATGTCCTCGGCGGTCTTGTTGAAGAACATCCGGCAGTCGCTCTGAATGCCGGCATGTGCCAGCTGAGGCACGAGGATCATCTTGTAGAGCTTGTCCACGACGCCGCTCTGCTCGAGGACGCCGAATTCCGAGACGATGCCGTGGAAGTATCGCGTCGACTTCCCGCCGTGGTTGACCGAGACGCAAGCCGGCTTGTTGAGCATGTTGGTGGCGTTGATCGTGCCGGCTGCGACCGCTTCGACTTCGAACCGGAACAGCTCGCTGATCGTCTCGGTGGCCGTCATCCGGACCGCTGTCAGAGGCGACTCGGCTGAGCTCGTGATCGACAGCAACGATTTTTTGTCATCTTCGGCCATGTGCAGCGCAACTTTCGGTGTGGTGTCCCAGCAGCCAAGTCACGATCGGTGCTTTAAGGCACGCAACGCTAGCCGACCCAAGATTGGAAGGAAACACGACCTTGGCGGCGACATTTTGGCAGAAGGGTGTGGTCTATTGGGATATTTCCATTTCAAGTAGAAAAGGCGCTAGCCACCCTACGCTGCGGGGCAGCTTCGGATGGCCTGAGTTGGTGGCTGATTTCAGCCCTCCGAAGCTCCGCAGGAGCGAAGGGGGGCTAGTCGGGAACGATTCTCAATTGGCGTAGGATCGGCAGTCGCTGCTCGATGGCAGTCTGGACGACGTTGCGCACGGTATCGTGCTTTTCCGGTATGACGTCCGCACTCAGGGTCTTGATCCAGGCGTCGGCATTGTCTTCCCGTTCGCCGCTGAGAAGACGGGCGGTGATGAATTGCATGAGTGGCGGCGCGGTGAGGCCGGTGCCGAGCCGCCAGGAGGCGAGGCCGCCGGACGTCTTGGCGTCGACGATCGAATGGACGCGCGAGCCGAACACCCGATTGAGGCGGTTGGCGGATTGGGGCTGCTCGCCGTCCGAGCGCAGCGCGATCTGGCACTGATGGGATCCGACAAGGATGCTCAACAGTTCCGCCGGGTTGCCTCGCCCGCCGCCCAGCGCCATCAGATCACCGATCGTTGCCGGGCCGCGCATCGCTGCGACCATCATGTCCTTCAGCTTGTCACCGACCTCGGCCATGCCGGCCGGCACCCGTATCTTGGTCTGCAGTTCGCCCGGACTGACGATCGGCACCACCGTCAGGCGGGAGAGGGCCGCATCGCGCGCCTCGTTGTGCACCCGCCTCGCCCCACGGACGAAGACGTCGTGGCGCAGTTGCCGAGGCAGGCACATGTCCTTGATCAGCTCGCGCAGCAATGGATCCTTGTAGCGATTCATCACGTCGCGCTGCTCTGCCGTCAGCATCAGCTCAGGAAAGTTCTCCATCGGATTGACGGACGATACCCAGTCGAGCTTCGCCTCGGCCAGTGCGGCGACGACGTCGGCATGGAAGGCCGGCGCCCAATGCGCGCTCATGTATTCATGGGAAAGGTATTCCGTCGACATGGCGACGGTCGTGTCGAGCAGGTCGCGCGCGAGACTGCTCTCTGTGAGATATACGCTCTCGACCGCCTTGAGGTCGCGCGCCAGCGCAAGGCCGGCCTGGGCCTGCGTGTCGCTGCGGCCGCCTGCCCGGATGCCGGCTTCGTAGATCAGTCGCTGCATGCCGAGCGCGCCCTGCCAGGCCGGCAAGGCGTTGTAGCTGAGATGGACCATGCCCCCCGGGCGCGTCTTGGCGGCGAGCAGCTTGACGATGCCGGCGCGCACCTCGTTGCTGACCCACGACCACAGGCCGTGCATGCTCACGAAGTCGGCCTGAGGAATGGCGTCGGCTTGGCCGCTCGTCGCCAACTGCGCGAGGTCGGCTTCGATGAACCGAATATTGTCGAGGCGCGCGGCGCGGGCGAGACCGGCGCCAATGGCGATATGAGCCGGATTGTAGTCGATCGCCGTGACCTGCCATCCCGGATTGGCCGCCGCCGTGACGAGCGCGCCGATGCCGCAACCGCAGCCCAGCTCCAGGTAACAGGCGGCATCGTCAGGTTCCGGCAGGTCGACCGCGACGTTGCCGAACAGACAGGCCAGCGCCATGCGTGCTGGTGACTGCTGGACATAGAAGCCCTCGATATAGGCGATGTCGGCAACGTAGCCGCTGGTCCACGACTGGTTCATGCGCGTCCTTCAACAATTTCGCTTTCGAACAAGGCATCGTAGGCATCGGTGCGCCGGGGCATGGCACGGGATGTCGGCAGCCAAGTGTTCCAGCCGAGCAGGGGTCTTGCGCTGTCCTCACTGCGCTCGCCCGGCGGAGCCAAGGCCAGCGGCGGCACAGCGTCACGCGCGAGCACGGGATTGACGGCAAAGCCGACCTCGAAGCCGACATAGGCCCGCACCAGCGCGATCAGCTCGCGCAGCAACGGCTGGTCCGGCAGGAGACTCTCGAAGTAGGCGAGGTCGAGCGGCCCGATGCGCAGGACGATTCGCGCCTGCTGGTCCCAGGCACGCACGCCGGCCGCTGCATCGACGCTCAGCTGGCAAAATCCACCGGGCGAGAGGCCGACCCCGAGGCGCGACCGCTGATCGAGGGGAAGCGCGAGCCAGGCGCCGGCGAACTGTTCGACTTTGACCGGCCGCCCCAGCCAGTCGGAGGCCAGCGCTTCGAGCCGATCCGCGGAGCGCGGATGAGCAGAAAGAATCCCGCGTAGTGGCGCAGCGCCGCCGGTCCTGCGAGCAGGCGTTCAGCGAGGTGAGGGGTGGCGTAGCCGGTCAGGGACAGCAGCACTTCGGCTACCGGATCGCCACGCTCGGGGCTCGCCCCCAGCGCGCCGACATCGGCGGCGCGATGCGGCCGGTATTTCGTGCCGGCAGCGCCGAAGGCCGCGACCATGCGATGCGAAATCAGGTCGAGGAATCGCGTGAGCGAGAACGCGCGCGATCGCTGATCGGCAACGACGGCGTCGGAATAGTATCTCGGCAGGACACCGACCGGCCCGGTCAGTCCGATGAGTCCGACCGTAACGAGCGGTTCGGCTATCCCGGCGTCGACCTGAACCTGGGTGACCTCCGCAGGCAGATAGGATGACCCGGTGGTGCTGGTGAAACGGGCGGCTGCGGCCGGGTCGGCCCGGCGCCGGAGAAAGGTCAGAACCCTCACTGCCGCGTCGAAGCTGAAGCGCTGCGGCTGGTCCTTGAGGCGGCCCATTGGCGCTTCGCCACGCCGGGAGGAACGGGGTCCCGTCATAGCAGGACCTGGCTGCCGGCCCGCGCCGGCCAACTGGCGGCGACGCCCGGCCGCCCGCGCAGGACTGCCTCAGTGCGCACGAACGAATTCACGGTCGCATGCAGGGCCAGGAAGCGGTCGAGCACCGACGCCAGGACGTACAGTCCGCCCGTCGTCCAGGCCTGGTCGTCGAACGTCAGGGTCACATCCAGGCCCCGGCAAAAGCCGCCGCTGCGCGCACCGGGGCCGCGCAACCCGGGAATACGGGCCGTGCCGGGCCTCGACGTCACATTGAGCAGGGAGCGGATCGCCGTCCGCGATTCGGTCGATTCTCGGCAATCATAGAGCCGCAGCACCTCGCGCAGGGCATCGGCGGCAGTCTCGCCGCCGACGACGCTGAGATGCCCGAGAGACAGATGCGAGATCAGCCGCCAGAAGCCGCGCTCCCGCACCGGCATGCGCAGCGTCGGTGTCGGTGCGGTCAGGCAGCTGAGGCCGGTGACGGCGGCAGCGCCCTCGACCAGCCGGAGCGTCGGACGCCCACCGCCGAACGGCAGGGCGGCCGGCAGGTCGCGATTGCAGCACAGCGCATCGACCGACAGAACGCCGCTGCTCTCGCGCTCGGGGTCGAAGCCGGCGTCGTGTGGCAGCAGATACACTTCGGTGCCACGAAAATCGCCGGTGGTGTCGCGGCGTGCCGTTCCGTAAAAGCCACCGATCGAGCTGTCCGCCGTGTCGTCGGCGTGCCGTCGCGTCAGCCGGTGGAACGGCTGCCATGTCCTGAATTCGCCGTTTGGCAGGCTTTCGCGTACGCGCTCGACCGACCACACTTCCACGCTGGCGGGACGGCGCACGTCGGGCTCAATGCGATACTCGATGCTCGTATGGTCGAGCGAGATCGGCTCGCAACGCTGCGTGAAAAGGTTGACGATGGGCGTGCAGCCGAGCGCCAGGCTGCTGGCCTGGACCGCGCGTTCGAGATCCGGCATCGCGCGATCGAGATAGACGAAGATATCCATCTTGTTGCCGGCCGAGACCAGCGTCTTGGCATCGAGGCGGCAGATGTCGATGAAGTGGAACTTCTCGCGAGCGGCGAAATACTCGCTGAGCAGCCGAAAGCCGGAGAACGATCGCGCCGGCCACGGAAACAGCGCTTCCTCGGGCGCGAAGCCGACCGCCTGCAGGGTCTCCGGCGGCAGGATCACCGGATGCGGATCCGAAAGATCGTCGGCAAGCGCGATCGAGATGGTATGCGCCATCAGCAGTTCCAGCAGCCGCGATCCATGCTCACCCGTCAGGAAAACGCGCAGCCGGTCGAGACCAAGCTGGGTGAAGGTCATGGTGGGGTTGCTGCAACGCAAGGTGATGCGCAGACAGGCGACGGCTTCCGTGGCTGTCGGATTTGCCGGAGCCGACAGCGGCATGCCCGAAAGCCGGACGGCGTCGATCTCCACTGGCCAAAGTGTCAGGGGATAGGCGGTGCGGAACTGACAAGTCTCGCCGCCAACGGGCTCCGCTTCAACGGCAAGGCCGGACGGCAGATGGGCGGGGCCCGGCAGGTCCGGATTGGCCGCGAACCGGGTGATCGCCGCCGAGGGCATGGGGGCGAGATAGTGCGGATAGAGTACGGAGAGCAGGCCGTCGGTGAGTTCCGGAAACTCGTCATCGAGCCGGTGCTGCACGCGCGCGCCCAGGAAGGCCACGCCCTCGAGCAGGCGGCTGACATGAGGATCGTCGACGGTGTCCTTAGTCAGCCGCAGGCGGCCGGCAATCTTCGGATGGCGCTCGGCGAATTCGCCGGCCAGCACGCGCAGCGCTTCGAGTTCCCGGTTGAAGAAGGCCAGCAGGGAATCCGACGCCACCTATGCCTCCTGTTCGAGAACGGTCACGTTCTTGGTGAGAAGATCGACGACCGTATCGAAGGCGATCGGCTCGGGCGCCGGCTCGGCATGCAACAGCGCGTCGATGCGCAGCCGCAGCGTGCCGCTCACCTTGTCGTTTGCCTCGAGCAGGGTGACCCTGAGACTGACGATGCGCGGCTCGAAGCGACGGATGCAGGTCTCGACGAGCACGCGCAGCTCTTCGCGGCGGCGTGGATCGTGAAAGGCGCCGGAGGCGAAGTCGGGCAGTCCAAATCCGGCCAGCGAGCGATCGAGCTCGGCGAGATGCGGATCCCAGGACCGCCATCTTTTGCGCGTGTTGAGGAGTTCCTCCAGGTCGTTGCAGATGCTGACGCGTATGGTGTCCATCGCGGCGGACGCAGACAGAGGACTGTCCGAACGCTGCGACGGGTCGGCATCGACAAGCCGGTCGAGGAGTGGAAGCTGGGCCCGTCTGGCCCGCGTGCCGCCCGCGTTTTCGGTCATGGGGCGGCTTCGGCTGTCGCTCACGGCGCCACCTGGAAGTTGACCTTGTCCATTTCGAGCCAGGTCAACGCCTCCTCGCCGACCAGGATCGTCACGGCGCCGAGGCCCAGGGTCGGTCCGCCATCGCCAGCCTGGTGCCAGTCGGTGGCGCGACCCAGACGCAATGCGTCGGTCATTGCCGCTGCCGTGCCCGTCGTCGGCGGGTAGAGGGCCGGCAGATACACCTCGCCATCGGGACCGTCGGCAACCTGCATGGTCGCCCGACGCCAGAAGAGATCGCGCGGCCGCTTGGCCTTGTGAAACTCCAGAAGCAGCACGCGTTCCGGCGGAATCCAGAAATACTTGCCGGTCGTGGTGATGACCTCGAAGCAGGAGGCCAACAGGTCGTCGGCGTCGCGCATGTCGGTGAAAGCCGTGCCGCCTGCGGTCCCGGCCGGATGAACACGCGCTTCCTCCGCCTGGCCAGCGAGCTTGGCAGCCTCGGGCAGATCGCCGTTACGCAGCGCGACGATGGCGGACAACGATGAGCGCTGCGCAGCGGTGGGCTCACCGAGAAATTCCGGCACCCGGCCGTCGCTGAACAGCTGTCGCCTGGCCAACTCACCGCGCAGCAGCTGGCGGAACTCCGCAACGACGATGGCGGCCGTCGGGTCGAGATCGGCGCAGGCGTCGAGGACGACATCGGCGCGATCGATGTTGCCGGAGAAGGCCAACAGCTCGGCCAGGAGGACCCGGGCGCCGATATCGGTCGGCGCCCGGCGCACCGCGGCATTGGCCGCCGTCAGCGCGTCGGCAAGATTGCCTTCGCGGAACAGACGACCGGCTTCGCTCGGGTCGGCTGTTCCAGTGGGAGAAAGCGACATCGATCCTCCAGACCGGCTGCGTCGTCAGACGCTGGGCGCCGCTAGTTGGGTGACAAGATGGAAGGCGGTAGCGATATCGTCGAGCTGGTAGTGTGGACGCAGATGGATCGTGCAGCCGAACACTCCCGGCTTCTCGAGGCGCTCGCGCACCTGCACGTTGCCCTCGAGCAGGGGAAAGCGCGCCCGCGACTCGGCGGTGCTGTTGATGTTGGTGTTGACGTAGCCCTGGAGCCAGGCGTTGAGCTGCCGTTCGATCTCGTCGGCGGTGCGGAAGGCGCCCACCATGTCCCTGCCCATCACCTTGAGGAGATGGGCGAACCGTGCCGCGCACAGCATCGAGTTGATCTGGGAGGAAAGCCGGGCGTTCGCCTCTGCCGCGGCGGCGCTGGCGCCCGAATAGTTCGCCGGTGCCTGCATGCTGCGCGAGGCGCCGAACACCAGCTCCGGGCCGAACGGCAGGACGCCGACCGGCAGCAGTCCGACTTCGACCAGGGCCTGCTCCTGCCGGAAGCTGAACTGGTATTCGATGGACTTGCGCGGCCAGTCATGGGGAGGACCGCTGGCGAACGGCTCGGCGGCGAGATTGTCGACAAGCCCGCCGCCGACACGGTCGATCTCCACGCCGCGCACGTCGGCCGGCCAGTTGTTGTCTAGGAAGGCGCGGACCGCACAGGCGGCGAAGGCGTATCCGGCGCTCATCCATACCCGCGTGTCCGCCGTCGGCGCGTGTTCGCTGTAGCGGAACCTGTCCAGGCGACCGGGTTCGTCTGCCCAGGGACGGCGCGCCAGCAGGCGCGGCAGGGTGACGGCCAAGAATCGCATGTCGGCGCGGCCGGAGAGGCTTCGCCAACGCAGGTGATTGGAACCGCGCAGGGGAGCGGTGATGTCGCGCACGCCTTCGAGGTCGGAGAAGGTGTCGACTTCCAGCACGCTGGGATCGAGCGACAGCACGGTCGGCATGAAGGCGGCGGCGGCGACGGCCGAGAGCTGTGCCAGCCCACCCACATCGTCGGTCGTGGCCCCCGCGGCGACGCGATGCCGGACGGCGTGGTCGATCACCATCAGGCCGTACGGCTCGCCGCCGGGCATGCCGAATTCTTCCTCGTAGATGCGGCGGAACGTGATGCTCTGGTCGAATTCCAGCGCCCGCTCGAGGTCACGGCAGAGCTCGCTCCATGAGACGGGCAGCAACCGCACCTTGACGCGCCGGCCAGGCTCGATGCCGGAGATCAACCAGGCGATGCCGCGCCAGCGTCCTTCCAGCGCCCGGAGGCGCGGATGATGGAGCACGGCGTCGAGTTGATCGCCCAGGGCGGCGTCGATGTCGGCGATGTCGCGGTCGAGTGCCGCGCGCAGCCGGTCTCCTCCCGCCGCCAGCAGGCCGGTCACCGCCTCGCCGAACCACGCTTCCAGTGCTTCACCGAAGCCCAGCCTGCCGTGGAGGAAGGCTGCGAGCTCGCCGGCGGCGTCGCTGTCCTGTTGGCCGAAGAAGCGGCCATCCAGCACCGACTCGCGCAGGGGCCGACGCTGCTGCGGCGCCTGCGCCGTCGGGGCTGCAATCGTTGCTTCCTCGCCCATGGTGTGCCGGTCCCGCCAATGATGGCGGCGGGTGCCAGATCAAAGAGGTTCGGGCGGTCAGGCCTTCTGGGGAATGCTCGCGACCATGCGCAAGCTCGTGGTCAGCTCTTCCATCTGCAGCCAGGGCCGCAGATAGGCGATGGCGTTGTACGAGCCCGGCTTGCCCGGAATTTCCTTCACCTCGACCCGCGCCTCGCGCAACGGGAAGCGCGCCTTCATGTCCTGGCCCGCGTCGACGTTGGAGTTGACGTAGTTCTGGATCCAGCGATTGAGCCAGGTCTCGACGTTGCTGGCTTCCATGAAGCTGCCGATCTTGTCGCGTCCCATGACCTTCAGGTAATGGGCAAATCGGCTGGTCGCCATGATGTAGGGAAGCCGGGCGGAAATGGCGGCATTGGCGGTCGCCTCGGGGCGATCATACTTCTTCGGCTTCTGCGTCGTCTGGCCGCCGAAGAACACCGCGTAGTCCGTGTTTTTGTAGTGACAGAGCGGCAGGAAGCCCTGGTTGGACAGTTCGAACTCGCGCCGGTCGGTGATGCCGATCTCCGTCGGGCACTTGGCGTCGAGGTCGCCGTCGTCCGACGTGAATACATGAGTCGGCAGGTTTTCCACCTTGCCGCCGCCCTCGGCGCCGCGGATCGCCGTGCAGAAGCCGGTCTGGGCAAAGGCATCGGTCAGGCGCGCGCCCATGACGTAGGCCGCGTTGGACCAGCAATAGGATTCGTGATCCATCGCCAGCGCCTTGCCGCGGGCATCCATCGGGGCTTCCTCGTAGTCGAACTCGTCGAGCGGCTTGGTGTTTTTGCCGTAGGGCAGGCGGGCGATCACGCGTGGCATGCAGAGGTTCACGAAACGCGAATCCTCGCTGTCGCGGAACGCTCGCCACTTCCCGAACTCGACCGTGTCGAAGATCTTGGCGAGATCGCGCGGCTTTGACAGTTCGGTCCATGAGTTGAAGCCGAACATGCCGGCCCCTGCCGCTGAGATGAACGGCGCGAACGCGCCGGCCGCTATATTGGATACCAGCCGCAGAGACTCGAGATCGTCCGGATGGTTCGTCCATTCGTAGTCGCCGATCAGGGCGCCATAAGGCTCGCCGCCCGGCGTGCCGAACTCGTTCTCGTAGATCTTCTTGAACAGCTGGCTCTGATCGAACTCGATCGCGCGGCTGAGATCGCGGCCCAGCTCGCGCTTGGTCATGTTGAGCACGCGCAGCTTGAGCGCCGTGCCGGTCTCGGAGTTCTGCACCAGGTAGTGCAAGCCTCGCCAGCTGCCTTCGAGCTTGAGGAACTTCGGATCGTGCATGATCGCATTGAGCTGCTGGGACAGCTTGGCGTCGATTGCCTTGACGGCCTTGTCGAAGGTCCGCGTGAGGTTGCGATCGAAGGTGACGGTGCCGGCCAGCGCCTGCTCGACGAGCGTCTTGACGAGGTCTTGCGCGCGGTCGGGTTCGGTCTGCTTGGTGTTGGTGAGGATCTGATCAAGCAATCCGGGCGCCGCCTCGGTCGTGGTGGCGGCAGCCTCGGGGGCGCTCTTTGCGTCGGCCATTTCCTATTCCTCCGACTTCTTGATGCCGAGTTCGCCTGACAGCGACTTGAGATCCTTCTCCGAGCGCAGGACCTGCTCGAGCAGGTTCTCGAGCTCCTGGGATCGGTCGGCCTTGCTCATGAGATCGCGCAGCTTCTCGCGGGTCTCCAGCAGCGCCGCGAGGGCGGGGACCTGCTTGGCGACCGCCACCGGATCGAAGTCGTCCATCGAGCCGAACTTGAGGTCCACGCTCATCTGCGTGCCGTCGTCGGCAAGCTTGTTGTCGACCTTGAGCTTGAGGCCAGGCGCCATGTTGGCCATCACGTCATTGAAGTTGTCGCGGTCGATTTGTGTGAACTTGCGATCCGCCAGAGGCTTAAGCGCCGTCGTCGGGTCACCCGAAAAATCGCCCATGATGCCGACGACGAACGGCAGCTCGCGTTGGATCTGCGCGCCTTCGGTTTCGACATCGTAGGTGATGTGCACTCGGGGTTTGCGCACACGATTCAGTTTGTCGTGTATACTGGAGCTCATCGCAGGAACCCTCCTACTTGTAGACTACTCCGGACCGGTGGGGCCGTCCATGGGGCGCCCCCGCACCGCGGCAGCATAAGCGGCTTCAGGCCTCCTCGAAGGTGGCGAAAAGCACGTTCCCCGAACGTTTGGCCCTTCAACATCGCAGCGCGGCTTGTATCATAGCCGACCAGTCCCGCAGGTGCCTTCACCATGATCCCGGAACTTGAGACGGCCGACTTCGAGGCGATATTGGCACCCCTTGCCGGCGATCAGCCAACCGGCGTCGATCTTCGACAGGACTTCTCACCCACGTCCATCTACTTCCGTCTTCGCGACGCCCGGGCCCAGGCGCGAGATGCCGAGCGGCAAGCCGATACACAGGGCAATGACGACGGTGTTTTGGCGCTGTGGCGCCCGGTTGCCACGCTGGCGATCGGTGCCTTGAAGTCGACCTCCAAGGATCTGGAAGTTGCGACCTGGCTGACAGAAGCCTTGGTGCGGATGGCCGGCTTGAGCGGTCTGATGGCAGGTGCCTCGGTCATCGGCGGGCTGGTCGAGGGGCATTGGGACGGCCTGTTTCCGATGCCGGATGAGGGCGACATGGAGACCCGCGTGGCCGCCGTTGCGGGACTTTCCGGCCAGGGCGCCGACGGAACATTGATGCAGCCGCTGCGGAAGGTGGCGCTGTTTCGCCGGCCGGATGGTTCGCCCTTCAGCCTTTGGCAATACCAGGCGGCGGTCGAGCTCTCCGGCATCACCGACCCGGCACGGCGCGCCCAGCGGATCGACTCCGGCGTCTTGCCGTTCGAGGAGGTGGAGAAGGAAGCGCGCCTGGCGGGTGCCACGCATTGGTCGGCGCAGCGTGAGCTGATCACCAAGACCCTTGCGTCGTGGAAGGAGATGGAACGCATCTTCGACGAAAAGGCAGGTGACGCGAGTCCCGCGGCCAATCGGGTGCGGGACTTGCTGGAATTCGTGGCGGAGACTTGCGGCCGATTTGCGCCATCCGACGCGACGACCGATGGAGCAGCCGAGATGACAAGCGCGACTGCAGGCGATGGCTCCGCTGTCGTGGCGACGCCCGGCAGCATCACGGGGCGCGAACAGGCGCTGCGCCAGGTGACGGAGATTGCCGCCTGGTTCAGGCGCAACGAGCCAAGCTCGCCGATCGGGTTTACGCTGGATGAAGCCGTGCGACGTGCTCGGCTGGGTTGGCCTGAGCTCGTCGCGGAACTCGTTGCCGACGAGACAGCGCGTCATACGCTGCTCACAACTGCCGGTATCAAGCCGCCATCCACTGAACCTCCTCAGCAGTAGGCAGTACCGGAGCCCGATTGCCGGTGCCGCGAAGGCACCGGCCTGTCTCGATTTCAGACGTGGCGGGCTGGTGGCTCAGCTCGCCTTCATCGCCAGCAGATCGTAAGAGACGACGTCGCCCTTCTTGATCTGGCCCGACTTGTCGAGCGGCGTGGGCGTGACCATGACCTTGAGGAAGTTGAGCGACAGGCTTTCCATCGGATTGTCGCCGCCCGAGCTGAGCGAATAGCTGCTGACGCCGCAATCCGACAGTTCGAAGGTAAGGAACGTTTCGGTCTTGTTCTTGGTGGTCGTGTTCATCTTGATCACGACTTTGGTGTCGAACGTTCCGGCCACCGAGTCCTGGTAGAGCTTCGCGGACGCCTTGTCGAAATGCTTGGTGACAACGATCTCGCTGACGTTGGGCGCCGAGCTTTCGCGCGTGTTGCCACCGGCACCACTGCTGACCGCTCGGCCAACGCCATACTGGAACGAGTTCAACTCGATCCAGTTTTTGTATCCTTCCGTCGTTACATCACCTTCGATGCCTTTGAATTCCATATAGATTGGCACTGTCGACCTCCGTTGGAGAAAGCCACTGGGGATTATCAACACCTTTACGGTTAGTTGATGGCAAAGAAAAACAACCCGTCTGCGTTGAGGCTGGCTTTGACACTTTGGATCGACTTGCCGTCCGCCAGTCGAGCCAGCACCTCTGCGGACAACTCGGGAAGAAGCGTACGCGTCAGGATGTTCTCGACGTTTCGCGCGCCTGAACTGCTTTCCGTGCAGCGCGCCGCGATCGTGTCGGCCAGTTCCGGCGTCCATTCGAAGGTCGCGCGATAGCTGTCGCGCACGCGGTTGCGGATGCGTTCGAGTTGCATCGTCACGATCTGGCGGATGATCGCGATGGGAAGGGGGAAATACGGCACCAGGGTCACGCGTCCGAGAAAGGCCGGCTTGAAGAACTTGGCCAGTTCCGGCCGCAGCGCATCGCCAAGTCCGGCGGCATCCGGCGCCGTTTCGGGATCTGCGAACAGCTTGTTGATCAAATCCGTACCAGCGTTGCTGGTCATGATGATGACAGTGTTCTTGAAGTCGATGTCGCGGCCTTCGCCGTCCTTCATGTTCCCCTTGTCGAAGACGGAGTAGAATACGTCCTGAACGCCCGAGTGGGCTTTCTCCATCTCATCGAGGAGGACGACGCTGTAGGGCCGTCGGCGAACGGCCTCGGTCAGCACGCCGCCTTCGCCATAGCCGACATAGCCGGGCGGGCTGCCCATCAGCAGGCTGACTTTGTGCTCCTCCTTGAACTCAGCCATGTTGATGGTCGTCGCGTTTTGTTCTCCGCCGTAAAGGAGCTGGGCCAGCGTGAGAGCGGTCTCGGTCTTGCCGACGCCCGAGGTGCCGACGAACAGGAAAACGCCGACCGGCCGGCGCGGATCGGTCAAGCCGGCCCGGCTGGTTCGGATGGCCTGCGCGACGGCTTCCAGGGCGTGGCTTTGGCCGACGACCCGGCGTTCCATCGCCTCGCGCAGATTGAGCACGGTGCGGATTTCGTCGGTCTGCATGCGGCGGGCCGGGATGCCGGTCCACGCCTCGACGATCGCGGCAATCGCCTGGCCGTCGACCATGGGAAAGATGAGCGGCTGTTCGCCCTGCAGCGTGCGCAGGCGCGTCGACAGGTCTGCGAGTTCGGCGCGCTCGGTCTGGCCGTCGCTCTTGCCGGCACCGTCTCCGGCGCTGCCCGTGGTCGCTGCGGCGGCATCGATCTTCGCGCGCACCGCATCGATCTTGGTCACGAGATCGCGTTCGGCCTCCCAGCGTTCGTTCAGCTTGGCCAGTTCGTCGGTGGTGCGCTGTCGCTCGTCCGTCAATTCGTTGCGCCGGGCGGAGTGATCGGCGCCCGCCGCCGTCTCGCGCTCGATGATCTTCAGCTCGGTGTCGATCAGGCCGAGGCGGCGCTGGCAGTCGTCGATCGGCGCCGGTATGGCGTTCTGGCTCATCGCCACGCGGGCGCAGGCAGTGTCGATCAGGCTGACGGCCTTGTCCGGTAACTGGCGTGCCGGAATGTAGCGCGCCGAAAGGCGCACAGCGTCGCTCACCGCCTCGTCGAGGATGCGAACCTTGTGATGCAGCTCGAGGGTCGAAACGAGGCCGCGGATCATGGCGGTAGCCATTTTCTCGCTCGGCTCCTCAACTTTCACTGGCTGGAACCGGCGCGTGAGGGCGGCATCCTTCTCGAAGTACTTCTTGTATTCGGCCCAGGTCGTCGCAGCGATCGTCCGCAATTCGCCACGCGCCAGGGCCGGCTTCAGGAGATTGGCCGCATCGTTCTGGCCGGCCTGGCCGCCGGCGCCGATCAGCGTATGCGCCTCGTCGATGAAAAGGATGATGGGCTTGGGGCTCGACTTGGTCTCCTCGATCACCGATTTCAGGCGGTTCTCGAATTCACCCTTCACGCCCGCGCCGGCCTGCAGCAGGCCAAGATCGAGTGTGCGCAAAGTGACGTTGCGCAGCGCCGGCGGCACGTCGCCGGACGCTATGCGCAAGGCGAGGCCCTCGACGACGGCGGTCTTGCCCACGCCCGCTTCGCCCGTGAGGATCGGGTTGTTCTGCCGACGACGTGTCAGGATGTCGACCATCTGACGAATCTCGAAGTCGCGGCCGAGGATCGGGTCGATCTTGCCGGCCTTGGCCTGTGCCGTGAGGTCGATCGTGAACTGGTCGAGGGCCGCCGAGCTTCCCGGCCGGGACTCTCCCGAACCGGTGCCCGCGGCCTCCGAGCCGGCCGCCTGCGTCGTGGCCTGTGCCGTCTCGACCGTGTTGCCGCAAATCGCGAGATAGTCGGTCTTGAGCGTGTCGGGCGCGATGGCGGCCAGAAGTCCCGACGACCCGATCGCGCGGCGCGCCAGCATGTCGTCGGCGAGCAATGCCCACATCAGGTGGCCTGACCGCACGCGACTGGCGCCCTGCTCCACCGAGGCCAGCAACCAGGCCTGCTTCACCATGTCGACGATATCGGGCGAAAGCGCAGGGGCGCGGGCGTTGCCGGTCTTCATCCGGTCGAGCGACCGGGTGAGGTCGGCCAGCAGGCGGGCCGGGTCGATCTCCCAGCGGCGCAGGATCGCGGCGAGATCGGTATCGGCTTTGTCGAGCAATCCGATCAGGAAATGCTCGATCTCGACATTGTAGTGAGTGCGAAGGGCGGTCGCGCCAGCGGCTGCCTCGAGCGCGCGGCGGCACACATCGTTCAGGCGTCCGATCAGCGGTTTCAGCTCTATTGGGCGCACGTGCTTGTCATCCCCCCTGGGACGTGATTCCCGTCGGACCGGCGGCGCACTGGATTGGGGCAACTATCGTGCAACATCTGCCCGTTCGACAAGAGGATTCAGGGCTTTCGAGAGAGCCGGCGGAATTAGCGTAGCGGCCCTGTCATACCGTCCAAGTGGTGGCGTGTACGTGAGATTCCCCACACGCGAGCGCGATGCGATCAGGCAATCTCAATCTTGACGCTTTGTGAAAGCACAACATACGCTAAAATCGACGCTGGCAATCCGCGACGCCCGAGGGTCAGACAAGCATGGCGGCCGGCACCGAGGCAGACGCCAAGCCGAACGAAATGCGAGGCACGTTACCGGCCGGAACACGGCTGCGTAACTATGAGCTGCTGTCGGTCCTCGGCCACGGCGGTTTCGGCATCACCTATTACGCCAAGGACACGACGCTCGGCCGCGAAGTCGCGGTGAAGGAATATCTGCCGACGACGTTGGCGCTGCGCGAGAACGGCTCGACGGTCGTACCGAGGTCCACCCAGTTTGCCGAAGACTTCATCTGGGGACGCGAGCGCTTTCTCGAAGAGGCCCGCATCCTCGCGACACTCGAGGGCGCTCCCGCGGTCGTCCGCGTCTACGACTTTCTCGAGGCCAACGGCACCGCCTACATGATCATGGGCCTGGCCCGCGGCGACACGCTCGAGCAGCGCCTGAAGCGCGACGGCAAGATGTCGCCCGCAATCATCCAGCGCATGCTCGACCGATTGCTCGACGGACTCGATGCGGTCCACAAGACCGGCTTCCTGCATCGCGACGTCAAGCCCGCCAACGTCATCCTCGATGCCAACAACAATCCGACGCTGATCGATTTCGGTGCATCGCGGTCATCGATGGCCGATCGCACGGCGGCGATGACGGCGATCTTCACGCCGCGCTATGCCGCGGCCGAGCAGCTGACGTCGGACAAGCAGGGACCGTGGACCGACATCTACGGCCTGTCGGCAACGCTTTATCACGCAATCACAGGCAAGGCGCCGCCGAGCTCGCTGGAACGCGCGCTCAACGACGCCTACGAGCCCCTGGCCAAGCTTTCTCCTGAAGGCTATGCGCCCGGCCTTCTCCAGGGGATCGATGTCGGCCTGACGGTGCGGGCCAAGGACCGCCCACAGTCGATCGCGGAATGGCGCGACATTCTTTCCTCAACGGGCGAGCAGGTAAGCGACGAGACCGTATTCGAGCGGCCGAAGCCTCGCCCGAGGCCGAAGCCCGCGCCTCCGACCGTTTCGCCGCCGCCGAACAGGCCGGCGCCGGCGGTAGTGACCGCCGGCGCTTCCGCGGCAGCATCCTTCGCCGCCGGGCTCGGGTCGGCATCTGCTCGAGCGTTCGCGTCGTTCAAGTCGGCGTTCGCCGGGATGAATCGCATCGCGCTCTATGGCGGAGCAGTGGCTGCGATCCTCGCCGGCGTGGCTGGCGGATACCTGATCTTCCCGCCGCCGCCGGCGCCTCTACCGGCACCGGTGCAAGACGCTGTCAGTGACGCGGCCAAAGCGGAGGCCGAGGCCAAACGGAAGGCCGAAGCGGAGGCCCAACAGAGGGCGGAGGCTGAGGCGAAGCAGAAGGCCGAGGCCGAGGCTGAAGCCGGGCAAAAGGCCGAAGCTGACGCCAGGCAACGAGCAGAGGCTGAGGCCAAGCTGAAGGCTGAATCGGAAGCCAGGCAGAGGGCCGAGGCTGAGGCCAAGCAGAGGGCCGACGCTGACGCCAGGCAGAAGGCCGATGCCGACGCCAAGCTGAGGGCGGAGGCCGAGGCCAGGCGAAGGGCTGAGACCGAAGCCAGGCAGAAGACGGAGGCCGAGGCCAAGCAGAGAGCCGATGCCGAAGCCAAGCAGAAGGCAGAGACCGAGGCCAAGCAGAAGGCAGACGCGGAGGCCAGGCAGAAGGCCGACGCTGAGGCCAAGCAGAGGGCGGAAGCCGAAGCCAAGCAGAAGGCCGAGGCGGACGCCAGGCAGAGGGCGGAGGCTGAGGCCAAGCGGAAGGCCGAGGCGGAGGCCAAACAAAGGACGGATGCCGAGGCCAAGCAGAAGGCCGATGCCGAAGCCAAGCAGAAAGCCGAAGCCGAGGCCAAACAGAAGGCTGACGCGGACGCCAAGAGGAAGGCCGATGCCGAGGCCAAGCAGAAGGCGGACGCTGAAGCCAAGCAGAAGGCCGATGCCGAAGCGGCGGCCCAGAAGGCCGCTGAGGCTGGCGAGACGGCACTGAAACTGTCGCAGCCCGACCGTCAAAGATTGCAGGTGGCGTTGACATCGCTCGGCTTCGACACGCAGGGCGCCGATGGCGTCTTCGGGCCGCGCTCCCGCGACATGATCCTTGGCTGGCAGAAGGCCCGCAATCAACCTGCAACCGGCTTCCTGACCGCGGCACAGCAGCAGGCGCTGCTCAGCGAGGCCGCGCCGGCGCTCGCCAAGTACGATGACGACCTCAAGAAGGCCGACGCAGCAGCGAAGGCGCGCGCCGTAGCCGCGCCGGCCCCGGCGCCCGCTCCTGCTCCTGCTCCTGCGCCGCCGCGGGCGAGCAACTGGGGCGGCGTGTCGTGCCAGGACTCGTCAGGCCGGCGTATGGATTTTCCGGGCGCCGCCTCCTGCCCCTGGGGCCTGACACCGACGCGCTGATCGTCACGCGAGATTGCTGAAGTCGGCAATCTGTGTGATTGTTTTCTCGCTGCTGCGCGAGATGGGAGCTTGCTCACTTGAGGCGGAAACAACTTGGTGGCGGGCTCAAGTCGCTGCTGCTGTCGCTCGCGGCGCTGGCCGCTGCCGGCACCGTCAGCACGGCTTTCGCCCAGGACTCCTGGGTGTTCAACAATGAAATACCCTGTGCCACGGCCCCTGTTTATGGCGTGCCGTTCAACCAGTGCTGGACATCGAACGTCCGAACGTTTCGCATCGGCAACGTGCAGAGCTGGCGCCTCACCTACACCGATTCGAAAAGCGAGTTTGCCATCGGCTTGTACCGGCTGGTCGCGGCGCATGGCGTCGGCGGGCTCAGTGCCGTCTCGAGTTCGAGCGCAGTGGATTGGCTCAGAACCGCCGATGCGCTCAAGAACGTCACGACTGGCGCCAGCGGCTGGACGTTGCGCGGCAGCACCGCCGGCGATCACTACGTGACGTTCCAAAAAGCCCAGCGCCAGTGCATCGGCTTCGTGCGCAACGGCTCGGGTACGGCGACGCAGCTGAACTGGATCCTGGGCGCAGCCTTCTGCCGCGAGTCGGCCTCACCCATACCGACGAGCGAGGCTCAGTTCGTCGCCGATGCCGTCAAGGTCCGGGACTGAGCGGCCGACCTGCCGCGCAGTCCCGGCTTGTGGCCTATTCGACCACGATTTCGACGCGACGGTTCTGCGGCTCGCGCACGCCGTCGGCGGTCTTGACCAGAAGGCCCTGCTCGCCACGGCCGATCACGGCGATGTTGGCGGCCGGCACGCCTTCGCGCACCAACGCGTTCTTGACCGCGTTTGCACGCCGCAGCGACAGCGCCATGTTGTAGGCCTCGGGGCCCGACGTATCGGTGTGACCGGTCGCGCGGATGCGGGCGCTGCCCTTGCTCTTGTAGGCGCTGGCGGCCTGGCTGATGACGTTCAGCGAGGCCTGCGACAGGGTCGAACTATCCCAGTCGAAGAACACCATGAAGGAGGGCGGTGTTGCAGGCGGCGGTCCGGGCGGTGGCGCGGCGGCCATCGGCGGGGCAAACTTGTACTGCCCGTACACCATCGCGACGATGTTGGAGTTGTTCACCCCCACGTTCACGCCGTTGATGACGACGTTGGCATTGGTGGTGCCCACGTAGCGGCCTTCGAGGGCAACGCGCCATTGGCTGTCGATGTTGTAGCCCAGGCCGAGGATGCCCTCGTACGCGAACAGCGTGTTCTGCAGGAAGGCGTTTCCGTCGACGAACGCGATGCCCGCGCCGGCGCCGATGTAGGGCGTGATGGTCGACGCTGGAAAGAAATCGTAGAGGACCTTGCCCATGATGTGCAGCTGGTGGGCATTGCCGCTGAAATTCGATGCCGCGGCAGTTCCGGCAAGATTGGCGGTGAATGGGATGAAGCCAAAGCCAACTTCAAGTTCGACACGCGGGCCGACGAAGTCGTAGCCGGCGACGATGTCGGCCAGCAAACCGGTCGTGCTGGTAAACGATCCGCCGACTGTTGTCGTGCTGCTGAGATACCACGCGGCGCCGACGCCGGCGCCGATATAGAAGCCGGGCAGGGGTGCGAATTCCTGTGCGTGACCCATTGAAGGTAGGGCAACCAGGGCGCCTGCGACGAACAAAGCCTTCTTCATCCGCGTACCTCATTGTGTGTGTCCGTGTCATTTTACACGGTGCGAGAGGATTTGGCTGCAGTTTTGCCGCACTCCTACCGTGACTTCGACGCAGTGTGGCCATAAGGCAACAGGCTGAGCCGTATTCCACCAGCCGAGTTGTTAATCTTTCTACGTTCAATCGGTGCGAAATACTTTGGCTGGGCCCGCCGGCAGCGTTGGCGACCGTCACGCTGTTCAACGCGTCCTGGATGATGCGTGCGTCGTCGGGTCTGTTGCGCGCCAGCGATCCGCGCCCTACCGGCTGGTTGATGGCGATCGGTCCGGCGCTTGCCGATGAAAAGCCCGGCAGGAGCTGACAGGAGCCCGAGGCGGGCATCACCAACCACAGTTGGACAACCTCCCGTTGAAGAGAACGCACTGTGATGTTCCCGATGCGCGGCATCGCGCCGCTGAAGGCCGCGCGGCGTCTGGCCAACGCCGACAGCTACGCGACCTTCGCCCACGAATGCCTGGCCGACAACCCCGACAAGCCGCCATTCGCGGAAAGCCGGCCCGGCGGCCTTGCCGGCGCGCGTTAGGGGCGTGCACCGCTGGTTTGATTTAGGCTAGAAATCAAGTTCGACCTGGGCATGCCGGCATGTGTGGTGGGCAGTGGTCGACGGATATTGCGGCAGCGCGACACTGGCCGCACCGTCTTCGATCTCGGCGACCTGTTCGTCGACGTCAAGGAAACCGTGTAAGCCGACGGCTTGCGCTCGCTGTTCGGTGAAAGCCTGGGCAATCGCCCGATGGTGAGGCGAGTCGCCGCCGACGTGGCGGATGCCTGGGGCCTCAAGCGCAAGCGGGAGGCGACGCGTTGACTGGAGAACATCAAATGACCCGGCCCCAACCCTCCTGGCGATCGCTGCTGTTCGTGCCGGTGCTCTCGGAGCGCTTTCTGGCGAAGGCGCATGAGCGCGGCGCCGATGCCATCATCCTCGATCTCGAGGACTCGATCCTGCCGACGCGCAAAGCGGACGCCCGCGCCGCGCTGCCCGCCGCCGTCCCACGCGCCGCCCAGAAGGGCGCCGACGTCGTGGTGCGCATCAACCGGCCGCTTGACCTCGCCGTCGCCGACATCGCGGCATCGGTCATGCCGGGCGTTGCGGCGCTGATGCTGCCCAAGGTCATGGGGCCTGAACATGTCCGCCTGCTCGCCGAACTGGTGAGCGACCGCGAAGCGGCCCTCAGCATGCCGATCGGCCATACGCGCTTCCTCGTCCTGATCGAATCGCCGGCGGCGCTGCCGCATCTCTACGCCATCGCCGCCGAGCCGCGCATGGCCGGCATGTCGGTCGGCGGCGAGGATATGGCGACCGAGCTCGGCGCCATCCCGTCGGCCGACAGCATGTACGTCTTCGCCATGCAGGGCCTGGCCGCGGCGCGGGCGGCCGGCATCCTGCCCATGGGCTCGATGGGGCAGCTGGCCAACATCAACGACCTCGACTCGTACCGGGCCGGACTGAAGCGCGGCAAAGCGCTGGGCTTCACTACTGCATCCTGCATCCATCCCGCGCACGTGCCGATCATCAACGAGGAGTACGGCGCTTCCGACGTCGAGCTCGACCGCGCCCGCCGCCTGATTGCGGCCTTCGACGCCGCGGCGGCCGAAGGGGCAGGCGCCGTCGCCTTCGAAGGCAGCATGATCGACCTGCCGGTCGTCATCCGGGCACGCCGGCTGCTCGAGCGCGCCGCGTCGTGGGCGCGATGAGTTCGGCGACGCAAATCGTCGCTCAACTCGCGCCCCAGCGCAGCACCCAGTATTCGAACCTGGCGCGCGATCTCGCCGAGGCGGAATTGCTGGCCTCGCCGATTGGATCGACGTTGCAGGACGTCGCGCTGCAAAAAATTGCCGGTCAGGACTACGTGCAATTCAGCTTGCCGGGCCCGATCACAGACGAGACGGCCCGCCTGCTGGCAAGCATGGCGATGCTGGGCGGCGTCTTCGAGACCTTCGACTCCATCGGCGACGTCAGCGGCCCGTTGCTTCGTCCGGTGCCGGCCACCCATCCGGCCTTCATCTCGCCCGACATGGCCGCGACCCGACGCTACAAGGGCAAGACCAACGAAGCCTTCACGCACTTCCTTTGCAACATCGCGAAGTATGCGTCGGACTTCGCCCGCGAGGAGTGGGCGGCGCTCGATGTCGTCGATCCGCTGTGCGGTGGTGGGACCACGCTGTTCACGGCCCTGTCGCTGGGCGCCGATGTCGCCGGCCTCGATGTCGACCGCACCGATGTCGAGAGCACGGCGGCCTTCATCACCCAGTTTTGCCGGGAGAACCGCATCGCGCTCGCCACCAAGGAGGAGCGCCTGCGCAAGCTCGGTGCGCGGCGCTGGCTCTTCCAGATCGGCCGGAACGATGTGCGCCGCTGCATGCTGGCCCTTGGCGATGCCGGACGGACCCTCGAGCTGCTCCAGGGATTCGGGCGGCCGCATCTGATCGTCACCGATCTGCCCTACGGCATCCAGCACAGTGGCCCGCTGCACGGCCTGCTCGCCGATTGCCTTCCCGGCTGGGCCGAACTGCTGGTATCCGGCGGCGCCATTGCCTTCTCGTGGGATTCGACCCGGCTCGATCGGCAGGAGATGATGGCGCTCGTCGGCAAGGTCGCCGACCTCGAGGTCGTCAACCGGCCGCCCTACGATCGCCTGGCGCATCGTGTCGATCGTGTCATCAAACGGCGGGATGTGTTGGTCGCGCGGCGACGTTAAAGTGTTCGCGGGAGGAAAGAGGCAATGCAGCTCGGTCTCTTCATGAACACCCAGTGGCGGCAGGGCGCCGATCTCGGTCCGGAGCTCCAGAACCTGATCGAGCAGGTGCGCGTGGCCAAGGCGAGCGGGCTTGCCTCGGTGATGGTCGGCCAGCATTTCCTGTCGAGCCCGGTGCAGATGTTCCAGGCCATGCCGCTGCTGTCGCGCCTTGCGGCGGAGGCCCAAGGCATGCGGCTGGGACCAGGCTTGCTGCTCCTGCCGTTGCTCAATCCGGTGATCGTGGCCGAGGAGACCGCGACGCTCGACTGGTTGACCGATGGCAACGCCATCATCGGCCTGGGGCTGGGCTATCGCCAGGAGGAGTTCGATTCCATCGGCGTCCCTATGAAGCAGCGTGTGTCGCGTTTCGTCGAGGGCGTCGAGGTGATCCGCAAGCTGTGGCGCGGCGACGCCGTCGAGCATCGCGGTCGTTACCACACGCTCGACAAGGTGCAGGCGAGCCTCAAGCCCAAGCAACCCGGCGGCCCCCCGATCTGGATGGCGGGCGATTCGGAGGCGCCGGTCGCGCGTGCAGCCAAGCTCGCCGACGCCTGGATGCCCTCGCCGCTGGTGAGCGAGGAGGGGGTAAAGAAGCTCGGCGGCCTGTTCCGCGAGACGCGCGCCGCGGCCGGCCTGCCACCGGCCAAGGAGTTCCCGATCATCCGCGAGTGTCATGTCGGCAGCGGCACCGGCAAGGCGCTCGACGAGGTACGCGAGCCGCTGTCCTTCAAGTACGAGGCCTATGCCAGCTGGGGCAGCGCCTCGGGCTTCGTGCCCGGCGACCGCATCCGCGCCGACTTCGACAAGTTCGCCGCCAATCGCTTCATCATCGGCTCGCAGGACGAGGTGGTCGAGCAGATCGGCCGCTATGGCGAGCGCACCGGCACCGACCATATCCTGGTGCGCGTGCAGTGGCCGGGCTTGGACCAGAAGACGGCCGTGCACACCCTCGAGCGGCTGGGCCGCGTCATCGAACAACTAGGTTGAGTGAGTGATGCCCAAGACTTTGTTCATCGATTCGACACCCGACATCGACGGCGTCTGGAAGAAGGTTCATGGCCCGTCCGACATTCCCGTGAAGGTCAACATGGGGCCGGTGGCTGCCGACGCCATTCCCAAGTTGATCGAGGGCTATGACACCGTCATCAACGATGCGACCTACTTCAACGAGGGCACGCTTAAGCACTGCACCGGGCTGAAGCACATCGTGTTCCTGGGGACCGGCGCGGCGAGCTTCGTTGACCTCGCCGCTGCCGCGAAGGTCGGCATCAAGGTTTCGACCATCTCGGGCTATGGCGACACGACGGTGGCCGAGCATGCGATGGGCCTGGTGTTCGCCGCGGCCCGCCACATCGGTACCATGCACGCCTTGATGCAGGGCGGCGGCTGGCGGCCGATGCAGGGCATGGAGCTGCGCGGCAAGACCCTGGGCGTGGTGGGTCTCGGCGGCATCGGCCGCGAGATGGCCCGCATCGCCAGCGGCATCGGCCTCAAGGTCGTCGCCTGGAACCGCTCGCCCCGGCCCGGCGCGTCGGTGCCGATGGTGGATATCGACGCGCTGCTCGGCCAGTCGGACATCGTCAGCCTGCATCTGGGGCTGAACGACCAGACGAAGGGCTTTATCGACCGCGCGAAGCTGCAGAAGGCCAAGCCCGGCGTCATTGTCGTCAACACCGCCCGCGCGGCTGTCGTCGACGAGCCGGCCCTGATCGAGCTGCTGAAATCGGGCCATGTCGGGCATTACGCGACCGACGTGTTTGCCAAGGAGCCCGTCGATCCGAATGAGCCGCTGCTCAAGCTCGCCAATGTCACCCTGACGTCGCATGCCGGCTACAACACGCCCGAGGCGGCGATGACGATGTACCGCCGCGCCATCGACCTGGCGAAAGCCGGCTGACTACTCCTTCAGGTTCACCTTCTTGCCGACCTCGATCCACTGGCTGACGAGGGCGTTGGTCTGCGCCTGGTGCTCCTCCGGCGTGCCGGCGATCGTCTGATAGCCGCGGTCGCTGAGCTGCTTGGCGACCTCGGGATCGCGCATCACGGCAGCGACGGCGTCGCGCACGGCGCGGCGGATCTCGATCGGCGTGCCCGGCGGGGCATGCAGGCCCCAGACGCTCGAGACGTCGACGCCTTCCATGCCGCTTTCCTTGAAGGTCGGCACGTCGGGCACGGCGGGGTCGCGCTTGTCGCCGGTGATGGCGATAGCCCGTACCTTGCCGTCTTTCATGTAGGGCGGCGCCGAGGCGAGGCCGCCATACTGCATCGAGACGTGGCCGCCCAGCAGGGCGATCAGCGCCTGGCCCGACGACTTGAAGGGCACATGGGTGATGCTGGTGCCGGCCTTGAGGTTCACCATGACGCCCATGAGGTGCGTCGAGGATCCGACGCCGCCCGAGGCAAAAGTGAGGTTGGTCTTCTTCGCCAGCGCTAAAAGTTCAGCCAGGGTCTTCGCCGGCACGTCAGGATGCACGATCAGGATCACCGGTGCCTGCGCCAGCATGGTGATGGCGGTAAAGCCGTTTAGCGTGTCGTAGGGCAGCGAGTCCAGGATCGCCGGGTTCTGGTAGAACGAGTTGTCGGTCAGCAGCAGCGTATAGCCGTCGGGCTTGGCCTTGGTCACGATGGTGGCGCCCATCACCGCTGCGGCGTCGGGCCGGTTGTCGACGATCACCGGCACGCCGAGTTTCTTCTCCAGCGCGGGCTGCAGTAGCCGCGCCAGGATGTCCGAGCCGCCGCCCGGCGCGCGCGGCACGACGAGCTTGACCGGCTCCGAAGGATATTTCGGCTGCGCTCCTGCGCTGCCTGCCACCAGAAGCCCCGCCGTCGTGGCGAGAAGCCTGCGTTTGCTGATCATGTCTGCCCCCTCAGAAAGTCTTGCGACGCCGCCATTTCGCCGGGCGCTCGCCGGGAAAGGCGAGTCCGCTGGCGTCGACGCCGAGATCGACCAGTATCTTGGCGACCTCGATGGCCGCGCGCGCGCCTTCCAGCACCGGCACGTCCCAGCCGCTCTCGAGCAGCCGCTTCTGCAACAGCGGCTGCAGCCAGAAGGCGGCCGAGCAGCCGAGGACGATCGTGTCGGCGCCGTCCTCCTCGATGGCGGCGATCGATTCCTTCACCGCCGCCTCCAGCATGTCCGACGTGCCGCTCTGGACGGCACGGTCGCGCTCGACGTGGATCGGCCGGTCGTTGGGATGGTTGGGCGTGGGCAGCGGGAAGTTGACGTTGCGGATCGAGGCGCAGCGCTCGGTCATGCGGTACTGCACCACCAGGTGGTACATCTGCATGTTGTGCGATTCGGAGATGTCGACGATGGAGAACTTGTTGCCCAAAAGCCCCGCGATGTGCATCTGCGCATGTGCCGCACTCGTGACCGGGATGCGGTACTGCCGGCTGATCTCGCGCGATTCGATGTAGCCCGGGTCGCCGCCGCCCAGCAGCACGATGGCGTTGTACTTGCCGCTCGCGCAGGCCTCGCGGACCAGCGGCAGCCGGTTGTTGCCGACCGACATGAACGCTTCCTTGGTCGTCACCGGAAAGTTGCCGTGGGTGGCGGGCGCACCGGGATGCAGGTCCCAGTCGATGTCGGCCAGGAACGGCTTCACGTCCTCGTAGTTGTAGACCTGCGTCTCCTTCGGGCCGGTGTAGGAGCGCATCGCAAAGTCGTTGCCGGGCGCCAGGCTGAAGGCGTTGATCAGCAGGAACCGGTATTTGCTGGGCTGAGCGGACATGATGGTCTTTCTCGCTTACTCGGCTTCGATGCCGGCGATCTTGGCGATGGCGGCGTAGCGCGCCACCTCCTCCTTGATGAAGGCGGCGAACTCCGCGGGCGAATCGCTCCGGGGGTCGAGGCCGAGCGGCGCGAAGCGCTCCTTCGTCTGCGGCAGCGCCACGGCCTTGCGCATGGCGGCGTTGAGCTTGGCGATGACGGCGTCAGGCGCGCCGGCCGGCGCCAGCAGTCCCCACCAGGTGCCAACGTCGTAGCCGGCGATGCCGAGCTCTCCGAGCGTCGGCAGGTCGGGCAGTGCGTCGCTGCGCCTTGCGCTGGTCACCGCCAGCGCGCGTAACTTGCCGGCGCGGATCTGCGGTGCTGTCGAGGCCACGGACATGAAGGCGAGGTGGACGGTCCCCGCCAGAAGATCGTTCAGCGCCGGCGTGTCGCCGCCGTAAGGGACATGCACGATGTCGGTGCCCGTCTTGGACTTGAACAGCTCGGCCGCGAGATGCAACGGGGTTCCCTTTCCCGCAGAGGCGTAGTTGAGCTGTCCCGGCCTGGACTTGAGCAGCGCGATCAGCGCGGGGACAGTCGTGGCCGGAACCGATGGATTGAGCACCAGCACGTAGGTGCTGGTAGCGGCGAGGCTGATGGGCGCGAAGTCCTTGGTGATATCGTAGGGCAGCTTCTTGAAGAGGCTGGGGGCGAGCGCATGCGCGCCGGCGCCCATGAACAGCGTATAGCCGTCGGCCGCCGACTTGGCGACCATGTCGGCGCCGATCGTGCCGCTCGCTCCGGCGCGGTTCTCGACGACGAAGGACTGGCCGAGCTCCTTCTGCAGCTCGGGCGCGATCACGCGGGCAACCACGTCATTGGAGCCGCCCGGCGCATAGGAGACGACGATCTTCACCGGACGTGACGGATAGTCCTGTGCTGCCGCGGCGGCGGCGAGCAGGAGAGCGAGTGCGGCAACGACGAGCGACTTCATGAAGCGCCTCCGGGCTTGCGCGGTGCGTAGTGTTTCAGGTTGCCGCCGAGTTCGGCAGTGAGGCGCTGGCAGGCGTCGAGCAGGGTCTCGCCCATGGCCTGCGCCTCGCGCTTGCGAAAGCGGTTGATCGGGCCGGACAGCGAGACCACGCCCAGAAGTTCGTCCTGGCCGCCGAAAACGCCGCAGGCGATGGCAGCCAGCTCTGAATCGTATTCGCCCCGGGTCACGATGGGCAGCGGCAAGGTGGCGTCGGTGCGGATGTTCACCGGAACCAGGCCGCGTCTCATCGGGGGCGCAATGCCGGGATCGAAGTGCAGGAACACCCGCCCCGGCGCGCCGATCGTCAGCGGTATCAGATCGCCCTCGCGGATGTGGTCGCGCAAGGTGCGCCGCGAATCGACCCGGCGCAGGCAGAAGCGGTGCTCGCCCTTGCGCACATAGAGCGTGGCGCTCTCGCCCGTTGCCTCCACGAGCTTCTGCAATACCGGCATGATCAGCCGATCGAGCGTCGTGCCGCGCTTGCAGATCTCCCCCAGCCGCACGACCTCGGCGCCGAGCTGGTAGCGGCCACTCTCCAGCCGCACCAGGAAATGCGCGTTCTGAAGCGAGCGGGCAAGCCGCAGGATCGTGCTCTTGTAGAACGTCGTGCGCTGGGCGAGCTCGGCCAGCGACAGCGACGTGTCGTCGAGCTGGAAGGCGCCGAGCACGGCGAGCGCCCTTTCCACCGACGTCATCGTGGTCTTGTCCGTCATCCCATCTCTGTTGCCTACAGCAGAACAGCCTTTCCTTTTGACAGAATAGACGGGCGATCCGTATTTTTGCCAGCAGGAACGCCAGGAGGGCGCGCGTTGGAAATCCGCCGGACACCGATCGATCATCCCTCCGCTTGGCGCGGCGTCGATGTCGCGGGCGATCCTGCCTGGCGCGTCGAGCTCACCCCGGCCATGGCGGCTGAGATCGAGCGCGCGGCGTCGGGCGTCCGGACGCGCGGCCTCGGCGCCGGCCAATTCGATGCCGACGATTTCCCGTTGCCGACCGTCGATGCCGTCCTGAAGCGCTGCCGCGACGACGTCCTGAGCGGCCGCGGCTTCGTGCTGCTACGCGGCCTGCCGATCGCCGGCCGCGACCTCGAAACCGTGCGGGCGCTCTATTGGGGCGTCGGGCTGCGCTTCGGCACTCCGGTGACGCAGAACCTGCGTGGCGAGCTGATGGCCGAGATCATGGATCGCGGCCTCGACGTCAGTGCCCTCAATGTAAAGCCGTCCCAGACCAATGCCGAGCAGCGCCCCCACAGCGACCCGGCCGATCTGGTGGCCTTGCTCTGCGTGCGCCGGCCGGCGTCGGGTGGCCTCAGTCGAATCGCCAGCTCGCTCGCGATCTACAACGAGATCCTGGCGCACCGTCCGGAATACCTGGACGTCCTCTATCGTGGCTTCCATCACGACCTGCGCGGCGATGCATCGGAGGAAAGCCCGTACGGCGTCACGCCCCAGCCGATTCCCGTCTATCGCTGCCGCGACGGCGTCGTCAGCAGCGTGTTCAACGCCAGCACCATCAAGGATGCCCAGCGGCGTATGCCAATGGGCGTCCCGGCCGACGAGATGGCGGCGGTCGACTACATGGTCGAGCTGGCGCAGCGCGACGATCTCAGGCTCGAGATGGACTTCCAGCCGGGCGACCTGCAGCTCCTGAACAACTACACGGTGCTGCACTGGCGCACCGGCTTCGTCGACGGCGCCGATGCCGCGCACAGGCGGCTGCTCTATCGCTTCTGGGTCAACGTGCCGGGATCTCGCCCGATCGATCCGGCCATGGCGGCGGGCTATATTACCGGCGCGAAGACAGGTCGGGCCAAGGCGGCCGTGCATGCCTGAGCCGGCCGGCGCGCGGCGCGCCGCATGACCGAAGCCACCCTCGTCACCGGCGGCAGCAACGGCATCGGCCGCGCCATCGTCCAGCGGCTGGCGGACGAGGGGCATACGGTGATCAACGTCGATCGCGTGGCACCGCCGTCCGGTGCGCCTGGGCACTTCCGCCGGATCGACCTCGTGCAGACGGATGCCGCGCGGGCGGCCCTGGCCAGGCTTGCCGACGAATTCTCGATCACGCGGCTGGTCAACAACGCCGGCATCGTGCGGGCGCGGCCGGTCGAGCAGGTGACGCCGGAGGAATTCGAAGCGGTCGTCGCGCTCAATCTCGGCGCCGCGGTGCTTTGCGTGCAGACGGTCTTGCCGGCGATGCGCACCGCCAGGTTCGGCCGCATCGTCAATATCAGCAGCCGGGCGGTCCAGGGCCGGCCCAACCGCACGGTCTATTCCATGACCAAGGGCGGATTGTTGTCGATGACGCGCACTTGGGCGCTGGAATTCGCCGCCGATGGCATCACCGCCAACGCGATCGGTCCGGGCCCGGTCGATACCGAGACCTTCCGCCGCAACAATGCACCCGCCACCATCGACGGCGTGCTCGAGGCCATTCCGATGAAGCGCTTGGCCGCTGCCGCCGACGTGGCGCAGGCGGTCTCGTTCTTCCTCGATGCCCGCTCCGGCTACATCACCGGCCAGATGCTCCATGTCTGCGGCGGCCAGACGCTCGGGGTGCAGCCGGCATGAGCCGGCACGCCGTCCTGGTCACGGGCGCCAGCAGGGGCATCGGCGCCGGCATCGCCCATCGACTGGCCGATGACTATCTCGTCGTCAATCTCGACAAAGTGGAGCCGGCGAACGACAGCCGCGCCGAGTTCGTACAGGTCGATCTCGCCGACCTTGCGGCGACCCGCACCTGCCTCGCCGAGCTCTGCGCGCGCCATCGCTTCACGCGGCTGGTCAACAATGTCGGCATGTCGTCGGCGGTGGCTGTTGCCGACGTCGGCGACGAGCTGATGGAAAAGTCGGTCTCGCTCAATCTGCGCGCGGCCTTGCTCTGCCTGCAGGCGGTGCTGCCGGCGATGACGGCGGCGGGCTTCGGCCGGGTCGTCAACATGGGCAGCCGCGCGGCGCTCGGCAAGGAGTTGCGCACGGTCTACAGCGCCACCAAGGGCGGCATGCATGCGCTGACGCGGACCTGGGCGCTCGAGCTCGCCGGTCGCGGCATTGCCGTCAATGCCGTGGCGCCCGGCATGATCGACACGGAGCTTTTTCGCGGCGCCAATCCGCCGGACTCGCCGATCACCAGGAAGCTCGTCGGCGCGATCCCGATGCAGCGCCTGGGCACGCCCGACGACGTGGCCAAGGTCGTGGCCTTCCTGCTGTCGGACGCCGCGTCCTACATGACCGGCCAGATCGTCCATATCTGCGGCGGCCTGTCGGTCGGCGCCGTCATAGAATGAGGCAATGGGGATGATACCGCACACCTTCACCGCCAGCGACGGGCTGGAGCTCGCCTACTATATCGACGACAACACCGATCCGTGGGCCAACGCACCGACCCTGCTGATGCTGCATGCCGCGATGGGCAACGCCGAACGCTTCTATGCCTGGGTGCCGATGCTGTCGCGCCACTACAAGGTCGTGCGGCTCGACCTGCGAGGCCATGGCAACTCGGCGACGCCTCCGCCGGACAGCACGTTCGACATGGACCGGCTGGTCAAGGACACGCTCGAGCTGCTGGATCTGCTGGGCTGCAAGAGCGCCCATGTCGTCGGCAACTCGGCCGGCGGCTATATCGGCCAGAACCTCGCCATGGCGCATCCGGAGCGCGTCAACAGCCTGATCCTGTTCGGCTCGACGCCCGGCCTGCGCAACAGCCAGGCGGCGACCTGGATTCCGCGCATCGCCAGGGACGGCATCCGCAAGTTCCTGATGGACACGATCGAGGACCGTTTCGTGCCGGGCACCGACCCGCGCAAGATCGAATGGTTCGTGTCGTGCGCCCTCATGTGCGACCCGGCCTACGTCGGCCGCTTCGTCGGCCTGATGTCCTCGCTCGACTGGAGCGATCGGCTGGGCGGGATCAGGTGCCCGACGCTCCTGGTGATCCCCGGCGCCGAGACGGTGGGATCGATCAAGAACTACGACGTGATGCGCGAGCGCATTCCCGACGCGCAGCTCATCGCCTACGAGGGCCTGCCGCACAATATCGGCGAGGCCGTGCCCGAGCGTTGTGCCGAGGATGTGCTTGCCTTCCTGCGTTGGCGCTTCGGCATGCCGTCGCCCGCGCTTCATGTCGCCCGGCCTCATTGACCAGGAGCAGTCCGATGCGCCGCCTCTTTCTTCTCGCCGTGTCGCTGGGCTTGCTCGCCTTCGGCGTCCAGGCCCAGCCTTACCCGGCCAAACCGATCCGCCTTGTCATCCCCTACCAGCCCGGCGGCGGCACCGACATCCTCGTGCGCGCCATCGTGCCCGAGGTCACGCGAACGCTTGGACAGCAGATCATGATCGACAACAAGCCGGGCGGCGCCTCCATCGTCGGCACCCAGATGGTGGTCGATGCCGCACCCGACGGCTACACGATCCTCGCCACCGATAGCGCCCTCCTGGTCAATCCCGGCCTGTTCCAGTCGAAGCTGCCCTACGACACGCTGAAGAAGCTGACCGGGATCACCATGCTGGCCAATGGTCCGGTGCCGCTTCTGCTGCATCCGTCTGTCCCGGCGACAGACCTCCAGTCGTTGATAGCGCTGGCCAAAGCCAAGCCCGGCACGCTCAACTTCGCCTCGGGTGGCAACGGCTCGGCGCCGCATCTCGCCGGCGAGCTGTTCAAGCTGGTGGCCGGCATCGACATCGTCCATGTGCCCTACAAGGGCACCGCGCCGGGGCTGAACGACCTGCTGGCTGGCGCGGTGCAGATGATGTTCGGCGGCATCTCTTCGTCGCGCCAGTTCGTCGAGGCGGGCAAGCTGCGCGCCGTGGCGCTGAGCGCCACCAAGCGGTCCGAGATCATGCCGGCCGTGCCGACCTTCGAGGAGGCGGGGCTGAAGGGCGTCAACGCCGAGAGCTACTGGGGGCTCTACGCACCCACCGGCACGCCGCCCGAGGCGCTCAAGGTGCTCAACGAACATTTCGTCCGCGCGCTCAAGGAGCCCAAGGTGATCAGTCAGCTCAAGGAGCTAGGCTTCGAGATCATCGCCAACACGCCGGCCGAGCACACCGCCCAGCTGGCCAGGCTGGTCGGCGAGTGGACCGAGATCATCGGCAAGGCCGGCATCAAGATGGAGTAGTCGGTCGATGGTGCTGCTGAGGCGCGCGAATGGCTGCCGCGCGTCGCCAAGGAGGGGTTGCGTGACATGGTGCCGGATCGCTGTGCCTCGGACGTCCTGCAGTTCCTTGAAAGTCGATTTGCCAAAGAGAATGGATAGCTCGCACCTCGCGGTTGCCCGTTGCAGCGATAGGCTGGCAACCGGAGGAGTGGTGAAATAGCGGCTGGTCGGCTTCAGTTCTTCTCGATGTTCCAAAGGACCGGCACGGGAGCCTTCAACCAACCGGTGATGTTGGTGCGCTCGGCGCCGGGGCCGTACCACTGACCGAGCCAGCCATACTGCGCGGTCTCGAGGGCGCGTGCCTGCACGGCGCCGGCCAGGCCTCTTGCCTTGGCCGGATCGGTCTCCTTGGCGTAGGCATGGCGGAGCCGTTCCATCTCGGGATCGGTCGGCCAGCCCCACAGCGACTTCTCGCCCTGCGCGCCCATGAAGGCGGTCGAGATCGGATTCATGATGTCGGCACCCACTGCGAAGGTGTGAAGGATGTTCCAGCCTCCCTTGTCGGCCGGGTCCTTCCTGGTGCGGCGCGTGGCCAGCGTCTGGAAGTCCATCGACTGCATGTCGACCTTGAAGCCGGCCTGCTCGAGAAGTTGCTTGGTCACCGGCGCGGTGTTGGTGAGCACTGGCAGCGTCGTCGACTGCAGCACGACGATCGGTGTGCCGTCGTAGCCTGCCTCCTTCAAGAGCGCCCTGGCTTTCGCGAAGTCCGGTTTCACCAGCAGGTCGCCCGGCGCGGCAAAAGCATTCGGGGTGTCGCAGATGAAGGCGGCGGTGCAGATCTTGTAGTACTCGGGGTCGCCGATGGTTGCCTTGAGATAGTCCTCTTGGCGGAGCGCAAGCAGCGCCGCCATCCGGATCCTGGGATCGTCGAACGGCTTCACCACGTGGTTCATGCGGAAGACGAACTGGTGGCCGTACGGGTTCCAGGAGACCAGTCGTACATCCTTCGCCTTCTTGAGGATGGGCAGCAGATCGTGCGGCGGCTGCTCGATCAGGTCGATCTCGCCCGCGATGATGGCATTCACTTGCTGCTGGGTATCCGGCATTTCGACGATTTCGACACGATCCACCTTCGCGACCTTGCCGCCGGCCAGGCCGGAAGGAGGTTCCAATCGAGGCTTGTACTTCGGGTTCTTGATATAGACGTGCCTTTCGCCAGCCTTGGAGGCGGCCTTCTGGTAGATGAACGGCCCGGAGCCGACCTGGCTGTCGATCTGTTTGTAGGGATCGGTCTCGGCGACGGCCTTGGGCATCATGAAAGCGGCGACTGCGGAAGGTTTTCCCAGCGAGTCGAGCACCAGGCCGTAAGGCTCCTTCAGCACCATCTGGAACGTCTTGGCGTCGACGGTCTTGAGTTCCTTCACGAAGTCCATGAGCTTCGCGCCCATGGCATCGCGGGCGCCCCAGCGCTTGAGCGATGCGATGCAGTCCTCGGAGGTGACGGGCGCGCCGTCGTGCCATTCCAGGCCGTCCCGCAGCGTGAAAGTCCACGCGGTGTTGTCGGGTGATACCTCGTACTTGTCGACCATTTGCGGCTTCACGACGTTGTCTGCGTCCCGCGCAAACAGCGTGTCGTAGATGAGATAGGCGTGATTGCGCGTGACATAGGCCGTCGTCCAGATTGGATCGAGGATCGTAAGGTTGCCGTTCTGAACGAAGCGCAGTGTCTTTTCCTGGGCAGATGCCGGCAGAACTGGCGCCACCATGGACAGCGCCAACAAGGCGACGGACCATGTCTTGATTGATTTCATCGTGTCCTCCCAATGATTTTTTGTCGATTAGTTCGTGCCGTAGACGGTCTCGTAGCGGAGCTCCCCGTGAGAGATTTCGAGGGACTTTTCCCACGGCCAGCGGATGGCATTGGCGCGGCGAACGAGGTTGATCGCCAGCCCGCCCTTGAAGACAGCGTCGATCTTCGATTTGTCCTGCAGGACGCGGATGTCGCGGATCGGGTCGCCGTTGACGACGAGCACATCGGCCCAGCGGCCTTTCTCCAGGCTGCCGATGCCGTCGGGATCGATGGCGAAGGCGGCCTGCTTGGTGCCGCAGGCGATGGCTTGAAGCGGCGTCATGCCGAGATGGCTGACGAACAGCTCCATCTCGCGCGCATGCCATTCGCCGTAGGGCGTGACGGCAAAACCCGAATCGGTGCCGCACATCATCTTCACGCCCTGGCGATGGGCGTAGCCCAGGATCTCTGCGGATCTCTCGAGATCGCGCCGGATGCGGTCGATGCGGGCCTGCGAGCAACCCGCCAGATGGCCCCATTGGGCAATATTGACGTTGAGAGTAAGGGCAGGGCAGAGCGGCACGCCGCTGTCGGCGAGCTTGCCGACCTGTTCCTTGGTCATGAAATCGCCGTGCTGCAGCCAGTCGACGCCGGCATCGATGCAATCGACGATCGCCTGGCCGCTGCGGGCATGCGCGGTCACCCGCTTGCCGAGCCGATGCGCCTCGTCAACGATCACCGCCAGCTCCTCGCGCCGGAACGCCGGAACGCTGCCGCCGCCGGGCGACAGGATCGAGGATTCGCCGCTGGCCGCGATCTTCACCAGATCCACGCCGTTCTTCGCCTGGGCCCGGACCTCGGTCAGCATCGACTGCACATCGTTGGTCAGCACGCCGACGCCTGATTTCGGCGCCCCGACCCAGGTCGGATAGTAGTCGGCCAGTCCGGTATGGCTGGTCAGGTAACGCGCCGCCGCGGAAATGCGCGGCCCCTCGAACATGCCGGCCTTGATGGCGTCGCGCACCGCGATGGCCACGTTCCAGCTCCCGCCGGGATCGCAGATCGCCGTCACGCCCGAACGCAGGACCTGGCCGGCGTGCCATATGGCGCGGATCGCGCGGTATTCGGCCGAAGCGTAAAGGTCCTGCTCCTCCATGCCGCGCGCCACGCCGTAGCTGATGTGGCAATGCGAATCGACGATGCCCGGCATGACCGTCCGGTCCCGGGCGTCGAACAGGATATTGGCGTCTGCCGGAAGCGGGCGGCCTGCGTTGGCTGGTCCGCTGACCACGTCGGCGATGCGGCCATCGACGACTTCAATCCAGCGCAGGGGCGTGGGCGAGGCGCCTGTGCCGTCGATCAAGGTTCCGTTGACGATGAAGTCGCTCATGCGCGGTACTCCACGCCATCGGCCTGGTGACGGCCGAGCTCTCCGGACGCAAAGTCACGAAGGACGTTGTTGAAGTCGTCGGGCCGCTCGTAATAAGACGTGTGCGCCGCTTTGTGCAAAACGACGAACCGGCTGCCCGGCAGCAACTTTGCAGCGGCTTCTCCGATCGCCAGTGGCACCGTCTTGTCTTCCGCGCCCCACAGCAGCAGCGTCGGCATGCCCGGCGTGATCTTTGCCAAGCTGCTGCCGACGACATCGTCATCGAGCTTCTGGCCGATATAGCGGCCCAGGGCGGCGAACGATTCCCTGGCGCCGTGCGAGTTGTTGATGCGGAACTCCTCGTCGATGAAGTCCTGCGTCACCAGCGCCGGGTCGAAGATCACGCGGGCGAGCTTGCTCTTCACGCCCTCATAGGTCTGGTTGTTGGCGCCGGCCTCGACCCTGCCGCGCGCCTCCGCGCCCAGCGGCACCAACCCCATGCTGCCCGACAGCACGATGGCGCTCGCGCGCTCGGGATGCGCGCAGGCGAAGGACGCCACGACATGGCCACCGAGCGAGGTGCCGACGATCACCGCCTTGTCAATCTTTTGAGCGTCGAGAAAGTCGCCGAGGAATTTGCGATAACCCGGCACCGAGCAGTCGAAGCCCGCGCCCTTGGAGGCGAAGCCGTGTCCGGGCAGGTCGAAGGCAAGGACATGAAAGCCGGCGATCGCCAGCGCGTCGACGTTGTGGATCCAGCGGTCTGCCCTGCCGCCAGTTCCGTGAACGAAAACGATGGCGGGAGTGCCTGGTCGGCCCGCTTCGATGACCCTCGTGTCGATGTTCGCGACGCGCTGCGGATAAGAGATCATGTTTGGCGTGTCCTCCGGCCCTTTTTACTTATTCGAATATTGAATAGAGTATTCAAATCTATTAGAACGGTCAGGCTTTTGCAGTGTGCTGTCAAGGCAGCGCACGGATTGCAGCTCGTATCGGCAGGAGGCGCAGGAAAGACGTGAAGCACGAAGACAAGAAAGCGGGCGCCCATTCCCAGACCCTGCTTCGGGGCCTCTCGATCCTGAAATGCTTCGACGAGACCAGTCAGGGATTGAGCGTCACGGATCTGGCGAAGCGCACCGGAATCCCGCAGCCCACGGTCTGGCGTTTCTGTCAGACCTTGCACTCTGCCGGATACCTGACCAACGACGCGACGAAGACACTGTTCAGGCCAGGTCTTGCGCTTTTGGGCCTCGGCTTCTCGGCGATCAGCCACTTCGAACTCTCCCATCATGCCCGCCGCTATCTGGTGGAACTGGCGGAGACGTTTGCGGCTGTCGCCGGCATTACCTCGCGGGATGGCTTGAGAATGCGGATCGTCGACAGGCACGAAGCCATCAATGCGGTGCTGTCCTACAATTCGCGGGTCGGCGGCGCCCTGCCGATGGCCACGACCGCCAGCGGTTGGGCGTATCTGGCAAGCCTTGATGAAGCCAGTCGCGATCGCATGATTGTCCAGATCGGCAAGGAACAGCCCGATCTTTGGGACCTCGCCCGCCCTTCGTTCAACAAGGCCCTGGCGCGCTTCCGAAGGGAAGGCGTCATCGTGAGCTCTGGCGCGATCGAACGGGGTCTGACCACCGTCGCCATTCCGATCATGTCGGCAGGCTCGGGGCCCGCCTATCCGCTTTACTGTTCGGCGATCAGCGCTGCGCTGCCGGAAGCGCTCATCAAGGCAAAGCTTGCGCCCACTTTGAAGAAGATTGCCAGCGAGCTTCGTGTCGCGCTGTCCGCCGGCTGAACTTCGCCACCCGACGGCACGGCACTTCTTGACGCCTGCGTCTGCTCGTTCCACTATTTGAATACGTTATTCAAATAATGAATAAAACTGTCGAAGAGATGGCGGTGGGAGGAGCGGATGTTTACGAACCGGTGGCTCATTCGAATACTTTGCCTCGCCTTGTTCGTGCTTGCAGCACCTGCGAGCGCGCAGTTCCCTGGCAATACGCCCATCACCTTGGTCATGCCCTATCCGCCGGGCGGTCTGGGAGACTATTTCGTCCGCCTGGTTGCGCCGAAGCTGTCCGAATCGCTGGGTGTGCCGGTGACCGTGGACAACAGGGCAGGTGCAAACGGTTCGATAGGAGCGGCAGCAGTGGCCCGTGCCAAACCGGACGGCCATACCATCATCTTCGTACCGGCCAGTACGGTGACGACGAACCCGTGGCTGATCAAAGACCTGGGATATGATCCGCTCAAGGACTTCACGCCGCTGGCGTTGGTCCTCGAGGTCCCCAATGTCCTGCTTGTGAACCCGACGGTTCCCGCCCGCACGCTCCGCGAGCTGATCGAGCTTGCCAAAAGCAAACCCGGTTCCGTGAACTACGCGTCGGTCGGCGTGGGGTCGAGCACGCATCTGCAGGCCGAGATGCTGAAGCGCGCGGCCGGCATCGACATCGTCAACATCACCTACAAGGGAGCCGGGCCGGCGCTGCAGGACCTGCTGGCTGGCCAGGTGCAGATGATGTTCGACAACCTGCCCAACGCATTGCCTTTGATACAATCGGGCAAGCTTCGCGCGCTTGCGGTCACCGGCGCCAAACCATCGCCGGCGCTGCCCGACGTTCCCCCGGTCGGATCGGTCCTTCCCGGCTTCGAAGACATGCCGTGGTTCGGCTTTCTCGGACCCGCCGGATTGCCGGCCGACGTCGCGACCAAGCTGAGCGAGCATCTGATCCGCGCGGTCAACTCGCCTGACATCGTCAAGGCGCTCGCGGCACGGGGCGGCGTGACTGTCTCCGGCACGCCCGACCAGCTCCGTGCCCTGATGAAGTCGGACGGAGAAAAGATGGGCAAACTGATCAAGGACGCCGGCATCTCTCTGCAGTGACAAAGGACAGACGACATGAAAGCGGCGGTGTTGGGCGACAAGGGCGTGGAAATCCGGGACATGGCCAGGCCCGTTCCAAAGCCTCACGAGGTCCTGGTGGGCGTGAGGACCGCAAGCCTCAACCGGGCGGATGCGCTGATCGCTTCTGGGCAAGCGCATGGACTTGTCGGCGGACCGGGCATGATATTGGGCGGCGAGTGCGCGGGCGAGATCACGGCTGTCGGCCACGATGTAACCAGTCTCAAGGTGGGCGACAGGGTGGCTGGCTCGGCGCCCGGCGCCTTTTCCGAGTATGTCGCGATGGATAGCGGGCGCGCCTACAAATTGTCGAATGCCCTGTCCTACGAAAAGGCGACGTGCTTTCCCTATGCCGTGCAGACGATGCACGACGCCATCGTGAGCGTCGGGCGCCTGCGGCCTGGCGAAACCGTTCTCATCCAAGGAGCGAGCTCGGCAGTCGGCTTGCTCGGATTGCAGATCGCCAAGCTGAAAGGTGCGTCAGTGGTGCTGGGCACGTCGGGCAACGAAAGCCGGCGTCGGAGGCTCAGCGAGTTTGGTTGCGACGTGGCGCTTGATCCCAATGACGGCACATGGCCCGAACAGGCGAAGGCGGCGACGGGCGGCAAGGGTGTCGATCTCATCATCGACCAGGTATCGGCAGGTGTTGCCAATGCGAATATGGCGGCGGCTTCTGTCCTGGGGAGGATCGTGAATGTTGGTCGGCTGGGCGGCATGACAGGAGAGTTCGATTTCGATCTCCATGCGCTCAAGCGCATCAGCTACATCGGCGTGACCTTTCGTACACGCTCCCCGGAGGAATATCGCGCCATTGTTCGGGCCGCGCGCGCCGATCTGTGGGCAGGAGTCGAGGCGGAAACGTTGTCTATACCCGTGGATCGCGTTTTGCCGCTCGATGAGGCCTCGGCAGCTCTCGAGCACATGAGAGCAAATGCCCACTTCGGCAAGATCGTTCTCGAGATCTAGCGGCGCTCAGCTCAGGCTGCCCGGGTAGTCGCGCCAGATCGACGGCTCCAGCTTCAGATGCGTGGCGGCAGGGAAGGTCGCGAGCCAGTGCCGCGCGCAGTCGGTGCTGGTGGCTTGCCACAGCTCGGGCAGATCGCGCGCATGGTCGAGGAACTGTTCCAGCACGTAAAGACGATTGGGCCAGCCGATGGCGTGGGGATGCAGCACCATGGAGAACTGCCGGCCGCGTTTGTATTGCGCGTCGAGCTCGGCCTTCCAGTTGCGGAACAGGGAGTCGGGATTTTCCAGGCCGGTGCCCTTCTTGGGGAAGAGCAGGAAGAACTGGTCGTCGAAGTGATAGTAGTACGGCAGGGTGAGGATCGCGCGGCGGCTGGCGAAATCGCTTACCCAGTAATGCGGCAGGTCGTCGGCCAGACCGTTGCCGAAATAGTCGTAACCAGCCTCTACCAGAAGGTCGATCGTGTTGGGGCTGACCGCGCCGCCGGCGAACTTGTCGCTCTGGCGCGGCAGGGAGAACCAGCCCGATGGACGCGCGCCTGCGACCTTGGCCAGGATCGCCGTGGTGCGTTCCAGGCGCGCGCGCTCCTCGTCGCGGCTGAGGGTGCTCACGTCTTCGTGCTTAAAACCGTGCGCCGCGATCTCGTGGCCTTCGTCGCGCAGGCGGCGCACCGTGTCGCCGTGGATCTCGGCCATCACCGCCGGCACGGCGAAGGTCGCCTTGATGCCGTAGCGCTTCAGCGTGCCGCAGAGCTCGCGCAGGCCGCCATGCATGCCGAAATAGGCGTCGGGTGTCGTGAGGTCCTGCGGCTTGATGCCTTCGGGCCCGCTCGCCGGGGCGAGGTCGACGACGACGCGGAAGCAGCAGCGCTTGCCGTCCGGCCAACGCACGTCGGAATCGAGCAGCGTCCGCTCGTCGCTGATCGTGTAGCGCTCTTTCCAGGGCATGGCGTGTCTCCTAGCGCGCCGGATGGGTGGCGAGCACGTGGCGTGCCACCTGCTCGCAAGTCGGGAACCAGACGCCCGGCAAGGCCTTCATGCGGCCGATCAGCCGGTCGAGCATGGCGATGCGCAGCGCCCGGCCCGACACGAAGGGATGCATGCAGATGTTGAGATAGCCGCCCTGCTGGTACTGCTGCAGGAAGGCCGCCCACCAGATTTCCTCGACATGATCGGGGTCCATCATGCGCTGCGCCTGGTTCTCGGTGTTGAGCCAGGTGAAGCTGAAGAACATCGCGTCGTCGATGGCGTAGTGGAACGGGAGATTGAGCAATGGCTTGGTGCCGTCGGCCGCGCTGACATAGTGCGGCAGGTGGTCGAGCGTGTCGTGCGAGTTGTAGACAAAACCTTCCTCGAGCAGCAGCTCGCGGGTGTGCCAGCTCCGCGTGCCCATCGGCCGCTTGCCGGTGAGCTTCTCGATCGCGTCCTTGGCCTTGCGCAGATGATCGCGCTCGAGCTCGGGGTCCTTCGGCACCTGATGCTCCCACATGTGGTCGGCGATCTCGTGGCCGCTCTCGGACGCAGCCTTCACGCCGCGCGGATAGAGCTCGCAGATACGGCCAGGCGTGAAGATCGTGGCCTTGATGTCGTGGCTGTCGAACAGTTCGATCAGCCGCCAGATGCCGACACGGCCGCCGAACTCGCCCTTGGCGAGTTGCATGGGCGGCTCGTTGAACAGCCGGCGCAGCAGCATGGCGTCGAAATCAGCGGTGAAGTTCACGGCGATGCGCACGCCTTGCGGCCAGGTGATCCTCTCGATGAGTTGATGGCGGGCATCGAAGTCCGCGGCCTTGGCCTTGAGAGCAGCGATATCGTGATCGAGCGCATTGGCGATGTCGGTCGAGGTGTCCATGGTCAGCGTCCTCCCGCGACGGCGAGCGTGGTGCCGGTAATGTAGTTGGCCTCGTCGGAGGCAAGATAGAGCACGGCATTGGCGATGTCCGCCGGCACACCGATGCGACGCAAAGGCGTCGCCTTCACGGGCCCGTATTCGAGTTGCTCGAGCTTGCGGAAGCTCGGTGCGGTCTTCTCGGTCTCGATCGGACCGGGCGCCACGGCGTTCACCGTCACGCCGTACTCCGAGAGCTCGAGCGCCACGCCGCGGGTAAAACCGTGGATGCCAGCCTTGGCGGCGGAATAGGCGGAGTTGCCGATGTAGTAGGCAGTCCACGGCGTGCCTTCACGTGCGCCGGAGCTGAGATTGATGATGCGTCCATAGCGCCGTTCGCGCATGTGCGCCGCCGCCTCGCGCGTGCACAGGAAGGCCGAGCGCAGGTTGAGCCGCAGGATGAAGTCCCAGTCCTCGACCTTGGCCTCCCAGATGTGGCCCGACGTTCCACCGCCCACGTCATTGACCAGGATGTCGAGCCGTCCGTGTGCCTTGAACGTCGCGGCGAACAGCGCCTTCACCGGCGCTTCCTCGGTCACGTCGGCGGCAATGGCCATCACCGGCCGTCCGTTCGCCTTGATCTGCCGCTCGGTCTCGGCGAGCCCGGCCGCATCGATGTCGGCGAGCACCAGCGAGGCACCTTCCTCGCTCAGCCTGAGCGCGATGGCGCGGCCCAGCCCGGCCGCCGCCCCGGTCACCAGCGCAATCTTGTTGGCTACCCTGCCTGTCGCCACCGTGCCCTCCCGTGCGATTGGCTGGCAGGTTAGGCACGCCTGTCGTATGGCTTCAATCGGCCAGGACGAAAACGGACCGGTGGACCGCATGGTGGAAGCGAAAGCGGCGATCGTTACAGGTGGTGCCGGCGGCATCGGCAAGTCGACCGTGCGTCGGCTGCTGGGCAGCGGCCATTCGGTGTTCGTGGTCGACGCCAATCAGGGCGCGCTCGATGCGATCCGCTCGGAATTCGCCGGGTCGGCCGATCGGCTGGACGTCTGGCGCGCCGACGTCACCGACGAACGTCAGACGATCGATGCGGTGAGCCGCGCCAACGAGCGCTTCGGCGGGATTTACGCTCTGGTGCACATCGCCGGCGGCGCCGGCCCCAAGCGGGCACGCGACATCGAGGACTTCCAGCTCCAGGACTGGGCCCATGTCATCGACCTCAACCTCACCAGTGCCTTCCTGGCGGCGCGCGCCGCTGTTCCGCTGATGCGCCCGCACGGCCGTGGCCGCATCGTGCTGTTCTCCTCGATCATCGCCGACGGCGAGAACGGACCGCTGACCACGGTCACCGGACGTTTGCCGTACGCCACGGCAAAGGCCGCCCTGCTTGGTTTCACCTCGCAGCTCGCCAAGGACTTGGCGGAGGGGGGCATCACGGTGAACGCGCTGATGCCCGGCCTGATCCTGGGCGAGCAGGGCACGCGCATCCGCGACCGTTTCGACCGGCTGGAGCCGCAGGAGCGGGCGGCGATGCTCGCCCGCTATCCCGCCGGCAAGCCGGGCAGCGGCGACGACGTCGCCGCAGTGGTCGACTTTTTGCTTTCTGAATTGGCCGGCTTCATCTCGGGTGTCGCGTTGCCGGTCGACGGTGCCTACCGCTAGCGGCGAAAGCCGCATCGCAGTCGATCACCAGGCGCCATCGTTGACATCAGAGTGTCGCCTCCTAAGCTCGATGGGGTGGTTGGGGACGAGGGGGGATTGGTCATGGTGCTGCACAGCAAAAAGGCAACTCGTCGTCACGTGATGGCACTTGGTGCCGCGGCGCTCGCCACTCCGGCCATCCGATCGGCAGAGGCCCAGACCAAGACGCTGGTGATCGGCGGCTCTGTTCCGCTTACCGGTGCAGCGGCGGAAACCGGGCTCAACGTCAACAACGGCTACATCACCGCCGTTTCGTACATCAACGACGTGCTGGGCGGCGTCGAGATCGCCGGCGACAAGTACAAGATCGACCTGAAACTGTTCGACGACGCCAGCGATCCGGCGCGCGCCACGACGCTGATCCAGCGCCAGATCGACGAGGGCACCAATCTCTTCCTGGGGTCGTTCGGCTCCAATATCGTGCTGCCGACGGCGGCCATCACCGAGCGTGCCAAGAAGCCCATGGTGCAGACCGGCGGCGGGTCGGACGCGATCTTCACGCGCGGCTACAAGTTCGTGTTCGGCATGTACCCGCGCGCCACGCGGCAGTTCGCGGCGACGGCGGCAATGTTCAAGTCGCTGCAGCCCTTGCCGCAGACCTATTCGGTGATCTGGACCAACGACGCCTTCTCCAAGACCGCTGCCGAGGGCGTGCGGCTTTCCTGCGACGCAGCGGGCTTCAAGCGCATCGACGGGTACGAGTTGCCGGCCAAGCCGACTGACGTATCGAGCGTTCTGGGCTCGGTGCGCGCCAACACGCCCGACCTGCTGGTCTGTGTCATGCACGACCAGAACTCGCTCCTGGTGGCGCGCCAGATGGTGGCGACCAACACCAACGTGAAGCTCCTGTTCCAGGGGCTGGGACCGCAGCTCGCCTCGTTCCGCGAGGCGCTGGGCAAGCATTCGGAATTTCTGTGCTGCTCGACCTACTGGGACGAGAACGTGGCCTTCAAGGACAAGTTCTTCGGCGATTCCAAGAAGTTCGTCGAGTACTACAAGACCAAGTTCACGCGGCCCATCGCCTATCACACGGCGGGCGCGGCAGCCTGCATCGAGACCTACGTCCTTGCCATGCAGGCGGCCAAGAGCACCAACCCCGAGGCGGTGCGCGACGCCTTGTCGAAGGCCGACTACGAGACCTTCTACAGCCGCATCAAGTTCACGCCGGAGGGCGACGGCGATGAGCTGCTGATGGGCGGCATGATCGGCCAGGTCCAGAAAGGCAAGCTCGAGATCGTCTATCCGCAGGCGGCAGCCACGGCCAAGCCGGTGTATCCCTCGCCCGCCTGGGACAAGAAGGCGTGACGCAATCGCATTTCCTCCCCTTCGCGGAGTCCGCGAAGGGGAGGTGTCCGCGCAGCGGACGGAGGGGTCGGAGGCCCCACGATCTCGTCGCGCCCATGACCCCTCCGTCGCCGCATGACGGCGACACCTCCCCAGCTGCGCTGGGGAGGAAGGTGAAGTCATGAGCCTCATCGCGCAGACGCTGGCCGACGGCCTGGTGCTGGGCGGCATCTATGCCCTGGCCGCCGTCGGCTTCTCGCTGATCTTCGGCGTCCTGCACGTCATCAACCTCAGCCACGGCGTCATCGTGCTGATGGGCGCCTACCTGGCGCTGATCTTCTCCGAGACGCTGCACATCGATCCGTTGCTCACCATGCCGCTGGTGATGGCGGTCCTGTTCGCCGTCGGCTACGTCTACCAGCGCTTCCTCATCCAATATGCCGTCGACAGCGCGCCCTTTGCCTCGATCCTGCTGACCTTCGGCGTGGCCCTGATGATGCACAACGTCATGATCTGGGTGTTCTCCCCCGACATGAAGAGCATCACGCCGACCTACGCGTTTACCTCTCTCAAGCTGGGACCGATCGTCCTCGACGCGGTGCGCGTGAGCTGCCTGGTGGCAAGCCTGGTCCTGCTGAGCTGCCTGGCGGCCCTTCTGAAATTCTCGCCGCTTGGGCGCGTCATCCGCGCCACCGCCCAGCAGACGCTGGCGGCGCGGCTGTGCGGCGTGAACGTGCGGCACGTCTATGCGCTCACCTTCGCGGTGTCGGCGGCGTTCGCCGGCGCAGCGGGAATCGTGATCGGGATCATCCTGCCGTTCTCGCCGGCGGACGAGGGAACCTGGACGCTGAACGCCTTTGTCGTGGTCGTGTTGGGTGGCGTCGGCAGCCCCGCTGGCGCGCTGATCGGCGGGCTGTTGCTGGGCGTCGTGAGCACGCTCACGGCGCAATATATCGGCCCGTCCTTTCCCAACGTGACGATGTTCCTGCTGCTCGTGCTGCTCTTGCTGGTGAGGCCGCAGGGTCTGCTTGGCAACGTCTTTGCGCCCTCACGATGAGCCAGCGGCCCGCACTCTTCGTGGCTATCATCCTGGCCGCCGCCGTCGTGCTGGCGGCGCTGCCGCTGGTGCTGCCGCCGTTCTACGTGCGCGTCGGCCAGCTCATGATCTATTCCGCGGGGCTGGCCGTCGCCTGGGCCATCCTGGGCGGCTTTGCCGGCTATGCCAGCTTCGGTCATGCCGCCTTCATCGGCGTCGGCGCCTTCTCGGCCGGCCTGGTCGAGGAACGGTTCGCCTCCCTGCCCACGCCGCTGCTGCTGCCGCTCGGCCTGGTGGTGGGCGGGTTTGCCTGTGCGGTGCTGTCGGCCGCGGTCGCTTACCCCATCCTGCGCCTGCGCGGCACCTTCTTCGCCATTGCCATGCTGGGCGTCAGCCATGTCTGCGCCGAGCTCAACAACAACCTTGATGTCCTGCAGGGCTCTCTGGGCCTGAACTTCCCGTCGATCACGCCGGCCGGCTGGGATCCCGCCACCTTCTTCTACGAGCTCTATCTCGTGGCGGGCGTGATCGTGTTCCTGATCGCCTGGCAGATCCGGCGCAGCCGCTTCGGCGCCGGCCTCTTGAGCATCCGCGAGGACGAGGACACCGCCCGCATGCTGGGCGTGCCGACCGAGCGCTACAAGCGGCAGGCGTTTGTTGTCAGCGCCGTGCTGACCGGCCTTCTGGGCGTCATTTATGGCCATTCGCTGGGCTACATCACGACCAACTCGGTCTACCGCGACGACACCAATCTCAATCTGATCGTCTATTCGCTGCTGGGTGGCATGGGCACGCTGTTCGGGCCGGTGATCGGCGCTTTCATGCTGGTGTTCATCACGCAGGTCGTGCTGGCCCGGCTGCTCGACTTCCACCTGTTCGCCACTGGCCTGTTGCTGGTCGTGCTGGTGCTCGCCGCACCGGGCGGCGTGCTGGGCTTCGTGAAGAGCTGGCGCCTGAAGCGTCGCTACGCCGCCAAGGCGCCGGCCGAATGAGCACGCCGATCCTGCGCGTCGAGGCGCTGAGCAAGCGCTTCCGCGGCCTGCTCGCGATCTCCGATGTCTCCTTCGCCGTCCAGCCGGGCTCGATCACCAGCGTCATCGGCCCCAACGGCGCGGGCAAATCGACGTTGTTCAACTTGGTGACGGGTTACCTCGCGCCGACCGCTGGCACGGTCTCGTTCAAGGACCGGACGATCACCGGACTGGCCACAAACCGCATCGCCGAGCTTGGCGTCTCGCGCGCCTTCCAGATCGCCCGCCCGTTCCGCGACCTCAGCGTGGCGGAAAACGTGCGCATCGGCGCTCTGTTCGGTAAGGCGGGCGCGCGCGATGTGGCCCGTACGACGCGGGATGCCCTCGATCTTGCCGGCATCGCCCATCTTGCCGAGGAGCCGGCGAGCGTGCTGACCGTCGGCCAGCTGCGCCATCTCGAGGTGGCGCGCGCCATCGCCACGCGCGCCGATCTCCTGCTGGCCGACGAACCGTGCGCCGGCCTCAATCCCACCGAGACGGCGGCCATGATCGACGTGCTGCGCCGCATCCGCACGAGCGGCGTCACCGTCGTGCTGGTCGAGCACGACATGCCGTCGGTCATGGAAGTGTCGGACCGCGTCCTGGTGCTCGATGCCGGCCGCCTGATCGCCGACGGCGCCCCAGCCGAGGTGTCGAAGAACCCGCAGGTGATCGCGGCCTATCTCGGGACGCCGGACTAGTAGATGGCGTCGTTGAAAGCATTGCTGGCACACGGGTCCGGCGACACAGCGGGTGGTGTGATCGCCCAGACGGCCCGCCATATGGACCCCTCCATGGAGCCCAAAAAGTCGCGACGGCGAAACTGACCGATAATAACTTCAGGCTTGATTTGATGACCACTTGAGTTATAATAACCGCCTGTTGCGTTGCGTGCCCGTGTTGTCGCTCTTTGCATCGTTCATCCGAGTCCAAAAGGCTGCGCACGACACCGCGTGGCCCGTCCGGCCGCTTGCCTCCGGACGAGCCCGCGGGCTCCGGCTCTCCGACACAGGCGATTCCCAACATCTAAACTATCGTAACTATCTTAATTCCAGCCCATGGGGCCGGTTCTCCGCCGACCACAGGCGAGGTCTGCGGAAATTCCGGAAATGCTGCAAAGTCGACTGCAGTGCATGCACCGCCCAAGCCAACTAGCGACCCAGAAAAGCCTTCTGCACATAGGCATCCGCCAAGAGCTCCCGGCCGGTGCCGGACAGCACGACCGCGCCCTTTTCCAGCACATAGCCGCGATGGGCGATGCGCAGGGACTGGTGCAGGTTCTGCTCGACCAGGAGCACGCCGATGCCGCTCTTGTTCACCGCCTCGATCAGACGGAACACTTCCTGGGTGACGATCGGCATCAGGCCGAGCGACGGCTCGTCGAGGATGATCAATCGCGGCTCGGCCATCAGGCCGCGCGCGATCGCCAGCATCTGCTGCTCGCCGCCGCTCATCGAGCCCGCGAGCTGATTGCGCCGCTCGGCCAGCCTCGGGAACAGGGTGAAAGCCTTTTCGACCAGGGCCGCGACCTCGCCGCGCTGCTTGATGTGCGCGCCGAGCTGGAGGTTCTCCATCACCGTCATCTGCGGAAAGACCAGGCGGCCTTCCGGCACCAGGGTGATGCCGCGGCGCACGACAACGTGGCTCGGCGAGCCGGTCAGCATCTCGCCGGCGAAGCGGATGTCACCCTTCTGCGGCGTCAGCACGCCCGCGATCATGCGCACCGTCGTCGACTTGCCGGCGCCGTTGGCGCCCAGCAGCGCCACGATCTCGCCGGGCTGGACGGAGAGCGACACGTCGCGCACCGCCGCCGCGCCGTCATAGGCGAAGGCGAGCTTGGAGACGTCGAGCAGGCTCTCGCTCATGCCGATACCGGCTGGCGATAGGCGTAGTTCTTGTCCAGCCGCTCCAGCAGATAGTCGCCGTAGCGCACCGAAGGCCACTTCGCCGGACGGCCCGGGCCCTGGCAGGTCGGCAGCACCTCGACCGTGCTGTCCATCGACATGTCGAAGAAATAGGGACAGGAGTAGCGGTCGCCGCCCGACAGGTTCTTCACGCGATGCGGCGTCGATTGCCAGCGGCCATTGGTCCAGCGCGACAGCATGTCGGCGACATTGACCACCCAGGTCCCGCGGAGCGGCGAGGCCGCCAACCATGTGCCGTCGCTGCGGCGCACTTCCAGGCCGCCCTGGCTGTCCTGGCAAAGAATGGTGACGAAGCCGTAGTCGGTGTGCGGCGCCGAGCCGAAGGCATCGTCGGCCGCGTCCTTGGCGTGCGGCGGATAGTGCAGCAGCCGCAGGAAGGTCGTCGGCTGCTCGAAGAAGGGCAGGAACCAGTCGCGCGGCAGGCCGAGCGCCAGGGCCAGCGGCCGCAGCAGGCGCAGGCAGAAATCGTGCATGGCCTGCTCGTAGGCGACGACCGCCTCGCGAAAGCCCGGCAGGTCGGGCCACAGGTTGGGCCCGTCGAGTGGGCGGCCATGGCGCGGATCGTCGGGCGAAACCTCGTGCATCAGCATGAACGATTCGGAATCGTTCGGCTTGGTCACCTTGGCGACGCTCGAGGTCTGGATGATCGAGGTCTTGGGCGCCATGTAGCCGCGATGGAAGCGGTTCATGGCGATCGCGTCCTTGGCGGCGCGCGGCTGGGCATGGAAGCGCCGCGACGCCTCGAAAACGCCTGACACCACGGCCGGATCGACGCCGATGTCGCTGAAATAGCAGAAGCCGATACTGGAAAAGGCCTGGTCGAGCTGCCGCGCCAGCGTTTCCTCGTTTCGACCGGCGAACGAGATGACCGGCAGGGTCTGCTGGCTGGCGACCTCGACCGACGTGTCCATCAGTTCGTGCTCCTTACCCAATTGGCGGCTACCTTAGCCGATCGGACGCACGGCGGCATCGCGACCTCCCATGCCGGAATGGTATAGGAGTTGCGTCGATTTTCGCACCGTCCGCAGGCCAAACCGGAGAGCGACACGTGTCTCCATCGTCATCAAAACGCATGATGCGTCTCGGGGCCTTCGTGCACGAGACGGGCCAACACGTCGCGGCCTGGCGTCATCCCCAGGCGCATATGCATTCGGGCGCGAGCTTCGCCGAGATGGTCGAGACGGCCGAGCTCGCCGAACGCGGCAAGTTCGACCTCCTGTTCCTCGCCGACAGCGCCGCGGTGAACCTGAAGGGCAGCGCCGATTCGCGCGGTCGCATGGGCAAAGTGGTGAAGTTCGAGCCGATGACGATCCTGTCGGCCCTGGCGGCGGTGACGAAGAACCTCGGCCTGGTCGCGACCTCGACCACGACCTTCAACGAGCCCTACACGCTCGCCCGCCAGTTCGCCTCGCTCGACCAGATCAGCGGCGGCCGCTCGGGCTGGAACCTCGTGACCTCGAACAACGAGCAGGACGCGCTGAACTACAGCCGCGAGGATCATCTCAGCCATTCCGACCGCTACGACCGCGCCATCGAGTTCGCCGACGTGGTCAACGGCCTGTGGGACAGCTGGGACGAGGATGCCTTCATCCGCGACAAGGACTCCGGCCGCTTCTTCGATCCGGCCAAGATGCATGTGCTGAACTACAAGGGTAAGCACTTCCAGGTGCGCGGGCCGCTCAACGTCGCCTGCTCGCCGCAGGGCCGCCCGGTGCTGGTCCAGGCCGGCGCCTCGGGCACCGGACGCGACGTTGCTGCCAGTCTGGCCGAGCTGGTCTTCACCGCGGCCACGACCTTCGAGCAGGCCAAGGAGTTCTATGACGACGTGCGCCAGCGCATCCCACGCTTCGGCCGCTCGCAGGACCAGGTCAAGGTGATGCCGGGCTTCTACCCCGTCGTGGCGCCGACGGCGTCGGAGGCACAGGAGAAGTACGACTACCTGCAATCGCTGATCCAGAAGCCGGTCGGCATCTCGATCCTGGAGCACACGATCGGCGTGCACGGTCTCGACAAGATCCCGCTCGACGGGCCGGTGCCGGAGATGGCGGACACCAATGGACCTCTAAGCCGCCAGCGCCTGCTGCTCGAGCAGGCGCGGCGCGACAAGCTCACCTTCTGGGAGCTTTGTCTGGCCAACGCCGGTCCGCGCGGCCATGCGCTGTCGATCGGCACGCCCTCACAGGTCGCCGACGAGATGGAGCACTGGTTCAAGGACGGCGCCGCCGACGGCTTCAACGTCATGCCGGCCTGGCTGCCGGGCTCACTGCGGGATTTCGTCGACATGGTCATTCCCGAGCTGCAGCGCCGCGGCCTCTACCGCACGGAGTACGAAGCCACGACCCTGCGCGGCAACCTCGGGCTGCCCAAGCCGGTCAATCGCCACCACCTCGCACGACTCGCCGGGGCCGCTCAGTGAGATTTTAGAAGGATCGCGCCGGAAGGATGAACCTCGCCTGACCATCCGGGCGCGACCAGGGTCGTCGCGTCGAGCTGAGTGACGATGGCCGGGCCGTCGATGCGATCGCCGGCACCCAGCGTGGTGCGATCATAGATTGGCACCTCGGTCGTTCCCGAAGCGAAATGGACGGTGTGGCGGCCTTGCGGCTTTGCACCGCTGCCGGCGGGCAGCACGGGCCGGAGCGGCGCGGGCATGCGGCCTGTCGCTTCGATGCGCAACGTCACCAGCTCGATCGGCGCCTCGAGCTTGAAGCCGTAAAGGCTGTCGTGGGCGGCACCGAAGGCTGCCTCGACGCCAGCCGCGTCGTCAACCCAGCCGACCGAAACCTCGCCGCCCTGGCCGTGATAGCGCATCAGGGCAACGCGGGTCTGCTTGCGGTCGGCCGGCGTTACCTTCTCCTTGGCGAGCCAGTCGTCGGCCTGTTGCGACAGCTCGGCGTAGATCGTGCGTGCCGCATCGATGTCGACCTTGCCCGTGCGCGGCAAGGTGCGGCTGAAGTCGGCCTTGAGATCGGCGGCCAAAAGCCCGTCGGCGCAGAGGACGCCGGGTGCGGGCGGTACCAGGATGCGCCGGATGCCCAAAAGCTCGGCGAGCGCGCAGCCATGCAAGGGGCCGGCGCCGCCGAACGGCACCAGCGTGAAGTCGCGCGGATCGTGGCCGCGCTCGACCGAGACGATGCGCAGCGCGCCCATCATGTTGTTGTCGAGGATGGCGAGCATGCCGCGCGCCGCTTCCTCACGGCCGAGGCCGAGCGGCCGCGCGACCTGGCTGTCGATCGCGCGCGCTGCGGCCTCGGAGTCGAGGGCCATGCGACCGCCGAGCAGGCGCGCCGGCAGATGGCCCAGAACGACGTGGGCGTCCGTCACCGTCGCTTCCGTGCCCCCGCGGCCGTAGGCGGCGGGGCCGGGATCGGCGCCGGCGCTCTGCGGGCCTACGGTCAGCGTGCCGTCGGCCACCCGGGCGATCGAGCCGCCGCCTGCGCCGATGGTCACCATGTCGACCATGGGCAAGGGCAGGGGCCATTCGCCGACATGGCCGTTCTGGGTGAGCGCGATCGTGCCGTTCTTGATCAGGCAGATGTCGGCGCTGGTGCCGCCGATATCGACGGTGATGATGTCCTTGACGTCGCAGGCGGCGGCCACGTCGCGTGCGCCGACCACGCCCGCGGCCGGACCCGACAATGCCGTCAGCGCGGGCGCGCGGCGGATGGTGGCACCGCCCGCGACGCCGCCGTTCGACTGCATGTAGAGCAGCGGCGCCTCGACCTTCTCCTCGGCCAGGCGATCTTCCAGCCGCGACACGTAGGTCGCCACGCCCGGCATCACCAGCGCGTTCAGGACCGTCGCCAGCGAGCGCTCGTACTCGCGCACCACCGGCAGCACGTCGGACGAAGCCGTCACCGCGATACCGGGCAACGCCGCGCGCAAAAGCGCGGCCACCCGCCGCTCGTGCAAGGGGTTGGCAAACGAGTGCAGCAGGCAGACGGCGACCGCCTCTACCTTCTGGGCGCGGCAGGCCTCGGCAGCGGCCTGGACGCTCGCTTCGTCCAGCGGCTCGATGACCACGCCGCCGGCGCCGATGCGCTCACTCACCTCGAACACGCGCGAGGCCGGCACGGGACGCGGCGGCTTCACCCAGGCGAGATAGTTGGCGCGCCGCGGGATGTCCTGGCGACCGATCGCCAGCACATGGCGGAAACCCTTGGTCGTCACCAGGGCGGTGCGCGCGCCCTTGTCCTCCAGGATCATGTTGGTGGCGACGGTCGTGCCGTGCAGCACGCGACCCAATGTCGGTGCCGCGCGGCCGGCGTCTTCCAAGGCGAGGCGCACGCCGGCCAGAAAGGCCTGGCTGGGATCGGCCGGCACGCTCGGCGTCTTGGCGCGCCAGATCTGACCGCTCTTGGCGTCGTACAGGGCGATGTCGGTGAAGGTGCCGCCGATGTCGACGGCGACCGCGAGCGATGTGTCAGCCAAGGCTGTCGACATAAGCGTGGCGGTGGAAAGCCTTCGTCTCCGGCCGCTTGGTCCGCAGCTTGGCGGTGGCGGCCTTGTCGACAACGCCGTCGACGAGGACGACGCCATAGAGCCGCTGCGCGGTGTCTGCCGTCACGAAGCCACCGGCGACGTCTTCGGCCACCATCTCGGGCGGCCGGTCGAAGGGATGGCCGTGGCCGCCGCCGCCGCCGGTCTCGATGCGCAGCACGTCGCCATGCTTCAGCACGTTGCCGTCCGACAACGGCGCCAGCGCGCGCTCGTGGTTGGTGCCGGGATTGACCAGCACACGACCGGTGCCGCCCGCCATGCCGCCATCGATGCCCCATGGCGGGTTCTTGACGCTGTCGATGCGCACGGCGAGCACCGCTTCCTCGGCCAGGATGTCGTACTCGCGCACGATGCCGCAGCCGCCGCGATAGCGGCCGGCGCCGCAGGAATCGACCAGGATGCCGTAGGCACGCAGGCGCACTGGATAACCGGTCTCGAGGAATTCGACGGGGTAGTTCTCCTGGGCCACGAAATAGACCGCGTCGGTGCCGTCGGCGTAGGGACGGGCGCCCCAGCCGACGCCGATGCCGTCCGACATCAGGAACGGTTCGAGCTCGCCCTTGTCGTTGCGGAAGGTGCCGCGCAGGAAGGAGATCACGTAGGCCGAATGCGCCGCCGGCGCCTTGCCGCCGGCGACGTTGATCAGCCCGTTCACCGCAGCGAGAAAACGCATCAAGGTGAGGCCGCGCATGCCGAGCGGGGCAGGAAACTTGGGCCACAGCAGCGAGCCTTCGCGCAGGCGCACCTCGTCGAGCGCCTGCGGGCCGCCGGCGTTGCAGACCTGCGCCGGATCGCCGCCCAGGTAGAACATCGACAGCGCCGTGCCCGGCACGTCGGGGTTCAGCAGCAGGTTCACCGGCCCCGGCGACTGGTCGTCGGTCGCCGTGGCGTCAAAGATGAAACGGTCCTCGCCGTCGGGGCCGCGCTCGCGCGTCAGCGCCAGGCGCAGATGGAACGGGCCGTTACCATGGCCGTCGGAATCGATGGCATCGGTAAAGCGGTGCGTGCCGTAGTCGAAGGTCTCGGCGAGCTTGGTGCGTACGAGAGTGCGGGTGCGCGTCACGAGCTGGCGCAGTCCATCGGCCAGCACTTCGGTACCGAAGCGGCTGGCGATCTCCTCGATGCGCTTCACGCCCAGCGCCGCGCTCGCCATCAGCGCCCGCATGTCGCCCACGTTCTGCTCAGGGAAGCGTGAATTGCGGAAGAATATTTTTAGCGTCCCCTCGTTGGTGACGCCGGCATCTATCAGCTTGGTCGGCGGGACGATGATGCCTTCCTGGAAGATGTCGGTGGTGTCGGGGCTGATCGAGCCGGCGCGCAGGCCGCCGATGTCGGAGAAGTGCGCCCAGCCCATGACGAAGCCGCAACGCCGGCCGTCGTGGAACACCGGTGCTAAAAGCACCTGGTCGTTGGAATGCGAGATGGCGCCGCGCGAGCCATAGCAGTCGTTGTACCAGTAGAGGTCGCCGGGCCGCATGGTGTCGGGCGGGAAGTCGCGGAACACCGGGCTGCAGATATCGCCGAACACCGGCAGGTTGGACCCGACCGCCATGACGCCGTCGGCGTCGAACAGGGCGGTGTAAAAATCCTTCTTCTCGCGGATGAAGGCGGAGATGGCGGTGCGCTCGATCAGCGCCTCCATCTCGGCCTGCGCGGCGCGCACGGCCCCGCGCACGATCTCGAGCGTGACCGGATCGCAGGCCGTCGGGGCGTTCTTGAGCGTGGCGTCGGGCATCTACGAGGCAACCTCATCCTGAGGAGCGCCCGCAGGGCGCGTCTCGAAGGATGGCACCAGACACGGTGCGTGTTGCCACCCTTCGAGACGCACGCCTACGGCGTGCTCCTCAGGGTGAGGTGACGTTGTCGAGATGGCAAGCGACATGATGACCTCCTGCGACGGCGCGCAGCAGCGGCGTCTCCGCCGCGCAGCGCGGCATGGCATGCGGGCAGCGGTCGCGGAAGCTGCAGCCGCTGGGCGGCTCGCGCGCGTCGGGGACGTTGCCCTTGATGGGCAAGGGCTGGCGCGACTGGTCGGGATCGGGCACCGGCACGGCCGCGACCAGGGCCTTGGTATAGGGATGGCGCGGCCGGCGCACGATCTCCTCGGTCGGCGCGTCCTCGACGACGCGGCCGAGATACATGACCAGGGTGCGCTCGCAGAGGTAACGGACCAGGGCGAGATCGTGGGAGATGTAGACGGCGGTCAGCCCCATCGTTTCCCGCACCTCGCGCAGCAGCGCCAGGATGCCGGCGCGTACGCTGACGTCGAGCATCGAGACCGGCTCGTCGGCCACCAGGAAGCGCGGCCCCAGCACCAGGGCGCGCGCCATCACGACGCGCTGCAGCTGCCCACCGCTCAATTGGTGCGGATAGCGGTCGAAATAGCGGTCGAAGTCGGCGAGATGGACGCGGCGGAAGGCCGAGGCGACGCGGTCGGCGTGCTCGGCCTTGTCGATGTCGGCGTTGATCAGCGGCTCGACGACGGCGCGGTAGATGGTGAATCGCGGGTTGAGGGCGTCGAACGGGTTCTGGAAAATGAGCTGCGCCTGGCGGCGGAAGTCGCGCAGCCGCTCGCCGGCCAGCCCGGCCATCGGCGCGCCGGCGAAGGCGATCGAACCGCCGGTCGGCTCGACCAGCTTCAGCATCAGGCGGCCCAAGGTGGTCTTGCCGCAGCCCGATTCGCCCACGATGGCCACGGCATCGCCGTCGCCCACGTCGAAGCTCACGCCGTCGAGCGCGTGCACGGCCGGATGCGCGCCGCGGACGATCTCGCCCAGCGTGCGCGTCACCGGGAAATGCTTCACGACATCGCGAAGCTCGACGAGCGCTGCCATGTCCTGGGATCCAATGCGGCTGTTCGAAGGGTGTCGGCCTCGCTGTCACGGCGGCAGGCCGACCGGTGGGCGCCGTTGCCGCTCATCGCCGGATCGATGCTGCAGGCCGGCTGGGCGAACGGGCAGCGCGGCACGAAGCGGCAGCCCGAGAGAGGCTCTCTGAGGTCGGGCGGGCTGCCGCCGATCGGCACCAGCTCGAGGGCGTTGGATAGAAGGTCGGGGAAGGCGTTGCGCAGGCCCATCGTGTAGGGGTGGCGCGGCCGGGCCAAGACTTCGCGCACGGGGCCGCTTTCGACGACCTGGCCGGCATACATCACCACGACCTCGTCGCAGAGATAGGCCACGACACTGATGTCGTGGGTGACCAGGACCATGGAGACCTTCAGCCGCTGCTGCAGGGACCGCAGCACGTCGAGGATCTGGCGCTGGACGATGACGTCGAGCGCCGTCACCGGCTCGTCGGCCAGCAGCAGGCTGGGCTCCAGCGCAAGCGCGATGGCGATGGCGGCGCGCTGGCGCATGCCGCCGGAGAATTGGTGCGGATAGTCGGCCAGCCGTCGCTCGTTGAGGCCCACCAGATCGAACAGCTCGACCGAGCGGGCACGGGCCGCCGCGCGCGAGAAGCCGCCGCGCTTGGTCAGGACCTCGATGAGCTGCGATCCGACCGTGTAGACAGGGTCGAGCGAGCTCATGGCGCTTTGCGGCACGTAGGCGATGTCGCGCCAGCGCAGCCGGCGGGTCGTCGCCTCGTCCATCGCCTGGCCCTTGAAGACGACGCGGCCGCCGGCCTGCCGGCCGTTCTCGGCCAGCACGCCCATGATGGCGCGCACCGCCGTGGTCTTGCCGCAGCCCGATTCGCCCACCAAGCCGACGATACGGCCTTCGGGCACGACGAACGACGCGCCGTCGACGGCGCGCGCTACGCCATCGCGCGTGCTGTAATGGATCTGCAGGTTGTCGATCTCGAGGATCATCATTCCGCGCAGCCTCGGCATGAAGACTTCCTCATAGCCGCGGCTGATGAAGAAGCCCGCGACCACGACCAGGATGATGCAGATGCCGGGCGGCACGAACCAGGCGTACTGGCCGCGTGATAGGGCCTGCGAGGTGAAGGCGTCCTGCAGCATCATGCCCCACGACACGCTGGTCGAATCGCCGAAGCCCAGGAAGCTTACGCTGGCTTCGGTGATGATCGCCCAGCCGATGGCGATGGCGGCGTAGACGAAGCTGAGCGGCAGGATGTTGGGTGCGATGTGCACGAACAGGATGCGCCAGGCGCTGGCGCCGGTGACGCGCGCTGCCTCGACATAGGCGCGCTCGCGCAAGGTCAGCACTTGGCTGCGGATCACGCGCGCCGAGCTGGGCCACAGCAGCACGGCGACGGCGAGCACGATGTTGGAGGTGCTGGCGCCTAAAAAGCCCGTCAGCACGATGACGAAAGGCAGGAAGGGGAGGCTGAGCGCCATGTCGGCGATGCGCATCAGCACGGCATCGGTCGTGCCGCCGAAATAGCCCGCCAGCAGGCCGACGATCGTGCCCACCGTGGCGACGATGATGGCGGCCGACAGGCCGACTGCGAGTGCGCTGCGCGTGCCGTAGACGAGCTGGGCATAGATGTCGCGACCGAGGTTGGTCGTGCCCAGCGGGAACTCGGCGCCGGGCGGGACATTGGCCGCGAGCTTGCCCGCCTTGGTGAACAGGATCTCCATCGGGTCGACGGGGGCGAGCTGGTCGGCGAACAGCGCGACCAGGGCGAACAGCAGGTAGATCAGCACGCCGGCGAAGGCGAACGGATCCTTTAGCGGCATCGCCGCCATGCGCCGCAGGACCGGCAGCAACGGCCAGCCCGCGCGGCCGGGAGCCGGGTCAGCCCTTTCGGCCATGGCTCACCCGCGGGTCGAGGACCATATAGAGAAGGTCGGCGACGAAATTCATCAGTGCCAGCACCAGCGCGATCATCAGGAAGGCGCCCTGGGCCAGGGGATAGTCGTGCACCGAGACGGCCTGGACCAGCAGGCGGCCGATGCCGGGCCAGCTGAAGACGGTCTCGATCACCACGTTGCCGCCCATCGACAGGCCGACACCCAGCGCGAAGGCGGTGACCACCGGCAGCAGCGCATTGCGCGCGGCGTGGCCGATGACGATGCGCCATTCCGACAGGCCCTTCATGCGCGCCATGGTGACGAACTCCTCGTGCATCACCTCGAGCATGTTGGAGCGCATCAGGAGCAGCGGCAGGCCCTGCAGGTAGAGGGCGAGCGTCAGCACCGGCAGGGCGAGGTGGTGGACGTAGTCCAGGGAGAAGATGCGCTCCCAGTTGCTGTCGTAGGCCATGCCCGGACTCGACGCACCGCCGGAGGGGAACCAGCCGGCGTTGAAGGACAGCAGCGCCAGCAGGACCATGCCGATCCAGAACTCGGGCGCCGCCCGGGTTGCCAGGACGGCCGGCACGGCGACGCGCTCGATCCAGCTGCCGCGCTTCCAGGCGAGCCAGGCGCCGGCCAGGACGCCGAAGATGTAGGCGATGATCAGCGAGCTCAGCGTCAGGATCACCGAGTTGGGCAGCACTTCCAGCAGGATGGTCATGACCGACCGGCGCTGAAAGAAGGAAAGCCCCATCTCGCCCTGCAGGAGGTTGGCGAGATAGATGAAGTATTGCTGCCACATCGGCTTATCGAGGCCGAACTGCTCCAGCATGGCCTGCTGCTGGTCGGCGTTCAGGTTCTCGTTGATGAAGGCGGCGAGCGGCGTGCCCGGCATCAGCCGGAACATGAAGAACAGGAGCGTGGTGACGGCAAGCAACGCCAACGCGTTGTGCGTGAAGCGCTCGAGGACCAGTCTCATTGGCTCAGGCTCTTCCGGACCGCGCGCGTCCTCGCGCGCTCATGATCATGAGCGCGCGAGGACGCGCGCGGTCCGGAAGACGAAGAGTTCATTCCGTCGCCAGCTTCTCTTGCTTGCCGACCGGGTAGTAGAGCTTGCCGCCGACGATGCGATAGCCGGCGTCCTGCAGCAGTTTCTTGGCCTCGGCTAGACCGGTCTTCATGTTGTCGACCGCGGGATCGTGCCAGAAGCTCAGCACCGGCGAGACGTGGCTGTTGGCCGGGATGGCGTAATCCTGCCAGGCCGCCGACACCATCAGCCGCCGGTCGATGGCGAGCGAGAGCGCGCGGCGGAACTTCACGTCGTCGAACGGCGGGCGGCGGTTGTTGAAGGCCACGTACTCGAAGCCGATATCGACCTCGCTCCGGATGGCGATGTCGGGGTTCTCCTTGGCGAACTTTATCAGCACCTCGGCGTCGCCGCCGAACATGCCCAAAAAGTTGATCTCGCCGCGCTTCAGCATGCCGAGCGTGGCCTCGGCGTTGGGCACGATGCGCATGATCCAGCGCTCGACCTTGGGCGCCTGGAAGTGATCGCCGAAGCGCTCCAGCAGGATCTCCTCGGTGGGTTTCCAGCGCACCAGCTTGAACGGGCCCGAGCCGATCTTGCTCACTTCCTTGAGCTGCTCGGCCGTCTCCGGCTTGCCCGCCAGGTCCTTCAGCACCGGCTCCCAGATGTGCTTGGGGATCAGGTTGATCTTGGAGAGCGTGGCCGTGAGGAAGGTCGTGTTGGGCTGCTTCAGGGTGAAGCGCAGCGTCTGCTCGCCGGTCTTTTCGATCGAGGCGATGTCGGTGACGAAGGGCTTGTACATCGGCGCCTTGTCACCGGCCGGTGCCTGGAAGGAGAAGATCACGTCGTCGAGCGTCACCGGCTGGCCGTCGTGCCACTTCATGCCGGTGCGCATCTTCACATCGAGCGTCTTGTCGTCGACCCAGGCGACGCTCTCGGCCGCCCATGGCCGCGGCATGCCGTCGGGGCCGATGCGCATGATGCGGTCCCAGATCAGGTCGGTCACCCAGCTGTCGACCGCGCCGCCGATATAGAGCGGGTTGGTGGCGTTGATCACCTCGTTGCTGTTGATGATCAGGTCCTTCTGCGCGCCCAGCGGCTGGATGGCGAGGAAGGTCCAGATGTTGCGGATGCCGATGCCGCTCTGGTTGACGACCGTGTCTTCCTTGAAGGTGGCCTTGTTGAAGGCGAGCGCATACTTCGGATGGACCAGGAAGGCCTGCGGCTGGTCGCGGTCGATGATCTTCTGCATCTCGAAGGCGGTCTTGCGCCGCTCCTCGCGATCGAGCTGGGTGCGCTGCTTCTCGGCGAGCTTGTCGTACTCCGGGTTGAGGTAGCCGATGAAGTTGTAGCCCTTCTCGGCGTAGCTCGAGTGGTAGAGGCTGTAGAGGAACTCGTCGGGATCGGAGCGCTCGGGCCGGCCGACCATGCGCCACATGGTGACGTCCCACTTGTCGCGGCTGAACCAGATGAGCTGGGTCTGCTGCTGGCGCTGCAGGGGCTTTACGTCGACGTCGAGCCCGAGCTGGCGCCATTGCTGGGCGATCAGCTGGGCGGCCTGGTAGCTCTGCGGCAGCGCGGCCTGCGGCCAGGAATAGAGGTTGAGCTTGCGCACCTTTTCGGTCGGGCCCTGTGCGAAGGCCGTGGTCGCGAGTGCCAGCGCGGCAACGCCGCTCGCGGCGGCGAGAGCGAGTTTCTTCATGACGCCTCCCTTGCCAGGGCTTCCCGTGCCTGGCGCGTGTATCGATTTTCCGGAACGCGTAAGCCCAAATGATCGCGCAGGGTGGTGCCCTGGTACTCGGTGCGGAAGATGCCGCGGCGCTGCAGCTCGGGCACGACCTGATGGCAGAAATCCTCGAACGGCTTGGGATAGTGGTTGCACACGACGTTGAACCCGTCGGCCGCCTCTTCCTTCAGCCACGTCTCCATCTCGTCGGCCATGTACTCGGCCGTGCCGACCAGCACGCGATGGCCGGTGCCGGCCGCGGTGTGGCGCGCGATCTGGCGCAGGGTCATGTTGTTCTCGCGCGCCGTGCGTACGACCAACGCCTGGCGCGCCTTGGCGGCGTTGCTGGGCGGCAGCTCGGGCAGGGGGCCATCGAGCGGGAACTTGGTGAGGTCGAGGCCGCCCGAGATGTGCGACAGCGACTGCAGCGCCACGTCGTCGGGCATCAGCGACTGCAGGTATTCGTAGTTCTCGCGCGCCTCTTCCATGGTGCGGCCGAGCACGGGCGTGAGGCCCGGCATGATCTTGATGTCCTCGGGCCCGCGGCCGTAGCGCGCCGCGCGGCTCTTGATGTCGGCATAGAAGGCTTTCGCCTCGTCGATCTTGGTCTGGGCCGTGAAGACGACGTCGGCGGTGCGGGCGGCGAGCTCGCGGCCGGCCTCGGACGAGCCCGCCTGCGCCACCACCGGCCAGCCCTGCGGCGAGCGCGTGATGTTGAGCGGCCCCTTGACCTTGAAGTGCTTGCCGACGTGGTCGAGGAAATGGACCTTGTCGCGGTCCATGTAGACGCCGCTCTTCTTGTCGCGCAGCAGGCCGCCGTCTTCCCAGCTGTCCCACAGGCCGGTCACGACCTCGTAGAACTCCTCGGCGCGCTCGTAGCGCTCGCCGTGGGCCAGGTGCTCATCGAAGCCGAAAGTTCTCCGATTCGTCCTCGATCTGCGAGGTCACCAGGTTCCAGCCGGCGCGACCGCCGCTGATGTGGTCGATCGAGGCGAAGCGGCGGGCGATGTTGTAGGGCTCGTTGTAGGTCGTGGTCGCCGTGGCCACGAGGCCGATGTGGTTCGTGACCATGGCGAGCGCGGCGAGCGTCGCCGTCGGCTCGAGCTTGACGGTGCGCGAGAGCTTGGCGCGGGTGCGCTCGCCACGCGCCAGCGCGCGGCTGCCGGCCACGCCCACCGTGTCCTGGAAGAAGATGGTGTCGAACTTGGCCGCCTCGGCCACCTGGGTGATGTGGGCGTATTGCTGGAAGTCCATGTCCGACGTCGGGATCGCATCGGGATGGCGCCAGCCCGCCAGATGGTTGCCCGGCACGCTGAAGAAGCCGCCGAGCCGGAGTTGCTTGCTAGCGGTCATCGGCATGCTGCCAACAGTGGCGCGTCATGGTCTTCCGGACCGCGCGCGTCCCCGCGCGCTCATGAGCGCGCGAGACGCGCGCGGTCCGGAAGAGCATGAGACCGTGAGTTCTAGTCATTGGACGCCGCCGCGTTGACCTGCACGCTGGTGCGGTTCTTGGTGTGGATGTTCGGCGGGATCGGCACGCCGAGATTCTCGCGGAAGGTCTTGCCCTCGTACTGGGTGCGGAAGATGCCGCGGCGCTGCAGCTCGGGGATGACCATCGTCACCCATTCCTCGAGCGGCTTGGGATAGTGCGCGAAGAGAAGATTGAATCCGTCGCAGGCGCCGGCCTCCAGCCAGGCCTGCATGTCGTCGGCGAGCTGCTTGGGCGTGCCGTAGAGCACGCGATGGGCCTGGCTCATGGCGAGCACGCGGCCGATCTGGCGGATGGTCATGCCGCGCTTGCCCATGGCGATGATCATTTCCTGGCGCGCCCGTGCCGCATTGCTGGGCTTGAGCTCGGGCAGCGGCCCGTCGGGATCGCAGGCGAAGATGTCGACGCCGCCCGCCAGCCGCGCCACGCCGGCAATGCCGACGCCGTCATCGACCATCGAGCGCAGCTCCTCGTATTTCTCCTGCGCCTCGGATTCGGTACGGCCGACGATCGGCATGATGCCGGGGAAGATGCGGATGTCCTCGGGCCCGCGACCGTACTTGGTCATGCGCGAGCGCATGTCGTTGCAGAAATCCTGGCCTTCCTTGATCGTGGTCTGCGCCGTGAACACCATGTCGGCGGTGCGGGCGGCGAGCTCCATGCCGATGTCGGACGAGCCCGCCTGCGCCACCACCGGCCGGCCCTGCGGCGAGCGCGCGACGTTCGAGCGGCCCGCGCACCGTGAAGTGCTTACCCTTGTGCCGCAGGATGTGCATCTTGTCGTAGTCGAACCAGACGCCGCTCTGCTTGTCGCGCAGGAAGGCATCGTCCTCCCAGGAGTCCCAGAGGCCGATCACGACGTCGTGGAACTCCGCGGCGCGGTCGTAGCGGATGCCGTGCTCGAAATGCTGGTCGCGGCCGAAATTCACCGCCTCGTCCTCGGCCTGCGAGGTCACGAGGTTCCAGCCGGCGCGACCGCCGCTGATATGGTCGATGGTGAGGAAGCGGCGCGCGACGTTGTACGGCTCGTTGTAGGATGTCGTGCAGGTCGACACGAGCCCGATGTGCTTGGTGATCGCGCCGAGGGCCGCAATCGCGCTCATCGGCTCGATGTGCGCCTGGCGCCCGTTCTTCACCCGGAACGGCTTGGCGCCATAGACGGCGGTGCTGCCGGGAATGGCGACGCTGTCCTGGAAGAACATGCAGTCGAGCAAGCCGCGCTCGGCCGTGCGCGCCATGTCGGCGAGCAACCGGAAATCGAGATCGGTCTCGCAGATCGCGTCGGGATGCCGCCAGCCTGTCGGATGACAACCCGGAACGCTGAAGAAGGCACCAAAGCGCAACTGCCGCTTGGCCGCTGTCATTTGGCCACCACCCTTGGAGTTGGTGAAACAGTATGCAGGGAGCGTGCCACTGGACGCCATCTTTTGCTACCCCGCAGACCGTCCGGGGCTTGCCGGATCGGTCCGCTTGTTGCTCTATCCGGAACATGGACAAGCCGCTTTTCCGCCGGGCACGAGACTGTCGCGTGTCGCGCATCTCGCCTGCCGATACAAACAAGTTCGTGATGACGATTGATCCGGTGACCGACAAGGCGCCGTTCCTGTCCGTGGTCGAGATCTTCGAGGCAGGCGGCAAGACACCGCTGCACAAGCACGAGCACGCGCACGAGATGTTCTACGTGCTGTCGGGCCGTGGCCGCGCCCATTGCGGCGGTGCGACCTACGACATGGAGAAAGGCGACACGCTGGTGCTGCCACCCGGCATTGACCATGTCGTCGAAAATGTCGGACCGGACCGGCTCTATTGCCTGACCGTGATGGTGCCGAACGAGGGACTGGCCGAGCTGATCCGCGCCGGTGCGGTGATGGCGCTCGATGCTGCCGACCAATCTGTCGTCGGCGCTCATGCTCTTCCGGACCGCGCGCTTCCAGCGCGCTCATGAGCTTGAGCGCGCTGGAAGCGCGCGGTCCGGAAGAGCATGAAGCTACTCCGTCTTGATCTTGCTCCAGTCGAGCTCGACCAGCTTGGTGTCGTAGGCGAGCAGCGACTGCCAATGGCGCTGCAGGTCGCCCGCGAACAGGCCGCGGGTGAGGCTGGCCACCAGCTTGGGCACGGCGATGTTCATGGCGTTGATGCTGCTGCCGGAGACGCCGAAGCTCAGCGTCGAGCCGATGCCGAAGACATGGATGTCGCCCAGCCACGGCGCGTCGCCCGGTGTCTTCTCAAGAAATTCGTAGTCCGGGCCGAGATAGGGATAGGCCGCGAGCATCGCGTCTTCCTCGCCCGAGGGCGGCGTGAAGCGGTCGCGCCACAGCGCGATCTTGTCGGCGAACGGCGCGAGCTCGGGCCGCAGATGCACGTTCTGGCGGATGCCGGTGCCGCAGATCGCAAAGTCGGCACGGAACGGCCCGCGCGTGGTTTCCAGGCGGATGCGACCCTCCTCCATGCGCGCGTCGGTCCAGGTGCGCTCGGCGTGCATGGTGAAGGTGTCGGGGAAGGCCATGACGCGAGCGTAGGTGTCGGGCGGGAAGCCCTCGCGCGCGTTGAGGATGTTGGCCATGAAGCGCCAGCGCCAGAGGTCGGGCATGTCGCCCATGTGGCGCAGGAAGCCCGCGAAGGTGAGCCAGCGGAAGCGCTGCACGCCGGTCGGCCGGCGGCGCGTAAAGAGATGGACCTCCGCGCCGTGCTCCAGCGCCACCGCGGCATTGTCCATCGCCGAGGCGCCGGCGCCCAGTACGGCCACCACCTTGCCCTTGAGCGGCGCAAAGTCGATGTCCAGTGCGCAGGTATGGGCGCGGCGATCGGCTGGCAGGTTGCGCACGAAGTCGGGCATCCACCACTCGCCGGTGCCGTCCTGGCCGGTGGCTAGAACCAGCTTGCGTGTGGCTAGAACCTCGCCGGTGGAGAGCGTCACCAGCAGGCACGGCCCGCCATCGTCGAGGCGGGCGGGCGCGATGGCGGTGGCGGCCACGTCGTTGCGCACCGGCAAGCCGAGGATGCGGCGGTACCACATCAGGTACTCGTGCCAGTCGACGCTCGGGATCAGGTTCATGTCGGCGAAGGCCTGCACGCCGTGCTGGGCCTCGTACCACGCCTGGAAGGTCAGGCTCGGGATGCCGAGGTCCGGTCCGGTCTGCAGCTTGGGGCTGCGCAGCGTCGGCATGCGGGCGAAGGTGACCCAGGGACCTTCCTTTCCCTCAGGCGCGCGATCGATCACCAGGATGTTGCCCACGCGCTCGCGCATCAGGCCGAAGGCCGTGACGAGCCCCGACTGCCCGGCGCCCACGATCAGCACGTCGAGCGCCGGCGCGGCCCCGCGCAGCCGCGGCACCATCCACTCCATGTGCGGATGCGCCGTCAACTCGAGGTCGCGCGCGATCTCGGCCTCGAGCGCGGTCAGGCCTTGGCAGGAACGCATGACAGGAAGTCCAGCAGGAGGGCGTTGAAGGCAGCAGGCTCGGTCACGTTGATCGCATGCGCGCCCCACGGCGCGACATGCAGGCGAGCGCCCGGGATGGCGGCTGCGAGTTCTTGCGACATCGTGCTCGGAACCAAGACATCGTCGCGCGCTGCGACGATGAAGGTCGGCAGTCTCAGCTCCGCCAGGCCCGGCCGGGCGTCGAAGGCGACCAGGGCTCCGATACGCGCGTGCAGATTGTCGACGCCCTGGAAGCCAGCCAGCCCATGCGCCTCTTCCTGTGTCACGCGGGCTTCGTTCTGCGCCAGCCAGTCGGCGGGAAAGAGGAAGATGGGCTGCGAGCGGACATAGGCCGGCGGTCCTTCGTGCTTGAGCAGCGCCAGGCGGACGTCGAAGCAGCGACGGGTGTGGCTGTGGATGGCCGCCCAGCCGTTGACGACGGTGAGCGAGCGCAGGCGCTCGGGCTGGCGCTGGGCCAGGGCGAGACCCACGAGGCCGCCCAACGCGTGGCCGACGAAGTGGGCCGCGGCCGTCTTGCTGGCATCGAGGACCGCCGCCGCTTCGTCGGCCATGGCGGCGATGCTGTGGTTCGCCGGCAACTCGCCGCCCGTGCGGCCGGTGCCGGCCTGGTCATAGGCGACGACGCGATAGCGTCGGCCGAGCGCGTCGAGCTGTGGCGTCCAGTAGCCCGCCGCACCACCCAGTCCCGACGAGAGCAGCACTGTCTCGGAATCGGGGCCGGGACCGTCATGGACGTCGAAAATCGTCCTCGTCACGTGCCGATATGGGCGATCGTTGCGATCTCGACCAACGCTTCCTTCTTCACCAGTCCGCACTGGATGCAGTAGCGCGCGGGCTTGTCTCCCGGAAAGTACTTGGCATAGACGGCGTTGACGGCGGCGTAGTTCGCCCAGTCGGTGATGAAGATCTGGTTGAAGGTGACGTCGGCCATGGTGCCGCCGGCGGTCTCGATCACCGACTTGATGGTCTCCAGCACATATTCGGTCTGCTTGGCGGCGTCGCCGACATGGACGACGTTGGTGTCCTTGTCGAGCGCCAGCGTGCCCGCGACATAGACCACGCCGTCGGCCATGGCGCCGGGCGAGTAGGGCGCCAGCGTCTTGCCGGAGCCGGGAGGGAAGATGGCTTTCATGGGCATCAGGGCGCGTCCTTGGTCAGCATTGGATTGATGTTGGCGGCCAAGGCGGTGCGGAACTCCTCGACCGACGACACCCAGCCGAAGAACTTCTCGATGTTGTACAGCGACGCCTCCTGGATGAAGGCGGGCCCGGCATGGTGCGTGGCATCGTGCAGGACGACGCTGAAATATTCCAGGAAGAAGCTGTCGCGCAGGGTCGACTCGACGCAGACGTTGGTGGCGATGCCGGTGAAGATCAGCGAGCGGATGCCGCGTGAGCGCAGAAGACTGTCGAGGTTGGTGTTGAAGAAGGCGCTGTAGCGCGGCTTCGACACGACGATGTCGCCCTTCTGCGGCGGCAGCGCTTCGACCAGCTCGTAGTCCCAGCCGCCCTTGGCCAAAAGCTTGCCGTAGAGCTCGGGCTTCCGGCGCATGGTCTTGAAGGCATTGGACTTGTGCCAGTTGGGCGAGCCCGGGCCGCCGGCCTCGACATAGTCGGGGTCCCAGCCGTTCTGGAAGAACACCACCTGCACGCCGGCGGCACGCGCCGCAGACGCCGCCTCGGAAATCTTGTCGATGACTGGCGCGGCCCCGGAAACGTCGAACCCGGCATGGTCGAGATAGCCGCCGGGCGAGGCGTAGGCGTTCTGCATGTCGACGATGATCAGCGCGGTCTCGGCCGGCCGGATCATGATCGGCTCGGGCCGCGCCGGCAGGTAGCGCGCGGCGGGATCCTCGGGTGGGAAGTAGCTGACGGGCTCGGTCATGCGGCGGCCTTTGCCGGTGAAGTGACGTGCTTGCGGCATTGCATCAAAGGCTGGATGCGCTCGCCGAAGATCTCGGTGCCACCTACAAACTCGTCGAAGGTGAGCAGCACGCCGGCCAGGCCCGGGATGGTCGCCATCTCGTCCAGCAGGCGCGCCACCTTGGCATGCGAGCCCAGCAGCAGGCCGATATTGATGTTGACCATCGATTTGGGGTCGATGGCGTGGCGCACGTTGCTGTCGCCGGTCGGGTTCTTGTCGGCCGTCGCCTGCTCGACCAGCCAGGCCAGCGCCTCGAGGTCGGCGCCTTCCTTGTAGAGCTCCCACTTGGCCTCGGCCTCGGCGTCGGTCTCGCCGGTGATCACCATGGTGAGCGCGTAGGAGGCGACCTTGCGGCCGGTCTGCGCAGCGTAGGACTGCATGCGCGCCACCGTGTCGGCACAGGCCGTCGGCGTGTTGATACCCTTGGCGAAGCAGAAATTGTAGTCGGCGTGTCTGGCGGTGAATTCCAGGCCGGCGTCGCTGGTGCCGGCGCAGATGATCTTCATGTCGGCCTTGGGTCGCGGGCTCAGGCGACAGTCGTTCATGGTGAAGAACTCGCCCTTGAGGTCGCACACGCCGGTCTCCCAGAGGTCGCGCAGGACGCGGACATACTCGGTGGCGTAGCGGTAGCGATGGCCGAAGTACTCGTCGCCCGGCCACAGCCCCATCTGGGAGTACTCCGGCCGCTGCCAGCCGGTGATGACGTTGAGCCCAAAGCGTCCGTTGGAGATTGAATTGATGGTCGAGCACATGCGCGCGGCGATCGCCGGCGGCACGGCGAGGGTCGGCACCGTGGCGTAGAGCCGGATGCGCGAGGTCACCGCGGCCAATCCTGCCATCAGGGTGAATGAGTTGAGGTTGTGGTCCCAGAACTCGCTTTTGCCGCCGAAGCCCCGGAGCTTGATCATCGACAGCACGAAGTCGAGCCCGTAGCGCTCGGCATTGAGCGTGGTCTGCCGGTTGAGCTCGAAGCTCGGCTTGTACTGCGGCGAGGTCGTCGAGATCAGCCAGCCGTTGCTGCCGATCGGGATGAAGACTCCGATTTCCATGGTGCCTGGTCTCCTCCGAGCGAGGGGAATCTCACACGAGGAGAATGCAAAACCCGGACCGCCATGCTCATCGGAGCGCGGACCTCCAGGTCCGCTCATGTTCATGATGCGGACCTGGAGGTCCGCGCTCCGCATGACTGCTCAAAGCGGGATCAGTCGCGACCGCGCATCGCACAAGTTTGGATCAGCGTCACCGCCGTCGCGGTCGCCATAGCCCCATAAATTCACGTGGCATGTTTCTTGCGAATTATTTTCACGACCCATCGTGTGATTGGTGTCGAAAGAGGTGACAGATGACTCGCAGCTCTTCTGAAACCAAGAACAAGTTCAGCCGTCGTAATCTTCTCAAGGGTGCCGCGGCCGGCGGCGCGGTCGTCGCCACCCAAGGCATCGGCGGATTTCCCACCGTGTGGGCGCAGAATACCAAGGACGTGACGCTTGGTTCATGCCGGCGGCTCGTATGCCGCGATCAAGGAGATCGGCGAGCAGGCGAGCAAGGACCTCGGCTTCAAGATCGTGATGCAGGCCATCACCGACGACGTCCAGCTCAACCGCTCGCTGACCCAGCCGACCACCATCGACATCAACAACATCGACAGCACCAAGCTTCCCTACCTCCTGGGCAAGGGGGCGATCGCGCCGATCCCGGTGGCGAAGTACAAGCTGTGGGGCGAGACGGTGCCGCTCTTCACCAAGGGCTCCTACCCCAACGGCCAGATGGCCACGACGCAGGGCTTGGCGCCGATCGAGGCGATGTTCTATGCCGACAAGGACGCCAAGAAGCTCGCCGGCAAGCCGACCGAGTTCCTGACCATGATCCCCACGATCTACAATGCCGACACGCTCGGCATCCGGCCCGACCTGGTCGGCGGCCGCGACAAGGTCATGAGCTGGAAGGACCTGCTCGATCCGAAGTTCAAGGGCAAGACGGCGCTGGTCGACTACGCCCCGGTCGGCGTGATGGACGTCGCCATGGCGCTCGAGGCGCGTGGCGATTTCAAGTACGCCGACAAGGGCAACATGACCAAGGATGAGATCGACAAGACCATCAAGATCATGATCGACATGAAGAAGAGCGGCCATTTCCGCTCCTTCTGGAGCACCTTCGACCAGTCGGTGAACCTGATGGCCTCGGGCGAGGTCGTGATCCAGTCGATGTGGTCGCCGGCGGTTACCGCCGTGCGTTCGCGCGGCATCGATTGCTACTACGTGCCCCTGAAGGAAGGCTATCGCGGCTGGTTCGTCGGCCTGGCGCCGATGGCCCATCTCAGCGGGCTCAAGCTCGATTGCGCCTACGAGTACATGAACTGGTTCAACTCGGGCTGGCAGGGCGGATTCATCGCCAAGCAGGGCTATTACTCGGCGGTGCCGTCGACGGCCAAGAAGTTCCTCACGCCCGAGGAGTGGGACTACTGGTACGACGGCAAGCCCGCCGCGGTCGACATCAAGGACCCCTACGGCACCCTGATGGAGAAGAAGGGCACGACGCGCGACGGCGGCGCCATCTGGGACCGCATGGGCAACATTGCCTGCTGGAACACCGTGATGGACGAAGACCGCTACCTGACGCGGCGCTGGAACGAGTTCGTCTCGTCCTGACCATCCAGTCGTGGCGACATGGCCAGCATAGACCAGGCAGCGGACGGCTTCTCGGCGCCTCCCCGCGCCGATGCGGTCGCGGAGGACAGTAGCGGCGAGCGCGCGTCGTGGTTCCAGGTGGCGCCGCTGGTGCTCGTCCTGCTGATGTTCTTCGGTCTGCCGATGCTGGTGGTGCTTGCCGTCAGCTTCTTCGACTTCAGCCGCACCGAGATCATCCCGGCCTTCATCTTCGACAACTACATCGAGCTGTTCCGCTCGGAAGTGACGCTCCGCCTCTATGCCAGCTCGCTCAAGTTCGCGCTGATCGTCTGGGCCGTGACCTTGGTGCTGGGCTTCAACATTGCCTACTTCCTGGTCTTCCACGTGCGCGGCCTGTTGTTCCAGATCGGCCTGTTCCTGCTCTGCACGGTGCCTTTCCTGACCTCGAACATCATCCGCATGATCTCGTGGATTCCATTCCTCGGCCGCAACGGCATCTTCAACCAGGCTCTGCAGGGGGCGGGCGTCACCAGCCAGCCGCTGGAGTTCCTGCTGTTCTCCGACTTCGCCGTCATCGTGGCCTACGTGCACCTGTTCACGCTGTTCATGGTGGTGCCGATCTTCAACTCCATGGCGCGCATCGACAAAAGCCTGCTCGAGGCGGCGCGCGACGCCGGCGCCGGCCGTTTCCGCGTGGTCGCCGAGGTCGTCTGGCCCCTGTCGCGCACCGGCATTGCGCTGGGCTCGATCTTCGTCGTCACCCTGGTGATGGGCGATTCCTTCGTCGTGCGCACCATGAGCGGCGGCCAGAGCGCCTCCGTCGTCTCGGCCCTGCAGAATGAGGTCGCCGCGCTGCAGTATCCGCCGGCGGCGGCGAGCGCGGTCATCATGGTGATCATCGTCACCCTGATGGTGGCGGCCATCCTGCGCGTCGTCGACGTGCGCAAGGAACTGGCGGGGTAGCGCATGTTCCGTACGCTCCCCTCTTTGTCTTCGTCTTCCGGACCGCGCGCGTCTCGCGCGCTCATGAGCGCGCGGGACGCGCGCGGTCCGGAAGAGCATGAGGGGCTGTAACCATGCACCGCGACGACACCCGGCCCTGGACCTTTTACGCCTTCGCCGCCTTCTTCACGCTGTTCGTGCTGTTCCTCTACGGCCCGATGATCGTGATCTACATCCTGTCATTCCAGGGCCCCAACGGCGGCATGACCTTCCCCCTGAACGGCGTCTCGCTGCACTGGTTCAATGCCCTGATCTCGCAGACCCGCGTCGGCGACATCGCGGGCTCCTTCGTGCGTTCGATCGGGCTCGCCGCCATCGTCGCGGTCGTGACGGTCGTCCTGTCGGTGCTGGCGGGCCTGGCCTTTCGCCGCCGCTTCCGCGGATCGGCCTTCGCCTTCTATCTCGCCATTGCCAGCCTGATCATGCCCGGCCTGTTCGTCGGCCTGGGCATCGCGCTCACCTTCCGCCTGCTCGGGCTGCCGACCGAATGGTACACGACCGCAATCGGCGCCCAGCTCACCTGGACGCTGCCCTTCGGCCTTCTGATCATGTTCGCCGTGCTCGGCCGCTTCAATCGCTCCTACGAGGAGGCCGCGATCGATCTCGGCGCCACCAACTGGCAGAAGGTGCGCGAGGTCACCCTGCCGATTCTGCTGCCCGGCATCATCGGCGTGGCGCTGTTCGGCTTCACCCTGTCCTACGACGAGATCGCCCGCACGGCACTGGCAGCCGGCAGCAAGAACACCCTGCCGCTCGAGATCTGGGCGATGACCACCAACGTCACCTCGCCGACGCTCTATGCCGTCGGCGCCGTCACCACGATCGTGTCGTTCATCGTCATCATCGTAGCACTCGGCTCGATCGCCCTCGTCCAGCGCCGGCGCGCGGCCGCCGGCATGCGTACGGAGTAAGCTCATGTCGCCCCCAATATCCATGGCCACCGGCGAGGTTGCCGTCGTCGGCGTCACCAAGCGCTTTGGCGAGACCACGGCGGTCAAGGATCTCAGCCTGACCATCCCGCACGGCTCCTACTGCTGCCTGCTGGGACCGAGCGGCTGCGGCAAGACCACGATCCTGCGCATGATCGCCGGCCACGAGAAGCCCACCAGCGGCGACATCCGCATCGGCGGCCAGTCGGTGCTCGGCCTGCCGCAGGTGCAGCGCGGCACGGCCATGATGTTCCAGAGCTATGCGCTGTTCCCCCATCGCAGCGTGCTCGACAACGTGGCCTTTGCGCTGAAAATGCGCGGCGCCAGCACCGCCGACCGCCACGCCAAGGCGCGCGAGCTTTTAACCAAGGTCCAGCTCGAGAAGTTCGCTGACCGCCTGCCGGCCCAGCTCTCGGGCGGCCAGCAGCAACGCGTGGCGCTGGCCCGCGCCCTGATCACCAATCCGCGTGTGCTGCTGCTCGACGAGCCCTTGTCGGCGCTCGATGAATACCTGCGCCTGCGCATGCGCGGCGAGCTGCGCCGTGTCCAGAAGGAGCTCGGCATCACCTTCGTGCATGTCACGCACACCCAGCTCGAGGCCATCGCCGTGGCCGACACGGTCGTGGTCATGGCGCAGGGCCATATCGAGCAGGCGGCCAGTGCGCGCGACATCTTCGTGGCACCGCGCAATGCCTATGTCGCGCGCTTCGTCGGCGGCCAGAACGTGCTGTCGGGCACGGTCGAGAGCACGATGAACGGCGTCGCCGCTGTCGCCGGCAAGAACGGTGCGCGCTATGCCATCCCGGTAGGCGACCGTCGGCCGATGCGCGGCTCGCCGCTGTGGGGCTCGATCCGCCGCGACCGCATCGCCATCGAGAAGATCGCGCCCGGCGCCAAGCCCGCCGGTCGGGCTGAACGCGGTGGCGGGCGAGGTCCATACGCTGGAGAACCAGGGCTCGTACGTGAAGGTGACGCTCGACCTCGCCGACAGTGAGGAGTTCGTGGCCAACATGCTGGACGAGAACTTCTTCGCCCATCCGCTGGATATCGGCGAGCGTGTGGTCGCGCGCTGGTCGGCGTCCGACGTCAAGCTGCTGGAGGATGGACCGATCGCCGAGGAAACAGTGTCGGCCGGCTCGGCGATGGCGACGGCCGGCTGACATGGAGCTCTCCAACAAGTCGGCGCGCGAGATCTATGAGATCATCAAGGCCGACCGCAGCCGCCGGCGTTTCGGCTTCGGTCGCAAGCCCGCGCTGGTCAATGTCGATCTCCAGAATGCCTACACGCGCCCGGACGAGTTTCCGACGGCCTACGAGACCGATCCGCGGCAGATCGAGTACGTCAATGCGCTGGCGAAGCAGTTCCGGGCCAAGGACTGCCCGGTGATCTGGACGTATGTCGCCTATCTTGGGTCGGGTGAGGATTGCGGTGTCTGGGGCACCCGGAGCGACACGCCGGATTCGCTGCAGAACATCAAGGAGGGCTCGCGGCGCGCTGCCATCGACGAGCGCTGCGAGATCGACCGCCGCGACATCGTCATCAACAAGCGCATGGCCTCGGCTTTCTTCGAGACCAACCTCGGCTCGCTGTTCACGTGGCACAAGGTCGATACGGTCATCGTGACCGGCGGCTCGACCTCGGGCTGCGTGCGCGCCACCGTGGTCGACAGCCTGTCGCGCGGCTTCCGCACCGTCGTGCCGGAGGAATGCGTCGCCGACCGCCACGAAAGCCCGCACTTCGCCAATCTCTACGATATGGCCTTGAAATACGCCGACGTCCTGCCGGTGGCCGAGGTGGCGGCGTCTATGGAGCAGTACCAGCCAGTGAATTGATCTTCCGGACCGCCGGCTTCCAGCCGGCTCATGAATCATGAGGCCGGCTGGAAGCCGGCGGCCCGGAAGAATTAGGCCACCTCCATCAGCTTGCCTTGCCGGCACTTCATCAGCGGCTGGATGCGCTGGCCGAACTGTTCCAGGCCGATCATGAAGTCGTCGAAGACGAGCATGATGCCCTTGGTGGCGGGCACGGTGGCGCATTCGTCGAGCAGGCGGGCTACCGTGGCGTAGGAACCGACCAGCGTGCCCATGTTGAAGTTGACCGCGCCCGTGGGCGCCGCCATCTGGCGGGCCGTGCTGCTGTCCGCCGCATTGGCGTCGGCATTGGCCTGGCCGGCCAGCCACCCCATCGCGGCAAGGTCGGCGCCGTCATTGTAGTGCCGCCACTTGGCCATGGCGGCCTCGTCGGTCTCGTCGGCGATCACCATGAACAGTACATAGTTACCGACATCGCGGCCGGCCTTGCCGGCGGCCTCGGCCATCGCCCGATTGGTGGCTGAGTGTGCGGTCGGCGTGTTGATGCCCTTGGCCGCGACGAAGTTGTAGTCGCCGTAGCCGGCGCCGAACTCGATGCCGCGCGGGCTTTGCCCGGCGCAGACGACCTTGACGTAGGCCTGCGGGCGAGGGGAGAGCTTGCAATCCGACATCTGGAAGTACTGGCCCTTGAAGTCCGACGAGCCCTTTTCCCACAGCTCGCGGAGGATCGTGACGTACTCGGTGCTGTAGTCGTAGCGCTTGTTGTAGTGCTCCTCGCCCGGCCACAGGCCCATCTGGTCGTATTCCGCCTTGGCCCAGCCGGAGACGATGTTCACCCCGAAGCGGCCGCCCGAGATCGAATCGATGGTCGAGGTCATGCGCGCCACGATGGCCGGCGGAATGGTGAGGACGGCCACCGAGGCGTAGAGCTGGATGCGCTTGGTGACGGCGGCCAGGCCCGCCATCAGGGTGAACGACTCCAGATTGTGGTCCCAGAACTCGCTCTTTCCGCCGAAGCCGCGCAGCTTGATCATGGAGAGGGCGAAGTCGAAGCCGTACTGCTCGGCCCTCTGCACCACCTGCTTGTTGAGCTCGAAGGTCGGCCGGTATTGCGGCGAGCTGGTCGAGATCAGCCAGCCGTTGTTGCCGATCGGGATGAAGACGCCGATATCCATCGGCGCCGTCCTAGGCCACCTGCTTCAGCTTCGTCGCTCGGCTCTTCATCAGCGGCTGGATGTGCTGGCCGAACTGTTCCAGGCCGACCAGGAAGTCGTCGAAGGTGAGCATGATGCCCTTGGTCGCGGGCACGGTGGCGCATTCGTCGAGCAGGCGGGCCACCGTGGCGTAGGAGCCGACCAGCGTGCCCATGTTGAAGTTGATGGCGCCCTCGGGCGCGGAGATCCGCTTGGCGGTGCCGTCGTCGGTGGCATTGGGATCGGCGTTGGCCTCACCCGCCATCCAGGCGAGCGCGCCCATGTCGGCGCCTTCGTTGTAGTGCTTCCACTTGGCCATGGCCGCCTCGTCGGTCTCGTCGGCGATCACCATCATCAGCACGTAGTTGCCGACGTCGCGTCCGGTCTTGGCCGCGGCCTCGGCCATCGCCTCGTTGGTCGGCGCATGCGCCGTCGGCGTGTTGACGCCCTTGCCCAGGGTGAAGTTGTAGTTGCCGTAGGTCGCGCCGAATTCCATGCCGCGCGGGCTCTGCCCGGCACAGACGATCTTCATGTCGGCCTGCGGGCGCGGCGAGAGCTTGCAGTCTTCCATCTGGAAGTACTGGCCCTTGAAGTCCGACGAGCCCTTTTCCCACAGCTCGCGCAGGATCGTGACGTACTCGGTGCTGTAGTCGTAGCGCTTGGCGAAGTGGGCCTCGCCCGGCCACAGGCCCATCTGCTCGTACTCCATCTTGGCCCAGCCGGAGACGATGTTGACGCCGAACCGGCCGCCCGAGATCGAATCGATGGTCGACGCCATGCGCGCCACGATGGCCGGCGGGATGGTGAGCACCGCGACCGAAGCATAGAGCTGGATGCGCTTGGTGACGGCCGCCAATCCCGCCATAAGGGTGAAGGATTCGAGGTTGTGGTCCCAGAACTCGCTTTTGCCGCCGAAGCCGCGCAGCTTGATCATGGAGAGGGCAAAATCGAGTCCGTAGTGCTCGGCCTTGAGCACGATCTGCTTGTTGAGCTCGAAGGTCGGCATATATTGCGGCGAGTTCGTCGAGATCAGCCAGCCGTTGTTTCCGATCGGAATGAATACGCCGATATCCATCGAACGCTCCTCTGGCTACGCGGGGCTTGCGCAACGCAGCAAGCCCCGTGCCAGCGGCGGAGCCTTAAGGATGCGGCCCCCACGGTGCGGCGTGCAGCAGCTTCACCTCCTGTGTCATCACCAGGGGCCGGAACTTGGCGGCAAAGCCCTCGGTGAAGTCGGTGTTGGCGAACACCGCCGCCCAGTGCTTCCGGCGATCGGCGTCGTCCTCGAACTTCCAGAGGTGGACGAGCTGGTTGATCGTCCCGGTATCGCCCTGGAAATAGCCGATCAGGTGCTTGTCGTGGCCGCCCTTCTGCAGCGCCGGAAAGCCGAACTGCTGGTACAGTTTGACGGCTTCGGCCATCTTGCCGACATAGAGCGTGTATGTTCTGAGTTCGTATAATGCCATGGCGGCTCTCCCTCGGTCGAAAGGGGGACGTTAAAGCCGGGCGACAGGGAAGGGAATGAGTCAATGATGGCGCGTTGGACGAGGCGCATCGTTGCGATCGCCGTCGTCGTCGCGATCGTGGGTGCTGCGGTGCTCTGGTGGAACCGGCCCAGGCCCGCGCCGGCGGCCACGGCACCGCCGACCCCACAGGTCGGCGTGGTCGAGGTGAAGGCCGCCGACGTGGCGCTCCCTCTCGACTTCTCCGGCCGCGTCGCGGGCTTTCGCGTCGTCGAGATCCGCGCCCAGGTGAGCGGCGTGCTGCTGAAGCGCGAGTACCAGGAAGGCGCCGTCGTCGATGTCGGCCAGGTCCTGTTTCGCATCGATCCGCGCACCTACGAGGCGGCGCTGGCCCGCGCCAATGCCCAGGCGGCCCAGGCCAGGGCGACGGCGATCCAGGCCGAGGAGAATTTCAAACGCCAGGAGGGCCTGGCGGCGCAGAGGGTCGCCACGCAAAAGGCCTACGAGGACGCAGTCGCCGTCCGCGACCAGGCGCGCGCGGCCGTGCTGTCGACCGAAGCCGACGTGCTGACGGCCAAGCTCAACATCGAATTCACCACCATCAGGGCGCCGGCGAAGGGGCCGACCAGCCTGGTGTCGCCGGCCGAGGGCACGCTGATCCAGGCGCAGCAGACCCTGCTCACCACCATCACCCAGCTCGACCCGGCCTACGTCAACTTCACCTTCACCGACTCCGAGCTGCGCCAATTGCAGGAGATCGACAAGTCGCCGGAGGAGCTGTTCGATTCCAAGAACGTCAAGGTCGAGCTGCAGTTCGGCGACGGCGCGGTCTACGCGCAGACCGGCACGGTCGACACGCGCTCGCGCACCGTCGATCCGCGCACCGGCACGATCCTGACGCGCGCCATCTTCCCCAACCGCGACGGCGCCCTGCTGCCCGGCCAGTTCGTGCGCGTGAAGATGACCGGCATCGTGATGCCCAACGCCATCGTGATCCCCAAGATCGCCATCTCGCAGGGCCCGCTCGGGCCGTTCGTCTATGCCATCGAGAAGGACAACGTGGCGCGGGCGCGGCAGATCCGCATCTACCGCGAGCTGCCCGACGGCTACATCGTGCGCAAGGGCCTGGCGGCGGGCGATCGCATCGTGGTCGACGGCGTGATCCGCGTCCGGCCCGGCAACGTCGTCAACCCGGTGCCGTTCAAGCCTTCCGCCGAGGGGCCGCCCGCCGGAGCCGGCAAGCAATGATCTCGAAATTCTTCATCGACCGGCCGGTCTTCGCCTCCGTCCTGTCGATCGTGCTCGTGCTCGCGGGCCTGGTGGCGATGCGCGTGCTGCCGATCTCGCAGTATCCGCAGATCGTGCCGCCCGAGGTCGTGGTCTCGGCGACCTATCCCGGCGCCACCGCCGAAACCGTTGCCGCCACGGTGGCCGCCCCGCTCGAGCAGCAGATCAACGGCGTCGAACGCATGATCTACATGCAGTCGACCTCGACCGGCTCGGGCACGATGAGCCTCACCGTCACCTTCGAGATCGGGACCAATCCCGACCAGAACGCCATCAACGTCAACAACCGCGTGCAGCGCGCCCTGCCGCTGCTGCCGGGCGAGGTCAGCCGCCAGGGCCTGGTGGTGCAGAAGCGCTCGACCTCGATCCTGCAGGTCATCACCATGTCGTCGCCGGACAACCGCTACGACACGATCTACATCAGCAACTACGCCCTGGTGAACGTGCTCGACGAGCTGCGCCGACTGCCGGGCGTCGGCGATGCCGCGCTGTTCGGCGCCTCTGACTATTCGATGCGCATCTGGCTCAGGCCCGACAAGCTTGCCCAGTACAATCTCACGCCCGCCGACGTCGCCGGCGTGGTGCGCGAGCAGAACCAGCAGTTCGCCGCCGGCCGCTTCGGCGAGGAGCCGATGAACAAGCCGCAGGTCTTCACCTACTCGGTGACGACGCCGCCGCGCCTGGTCGACCGCACCCAGTTCGAGGACATCATCATCCGCTCGGAGGAGAATGGCGGGGCGCTCAGGTTGAAGGACGTGGCGCGCGTCGAGCTGGGGGCGCTGACCTACGGCTTCTCCGGCACCTTCAACGGCTCGCCGGCGGTGCCGATCGCGGTCTACCTGCAGCCCGGCGCCAACGCCATCCAGGTGGCGGCGACGGTGAAGGAGGCCATGGAGCAGATCTCCAAGCGCTTCCCCGTCGGCCTGCGCTACGACATCCCGTTCGATACCACGCGCTTCGTCGAGGTCTCGATCCAAGAGGTCGCCATCACCTTCGCCGAGGCGATCGCGCTCGTGGTGCTGGTGGTGTTCCTGTTCCTGCAGAGCGTGCGGGCGATGATCATCCCGGTCATCGCCATCCCGGTGTCGATCATCGGCACTTTCGCCGGCATGTACGTGCTGGGATTCTCCATCAACCTGCTGACGCTGTTCGGTCTGGTGCTGGCGATCGGCATCGTCGTCGACGACGCCATCGTCGTCCTGGAGAACGTCGAGCGCATCATGTCGACGGAAGGCAAGGGGCCGCGCGACGCTGCCATCCAGGCCATGCAGGAGGTCACGGGCCCGGTCGTCGCCATCGTCCTGGTGCTGTGCGCGGTGTTCATCCCGGTGTCGTTCCTGGGCGGCCTGGCAGGCGAGCTCTACCGCCAGTTCGCCGTCACCATCGCCGTCTCGGTCGTGATCTCGGGCATCGTCGCGCTGACACTGACGCCGGCGCTGGCCGCGTTGCTGCTGAAGCCCGCGCACGGCCCGCCGTGGCGGCCGTTCGCCTGGTTCAACCGCTTCTTCGCCTGGCTGACGGCGCGCTACACCGCCGGCGTGGGCTTCCTGCTGCGCCGGACGGTGCTGGGCTGCCTGGGCTTCGTCCTCGTGCTGGGCGCGGTGTTCGCGCTGTTCGAGCGCATCCCGGGCAGCCTGGTGCCGGCCGAGGACCAGGGCTACGTGTTCATGGTGACGGTGCTGCCGCCTGCCGCCGCCATCTCGCGCACCCGCGAGGTCACCAAGGAAGCGACGGCGGCGCTGATGAAGAACCCGGCGGTGGCCAACGTCGTCACCTTCTCCGGCTTCGACCTCTTGTCGCGTGCGCTGAAATCCAACTCCGGCATCTCCTTCGTCACCCTGAAGGACTGGTCGCAGCGCACCGATCCCAAGGAGGATGCGCGCAACGTCGCGCCGGCGCTCGCGGCCATCAACGCCAACTTCAAGGACGGCGTCGTCGTCGGTTTCAATCCACCGCCGATCCTGGGCATCAGCGTCACCGGCGGCTTCGAATTCTTCCTGCAGGACCGCTCTGGCGGCTCGCTGAGCAGCCTTGCCGAGGCGACCAACAAGGTCGTCGCGGCGGCCAACCAGCGGCCCGAGCTGCGTGGCGTGCAGACCACCTTCACGGCATCGGTGCCGCAGTACCGCACCGACGTCGATCGCGACAAGGCGCGTGCCCTCGGCATCCCGATCAACGTCATCTTCGAGACCATGCAGAGCTCGTTCGGCAGCCTCTATGTCAATGACTTCTCGCTGTACGGCCGCACCTATCGCGTCAGCCTGTCGTCGGAAGCCGACTTCCGCGAATCGCCTGACGACCTGCGCCATGTCTTCGTGCGCTCCGACACCGGCGCCATGGTGCCGCTGAACGAGCTGGTGACCTTCACCCGCATCCTGGGGCCCGACACGGTCGACCGCTTCAACATCTTCCCGTCAGCCAAGATCCTGGGCGGGCCGGCGCCGGGCTATTCGTCGGGTCAGGCGATCGCCGTCATGCAGGACGTCGTGGCCAAGACGCTCACACCTGACTTCACCGTCGGCTGGATCGGCTCGGCCTACCAGGAGCTGGCGACCCGCGGCTCGGGCCAACTGGGCTTCGTCTTCGGCCTGATCATGGTGTTCCTGATCCTGGCCGCGCAGTACGAGCGCTGGTCGCTGCCGCTCGCGGTGCTGACCGCCGTGCCCTTCGCTGTGCTGGGCGCGCTTCTCGCGATCTGGCTGCGCGGCCTGGACAACGATGTCTATTTCCAGATCGGCCTGGTGACGCTGATCGGGCTTGCCGCCAAGAACGCCATCCTGATCGTCGAGTTCGCCTCGCAACGCCATCAGCAGGGGCGCTCGGTCTACGATGCCGCGATCGAGGCCGCCCGCCTGCGCTTCCGGCCGATCATCATGACTTCGCTCGCCTTCATCCTGGGCGTGCTGCCGCTTGCCATCAGCACCGGCGCAGGTTCGGCCAGCCGCCATTCGATCGGCACCGGCGTGATCGGCGGCATGCTCGCGGCAACCTTCGTCGCCATCCTGTTCGTGCCGCTGTTCTTCCGGCTGCTGACGCGGTCCCCGACCGGGCGGCGCGCCACGGACGCAAAGGAGAAGGCCGCCGATCCGGCGGAATGATTTGCGCGCTGCCGGCGGGGATGTGCGTTTGACCACATTCCGCGAGCTGTTAACCTGTGAAAACGGGGACTGAAATGCACCGGGGGGCGCACATGGTTGGTGCCGCGAGACGCCATCTTTCCGCGCTGGTCTTGCTCTTGTCGGGCTGCCTGGCCGCGGGCTGCGCCCAGGGCGTGCCGCAGTACAACGTGTATGTCCTGGCGTTCAACGCACAGTACGAGCAGGGCGACTCCGTGCTCGACATCGTCGGACAGGCCGAGCGGACCGTCGGCGGTCGCCAGCTCAACCCAGCCGTTTTCGATCCCGACAACGCCGCGTACTATCTCGATACAGTCGATCCGCCCATCACCGCCTCGTTCAGGGCATCGCTGAAGTCGCTCAAGACCTACAACGAGGCGCTTGTCGGGTTGACCAACGGCGAGGCGGCCAACGTGCTGGCCGCCCGCGTCTCCATGTTGGCGACCAACACGGCCGCCGGCATTTCGGCGGGAAGCGTGGCGCTCGGCGGTCCCGCCGCGGTGGTCGGGGCTGAAGGCTTCGTCGTGGCGACGACCGGCGCGCTCAAGGTCGCCGAGCCGATCTTCAAGTCCGCGGCGACCGCGGCAAGCCGCGAGGCTTTCCGGCAGGAATTGATCAGGGCCTATCCCGAGATGCGCATGCTGCTGGTCGAGCTGCGCAAGGCCACCGCGCCGATGTACCAGATCATGCGGCGCAGCCTGGTCGTGCGAGGCTCCGACGAGACCGACACCGGCCGCTCGCCCGATGCCGAGCGCGTGCTGGCCAACAAGCGCCAGCTCCTCGCGGGCTGGGTCCTGCTGATGGACAAGAGCCTGCTCGCGCTCGATCAGGCGGTGGCGGCGGCGAAAAGCAGTGACAGCGCCGCGCGCGTCGCAGGCCTCACCGATGCGTCGATCGAGCTCAAGGTCTTTGCCGAGCAGATGAAGGCGATACGCCTGAAGCAATAGATCAGGGGTGGAGCGGGGCCATGGCAACACTTCCAGAGACACAAGCCGAACTCGAAGCCTTGCGCGCCAAGGTGGCGGCCGAAAGCCGGGCGGCGAGAGATGCGGGCGACACCGCGCGCAGAGAGCAGCTGAGGGCTCTCATCGGTGAAATCGACGACGAGCTGGACAAGCTCGCCCTTGCCGACCTTCGGGCCGCCGCCAATCGCCTCGTTTCGTACAGGACCCGCCTGGAGGCCCTGACCCGCGTCGTCCTGTCATGGCCGTTCGGGTCGGCCGAGGCGCCGCCAAATCACGAGCGACCCTTCAGGGCCAAGGAGCTGCCGCCGAACGACTTCGCGGACGCCGGGCCCGCCGCACCGCCGCCTGCGCCCGAGCCGCTGCCGCCGACGACCGTCCCGCAGGTCAGCGCCGACTGGTCGGAGAACTACCGCCAGCTCTGGAATACGCTGACGTTCAGTAATGCCGAGTGGCAGAAGCAGGCGACGGCGATCGCGAAGAAGATCGTCGCCAACCAGTCGCGCTATGCGGCCGCGGTCGCCGGCATGCCGGTGCCCTGGTGGTTCGTCGCCGTCGTCCATTGCATGGAATGCAGCATGCGGTTCGACCAGCATCTGCACAACGGCGACCCGCTGTCCGGACGCACAATCCAGGTTCCTCCGGGTCGTCCGACGGCCGGCTCGCCGCCGTTCACCTGGGAGCAGAGTGCGCATGACGCCATACAGTTCGAGCGGCTCGATCGCGTCACGGACTGGTCGCTGCCGAACGTTCTGTTCAACTGGCACCGCTACAACGGCATCAACAACGAGTACAAGCGCCGCGGCATCCCCACGCCCTATCTGTGGAGCGGCTCGGCGCACTACAAGAAGGGTAAGTATGTCCGCGACGGGGTATTCGATCCCGAGTTTGTATCTGGCCAACTCGGTGCGGCTGTCGTCCTGAAGGCGCTGGTTGATCTCGGTGCCGTGACGGTCGAACAGCAAGTGGCGCCGGCCGCTAATCCGGCGGTGACGGCGGCTGCCAATACACCAGCGCCGCCCGCTGCCAATCCAGCAGTGGCACCGGTCGCCGCTCCGCCGGCGCCGCCTCCACCTGTCGCCCCGGTCGCGGTCGAGGCCAGCGCGGCCGCCCTTCCGCACATTGCCCACGAGCTTGCCTATCCGGGGCTGCTCAAGCAGGGTGCCGGAGGAATCGGCGTTAAGCGCGTACAGGAGTGGCTGCGCATCCACGGCTTCGCGGCGCCCCTTGATTCGGACTTTGGCTCAGTGAGCGCCGATCAGCTCAAGGCGTTCCAGGCCAGCCTGGGGCGGCCACCGTCGGGGGAACTCGACGAACAGACGTGGGACCTGTTGACGGCGCCGATGCGAAAGGCGCTCGTGAAGATCGAGAACGCCGGTTCGATGTCGCTCGACGGGCTTGCGATCACGATCGCCAAGCAGCACCTGGCGCAGAAGCCGATCGAGATCGGCGGCAACAATCACGGCCCATGGGTCAGGCTCTATATGGCGGGGCGCGATGGCGAGGATCAGCTATGGTGCGCGGGCTTCGTCTGCTTCGTCGTCGACCAGGCCTGCCGCGAGCTGAAGATCGACATGCCGTTCAAGCGACAAGTCTTCGTACCGACGCTCGTCAACGATGCCAGGGCCACGGGCCGGCTGGTGAATGCGGCCGAGCTCAACACACCGCAGGAGCGTCGCTCGAAGCTCAAGCCCGGCTACATCTTTGTCGTCCGCGACGGCGCGAGCTTCTCTCACACAGGCTTTGTTCTGTCGGTGAACGATGCGCGCTTCGACACCGTCGAGGGCAATACCAGTGCGGACGGCGGCCACGACGGTGCGAACGCCAAGCAGGGAAGCCGGCCATTCGCCGGCAACGACTTCATTCGCCTGACCTGACGAAGCCGTCAACGCCCGCGGAAGGCGCGGTCGACCTGTTCGCGCAGGGGCTTGGTGAGATAGGACACGACGGTTCGCGGCGATGTCTTGATGAAGACCTCGACCGGCATGCCGGCCATCGGCTGGAGGCCTTCGAGGCGCGCCAGCTCCTTGTCGGAGATGCGGATGCGCACCGCGTAGAAGGCCTCGTTGCGCCGGTCGTCCTGGGTGATGTCGGCGCCGATGCCGATCACCTCGCCGTTGAGCTCGGGGGTGGTGCGCCGGTTGAAGGCGGCGAACTGCACGACGGCGGGCTGGCCGACGTGGATCTGGTCGACGTCCTGCGGCGCCACCTTGGCCTCGATGATCAGCTCGTCGGCGTCGGGCACGACCAGCATCAGCACCTCGCCGGCCTGGATCACGCCGCCGACCGTGTGGACGGCCTGCTGGAAGACCCTGCCGTCCTGCGGCGCCAGCAGGTCGATGCGCTTGAGCTGGTCCTCGGCCGCCACCCGCCGCTCGGTCAGCTCGGACCGCTTGCCGCGGATCTCGGCCAGCTCCTTGCCGACCTCGGTGCGCAGATCCTCGTCGATCTGCAGGATCTTCAGCTGGATCTCGGCGATGCGGCCCTTGGCCTGGGCGATCGAGGCGGTCAGCGCGCCGCGCTCGCCGTGCAGGCGCGCCGAGTCGCGCTCCAGGGTGGTCACGCGGTTGAACGGCACCAGGTTCTGCTTCCACAGGCCGCGGATGCCGCCGAGCTCCTGCTGGTTCCAGTCGATCTCCTTGGACTTGGCCGCCACCTGCTCGTCGTTGCCGAGGATCTGCTGGCGGAGCTGGTCGACCTGCTCCAGGAGCTGCGCCTTCTGGCCCTCGCGCGCCGAGCGGCGCAGCTCGAACAGCCGCTGCTCGCTCGTCGTCGCCTGCGCCACCTCGGGCTCGTTGCGGCGGGCGAGGAGCTCGCCCGGGAAGGTGACCTTGTCGTCGCCGTCGCGCTCGGCCACGAGGCGGGCCTGCCGCGAATCCATCTCGTCGAGCGCCTTGGTGACGATGGCCAGGCTGGTACGCGCCTGCGTCTCGTCGAGCCGCACCACGATGTCGCCCTTCTTGACGCGATCGCCGTCCTTGACGTTGAGTTCGCCGACCACACCGCCGGTCGGGTGCTGCACTTTCTTGACGTTGCTGTCGACCACCAGCTTGCCCGGCGCGATGACCGCGCCCGAGATCTCGCTGAGCATGCCCCAGCCGAAGATGGCGAGCATCAGGACGGCCACGGCAGCGAGGCCCAGCCCGAGATGGCCGCGAAGCGATTGCTGGACGGTCACGGCGCCTTCTCCTGCGGCCGGCCGCCGGCATGCACCGTCATCGGCTGGACCATGCGTGCGGCCGGCATTGCCGCCGGCGCTTGCTGCTGTGGCGGCTGCAGCACCTGTTCCTTCGGCCCGAACGCCTGCTGGCGGCCGGTCAGCATGACCAGCACCATGTCGACGCCGGCCAGCGCCGACGGCCGGTGGCAGACCACGACGACGATGCCGCCGCGGGCGCGGACGCCGAGGATGGCCTTGGTCAGCGCCTCGTCGCCCTCGCGGTCGATGTTGGAGTTGGGCTCGTCGAGCACGACCAGGAAGGGATCGCCATAGAGCGCGCGCGCCAGGCCGATCCGCTGGCGCTGGCCGGCCGACAACGAATTGCCGGATTCGCCGACCTGGGTCTCGTAGCCGTTGGGCAGTGCCAGGATCAGCTCATGGACGCTGGCCGCCCGGGCCGCGGCGATCACCTTTTCCGACGAGGCATCGGGCTCGAAGCGGGCGATGTTCTCGGCGACATTGCCCGCGAACAGCTCCATGTCCTGCGGCAGGTAGCCGATATGCGGGCCCAGCGATTCGGGCGTCCACTGGTCGATCGCCGCACCATCGATCCGGATCTTGCCCTGGAGGGCGGGCCATACGCCCACGATCGCCCGCACCAGCGACGACTTGCCCGACGCGCTGGGGCCGATCACCCCCAGCCCCTGGCCCGCCTTGAGCTGGAAGGCAGCACCCTGCACGACGATGCGGTTGGTGCCGGGCGGGTTGATGCCGACCGCCTCGAGCGTCAGCGTCTCCTTGGGCCGCGGCAGGTCCATGCGCGGCTGCTCGGCCGGTATCGAGCCCAGCAGGCCGTTCAGCCGCTGCCAGCTCTGGCGCGCCGAGATGAAGCTGCGCCAATGGGCGAGGGTGACCTCGACCGGCGCCAGCGCGCGCGAGGTCAGGATCGAGCTGGCGATGATGATGCCGGCAGTGGCCTGCTGGTTGATCACCAGCCAGGCGCCGATGCCCAGCACGGCCGACTGCAGGATCATGCGCAGGATCCTGGAGAGCGCGGCCATGCCGCCGGAGATGTCGGCGACGCGCTGCGAGGCGGCAATATTCTTCCGGTTGTGGTCGTGCCAGATCGCGTTCAGTCGGGTCGACATGCCCATGGCCTGCACGACCTCGGCATTGCGCCGGCTCGCCTCGGCGAGCCCCATGCGGTCGCCCGCCACCGAGGCAGCCTGGCGGGCCGGCTGGCGGCTCAGGAACTCGGTGGCGATGGTGATGCCGATCAGGATCAGGCCGCCCGCCGTCGCCGTCCAGCCGATCAGAGGATGGAACATGAAGCAGATGCCGAGATAGAGCGGCATCCACGGCAGGTCGAAGAACGCCGCCGGCCCGACGGTCGACATGAACGAGCGGATGCGGTCGAGGTCGTTCACCGGCTGGAAGGACGGCGGGGTGATGGCCTTGAGCGGCAGCTTGGTGGCGAGGTCGAAGACCCGCTGGCTCAGCGTCTCGTCGACCGAGGCGGCGATACGCACCAGCACGCGGCTGCGCACCACGTCGAGCAGGCCCTGGAAGGCAAACATCACCAGCGCCAGCAGGCTGATCGCCACCAGCGTCGGAACGCTGCGGCCGGGCAGCACGCGGTCGTAGACTTCCATCATGAACAGCGGACCGGTGAGCTGCAGCAGGTTGATCGCCGCCGTGAACACGCCAATGCCGATCAGCGCGTGGCGACAGCGAGCCAGCGCCGCGGTCAGCTCCGAACTCCGCTTCTGGGGGGGTCTTGCCGGCAACATTGAGCGCTGGGTCCTATCTCGTTGAAAAATCACGATTGAAGGTGGTTTCCGCTACACCACTGGAACTTACCATAATCGCGCTCAATGCACTGGGATTCGAGCCGAACTTAGGCAGATCCTGGGGTAGTTCTCGGCCGGAACCGGCGCAGGAGGCCGGCCAGGCCGGAGGACCTGCCGGTCTGGCCTTCGACCGAGGCGCTGAGGACGCGGCCGAGACCGTCTCGAGCCCGGCCGGCGGCCTCGGCCGCACAGGCACTGAGGGGCCCCAGTCGATCGAGAGCCTCCAGGACCGCAATACCAAGGCTTTTGCCGTCATAGGCCTTCATCGCCACGCCCCAACCTCCCTCGAAGGCCGGCCGGGCAAAAGCGCACTCCTTCGGGGCGACGACGGGTACGCCGACATGATGGGCATCGGCGAACACCCCCGAACCGCGCCGGCGGTAGACGTCGGGAGCGTAGGGCAGCAGCAACAGGTCGGCCTCGGCCAACCGGGCCAGATACTCGTCGGGGGCAAGCACTTCCTGGCGGACCTCGACCCGCTCACCGAGCTCGGCCAGGCGATCGAACAGCGGCTGGTCGGCCTCGGCATCGGATCCTTTGACGATGCCATGGATCATGAACCTGACGTCGCCATCGCGGTCGAGGACATGCTGCAGGGCCTGCGGCAACAGGCGATAGCCTTTGGCCCGATTGGCGAAGCCGATGCAGGAGACGACCGGCGGCCTGCCTGCCGCCCTGGCGGCGCGGGCGCGCGCGGGCAGTCCGGGGCCCGCCATGACGCCGACCTCGAACGGCACCAGGTTGCGGTAGAAGTCGGCCATCGCCGGAGTCTCGCAATAGGCCTCGATGCTGCCGGCGCTGCCTGCGAGCTCGGCGAAGGCGGCGCGCGCTTCGCCGTCCAGGCTGGCCGCTGCGGGATCGTCCGGTGTCTTCAGGTGATGCGGTCCATAGAGCAGCCACAGCAGGATGCGTGGCCGCGGCCGTGACCAGGACCGCCTCAGCTGCCGCGCCAGCGCCATCGCCGACACCTGGTCGCAGCACGGCAGGATGATGAGATCAGGCGTGTCCGACCGGCGCATCGCCTCAGCCAGCTGCCGGCCGGTTTCCTCGACGCTGTCGGCGAACTCGCCGGGCGTTGCGTACTGCCGCCCGTACACCGAGCGCGTGAATGTCGGCGTGCAGGCGAGCTCCTCGACGACACGGCGATCGGCATAGGCCGAGCCCAGGCAAGGTGCCGTCACGCCCAGTCCGGCGAGCTCGTCCTGCAGCCGCCGCACGGCGTTGAAGTGATGGCCGCCCAGCGAATGCACCGCCGGATCGATGATCAGCGCTTTCATGTCGGGGCGAGCATCCGGCGCCACGACGGCCGCGCGATCTCGGCCGTCCGCCGCGCCATCATGGTCATGCGCCAGCGCCACTTGAATTCCGCCGGCTGGTAGAGGTGTTGGCGCGGCGCGTGCACCTGCAGCGCGGGGAAGATGTGAAGCCGGCCGCCGGCGCGGCCGATCGCCGTATTGAAGGCGACATGTTCGGAGGTCTCGCGGCCTGTCGCGTCGATGCCGCGGTAGCGCGCGGCAAGTGCTGCAGGCAGGCGGTAGATGCCAAGCCCGCCGAAGGCCGAGCGTACGGCAACCGGCGGCAGCGACGGCGGGATCTCGATCTGGCGCGTGAAGACTTCGCGGAACTTTGCCGCTTCGAAGGTCTCGTCGGGCGAGCGGCCCCAGATCGGATGCCAGCAATCGTCCGGGCACCAGCGCTCGTGGCGGAGTGCCCAGACGTCGTAGTAGCGCGGCATGGCATTGGCCATGACGGCGGCGCGCACCGGATCGGCATCGAGCCAGGCCGCCGCACGGGTGAAGGCGTCGGTGTCGACAGGCCGGGCTAAAACATCGTCGAGATCGGCGACGACGAGATGGTCGTGGCCGGCATCCTCGCTGCCGGCGATTTCGTCGAGGCCGCTGTTGCGGGCGAAGGCGATGCGTTCGGTCCGCTTTGTCAGCCGTCCTTCCAGCGCGCCGAGGTCGATCACCCGGCCACGTCGTCCGTCGGCCAGCCAGCGTTCCAGGATCGCGCGCGTGTCGTCCGTGCTGTCGCTGACCACGAACAGGAAGGACGCGGCGCGGTAAGGCGCTGCGAATCGCTCGAGGTTCTGCAACACGCCCGGCAGGTGCGCGGCGCAGTCCCGCGCCACGCCGGTGAAGACGGCGCGTCTACTCATTCGTCATGATGGTGTTTGGAACCGTCACGACCGCCCGCGCAGGCCGAGGCGCGAGAGCCCGTCGCCCAGGAGGCCCAGCACAAGTTCCGGCAGCCGTGGCTTCCCTGGCGCCGCCCGTTCGATCGGCAGCTTGCCGACCGCCTCCGCCATCAGCTGCTCGGCCAGCGCATGGCGTTGCTCGCCGAAGGTCAGCCGCAACGTCTCGGCCTCGTCGCGCAGGACCTTCTGGATCATCTTCAGGATGTAGGTGCGGATCGGCTCCCACTCGCGGTTGGCGGAGTTGTAGGCGCCGCCCGGCACGGTGGCGTTGGAATGGCTGTTCCCGCCATGCATGCGATAGCCGTACAGCGCTTCATGGATGGCGATGGCGCCGGTCAGCAGGCAGGCGAAGGTCGACAGATAGAAGTCGACGTACAGCCTGAGCTCGTGGCTCGGCGGCACGAACACCAGATCGACGAAGGCGCGCCGGAACATCATGCTCGCCGTCGTGTTGGTGGCGCCGTTCGGCGACCACTGCGGATAGAAAGTGACGCCGTCGTTGGGCGGGTAAGTGAGCTCGCCCCGCGCCGGATCGATGGTTGGCGTGAGCGCGGGAGCAATCGACCGCTGCGCCCAGGCCTGCGGATTGTCGGAATCGAACCACCAGGCAGTTCCCGCCAGGATCCGGTCGTTGCCGTCGACGACACGTGAATTGCAGTAGGTCAGCGCCACGGGAAAGTCGGCATTCATGTGGACGGCGAGGTGCCGGGCAACGAAGTCGTCGTACCAGACGTCGTCCGAATCGAGAAAGCAGACGAACGGCGTGTCGAGCTCGGCCATGCCGCGGCGCAAGGTGCCGGCCTGGCCGAGGTTGGTCCCGAGCTTCACGTAGCGAAACCGCGTGTCGCCGAGGCGCGCCAGGCAGCGCCGGACGACTTCGTCCGAGCGGTCCGTCGAGGCATCGTCGACGACGACGACCTGCAGGTCGCGGACGGTCTGGCAGGCCACCGACTCGATGGCCTTCTCGACGAAGCCGCCGTTGTTGTGATTGGCGATCACGACTCCGACGGGAGGAGCTAATGGCATTGCCGGCAGAATCTCTTGGCTGGAAGACGGGAGGTATGCTGGATTTATGGCACAAAGGCGGAGCGTCGTCCTTTGATCGCAAGCCGATCGGAATCGTCCGACCGGAAACCATTGTCAAAAGCCTGCCGGGCAGCCATCCTCCTTCCGCGCGAGCTGCGCACGAAGGCGGAAAACATCGCCACGGCTGCATCGTTAAGGTGCACACAAGGGGGAGGCATCATGTCTGCGCAGGCCTGCGGAACTGTCGCGACGCACGCGGACTGAGCCGTCGGCCATGGACGGTTCTGCTCATCTGCTGCTCAACGCCATCGTCTCCGGGCTGCTGCTCGGCGGCTTCTATGCCGCGGTGTCGGTCGGCATCGCCATCTCCTTCGGCCTGCTCGACATCGTCAACATCGCCCATCCGGCCTTCATCCTGCTGGGCTCCTACGCCGCCTTCATCGGCAACACGGTGTTCGGCATCGATCCGATCCTGGCCGCGGTGATCGCGCTGCCGCTCTTCTACCTGCTCGGCATGCTGGCCTATCAGGTCTACTACGTCGCCTTCGAACGGCGCGACGACCAGTCGCTGCGCGGCCTGTCGTTCTTCTTCGGCTTGCTCTTCATCACCGAAGTGGCGCTGGTGCTCACCTTCGGTGTCGACTACCGCACCGTCCAGGCGAACTATATCGGCCCCAGCATCAGTCTCGGCCTGTTCGACCTGCCCTTGCGGCTGCTCGTGCCGTTCCTGGTGGCGATGGCCATGGTGATGGCCTTCCAGCTCTTCCTGTCGCGTACCTTCATCGGCCGCGCCGTGCAGGCGGTCGCCCAGGACCAGGGCGCGTTGCGCCTGATGGCGGCCAACCCGGTCAAGATCAAGCGCATCGCCTTCGGGCTCTCGATCGCCACCGCGGCGCTCGCCGGCGCCTGCCTGATCATCATCCAGCCGGTCGAGCCCTCGATCGGCCGCGAGTACATCGGCCGCGTCTTCGCCATCGTCGTGCTGGGTGGGCTGGGCAGCTTTCCCGGCATGGTGATCGCGGCCATGACGCTCGGCATCGCCGAGAGCCTCACCGCCACCTTCTTCGGCCCGTCATGGGCGCCGGCGGTGGCCTTCGGCATCCTGCTCATCACCCTGGCGGTGCGGCCCAGTGGCATCCTTGGCCGATAAGACCGCCGTCGCAACCGCTCCCGGCCTGCGCGGGCTGCCGTTCATCCTGGCGCTGATCGCCGTCGGCGCGGTGATCTTCGCGATCGGCCGCTGGTACAACAACAGCTACGCCTTCTTCATGGCCTACGTGGTGGCCCAGTACATCGTGCTGGGCACCGCCTGGAACATCCTGGGCGGCTACACCGGCTACGTGAATTTCGGCGTCACCGCCTTCTTCGCCCTCGGCGCCTATTCGACCGTGGTGCTGCACAAGCTCGTGCCGGCGATGCCGCTGCCGGTGATGATCCTGATCGGCGGCACGCTGGCCGGCCTGGTCGGGCTCGGCACCGGTTATCTGACGCTGCGCCTGCGCGGCGTGTTCTTCTCCATCGCCACGCTGGCACTCGCCGTGGTGGTGCAGACCCTGATCATCAACTGGGACTTCGTCGGCGGCGCGCGCGGCGCCTATGTGCTGCGCCCGCGCGTGGCGCCGCTGATCGGCGGCGAGTACGTGCAGTACCTCTTCCTGCTGATGCTGGGCATGTGCGTCATCGTCCTGGCGACGGCACGGGCCATCGAACGCTCGGCCCTTGGCTACGGCTTCGCCGCCATCCGCGACGACGAGGCCGCGGCCGAGGCCTCCGGCGTGCCGACGCTCAGGCTGAAGCTGGTCGCCACGACGCTGAGCGGCGGCTTCATGGGCATGGCCGGCGCCCCATTGCCTTACTACGTGACCTATCTCGACCCGGCCTCGGGCTTCAGCCTGAACTATGCGGTGAACGCCATCGCCATGCCGCTGATCGGCGGCACCGGCAGCTGGCTCGGCCCGGTGATCGGCGCGGTGCTGGTCGGCGGCCTGCAGGAGTATCTGCGCGTCACCATCTCGTCGGCGGTCAACGTGCTGGTGGCGGGCGTGCTCATGGTTGCCTTCGTCATCCTGGCCCCGCAGGGCATCATCGGCCTGTTCCAGAAGAGGAAGCGATGACGGCGCTTCTCAAGGTCAGCGGGCTCAGCAAGCGCTTCGGCGGCTTCGTGGCCCTGGACGGCATCGACCTCGAGGTGCAGCCGGGCGAGCGGCTCGGCCTGATCGGGCCCAACGGCTCGGGCAAGTCGACGCTGGTCAACTGCATCTGCGGCACGCTGCACAACGAGACCGGCAGCGTGCGTTTCGCCGACGAGGCGCTCGACGGCCTGACGGCGCATCAGCGCACGCGTCGCGGCCTGGCGCGCAGCTTCCAGCTGCCGCGGCCCTTCACCAGCCTGTCGCTGGCCGAGAACGTGCGCATCCCGATCCTCTACTCGGTGAATGCGCGGGCCGGCGAACATCTGCACGGTGGCGCGATCGACGAGCGCTGCCTGGAGCTGCTGGGCATGGTCGGGCTGGCCGGCAAGGCGCGCCAGATGCCACGCGACCTCACGCAGATCGAGATGCGCAAGCTCGAGCTCGCCCGCGCCATGGCGGCCGGCCCGAAGCTCCTGATCTCCGACGAGGCGATGGCGGGGCTGAGCCACGCCGAGGTCGACGAGATCATCGCGCTCCTGATCCGGCTGAACGAGCAGGGTGTCACCGTGATCATGATCGAGCACATCATGCGGGCGGTGATGGAGTTCTCCCAGCGGCTCGCCGTGCTGGTGGCCGGCAAGAAGATCGCCGACGGTCCGCCCAAGGAGATCGTGCGCGATCCTGAAGTCGTGAAGGCCTACCTTGGCGAATAGCCTCACCATCGCCGGCATCGACGCGGGCTACGGCGCGGTGCGCGTGCTCGACGGCGTGTCGCTTGCCGTCGGCGCCGGCGAGACGGTGGCGCTGCTCGGCACCAACGGCAACGGCAAGTCGACCCTGATGAAGTCGGTCATGGGCATCGTGCGGCCGTCCAAGGGCAGCATCAAAGCCGTGATCGACGGCAACGAGCACGAGCTGGTCGGCCTCGCGACCGAGGAGATCGTCGATCTCGGCATCGGCTTCGTGCCGGAGGGCCGGCGGCTCTTCCCCAAGCTCACGGTGACCGAGAACCTGCTGCTCGGCGCCTTCCGGCCCAAGGCGCGCTCGCAGATCAGTCGCAACCTCGACTTCTGCCTGGAGACCTTCCCGCGGCTGAAGGAGCGCTCGCGGCAGCTCGCCGGCAGCATGTCGGGCGGCGAGCAGCAGATGCTGGCGCTGGCCCGCGCGCTGATGTCGGCGCCGCGCATCCTGTTGATCGACGAGCCCTCGGTCGGCCTGGCGCCGCTCTTGGTCAGCCGCACCATCGACAAGATCAAGGAGCTGAAGGAAGGCTACAACCTCAGCGTCCTGATGGCTGAGCAGAACTTCATCCAGGCCATCCGCATCGCCGACCGCGGCTACGTCATCGTCCACGGCAAGATCGCCTTCGAGGGCGAATCCGCCGAGGCGCTGAACAACAACGAGCTGATCCGGGAATTCTATCTCGGCGCGTAACGCCGGGGTGATCGTCGTCATTCGGAGCGCGGACCTCCAGGTCCGCTCATGATTCATGATGCGGACCTGGAGGTCCGCGCTCCGATGAAGCCTATCGTCTGGCCGAACTCCATGGCCAATCGGCTGCCTCTTTGACTAGGCCGGCCTTTACTGGATTGTTTTCGACGTATCCGATCGTTCGCATGAGGTGGTCTTCGTTGCGCATGTATCGATCGAAGTAGTCGGCTTCCCAGAATGGCCCCGTGCGGCGCAAACGCGCATTGGCCTGCCGGGATGTGAACGATTTCCAGCTTTTCACGATGGCGCTCAGCGTCTGCCCCTCCATCGGTTCGACCACGACGTGAACATGGTTCGGCATGATGCACCAGGCTAGCAGGCGATAACGCTCTCCATCGAAGTGTAGCAGGCTCTCTTGAGCCAGCGCGGCAATGTCGGCGTTACGTAGCCAGCATTCACCCAACCCGGCATCGAGTTCCCGATCCACCAACAACACGGCATCCGGCATCGAGCGCAACGCCTCGATCCGAGCCTGCGGCAGGCTGTCGGCCAAGCGAAAGGTGATGAACTGAACAGTTTCGGGAGAGTCGAAGTGAGGCAGGTAGCCTCGGCTATGCCAGCCTTTTGGCTGCGTCATGAGTCATGAGCGGACCTGGAGGTCCGCGCTCCGACGAGGGCGGACCTCCACGTGCACGTGCTTCTTATTTCTTCGGATTGTACGGATAGACGATGTCGCCGGTCTTGTACTTGGACGGCCACAGGATCACTTCCGTCTTCGGATTGGTGAACTGCTCCACGCCATTGCCCTGCACGCCCTGGAACTGGACGGCCATGACCTGCGCGGTGTCCCACTCGCCTCCGGCGTTGAACTTGAAGTCGCCGACGACGGTCTTGAAGGTCGCCTTGCGCATGAAGTCGGCGAGCTTGGCGTCCTCGGTGGTGCCGGCTCCCGTCACCGCCTGGTCGATGACCTGCATCAGCGCGTAGCCGAACGGCGGCAGGTAGTAGCCCAGGAGGTCGACGCCGGCCTCGGCCGACTTGGTCTGGTACTTCTTCACGAACGCGCGGCCGGCGTCGGTGGCGAAGCCTGCCCACGGCAGCCAGAAGTCGTAGACCACGATGTCGTTCAGGAGCGGCCCGAGCTGCGTCTTGATGGCTGTCGCCTGCAGGCCGACCATGCCGCCGCCGTAGATCTTGGGCTTGAAGCCGATCTCGTGGCTGGCGCGGATGATGCCTACCGAATCGGGCGGATAGGACGCGGCGAAGAAGATGTCGGGATTGGTGGCGGCCACCGCGCGCACGACCGGCGTGTAGTCGGCGGTCGCCGGCGGGTAGTTCTTGTCATAGACGATCTTGAGATTGTACTTCTTGGCGATGCTGCGCACGCCCTCCAGCGCATTGCGCGGAAACTCGGCGTCGGCGCCGATCATGGCCAGCGTCGCCGGCTTGGGATTCTGCGCCATCGCCACCTCGAAGAAGCCCTCGGCGAAGGCCTCCTTCGGCTTGGGCCCGCCGGCCGGCTGGATCGAGAAGTAGCGGTTGTATTTGAACTCGGAGTTCACGTCGAGACCGAACAGGGCGAAGAAAGTGCGATCCTTCTGCATCACCACGGGCATCGCCGGCGCGATCATGTTGGTGGCGTAGCCGCTCACCAGGATGTCGACCTTGTCGACGTCCATCAGCTTCGTATAGAGGCCGGGCACCGACGAGGGATTGGACTGGTCGTCGTAGTAGACGAGCTTGATCGGTCGGCCGAGGATGCCGCCCTTGGCGTTGATCTCCTCCGCCGCGATCTGCATGGCGAGCAGCGCCGCCTTGCCGTTGGGCGCAAGACCGCCGGTCAGCGCCATGCCGAAGCCGATGGTGATCGGTTTGGCCTGCGCGTTGGCCGCGCCGGCAAGGCCGGTGGCCGCGCCCGCGACGGCGAGCGAGTTGAAAGTGCGACGCTTGATGCGCATTGGAACATCCTCCCAAGACGTGTGTTTATTGTCATGATCCTAGCGCGCCGGATGGAGGGGACACAACCGATGGCGATGCCCAAACTGCCAGTTGAAGGCGGCTGCCGCTGCGGTCGCGTGCGCTTCAGGCTCACCGAGCAGCCCTGGCTGGAGGCGGCCTGCCACTGCCGCGGCTGCCAGCGCATGACAGCCAGCGCCTTTTCGACGACCCTGGTCGTGCCGGAAGGCGGTTTCGCGGTGATCGCCGGCGAGCCGGTGATCGGCGGCCTGCACGGCGACGTGGCCGACCATCATCACTGCGACTGGTGCAAGAGCTGGGTGTTCACCCGGCCGCGTGCCGCCATGGGCTTCGTCAACGTGCGCGCCACGCTGCTCGATGATCCGTACTGGTTCGCTCCCTGGCTGGAAACCCAGACGGCCGAGAAGCTGCCATGGGCCGTGACCGGCGCCGAGCGAAGCTTCGAGCGCTTTCCCGGCATGGAGGAATACCAGGGCCTGATCGCCGCCTACCGGACGGCGCGGGCCACCGACTGAGGCCTGTCCTCGCTTTCCAGCTTCTCGGCCACGAGCGGATGCGGATATTCCGTTGAGGTGCCGGCGCTGCCGTAGCAGCGCGTCAGGATCTCGAGCAGGTGCCCGTTAGGGTCTTCGAAGTAAACGCCGCGGCCATCGTCCCATCGGTTGATCTGGTCGCGCCTCGACTGACTGGGATCGGCCCAATACGGCAAGTTCCGCGCCTTTATCCGCGCGAAGATCTCGTCGAACTCGGCTTCGCTCACCAGGAACGCATAGTGCTGGGAGACGACTTCTCCTTCCGTCTTCATGAAATCCAATGTGAGCGAGTCGCCAACCGTCACCAGCGCGAACGGCCCGAGGCGGACAGGGGCTTCAAGGCCCAGCAGCTCGGTCAGGAACAGCGCCGATTTTTCATGGTCGTGTGCGGCGACGATCGTGTGGTTGAGCTTCACCGTCATGTTCTGGCTCCATCCTGCCTGCCCCTAAAACCGCCTGGCAGGAATGAAGGTTGCGTCAGAGCAGCGGCAGCGGTCCTGGCGAGGCCAGCGCATGCTGGCCGAAGATCGCCCCCTGGATTTCGGGCGAGAACATGACGTGGGCATTGCAGGCATGCGCGTCGCGGAACAGCCGCTGCATCGGGCCGGTCGTATAGAGGCCGCCCGAGCCCGCGACGGTCATCAGGATGTCGACCGCCTCCAGGCAGGCCCGCGTGGCGAAGAAGGCGTCGCGGCGATAGCGCACCTTGTCCTCGTGCTTGGGCTCGGTGCGAGCGCGAGCGACGGCCATGGCGTGCTCGCAGGCCCGCTTCATGATGACTCTCGGCGTTGTCGATGCGCGCACTCGCCTCGGCGACCTTGATCTGCACCGTCGGATTGACGTTGACCGGCACGCCGGTGTTGGTGGTGTTGCGCTTGCGCGCGGCGCCCACCACCAGGTCGTAGGCGCCCTGGGCGCAGCCCAGCATGACGCCCGACAGCACGTAAGGTCCGAGCGCCAGCAGCGGCAGGCGGAAGAGGGGCGTGTCGTTCACCGACGACCCCGGGTGCGGCTTGCCGTTGAAGGCCCAGGCCGAGAGCGTGCGCCGCTCGGGCACGAACAGTTCCTTGACCGCGACGTCCTTCGATCCCGTGCCGCACAGGCCCACGGCATGCCAGGTGTCGATGATCTCGTACTCCGAGCGATGGGCCAGCGCGAAGCGCTGGTCGACGATGGCGCCGCTGTCGTCGCGCACCATGAAGCCCAGCATGTTCCAGTCGGAATTGTCGACGCCCGACGAGAGCGGCCAGCGTCCCGTTACCTCCCAGCCGCCGTCGACCTTGCGGCCGCGGCCGCCGGCGAAGGCGAGCGAGGTGGCGATCAGCACGTCGAGCGAGGTGTCCCACAGCTCGTCCTGCGTCTCGGGCGGGAAGTAGCCCAGCATCCAGTGATGGCTGCCGAGATTGCCGACGTTCCATGCCGTCGACGGGCAGGCGCGCGCAAGTGCTGCACAGACGTCGACGAAGATGCCGACATCGAGCTCGGCCCCGCCGACGCGGCGTGGCTGCACGAAGCGGAACAGGCCCGCGTCGTGCAGGTCGCGCTCGGTGTCGTCGGGCAGGCGGCGAAGCTTCTCGCAGGCCTCGGCGCGGGCCGCGAGCTTGGGGGCGAGCGCGTGCGCGCGGCTCACCATCTCCTCGTAGCTCACGTCGGCGAAGGAGACGCGCTCCTTGGGCAGGACCGCCGACGGCGTCCACTCGAACTTCTTGCTCATGATCACGCTCGTTGTCACTCGGCGGCGGCGTAGCGGGAGGTCTGGAACGCCGGCATGACCTCGCGGGCGAAGGCCTGCAGGTTGCGCACCGAGGCGTTGGGATCGACCAGCAGGATGTTGGTGGCGCCGCCGGCCTCGAGCTCCTTCAGCCGCGCGATGATCTCCTCGGGCGTGCCCAGCAGCGGCGCGGTGTCGTCCTCGACGCGGTCGGCGAGCTTGTCGCGCGCGAGATCGCCGATGACGCCCAGCACGCGCTTGCGCGTGGCGTAGGCCTCGGCGCGCTCGCTTTCGCCATGGATCATCTGCAGGGCGCGCGCCGTCGCCACCATGCCGGGATGATAGGCGCGGCCGGCCTTTTCGCATTCCTCCTTGAAGAGGGCGATGCGCCGGACGATCTGGTCGGTCTGGGCGAGCTGGTCGAGCAGGAGATTGTAGCCCTCGCGCGCAGCGCGGCGGATGCTGTCGGGGCTGCCGGCGGCGAGCCACAGCGGCGGGTGCGGGCGCTGCAGGGGCGCGGGCTCGACGACGATGTTGTCGTAGTGCCAGCGCTTGCCGTGATGGCTGAAGCGGGCTTCGCTCGTCCAGCCCTTGCGGATCACTTCCATCGCCTCGTCGAAACGCTCGGTCGCCTCGTCGATCGGAATGCAGAAGCCGTCGAACTCGGCCTGGCGGTAGCCCTTGCCGACGCCGAAATCGACGCGCCCGCCGCTTAAAAGGTCGAGGGTGGCGACCTGCTCGGCGACCAGCACCGGATTGTGCCACGGCATCACCACCACCGCTGTGCCCAACCGGATGTGGCGGGTGCGGGCGGCGAGATAGGCCAGCACCGTCATCGAGGACGAGACCTGGCCCTGCCCGGTGAAATGGTGCTCGACCATGAAGAGCTGCTTGAAGCCCAGCTGGTCGGCTTCGATCACATAGTCGATGAAGCTCTCGTAACCCTGGCTGTCTTCGAGGCCGACGCCGCGCTTGGTCCGTGCACCGCCGAACAAACCGAACTGCATGCTTTGTTTCCTCCGGAGAGGACGTTAGCCGCGATCAGCGCATGCTGTCACCCCGCACCCGCTGTCATCCTGAGCGCAGCGAAGGATCTCATGCCGGTGGCAAGCGGCGATGAGGTCCTTCGCTGCGCTCAGGACGACAGATTCACGGCAGCGCATCCGGCGAGAACCCGTCTGGCACCTTGAGGTCGCGTCGCTTGGCGAACAGGCGCGGCCAGGCGGTGTTGGCCACCCGCTGCCCCTCGGCCAGGACACCCTCCTCGTCCATGCAGAGCACCTTACCGTCCTTCATCAGCCACTGGCCGTCGACCATGACGGCCTCGACGTCGCGCGCCTGCGCCTGGTGCACGAAGGTCGAGACGGCGCGCAGCACCGGCACCATGTGCGCCCGCGTGAGGTCCACCATGATGAGGTCGGCCTTGTTCCCGGCCTTGAGCCAGCCGCCATCGGGCACGCCGAGCGCTCGATAGCCGTTGCGCGTCGCCCAGCGCAGCGCCTGCTCGGGCGTGGGGCTGCGGCCATCCTCGCGGCGGATGCGTTCCATGAACAGGCCGGTGCGCAGCACCTCGACCATGTCCTCGGCCATGTTGTCTGAGCCCATGGCGATGGTGCAGCCGTGGCTCTCGAGATCGGCGATGCGCGGGCTGAGGCCGCGCCGCGCGGCGATGGCGGCGTTGAAGGCCACGGTGACGCCCGCTTCGCCCAAAAGCTTCTCCTCCGACGGCTCCATGCAGCGGCAATGGGCGCAGACCAGCCGCTCGTGCAGGAAGCCGAGATCGGCCAGGTACTCGGTGGGAAGTCGGTTGCGATGCGCCTTCACCGCCGCGACCTCGCCCCAGATCTGGTTGCAATGGATGGTGGCCCAGGTGTCGAGTTGCTGCTGCAGCGCGCGCAGATCCTTCAGAAGCTCGGGCGAGCACATGTCGGGCGCCCAGGCGGAGGCGGCGACGCGGATGCGGCCGTCCGCCTTGCCGTTCCATTTCTTATGGGCGTCTTCGATGGTCCTGAGATGGCGCTGCCCCAGCGCGCGGTCGAGCTTGAAGGGCGCAGGATCGCCGATCGAGGTGCCGACACGGTCATAAGCGCGCTCGCTCAGCAAAAAGCGCATGCCGGTGCCGGCCAGCGCCTCGGCGTAGTCGTCGACGTCGTTGGTGTCCTCCAGCACCAGCGTCGTGCCGCTGCGCAGCGCCTCGAGCGCGCCCAAGAGCGCCATGGCGCGGCGCTCGTCGGGCGTCATGTCGGGCAGCGGGATGGGCGACAGTCCGCCGGAGAAGGGCGGCTTGTGCGGCGGCGAGAGATCCTCGAACACGCCGCGCGCCAGGGTCATGGTGAAATGCGTGTGCACGTTGGCGAAGCCCGGCATCACCATCCTGCCCGCGCCGTCGACCTTCTCGGCGCCGGGATGGCGAGCCAGGATCTCCGCGCTGGGTCCGATGGCGGTGATGCGGTCGCCGTCGACGGCGATCGCCGCGCCGTAGTGCAGCGTGTCCCGATCATCGACGGTGGCGATCACGGCGTTATGGATGACGATGGTCACGGCTTCCCTCGTGGCATGTTGCCTATGGCAAAGGATGCCGGCCGCGACGCCCCCTGTCACCGGTGGACAGTAATGGTGCGATTCTTGCGTGGTGTTTGGCGGGCAGGTGCTGGTTCTTCTGCCTGCACTGACGCCCGTCCACGCGAGAGTCCATCCCGAGTAGAGGAGGTCGTTATGTGTGATTATTCACTGGAAGCGTATCGTTCGCGACCTGCTGAAGAAGGCGAGAAGCTCACCCTCGAGCGTTTCCCGAGCGGTTCCATGGGGTTCACGACCGTGCCTGCCTGCGATTTGGCCGTGTGCGTGCCCGCGGAGAGCCATATGCTGCTGCAGGGCATTGGCGATACCGTGCGTGAAAGCTGCGGCGTCGGCGCCGTCGAGGAGGTCGTGATGACCCGCCTCGAAGGCGGTCCTTACAAGGACGCCGTGCGCTTCTCCAATGGTGTGGAGATCCTGCTGCAGCGGCTTGATGTCGGCCTCGTGGCGGTGGTCGTGGGCTCGCCCGAGGCGCAGCCCAAGCTCGACACGGCCGAGGCCGTGCCCGAGCTCGCCTAAAGCACAATCCGCCCAGCTGGAATCAGCTGGGCGGAACACCTCCGGTGCGCGAATCCGGTCAGGTGAACAGGAAACCGTCGCCCGTGACGTGGATGCCGATCACGACGTCCTGAAAATCCCTGTCGCCGGTGGCGTTCGGCAGGTCCTCGAAGCCGATCTGCAGTTCCTGCCCGCCCGGCCTGACGCCGGACAGGACCTGGTCGGCACCTCCCGGATTGAGGGCGGCGGAGGAATGGAAGATCGGGGTGCGGGTGAGCGCGCCCAGGGTCGTGCTGGTCAGGGTCGCGGCGCCACTCTCGACCGAAGCGGCCTGGCCGGTCCCCGGCACCACGAAGGAGAGGGTGCCTTGCAGGTCGCCGTAGGCATCGAAGCCGTTCTGGATCAGGAAGAAGCCGATACGCTCGCCGTTGCCCGGCACGCCGAGATCGACGGAGCGTGCGCCTGCCGCCACGTTGAGCGTGTTGTCGAACAGGATCTGGACGTTGTCGATCGTGCCGTCGGCCTTGATCTTGTAGAAGCCGAGCGTGTTGGCGAAGGTCGAGACCGCCGACTTGAACTCGAGCGTGAAGCGCACAGCGCCGTCGCCGATGAAGAACGACTGGTCGGCGACGCCGTTGAGCGCCGCCGCATTGACGCTCACCCCTTCCGCCAGGACGGGCAGGAAGTTGACGTAGCCGAACGCGGTGTGGGCATCGGCTCCGCTGCCGCGCGCCGACAGGATGAAGGCGCCGTTGCCGGCGAAGTTGCCGTCGAGTTGGACGGTCGATCCGCCGGCGTTGATCGTGGTCTGGGTCGCCGTGATGGAAACGCTGTCCCAGCCGAGCCGCATGCCCAGCACGTCGACGGCGCCGAAGCCGAATTCGCGCACCACGTCGCCGTTGAGGTCGGCCGCGCTGTCGCGCAGGGTCGAGTAGCCCGGGCCGAACTGGATGGTGTCGGCGGCAGCGCCGCCTCTTACGATGTCGTTGCCGCCGCTGGTCAGGATGATGTCGGTGCCGGCGCCGGCCGAAAGCACGTTGTCGCGCTCGTTGCCGATCAGCGTGTCGTTGCCGATGCCTGTCGTCAGGTTGGCGATGGCCGAACTGAGGTCGCCCTTGTAGAGCAGCGCGTTGTAGATGTTGCCCTGGGCCTTGAACTGCTCCGACAAGTCGGCGGGGTTGAGGTCGGCGAGCTGGTTGGTGGAGAAGGTCAGCCACTGGCCGGGCCTGAGGTCGTCGACCTGGTCCTGGCCGAAGGCGCTGAGGTCGTAGGTCGCTGCGGCGCCCTGCGTCCACACGGTCGAGAAGATCTTGCCGATGGAGCTTAGGCCGGTGTTGGGCGCCTGCTCGCCGTTGATCGTCTGCTGGCCGGTCGTCCCGTTCCAGCGATAGGTGTCGGCCTTCCCGAGCCGGCTGAAATTCGCCCCGTACATCGACTGCAGCGCCGAGATGTCGAACATCATGTAGCTCTGCGGCGACGAGCCGTCGGCTTCCCGTCCGATCGGATCGAACGGCGAGCCGGTGTACGTCCGGTAGGTCAGCACCGAGAACTCGTGGTTGTCGAACTCCCGGGCGAGCGCGCCGTTGGGCCTGGTCTCGTGGCCGTGCTTCAAGCCGAGCGTGTGGCCGAACTCGTGGATGACGGTGGAGAACTCGTCGGTGCCGAAGTAGTTGCTCGTGACGTTGGCGTTGCTGGCGAGCCACGCGTCGCCGGAGGCCCAGGTCCCGAAAGGGCTGCCATCGTCGGCGAGCCCCGGCGGATAGCCTCCTGTCGAGGACGCGGTTGGCGCCATGTTCCGGGCAAGGCGCAGGGACGCGGTGCTGGACGACGAGGCGGCTTCGAAGGTGAGCAGGGTGTATGAGGAGACGAGATTGAACGCCGTCAGGATCGCTGCCGTCTGCTCCGGCGTGACGGGCTGGAAGTTGTCGACCCTTGTTCTGTTTGCGGGGTCGTCCGCTGGATAGTCGTTGTAGTCGCTGGCGGCCTGCGCCAGCCAGTAGGTCAGCCGGGTGGCCGGCTGCGAGCCGGCAAGGTGGTAATCCGTGAAGCCGGTGGTCCATCGCCAACTGCTGAGCTCGGCGATGGTGTTGGCATCGAGACCCGCGTAGTCGACGACGGCGCCGAACAGGCCGCCCTTGCTGTACTGCTCGTTTGCCATTTACCCGATCCGAAAGGACATCCCGCCTGCCTCAATAGCAACTTCCGCAGGTCGGTGCTTGGCTGTGCGTCCCGAATATCTTGACTGGGCGTCTCAGCGACAACAAATCATACAAATCCACCAGCGCGCGCTTCGCTCCTTGATGCTGAATAGATCGAAGGCCGACCGGGCATCTGCGCATGTTCCGGGCCTCGACGAGATTGAGGAGGCCTCCCATGCCGCTCCACTGGATCATCGACTCACGCATCGAGCTCGTTTCCGCCGTTGCCGAAGGCGATGTGTCGCTCAGCCAGGCCATGGCCTTCCTGCGCACCCTGTCCGGCGCGAAGGTCACGGGCTATCGCAAGCTGTTCGACGGCCGCAACGGCACGTCGTCGATGAGCGCGCAGGAGCTGCTCGCGATCTGCGTCGAAATCCGCGCCCATCACAACCTAGGCAAGGTCGGCGCGCTCGCCATCATCGCCAATCCCGAGCAAACCGAACCGTTTGCCCGGGTGCTGGGCGCGCTGGCGCTCGCCGACCGGCCGATGAGACTGTTCGACAACCCGACGCGGGCGCGCAACTGGCTCGACGCGCAGCCCCGGGTTTCCGAGTCAGGCTCCTCTCCGCCGCAAGGGGGAGAGGTTGGGTGAGGGTGCAACGCACGTCGATTCCCCCTCTGAGCAAACGGATAGATGGCTGACAGTGTGTACCGGTTACATGGGTGACGCTCTATCGATCATTCTTGGCCCTGTTGCGGGGGTGGGGCTGGCGGAGACCAGCTCGCCATCCCACTTGATCGCGCCGTTGGATCGAGCCCGGCGCACGACGCAGTCCTCGCCGTAGACCGGCTCGATCAAGTCGCACGGGTAGCGGCGAGCCGGACGGTTGGTAGAGCGAGGCGGGGTATTGGAAGTCGAGCGCTTCGTGCGGTTGTTCTTGGCTGAAGATCCGCGGAAGGCATCGAACCGGGCCTGCTGCGGCGGGCGCTGCCGCTCGGGCGGAAAAACCCGCAAATCCGCGAAATGCGGGGTTGTCCAGCAGTTCCAAGTTGGAGTGGTTTCGCGTGGTCGATGATTGACGACTGGCGGCCAAGCCCGCCCGCAGGCCTCAGCCCGGGCCACGCCTGGGCTGATCTAGGCCCGCCCGTGGTCGGCAAGGGCGTGGCGTGACGTCCGCTTGGGACCGGCGGTCTTGGGGCCGCCCGCCGTGTTCCAGCGCGACCTCGGCTCGCTCGTCGAGCCGCAGGGTGCGCTCGCTCAGCCAATCGCCGCTGGGTGGCACCGACTTCGCCCGCAGCCGTGCCCCGACGCGTTCGGCGTCGGAGCGATCGGCGAAGCCGCACTGGATCTCCGTGATGTCGCGGCGGCGCACGATCGCCGTGGCGTAGTCGCCCACCGGCGCCTCGCCGTCGATCAGCGCCTGCATCAGGCGCCGCAGCCGTTTCAGCACGGCCGGGTTGGGCTCGGGCACGATCCCGGCCAGCAGATGCGCCTGCGGGTGGGTCGCGAGAAACGTCGTCCAGTCCGCCCGTGCCATGGCTCCGCTACCTCTCGTTCATCGGAAATACGGCTGGCACGCTGGCAAGAGCCTGCGACGTCGCCGCCGAGATAAAGCGCCAGCCATCCCGGGGTTGCATCGCCGGCGCGAAAAGCCCCTGGCGCGGTGGCTGGCGCCGCCTGACGGGAACCCTTCCTTCGGCCGGCACGTTGCAGGGTCCCTACGGAACCAAGAGGTTGCAATGAACGCCATCATCTATCTGGTCGGACTGGTCGTCGTCGTCATGTTCATCCTTTCCCTCGTCGGCCTGCGCTGAGGGAGGACATCATGGCTGTCGTCACCACCACCACTGACGCTTCCGTCGTCACCACCGACCTGCCGGCCGGGCGCTATGTCGACTGGGGTCCCATCATCCTCGGCACCCTGGGCGCGCTTGCCATCATGGTCGTGCTGATGACCTTCGGCGGCGCGCTCGGCCTCTCCGTCACCTCGGCGCAGCCTTACGCCGGCCTTTCGGCCAAAGGGCTGGCCGTTCTGGCGGGCCTTTACGCCCTCCTGGTCCATGTCGCGAGCTTCGCCACCGGCGGCTATCTCGCCGGCCGCATGCGCACGCCGTGGGTGACCAGCGACACGGTCGAGAAGAACTTCCGCGACGGCGGCCATGGCTTCGCCGTGTGGGCGCTGGGCGTCGTGGTAGGCGCGGTTCTCGCCCTCTCGGGCGTGAGCGGCGTGCTGAAGGCGGTGACCGGCGCCACCACCGCGATGGCCGCGGCCGGCACCGCCGGTGCCGCCGCCAATCCGCAGACTCCGGGCGCCCTGCAGCAGCTCTCGACGCTGCCGACCGACTACGCCGTCGACCGCCTGCTGGCGCCCACACCCGGCGGCGCCGTGCCGGCGGGCGGTGCTGCGCCCGCCCCGCGCGGCGATCTCGCCGCGCCGATCGCACGCGCCTTCGCCGCCAACGCCAACAACCCGCAGCTCGACGCGCGCGATCGCACCTCGCTTGCGAGCCTGGTCAGCCAGCGCACCGGCCTGCCGCAGGCCGAGGCCGAGAAGCGCGTCGACGAGGCCTTCACCGAGCTGAAGGCCGCCGAGCAGAAGGCGCGCGACGCCGCCGACAAGGCCCGCAAGGCGACGCTGATCGCGGGCTTCCTGGCCGCGGCGACGATGGCGATCGGCGCGGCCGCGGCCTGCGCCGGTGCCGCCCTCGGTGCGCGTCATCGCGACGAGCGCACGCTGGTGGTGCTGTTCGGCTCGCGACGGTTCTGGTAGCGCCGACAATCGGCCACGCCCGGCCAGGTAAGTCGGGCGTGGCTGATGTCCGCGCGGCGAAAGCAGCGTTAGGACGCTGGCGACGACAGTGGCGCCTGTCGCCTATCATCACGAGATGGAAGCGGATGTCATCGTCATCGGCGCGGGTGTGGCCGGCCTGTACCAGCTCCACCGGCTGCGCGGGCTCGGGCTCAGCGCAAAAGTCTTCGAGGCCGGCACCGATGTCGGCGGCACCTGGTACTGGAACCGCTATCCCGGCGCGCGCTTCGATTCGGAGAGCTGGTCCTACGGCTATTCGTTCTCCGAGGAGCTGCTGCAGGAATGGGAGTGGCCCGAGCATTTCGCCGCCCAGCCCGACACGCTGCGCTATCTCAACTACGTGGCCGACAAGTTCGACCTGCGGCGGGACATCCGGTTCGGCTGTCGTGTCGTCGCCGCGCGCTTCGACGAGGCGAGCGATCGCTGGACGATCACGCTGGAGAACGGCGAGCAGGCAAGCGCGCGGCTTCTGATCACCGCCTTGGGGCCTCTCTCGGCCTACACGCTGCCCAACATTCCCGGCCGCGAGAGCTTTCAGGGGCAGGCCTTTCACACCTCGCGCTGGCCGCGCGAGGGCGTGTCGCTCGCGGGCTCGCGCGTCGGCATCATCGGCACCGGGGCGACCGCCATCCAGGTCATCCAGACCATCGCGTCCGAGGTCGGCCATCTCACGGTGTTCCAGCGCACGCCCAACTGGGCGGCACCCCTGCACAACCGGCGCATCACGCGAGAGGAGCAGACCAAGATCAAGGCCTCCTACGCCGAGATCTTCGAGCGCTGCCGGCAGACCAGCACCTGCTTCATCCACCAGACCGATCCGCGCAAGGCGCTGGAGGTCTCGGCCGAGGAGCGCGAGGCGTTCTGGGAGAAGCTCTATGGCGAGCCGGGCTTCGGCATCTGGGTCGGCAACTTCGCCGACGTGCTGACCGACAGGAAGGCCAACGAGCTCGCCAGCGCCTTCATGGCCAAGAAGATCCGCGAGCGGGTGCGCGATCCCAGGGTCGCCGACAAGCTGATCCCCAAGGACCACGGCTTCGGCACGCGCCGGCTGCCGCTCGAGACCCGCTATTTCGAGGTCTACAACCAGGACAATGTGCGGCTGGTCGACATCAACGAGACGCCGATCGAGCGCATCACGCCGCAGGGCCTGCGGACCAGCGCCGAGGATTTCGCCTTCGATGTCCTGATCTATGCCACGGGCTTCGACGGCGTCACCGGCCCCTACGACCGCATCGACATCGTCGGGCCGGGCGGGCGGCGGCTCAAGGACGACTGGACGGGCATGCCGCGCACCTTTCTCGGCGTGATGGCCGAGGGCTTTCCCAACATGCTGATGGTGCTGGGCCCGCACACCGCGCGCGGCAACATCCCGCGCAACATCGAGGAGATCGTCGACTGGCTGACCGATCTCGTGAAGCACATGCGCGACCATGGCCTGAACCGCGTCGAGCCGCGTACGCAGGAGGTGGCGGCATGGGTCGCCGAGGTCGAGCAGGCGGTCGAAGGCCTGCTGTTCAGCGAGGTCAACTCCTGGCAGACCGGCGTCAACCGCAACGTCGAAGGCCGCCAAGTGCGGCGCGTGCTGGGCTACTACGGCGGCGCGGTCGAGTACCGCAAACGCACCGGCGATGTTGCGGCGGGCGGGTATCGCGAGTTGATGTTTGACGCGAGCCGCTAAGGCCGCGCGCAGCGATCGGCGATGTTCCTGGCGCCGCCGCCGGCGTCCGTGTCGGGCCCGCCATAGATGCTGCGATAGGCCACCTCGGTGGCGCCGCCGGACACCTGGCGCACATCGAACGTGCCCAGCACGCCGCCGGCCGGGTTCTTGGTGATGATCTGCGCGCGGCCCGCCGAGAAGGTCGGCGTCACGGCGACCAGCGGCGTTTGCGAGCGCGCCACGATGCAGTTCGCCATCGGCTCCCAGGGAGCCTGGTAGCGGGCGGTCCAGGTCGGCGGCTTCTGCTCGAGCTGGCCCGCGCTCTGGCAGGCGGTGAGGGCGCAAAGCGACACGAGGCTGAAGACGATCTTGCTGTTCATGTCGGCAGAATGCCGCGAACGACGCCGTTTCTCAATGTCTTCTCCTTCGGACCGCCGGCTTCCAGCCGGCCTCATGAGCTCATGAGCCGGCTGGAAGCCGGCGGTCCGGAAGATGAGTCACGCCGCCTTCCTCACCGCCCGCGCCACCTCGCCCCAGCGCTCGAGCACCTTCGGATCGACCTCGCGCCAGTGCGAGGCGAGGTAGATCACCAGCCGCGTGGCGATGCCCTTGTAGCGCTCGATCATGCGGTCGGCGACGTCGTCCCAGCGCGCCACGATGGCGAACTGGTCGAGGATCTCGTCGGTGATCAGCGCCTCGCTCTTGGCGCTGTCGCCCGTCTTCAGGCAGTCGCGCAGCTGGTCGCGCAGGCCGACGTGGCCCAGGTCGTCGAACTGGAAGGCGTAGTTCGGCGTGGCGCCATAGAAGGCGATGGTGGTCTTGGCTTCCTTGATCGGCAGCGCCCGCTCTTCCGGCGTGTCGCCCGCCGCGACGATGACCGGGATGATCTTGTCGATCGTCTTGGGATCGCGCCCGGCCCGCGCCGCGCCCTCGGCCAGCCCCGGCAGCAGGCGGTTCTTGATGTAGTGCATCGAATGCATGGGATGGACGTGCACGCCGTCGGCGACCTCGCCCGCCACCCGCACCATGATCGGACCGACGGCCGAGATGTCGACCTTGATGTCCTCGTGGTCGTGCCGCGGCGGCGTCCATTGCTCGGTCAGGAGGCTCAGCTTGTAGTAGGGGCCGTCATGCTGCAGCGGCCCCTCGCGGCGGAACGCCTTCAGGCAGGCCTTCACCGCCTGCACATAGTCCTTCATCTGCGGCGCGGGCTTGTCGAACGGGCTGCCGTAGCGCCGGGTGATGTGCGCCTTCACCTGGCTGCCCAGCCCCAGCCGGAACTTGCCCCGGGTGTTCTGCGCCAGCTCCCAGGCGATCTCCGCCGTCACCATCGGGCTGCGCGCAAAGGCGATGGCGATGCCGGTCGAGAAATGCAGCGACGGCGCCGCCAGGGCCGCGGCGGCGATGTTCATCCACGGCACCTGATGGCCCTCGGTGAACAGCATGCCGGAAAAGCCCGCGGCCTCGGTGCGGCGCGCCAAGGCCGCCACGTTGTCCCAGGTGGTGGCGCGCGTCATGACGTCGAATTCCATGGTCTGCTTCCTGTGCCGCGATGCGGGTGATTACGTATGACGCCCTTGTCGCGGCCTTGCCACGGCGGAAACAGGCAGGTCAAGCTTGCCCATCGGGGAAACGCGAACCATGACGACCAACACAGGCTCTTATGACTACATCGTCGTCGGCGCAGGCTCGGCGGGCGCCGTCGTCGCCGCCCGCCTGACGCGAGAGCGGCGCGCACCGCGTGCTGCTGCTCGAGGCCGGCACCGAGGGTTCCAACTACTTCTGGTCGCGCGTGCCGGTCGGCGTCTCCAAGATGATCGACCTGCCCGCCGTCAACTGGTGCTTCTCCTCGGAGCCCGACGAAGGCTCGGGCGGCCGCCGCATCGAAGTGCCGCGCGGAAAGATGCTGGGCGGCTCGAGCTCGATCAACGGCATGGTCTATATCCGCGGCCAGGCCCAGGACTACGACCACTGGGCGCAGCTCGGCAATCGCGGCTGGAGCTGGCAGGACGTGCTGCCGGTCTACAAGCGCATGGAAAACTACGACGGCGGCGCGGACGAGCTGCGCGGCCGCGACGGTCCGCTCCGCGTCACCGACACGCCGCGCCAGAAGATCCCGCTGCTCGAGAAGATGATCGAGGCGGCGAACAAGATCGGCCTGCCCTTCAACCCCGACCTCAACGGGGCGACCCAGGAGGGCATCGGCATGTCGCAGGTGACGATCGCCAAGGGCCGCCGCCAGAGCACGGCCTTCTGCTATCTCGATCCGGCGCGCGGCCGGCGCAACCTCACGGTCGAGTCAGGCGCGATGGCCGAGACGTTGATGCTCGAAGGCAAGCGCTGCGTCGGCGTGCGCTATTCGGTCGGGGCTGAGAAGCGCGAAGCAAGGGCTGCGCGCGAGGTCATCGTCTGCAGCGGCTCCATCAATTCGCCCAAGCTCCTGGAACTCTCCGGCATCGGCCAGGGCCAGCGCCTGCGCTCGCTCGGCATCGTGCCGGTGCACGAGCTGAACGGCGTCGGCGAGAACCTGCGCGACCACTATTCGCCGCGCGTGAAATTCGCCATCACCGAACGCAACGCCACCTTCAACGACAACGCCCGCGGCTGGCGGCTGGCGCGCGAGGCGCTGAAGTACGCGCTGTGGGGCGAGGGCTTTCTGGCCACGACGTCGGTGCCGATCCGCATGTACTTCCGCACGCGGCCCGGGCTCGAAACACCGGACGCCACCATCTCGGTCCTGCCGTTCCTCTACGAGCGGGTCGGCCATGAGCGCCGCATCGCCAAGCGCCGCGGCATCACCATGAACGTCAACGTGCTGCGCTCGGAAAGCACGGGCTCGGTCCATGTGAAGTCGGCCGATCCCGCCGAGCCGCCCGCCATCCGCTTCAACTTCCTCTCGGCACGCGCCGATCGCGACGGCCTGTTGGCCGCCATCCGCAAGGGGCGGGAGCTGATGGCGACCTCGCCGCTCAAGGAGCTGACCGGCGAGGAGATCGCGCCGGGCGCCGACCTGCAGAACCGACGAGGAAATCCTCGACTGGGTGCGCAACAACGCCGAGACGACCTACCATCCGGTCGGCACCTGCAAGATGGGCGCCGATCCTCTGGCCGTCGTCGATCACGAGCTCAGGGTGCACGGCCTCCAGGGCCTGCGCGTCGCCGACGCCTCGATCATGCCGACGCTGACCAGCGGCAACACCAACGCGCCCTGCATCATGATCGGCGAGAAGTGCGCTGAGATGGTGCTGGCCGCCGCGGCCGCGCGCGAGCGCAAGGTGGCGGCGTAGGTAACAGACCTAACGCCGGAAGGCCGGCTCCTGCACGAATACTTCGCGGTTCGAGCCGGAGCGCCCGTTCGGGACGGCAACGACGTTGCCCTGGCGGTCGACCGGATTGCCCTGCGCATCGTAGCGCTCGCCAACCGCCATGCCGTGGTCGGACAGGGTTCCGTAGACGACTGTCTCGGGCACCGTCATCGACGCCATGCACCGGTCGGCACCCTGTCCCTGCGCGTCCTGCCTCTGCGTGCAGGTGCGGTCAAAGGCCTGGGCGGCGCTGGCGAGCGAAATCACGCCAAGGATCAGGAAAGTGGGCAGGCTGGCACGCGGAAACATGGGTTCCTCTGCTGGCGGCGTTAGTGCCGCCCACCTGATCAACTCGGCCGAGCCCCGAAAGTTGCCGATGGTCTTTATGTGTCTTGAATGGGGCATGCCGCGTCAGCGAAGGGCGCAGGTTCCAGGCCAGCGGGCCGGTTTCAGGCCAGCCGGCCGTGTCCGTGGGTGCGGAACCGGGCCTGAACGCCTGGGGCGGAGGACGCATCACGCCTCGCGGAACTCCTCGTTCAATCGGTCGGTGAGCAGCATGTGCCCGGCCTTATGGGTAATGCAGAACGGGGGCTTGGCCGCTTCGATTACCGCCTGGGGCGTCACGCCGCAGGCCCAGAACAACGGCACCTCGCCGGGTCGGATGTCGGGCTCGCCGCCGTACTCGGGCCTGTCGATGTCGACGATGCCGATCGCCGCGGGATCGCCGAAGTGGATCGGCGCGCCGTGCACCCGCGGGAAGCGCGAGGTGATCTCGATGGCGCGGATTGCGTTTGGCACGGTGAAGTTGCGCATCGATACCACCATCCGGCCATGCAGCCGTCCGGCCGGCATGGTGTCGAGCGCGGTACGGTAGGTGCAGACCTTCTTGCCCTGCTCGATGTGACGGATCGGTACGCCGGCGTCGAGCAGCGCCGCCTCGAACGAATAGGAGCACCCCAGGGCGAAGGCGACGAGGTCGTCACGCCACAGGGCGCTGATGTCCGTCACTTCCGACACGACCGCGCCGTCCCGAAACACCCGATAGCGCGGCAGGTCGCGGCGAACGTCGATATCGTCGCCCAGGCCCGGCAAGGCGGGATCGCCCGGCGCGCTGCGCGCGATCAGCGGACAGGGCTTGGGATTCGCCGCGCAAAACAGAGCGAATTCCTCCGCCCAATCCGCCGGCAGGATCACCAGGTTGGCCTGCACATGGCCCGACGCCATGCCCGTCGTCACCGTGGTGTGGCGACCGGCTCGTATCTCCTCGCGCAGGAACCTCGCCGGGTTGATGGTTGGCGCGTTCATCTCCGTCCTCCGACAGATTTCTGGCACCCGGATCATCTTGGCCCCAAGATGCCCGCTAAACCAGAGATGACGGGATGACCAGGGCCGAGGCGATTGCAGTGGAGGAGTTCCGGCGCGCGCACGTGCCGCTCTACAACGACCAGAAGCTCAAGCTTGGTGTGTTCGGCATCAATTGCAGCTACGGGCTCAACATCAGCCACGCGCCCACCACCTACAAAGTGACCTGGGAGCATACGTCCGAGATCGTCAGGCGCGCCGATGCCATGGGTTTCGAGCTGGCCCTGCCGGTGGCGCGCTGGCGCGGCTTCGGCGGCACGACCGACTTCAATGGCGAATCGTTCGAGACCTATACCTGGGCCGCCGGGCTGGCTCAGGCGACCGAGAACATCATGATCGCCGCGACCTCGCATGTGCCGACCGTGCATCCCATCGTTGCGGCAAAGCAGGCGACGACCATCGACCATATCTCCAACGGCCGCTTTGCCCTCAATCTGGTGATGGGCTGGTTCACGCCGGAGATGGAGATGTTCCAGGGCACGCAGCGGGCGCACGACGATCGCTATCGCTACGGCGCCGAGTGGCTCAGCGTCGTCAAGCGCCTGTGGACCGAGGAGGCACCGTTCGACTTCGAAACGGCGGATTTCCACATCAAGCAGGCGCAGGCCCATCCCAAGCCGGTCCAGAAGCCCTATCCTGTCCTGATCAATGCCGGTCATTCACCCGCGGCCAGGGATTTCTCCGCTCGCGAGGTCGACTTCAGCTTCGTCGGCTTCGACAGCGTCGAAGCGGTCAGGGCGGTTGCCACCCGGGTCCGCGAGCTGGCGCGCACCGACTATCGACGCGATATCGGCGTCTGCACCTCGGCCCTTGTCGTTTGCCGGGAGACCGAGGCCGAAGCGCGTCAGGTCTATCGCAGCATCATCGAGCATGGCGACTGGGTGGCTGCGGACAATCTCATGAAGGTGCTGGGCATCGAGAGCCAGTCGTTCAACGAGCGCATCGACAAGTATCGCGAGCGCGTCGTCGCCGGCTGGGGAACGAATCCGATCATCGGGACGCCCGAGCAGGTCACCGCCCAGCTCGCCGAGGTCTCGGCGGCCGGCGTCGACGGGATCGTGTTCGGCTTCCTCGACTACAACGAGGAGCTCAAATATTTCGACAGTGCGGTGATGCCGCTGCTGCGCCAGGCAGGGCTTCGCAAGTAGCTGCGACTAAGTGCGAGCTGTCTTCCGGAACGCGCTCAAGCTTTCTTCGGCGACCAGCCATAAGCCTTGGCACAGGCGCCGCCCATCAGCATGGCCCGCTCGCTGTCGCTCAGGCGCGGAGTTTTGAGGAAGGGCTCGACGGCCTGTTCGTAGTTCACGACGGCGAACGCGCGCGTCCAGTCCGTGCCCCACAGGCAGCGGTCGAAACCCCAGGCATCGAAGACGCGCGCGAGCGGATCCCAGATGTCCGGGAAAGGATACGGTTCCCGGGACAGCGTGCAGGCGCCGCTGACCTTGATCACCACGTTCGGCCGTCGGGCGAGCTCCAGCACCTTCGGCAGGTCGGCCCAGGGCTGCGGCGGGGCGGGCGGCGTGCGCGGCTGTACGATGGCCAGGTGGTCGATGATGAAACGCGTGTCGGGGTGGCGATCGATCAGCGCAGTACCCGCGTCCAGGTTGCCCCAGCACAGAATGTTGACCGGAAAGTCGTGGCGGACGGCTGCGCGCAGGATCCGGTCGAGGCCCGGGTCGTTGGGGTCGCGGTTGGCCTCCTTGGTCAGCATGATGCGGATGCCGACCGTGCCCGGCGTTCTCTTCCAGTCGGCGACGACATCGGCCACCGCGGGATCGTCCGGATCGACAGGCTTGACGATGGCGAGGCGGCCGGGGTGTGCCCTTTGCACCTCCACCGCATAGCTGGCGTCATAGCGGTACATGGAAAAGGCCGAGATGAAGATCGCCCCATCGACGCCGACCTTGTCCATCGCCGCCACCATCTCGTCACCGGTGACGTGAGCCGGCCAGTTCGGCACCGTGTGCCAAGGCCGCTGCGGCGTGTTGGACTCATAGGCATGAACCTGGGAATCGATGACAATCATCCGGAATAGCTCCTCTGTGCTCAGTCAGTCTGGTACCGCGGCAGGCCGAGGTCCAGAAGGGTCATGAGTTGCAGGAAAGCAGGAGGGATGATGAAACGCAGGACGATTCTCAAGGCGACCAGCGCCGCCGTGGTCTTGGCGTCGACCGGCGCTGGGGCGCAGGCTTGGCCGAACCGGCCGATCACGATGTTCGTCCCGTTTGCCGCCGGCGGTCCCTCGGACATGTTCGGCCGCATCCTCGCGCGCGGCCTCTCGGCCGAGCTCGCTCAGCAGGTCGTGGTCGAGAACAAGGGCGGCATGGGCGGCGTTGTCGGCGTGGCTGCCGCCGCCAAGGCGGCGCCAGACGGTTACACGATCGGCATGAACGCCACCGGTCCGACGGCGATCGCGCCGTTCATGGTCCCCAACATGCCGTTCGAGGACAAGGATCTGGCCTTGCTGACTCCGATCGCCCTGGTGCAGATGATCGTCGCCGTATCATCGCGCCTGCCGGTCAATTCGGTCGCCGAGCTGATCGCCTACGCCAAGGCCAATCCCGGCACGGTGAACTACGGCTCGTCCGGCCCCGGCGGCATCAGCCATCTCGCGGCAGAACTGTTCAGGAGCGCGGCCGGCATCGACATCGTGCATGTGCCCTATCGCGGTGCGGCGCCGGCCGTCCAGGATCTGCTGGCGGGGCAGGTCCAGCTGGTCGTCCTCGATGTCTCGGTGCTGCTGCCGCACATCCGGTCCGGCAACATCAAGGCGTTGGCGGCAACCAGCAAGACGCGCTCGGCCCTGCTGCCCGATGTGCCGACCACGACAGAAGTCGGGCTGCCCACCGTGCTCTCCGACAATTGGTACGGGCTCGCCGCGCCGGCCGGCGTTCCCCAACCCGTTCTCGAGCGCATCCACGCTGCCGCCGTCGCGGTCCTCAGGACCAAGGAGGCGGCCGAGCCGATGATGGCTCAGGGCGCCCTCATCCGGCCGATGACGCCGGCCGAGTTCACCGACTTCGTCCGGCTGGAACGGGAGAAGTGGGGACCCGTGGTCAAGGCAAGCGGCGCCAAGATGGAGTGACGGTGAGACGACCGCAGGTCCTTCTCATCGATGCAGCTTTTGAAGCCGCATCGCAGCCTCGCGTACTGAATCGCTGAAGAGTTCGGCGAGCGGGTTGAGCGTCCTGTTCTTCAGTGTCACCAAAGCCAGCGGCCTGATCGTCGTCGGCAACTCGATCGGCAGGGACCGCAACAGTCGGCTCTTCGGTGGAAATTGCATGACGACGCGCGGAACCATCGACAGGAAGCGGCCGGTGGCGAGCATGGTCGTTCGGACGGGCAGCGTCGAACCGACGACGAATGGCGGAACCTGCAATCCGTGCGCGCGAAACGCTTCGGCGACGACGGTGCCATACGGCTGTTCGGGAAGCGGTAGTACCCATGGTTCATCGACAAGTCGTGCCAGGCTGATGCCGCGACGGCGCACGATCGGATTGTGCGCCCCCGCCACAACGACATGTGGATCCTGCAGGAGCTCTTCCACGTCCATGAGTTTCTGGTCCGGCATGTCGATTGCGTGGACGATCGCGAGATCGACCCTGCGGCTGAGCAGGGCCTGATAGGCTGTCGCCGTGTCGGTCGCGTGGACCTGAAACCTCACGCGGGGATAGCGACGGGACAGACGGCTGATCACGCTGCAGACAAAGCCTTCAGCGACCGCAATTGACGCGCCAATCGCAAGATCGCCAACGGTTGGATTGGAGAGGAACTGAATGTCCTTGATGCCGTGCCGAAGCTCATCAAAGACGGCAGTCCCGCGTTTGACGAGCGCGTCGCCAAACAACGTCAGCTCTATCCCTTGCGCACTACGGTCGAAAAGACGGACGCCAAGGGCCTGCTCGAGTGTGCCAATCGATCTCGAGATCGCCGGCTGGGAGGTCGCGAGCAGCCTTGCGGCTTTGCCCATGCTGCCGGCCTGTGCCACAGCCATCACGACCCGCAGATCGTGCAGGCTGATCCGTCGATCGAGACGACCCAGTTTGTCCATGCTGCCTCCCATATCGCATGTGATATGGGCTCATCGGACAATAGCATTACGCGGACTCAAGGCAATTCGATAAGGTCGCAGGTGAGGGCCTCTCCGCCCCGATCAAAACCAGCGAGGCGCGTAAGATGACCATTCGCAGAGTGCGTCTTGTGTCGCTCACGTTTGCAGCCGTCCTTGCTCAGCTTGGCGGCGTTGCCGCGGAGGTCTATCCCTCCCGCCCGATCACGACCGTGGTGCCGTTCCCCGCCGGCGGTCCGACCGACACGATTGCGCGAATTGTATCCGAGCAGGTGAGCGCAGCCCTGGGTCAACCCGTCCTTATCGAGAACGTCACCGGTGCCGCAGGAACGATCGGTACCGGCCGCGTGGCGCGTGCGACCCCCGATGGCTATACGCTCTGCGTCGGCTTCCTGGGAACGCATGTCCTGAACGGCGCCGTCTATTCGCTTCAGTACGACCTGGTGAAGGATTTCGAACCCGTTGCCATGCTGGCCAGCAATCCGCAATTGATCGTGGCAAAGAAAGCTTTGCCGGCGGAGGACCTGAAGGTGTTCATCGGGTGGCTCAGGGCCAACCCCGGGAAGGCCATGCAGGGATCGGCGGGCATTGGTAGTCCATCACATCTCAGCGGCGTATATTTTCAGCGCGCCAGCGGGACGACATTCGAATTTGCGCAATACCGCGGTGCCGCCCCGGCCATGCAGGACCTGGTGGGTGGCCACGTCGACCTGATGTTCGATCAGCCGCCGAATTCTCTGCCGCATGTGCGGAGCGGCAAGATCAAGGCTTACGCCGTAACAGCCAGTAAGCGGCTCGCTTCCGCACCGGAGATTCCGACGGTCGATGAGGCAGGCCTGCCCGGTTTCCATATTTCTGTGTGGTCCGCGATGTGGGCGCCCAAGGGGACATCACCGGAAATCATCGCGAAGCTGAACGACGCTGTTGTTCAGGCATTGGCCGATCCGTCGGTCCGCCGTCGACTGGCCGACCTGGGCCAGGAAGTCCCGGCGCGCGATCAGCAGACTCCGGCGGCACTGGCCGCCTTTCAAGCCGCAGAAATCGGCCGATGGTGGCCGATCATCAGGGATGCCGGGATCAAGGCCGAGTAGCGGCGCGTCACACGGTGAGAAAGCGGGCCCGGATCGTCTCTTCCTCGGCGCGGAAGACGGCCGGGGTCGCGCTGTAGACCATGCGGCCCTTGACCATGATGTGCAGCTCGTCGGCGACCGCCTCGGCCAGCTTCATGTTCTGCTCGACCAGCAGGATCGTCACGCCTTCCTCGCGCAGCAGCCGGATGACGCGGGCGAGCTCGCGCACGACCAGGGGAGCCAGCCCCTGGCTCGGCTCGTCGAGCAGCATCACCTTGGGGTCGGAGACCAGCGCGCGGGCGATCGCCAGCATCTGCTGCTCTCCGCCCGAGAGCTGCGAGCCCCGGCTGGCGGCGCGCTCGCTGAGCGAGGGGAACAGCTCGAGCAGCCGGGCGAGCGGCCACGCGGTGCCGGGTCCGCGTTCGCCGACCTTGATGTTCTCGATGACGGTGAGATCGGGAAAGATCAGCCGTCCTTCCGGCACGTAGGCCACGCCCTCGCGCGCCACGCGGTGCGGCGGCCAGCCGGTGATGTCGGTGCCGCCGACATGCACGCGCCCGCCGCTCAGCGCGACGAGCCCCATGATGGTCTTCACCATCGTCGTCTTGCCGACGCCGTTGCGGCCGAGCACGGCGCTGATGCGGCCCTGCGGCATGTCGAGGTCGACGCCCTGCAGGACGTGGCTCGCGCCATAGTGCGTGTTCATGCCCTCGATCCGGAGCATCAGTCGAGGCCTCCGAGATAGGCTTCCTGCACGCGGGCGTCGGCCTTCACCTGGTCCGGCGCGCCGTCGGCGATCACCGCCCCGCGATGCAGCACCGTGATCCTGTGGGCGAGGCGGAACACCACCTCCATGTCGTGCTCGACGAGCAGCACCGTCATCCGCGACGCCTGCAGGAAGCGCGCCAGCGTCTCCACCGCCTGGGCCGTCTCCTCGACCGAGAGCCCCTGCGTCGGCTCGTCGAGCAGCAGCACGCGCGGCTGCTGCGCCATGGCCATGGCGACCTCGAGCAGGCGCTGGTCGCCGTGCGAGAGCAGTCCGGCCGGCCGGTCGGCGATGCCGGCGAGGCCGAGCTGCTCGAGCGCTGCGTCGCCCAGTCTCTGGGCCTCCTTGAAGATCCGGGCGCCGCCGAACGGCTGCCAGCGCCGGCCGTGGCGGGCCTGGGCCGCCAGCCGCGCATTCTCGCGCGCCGACATTTCGGGAAACAGCGCGGTGATCTGGAAGGTGCGCGAAATGCCGAGCCGGCAGATCTGGTGGCTTGCCAGGCCGGCGATCGCATGGCCCGCGAACCGGATCGCGCCCGCGCTCGGCTTGACCGTGCCGGTGACGACGTTGAACAGCGTCGTCTTGCCCGCGCCGTTGGGGCCGATGACGGCGCGCACCTCGCCTTCCTCGACGCTCATGGCGACCTGGTCGAGTGCGACCAGGGCGCCATACCGTCGCGTCACGCCGTCCAGCTCGAGCAGCGCCACGTCAGGGCCCCGACGCGCGCCGCAGCCGACCCATGCGCAGCCGTCCTGTCGCCAGTCCCCAGATGCCCTGGGGGGCGAACAGGACGAAGGCGATGAAGATCAGGCCGAAGTAGAGCGCCCACGCCTCGGTCCACGAGCTGAGCTGGTGCTCCATCAGCATGAAGAACGCAGCACCCAGGATCGGGCCGACCAGCGTGCCCGAGCCGCCGACGATCACCATGATCAGCACCTGGCCCGACAGCAGCCAGAACAGCAGCTCGGTGTTGGCGAAGCCCGCGAACGGTGCGTAGAGCGCGCCAGCCAGGCCGCCCAGGGCGTAGGAGACGGCCACCACGGCGATCTTGTAGAGCCGGGTATTGTAGCCGAGCGCGATCGTCTTGGCCTCGTTCTCGCGAATGCCGCGCAGCACCGCGCCAAACGGCGAGCGCACCAGGGCGAAGCAGAGGAAGAAGGCGCCGACCAGGCAGGCGAGCACGAAATAGTAGAAGCCGGTCTTGCTGGTGAGCGCGGCGAAGCCCAGGGGGCCTGCCGTGCGCGGAATCCCCGCCAGGCCATCCGATCCGCCGGTCACCGAGGTCCACTTGAAGGAGATGGCATAGAGCAGCTGGGCGAAGGCAAGCGTCAGCATCGAAAAGGAAACGCCGGTCGCCAGCGTGCACATCCATCCGACGCCGATCGCGATGAGCCCGGTCAGCAACGCTGCGGCAAACACCGCGAACAACAGCGGCATGCCGGTGTGGAGCAGCAGCCAGCCGCAGGCATAGGCCCCCAGGCCATAGGCGGCGGCATGGCCGAACGACACGAGCCTCGTGTACCCGAACATGAGGTCGAGGCTCATGGCGAACAGCCCGAGGATCAGCGCCTCGGTGAGCAGCGTCATGGCGAAGGGCGGCAATCCGAGCGGCGCCAGCGCCAGCAGCAGCACGACGACGATCAGCAACGGGCGGAGCGCGGCCGGCACGGGCTCAGGTCTCCTTGCCTAAAAGGCCGCCCGGACGCATCACGAGGACGGCCAGCATCACCAGGTACATGAAGGCGAGCGCCAGGTCGGGAACGTAGTAGTTGCCGAAGACCTGGACGAAGCCCACGAGCAGCGCCCCGATCAGCGAGCCCAGGAAGCTGCCCATGCCGCCGATGATGACGATCACGAAGGCGTCGATGATGACGGTCGCCGCCATGCCGTTGGAGGCGGTGACGAGCGGCGCCGCCAGCACGCCGCCCAGCGCCGCCAGGCCGCATCCGATTCCGAACACGCAGGAGCGGATGAGCTTGATGTCGACGCCGAGCGCGCTCGCCATGTCGGCATTCTGCGACGTCGCGCGGATCAGCAGGCCAAGCCTCGATCGCTCGAGGAACTGCCAGATCGCCACGGCGACGACGATGCCGGCGGCCACGAGGAACAGGCGATAGAGCGGGATGGGCTCGTCGAGCAGGAAGACCACGTCGGCCAGCAGCGGCGGGGCAGGCACCTGCAGCGCATCGGATCCCCAGGTCAGCCGGACGGCCTCGCCGACCACCAGGGCGAGACCGAAGGTCACCATCAGGAACGCGTGGGCATCGCGGCGGTAGAGGCGGCGCAGGATCGCGAACTCGAACGCCGCCCCGAAGAGCCCGACGAGCACCGGCGCCACGGCCAGCGCGATCCAGAAGTTGCCCGTCCATTTGCTGAGCGAATAGCCCACGAAGGCGCCCAGCATGTACAGCGCGCCATGGGCGAAGTTCACGATGCGCATCAGGCCGAAGATCAGGGTGAGCCCGACGCCGAGGAAGAACAGCAGGGCCGACTGCGACAGCGCGTTGACGACCTGGGTGAGCAGGAAGGCGAGGGTACTCATCGTGATATCACCCGTCGTCCCGACCGGAGCGCGAAGCGCGGAGTGGAGGGACCTTGTTTCAACGCTCAGCCGCAAATGGTTGAGAGAGGGTCCCTCGGCTCCGCTTCGCTTCGCTCGGGACGACGGTCATCTTCTAATCTTCAAACGTCATCGTGTTGCACTTCGGCGTCGTGCTCTCGCCCGGGAAGGTGGCGATCACCTGCGGGATCGGCGTGTCGAAGCCCGGCTTCTTGACCACCTCCACCATGAAGCCCTGCTGCACGCCCTGGTGATCGCACTTGCGCATGAACACCTTGCCCTTGACGCTCTCGATCTCGATGTCCTCGAGCGCGGGCTTGAGCTTGCCGGCCTCGATGCCGCCCGCCTTGGTGATACCCGCTTCGAACACCTTCATGCACTGCCACTGCTCGCCTTCGAATGTGTCGGGAACGGTGTTGTGCTCCTTCTTCCACAGCTCGACGAACTCGTTGTTCAACGGATGATCGTAGGTGAAGCTGTAGCGCGAGGAGCCGATCAGGCCGAGCGAGGCGTCGCCCACCGCGCGGATGCTCGCCAGGTCGACGATCTCCGTCAGCAGCTTGACCTTCTCGGGCAGGCGGTACTGCCGCGACTGCGACAGGAAGGCGTTGTTGTCGTCACCCTGCATCACCAGGAAGACCGCGTCGGCGCCCGACTGGCGGATCTTGGTGATGTAGGACGAGTAGTCCTTGGTGCCGGTCGGCGCGAAGACCTTGCCCAGGAATTCCTTCTTGGACTTCTTCACCTCGTTCTCGAACACAGACACGCTGTTGTGGCCCCAGGCGTAGTCCAGTCCCAGGGCATAGAACTTGTCGAGCTTGGCCGTCCGCAGATAGAGCGAGACCGCGCGCGTGCCCATCGGCCCCGAGATGTTGGCGCGAAAGAAGTTCGGCACGAAGCTCTCGGCGGTCAGCCGGCCGTCGCCGTTGTCGGACGAGATGAAGATCGAATCCCACTCGGCGAGCTTCGGCACCACCGCCAGCGCCTCTGACGACAGCGTGATGCCGGTGAACAGGCGGCAGTTGTGGCGCTCCACCATCTCCTGCGCCTTGCGCACGCAGTTGGCGGGATTTCCCGCGGTGTCCTCGATCAGGAGCTCGATCGGCCGTCCCGCGATGCCGCCCTTGGCGTTCTGCAGCTTGGCGTAGAGCTCGGCGCCACGCTTCTGCTGCTGGCCCACCGAGCCCAGCGCACCGGTCAGCGCCAGCGGCATGCCGATCTTGATCGGGCCGCTCTGCGCCTCGGCCGTGAGGCGCAGGATAGCGGGTGAGGCGACGGTCGCGGCGCCCGCGAGGCCGACCTTGAGCATGGCCCGTCGCGACGGGCGGAACTGTCCGGACATGTGCTTTCCCCTTGTCCCGAGCGAGCCGGCCGTAGGCCGGCGAAGCCGAGGGATCTCTTCTGGTCAACGCGGCGAAAAAACAGGTCCCTCGACTACGCCGGCCTGCGGCCGGCTTCGCTCGGGATGACGGTGTGCCTATTCCGCCGCTTGCTGTTGCGCTTCGGGTGCCTCGACGACCCTGGTCTTGAAGTCCGCCGGCGCCACGATCTCGAGCACCTCGAAATCCTCGGAGCAGGCGAGCTCGCGATGCGCGATGCCCGGGCGCTGGTTGATGCAGTCGCCCTTGCGGATCGTCCGCACGCCCTGGCCGGCATACTCGAACTTGGCCCAGCCGTTCAGGACGTAGACCAGCTGGAACGTGCAATCGTGGACGTGCCACTGCTGCACTTCGTCCTTGGTCTTCTTGCCGTTGTGACGGACGAGGTGGGCGACATAGTCGCCCTTGGTAGAATCCTTGATGGCGAGATCGCGATACTCGAAGATTTCCCGCAAGCCCGGCGTCCACTTGGCGTCGGCCGCGACGTCGTGGCTGAAAGTCCAGTCCTTGGTGTCGGACATGATTTCCTCCCGTGCAGATCGCACGACGCGATCTTCATCCCGCCGCGCCACCTTGTCGAGATGGCGGGCGCGCGCCAGCCCGCTAGGCGGTCGGCCTTTCGCCTCAATATTTCGCCTTACAGCACGCCGGCATAGTGCGCCGCGCCGCCATCGATCGTGACGACCGTGCCGGCGATGTGCGAAGCCCGGTCCGACGCGAGGAAGGCCACGAGATCGGCGCATTGCTCGGGCGTGCCGACCGGCGGGTTGGTGGGAATGAGCTCGCGCCAGCGCTCGGCATCGCCGAGCTTGGTCGCAGCCGTCGCGCGCAGCATCGTCTCCATGCGCTCGGTGCTGATCAGGCCGGGATTGCAGGCGACGATGCGGATCTTGTCGACCAGGCTGGTGCCGCCCATGCCGCGGGTGAAGGCCATCAGCGAGGCATTGCCGGCGCTGCCGGCGATGTAGCCCCAGGTCGGCCGTTCGCCGGCGGCGCCCAGCACGTTGACGATGACGCCGCCGCCGCGCGCCTTCATGACGGGATAGACCGCGCGGCAGAGATTGATGTAGCCGAACACTTTCAGGTTCCAGGCGTCACGCCACCGCTGCTCGTCGATCGTCTGCAGGTCGCCGGCCGGGATGGCGCCGGCGTTGTTCACCAGGATGTCGATGTCGGGGCAGGCCGCCGCCAGGGCGCGCGCGGAGTCACCGTTGCTGAGATCGACGGGATGGATCGTCACCGAGACGTTGTGCCGGGCCTGGATCTGCTCCTTGGCGCGTTCCAGGTCGGCCTTGGTCCGCGACGCGAGATGCAGATGGCAGCCTTCCTCGGCGAGCTGCCGGGCACACGCCAGGCCAATTCCCTTGGACGCACCGGTGACGAGGGCGATCTTGCCGCGCAGATTGAGATCCATGCCAACCCTCCTGGGCCGTGAGAAGACGCTGCTAGGAGCTTAGCCTGCTTTCGCCGCGATGGTTTCGATTTCGATTTCGACACCCGGACGGGGAAACTTGTTGACGACCAGAAGCGTGGCCGGCGGATTGTGATCGCCCATGACTCGCGGGCATACCCGGAAATAGTCGTCCAGGATGGACTTGTCCGTGACGTAGACGGTGAGCTTCACCACGTCCGCGAAGCTCATGCCGGACGCGGCAAGGATCAGGCGGATGCGCTCGAAGATGACCTCGATCTGCTCCAGCGGGGTTTCGGGCACCGTGCCGTCCAGGCGCGCACCGACCTGCCCATTGCAGAACAGCAACCTGGCGTTCGGCGGCACCTCGATGCCGTGCGCCGCATTGTTGGAATGGGCGCGAATTCGATCGTTGAGCGTATGGACCGTCAACATCGTCGGAGTCCTCCAAGTTATCGGAATGGCATTTCGTCGGGCGCGATGTGTCGCCGGAGGCGGATCATGTAGGATCGAGCAGCCGAACGTAACGGTCGAGGGAGAGCCTGATGCGGATGCAGCCAATGGTCATCGGCCACCATTACATGGCGTCGGCCGGGCAGTATCTCGCGACCGAGGCGGCGCACGCGATCCTGCGTGCCGGCGGCAACGCCATCGACGCCGGCGTCGCGGGCGGCATCGCTCTCGGTGTCGTGCACAGCGATCAGGTCCAGTTCTCCGGCGTCGCGCCGATGCTGATCCACCTGGCCGACCGCAACGAGACCGTGTCGATCGCGGGCCTCGGCTGGTGGCCGAAGGCGCTCAACATCGAGACGTTCATCCGCGACCATAACGGCACGATCCCCGTGGGCCTGCAGCGCACGGTGGTTCCGGCGGCACCCGACGCCTGGATCCTGGCGCTGCGGCGTTACGGCACCATGAGCTTCGGCGATGTCGCGGCGGCGGCCATCCGCTACGCACGCGACGGCTTTGCCGTGCACACCGTCATGGCGACCTTCCTGCAGGACAAGGCCGAGGACTACCGGCGCTGGCCGCAGAACGTCGCGATCTGGCAGCGCGACGGCAAGCCGCTCGGCGAAAGCGACTGGCTGGTGCAGGCCGATCTCGGCCGCACGATCCAGTTCATGGCCGACCAGGAGAAGGCGGCAGCGGGCAGGGGCCGCGATGCCGGCCTGAGGGCGGCGCGCGACGCCTTTTATCGCGGCGACATTGCCCAGACGATCGCCAAGTACCACCGCGAGAATGGCGGGCTGCTGACGCAGGAGGATCTTGCCGAGTACCGTTCCGAGATCGAGGCGCCGCTCCGCTACACCTTCAAGGGCACCGACGTGCTGAGCTGCGGTCCGTGGTGCCAGGGGCCGGTGCTGCTGCAGATGCTGTCGCTGCTGGACGAGGTCGACCTCGAGGCGCTGGGCCACAATTCGAAGGACTACGTCCATCTCCTGGCCGAGGTCATGAACCTCTGCTTTGCCGACCGCGAGCGCTACTACGGCGATCCGCGCTTCGTCGACGTGCCCATGGAAGCGCTGCTGTCGCGCGCCTATGCCCAGGAGCGGCTGAAGGCGATCCGCCACGATCGCGCCTTCGGCGAGATGCCGCCGCCCGGTTCCGTCGCCGGCCATGTCGCGGGCCACGCCGCCAAGCCGTCGGTCGCGGTCGGCGAGCCGGGACTGCCGGGCGACACGTCTTACGTCTGCGTCGTCGATGCTGAGGGCAATGCCTTTTCGGCGACGCCGAGCGACGTGTCATGGGAAAGCCCGGTCATTCCCGGTCTCGGGCTCTGCCCGTCGTCGCGCGGCTCGCAGTCGTGGGCCGATCCCAACCACACCTCGGTTGCAGCACCTGGCAAGCGGCCCAGGCTCACGCCCAATCCGGCGATGGCCATGCGCAAGGGCGAGTTCCTGATGCCGTTCGGCTCGCCGGGCGGCGATCTGCAGCCGCAGGGCATGCTGCAGGTGCTGATCAATCATCTGGTCTTCGGCATGGACATCCAGCAGGCGGTCGAGGCGCCGCGCTTCATCACCCGCAACTTCCCCGACAGTTTCGAGCCGCACACCTATTACCCCGGCCGCCTCGACGTCGAGCAGGGGATCGGCAAGCCGACCGGCGATGCGCTCGGCGCCATGGGCCACCAGGTGGCCTGGCTGCCCGATCTCTCGCTCAAGACCGCCGGCGTCTGCGCCATCTCCGCCGACTTGAAAGGCGGCAAGCTCTACGGCGCGGCGGATCCACGCCGCACCGGCCGGGCGATGGGTTGGTGAGGGTCGACTCGCGATGTAACGCCCGCTCAGGCTCCTCTCCCCCGCTAGGGTAGGGCGATCGCATATGGCGATTTCCGTCGTCTCGACCGGAGCGCGAAGCGCGGAGCGGAGAGACCTTCTGTCCACGATAAGTGGCCTATTGTGGACGGAAGGTCTCTCCGCTCGGGCCGGCGGCCCTCGGTCGAGACGACGGAAGTGGGCATATGCGATCGCCCTGCCCGCTAGGGGGAGAGGTTGGGTGAGGGGGTTGCACGAGCTGTCGATTCCCCCTCACCTAGCCTCTCCCCCTAGCGGGGAAGAGGAACTTGAGGACGGGTGATCATGACTAACCAGCTCCGCTTCTCCGTGCTCGTGCTGCCCAACGTGCCGTGGCCCGAACTCCTGCGCCGCTGCCAACATGTCGAGGCGCTTGGTTTCGATTCCATCGGCCTTGCCGATCATCTCGTCGACTGGGCCGGTGGCAAGGGACCCTGGTTCGAGTTGTGGTCGCAGCTTTCCGCCATCGCCCAGGCAACGACGCGCATCCGCCTGACCACCCTGGTCGCCCAGATCCCCTTGCGTAACCCGGCCCTGCTGGCGTTGCAGGCCCTCACCGCCGATCACATCTCCGGCGGCCGCCTCGATGTCGGGCTCGGCATTGGCCTCGAGATCGACCCGTCATATCGGATGATGGGCATCGAGAATTGGAGCGCAAAGGAACGGGTCGCTCGTTTCGGCGAGTATGTCGAGATCGTCGACAAGCTGCTGTCGCAGGAGGAGACGACGTTCCAGGGGCGCTTCTACAAGGTGGATGCCGCAGCGCTGCGCCCGCGCCCCGTCCAGTCGCCGCGTCCGCCTATCGTGATCGCCGCGATGGGCCCGGTCATGCTGGGTCATGCCGCCCGCCATGCCGATGTCTGGAACAGCATCAGCTTCGCCAAGACCTTCGAGGCCCAGCTCGCCGAGACGCAGTTGCGCGTGGCGGCGATCGACGCGCGTTGCGCCAGGATCGGCCGCGACCCGGCCACGCTGCGGCGCTCCTACCTCATGTTCGACCCGACCGCCCGGTCGAGCGGCGGCAGGATCAGGTATTACGAGTTCGAGGAAACCTGCCGGCAGATGGTCGAGCAGGTGATCGCCCTCGGCATCTCGGAGGTGGCTTTCTACTATCCGATGCTGGAGGAGCAGGCGCCGATGTTCGAGCGGATCGCGCGCAACGTGCTGCCGGCGTTGAAGGCGGCGCACGCCTGAGAGGCTGGGCACCGTCCACGCTGCTTGAACCACTTTTGCAGCGGGCGGAGGTGTTACTGGATTTCGATGTTTGCGGCCTTGATCACGGCATGCCATCGATCGACCTCGTCCTGCATGTATTTTGAAGTCTTCTCGATTGAACCCCCGAAAATCTCGGCTGACAGCTTCTTGAGGAGATCTTGCAACGCAGGCTGCTGCAGAGCTTCGTTCACATCTGCATTGATCTTGTCGACAATGTTCCGGGGAGTCTTCGGAGGCGCGACGATGCCGAACCACGCGACCGCTTCAAAGCCCGGCAGCGTCTCAGCCATGGTTGGCACGTCAGGGAGGGCCGGCAGCCGATGGGCCGAAGCCACCGCCAACAATTTGAGCTTGCCGGAAGCAACCAGCGGCAGCGAGACGCCAAGGTTGTCGAACATCAGATCGACATCGCCAGCCAGCAGCCCTTGTAGCGCTGGAGCCGACCCGCGATAGGGAACGTGGCGCAGCTTTACCTTTGCCGTTAACTGGAAGAGCTCGGAGGTAAGATGCGAGGTCGTTCCGTTTCCTTGCGTGGCGGCGGTAATCTTGTCGGGATTGTTCTTCAAGTACTCTATCAACTCGCTCAAGTTCGATGACTTTACATTGTTGGGATTGACGATCAGCGCGTTTGGCACAATGGCCATCACGATAATCGGTTCAAACTTGAGCGGATCAAATGCCAGGTTGCGATAGAGATTTTGATTGATCACGAGCGGCGGCGGCGGTGAGGACAGCAATGTGTAGCCGTCCGAAGCTGAGCGATAGGCCTGTTCTGCGCCGATGTTGCCGGCGGCCCCCGTGCGGTTCTCGATGACGACGGGCTGGCCCCATTTGCGCGACAACCAATCGGCAACCGCCCTTGGCAGCACGTCGGCTGTTCCTCCGGGCGGGAATGGCACGATAATTCTCACGGTTCGGTCGGGATAGACATCGGCACGCGCCGGGCTTTCAAAGCTATTGGTCGCTGCGAGGCAAAGTGCGAGTGGAATCGCAATTCGGCCCGCCAGGGTTCGGACTCGACGGAATGTCTCGTACATGCGAACTCCTTCGGTATCTCGGGCGTTCTGGCGCGTTGCGATGGCGACAGTCCTCCTCTCTGGGCGAAGATACAAGGCGGTATTCAGTCCGATCATAAGTCAGTGGCGTCGAGGAGCTTGAAATGACCGAGAAGGGCCTGAAGGTTGTGGTCATTGGCGGTGGCATCGGCGGCTTGTTCGCTGCGAATGCGCTGATAGCTCGTGGGTTTCAGGTCTCAGTCTATGAGCAGGCCTCCAATCTAGGCGAGGTAGGCGCGGGTGTTTTCCTGACGCCGAACAGCGTACGCCACCTTCAAAGGGTGAGCCTCGGCCAGGCAGTAGAAAAGTTTGGAGCCAGGGTCGGATCTGGTTCTCAATACTTGCGTCACAACGGAGCACCCATTGCGCCGGTGCAGGTCACGGACTCGGCGGGTTGGAACGCCGCATTCGGAATGCACCGCGCCGACCTTGTCGAAATCCTGGCCACCGCGCTGCCGACGGACGTGGTGCACACTGGCTATCGCTGCACCGGCTGTGAGCAGAGCGGTGATGTGGCCAAGGTATCGTTTGCGAACGGGGCCGTTGCGGAAGGGGATGTCGTCGTCGCGGCAGACGGCATCCACTCGGAGCTTCGGCACGAGGTAACTCCTCCTTCTCATCCGGTCTTCTCGGGGTCCGTCGCTTACCGTGGCGTTATCCCTCACGATCGAATTCCGAACTGGCCGACCAAGTCCTGGTTGATGTGGCTCGGCAAAGGCAAGCACTTCCTGACTTTTCCCGTGCGTGCCGGGCAACTGATCAACTACGTCGGTTTCGTACCGGCTGACGAGGAGATGAAAGAATCCTGGTCCGCCCCCGGCGATCCCGACGTGCTTCGCCGCGAGTTCGCTGGCTGGGACCCACGGATCGAATCATTGCTGAGTCAGGTTTCGGCGACGTTCCGATGGGCGCTGTATGATCGCGAGCCATTGCCGACCTGGAGTCGGGGACGCCTGACACTGCTCGGCGATGCGGCACATCCGATGTTGCCTCATCTCGGACAGGGAGCGAACCAGTCGATAGAGGATGGAATGGCTCTTGCGACGATCTTGGCGCGCGCGAACCGGAAGACCGTTGCGACGGCTCTGCTGGCCTACGAAGGCCTCCGACGTGAGCGTGTTGGTTCCATTCAACGGGGCGCCCGTGAGAACGGCCTGAGATACGATTCTGCCAACCCGGACCTCGGTGTCAGGGACGCCCAAATGGCTGCTCATGCCGCTTTTCGACGGCGGCTCTATGATCATGACGTCGTCCCGGAAGCAGAAGCCGCCGCACTAAGCCTTGGATGAGCTTCGTGGGGAAGACCTCGGAGATTTGCGTGGAACGTCCCGCGGCGCCTGCAGGATGTGAACGCCGGGTCGCTCGGACCTGCTGGGAATTCTGACCTGAGGCCGAAACGCACCCGGAGACGTGGACGTCGATCATGAGTTTGGATTTATGAGTGCAGGGCGACATCGCGCGAGCTTTGCGTCCTGCCAGGCGAAGTAGCGCATCGCCAACGGCAGGAACCATGGATTGCCGCGATAGAATGGCAGCGTCGGGAACGCCATCGAGTTGAAGGCACAGGCCCCGTCCGGTAGCCCGAGAATCTTCTGCGCGATCTTCAGCCCGAAGAACGAACCCATGGGAACGCCGGCGAAGTTGTAGCCCATGCCGTACCAGATGCCGTCGTGGCATCCGACATGCGGCATCATGTCGAACGTGCCGGCGCACTGCCCCGTCCAGACGTGGCTGAGCTTGACGTCGGCGAGATCCGGCAGCGCGCGCCTGAGACGTCCGTGCAGGAGGTCGGCGATGGCTTCAGGATCTTCCAGGCCGTTGGCCGTGGCGCCGCCGAACAGCAGGCGCGGCTCGGCGGGCGCCGGCCGGAAGAAATCGATGTCGAGGTTGGAATCGATCACCGTGCGCCGGTGCGGCAGCTGCTTCGCCAGCAGCGCCGGCGGCAGTGGTTCGGTCGCCGCCATGTAGCCGACGAAGGGAATGACGCGTCTCGCATGCCAGGGCAGGCATTTCGGCGTGTAGCCGTTGGTGGCGACCACCACGTCCCGCGCGCGCGTCTGCCCCGCGGCGGTGGTGACGCGGAATCGTTTGCTGCCTTGGCCGGCCGGCTCGACCGCGCTCACCTCGCAATTGCCGAAGATCGCGACGCCGGCCGCCAGCGCCCTCGTCATCAGGCCGTGGTGGTAAAGGCCGGGATGCAGCGATCCGAGATCGGGAATGACGGCGCCGCCGTCGTAGAGGTCGCTGGCCATCTCCTCGCGCAGCCGGGCGCGCGGCAGCATGGCATAGGGCAGGCCGAGATCGGCCTTCATGCCGCTGAGCTCGCGCTCCAGCTCGGCATGGTGGGCGGCCGACGTCGCCGCGATGAGCCGGCCGCAGCGCACGGCATGGCAGTCGATTCCCTCCTCGGCGATGAAGGCCAGCGTGCTCTCATAGGCCATCATCAGGTCGCGATAGATGGCGGAAGCATGGGCGGCGCCCTTGGCGGCCTTCAGGTCGACATAGGATTTCTTCAGCGTGCGGCCGAGAAACCCGGCATTGCGACGCGAGGCGCCGTAGCCCGGTCGCTCCTTGTCGAATACCGCCACGCTTCGTCCGGCCCTCGCCAGGGTCAGGGCCGCGCGCAGACCGGTATAGCCCGACCCGACGATGACCGCATCGTAGGAGGGCGTGAGCGCGCCACCGGCGCTCTCGGTCAGCGGTGCTGCGTCCCACCAGTAGGGCGCGTTCTGGAAGTCGGTGGTCAGCAGGTATTTCTCGGTGGACTTCTTCATTGCCGCAAGTCGGTTCCCTGTGTGGCGGTTGACGCCGTTGCCTGGCGCGAATTCTTTGCGCCAATCGATGGCTCATGCAACAAATGGAAAGACAGACATGACGCTGTTGACCGGATTCAAGGTGGTTCAGATCGGGGGCGGTTCGGCTGCCGCGGTTTGCGGTCGGCTGCTTGCCGACGTCGGTGCGCAAGTGTTCTGCATCGATCCGGGCGACGCCACCATGCTGTTGGCCTGCCTCAATCGTGGCAAAGCCGTTGCCGCGACCGCAACGGAACGGCGCGAGGCCCTGGCAGCGGCACAGTTGATCGTGCGTGAGGGACAGCCGAGCGAGTGGTTGGCTGGTCCCTACGATTTGACGGCGCTGCGGCGGATCAATCCGTCGGCCATCGTCGTCACGATCTCGCCGTACGGCGAGACCGGTCCCCAGGCAAACGATCCGGCCACTGACCTGACCTCGTTCTTCGCCAGCGGCATCGCGCGCCAGCTGACCGGGCAGGTGGACGATCTGTCGGAGGCGCCGATACGTCCCGTGGGTGAGCAATCGGCGTTCATCGGCGGATTGGCTGCCGCTTGCGCCGGCATGCATGCCGCGCAGGGCAATCAATCCGGGGCCTCTATCGACGTGTCGATCCACGAAGCCCTGGCGACGCTCGCCATGACCGAACTCGCCCGCGCGGGCCTGGGCCACAGGAGCTGGGACCGCAAGCGCCTGGGCGACGGCAATGGTGCCACGGTGACGATCCTGCCGGCGAGCGACGGCTATGCCGCGATTTCCCCGCGCGAGGAGAAGCAGTGGACATCGTGGCTGAAAGCGATGGGATCACCCGTCTGGGGCGCCGACCCGCGCTTTGCCTCCAAGGCCGATCGGGTGAAGAACTGGGATGCCCTGCATGCGCTGATGTCGCAATGGAGCCGGCAACACGACAAGCAATGGATCGCCGATACCGCGCAGCGCGCGCATGTGCCGAGCTTTCCCTTGCGCGACGTCTCCGAGCATCTGGACACGCCGCAGATGCGGCATCGCCAGTACTGGGGGCCGCACACCCTTGCTGGAAAGGCAATTCAGGTGCCGGGCACGCCGTTCGGCCTCAGTGTCGTCGCGTCAGGCCGCAAACGGCGAACGCCGGATGGCCCGATGCCGTTGTCTGGCGTACGCGTGCTCGATTTCAGCTGGGTGATCGCGGGTCCGACGACGACGCGCTACCTTGCCGCCATGGGTGCGGAGGTCATCAAGGTCGAAGCGCCCGGCACCGGCGACCCGGGACGCGCATCGGAACTGCATACGGTGCTCGGCCAAGCGAAGAAGAGCGTCGTCCTAGACCTGAAGAAGCCGCAAGCTGTCGAGATCGCGCGCGCCCTTGCCGCGAAGTCCGACATCCTGATCGAAAACTTCGCCACCGGCGTCATGGACAGGCTCGGTCTCGGCGCCGAGGCGCTGAAGGCCGTGAACCCGGATCTCATCTATGTCTCCGCTTCAGGGATGGGGCGAACAGGGCCGGACTCGCAGGCCGTCGCCTATGGGACGCTGCTGCAGTGCTACGCCGGATTTGCCGGGCTGAATCGTCATCCCGAGGTCGCGCCGCGCATCGGGCTGGCGTGGCTCGATCCCATGTGTGGACTGATGCTTGCCTTTGTCGCTGCCGCCGCGCTCTGGCATCGGCAGCATGAAGGCGGTGTGGCGCGCATCGATTTCTCGATGATCGAGGCGATGCTGTGGACCATGGCCGAGCCCCTGGTCGCGACCCAGCTCGGCACGCCGCCGAAGCCGATGGGCAATGCATCGACGCATCATGCACCCCACGGCGTATGGCGCTGCGTGGGTGACGATGACTGGATCAGCGTCGTTGCCCGCACCGACGCGGAATGGCGCGCCCTGTGCAACCTCGTGCCGGGTTTGTCGGGCATGGCCGCGCTCGATCTCGATCAGCGCATCGGCGCTGAGCGCGCCATCGATGCAGCCCTGACCGCCTGGGCCGGCTCCCGGTCGGCGCCTGCCGCAGCCGAAGCGCTGCTCGAGGCCGGCATTCCCGCGGCCGCCCTCGCGCGCTACGGGGATCTGGTGAAAAGCCCGCATCTTGCCGCCCGCGGCTTCTGGGACAGGCACGGTGCCGGTGTGCTGCCGGGATTGCCGTGGCGCGCCAGTTTCGGCCGCACGACAGGCCTCGCGCCGGAGCTGGGCGCGGATTGCGATCACGTGCTCACCGACGTCCTTGGATTGTCACAGGAACGCATCGCCGACCTGCGGATGAGCGGAGCGCTCGGATAGAGCGCCGATGAACCACCATCCTCATCCTGAGGAGGCGCGAAGCGCCGTCTCGAAGGATGGGCAACAGCACGACTGGTTCCCACCCTTCGAGACGCGGCCCTTCGGGCCGCTCCTCAGGGTGAGGTCGTAGTTTGGAGCGCGCGCTTTAGACGCTCAAAACTCCCCGCTGCGATACGCCTTATCCAGCCGCTTCGCATCCTCTTCCGAGAGATCCGGCCAGGCATCGCCGCGCTTGCGCAGCTTGCCGTCGAACTTGGGCTTGCGCTTCTCGTTGAACGCCTGCCGGCCTTCCTCGCCGTCGGTCGTGGCTTGAATGAGCAGTGAATTGATCAGGTTCTGCACGTGCCATGCCTGGTCGGTCGGCAAATCGCCGAAGCGCACCACGAATTCCTTCATCATCCTCACCGCGGCGGGCGGCAGCGTGCAGATATGGCGGGCGATCTTCTCCGCCCGTTCCAGCAATTGCGCGTGCGGGACGACTTCATTGATGAGGCCGATGCGCAGCGCCTCCTGCGCATCGAACGGTTCGTCCGTCAGCAGGATCTTCATGGCATCGATGTAGCGCAGCTGCTTGGCGAGCAGGCTGGCGCCGGGGCCGTGACCCAGCCAGCCCTGGGTCAGGAGCGCAAACTTGAAGCGTGCGTGCTCGGCGCTCGCGATCCGGATGTCGGTCGACGACAGCAGGATGTACAGGCCGGCACCCGCGGCCCAGCCGTTCACGGCGGCGATCACCGGCTTCCACACCCGCGGATAGTGATCGCCCATGCGCCCGTCGACGCCGGTCTTCTGGCCGTGCACGGTTCCTGCCAGCGGCCAGAAGATCCGCTGGGTGCGCAGGTACTCGCGCTCCTCTTCCGTGATGTTCTCGCGCGGCGCGAGATTGTGGCCGCCGCAGAAGTGCGTGTCGCCCTTGCCGGTCAGGATGGCGCAGCGGATCGAGCGATCTTCCCATAGATCGATCCACGCCTCGGAAATCGCGTCGGACGCCTTCTTGTCGAGGAGGTTCGCCTTGGCGGGGTTGTTCAGCGTGATGTAGGCGACGCCGTCGCGCTTCTCATAGTCGATGGTCAAGGTGGCATCCTCCACAAGGGAAAGGCGTCAGGGCGCACTGTCCGATCAGCGCTTGGGGCCGCCGCCCGGCCACACCGGGCTTTGGGCAAGGTCGGGCCAGCCGGCCGGCGCTTCCGAAGCGGCCATGGCATCGGCGACGGCAAGCGAGGAGTCCCACTTCGCCGCGACGAAGCGCATGCCGGTGACGGCGGCGCCGGCATCGGACGCGAGATGCAGCATGGGCGGCGCCATCTTCTCCGGGCGGATCAACTGGCTGCGTTCCATGGATCCGTCGTCCGGCACCATCGGCGTGTCGGTGGGCCCGCCGGGCACCACGACGTTGACGGTGATGCCGGTGCCTCTCAATTCCCCGGCCAGGCTCCTGCTCCAGGCTTCCAGGCCGGACTTGGCCGGGCCGTAGGGCGCAAAGCCGGGATTGAGCATCGTGAAAAAGCTGGTGGTGACGTTGATGATCCGCCCGAATTTCCGCTCCCGCATGCCCGGCACGGCGGCGTGGGCCATGTAGAACGGGCCGCTGAGATTGACCGCCATGAAGCGCGCCCAGAGTTCCGGCGCAATATCCTCGATCTGCACGACCCGGCGCATATGGTCTTCGCGCACCGTGGACATTCCCACCGCGGCATTGTTGACCAGCACGTCGAGGCGGCCGAACTGGGCAACCGTGTGCGCGACGCTGTCGCGGCAGGCAGCGGCATCCGACACGTCCAGGGGCAGCGCGATGGTCCGGTCGGGCCCAAGTTCATGATGGAGACGAAGCAGGCCGTCCTTGGACGTGTCGCAGAGGGCCACGCGCATGCCGGCGTCGACAAAGGCGCGCGCCAAGGCTTGGCCGATCCCGCCGGCGGCGCCGGTGATGAGCGCGATCCGGCTGTTGAGGTCAGGTTCGGACATGTCGTCGGCCTAGTTCTCAGGACGGTGCGAGAGTTCCTCTGCCACCTCCACGACTTCGCGCGTGCGCGTTATGCCTGTTCCCCAGACACGATCGAACTCCGCACTTTGTGAAGCGAGTGCCGCTGAGTCCAGGATGGCCTCGGCCTCTTCCACGCTTCCGAACTCATAGAGGGCGAGGTGAACGAGAGGGTTGGTCCTGCTCCAGCAGCGCCATGCTCGGTGCGCCTTGAATTGCCGCACGCCGCTCGGAAGCTGTTCGGTCCGGTACCAGTTATCGAATTGCGGCCGATCGGACATGTTGACCAGTCGTGCCCGGATGATGAGTACGGCTGTAGCCATGGGGTCCTCCTTGGCGGCCTTTCCTCAGGAATTGCCAGTAGAGCCTATTTGCGGCCGGGGCGGCAGGGCAAGTAACAGCTTGCCCCGTCGAAGATATTTGGCCAGCTCAAAGAGGCGGTGCGCTGAACAGACACCCGCGAACTTCAATGGCGCTATCTTCTGGCGACGTTTCACGAAGGATTTCGCACGCAATCAGGCCGTCGTCGGCAGGACTCCATTGAACATTCTTGCGCCACGGGTGCGGCACTGCTCGAGGGCCAAGCAAAGCGCAACCTGTATCCAGGAGAAGGTCGCGCACCGCGTCAGGTGTGCATCCCAAGCGGAGCGAAAAGCGGCTCGCCACCTCGTCCAGCCTGTCGCCCCTATAGCAATGAAGGGCAGAAATGAAGGCGTCCGTCAGGGGCTTTACAACCTTGGTAAGGTCGAAGCCATGCCGAGCCGGCGCCGCGAGGGTGAGTTGGATCGAGAACGAATTGCCATCGAGCCGGGTCGACCCGGCATCTCCGACCATGGCCATCTTGAACGACCGCCAAAGGCCGGCCACGTCTTCGATCTGCTTCGCCGCCTTGCAGACGGTGGCCGAGGACGCAACGCAAGCGTCGGCAGTCGTGTAGTGAAATGGCGGCTCCCTGGTTGTCTTCACTTCATATCGCACATGGTGCCGGGCCTCGAAGTCGATCGGCTTGGGCGCTTCAGGCGGTGGGGCATCCCTTCTCTCGAACCGAAGTGCGTCTTGCGCGAGGGGGCGAAAAGCGCCGGTGCGCAAGTTGTAGAAGAGGAGGTTCTCGACGTCGGGCCCGCGTGGAGCGTGTCGGGATGTATGTGTTGCGTGAAGGAGACTCTCGGCCCTCAAGCGCATCAAGGCCGCGCGCAGCTCGTTACGGTACTGCAGCTGCACTGGCGTGTGCTTGTCGTAAGGCAGAGCCCACGCCGTCCAGGTTTCGACGGACATTCGAGAGGGGTCCGAATGGATCAGGTAGCTCGCAGCGGCCGTGGTCATGGCCCTGTTCTAGGAGGTCCAGAACCTGCGCACCACACCGCCCTCTACACTACTGCACTGAGGACATCACCCGTCCCCAGCGCGTGGTGCGTCCGTCAGACGATACCGCCATTGGCCCGCAACACCTGCCCGGAAGAGACCATGGCGCTAAATGGCGATGTCTAGGCGTCCTTGGTGCCGCGCTAATGACCGTCTTGAATGTAGCGCGACAGATGACATATAATATGCGACAGATGACGGAGGCCTCAAATGAGTGGCCAGGATCAACCAATCAAAGAACATCCCCCTGAAGAACGTGCCTACTTGATGGCGGCCGCCTTGTTGGGCGTCACAAGCAAGCTGGCTGGTGCGCATTCGCGGCTGGAAATCCACGAATTCCTCGCCAGCGGCTTGCGAGGAAGAGTGGTAACCAATCTGCGGCGCCATTGTCGTGTTCTGATAGCGGAGGGAGCGTTTGAGCAGGCTCTAGGCATGAGTCTGCGAACGGTCCAGCGCTTGGAAGCAGACAAGGATAAGCATCTAAGTTCTGAGCAAAGCAGTCGTGCCTGGAAGCTCGCCGAAATAGTTGCTCGAGCTACTTCTGTCTTCGGGTCGCAAGAGGCAGCAGAACTATGGTTGACCAAGCCCGCCCGAGCGCTCGAGGGTAAGCGGCCGACGGAACTGCTGACTACACAGACTGGAACGCAGTTGGTCGAGGACCTACTGCAGCAGATGGATTACGGAGTCTACGTGTGACGCTGCTGCCAGCGACGCTAGAGCGGAATGAGATGAGATGGAACCGCGCGCGGTTCCATCTCATCGCATTCGCGCGCACCGGAGATGCGTGTTGCAGAAGGCATGATGGGTCCAGCTGATTACAGCTGGATCCATCGTGCTCTAGGCGGCAAAGATCTTATTGCGTGGCGCCTCGATCGAGATATCTACGCGCCGGATTGGGATGGTGGAGAGGGCGCGTACAGGGTGGGAGGGCGGTGGAACAGCAAGGGAGTCCGCGCCGTCTATTGCTCACTCGATCCATCGACGGCAATTATCGAGGTCGCAGTCCACAAGACATTTGAGACCTTGGACCGCGTGCCACATGTGATGACGTCTTTTGTCATTGCCAGTCCGGCGGACGTTCACGTGGTTGGTGAGGCGGATGTTCCTGACAGGACTTGGCTGCGCCCTGTGATGCCAACGCCCGCTCAGCAAGTGTTTGGGGACGCTTTGTTGGCAGCCCACAAATTCGTGGCTGTCCCGAGTGCAGTATCGCACAGGAGCTGGAACCTCATATTCGTGAAGGACCAGGCGATAGGTGCCTACTCGCTGCTGAAGCAAGAGCCCTTTGTTTTGGATGGACGGCTGAACCCGGCCAAGCCCTAGCCGCAGACCGCGCACCACGCCGCCGGACTGGGGACAGTTCATCACTCATCCCTAGCGCTTTGCGCATTCCTCACACGATGCCGCCGTTGGCCCGCAACACCTGCCCGTTGATCCACGACCCGTCGGGCCCCGCCAGGAACGAGACGGCCGCCGCGATGTCGTCGGGCGTGCCCAGCCTTTCGAGCGGCGCCAGGTGGCTCAGGTGGTCGATCGCGGCCTGCGGCTTGCCGTCGAGGAAGAGATGGGTCGCGGTCGGGCCGGGGGCGATGGCGTTCACCGTGATGTCCTTGCCGCGCATCTCGTTGGCGAGCACGTGGGTCATGGCCTCGATGCCGCCCTTGGTCGCGGCATAGGGCCCGTAGGTCGGCTGATAGAGGCCGACGACGCTGGACGAGAAGCTGATGACGCGCCCGCCCGACGCGCAGCCGGTGCGCGGCTTCCCGCATGCCGTTGAACACGCCCTTGAGGTTGATGGCGACCTGGCGGTCGAACAGCGCATCGTCGGCGTCGGCGATGGTCGAGAGCAGCATGACGCCGGCATTGTTCACCAGCACGTCGACGCCGCCGAACGCCTGCGTGGCCTCGTCGAACAGATGCTTGACCGCCGCCGGGTCGGCGACGTCGGCGCGCACGGCGATGGCGCGTCCACCGGCATCCTTGATCTTCGCCGCCTCAGCTTCGGCGTCCGCCGCGCTGCCCGCGTAGTTGACGACGACCGCGAAGCCGTCCTTGCCCAGGCGTTCGGCGACCGCGGCGCCAATGCCGCGCGCCGATCCGGTCACGATCGCTGTCTTGCTCGCTGTCTTGCCGTTCTGCTTGCCGTTGTCGGACATGGTTCGTCTCGCTGCTGGAGGTTTCACGACGCGGCCTTGGGCGCTGCGGCCCACGCGGGCTCAAGGGCGGCCCAGCGCGCGGGATGGAGCAGGTCCGAGAGGCCGACGCGGTTCAGCATCTCGTTGCGCACGCGGTCGATCACCGCGAAGGCCACCGAGGCGCCGTCCTCGGTCGGATCGATATGGACGCGGAACGGGCGCTTGCCGAAGGCGGCGTGCCGCCGGCCGAGCTGCTCGACGAGACCCAGATCAGCAGGCCTTCGCCGCGCTTGCGCATATGCGGCAGGGCGGCCCGGCTGACGCGCTGGGTCGACAGCACGTTGACGTCGTAGAGCTCGGCGAACTGCTCGGGCGTGAAGGCCTCGGCCGGCCCGAAGGCCATGTGGCCGGCATTGTGGACGACGACGTCGATGCGGCCGTGCGCGACCATGATCTCGGTGACGGCGCGGTCGACCGACGGCTGGGAACCGACGTCGAGCTCGATGGCGCGCAGGTTGACGCCCTCCTTTGCGGCATAGGCCTTCACCTCGGCGACCTGCGGCGCGTTACGGCCGGCCGTCTCGCGCATGGCGGCGTAGACCGTATGGCCGCCACGGGCGACGGCATTGGCCGCCAAGCGGCCGAAGCCGCTCGAGGCGTCGGTGACAAGGACGATCTGGGGGTGAGCGTTTCCGTCTGAAGGCCTGGCATCTTGTTTCTCCTCCGGTGGCGTTGCCACACCAGAGGGCTCTTAAGACCCCGACCAACCGCCCAACAATTGACGCAAAGGGCCAACGCGCTGGTTACCTTCGTATAGCCGCAGCTGTTGGTGCTCGGCTGCGCAACCCCTGGCGTGGCGAGTCGTTGACGCCCTGCTCGAACGCCAGCGGGGTTCCCCTACAGAGATGAGCGATCAGCCAGCCGACGCGCGTTCTTTCGTGACGACGACGGCCGAACCGCTGCGGCAGGACCTGCTCACGCCCATCATGATCGCCGCCGCGGGTGTATGTGCCATTCTGGTGGCCGCCGGCATCGGTGCCGCCCTGCGCGGACCTTGGCTCGATGAATTCTGGACCCTCGAACTGTCGGATTCCAGCAAGGGCCTGCCGGCGCTGATCCGCGACGGCTGGATGCGCGATGCCCATCCGCCAATCTTCAATGCCTGGGCGACCCTGCTCGCCTCGTTCGGCATCACCTCGATCCCGGCCGGACGCCTGGTCTCGAACCTGTTTGCCGCCGGCCTGATGATCCTGGCGGCCTTCCGGCTGTCGCGGCGGGCGCCTGGGCAGGCGGGTTTCGCAGCGTCCCTGCTGCTGCTCACCCTGTCTCTGCCGCAGGCGATGGAATCCTTCGCCCTCTACCGATCCTACTTCTGGCAGATGACGGCGATCGCCACGCTGGCGCTGGTCGCCCGCCATGTCGCCGCGACGAAAGTCGATCTCGACTGGCGCCGCGATCTCGACCTGGCGGCGATCGCCGTGCTCGCTACCGCCGCCTCGATCGGCGTGCACTATGTCGGCGCCCTGTTCGGGGGGCTTTTGGCCGGCGCCATCGCCGTCTGCGCCTTCATGAAGGGGCTGCGGCGGTGGACGGCCCTGGTGCTGGCGACGGCGGCGCTGTCGAGCCTGTTCGTCCTCGCCAGCGTGGCACTGCAGATGCCGGGCTGGGCGGCCGAGTTCGACCATCGCTGGATCGACCTGCCGGGCCTTGCCGCGCTCGGCGTGCTGGCCTCGCTTGCCGCAGCACCGCTCTGGCTCAATCCCGTGCCGCTGGCCGGCCTCTGGTCGGGCTGGGGCCAGGGCGAGCGGAAAGGCACACGTGATGCCTCGCAGGCCTGGTTCCTCGCCATGGTCGGCATCGTGCTGGTCGTGGGCATGGCCATCGTGCTGGCCGCGCATGCTTTCCAGCCCATCGTGGTCGATCGCTATCTCTTTGCCGTTCCGGTGCTGGTGAGCGCGATGCTGGCGGTGCCGGCGGCGCGGCTCGCGCGCGATCGATGGCTGTTCGGCCTGCTGGCGCTGGTGGCGGTGGCGGGCGCGGCCCGGCCGATGATCGAGGGCGGCATCAGGCCGCTGTGGCGCGAGAACGCTCGGACGATCGCGACCATCGTCGCCGGTTGCCCGACGACCCAGGTCTATGCCGCCAGCGGCTGGGCGCTGGGACCGGCCGCCGAGACCCGCATGGCCCGGCGCGAGGATCCGGTCTTCGAGCGGGCCTACCGGTCGCTCGCGGAGCCCTGGGGCTTTCCCGTCCACTTCATCGGCCAACTCGGGGGCCAGAACGGCAGCGCGCACGCGACGCCGGGCGCCTGTCCGGTGCTGCTCTGGTACGAGCACACCCCTAACGAGGCCGAAAACGACCTGCCGTGGGCCATCGAGGCCGCCGGCTTCACCGGGTTGGAGGGGGCCCGCTTGTCGGTCACGCGCAGCGCCACGGGGTTCGTGTTGCGCGCTGACCGGCCTGAGGAGCATGAGGTCTCGCAGCTGCCGTAGAAGCGGTTCCACGAACGAGAACAGCCGAAGAATTCATTGATGGTCTGGCGGAGAGCTCCAATGAACAGAACCTCCGATCGGTGAACGCCTATACGCTCTCGACGATCGCGACCTCGAGCTCGCCGGCGCCGTCCTTCTTGCGATGCGCCGCGGCTGCCTGGTACTCGGGCGAGTCGTGGCAGGCGACCGCGCGCTCGAGGCTTGGGAACTCGATGACGACAAAGCGGTGGAACTTCTCCGGCCCCTCGAGGATCTTGAACTTGCCGCCGCGCGCCAGGAACTTGCCGCCGAATTTCCCGATGATCGCCGGCGCCAGATCCGCGTACTTCTTGTATTGCTCGGGGTCGTTGACCTTCGAGCGCGCGACCCAATAGGCGACCATCTCGCATCCTCCTGATATTTCCATGAAGGCTATGCAATCGTTGCTGACAGCGTTGTGTCAGCAGTGACACAGCACGGCGAGTGCCCGTCGAGGCGCGGGGACTCATCGTGTTTCTCTTGTTGGCTCCCAATGTGTCCAACGGGTAAACTGCGCCGCGCGGGACAGGGCGGACGAGGCGCATGAATGGATGCTGTCCGAAGGGGCGCGAGCCGCCTGCTCGATCGAGCCCGCAATTGCTACGAGCAGTACGCCTGGGCTGAGGCCTACAAGGCGCTTTCACGTGCCGATCAGGCAACGCCGCTGGGCGCCGAGGATCTCGAGCTGCTCGCGATGGCGGCATACATGGTTGGCCGGGACGATGAATACCTCGGCACACTTGAACGTGCCCACAACGCGCATGTGAACGACGGCCAATGCGCTCGCGCCGTCCGCTGCGGCTTCTGGCTCGGCTTCCGCCTGCTCATGCGCGGCGAGGTGGGCCGCGCGAGCGGCTGGTTTGCCCGTTGCCAGCGGTTGTTGGAGGGCGCGGCGCGAGAGTGCGCGGAGCGAGGGTACCTGCTGCTGCCGGTGGTCGAGCAGCGCCTTGATGCCGGTGACTTCGACGCCGCGTACGCCACCGCGGCCGCCGCCGCCGCGATCGGCGAGCGCTGCGGCGATGCCGACCTGATTGCCTGCGCCCGCCATCAGCAGGGCCGAACTCGCTTGCAGCAAGGGCAGGTCGAGGCCGGCCTCGCCCTCCTGGACGAGACCATGATCGCGGTCACCGCCGGGCAGCTGTCGCCGCTCGTGACCGGCTTGATGTACTGCAGCGTGATCGGCGCCTGTCAGCAGGTCTATGCGATCGACCGCTCCCGCGAATGGACCGCCGCCCTTTCGCAGTGGTGCGAGGGACAACCCGACATGGTCGCCTTCGTCGGCACCTGCCAGGTCCATCGGGCCGAGATCATGCAGCTCCAGGGCGCATGGCCGGAGGCAATTGACGAGGCGCGACGCGCCTGCGCGCGGTCGCGGGGTATCGACCGCCGGGCTGCCGCCGGGGCGCTCTACCAGCAAGCCGAGGTGCATCGTCTGAAAGGGGAGTTCGCGGCGGCCGAGGAGGCGTATCGCGGCGCGAGCCAGTTGGGCCTCGAGCCCCAACCTGGCCTGGCGCTTTTGCGCCTCGTGCAGGGACGCCCCGATGTGGCGGCCACCGCCATCCGTCGGGTCGCGACCACGTCGGTTGACCGGCTGAAGCGCATGAGCCTGCTGCCCGCTTACGTCGAGATCATGGTGGCGGTTGGCGACGTCCAGGATGCGCGCGACGCCTGCCGCGAGCTGGAGGACATTGCCCGGAGCTTCGATACAGGGGTTCCCGCCGCGATTGCCGCGCAGGCCTGCGGAGCGGTCGACCTGGCCGAAGGCGACGCGCAGGCCGCCCTCGGCTCGCTGCGTCACGCCCTGGAGGTGTGGCAGCGAATCGAGGCGCCCTACGCTGTTGCGCGCGTGCGCGTGCTGGTGGGCCTCGCCTGTCGCGCCCTCGAGGATGAAGAGGGCGCCGCCCTGGAAATCGACGCCGCCCGGTCGGTGTTCGAGCGACTGGGCGCCATGCCGGATCTCGCTCGGATCGACGCGATGGCGAATCCCGGCCTCTCCCGTCATGCCCACGGGCTGACGCCGCGCGAGCTGCAGGTCCTTCGCCTGGTCGCTGCCGGCGAGACCAACAAGGTCATCGCGCGCAAGCTGTCCTTGAGCGAGAAGACCATCGACCGGCACGTGAGCAACATCTTGACCAAGCTCGACGTCTCTTCACGGACGGCGGCGACCGCCTTCGCCTACCAGCGCAAGCTCGTCTGACCACGCCCGTCGCGCGGGTCTGGGTAGAAACACCCACGCCGACGATGGACGCAAAATGGGGCGTTCTCCCGAAGCGCGGCCCGTATCCCTCCCGTAGCCTCCGCCGTACATCGACATCGCGGAGGACGTCATGGCCGAGGCACTGCAGCGGAGGACCGGACAAGAACAAAGGCGCGAGACGAGCGAGGGGCCGATTTCGGGCGAGGGTGCTCGCCGGCGGCTTTTGGCGGATGCACCCTTGGCGGAACGCCGGCTGCTGCTGGCCGGCATCTCGACCGCCGTGCTGGAAGGCGGCGATGGCCCGCCGGTCGTTCTGCTGCACGGCCCCTTGGCGAACGCGACTCATTGGATGGGGATCATCCCCGGGTTGACGGCAACCCATCGGGTGATCGTCCCCGACCTGCCGGGCCACGGTGCCTCGGAGGTGACCGCCGAGGATCGGATCGATTTCGGCCGCGTCATGGAGTGGGTGGACGAGCTGATCCGGCAGAGCTGCAAGACACCACCGGCTCTCGTCGGACAGTTGCTCGGCGGCGCCATCGCGGCCTGCTACGCCTGTGGGCACGCCGATCGGCTCCGCCGTCTCGTGCTCGTGGACACGTTTGGCCTTCGTCCGTTCCAGCCGGCTCCGGCGTTCGGTGTCGCCTTGTCGGCCTTCCTCGCGCAACCGACCGAGCGCACCCACGCCGATCTCTGGCAGCACTGTGCTTTCGACCTGGACGCGCTGCGCCAACGCCTGGGCGAGCGCTGGCCGCCGTTCGAAGCCTACAACCTCGATCGTGCCCGCACGCCGGGCGTTCAGGCGGCGGTTGCCGCTCTCATGGAGCATTTCGGGATGCCGGCGATTTCGACCGGCGACCTCGCGCGCATCGCAACGCCAACCACGCTGATCTGGGGACGCCACGACCGTGCAACGCCGCTGGCGGTGGCCGAGGAGGCCAGCGCGCGCTTCGGATGGCCTCTGCATGTGATCGAGAACTGCAACGACGATCCTCCCGTCGAGCGACCCGAGGCGCTGCTGCGGGCGCTGCGTGTTGCACTCGATGGCGCCTGACGGCCGGAACGAACAGGAACCTTGAAGGAGGTCGCGATGACCAAAGCATTCGATGCGATCGTCGTGGGTGCACGCTGCGCCGGTTCGCCGGCGGCGATGCTGCTGGCCCGGAAGGGATACCGGGTGCTCGCGGTCGACCGCGCCACCTTCCCGAGCGACACGCTGTCCACACACATCCTGCACCCGCTTGGCGTTGCGGCCCTTTCAAGATGGGGCCTTCGCGATCGCCTGGCGGCAACTGGATGCCCGTCGATCCACACATACGCCTTCGACTTTGGCCCCGTCACGCTTGCGGGAGCACCGGGCACGACAGACGCACCGATCGCGTACTGCCCACGGCGGACCATACTCGACAAGCTGCTCGTCGACGCCGCGGCTCAATCCGGCACGGAGGTCCGCGAAGACTTCTCCGTCGACGACATCCTGGTCGAGGACGGACGGGTGGTGGGCATAAAGGGCCACTCGAAGGATGGCGGTTCCGTCATCGAACGCGCGCAGGTCGTCGTTGGTGCCGACGGCAGGCATTCGCTCGTAGCCGAGGCGGTTCGGCCCGAACGCTACGACGAGAAACCTGCCTTGCTCGCCGCCTACTACACCTACTGGAGCGGGCTGCCGATGGACGGCAGGTTCGAAACCTACATCCGTGACAGGCGCGGATTTGGCGTCGCGCCGACCCACGAAGATCTGACGATGGTCATCGTCGGGTGGCCGTACGCCGAGTTCGCGGAAAACAAGAAGGACATCGAAGGAAACTATCTGAAGACGATCGAGCTGGTGCCGGCCTTTGCCGACCGCTTGCGCGGCGCAAGGCGGGAGGCGCGTTTTGCCGGCGCGGCCGTGCCGAACTACTTCTGCAAGCCCTACGGACCCGGTTGGGTGCTCGTGGGCGATGCTGGCTACAATCGCGACTTCATCACGGGGCAGGGAATCATGGACGCCTTCCTCGATGCCGAGCTGTGCGCAGCGGCGCGGTCGCGGTGGGTCCGAGGGGCTTTACGATGTGGGCTTCTCCAACGATCGCGCGCAAGGCTACAGTTGCGACGAGGTACGCCTCCTGGCGGCAGCCGAGCGGGCGCTGCGCGATATCGACGCCATGACGCCGGCCATCCTCGCCCTGCCATTCGTCGACAAGGAGCAGTTCGCCGTCGGTGGTCACTCGCGGGGCGGCATTCTTGCGGTGGCCTGGGCGGCGCGACACCCTGAACAGGCGCGCGCGGTGATCAACTTCGGCGGCGGCTTCGAGCGCCGCAAACAACGTGGTAGTGCCGTGCCGCTTGTGTCGTGGCTCTGGCCGGTCAAGGCCCGCCCGTTAGGAAGCTTCAGATAGCCCTGTGTTCGCTCCAAGGCCTGGATCGAAGGCTTTTCGCCGACACACAGGACAATTGCCTTGGTCGGCGGGTCGATATAAAGGTCCACCACATCAGCGGCTTTCGCCGCAAACTCCGGGTCATTGCTCTGGCACCACGACTTGCGGGCAGCAAGATCGATATTGTGCTCGCGCAGGAAGCGCCAGACATATTGAACGTCGACGTCGCCCAAGGCCTTGGCCAGCAGCGGCCCGTTCCACCGGCCATAGCCCGCCGGCGGCGGCTTATCCAAAAGCACCAGTATCCGCTTGTTCGTCGCCTTGCCGTAGATCGGCTTCTTGGTTGCCCGCGGTCGGTCCTTGAGACCGTCGAGACCGTGATCGGCAAATCGCCGCCGCCAGTTGCTCACGATGCGCGGTTGCACGCCAACTTCCTCGGCTATCGAACCTGTGCTGCAACCCTGCGCTGCCAGCAACACTATCTGCGCCCGCTTCACGTCTCGCTGCGCCGTGTTCGGCGCTCGGCACAACGCTTCAAGCACTTTACGGACCTTCGGCTTCAGCCGAACTTCTCTGGCTTTGGCGATCATCCCTGTCTTGAATCATGACTCACTCAGCAAGAAAAGCGGGTACTAGCTGACAGCGGCTTTGGCCGCGACGTGAGAGAGGCGTTGGTCAGCCGCCGACAGTGGCTGGCGCAAAAGGACTACGCTACCGACCTTGGCGATGGCCGGGTTCGTGCACCGAGAGACATGGTGCAGCGGCTGGAGTTTCGCGACGTCGAGCGCGCCGGCAGGGCGCTTGCCGGCGCGCGCGGACGGGACTGGCGGCCTGTCCTTCCGGGCGGTGCCGTGACCGGTCAGCTAGTCGGTTCCACCCAGCTTTCCAGCGGGCGGTACGCGATGATCGATGACGGGCTGGGTTTCAATCTAGTCCCTTGGCGGCCGGCGCTGGAGCAGCATGTCGGTCGTGTGGTGTCGTGCGTCACCTTGGCCGGTGGCGATGTGAACTGGTCGCTCGCACGAAACCGGGGATTAGGGCTGTAACCTAGCTATTGAGAAGGTGTGTGGCGTCGTGCCGAAAATGCGAGCTTACGCGGGCGACTATGGTTTGGCCCAGCGTAGCACCCCGCTTTTCAGCGAGCGTTTGTGTGACTATGCCCGTCCTGGCGCGCGCGCGAGGCCAAGAACATGACGACCTGCGGATCGACCGCGGGGCATCGGTAGGTGTGCTGCGCCCGTCCAGTGGCTTTTGAGCACTAAAAACACTGAAAATTAGCAAGATAAACCGAAGCGTTGCCTGGATCAGTACGGAGCGAGCAAAAATTGCTGCTTGTAAGAATGGTGACTCCCTCCTACGAATTTTGGGGGACATTCTTCGTGCAGGCGTTCCGCGCAGAAGAGGACGGGTGTCGAGATGGGGTCGGGAGGCAGCGTCACGGATCGAGTCGTTCGCGCTCACCGGATCTGTCTGCACCCGTTAAGGCATTCGATCACATGTCCGGCCATGACGAATTTGCGAGGTGGAGCAATGTTCAGGAAGAAGATTTCAATGCTGGGCTTGGTAGCGGCTACCCTGGTCAGCATCTGCGGTTCCGTTGCCTTCGCGCAGACCGTGACACTGCGCTTCGCGACGATCACCGCCGAGTTGTTCCCTTACACGGACGGCGCCAAGAAATTCAAGGAGCTGGTCGAGGCTCGCTCCAACGGAGCGATCAAGGTCCTACTCTTTCCGGGCGGCCAGCTCGGCAACGAGCGCGAGATCAACGAGGCCCTTCTCGAGGGCTCGATCCAGATCGGCGTCGGCGCCGGCGCGATGGCCAATCTCGCCCCCATCTATAACATCGTGCAAGTGCCGTTCCTGATCCAGGGACAGGACCACATGGCGGCGATCGCCGACGGCCCGGTCGGCCTCAAGCTCGCCCAGCGAATCGAGCAGCAGGCCGGCTTCAAGGTCCTCGCCTGGTTCAGCACCGGCGACAGCCCCATCGAGACGGTCAAGAAGGCCGTAACGAGCCCGGCCGACCTCGCCGGCGTCAAGATTCGCGTCATCGAGACGCCGGTTCTTGTCGATGCCATGCGGGCGCTGGGCGCCAATCCCACGCCGATGGCCTACACCGAGGTCTATACCGGCCTGAAACAGGGCGTCATCGAGGGCGCGCATCTCGACGTACTGTCGGTCGACACGATGAAAGTGGCCGAGGTGGCCAAGTTCATGACCGATTGGGACCAGATCACCTTCGTCTCCGAGCCTCGCCCGGTCATCATGAGCGCCAAGTTTTTCGCCACCCTGCCGGCGGCGCAGCAGAAGCTCATCCAGGACGCCATGAAGGAGGCGGCGGTCTACGAGCGCCAGGTATTCAAGGACAAGATGACTTCGATCCGCAAAAAGCTGATCGAGCAGGGCGTCACGATCACCAAGGTCGATGCGCCGGCATTCGTCGAGAAGATGAAGCCGATCTGGGCAAAGTATGCCGCCCAGCTCAAGGCTGAGGACTTGCTGGCCGAGATCGTCGCCCTGCGCAAGTGAGCGAGGAGACGGGATGGAGCGGCTGGTCATGAAGCCAATTCTCGACGTCGTCTTCGAACGGGTCGCCGTCTTCGTGGCCGCCACCACCCTGTCTGTCGCGCTGGTATCGATGGCGGCGCAGGTCGTCTGTCGCTACTTGCTGGGCGACAGCCTCATCTGGTCGGAGGAGTTGGCCCGTTACGCGCTGGTGTGGAGCTCGATGATCGGCGCGGCCGTCGCCTATCGCCAGGGAGGCCACGTCGCCATCACGAACGTCGTGGAGCGATTGCCGCCCGCGATCCGCATCGCCTCGGTGCGGCTGGTCCACCTCCTGATCCTTTTCTTTGCCGGTCTGGTCACCTGGACCGGATGGCTGCTGGCCATGCGCAACTTCGCCCGGCATCAGCTCTCGGCGGCGCTGCAGATCGAGATCGCGTGGATCTATCTCGCCATTCCCGCCGGTGGACTGTTGATGATGCTTGCCGCCTTTGAAGCCGTCGCCACGGCAACCAAACCGGAAGCTGGGGTCACCACTCTATGATCGGGCTCGTCGGATGGTTCGTCGGCCTTCTGGTCGTAGGTGTGCCGATCGCTTTCGTCCTGGGCATCGCCACATCGATCTACCTGCTGACGAGCGGGATTCCGCTGGCGACCGTGCCGCAGAGGCTGTTCGCCGGCCTCGACCAGTTCGTCTTGATGAGCATTCCCTTCTTCATCCTGTCCGGCGCCCTGATGAACGAGGCACAGCTCACCAGCCGGCTGGTCCAGTTCGCCAACCACCTGGTCGGGCGCTGGCGCGGCGGGCTTGCCCAGGTCAACGTGCTCAGCAGCATGTTCTTCGGCGGCATTACCGGCGCGGCGACGGCCGACGTGGCCGCCCTAGGACCGATCATGATCCCGGCGATGGTGAAGCAGGGATACACGCGCGAGTTCGCCACCGCGGTGACCGTGGCCTCGTCGCTGTGCGGCCCGCTCATTCCGCCGAGCATCCCGATGCTCGTCTATGGCATCTCCTCGGGCACCTCGATCGGTGCGCTGTTCCTGGCCGGCGCCACGCCGGGCATGGCCGTCGGCGCCGCCATGCTGGTCCTCAACCGTTACCTGTTGCGCAACATGCCGTTGACCGCCAATACCGCCCCGTCGGCCGGCTGGGTCGGCAGGTCGCGGGACTTCTTTGCCAGCCTGCGCATCGCGCTGCTGGCCCTGCTGATGCCGGTGATCATCGTCGGCGGAGTCATCGGCGGCATCGTCACGCCCACCGAATCGTCGGTTGTCGCGGTGCTCTATGCCATGAGCGTCGGTCTGGCGATGCGGACGCTCGGTGCGCGGGCCATGTGGAAGCTTATCGCGGCCGCGGCGATCACCTCGGCCACCATCATGCTCATCGTGGCCGCCGCGAACCTGCTGGGCTGGGTCCTGGCCTTCGAGCGCGTGCCGCAGGCCGTGGCCGACGGCTTCCTGGCGATCACCGACAATCGCTGGGTGTTCCTCATCCTGGTGATCGTGCTGCTGCTGATCGTCGGGCTGTTCCTCGAGACGTCCGGCGCCATCATCATCCTCACGCCGGTGCTGCTGCCGGCCGCAATGGCCTACGGTTTCGATCCGGTCCATTTCGGCGTGATCCTCGTCTTCGGGCTGGTCATCGGGCTGCTGACGCCGCCGGTCGGGCTCTGCCTGTTCATCGGCTGCAGCGTGGGCAACGTGACCATTGAGAATCTCACCAAGGCACTCCTGCCGTTCCTGGCGCTGATCGTGGCAGTCTATCTGGTGTTCGCGTTCGTGCCGATCGCCTCGTTGTGGCTGCCGCGGCTGTTGATGTGATGGTCGGCGACGGAGAAGCGGGTTGACGACAGGGTTTTTCAGTGTTTCAGTGAAAATACTGAAAAACTGAATACAGTCGAAACCAGCAAAGCGGAGACGTGACGACGTGTATACGATAGCAGTCGATATCGGCGGCACCTTCACGGACGTGGTCGCGATCGACAATCGCAGCGGCCATACGGTCATGGGCAAATCGCTGACGACGCCGGGCGACCTGCAGCAGGGCGTCCTCGACGGCCTGGCGGATGCGGCGGCGAACCTTTCGATCAGCGTGCCTGATCTGCTGAGCCGGGCCGAGCGGATGGTTCATGCCACGACGCAGTCGAGCAACGCGGTCTTCGCCTTCACCGGCGCCCGCACCGCGGTCCTGACGACCCGGGGCTTCGGCGATACCCTGACCATCATGCGCGCCAGCGGCCGGGTCGCCGGCCTCAGCGTCTTCGAGCGCCATCACTACCGGGCCACGGCCAAGCCGCGCCTGCTGGTCGACGAGCGCGACATCTTCGAAATTCCTGAACGGGTCGATGCCGAGGGCGCGGTCGTGACGCCGCTTGACCAGCGAGAGGTCGCCCGGGTGGCGAAGCTGCTGACCGAGCGCGGCTACGAGGCGGTCGCGATCGCCTATCTGTTCTCCCACCAGAATCCGGCGCACGAGCGGCGCACCGCGGAAATCCTGCGCCAGGCAGCGCCGCAGCTCTACGTGTCGGTCTCGGCCGACATCGCCCCGGTCATGGGCGAGTACGAACGTAGCGCGACGGCGCTCTTCAACGCCTATGTCGGACCGGTGATCGACAGTTACCTGAACCGCCTCGAGCGCACGCTCGCCGATAACGGGCTGAAGCAGAAGCTGCTCATCGTGCAGGCCAACGGCGGCCTGGCGACGGTGGCGCAGACGGTGCCCATCTACACCATCGAATCGGGCCCTGCAGCGGGCGTCGTCGGCGCTGCCCAGATGGCCGAGCGCCTGGGCTACCGCAACGTGATCGCGACCGACGTGGGCGGCACGACCTTCAAGGTCGCTATCATCGAGGGCGGCACCTGGAGCTACAGCACGCAGACCGTGCTCAACCAGTATCAGCTCCGCCTGCCGATGATTGACCTGGCCTCGATCGGGGCGGGCGGCGGGTCGATCGCCTGGGTCGACGGTGGCCGGCTGCGGATCGGCCCGAAGAGCGCCTCGGCCGACCCGGGACCGGCCTGCTACGGGCTGGGCGGTGCCGAGCCGACCGTCACCGATGCCGACGTCGCGCTGGGCTATATCGCGCCCGACAACTTTCTCGGCGGCCGCATGAAGCTGCACGGCGAACGCGCACTGGACGCCATCCGGACCCGCGTCGCCGAGCCGCTGTTCGGCGGCGACGTGATCGCGGCGGCCGCTGGCATCCGCAGGGTGGTGGACAGCCAGATGGCGGATCTCATCCGCAAATGCACCCTGGAGCGCGGCTACGATCCCCGGGACTTCGTGATGATGGCCTATGGCGGCGCCGGGCCGGTGCATGCCGCGTCGTACGCAGCCGAAGCCGGGGCCACGAAGGTGCTGGTGCCCTATTTCGCGACGGTGCATTCAGCCTACGGGGCGGCGCTATCCGACATCCGGTTCAGCCTGCAATTCTCCGAGCCGATCGTGCTGCCCAACGATGCCGCGCGCATCGAGGCGATCTTCAAGACGATGGAGCTCAAGGGAGCGGACGCGCTGGGACGAGCCGACGTCACCCCGGCCAGCCGCCGCTACAATCGGTGGGTCGAGGCCCGCTATCGCCGGCAGGTCCATCAACTGCGGATTCCAGCGCCGGCGACCATCGACCCCGCCGCCCTCGAGCAGCTCGCACGGGCGTTCGAGCACGAGTACGAGCGGCTGTTCGGGCCCGGCTCCGGCCTGGCCGATGCCGGCATCGAGCTCATCAACTATGGCGTCGACGCTGTCGGCCTGGTCGACAAGGCGCCGTCAAAGAAGGCGGCCAGCAGCGGGCTGGTCGCACCGGCCTCGACGCGCGAGACCTATTGCCCGCGCCGGCAGGCGATGGTGTCCACGCCGATCTACGATGGGCCGACCTTGCCGCCGGACTCCCGGATCGAAGGGCCCGCCGTCATCGAGCATCCGGGGACCACGATCGTGATCCTGGCCGGGCAGAGCGCGCGGATCGACGCTTTCCTCCACACCCATATCTCCATCGGCAGCGACGATAAGGGAGGTCGCGATGACCGGAACTAATGCCCGCATCGACCCCGTCACCTTCGAGGTCCTCAATCACCGCCTCCTCAGCATCACCGAGGAGATGGGCATTCAGTACATGCGATGCTCCGGCTCCAACGTGCTGATCACCGGCAACGACGCGGCGACGGCGATCATGCAGCCGGACGGCGCGCTGGTGTCGGTCGGTCCCTATATCGTGACCCAGGGCAACGTGCTGCCGCTGATCGTCGACAGCACGAAGCGCCTGAGCGGCGATGTCGGGATCAACGACGGCGATATCTTCATCTGCAACGATCCCTATCTCGGCGCCATCCATCATCCGGACTTTGCGACGGTCGCGCCGATTTACTGGCGCGACGAGCTGATCGGCTGGATCGGCGCCTCGGGGCACCAGCTCGATACCGGAGGCATGGATCCGGGCGGTTTCTCGATCAAGGCCGTCGACGTCCATCAGGAGGGCCTGCGCATGCCGCCAGTGAAGCTGGTGGATCGCGGGACGATGCGCGAGGACGTCCTGCGCTGGATCCTCAACCAGGTGCGCGATCCGCTGGTCGGGCTCGACGTGAAGGGGCAGGTTGCGGCGCTGAATACCGGCCGCAAGCGGATCCTCGAGCTGATCGAGAGCTGGGGTGTCGATACGGTCAAGGCCGTGATGGGCCAATCGATAGACCATGCTCGCGAGAAGCTCAGGAAGAGGCTGGGCGAGCTGCCGGACGGCGTGTGGCGGGACGTGCAGTACATCGACCACGACGGCCACAGCACCGACATCTACCAGATCGTCTGCACCATGACGAAGAAGGGCGAGGCGCTCACCTTCGACTTCGAAGGCACCAGCCCCAATGCCCGTGGCCTCATCAACTCGACCTATTCAGGCTTGCAGGCCGCCGTGCTGTCGGCCGTCTACATCAACCTGTGCTGGGACATCCCGTGGAATCGGGGCGTGCGCGATTGCATCGAGCTGCGCACGACGGTCGGCACCGTCAACAACTGCGCCTATCCGGCGCCCTGCGCCATGGCCACGATCTCGGCAGTGATCGTCACGATCGACGCCTCTTGGCGCTGCCTGTCGCAGATGCTGATGGCGGACGAGCGTTATCGAGAGCAGGCGATGGCCGTTTGGTCGGGCACGTCGATGGCGCCGATCTTCGCCGGCACCAGCCAGCATGGCTTCCCCTTTGCCGCTACCGAGATGAGCCACTTCGGCGGCGGCGGCGGTGCGCGGACTTACGACGACGGCGTGGATACGGCTGGCATCGTGTTCAACACGACGCCCAACATGCCCAACATCGAAGATCAGGAATCCGAGTATCCGGTCCTCTATCTCTTCCGCCGCCATCTGCGCGACTCGGGCGGCCCCGGCCGCTTCCGCGGCGGGCGTTCGGCCGAACTGGCCTACACGATCCACAAGGCGCCGGAGGATCGCCTCGAGGGGTTGTTCGCCGGCACGGGCGCGGAGATGCCCAACGCAATCGGGATTGGCGGCGGCATGCCGGGGGCGGCGATCCGCATCGCCCGGGTGCTCGGCACCGACATTGTATCGCGCATCCGCAGCGGCGAGCCGCTGCCGGACGCCCTCGATGCCATTAGCGGCAAGCTCGAGATCTTGCCGCCCAAGCATACCCGCTCCGCCATGAATCTCGGCGACGTCTGGTACCATAGCTGGCAGGCGGGCGGCGGCTACGGCGATCCGCTGCGTCGTGATCCCGAGCGCGTCGCGACTGACATCCTGCGCCAGATCGTGTCGGCCGAGGCTGCCGCCGGGATCTACGGCGTCGTCCTCGATCGCGCCGGCCAGCTCAACAGCAAAGCGACCGAGAAGCAGCGCGCGGCGCTCAGGAAGCGGCGCCTCGAGGAGTCGGTTGATCCCGAGCCGGGCGACATGCCGATGACCTTCGCCGGATCCGGGCGTCGCTCCGTCGCCGAAACGCTGACGGTCGATTTCGACAAGGACAGCGTGGCGTGCGGTGATTGCGGCCACGTCCATTGCCGGCCGCAGGACGACCTTCTCGCGCACCTTCGCGAGGTGAATGTGCCGCTCAAGGCGGCCGGCCCGGTGCGCGGCGAGGACTATGACACCGGCCGGTTCCATCTTCGCCAGCTCTGCTGCAGCAAGTGCGGCGGCCTGGTGGACGTACAGGTGGCATTGGACGGCGCGCCGCGCGCGGATTTCCGGATCGACGGCTGGCCGGCCGGCACCAAGGCGGCAGAATAGGGAACAAGAATGCTCGTACGTTTTTCCGTGGGCGCAAGCCCGACGTTTCGCCCGGGCCTCGTCCTTGGAGACCGGGTCCATGACATCAGCCAGCGGCATCCGACCGTCGCATCCTTCATCGCCGCCCATTCGGACGGATGGGACGCTTCCTCGGTCGACCTGGCGGGTCTCGAAAGCCATCCAAAGGCATCCGTCCATCTCGGTCCACCGGTCGACGACGGTGCCTCGATCTACCTGGTGGGCGCCAACTACAAGAAGCACGCGGAAGAGGCGGGCCTCGACGTTCCCGCGACGCCGGTCATCTTCATGAAGCCGACGACGGCGCTCGTCGGACCGACCGATCCGATCTGCCTGCCGCCCGTATCCTCCGAGATGGACTACGAGGGCGAACTGGCCGTCGTGATCGGGCGCACAGCGCGTCGCGTCACCCGGCAAGATGCACCCAAGCACATCGCCGGCCTTACGGTGGTGAACGATGTGACGGCGCGCGACCTGCAATGGGTCATGCTGGGCAAGAACCGCATCGTCGACTGGCTGTCGAGCAAGTCGCTCGACAAGAGCACGCCTATCGGCCCGGGCATCACCAGCCGCACGGCAACCGCCGATCCGCACAAGCTGCGCTTGACCACCGACCTCAACGGCCAGCGGATGCAGGACGGCGAGACGTCGCTGATGGTGTTCTCGATCTGGGAGCTGATCGAGTTCCTGTCGGCACGGGTGACGCTGCGGCCGGGTGACGTGCTGTCGACGGGAACCCCGGTGGGCGTCGGCGGCTTTCGCAAGATATTCCTGAAGCCGAGCGACCGGCTGCGCGTCGAAATCGAGAATGTCGGCGTGCTCGACAATCCAGTGATCCAGGACTGACCGGGATGGCCGAGTTCGACGGGAAAGTGGTTCTGGTCACGGGCGGCACCCGTGGCATTGGCCATGAGCTGGTCTGTGCGTTCGCCACTGCCGGTGCCCACGTTGTCTTCTCCGGCACTTCCACCCCGTCGGTGGCCGAGGCGACCGTGAGCCTGCGCGAACGGCTGGGGCCGGATGCCGCGCTGAAGGGCCTGGTGGCCGACCTTGCCGAAGCGGCGGCACCCGCCCGGCTGGTCACGCAGACGGTCGCTGCCCTCGGCGGGATCGACGTCCTTGTCTGCAATGGCGGCGTTAGTGGTCCGACCGATCCCTGGACGCTGCAGCCCGACGAATGGGATCGCATTCTGGCGATCAACCTGCGGGCGACCTTCTTCTGCGGGCGCGAGGCGGCGGCATCGATGCGCCAGCGGGGCGGTGGCAGCATCATCAACATCGCATCGGTCGCCGGCCAGATCGGCGGCGCGGCGACCGGGCCGGCCTATGTGGCGTCCAAGGCCGGCATGATCGGCCTGACCAAGTCGCAGGCCCGGCACCTGGCTGCGGCGCAGATTCGCGTCAATTGCGTTGCGCCGGCCGACATCAACACGGACATGACGGCAGACTGGTCGAGCGAGCTCCGGCAGCGCTTGGTCGCCATGACGCCACTTGGCCGCTTCGGCCACGTCAAGGAGATCTCCGGAGCGGTGCTGTTCCTTGCGAGCACGGCCGCTTCCTTCGTCACGGGTCAAACTCTGAACGTCAATGGTGGGATCTACATGGGTTGAAGGCGTCTGGCGTCGGACCCGCCGCCGGCGCGCAGGAACAAGTCCAGGGAACCGCACAGAAGAGGTGATGTCATGTCCTTCACGCGCAATTGCCTATCCATCATCGCAGGTGCAGTGCTGTGGCTCGCTGCAGGGCAGGCCATGGCCGCAGATCCGGTCAAGATTGGCGCCCTCTATCCACTGTCGGGACAGGTCGCCAAGTCCGGCGAGGACACGCTGAACGGCATCCGGCTCGCGGTCGACATCATCAACAAGAAGTATCCCGACATTAAGATGCCATTCGCGGCGGGCGAGGGGCTGCCCGGGCTCGGCGGCGCCCAGATCGAGCTGATCGCGGCCGACCACCAGGGATCGCCGGAGACCGGGGCGGCGGAGGCCGAGCGGCTGATCGTCCAGCGCAAGGTCGCAGCGCTCGTCGGCGCCTTCCACAGCTCGGTGGCGGCGACGTCGAGCCAGGTCGCCGAACGTATGGGCGTTCCCTATGTTTCGGGTGAATCGGAAGCCACGCCGCTCACCGAGCGTGGCTATCGCTGGTTCTTCCGCACGACGCCGAGCTCGCGCACCCAGGCCCGCGACTTTTTCTCGTTCCTGCGCGACATCAACAAGACGCACGGCAATTCGGTGAAGACCATAGCCGTGGTCCATGAGAGCACGCTGTGGGGGCAAGAGTTCGCCAAGTCGGTCGACGGCTATTTCAAGGAGTTTCCGGAATTCACGAAGTCGGTCGTGGTGGGCTACCAGCAGGGAACGGCCGATGTCACCAGCGAGGTCCAGAGGCTGATCGCCGCCAAGCCCGACGCCGTATTCCATGCCTCCTACGACGCCGAGGCGATTCTCTTCGCCCGGACCTATAAGCAGTACGGCTTCAATCCGCAGGGCATCCTGGCTATTGGCGCGTCGTTTGGCTCTAGCGCCTTCCGCGACGCCCTGGGCCCTGATTCGAACTACTTCTTCGTCCGTGAGCACTGGTCGCGCGATTTCGCCGACAGCAACCCGCTGGTCGGCCAAGTGGCGAAGATGTATCGCGACCGCTATGGCAAGGACATGGACGGCACGCCTGCCCGTGCCTTCACCGCCATGATGGTGCTGGCCGATGCCATCAACCGCGCCAAGTCGACCGACCCGGAGAAGATCCGCGAGGCGCTGGCTGCCACGGACATCAAGGCCGCTGACCTCATCATGCCGTGGGAGGGCGTCAAATTCGACAAGACCGGCCAGAACGTCCTCACGCGCGGCATCTTCGTGGAGACCCTCGATGGAACGCCGAAGATGGTCTGGCCTTCGGACTTTGCCGCGGCGAAGCTTGTCTGGCCGCGGCCGGCCTGGCGCTGAGGCGGTCTCTCTGGCGACGTCGCAGTAGGGGGAAGGAAGCCATGTCCAGGGAACTGATCATGCAGCTGGTCGTCAGCGGCCTGGGCATGGGCTTCATCTTTGCCCTGATCGCGATCGGGTTGACCCTGATCTACGGCGTGATGGAGGTCGTGAACTTCGCGCACGGCGAGTTCATCATGCTGGGCATGTATGCGACCTACCTGGCCTATGCGACGTGGGGCGCCGACCCCGTCGTCAGCCTGCCGTTCGTCGCAGGGCTGATGTTCTGCTTCGGAGTGGTCATCTACTACCTGCTCATACGTCGGGTGATGAGCGGGAATATGCAGTCGCAGATCTTCGCTACCTTCGGCCTCATGGTCTTCCTGCAGGCAGGCGCCCAGTTCGTGATGGGCGCCGATTACTTTGCCGTCCGCAACAGCTGGCTGTCGGGAGTGGTGAAGCTGGGCGGTGTCGTGCTGCCGGTGCCGCAGCTCGCGGCCGTGGTCGGCGCGTCACTGGCCACCGTCCTGCTGTACCTGCTGGTCTTTCGAACGTCGATCGGCCGCCAGCTGCGCGCCGCCGCACAGGATGCCCAGGCCGCGTCGACGCTCGGCATCAACGTATCGCTCATGTATGCCCTGGCGTGGGGTATCGGCGCCGCCTGCGTCGGCGTCGCCGCGTCGCTGCTGTCGAACTTCTACTATATCTTCCCGCGCGTCGGCGCGGTCTTCGTCCTGTTGGCCTATGTCGCCGTAGCGCTCGGCGGCTTCGGCTCGATTCACGGTGCACTGATCGCCGGCGTGCTGATCGGACTGCTGCAGGTCGTGATCGGCTTCTTCGTCAGCTCGGAGCTGAAGTATGTGCCGGTCTACATGCTCTATCTCGCGGTGGTGCTGGTGCGACCCCGCGGCCTGTTCGGGCGGACCTAGGGCGTGGCGGCCTCCGACGTACCCCGTCTGACGAGGGCCGGGCTGGCACTCGCCGGCTTGGCGCTCCTGGCGCTGCTGGCCCTGCCTCTGATCCTGGCCGAACGGCCGTTCGAGCTGCGCATGGCCACGCTGGTGTTCCTGTTCGCCGTCATGGGGCAGGGCTGGAACGTGCTGGGCGGTTTCGGCGGACAGGTCTCGATCGGGCACGGGCTTTATTTCGGCCTCGGCGCCTACACGTCGGCACTGCTCTCGGTGAAGTTCGGCCTGAATCCATGGCTGGGATTGCCGGTTGCCATCCTGGTCCCAACCTTGTGCGCCGTCATCGTCGGCATCCCCTGCTTCAGGCTGCGCGGACACTATTTCGTCATTGCCACCCTCGTTGTGGCGGAATCGGTCTTCCAGGTCTTCACGGTGTGGGACTGGGTCGGCGGCGCGATCGGCCTGGAGATCCCAGTGCGCCGCGAGGGTTGGCTGAACTTCCAGTTCCATCGCGACAAGACGCCTTATTATTACATCGCACTCGGCCTTCTCGTGATTGTCACCGCGGGCATCTGGTGGCTCCAGCGATCGCGCCTGGGGTTCCTGCTACGTGCCGTGCGCGACGACGAGACGGCACTGCGGAGTTCTCGGCTTCTCGCCCCAGGCCTACAAGTCGATCGCCATGGCGATCAGCGCCGGCATTCTGGGCGCCGCGGGCATGTTCCACGCGCAGTACGTATTGTTCGTCGATCCGTTCAGCGTGCTCGGGCTGCACATCTCCGTGCTGGTTGCCCTGTTCGCCATCCTCGGCGGTGCCGGCACGCTATTGGGCCCTATCCTCGGCGCGGCCGTCCTGGTGCCGCTATCGGAGTATTCCCGCATCGCCTTCTCGGGCAGCGGACGCAACATCGACCTACTGGTGTACGGCCTTCTAATCATGGTGATCGCAGCGTACCAGCCGGATGGACTGATCGGATGGCTGCGCCGATTGGGCATCTCAACGTACCGTAAAGGTGCTTCCACGAAAGGACGGAGTCCATGAAGTTCGAGTTTTCCTTCAAGCGAGGCGGCAGCGTGATCGTGACGACGATTGCGCAGGCGCCTAAGACGGCCTTGGCGCTGAAAGTCGAGGCACCGCTCGAACTCGATCGTGCTGCAGGCCCGATGGTCGGGCCGTGAAGTCGCCGTTCCGGTGAACTTCAAGCAGAAGCCGGCGCGGGAGAACCAAAGCATCCGCGCCAACATCGGCGACGTCATCTACTTCCACGAATGGGCCGATAGCTATGACCAATCGGGATTTGAGAACATCGGAATCTTCTACGGCGCGGAGATCGTCCGCGAATGGCGCGGCGACGCACCGGTGAATGTCTTCGGTCGGGTCGACCCCGCCCAGTACGACCTGCTGCGCGAGATCGGTGACAGGGTATGGCGGCAGGGCGCAGAGTCGATCTCGATCCGGCTCCTCGAGGATTGAGTATGGCCGGCGTCTTGTCGGTAGAGCGGGTATCGCGGGCGTTTGGCGGCTTGCAGGCCGTCAATGCGGTCTCGCTCAACGTCGCGCGCGGTGAGATTCTCGGCATCATCGGGCCCAACGGCGCCGGCAAGTCGACGCTGTTCAACCTGATCGCCGGTCAGATCGTGCCCGATTCGGGAATCGTGACATTCGACGGCCAGCAGATCACGGGACTGACCGTCGAGGTCGTCGCGCGACGCGGCGTGGTCAAGACGTTTCAGACATCGCGACCGTTCGGCACCATGTCCTTCCTCGAGAATGTCATGGTCGCTGCTCTTTCCCGCACCGGCAGCATTGCCGCGGCAAGGCGCAATGCATTCGAGCAGCTCGAGAGGGTGGGTCTCGAGGCGCGGGCGGAGGTGCCGGCTGCCTGGGCAAGCACCGGCCAGCGTAAGCGGCTCGAAATTGCGCGCGCGCTTGCCACCGAACCTCGCGTGCTGTTGCTGGACGAACCGTTCGGCGGCGTGGACTTGCCGTCGGTCGACGCGCTGGTCGAACTTCTGCAGCGGGTCCGGCGATCGGGCGTCACGCTGGTAGTGATCGAGCACAATCTCGAGGCGGTACATCGCCTGGTCGACCGGCTGGTCGCGATGCACCTGGGCGAGGTCATTGCAACCGGGCTGCCCGAGCTGGTCACGCGCGACCTGCGCGTCGTGCAGGCCTATCTCGGCGCGAACGAGGCGACCCATGCTTGAGGTCACACGCCTCGACGCCGGCTACGGCGATCATCAGGTCCTCTGGGATATCTCCATTCGGGTGGGGGATGGCGAGATCGTGGCGCTGCTCGGGCCGAACGGCTCAGGCAAGAGCACCTTGATGAATGCGATCTCCCGGCTGGTCAGCCGATTCGCCGGCACGATCGTCTTCGACGGCGTGGCCCTGCACGAACTACCGACCTACCGGCTGCCGCGCATCGGCCTTGCGCACGTGCTGGAGCGTCACCGCTTGTTTCCGCACATGACGGTGCTGGAGAACCTGCAACTCGGCGCCGGACCGGGGGCGTCGCGAGACAAGATATCCCGTGGCCTCGACAAGGCCTACGGGCTATTTCCCAGGCTGCGCGAGCGCGCCCGGCAGTTGGCGGGCTCGATGTCCGGCGGCGAACAGCAGATGTGCGCGATCGCCCGCGGCTTGATGAACGAGCCGCGGCTGCTCCTGGTGGACGAGCCTTTCATTGGTCTGTCTCCGCATATGCGCGAGGAAGTCGGCGCCGCCATCGCGCGCATCAACGGCGAGGGCGTGGCCATCCTCGTCATCGAGCAGAATGTGGCGGTCTCCCTCACCATGAGCAGCCGCGCCTATATCCTGCGAGAGGGGCGGGTGGTACTGGAGGGGCCGTCCTCGGTGCTCGCCGCCGGAAGCGCCGTCCAGGAGGCCTTCCTAGGGCGGCTCCGGCCGGTCGGGCGGGGATAGGACCCGGGACGGAACACGAATGATCAGGGCAAGAGCAGGTCACGTGCGCAAAGCCATTAAGACAAAGTCTAAGACACCAAGCTCGGGAGTCCCGACCGAACTCGCGGGCGGAAGCCTGGGCGGCATTATCCGCAAAGCGAGGCGGGGCCGGGGCATGGTTCTGCAGGAACTGGCCAACAAGGCAGACCTCTCGATCAGCTTCCTGAGCCAGGTCGAGCGTAACCTGCTCACGCCCTCGGTCAGCGCGCTGAAGCGGATTGCCGACGTGCTCGACATTCCTGCCGGATCGCTGATGTTCGGCGCCGAAAGCCGCAAGGGCGGCGTTGGTATTGGCCTGGTCCGCCGCGGCAACCGCAAGCGCGTCGTGTTTCCCGATTCGCAAATCGAATACGAGATGTTGACGCCGGATCTGCGCCGCCGCATGTCAGCGCTCTGGCTGAAGGCGCCGGCGCATGCCGAAAGCGGGCCGGTCTTCGCCCATGACGGCGAGGATGCGGTGATCGTACTTAAGGGCCGGTTGCAGATCGAAATCGGCGGGGTCTGGTATGCGCTGGGCAAGGGCGACAGCCTCTACTTCAGCAGCGAGCTGCCGCACCGTTGGCGCAACGATTCCGACACCGTTGCGGAAGTCATATGGGTGTCGACACCGCCCTCGTTCTAGGGCGGGAAAGGGATCATCGCTGGGTCGGCAATATGGCCTGCAGATGATGGAGGAACCCTGCGGCGGCCGTCGGCAAGGTCCGGCCCTTGAGGATGCAGACATCGACCGTCGCCTGCTGGAGGTCCCTGTCGGTCATCGGGATCGCGACGACCTGCCGGGCCTCGATCTCGCGCTTCACGCTCAGCCTCGGCAAATAGGTGATGCCGCAGCCCGACCGCGCGAAACCGCGCAGGGCCTCGATGGAATTGGTCTCGAGCGTGGGTTTCATCGTGAGCTGGGCGGTGCGGCAGCGCGTGTCGAGCAGGGTACGGATTCCGAACTGCTTGCGTGGTATGGCGATCGGATGGTCTAGCGTGGCGCGCAGGCTCAGCCGGCGATGTCCTGCGGCAGGGTGATCGGGGGACATGATCGCGAACAGAGGGTCCTTGAGCCGAAGGGCGCGCTGGACGTCTGGATCGGGATCTGACGTGAAGGCGATGCCTATGTCGACGTCGCCGTTGCGAACCGAGGTAACAACCGATGCCGTGCCGGTGATGTCGAGGCTGATGGTCACGCCGCTGAAGCGCTTGCGGAATGTCGCGATGGCGAGGGTCAGGCCGTTGGCTACGACACCTTCGACGGAGGAGATTCGCACGTGTCCCCGGCGCAGTCCCTTGAGATCGTCTATCTCCGAACTGATCCTCTCCTGGTCAAGCAGCGCTTCCCGCGCATACTGGGCATAGAGTTCCCCCGCCGAGGTCGGCACAACGCCCCTTGCATGGCGCTCGAACAGGGGAAGCCCGAGTTCTTCTTCGAGGTTTCTCATCTGTCGGCTGATCGCGGAAGGAGCGACATGGAGGCGGTCGGCTGCTAGCCGAATTGATCCGGTTCGCACGACTTCGTTGAAATAACGCAATGCGGTCAACGACACTGGGGATCCCGTTACTGTGCAAATTTATCGAACGCTATGTTTCAAATAACATTCTTGCAACAACGGAATGGACGGGCCATGTCTGCCCCAGCGTGGGCCGCGAGTCCCACAGTAAGTGCAAGAGAGCGTGACGATGGCCGAAATTCTGTCGATGGAACCTGGCGGCTACAAGTTCATCAAGGGCGTGTTCCAGTATTCCGGCGGTGTCGCCGCGCTGCCGCAGTTTGAGATTTCGCGCGCGCGGTTCGATCGGGCCCTGCCGTTGGCCGAAGGCTTTGCCGCTGTCGAAGCCCATTTACGCCGCGAGGGTCGGCCGCTCACAGCGCTCTGCGCCTGCGAGTTGCGATCGCCGGAACCGTTCACAGAGGTAGGCTTCGACGCGTTCAATCGCGTCTATGCTGGCACCCTCGAGCGATGGGGGATTCTGCGCGACGGCCTCAATCCAGTCGCCCGGACGAATGTCTGCCCGGAGGTCGACAAACCCGCCGTACCGAGCCTCTACGCGTTCTCCTATACCGTCGCGTGCACTATTATGGACGGCCGGGGAACTTTCGTGGCATCGGGAAGCGGCGAGGCGCCAGAAGGCGCCGGCAGTTATCGCGACCACGCCATTCGCCCGGGCGATACTAGCCGGGAAGGCCTCCAGGAAAAGGCGCGCTGGGTGTTGAGCGAGATGGAGCGGCGCATGGCGGCGCTGGGCTTCGATTGGTCCGGATCGACCGGCGTGCACCTCTACACGGTCCATGACGTTCATCCGTTCGTAGCCGACGAGATTGCGCGCCGAGGTGCGATGAGAACCGGCTTGAGCTGGCATTTCTCACGGCCTCCAGTGCAGGGCCTCGAATACGAAATGGACGTACGTGGCATACTGCGCGAAAGCGTCCTGACCTAAGCAGGGAGTTCGCGCGCAATGCCCAAAACGGTCATCCACACAGATCGCGTCATGCGGCCGATCGCGCATTTCTCGCACGCTGCGCGCGTCGATAACGTCATTCATCTCGGCGCGACGGCGGGAACCGACGAGCATCGTCGTTTGGGTGGCAATACGGCAGGTATGACCGACTTCTCCGTGCAAACACGCCGGATGTTCCACAACGTCGGCATCGTGCTGGAACTGCTCGGCGCGCGGTTGAAGCATACGGTGCACGTCAAGACCTACATCGCAGATCTGCGAGATCGCCAGCGCTATAGTGAACTCTATGAAGAGGCGTTCGGCGCCATTCAACCCAACCAGGTCGTGGTGGGCTCGCATGGCTTTCCTTTGCCGCAAGCAGGTATCGAGTTGGATCTCGTGGCCATTGTGGATTCACAGATCACGCGCATCCCGGGAGTCGGCGTGAAGGCTGCGGGAAAGGTTTACTGCTGCGCGGCGCCTGCCGACACGGCCGCGGATTTCGACATTCAGGTGACGAGCGTCTTAAATCAGCTTAAGGCGGGCATTGAGCACGCCGGTTTGACGCTGCCAGAGTTGGCGCATCTGCACGTAACTCTCGGCAACTCCGGCGACATGCCAGCGCTTGCCGCAAACTTTGCGAAGGTTTTTGGTGTCCGGCCGCCAGCTTGCACGGTCGTGGTCGCACCCTTGGCCGATCCAAGCGCGCTTCTGCAGATCGAGGCCATCGCTGTGCAAGGTGGCGGACAGCGCGTCGGCGACCTCGGGAGCGAGACTTCCTTCGGCGCCCCTGCAATCCTCGCGGGAGACGATCTCTATATCTCTGGGCAGCTTGGCGAAAGCCTCGACGGTCGTTTGGCGATTGGCACTGAAGCCCAGACCAGACTGGCTTGGCAACGCATCGATGCCCTGCTCGCCGCCGCGAGAATGGATCGGCAAGCGATTGTGCGTACCAACAATGTGCTAACCGATTGGCGGCATTACGCTGACTTCAATGCGGGTTACGGCGCGCATGTGGCCGAACCCTATCCGCCGCGAGCGACAGTCCTTGGAGGGTTGGTCCGGCGGCATGCTCTCGTGCAGGTCGAGGCGATCGCGCATCGCCATGGCGGCGACGCGACGATCGTGCAAGTGCCTAGCTTAGACTAGCGCGACTCGCGGTCCAGTCGGTCATGAGGGTCTCCGGGTAAACCACGTCAAACAAGACGCAAGTGACTCCCGGACCGTGCCTTGCGCACGCCTGCCTCCAGTTCTTCCTTCTTCTTTCTCCAGCGCGCGTCCTCGGCTTGCGCCTTTCTGTCGAGCACGGCGCGGTCTTTTTCGATGTCTTCGAGTCTTGCCTCGTGATCCTGCCTGGCTTGCTCAAGAGCGGCTTCAGCTGCCGCGATGGCCCGCTCGCGGCGCTCCCGTTCTCGTTGCCGGTTGGCCTCTTCCCGGCGGCGCTCGCTGTCGCGCCGCTTCTGCTCCTTCTCGAACGCGCGTGCGGCCTCGCGCGCCGTCTTGTCGTCGACTGCCTTCGTCGGCGGCTCAGGCCGCTTCGCCGAACGCTTTGCCGGCGCATGCTTGGCCTTGCCGATGGGAAGGTCGGTGGGAAGCTGGGCATGCTCGCTGAAAGCGCCGGTCGAGCCGACCGGTCGCCGCAGCACGACGCCCGGGTGGGCCATCGTCGCGGCAACGATCTTCGGGTCTTCGGAGACCTTGGCAAAGCCGTGCTGGAAAAGATTGTTCTTCGAGCCCCACGCTTCCAACGCCGCCTTCATCGACGGCGCGGCAACGGCGAGATCGAAGAATCCCGCTGAGGTCGTAAAGGTCTTGAGCTTTCTTGCCATCGATCCCGCACTTCCTGCATCGGAACTTTACTCAATTACATGGGGCGTTCGACCGCAAAACCATGCCCTCCATTTTGCGGGAGAGACGAGGGCGAGACGCTAGCAATTGAATGTCGAGCAGGCGCGCAACGGGCAGCGCCGCGGTCGCATTGAGACAGTGACCCAGCATCCAATTTGGAGGAGGAAGACCTTGACGCCCTTTAAGCCCGCTCGATTGGCGCGCTGGGCTTGTCTTGGCGCGCTTGCCACCACCCTCATCGGCTGCGGTGACAACGTCACTGCCTGGAGGAAGGACGATCCCGGCGGTCTCTACCCTGCGGGAGTGAGCGGCGAGCCCACGTTCGGCATCGGTTGGCGGCGTCGACTGTACTGACGCGCTGACTGCGTTGCTCCGGCCGATGAGGCCAGGTTGCGGCTTGCCTTATGACATAACTATAGTTATAATATGCTATGGCCGCTGTCTTGCACGTGCATCAGGCGAAGGGCGCTTCCGAACGCCCTGATGCTGGCGCATGCACCCACAAGCGATGGTGGGTTGATTTTTCGCCTCACACCACGCTCTCTGCTGGAAATACCGGGAATGCCGGAAAGTCCCCTGAAGCGCCTGCAGTGCAGGCGTCAGCGCCGCTCGAAATCGATGCGCTCGTCGACGGGCAGGCCGAGCAGATGGCGACGCAGGCAGTCCAGTCCCATCTCGACGGCGCCGGCGCGGATCCAGTCGCGGTTGCCGATCAGGCGCGCCTGGCGCGCCACGGTGCCGGTCTTGTCGGCGATGCCGATGCAGACCGTGCCGCCGAAATCGGGCCGCTCGGGCCCTTCGTCGAGATCGATCAGCAAGGCCAGCGCATGGCTGGCGCGGCTGTCGTCGCGCAGCTTGCGGCCGACCGATTGGGCGGCCTCGGACGACACGCCGTTGATGCCGAGCTCGCCCGCATCGCGCGTGACGACGCCCTTGCGGAACACCTTCTCCGCGCCGGGCAGGGGCGCCATGCGCGCCGCGAGATGCCCGCCGCTGAACATCTCCGCCGTGGCGAGCGTATGGCCGCGCTCGAGCAGGGCCGCCAGCACCACGCCTTCCAGCGTCTGGTCGTCCTCGGCGATGATGAAGTTGCCGAGCCGCTTGCGCACCTCCGCCTCGACCGGCGCCAGGCGTGCGATAAGGTCGGCCTCGTTGTCGCCGCGCACGGCAAGCTTGGTCTCGAGCTCGGGATAGTGCGCCTGGAATCCGAGCTTGATGTGGCCGTTCGTGAAGGCCTCCATGTCGCCCAGCATGTTGTCGGCGCGCGATTCGCCGATGCCGAAAGTGTGGAAGCGCTTCAGCCGGGTGACGCCGGTGATGCCGCCGAGCTTCAGCAGGCGCGGGATCACCTGCTCGTCGATCATGCGGCGCATCTCGCGCGGCACGCCGGGCGTGAAGAAGAAGCGCGCCTTGCCGATGGTGACGGCGAAGCCGCAGGCCGTGCCGATCGGGTTGTCGATGAACTCGGCGTTCTCCGGCAGCATCGCCTGCTTCTTGTTGTTGGGCGGCATGACGCGGCCGCGCCGGGCGTAGCTCTCGGTCATGCGCGTCATCCAGTACTCGTTCAGCACCAGTTGCACGCCGCTCGCCTCGGCCGCGACCTCCTGCGAGAGGTCGTCGACCGTGGGACCCAGCCCGCCATTGACGATCACGGCATCGGCGCGCTCGCCTGCCTGGCGGAAGGCCTGCAGCAGGCTCGCCCGGTCGTCGCCCACGGTGGTGCCCCAGTGCACGGTGAGCCCGACATCGCCGAGCCGCCGCGCCATGTGGCTGTAGTTGGTGTTGATGGTCTTGCCGGTGAGGATCTCGTCGCCGGTGCACAGGATTTCGACACGCATGGCCAATTATCGGCTAACGTCGTGCGGAAAGCGAGGGAGACACGCCATGACCGCA
>CAWEIE010000002.1:0-197327 GCA_963809025.1 uncultured Alphaproteobacteria bacterium | reverse complement strand
GGTGATGTGGCCCTCGATGTCCCACAGGCCATCCTCGCGGAAGAAGCCCTGGCAGGTGACGCGACGCGTATGCAGGTGCTGTCGCCCGACCGGCGGCGAAAGCGGCATGGCAGGTCCTCTCTTTTGATCCTCAGGCGTTGGCGGCCTGTATGGCGACGGGCGGCACGATGCGCAACTCGGCGATCCGGGTGCCCTCGCGCTTCAGAATTTCGAAGCGGAATCCGTAGAATGCATAGGTCTGGCCGACCTCGGGGATGCGCCGGGCCTCGTGCAGCACCAGCCCGGCGATGGTGATGGCGACGTCCTCGGGCAGGCCCCAGCCGAACTCGCGGTTGAGGTCGCGGATCGGCACGTCGCCCTGGCAGATCATGCTGCCGTCCTCGCGCCGGACCACGCCGCGCTTGATGGCGTCGTGCTCGTCCTCGATGTCGCCGGTGATTTCCTCGATGATGTCCTCGAGGGTGACGATGCCGCGCAGCGCGCCGTACTCGTCGACGACGATGGCGAAATGCTCGTGCCGGGCGCGGAAGGCCTGGAGCTGGTCGAAGCACGTCGTCGATTCGGGAATGAACCAGGGCGGCGTCACGACCGCGTCGATCTTGACCGTCTCGGGGCCGCCCGCCGCCTTGACGGCGCGGAACAGGTCCTTGGCATGGACGACGCCGATGATGTTGTCGGCCTCGGTGCGATAGACCGGGATGCGCGTGTAGGGCGCTTCCAGCATCTGGCTGACGATGGCGTCCATCGGCTGGTCGGCGTCGATCACCACGACGCTGCCGCGATGGGTCATCACGTCGCCCACCGTGCGGTCGCCGAGATCGAGCACCGACTGCAGCATCGCCTTCTCGGCGGGCGCCATCTCGCCTTTCTGGCCGTGGCCATGCAGGTCGATGGCGCCGCGCAGCACGTCGACATGCTCCTCGGCGTCCGGCGTGCGGTCGACGCGCACGCCCAGCAGCTTGAGGAAGAAGCGCGAGATCCAGGCGACGGCGCGCGCCATTGGGCCGAGCACGGCGAGCGTCACGACGATCGACGGCGCGAGCACCAGTGCCACGCGATCGGCGCGCAGCAATGCCCACGTCTTGGGCATCACCTCGCCGAAGATGACCACCAGCACGCCGATCACGACAGTGGCGTAGACGATGCCGGCAGCACCGAACAATGCGGTCAGCACGGCCGTGGTGAGCGAGGCCGAAAAGATATTCACCACGTTGTTGCCGAGCAGGATGGCGCTCACGACCTCTTCCTTTCGGTCGAGCAACGCATTGACAGTGGCCGCCAGCTTGTTGCCCTGCTGGGCGAGCCGATGCATGCGCGGCCGCGAGGCGCCGGTGATGGCGGTCTCCGCCGCCGACAGGTACGCCGCCAGCAGCAGGCAGACCAGCACCGCCGGACCCGCGATCCAGAGCGGCATGTCGAATTGAAGGTCGCTGTCCATGGGTCAGGCAGAGATGGCGTCGTCGAGCAGGCTGCGCAATGCCGCTTCGTCGACCTTGCGGCTGACGAAGGCTTTGCCGATGCCGCGCGCCAGCACGAAGGTGAGCCGGCCGCCTTCGGCCTTCTTGTCCCCGCGCATGTGCTCGATCAGGCGCGGGGCATCCCAGCTTCGGCGGTTGTCGCCGCCGATCGCGCGCAGCCGCATCGGCAATCCCACGGCGCCGAGATGGCGGCGCACGCGCTCGGCATCGGCGGCGGGGCAGAGGCCCAGTCGCGCCGACAGGTCGAAGGCCATGGCCATGCCGGTGCCGACGGATTCGCCGTGCAGCAGGTCGCTGCCGAAGCCGGTCTCCGCTTCCAGCGCGTGGCCGAAGGTGTGGCCGAGATTGAGCAGGGCGCGCAGGTCGGTGGTTTCGCGCTCGTCGGCCGCCACGATGCGCGCCTTGGCGAGGCAGCTCTGCTCGATGGCGTAGGTCCGCTTGGCAGCGTCGCCCGAGAGCACGGCCGCACCGTTGGCCTCGCACCAGGCGAAGAACGCGGGATCATCGATCAGGCCGTACTTGGCGACCTCGGCATAGCCCGCCAGCAATTCGCGCCGCGGCAGGGTGTCGAGCACGTCGGTGTCGGCCAGCACCAGGCGCGGCTGATAGAAGGTGCCCACCAGGTTCTTGCCATGGCGCGTGTTGATGCCGGTCTTGCCGCCGACCGAGGAGTCGACCTGGGCCAGCAGCGTGGTCGGCACCTGGATGAAGTCGACGCCGCGCAGCAGCACCGAAGCGGCAAAGCCCGTGAGATCGCCGACCACGCCGCCGCCCAGCGCCACCAGGGTGGTCCTGCGGTCGGGCCGCTGGTCGAGCAGCTCGTTCATGAGCCTGCCGAAGGCTCCGAACTCCTTGCTGTTCTCGCCCGCCGGCACGGTGACCGTGCTCGCCTTGATGCCGGCCTTGTCGAACGCGGCCGCGAGGCGGGCGCCGTACAGCGGCGCCACGGTCTCGTCGCTCACGATCGTGACCTTGGGCGCCGCCAGCAAGGGCCGGCTGAGTGCGCCGGCCTGGTCGATCAGGCCGGGGCCGATCGCGATGTCGTAGCTGCGGCCTGCCAACTCGACCCGGATGGTGCGCACACTCATGCCGGCGTCTTCTCGGTCTGCAGATGGGCGCGCAGCGCCTCGATCACCTGTTCGGTGGTGCGGTCGGCGGGCTGCGCCGTCGAATCGACGACGATGTCGGCCTCGGCATAGATCGGGTAACGCTGTGTCATCAGCCGTGCGAGAACTTCCTTGGGATCGCCATTGCGCAGCAAGGGCCGGTGGGCGCGCTTGCGCACGCGGTCGAACAGCACGTCGAGCTCGGCGCGCAGCCACACGGTGACCGCCTTGGCCCGCATCAGGGCGCGCGTCTCGGGATCGATATAGGCGCCGCCGCCGGTCGACAGCACGTGCGGCGGCTCGTCGAGCAGGCGCGAAATGACGCGGCGCTCGCCGGCGCGGAAATCGGCCTCGCCGTATTTCTCGAAGATCTCTGCGATCGAGCAGCCGGCGGCGCGCTCGATCTCATCGTCGGCGTCGACGAACGGCAGGCCAAGCCGCATCGCCAGCCGCTTGCCGATGGCGCTCTTGCCCGCGCCCATCAGGCCCACGAGGGCGACGGTGCGCGGCAGCGATAGGGGTGGGCGGGCGTCCATGGCGCTGAAGCCATGGATGTCGCCCATTCTGGCCATCGTTTCAAGCGAGGCGCTCGCCGAAGACAATAAGGATTGTGCGCGATTGCCGCTTGGGCGCTAGCCGAGGTAGGTTGCCCGCGTCGTGCCCCTGTTCCGTTCCAGAAATCGATTCAGCGTGCCCACCCTGAAGCTTGGGCCGGTGATCACCGTCATTGTCGTCGGCCTCCTGCTTGCCGGCGTGGTGGCACTTGCCGTGCTCGAGCCCCGTCCGCCGGTGCGGCACTTCGAGGTCCCCGTCCCCAATGAACGCTTCGCGCGCTAGAGCACATTCCGCCCGGCTGGCTTCAGCCGGGTGGAATGTGCCCTGTGAAGAAAGCACCTCGATCAACGCGTTTCCGATCAGCCGGAACCGCAAGCGGTTCCGGCTGATCGGAAGCCGCTTGAGCGTCGCCGCCGCGGCCGCGATGCTCTCGGTGCTGATCGCGGCACCGGTTGACGCGCAGGTTGCCAATTTCGATGACAGACCCACCGGCTTCCTGACGGCGACCACGGGAGGGGTGCCGGCGAACGCCTGGGCCGGGACCTCCCTGGCAACCGCCAAGCGGCTGGTCGCGACGTTGCCCAATGCGCCGCGCAGTCGCGCCTTGCGCGATCTGCAGTTCAAGGTCCTGGTGAGCCAGCTCACGCCACCGACGCCGGATGGCAGTCCTCCGCCCACCCTGTTCATGCTCAAGGTCGAGAAGCTCGCCGCCATGGGCGAGGCGGAGAGCCTGAACGAGATGGTGCGCAACGCCGGCGGCTATGCCGATCCGGCGATCGCCTCGATAGTCGCCAACGCGCTGATGCTGGCGGGCGAACGACAGGGCGCCTGCGCCGTGGTTGGCCAGTCGCAGCTCACCGAAGCGTTTTCCGGCCGCGCGAATGCCGCCTGCAGGGTGCTGCAAGGCGACACCGCCGCGGCCCTCGCCGCCACCAACGTGCCGGCCGGCCAGATCGACGGCCCGGCGCTGATGGCCATCGACCTCACGCACGCCCAGGTGCCCGCAGCCGTGCTGCGCAATACGCAGCCATCTGTCGTTCGTGCCCTGGTCGGCCTCAAGGCGCTGCCGATCGCCACCCGCATCGAGATCGCCGAGCGCGGCGAGGCGCTGGCCATCATCGAGGCAACGAAGCTGGGCGATCTCTATCTCGAGGCGTTGCGCGGTGGAGCCGCGCTGCCGCCGGCGGTCGCGCGCCGCGCTCACATGGTGGCGGCGGCGCGCAATGCGTCGAACCCAACGGAGATGGTCAATTCGATCGCTGCCGCCTACGGCGAGGCGCGCGGCAGCCCGCTGTTTCCCACCATCGCGCGGGCGAGCGCCGCTGCCTTGATCAACCTGCCGGCCCAGCCGCAGTTCGCCAACGTCGCTCAGGAGGCGATGCGGGGATTCCTGCTGCTGGGCGCCAAGCTACAGGCGCAGGCGTGGGTTCGCCTGGCGCTGAAGGCGGTCTCGAACAACGCGCGGGCCATCATCGCGCTTGACCGGCTGGTGCCGCTGGCAGCGATCGCGGGCATCGACGATGCCAAGCAGCTGACGATTGGCGAGATCAATCGCTGGTACGAGGTGACCCGCGATGACGATCCGACGCGCGCGCCGCTGCGGGGCTATCTGCTGCTTGAACTGCTGCGCGCCACCGGCTTCGACCTGCCGCCGCGCTCGACCGAACTGCCCGACAAGCCGCCCGGCAACGCGCGCCTGGTGATGCCGCCGACGGCCAGCCTGCAGGCTCTGGTCAATGCAGCGGCCGGCGGCCGGCGCGCCGAAGCGGCATTGCTGGCGCCGATCGCGGCCGGCGAGACGCCGCTCAACGAGCTTCATCCTGCCGCCATCGCGACGATCGTGCAGGCCCTGCGCCATGTCGGCGAGGATTATTCGGCCCGCCTGTTCGCCATGGAGACGGCGATCGCGTACGGCCTCTAGCTTGAAGAGGAAGCCATCCACGCCGCTGTCGCGCGAGGCCGAGGCCTTCATCGAGATGCTGTCGGCCGAGCGCGGCGCGTCGCTCAACACCACGGTAGCCTACAGTACCGATCTAAAGCATCTCGACGCCTTCCTGGCGCGCCGCAAACAAAAGCCGATCAACGCCGACTCTGATGCCCTGCGCGCCTACGTGAAATCACTCGACTATGTGGGCATGACACCGAGCACGGTCGCGCGCCGACTGTCGGTAATCCGCCAGTTCTTTCGCTTTCTCTTGGCTGAGCGCCTACGCGAGGATGATCCAGCCAGCAGTCTCGATTCGCCAAAGCTGGGACGGTCGCTACCCAAAGTCTTGTCGAGAGTTGAAGTCGACAAATTGATCGAAGCAGCTCAGACCAAGGGGGGCGTGGATGGCGGTCGCATGGAGACGCTTCTCGAAATCCTTTACGGTTCGGGATTGCGCGTCTCTGAGCTGGTAGCATTGCCGGTGCTAGCGGCTGAACGCGACCCGACTATGCTGCTTGTGCGCGGTAAGGGTGACAAAGAACGGCAAATACCGCTGTCGGATCCCGCGCGTGTCGCAATCGCCAAATGGCTACATATTCGTGCGGCTGGGCTGGATGATGGTGAAACCTCGCGCTACTTGTTTCCGTCGCGCGGGCGAACAGGGCATCTCACGCGGCAACGTTTCGCCCAACTCTTGAAAGAGATGGCACTCGCAGCTGGCATTGACCCTGCGCGCGTTTCGCCACACGTCTTGCGCCACGCCTTTGCCAGCCATTTACTCGAGGCGGGGGCAGATTTGCGCAGTGTCCAGCTCATGCTGGGCCACGCCGATATTGCAACCACACAGATTTACACCCACGTCATACCCGAAAAGTTGCGTTCGTTAGTCGAAGACCATCATCCGCTGGGCCGTCGGCCTCGAAAGGGTCGCGGTTGACAGGATTCCGGTGCCGGGCGACACCTGAAAATCAATGACCACCTATCTCGACTTCGAGAAGCCGATCGCCGAGCTCGAAAGCAAGATTGCCGAGCTCAGGCATCTGCCGAACTCGGGCGATGTCGACATCGCCGACGAAGTCATGCGCCTGCAGGACAAGGTGCAGAAGCAGTTGCGCGCGACCTACGCCAAGCTGACGCCCTGGCAGCGCGTGCAGGTGGCGCGTCATGCCGAGCGGCCGCACGCTCAGAGCTACATAGACCGGCTGATCACCGACTACATGCCCCTGGCGGGCGATCGGGTGTTCGGCGAGGACGCAGCCATCGTGGGCGGCGTCGGCCGGCTCGGTGACCGCAGCGTCGTGGTGATCGGCCAGCAGAAGGGCGACGACACCGATTCGCGCATAAAACACAATTTCGGCATGCCGCGGCCGGAGGGCTACCGCAAGGCGCAGCGGCTGATGAAGCTCGCCGATCGCTTCCATCTGCCGGTGGTCACCCTGGTCGACACGCCCGGTGCGTATCCCGGCCTGGACGCGGAGGCGCGCGGCCAGGCCGAAGCGGTGGCGAGCTCGATCGACACCTGCCTGTCGCTCGGCGTGCCGCTGGTCAGCGTCGTGATCGGCGAGGGCGGTTCGGGCGGCGCGCTCGCCATCGCTTCGGCCGATCGCGTCTACATGCTGGAGAACTCGATCTACTCGGTGATCACGCCGGAAGGCTGCGCCTCGATCCTGTGGCGCTCCAACGCCAATGCCCAGGAAGCCGCCGAGGCGATGAAGGTGACGGCGGCCGATCTCAAGAAGCTCGACATTATCGACGACGTCATCCCCGAGCCGATGGGCGGCGCCCATCGCAGTCCGGACGAGACGATCGACCTTGTCGGCAAGGTCATGACCGAGGCGCTGGACGATCTCGCCGGACTCGATGCCGACACGCTGCGCCAGCGCCGCCAGGACAAGTTCCTGGCGATGGGCAAGAAGGGTCTTTAGCTCATATTCGGACCGCGGGCGTCCCGCCCGCTCATGATCTTCGGAGCGCGGACCTCCAGGTCCGCTCATGAATCATGATGCGGACCTGGAGGTCCGCGCTCCGCATGAGCGGGCCAGAGGCCCGCGGTCCGCGTATGACTATTTCTCCTTGCCCGCCGTCGCGTCCCACAGCGGTGCGGCCATGGTCTCGCTGAAGTTCTTGAACATCAGGTTGAACGAGATGCTGATGCGCTCGCTCTGGCCGTCGTTGGCCGGCACGGTGTGCTTCAGCCAGGCCGGGAAGATCAGCAGCCGGCCTTCCTTGCTCTGGGCGTTGGCGCCATTGGCGGTGAGCCGCGTGTATTGCTTGGGCTTGGGCATGATCATCGAGGCTTGGCCGCGCGGGTCCTGGAAGATGATCTGCGAGCCGGCCGTCGGCACGGCGACATAGTAGACGCCGCTCAGGTAGTTGTTGGGATGATGGTGCATCGGATGATAGGCGCCGGGCGGATTGACGTTGGCCCAGCAGCCGGTGATGCCCACCGGATACTGATCGACCTGCAGGAAGCGGGTGACGCCGCGCGCTGCGGTCTCGACCAGCTTCACGAACTCGGCGAAGGCGGGCTTGGTGTGCAGGTCCTGCGGCGTCTGCCAGTTGCTGCCGGCAGGGATCTTGGGCCTGGGCTCGATCAGCCGCTCGATCTCGGCCTTGAGCTTGGCGTTCAGGCTGGCCGCGGCGGCCGGCTGCAGGTCCACGATCCAGAGCGGCGTGGGAAAGATTTCCTGAACTTCCTGCTTTTCGATCATGCCTGCCATCATATCCGGTGATTGCCGGAAAGTCCGTTCGGTGGTCCAATCGGGTCAAGCAAGAAGGCAAGATTCCTCAGGAGGAGCCGTGGCCATCACCGTCCACCCGATCACCCCCGACTTCGCCGCCGAAGTAGGCGACGTCGTGCTCGGCAAGCCGCTCGCTGCCGACGATCTCGCGGCCATCCGCGCCGCCTTCACCAAATATGCCGTGCTGGTCTTCCCCGACCAGGAGTTCGACGACGAGAGCCAGCTCGACTTCGCGCGCCACTTCGGCCCGCTCGAGACCACGGTGTTCAAGGCGCGCAAGGATCACAAGCTCCGCCTGCACGAGAACATGGCCGACGTCGGCAATCTCGATGCCGAGAACCGCCTCCTCGAGACCAACGACCGCCAGCGCCTCTACAATCTCGGCAACCGGCTGTGGCACACCAACTCCTCGTTCAAGCGCCTGCCGGCCTATTGCTCGATGCTGCATGCCCGCTCGATCCCGCCGATCGGCGGCCACACCGAGTTCGCCGACCTGCGCGCGGCCTACGATGCGCTGCCCGAGGCGACCAAGCGGCGCATCGCGGGCCTGGTGGCCGAGCATTCGATCATGACCTCGCGCGCCAAGCTGGGCTTCGCCGACTTCGACGAGACCGAGCGCGAAGAGTTCAAGCCGGTGCCGCAGGTGCTGGTGCGCCGCCTGCAGGACGGCGGCCGCATGAGCCTCTATATCGCCAGTCACGCCGGCGCGATCCGCGGCATGGCCGACGCCGAGGCGAAGAAGTTGCTCGAAGAGCTGACGGCGCACGCCACGCAGCGCCAGTTCGTCTATTCCCATCGCTGGCGCGTGAAGGACCTGGTGATCTGGGACGATCGCTGCACCATGCATCGCGGCATGGAGTTCGACGACCAGCGCTTCGCCCGCGACATGCGCCGCGCCACCGTCTCGGACGTGGCGCCGACTTGCGAGCAGATGGGCCTGGCCGTCGCCGCCGAATGACGCCGGCCGCGTTCGCCAAGATCGCGCTGTCGCTCGACGGTGCTGTCGAGGGAGCGCATGGCGGCCACGCCGACTTCCGCGCCGGCGGCAAGGCCTTCGCCACCTTGGGCCATCCCGACAAGGACTGGGGCATGGCGAAGCTCACGCCCGATCAGCAGCAGATGCTGGTCGCGGCGGAGCCCGCGATGTTCGTTGCAGTCAAGGGCACCTGGGGCCTGCGCGGCGCCACCTCAGTGCGCCTGGCCGAAGCAGACGTCCGCACCATGCGCAGCGCGCTCACCATGGCGTGGCAGAACGTGACCGCGCCGAAGGCAAAGAAAGCTAGACGCGGCGCCGCATGATGGTGCGGCGCCATGGCGGATGGCCATGGCTGTTCTCGATCATGAATTGCAGGCGAAAGGCTCGCGGCCAGTCGCCGCGAGGCACAGACGAGAAGCCGCGCCGCTCGTAGAAAGGCGCGTTCCACGGCACGCCGAGATAGGTCGAAAGATAGAGCGTATCGTGTCCGAGTTCGTGCGCCCGCCGGGCGGTACGATCGATCAATGCCGCCCCCAGGCCGCGCCCTTGCCAGCGATCCAGCACCGAGAGCTGGTCGAGCCAGGCGGTGCCGCCAGGGAACTTCATCAGGGCAAAGCCGACGACGCGGTTCAATGGCGAGACCGCGACCCACAGCCTGCCGTCGCGCCTGCCCTGCTCGAGCGAGGCAATGCTGGCCGGCGGCATTGCAAGAACCTGCGGCATCCCGCGGCGCGCATAGCGTTCGTCGGCTGCGTTTTCGATCTGCGGCAACAGAGCGATTTCGTCGGGACGGGCGGCGCGGATCATCGTGGGGTTTGGAGAGAGGATGGCGACTATTGGGGCGACGCTTTCGCAAGTCCGGCGATCGCCTCCGACGGTGTAAGTCCGAAAGAGGTGCGAAACGTCCGGGTGAGATGGGCTGTGTCGGCAAAGCCTCCATCCATGGCTGCCGTTCTGACGAGTTCGCCCGAAGCGATTTTCCGGGCTGCGTGCTGCAGCCCCGACCATTGCTTGAACCCGCGAAATGTCTGGCCGGTGGCCGCCTTGAACATGCGAAGAGCCCTGGTCCTTTCCATCTGCAGTCTGTGGCTGAGTTCGCGCTGGGTCATTCTCGACATCGGCTCGGCGATCAGATCTTGAATGATGGCAACCAAGTGCGGCGGGAATTGCGTCGTGCCGCAGACAAGCCGCTGCCTCAATGCCGCCTGAGCATCTGATCCTCGGAAAATGGCGTCGATCGCGAGATTTGCCAGTCGACCTTGCAGTCGCTCCGCCAGACGGCCGTCGCCGGACCATTGCAGCCCGTCAAGGTACATCACGTTGATGCCGCCGCTGCAGACGACCGTGTGCTCGATGCCTGGACGAATTAGCAATATCTCGCCCGAGACCGCTTCGCCCCGGCTGACAAGCGTGATGGATTTGTTCCTCCCAGTGAGCACACATGGCACCGGGTTGCGGTGCGGCCCGAGCCTTGTGACATCGACCGAAAACAACGATGTGGAAAACTGAACAGCCGAGCGCGACATGAGCCACCTGCGTACCGCACGTTTATTCAACGCAAGTCCAGTTTCCGAACCTATGCTGCCGAGCGCAATGCTTCTTGAAGGGAGAACATTGAGATGGCCGGCCTGGGCGCGAGCGACATCGCGGCAAGAAACAAGGAAAACTATTTGAAAGCCAAAGCGGCATTCAACGCAAAGGATATGGCTGGCTGCATGAGCTTTTACGCTCCTGACCATCAGATCAGATCGCGCGATGCGGGGCCAGGACGCGAACATATCGAGCAGCTACTGACTTCGATGCATGAAAGCTGGTCCGACCTCCAAGTCATCGTCGAACACGCCGTTGCAGAGGGTGATTGGGTCATGGGTCACTGCACAACGATTGCCATCCACGCCAAGGCCGTTATGGGCGTTGCACCGACCAACCGCCGGATTCAGACGACATTTTGGGACTTGCACCGCTTCAACGAGCGCGGCCAGATTGTTGAAACCTGGAACTTGATTGATAGCCTTGCAATCATGCAGCAGTTGGGGCTTGTCGCGTCTCCCGGAGAACGACCCTAGGCTGGCCGGCCCCAGGCCGACGCGCGTAGCGTTGGTCGGCCGCGTTTTCGATCTGCGGCAGGAGCGCGATTTCGTGCGGAGAGGCAGCGCGAATCATCGCGGGATTGGTTACGCTGCGGCGAATCCCAGGGGAAGCGCCATGACCATCGACATCGAACCGCTCAAGAAGCAACTCGGCCGCAAGATCGAGGACGAGGACGTCGTCACCCAGGCGCCGATCAAGGCAATGATCGCGACCTTCGACCGGCCGGACAAGGTGCCGGGCGAGGGCGAGCCGATCGCGCCAGGCTGGCACCTGTTGTACCTGCATTCTCATGCCCGCCCGGCGCAGCTCGGGAAGGACGGCGCCGCCTTCACCGGCGGCGTGCTGCCCGAGATCCCGATGCCGCGGCGCATGTATGCCGGCTCGACCTTCACCTTCGACGGCGACATCCGCGTGGGCGACAAGCTGCGCCGCGAGATCGAGTTTTCAGACATCCAGCTGCGCCAGGGCAGCACCGGCAACCTGCTCGTCACCACCCAGACGCGCCGCATCTTCACGCCGCGCGGGCTGGCGCTCACCGAAGCCGCCAACACGGTGTTCCGCGAGGAAGTGAAGGCGGGCGACAAGGCTGGCGTACCGGTGCGCGATGCGGCGCCCAGCGACGTGCCGTGGCGGCGCACCATCACGCCCAGCTCGGTGATGCTGTTCCGCTACTCGGCGATCACCTTCAACCCGCACCGCATCCACTACGACAAGCCCTACTGCATGGAGGTCGAGGGCTATCCCGGCCTGGTCGTGCACGGGCCGTTCGCCCAGCAGTGCCTGTTCGACCTCTTGCGCGATTCCATGCCCGGCCGCCGCATCAAGACCTTCACCGTGCGCGCACGGGCACCGCTGTTCGACAACGCGCCGTTCGACGTGATCGGCCGGCCGACCGCCGACGGCAAAGGCGCCGAGCTGTGGACCGTGACGCCCAAGGGCACGATCGCCGCGCAAGCGACGGCGACGCTCGCCTGACCTAGGTCACGTCGCCGGGCAGCGCCGCGGTGAAGCGGCCGAGCAGGCTCGCCAGCGTGGCGATGTCCTTGTCGGTCCAGCGGTCGCGGAAGATCCCCTCGGCGCTGCGTTCGAGCGTGGCGCGTGCCTCGGCGACGCGCTGCCGGCCGACCTTGGTCAGCACGACGTAGCCGACCCGGGCGTCGCGCGGATCAGCCTCGCGCTTGACGAAGCCCAGCTTCTCCAATGGCAGGGCGAGCCGGGTGACCGTCGACTGGCTGACGTTCAGGCGGCCAGCGAGGTCGACGCGGCGCAGGCGGTTGGCCGGCGCCTGGTCGAGCTGCACCAGGAACATGAACTCGCGCAGCGCCAGGCCGTGGACCGCGCCCAGGCCGGGATCTATCCGCGCTTCCACGAAGGACTGCGCACGCAGGAGCCGCAGGATGGCGGCAAGGGAGGAATCGGACATGGCAGGGATATAGTGCAATATGATTCCGTCCACAAGTACTGCGGAAGTATTAGGATCGAAATCCCTGAAGTCGCGCGCTGCGGGGGCCTGTGTGAACGACTAACCTGTGGCAGGCTACAGTCATGTCATTCCGAATCGACATTTACAGCCTGCATCTGCTGGCAGCGGCAATCCGTGAAGGTTCAATCGCACGGGCTGCGGCGCGTGAGAACATCGCACCTTCGGCGCTCAGCCGGCGCATCTCCGATCTCGAGCGCGCGCTCGGCGCGCCGATGCTGGCGCGGCGGGCGCGCGGCGTAGAGCCGACTGACGCGGGAAGAGCGGCGCTGTCTATGGCCCAGCGCATCGACGGGGATCTCCAAGCTTTTGCCCATCAAGTGAAGGCCGGAAAGCGAGGACTTGCTGGTACCGTGCGCCTGTTCGCTAACTCATCGTCGGTCATCGGATTCTTGCCGGAGAGGCTCAAGGTCTTCATCGGGCGCTATCCCGCCGTGCGCATCGCCCTTCGCGAATGCCAATCACCGGACGTACTTCAGGCGTGTCTCGACGGCGATGCGGATGTAGGTGTGTGCGCGCGCTCGCGCTTGCGAGGCAATCTCGATAGCTGGCCGTTCGCCCGCGATCCGATGATGGTCGTCATGCCGCGTGGCCATGCGTTGGCCCGCGCCAGGGTCGTCCGCTTCGCCGACGTGCTCAGTCATCCCTTGATCGGTGTGCAGTCCGGCGGCTCCGTCGACCGGCTGCTGCATGACAGGGCGTTGAAGATGGGACGCCGGATGCAATTCACCGTGTCGGTGGGCAGCGCCGATGCGGTCTGTCGCATGGTCGAAGCGGGCCTCGGCATCGCCGTCATTCCCACAAGTGCCGCATCGGCTTACGCCGGAGCAAAGCGCTTCGTGAGAAAGAAGTTGGCTGAACCGTGGGGAGACCGTGAGCTGCGCCTCTATGCCCCGCGCAATTCCCCCCGATCGCGCGCCGCAGCAGCGTTGGTCGATCATCTCAAAGGCGAGAGCTAGTCGACGCCATCGCCGATCGCGACGGCTTCGTTGTCCAAACAGCAATCCCGGCGGATCGAGGCCGACCGTAACATCCACAATTGATGGAAACTGTACGGACTCTCGACCTGCCGGGCAGGATACTGCTGCTCGCCCAGACCCCGGCGCTGATCGACGCGCAGCTCGCAGGACAGAACCTTGTCCCGATGGAAGCTGGGCCGCTGCGCGACGATGTCTCCACGGACGAAATCACGCCTACGGCGACCTGCCTGTACTTCGACGAGCGGCTCGGCCGTTATCCCTACACTGGTCTGACCGTTGGCGGTCGCCGTCCGATCGGCGTTGACGCCATCCGCAAGGGCGGGTTCTCCGTGGTCGTCGCCGGCAAGCGATATGGCAAGGGCTCATCGCGCGAGCACAGCCCGACGGCGGAACTCGCTGCGGGGGTCAGACTGGTAATCGCTGAAAGCTTTGAACGCATCTACCGGCAGAACGCCGACAACCTTGGACTCTTCACCTCCACCGATCCCGGTCTGCTGGACCGAATACGACGCGGCGAGGCAATCGAGATCGAGGAGCTACTCGTGGGGCGCGACGCGCTGGCGTCGGCCATACTGAGAAGTGGGGGCCTGTTGCATTATGGCCAGCGGCGGCGGATGGAGGCGAGAGACCTGCCAGAGGAGCGTTTCGTACCGGTAGATCGACCGCGTACTCTGGTCGAGAAGATCCTGCTGCGTCATCTGGCAGAGGGTGGTGCCGGACTCGATGCCCTGGCGCCCGGAATCGGCGTCTTCGTGCGAGCCGATTGGCGTTTCATCCATGAGGTCTACACCGGCATGTGTGCGCACATGCTGCATACCGCCTTCGGCCGTCCGCTGCAGCTTCACGAGCCGCGGACCATTCTCGCCTTCGAGGATCATCTGTCTTACGCCCATTGCAGTCCCGCCCTCTCGGGCGCGGACATGATGGCTGGCGTGCGGATGGTGTCCCAGGCTCATCGATCTTTCGTGCGGGATTACGCGCTCAAGGACCATGGCTATCTGCCGAATAGCGCGGGCTCGCAGGGGATTTCCCATCCCATGATGACCGAACGCTACGCGCTGCCGGGCCAGCTCGTCGTCGGAACCGACTCACATACGCCGCATTCCGGCGCGCTTGGCTGCTTTGCCTTCGGCGTCGGCACGACTGACATGGCGAATGCGATGATGACCGGACTGACGCGTCTCATGGTCCCGGAGACGATGCGCGTCGAATTGAATGGTTCACTTCCACCGGGAATCACAGCGAAGGACGTCGTGCTTTATCTGCTGGCCGACCCGGCGCTGCGCGGCGGCCAGGCACTGGGCAAGGTCATCGAGTTCGTGGGCTCCGCTGTCGAGGGCATGAGCGTCGACGAGCGGGCAACGCTCACCAACATGACGGCCGAGATGGGAGGCTTGACCGGCATCGTGGCGCCCGACGTGGAGACTGTTCGCTTTCTGGAGGAACGACGTGGCATCAAGTTCGAGATCGAGCCCTGGATGCGCAGCGACCCGGGTGCCCGCTACGCGGCAGCGCTATCGGTCGATTGTCGAACTCTTTCGCCCATGGTGGCGGCGCCTGGAGATCCCGGCAACGGTGTGCCACTCGGAAAGCTCACAGAGCGCACCCGCGTCGACATCGCCTATGGTGGGTCGTGCACTGCGGGTAAGCGCGACGACTTCGACCGCTATCACGAAGTCCTGCATTGGGCGGTCGAGCGCGGAATGCGGGTCAAGCCGGGCGTCACGCTGTATTTGCAGTTCGGCACGTCGGATGTGCGCGACTACTGCGTGGAGCGAGGCTACCTGCCAACGTTCCAGCAAGTCGGCGCCGAGTTGCTCGAACCGGCTTGCGGGGCGTGCGGCAACGCCGGGCCCGGCGCGTCGCACCGCGCCGATCAAGTGACCGTAAGCTCGATCAACCGCAATTTCCCCGGCCGCTCCGGTCCCGGAACGGTCTGGCTGGCTAGTCCGCCGACCGTGGTCGCCAGCGCCATCGCCGGCGAACTGGTCTCGTTCGAAGAACTCATGAAAAGAACAATCGAGGAAACGCCATGGTCACACTCAGCCGACGGCTCGCGCTTGCGGGAGCTTTAACGACCCTGGGGCTGCCACTGGCTGCCCTTGCCCAGCTTGGCGGCAAGGTCGTGCGCATGATCGTACCGCTCAGTGTCGGATCCGGTGTCGATATCGTCGCCCGCATCCTCAGTGAGCCACTGGGGGCCGCACTTGGTGCGTCGGTGGTTGTTGAGAATCTTCCGGGGGCCGGCAGTATCACCGGTACGGCTCAGATCGTGCGCGGACCGAAAGACGGCACGACCTTAGGGATGATCTCTTCCAACCACGTCATCAATCCCAGTGTCTACAAGTCCATTCCATACGACGCTCTGGCCGACATCACGCCCATCTCTGTCCTTTGCACGGCCGGGCTGGTGCTCGTGGTGTATCCGTCGGTCCCGGCGCAAACGGCGGCTGAACTCGTCGCCTATGCCAAGACTCAGCCTGAGGGCATGTTCTACGGCTCAGCCGGCAACGGCAGCGTGCTGCATCTGGCCGCTGAGATGTTCCGCATGCTGGGTAAGGTGCCCCTGAAGCATGTTCCTTATCGCGGTACGGGTCCTTTATTGAATGATCTTGTGGGCGGCCAGGTGCCAATGGCCTTTGTCGCGATTTCGGCCGCCGCGCCTCAAATCGCGAGCGGCAAGTTGCGCGCCATCGGCGTCTCGACTGCGGAGCGATCGCCACTGCTGCCCGAGGTCCCGACCTTGGCAGAGCAGGGCATCGCCGGCTTCGCCTATGATGCTTGGGTCGCCTTAATCGGCCCGGCCGACATGCCTCAGCAGGTGGTCGGGCGCGTCTACGACGCTACAACGGTGGCGCTCAATCGCCCCGACGTTCAGGATGCCCTTCGCAAGCAGGGCCTAACAATCATCGGCAGCTCGCCACAGCAAGCCGCGCCGTTTTTTGCCGCTGAACTTGCCAAGCATGGCAAGCTTGCCCAAGAGGCCGGGCTGACTCTCGAATAGGCTTTTCTGGCATGTCCGTTTTGGGACACTAGTCGTTGGCCGCCCCGAACCTCAATGGCCGGAAGAAGCCGCGGATGTCCTCGACCAAAAGGTCAGGTTCCTCCAGCGCTGCAAAATGTCCGCCCTTGGGCATCACGGTGTGGCGCCGCAGGTTGAAGGCGCGCTCGATGAATTCCTTGGGCGGCGGCGGAGAGAGGTCGGCCGGAAAGGCGGCGAAGCCCGTCGGCGTCTCGACGCGCTTGCCCTCGGGCAGGCCGCGATTTGGCTGCTGGGTGACGCCACGATAGAGCCACGTCGCCGTGCCGGCCGTGCCGGTCAGCCAATAGACCATGATGTTGTCGAGCAACAGGTCCATCGAGAAGCGCTTCAGCGGATCGCCGCCGCAGTCGCTCCAGGCCTGGAACTTCTCGACGATCCAGGCGGCGAGGCCGACGGGGGAATCGGTGAGCGCCACGCCCAGGGTCTGCGGCCTGGTCGCCTGTATGCGCTGGTAGGCGGTCTTCTCGTCGCGCTCGCCCTGGACCTTGGCGAGCCAGGCCTTCTCGTCGGCGCTGAGCTTGGCCTTGCCGAGGTCGATGCCGGGTCGGAGCCCCATCATGTTGAGATGCAGGCCGACCACGCCCGACTTCCAGTCGTCCTTCTCGTCCTTCAGGGGATGATCGAAGGCTGCCCACGACGACACCACGGCGCCCCAGTCGCCGCCCTGCACGCCGTAGGGCCGACGGTAGTTCAGGGTCTCGTGCACCAGCGTGTGCCACAGGCCAGCGATGGCACGCGGACCGATCGGGCCGGTGCTGCTGTCCTCGCGGATCGGTGGGCCGGAGAAGCCGTAGCCGGGGAGCGAGGGCACGATGACGTCGAAGGCGTCGAGCGGATCGCCGCCGCCGTTCTCGGGATGGGCGAGCGCATCGATGACGTGCAGGAACTCGACGATCGAGCCCGGCCAGCCGTGGGTGACGACCAGCGGCATCGGGCGCGGCGCACCCTCGACCTCGGTGCCGGGCTCGCGGATGAAATGCAGGCGCTGCGGGCCGATATCGACCAGGTAGTTGGGCCAGCGGTTGATTGCCTCCTGGCAGCGGTTCCAGTCGTAGCCGTGACGCCAGTAGTCGACCAGCTCGGCGAGAAAATCGGGATCGGTGCCTGCGGCCCATGAGCCGTTGTCGGCGATGGCGACAGGTGCGCGCCAGCGGCGCAGGCGCTCGTCGAGATCGATCAGCGCGCGCTCGGGGATGTCGACCTTGAACGGCTCGGGAGTGTCGTAACGCGTGTCGCTCATACGACAGGCGTAGCGCGGAACTTACCCTTCCAGCAAATCCGCCCTGAGCCGCTCGCGCGCCGCGACATCGAGGCCGAGCGCCTTCTCGGCGAACGCTTCGGGGCTGCCGAAGTCGGCGCGCACGACCTCGAAGGCTGCCTCGAGATAGGGCGTGCGCGCCTCGATGATGGCGGCGCGCGTGTCGATGTCGAGCTCGGGATGGCGGCCGATATGGCCGGTCCACAGCTCGTTGGTGCGAAGATAGTCCTCCATGACCGTTTCCCACGATACACCGAGCAGGGTGAGCAGCAGGGCCGAGGCGAAGCCGGTGCGGTCCTTGCCGGCGGTGCAGTGGAAGACCAGCGGCCGATGCGTGCCGTCGCTCAAGGTCGCGAACAGGGTGCGGAAACCCGGCGCGCAGCGGCGTGGATATTCGCGATAGTGGCCGGTGAAGAGGTCCATCATGAAGTGTGGCGTGGCCGTGCCGTCGGCCACGGCATTCCTGATCCTGTCGCCAAGCTGCGGCTCTATGTGGGCGCCGACAATGCGGCAGTCGACACCGTCGATCAGATGCGGCGTCTCCGCCGCCTCGTTGACGCCGCGCAGGTCGACGATGGTGCGCACGCCGAGCTTGCTCAGCGCCGCGCGATCCTCGTCGGTCAGGGTGCCGAGATGGGCCGAGCGGAACACGGCGCGCCGGCGCACGGTGCGGCCGTCCGCCGTGCGATAGCCGCCGAGATCGCGAAAATTGGAGCCGCCCTTCAGCGGCACGACATGGGGAAGCGTGTCATCGAGCATGCCGAGCATTTATCACGTTCGGCCTGCTCAGATCATGTCGTTTAAGTAAGCACATTATGTCCGGCTGTAACCAACCGGACATAATGTGCCCTGCTGCACCAGTACCGCTCGGGTCAGAATTTTTGCGACATCGTCACGAAAAACGCCCGTCGCATGCCGAATTGAGGCGCACCCACGCCGACGCCGGTTCCGGTTCGCAGCTGATACTGGCCGTCGGTGACGTTGATGGCGTCGAAACGCACGTTGGTGCCCTTGCTGCCGTTGATCGGCACACGCTGTGTCACCGACAGATTGAGCGTGGCATAGGGCGGCAGGGCGGTGTCGTTCGGCGTCACGAGCGTCTGCCGCAGGCCGTTGCCGTAAAGCATGTCGGCAGAAACCCGGGTCGCGTAGTCCTTGTCCATGTTGAACACGTAGGCGGCACCGGCCGAGGCCGTCCAGCTCTGGTTGTGGTCGGCGAATATCCAGTTGTTGGCGATGAAGTCCAGGTCCGCCTGCTCGAAGTTGAACTGCGAGGAGGTGATGTTGATCGAGTTGACCTGCGACCAGGAAAGGTTGCCGTAGAGCGACCACGGGCCCTTGTCGTAGTTGGCGAACAGTTCGAAGCCGCGCACCTGGGCGTTCGAGTAGTTGAAGGCGGTCTGGAAGATCGGCGCGCCGAACTGGCCCTTGTCGATGTAGTTCTCAGCCCACTTGTAGAAACCGCTGAAGCCGACGGTGAGGCCGTCGATGGGCTTCACGGTCAAGCCGATGTCGATGTTATCGGAGCGTTCGGCGCGAGCGGGATCGTTGATCATGACCTCGGGGGCGATAGCCGTGCCGGCACGCGCCGCTAGCGAGGCGCCGGAGACCTGGTTCAACGGGACGGGAACGAAGTAGCGGGCGTATCCGGCGCGCAGGCTGATTTCCGGCGTGGGCTCCCAGACGATATTGACGCGCGGGCTGAACTGGAACTCGTTGAGGGGGCTGGTGATGGCATCGAAGCGCAAACCGGCATTCACGGTCAGTGTCGGCAGCACCTTCCATTCGTCCTGCAGGTAGACGCTGTAGGTCCAGCCGGTCAGATCGGCAAAGTCGGTGAGGCCGACGGGCTGGTCGCCGAGCACGGCCTCGGGCACAGCGTCGGGATTGTCGGGATCGACGGCACCGGGCACGAACGGCAGGGTATTGACTTGCGCAAAGCTCGTGACGCGCTCGCGCTGGACGAGGAAGCCGCCGCGCACCGTATGCCTGGGTGCCGCCTTCCAGCTCGCATCGCCCTGCACGCCGGTGGCGAAGCTGGTGCGCTGCGCCCAGGGCGCGACGCCGTTGTACAGGAGGTCGCCGATCGCGTCGGGCTGGTAGTTGAGCTGGGAATAGCGCGCAAAGCCCGAGAGCTGCATGTTGAAGTCCGCGTAGGTCTTCTGCAGCGAGGCGAGGCCGAAGTAGGTGCTCTCCCATTGGCGCTGGTCGAGGATCGAGCTGTCCCAGGTCGAGTTGCCGAATACCGTGAAGTTGGGAACCTGGTTGATGTTGTTGGGAATCTGGTAGCTCGCGTTGACGCCGCCGCCGATGAAGCTGATCCGTGTATTCTCGTCGACGATGCCCGTGACCTTGGCGAGGCCGTACCACTGGGAAGTCTGGTCGTGGATGGGAGTCCACGCCGAGAACGGGTTTTCGATGCCGATGCTGTTGCTGAGGTACTGGCCGGCGGCGTAGTAGTCGATATTGCCGCTGCGCCCGCCATACTCCCCCGACGGCTGCACCCAGTTGTAGGAGCCGCCCATGAACGAGAGTTCGGCGCCGGGGTTGGTCGTACCCGACTTGACGCCGATGTCGACGACGCCCGCGGTGCGCAGGCCGTACTGCGCCGGCAGGGCGCCGGTCAGCAGCGAAAGCGAGTTGGCGAACCGGGGCGACAGGATCTGGCTGAACAGCGCCAGCCCTTCCGGCAGCTGAACGCCGTCGAGCCGGTATTGCAGGCTGCCGTGGTCGCCGCGCACATGGATCTGGCCGAAGCCGTCCTGCACCACGCCAGGCGCACGCAGCAGTACTTGGTTCAGCGGCGCGTTCTGGCCCTGCGGGGTGTTCTGGATGGCGGTGCGGCTGAAGTCGTACTTGGTGGCGCCGAGGCTCGGCAGGATCGAGCTGCGTTCCTCGTCCATCTTGGTCGACGTAACGGTGATGCCCGGCAGCGTCGGCGGTGGAGGCTGGGGCGCGGGCTCCGTCTGCGCCGAAGCCGAGGCCATGCCGGCGAACAGGCTGCTGACCGATATCAAACCATACACGCGCCGCATCGGCCGCTCTCCCCACAGTCGGTTGGTCAGAGCAGATATGTTATAGTGTAACGTTAGCCGAGGTCAACTAATCACGATGGAACGCGACGAATCGCGTGGCCAGGCGGGTCTCAGACCCGCCCGTGGCAGTGCTTGAACTTCTTGCCTGAACCGCAGGGGCAAGGCGCGTTGCGCGCGACCTTGCCCCAGCTCGCGGGATCGTTGGGATCCTTAGGCCCCCGTGCCGTCGGCCGCGGCCGGTGCAGCGTGGGCTCGCCGCCGCCGTCGGGATCGGCCGGGTCGAACGCCGGATCGTCGCTCATCCGGCTCGCCAGCGCCGGATCCTCGTGGATCTCCTGCATGTTGGTCGGCATCTCCGGCATCGTCGGCTGCTCCATGCGCAGCTGCAGCGTCGCCAGCAGGCCGACCACCTGCTCGCGCAGGCCGGTCAGCAGGTCGTTGAAGAGATTGAACGCCTCGCGCTTGTACTCGTTCAGCGGATCCTTCTGGCCGTAGGCACGCAAGCCGATGCCCTGGCGCAGATGGTCGAGATGGAGCAGATGCTCCTTCCAGCTCTGGTCGAAGAGCTGCATCAGCACGCTCTTCTCGACCTGGCGCCACACGTCAGGCCCGTACTGGGCCGCGCGCTGGGCAAACAGCCGCTCGACCTGGTCGTTCAGCCGGGTCTTGATCTCCTCGTCGGCGATGCCCTCTTCCTTGGCCCAGTCCTCGACCGGCAGGTCGAGCCCGAAGATGCGCTGCACCTCTTCCTTGAGCTCGCCGACCTTCCACTGCTCGGCGTAGACGCCCTCGGGGATGGTCCGGGCGACCAGCGTATCGACCACGTCGCGCCACATGCCGGCCACGGTGTCCGAGACGTCCTCGGTGCCCATCAGCTCGATGCGCTCCTTGTAGATCTCCTTGCGCTGGCTGTTCATGACGTCGTCGAAGCGCAGCAGGTTCTTGCGGATCTCGAAGTTGCGCGCCTCGACCTTGCCCTGCGCCGTCTCCAGCGCCTTGTTGAGCCAGCGATGGGTCAGCGCCTCGTCGTCGGCCATGCCCTTCTTCTGCACCCAGTCGAGCACCTTGTTGTTGCCGAAGATGCGCATCAGGTCGTCTTCCAGCGACAGGAAGAACTTCGAGGCGCCGGGGTCGCCCTGGCGGCCCGAGCGGCCGCGCAGCTGGTTGTCGATGCGCCGGCTCTCGTGGCGCTCGGTGCCGACGACGTAGAGGCCGCCGGCCTTGAGCACGATCTCGCGGTTGCGCAACACCTCGGCCCTGATCTCGGCCGCGACGCGCTCGATCTCGGCCTTGCGGTTGGCCTCGTCGGGGAACTTGGCCGTGATCCCGGGTTCGGACTGGCGCACCAGCATGTCGGCGTTGCCGCCCAACTGGATGTCGGTGCCGCGGCCGGCCATGTTGGTGGCGATGGTGATGGCGCCCGGGCGGCCGGCCTGAGCCACGATCTCGGCTTCCTGCTCGTGATAGCGCGCGTTCAGCACGTTGTGCGGGATATTGGCCTTCTTCAGCTCCTCCGACAGCGCCTCCGACTTCTCGATCGACACCGTGCCGACCAGCATCGGCTGCTGGCGCTCGCGGCATTCCTGGACGAGCTTGACGATGGCACGCGTCTTGTCGGCCAGCGTGCGGTAGATCTCGTCGTCGGCGTCCTTGCGGCCGACCGCGACGTTGGTCGGGATCTCGACGACCTCGAGCCTGTAGATCTCGCCGAACTCGGCGGCTTCGGTCAGCGCCGTGCCGGTCATGCCGGCCAGCTTGGGATACATGCGGAACAGGTTCTGGAAGGTGATCGAGGCCAGCGTCTGGTTCTCGCGCTGGATCTCGACCTTTTCCTTGGCCTCGAGCGCCTGGTGCAGGCCCTCGGAATAGCGCCGGCCCGCCATCATGCGACCGGTGAACTCGTCGATGATGACGACCTGGCCGTCCTTGACGATGTAGTCGGTGTCGCGCGCGAACAGCTTGTGGGCGCGCAGCGCCTGGGTGACATGGTGCAGCACGGTGACCTGGTTCGGCGCGTAGAGGCTGATGCCTTCCGGCAGCAGCCCGTCGCCGCGCAGGATGTCCTCGACCGCCTCGACGCCGGCGTCGGTCAAGACGACGGTGCGGTTCTTCTCGTCCTTCTCGAAGGCGTCGGCCTTGAGCCGCGGGATCACCGTGTCGGCGCGGCGATAGAGCTCCGAGGAATCCTCGGCCGGGCCGGAAATGATGAGCGGCGTGCGCGCCTCGTCGATCAGGATCGAATCGACCTCGTCGACGATGGCGTAGTTGAAGGGCCGCTGGGCCATGGCGTCCAGGCGGAACTTCATGTTGTCGCGCAGGTAGTCGAAGCCCAGCTCGTTGTTGGTGCCGTAGGTGACGTCGCAGGCGTAGGCCGCCTTGCGCTGCTCGTCGTCGAGCTCGTGCACGATCACGCCGACGGTGAGGCCGAGGAACTGGTAGATCTGGCCCATCCATTCGGAGTCGCGCTTGGCCAGGTAGTCGTTCACGGTCACGACGTGCACGCCCTTGCCTTCGAGGGCGTTGAGATAGACCGGCAGGGTGGCGACCAGGGTCTTGCCTTCGCCGGTCTTCATCTCGGCGATCTTGCCCTCGTGCAGGACCATGCCGCCCTTCAGCTGCACGTCGAAGTGGCGCTGGCCGAGCGTGCGCTTGGCCGCCTCGCGCACCACGGCAAAGGCCTCGACCAGGAGGTCGTCCAGGGTCTCGCCCTTGGCCAGGCGCTCGCGGAACTCGATGGTCTTGGCGCGCAGCTGCTCGTCGGTGAGCTTGGCGAGCTCGGGCTCGAGTGCATTGATCTTCGCCACCGGCTTGTCGAAGCCTTTGACGATGCGATCATTGGCGGTGCCGAACAGGCTGCGGGCCAGCGCACCCAGCATGAAAACCTCGATATTGTAATGACTTAGGCGGGCACTACGGCCCGCCGTCCCAGCCAGAGATAGAGAGCAGGCACCGGAGTGTCAACGCAGTGACCGGTCCACAGTCACCTCCCCCGTCATACGGGCTAGCGTTTGGCCGCGACGCGGCCAAACGCGCGGGCCGGGAGGGGGAAGGCACCAGTCTCGGCGTCCGCTCTGGCTGAGATCATGATCTTCGTCATGTCGGAATCTCGTATGAGGCTTTCCCCCTCCCGTCCTCCCCCGTATGACGGGGGAGGTGGATGCGAGCGCTAGCGGTCGACGCCGCATCGCCGACACCCTCCTCACGAAAAAGTGCCGCAATCCACCGCGATCAAGGCACCTGCCGGGGGTGGAGAGCTTGCAGGTCCGAAGCGGGCCTGTGTAAACGGATGCACATCAAGTTTCGGAGCAAATCATGAGCCATCGCTTGCGCGCCCTGCGCCTGTTCGTCCTGTGTTGCGCAGCGGCTGCCATCGCGGCTCCCGTGTCGGCCCAGCAGCCCGCCAATCCGCAGGGCCAGGCCCAGCCCCAAGGTCAACCCAAGCCGCCGGCTGCGCCCGCCAAGCCGCCGGCCCAGGCTGCCCAGCCGGCGCTCAAGGATCCCGTGGTCGCCACGGTCAACGGCCAGCCGATCCGGCTGTCGGAGCTCGAGGTCGCCCAACAGTCGCTGCCGCAACAATATCGCAACATGCCCCTGCAGGCGGTGTTCCCCGCGCTGCTCGACCGTATCATCGACAGCAAGCTGGTGGTCCAGGAGGGCAAGAAGAGCAAGGTGACCGAGGATCCGGCCTTCAAGAAGCGCATGGCCTTCGTCGAGGACCAGGTGCTGCAGGATTTCTGGATCCAGCGCGAGATCGCCCGCCAGGTCACGGCCGACAAGCTGCAGAAGCGCTACGAGGAGCGGCTGAAGCAGATGCCGACCGAGGAAGAGGTCCACGCCCGGCACATCCTGGTATCGACCGAGGACGAGGCCAAGGCTTTGATCGCCGAGATCAAGAAGGGTACGGCCTTCGACAAGCTCGCCAAGGAAAAGTCGACCGACAAGGCGTCCGGGGCCGAGGGCGGCGATCTCGGCTGGTTCAAGAAGTCGGACATGGTGAAGGAGTTCGCCGACGCCGCTTTCAACCTGAAGAAGGACGAACTGACCGAGGCGCCGGTCAAGACCCAGTTCGGCTACCACGTCATCAAGGTCGAGGACCGACGCAAGGCGCCGCCGCCGGCCTTTGAGGAGATGGCCGACCAGCTGAAGGAAGAGATGGCGCGCGAGGCGGTGACCGCGCAGCTCGACCAGCTCCGGTCCGGCGCCAAGATCGAGAAATTCGCGATGGACGGCGGCAAGCCCGACGCGGCCCCGGCGGCGAAGCCTGCTGCGCCGGCGGCGACGCCCAACCGACCGGCGACGCCGCCGGCCGCTGCTCCGGCTCCGCAAAAGTAAAGGTCGCCAAGCAAACACTCACGTTTTTGTGCGTTTCTGGTGTAGGCTCCGCCCTTCGGAGTGACCGGGCCCTGTCCGGCCATCCGCATGGGGAGTTCTATGGCCGTCAAGCATGCCCAGTCGCCGCTGGCACCTAAAACGACGCCGACGTTGCCGCGCATCGCGGGCGTGAAGCTCGCCGCCGCGCAGTCGGGTGTGCGCTACAAGGACCGCGACGATGTCATGCTGGCCGTGGTGCCAGCCGGCGCCACCATCGCGGGGGTGTTGACGCGCTCGAAGTGCTCGTCGGCGCCGGTCGACTGGTGCCGCAAGAATCTCGCCCGCGGCAAGGTCCGCGCCATCGTCGTCAATGCCGGCAACGCCAATGCCTTCACCGGCAAGCTCGGCGACAAGGCGGTCGAGGAAAGCACCCGGGCGATCGCTCAGGCGATGGGCTGCCCGCGCAACGAAGTGTTCATGGCGTCCACCGGCGTGATCGGCCAGCCGCTCGACTGGGAGAAGATCGCGGCCGTCGTTCCCGGCCTCCTCAAGTCGGCGCGCGAGGACGCCTGGTCCGCCGCCGCCGCCGCCATCATGACGACGGACACCTTCCCCAAGCTCGCCACGCGCCAGGCCAAGGTCGGCGAGCGGACCGTCACCATCAACGGCTTCCTCAAGGGCTCGGGCATGATCGCCCCGGACATGGCGACGATGCTGGCCTTCGTCTTCACCGACGCCAAGGTGCCGGGCGCAGTGCTGCAGAAGCTTTTGGCCGATGCCGCCGACAAGTCGCTGAACTGCGTCACCGTCGACGGCGACACCTCGACCAGCGACACGCTGCTGATGGTCGCCACGGGCGCTGCCCGCCACGCGCCGATCGAGGAAGCCGACGATCCCGTCCTGGTCGACTTCAAGCGTGCGCTCGACGAGGTGTTGATCGACCTCGCCCAGCTGCTCGCGCGCGACGGCGAGGGCGCCACCAAGTTCGTGACCATCAATGTCGGCGGCGCCTCATCCAACGGCGCGGCGCGCAAGATCGGGCTCTCGGTCGCCAACTCGCCGCTGGTCAAGACGGCGATCGCCGGCGAGGACGCCAACTGGGGCCGCATCGTCATGGCCGTCGGCAAGTCGGGCGAGCGGGCGGACCGCGACAAGCTCAGGATCTCGATCGGCGGGGTGAAGATCACCGACGGCGGCCAGGTCGTGCCCAACTACGACGAGACGCCGGTCGCGAGGCACATCAAGGGCACCGACATCGTGATCGACATCGATCTCGGCATCGGCCGCGGCCGTGCCACGGTCTGGACCTGCGATCTGACGCACGGCTACATCGACATCAACGGCAGCTATCGTTCTTGAGCCCCCGCTCTTGAGTAGATCGTTCGACGAGGAGTGCCCGGGCGGCCCGCCGCCACTCGGCGAGCGGCCGCTGGTCCTGGTTGCCGCGGTGGCGCTGGTCGACGTCGATGGCCGCGTGCTGATCGCCCAGCGGCCCGAGGGCAAGCCGATGGCCGGGCTATGGGAGTTCCCCGGCGGCAAGGTCGATCCCGGCGAGACGCCCGAGCAGGCGCTGGTGCGCGAGCTCAGCGAGGAGCTCGGCATCGAGACGGCGACGAGCTGCCTGGCGCCGATCGCCTTTGCCAGCCACGGCTACGAGAAGTTTCACCTGCTGATGCCGGTCTTCGCCTGCCGCAAATGGAACGGCACGCCGCAGCCGCATGAAGGCCAGGCGCTGAAGTGGGTCGCGCCGATGGAGCTCGCCCGCTATCCGATGCCGCCCGCCGACCTGCCGCTGATCGGACTGTTGCGCGACCTTCTCTGATCCGACTGCCTCCCCAGCGAGGCTGGGGAGGTGCCCTCGTCTGACGAGGGCGGAGGGGTCATAGGCAACAGAACTCGTTGTCGCTCATGACCCCTCCGCCCGCTACGCGGGCACCTCCCCATCGCCGTTTCGGCGATGGGGAGGAATGGCACCTATGAATCGGAAAGGGACGGCAGCCCGACGCCTTCGCGCCAGGCGAACAGGCGGCGGAAGATCACCGCCTGCACCGTCGCGGTGATCGCGGTCACGCCGTAAGCCACCAGAATGGCCACCGTCCAGCTCACCACCGCGGCGGCCTCGTCGGCCTGCAGCACGCCGCGCATGATGCCGTGGGTCAGCAGCGCGGCCACGGCGGTGACGAAGGCGCCGCCGAAATAGACGACGAACAGGGCACCGATGATCGGCCAGGCATTGCCCCGGCTGTGCACCCAGGAAAAGCGCGGCGAGAAGGGGACGTCGACGGCGGTGGCGGCGAGGCCATAGCTCACGCGCAGCGCCAGCAGCAGCGACACGATGAAGCCCAGGGCGAGCGGACCGGCCAGGGCGTATCGCCGGGCGGTGTCCGGATCGATGGCGGCGCCGGCCTGAAGGGCGCGCGGATCCATCGGGCCGACCGTGATCATGAAGATGGCCATCAGCACGAAGGTCATGCCGGCCACCTTGAGCAGATGCCCGAGCCAGGCCGTCTCGCGCGCCGACCAGCTGAGGCCCGGCAGCCCGTCGATGCGGTGCGGTCCCAGCAGCACGAGCCGCTGCCAGGCGACCATGAACATCGTCGTCGGCACGACGTCGACGGCCTTCTCGACCATGGCCCCGATCGGCGATTCGGAGACCAGGCCGCCGACGATGCGGATGACGATCGACATGATCCAGGGAATGGTGACGAGGTGGAAGAACAGTCGGGTGTTGGCGAAGAAGAAGCCGAAGCTCTCCGACAGCACTTGGCTCAGCGACAGTCGCACGATCTAGCCTCGCCCCGCTTTTTCGCCGGCGCTTCGCTCGGCGGTGCCGAGCGCGTCGGCCAGCCGCTGCGCCGCGCTGCCCGGGCGGAGCGGCTTGGGCTGCGATTCGTGTGGCGCCCAGCCATGCAGGAAAAGCACCTCGAAGCTCGCCGCGACGCGGCCGGTCGGCAGGGCGAAGCGCTCGCCGTAGATTTCCGCCGCGCGCAGGAGCGTGGCCCGCCGCGCCAGGCCGCGCCGGCGTTCGACCACCAGGTTGCTCTCGCCCATGGCGCCGAGGTCGCGCATCAGGGAGAGCGCATTGTCGTATTCGACCTCGATGGTCTCGCTGTCGGCCACCGGCAGGGCGAAGCCCGCGCGCTGCAGCAGGCCCGCCGCGTCGCGCAGATCGGCGAAAGGCGAGACGCGTGGGCTCAAGCCGCCCTCGACCTCGCTTTCGGCCGCGGTCAGGGCCTGGCGCAGCTGCCACAGCGTGGCGCCGCCCAGCATGGCGCCCAGCAGCAGTCCGTCGGGGCGCAGGATGCGCTGGATCTGCACCAGGGTGCCGGGCAGGTCGTTGACCCAATGGAGGTCCATGGCGCTCACGACCAGGTCGAAGCTCTTGGGCGCGAAGGGCAGGAATTCCTCGTCCGCCACGACCGCCGGGCCGCGCGCCAGCCGGGCGAAGTTGTGGCCGAGGTCGGCGCGCACCAGCCAGCCCACGGTCTTGCGGTCGGCCAATGCCGCGGCGAACTCGTCGCCGTGCGAGCCGAGATCGAGCGCATGCGCAAAGGTCCGGCGCACGTCGTCGAGGCGTTCGACCAGGCGGCCCGCGATCTCGCGCTTGAGGAAGGCGCGCGGCTGCCAATCACGCGCCGCGCGCTCGCGCCGCCGGCGCAGCACGGCGCGGTCGAAAACCAGCAGAGGGTCGAGGCCCGTCATACCGCGTATGTAAGGCCAAAGCGGCGCGGCGGGTAGGCCCCGCCATCCTGTGGGCGCATTTGGTCCGCCCAATGGAGATGATGTTGTCCACTGGTCTGGGACGCTTTTGCGTGCATGCCGGCCGCACGATGCTCGACGCCGTGCTGCCGCCGCTCTGCCTGAGCTGCGGCGAAATCGTCGAGACGGCGGGCGGTCTCTGCGCCGCCTGCTGGCCGGGCTTCGCCTTCATCGCGCCGCCCTACTGCGCGCGCTGTGCCTATCCCTTCGTCCAGCAGGTTGGCGGGGATGCGTTGTGCGGCGCCTGTGCGGCGCGGCCGCCGCGCTATCGGCGGGCGCGTGCCGCCCTGATCTACGACGACAAGAGCCGCAAGCTGGTGCTGCCGTTCAAGCATGGCGACCGTACCGACATCGCCCGCGCCTGCGGTGCCTGGATGGCGCGCGCCGGCGCCGACTTGCTGGCCGACGCCGACCTGGTGGCGCCGGTGCCGCTGCACTGGCGCCGGCTGTTCACGCGGCGCTACAACCAGGCCCAGCTCCTGGCCCGCATCGCCGTCGCCGCGGCGCCGTCGACGCGAGGGCGGCTGGTCCCCGACCTGATGCGGCGCCGGCGCTGGACCGGCTCGCAGACCGGACTGGCCGCCAAGCAACGCCACGACAATGTCCGGCAGGCTTTCGACCTCAATCCGCGCTGGGCCGCGACGGTTGCGGGAAAGTCCATTCTCTTGATCGACGATGTCCTGACAACGGGGGCCACGGTCGAGGCCTGCGTGCGCGTTTTGCAGCGCGGCGGCGCACGGCACGTTGACGTGCTGACGCTGGCGCGGGTCGTCCGGCCGGCGGTATAGTGGTCAAAGAGGTTGGTCATGGCCAGGATCGAGATCTACACCACGCCGTTCTGCGGCTACTGCGCGCGGGCCAAGGGCCTGCTCGACCACAAGGGTGCCGCCTACGAGGAAACGGACGTGATGATGGACGAGAAGAAGCGGGCCGAGATGCGCGAGCGCTCCAGTCGCTCGACGGTGCCGCAGATCTTCATCAACGGCGAGCATATCGGCGGCTCCGACGAGCTCTCGGCCCTCGAGCAGGCGGGCAAGCTCGACCCATTGCTGGCCCAGCCGGGCTGAGGAGCGACCGATGACGACAGCGTTCAAAGCCGGCCTGGTCCAGACCAACGTCAGCAACGAGATGGCCGAGAACGTGGCTTTCGTGCGCGAGCAGGCGCGGCTCGCCCGCGACGCCGGCGCCGACTTCATCATGACGCCGGAGAACACCGGCCTGATCGGCGCCAACCGCACCGAGACGCTGGAGAAAGCGCAGACCGAGGAAAGCCACGCCATGTTGGCGGCGGCACGCGCCAGCGCGCGTGAGACCGGCGCGTGGTTCCTGCTGGGGTCGATCCATGTCCGCGTGCCGGGCGAGGAGCAGATCCGCAATCGCTCCTACCTGATCGATGCGGCGGGCGGCATCGTCGCGAGCTACGACAAGATCCACATGTTCGACGTCCAGCTTGCCGGCGGCGAAAGCTATCGCGAATCGTCGACCTTCAGGCCGGGCGAGAGATCGGTGCTGGCCCTCACACCGTGGGGCGTCTTGGGCATGACGATCTGCTACGACCTGCGCTTCCCCTATCTCTATCGCGACCTGGCGCATGCCGGCGCCACGATGCTGGCGATCCCCTCGTCGTTCACGGTGCCGACCGGCCAGGCGCACTGGCACACGCTGATGCGCGCGCGGGCGATCGAGACCGGCTGCTTCGTGTTCGCGCCGGCCCAGGTCGGCACGCACAAGGGCTCCAACCGCAAGACCTACGGCCATTCGATCGCCGTGGCGCCGTGGGGCGAGGTGCTGGCCGATGCCGGCGGTGAGAAGGCAGGCTTCGTGATTGCCGAGGTCGACCACGCCAAGATCGCCGAGGCGCGCAAGATGGTGCCGTCGCTGACGCACGACCGGAAGTACGCCGAGCCTGTGCTGCACAAGCCGGCCGTCGCCAAGGCCGCCGAGTAGTCAGAGCTTTCGTGCGGCGATGCGCTGGATCATCGCCATCTTCGGTTCGCTGACCAGCCGCGCCTCGTAGGCGACGACGGAAAACCGTCCGCGCACGAGCTCGAGCAGCTCGCCATCCTTCAGCAGGAACTCCGGATTGCTTGGCCGGCCGAACCGCTCGTTGCCTTCCATGAAGGTCTCGTAGAGCAGCACGCCGCCCGGCACGAGTGCGGCCAGCAGTGTCGGGAAGAGCGGGCGATGCAGGTAGTTGGTGACGATCACGGCGCCGATGGTGCGGCCGGGCAGGGGCCACGGCGATCCATCTTCGAGATCGGCTTGCACGATCTCGACATTCGGATGGGCCGCAAGCGAACTGACATCGCGATCGATGGCCGTGACCCTGTGCCCACGATCGGCGAAGAAGCGGGTGTGCCGGCCGCCGCCCGCGGCGACGTCGAGCACAGGAACACCGGCAGGGACCAGTCCAGCCCACTGCACGATCCACGGCGATGGCATCCCCCTTGCGTCAGCCACAATCACACCCCATCATCTCTGGCACTCCCCCAATGGGAGTGCCAACGCGGAATTCCTTGTCATTTCATGATCCTATATCGACTGCGCTGCTCCAAGGGCCACGAGTTCGAAAGCTGGTTCAAGGACAGCAAGACCTACGAACGGCAGGAGAAGAAATCCCTGATCGGCTGCGCCGTGTGCGGCGAGGCCAAGGTCTCGCGCGCGCCGATGGCGCCGCGGCTGGGCAAGGGCGCCAGGAAGGTCGAGGTCGAGAAGCCGGCTGCCGATGCGCCGGCAACGCCGCCCGCGCCGACGGCGGAGCAGCAGCAGCAGATGGCAGCGCTGGCGCGGCACATGCCCAAGGAGCTGCGCGAGGCGCTGATCAAGGTGCGCACCGAAGTCGAGAAGAACTGCGAGCATGTCGGCGACAAGTTTGCCGAGGAAGCCCGCAAGATCCATTACGGCGAGAGCGACAAGCGCGGCATCTACGGCGAGACCAGCGACGAAGAGGCCGAGGCGCTGGCCGACGAAGGCATCGAGTTCGGCCGCCTGCCGTGGATTCCCCGGGGGAATTGACTCCCGTCGTCCCGACCGGAGCGCGAAGCGCGGAGTGGAGGGACCTTCTCTCCGCAACAAGCCGCTTATCGTTGAAACAAGGTCCCTCGACTACGCCGACCTGCGGTCGGCTGCGCTCGGGACGACGGATTTGCCGTAGAGCATGTAATTCACGTCAAGGTCGCTCTTGTTCAGCGACCAGGCGCGGCTGAGCGGGCTGTAGACCACGCCCACGATCTCCTCGGCCTCGATGCCGCCCGAGCGCAGGCCGTTCACGACTTCCGACGGTTTCAAGAACTTCTTCCAGTCGTGCGTGCCGCGCGGCAGCCAGCCCAGAACATATTCGGCGCCGGCGATGGCGAGCGCCCAGGCCTTGGCGGTGCGGTTGAGCGTCGACAGGAACAACAGCCCGCCCGGCTTCACCATGTGCCCGCACGACCTCAGGAAGAGGTCGACGTCGGCGACATGCTCGACGATCTCCAGCGCCAGCACGATGTCGAACTGCGCGCCTGATTCGGCCAGCGCCTCGGCCGTGCCCTGGCGATAGTCGATCGCAAGCGCCTGTCCCTCGGCGTGCAGGGCGGCGACATTGACGTTCTTCGAGGCCGCGTCGACGCCGGTCACGTGCGCGCCCAGCCGGGCCATCGGTTCGCTCAAAAGCCCGCCACCGCAGCCGATGTCGAGCAGCGACAGGTCCTTGAGCGGCGAGCCCGACAGCGGATCGCGCTGCCAATGGGCCGCGGCGCGGTCGCGGATGTAGCCGATGCGCACCGGATTCAGCCGGTGCAGGGGCGCGAACTTGCCGGCCGGGTCCCACCACTCCGCGGCGATGCGCGAGAAGCGCTCGATCTCGGCCGGATCGACGGTGGTCTGCCCACGAGCGCTTGTCGGATTGCCCATGATCGCTGCCCTTGACCCGAATAGTGCCCTCGGTGTCTATACCCCGCTTTCGAGCAGGTCCATGGCGCGCATCGTTCTCAAATTCGGCGGTACTTCTGTTGGCGACACAGATCGCATCAAGAAGGTCGCCAACAAGGTCAAGGCCGAGGTCGATCGCGGCAACGAGGTCGCGGTCGTGGTCTCGGCCATGTCCGGCGCCACCAACCAGCTCGTCAAATGGGTCAACGAGATCGCGCCCCTGCACGATGCCCGCGAGTACGACGTCGTGGTGGCGACCGGCGAGCAGGTGACGATCGGCCTTCTGGCCATGGCGCTGCAGCAGATGGGCGTGAAGTCGCGCTCGTGGGCTTCCTGGCAGATCCCGATCCGCACCGACGCCGCTCACGCCAAGGCGCGCATCGTCGACATCGAGACGGCCGACATGGCCAAGGCGATGGCAGCGGGCGAAGTGCCGATCGTGCCGGGCTTCCAGGGCCTGTCGCCGGAAGGTCGCGTGACGACCCTGGGCCGTGGCGGCTCGGACACCTCGGCGGTGGCGCTGGCGGCAGCCCTCAAGGCCGACCGCTGCGACATCTACACCGACGTCGACGGCGTCTACACGACCGATCCCCGGATCGTCGAGAAGGCGCGCAAGATCGACCAGGTGACCTACGAGGAGATGCTGGAGATGGCATCGCAGGGCTCCAAGGTCCTGCAGACGCGTTCGGTCGAGCTGGCGATGAACCATCACGTGCGCGTGCAGGTCCTGTCGTCGTTCGATGCAGCACTTGGCAGCGACCTGCCCGGCACGATGGTTGTGGATGAGGAAGAGATCATGGCCCAGGGACTCGAGAAATCCGTCGTGAGCGGCATCGCCTTCGCCAAGGACGAGGCCAAGGTCACGGTGACCCGCGTGGCCGACCGGCCGGGCGTGGCGGCGGCGATCTTCGGCCCGCTCGCCCAGGCCAACGTCAACGTCGACATGATCGTGCAGAACGTCTCGCTCGACGGCAGCTCGACCGACATCACCTTCACGGTGCCGCGGGCCGATCTCGCGCGCGCCGTCGAGCTTCTGCAGAAGGCCAAGGCCGACCTGAAGTTCGCCGAGGTGCAGTCCGACATCAACGTCGCCAAGATCTCGGTGATCGGCGTCGGCATGCGCAGCCACGCCGGCGTGGCGCTGAAGATGTTCGAGACCCTTGCCGGCAAGGGGATAAACATCCAGGTGATCTCGACCTCCGAGATCAAGATCAGCGTCCTGGTGGCCGCCGAATACACCGAGCTCGCGGTCCGCGCCCTGCACACAGCCTATGAGCTGGACGCTGCCTGACGGCAGAGCCCTCATTGCAGGCACTGCTTTCGCATAAGTTTCTCTGCTGCTTATGCGAACAAGGCGGGTAGGCAGTTCGGCGCAGGTCTTGCTATAAGCACGCCATGCGCGCCAAGCACGCTCATATGACCTGCCAAAATGCCCGCCAATCGGCGGCTTGGCGCGTTTGCGCGTGCATCACCGACCGTAGCTTTGTCGTCATCCGACTCAAGCATCTCGCGGTCTGACCATGGAGAGAACAACTCCTCCGGCCGGACCGCGAATGCTCCTAAAGCGGCTCCGGGACACGATGGCGCGTGCCGAGTCCATCGAGGACCCGCTGGGCGAGGTCGTGCGCCTGGTCGCCAACGAGATGGTGGCCGAGGTCTGCTCGATCTACCTGCTGCGGGCCGGCGAAGTGCTGGAATTGTTCGCGACGCAAGGCCTCAATCCCTCGGCCGTGCACCGCACGCGCCTGCGGGTCGGCGAGGGCCTGGTGGGCGACATCGCCGCCCATAACCGGCCGTTGTCGCTGGCCGACGCCCAGAGCCATCCGCAATACGCCTACCGCCCGGAGACGGGCGAGGAGATCTACCATTCGCTGGCCGGCGTGCCGATCGTGCGCGCCGGGCGCGTGCTGGGCGTGCTGGTGGTGCAGAACCGCACGCGCCGCCACTACGACGAAGAAGAGATCGAGACGCTGCAGACCATCGCCATGGTGCTGGCGGAGCTCATTGCGGCCGGTCACTTCGTCAGCCCCAACGAGGTGCAGCAGGTCGATGGCCTCGGTCTGCTGCCGTTGCGTGTCGACGGCGTGCAGCTCACGCCAGGCGTGGCGATCGGGCACGCCGTGCTGCACGAGCCGCGCATCTCGATTCAGAAGGTGGTTGCCGAGGATATCGGCCTGGAGCTGAAGCGCTTCGAGGAAGCCGCACACGGCGTGCGCGAGGATGTCGACCGCATGCTCGAGGCGCACGACATGCAGTCGGGCGAGCAGCGCGAGATCCTGGAAACCTTCCGCATGTTCGTCGACGATCGCGGCTGGCTCGAGCGCATCCGCGAAGCGATCGGGTCGGGCCTCACCGCCGAGGCGGGCGTGCAGCGTGGTTTCGACGATGTGCGCGCACGGCTCGGCCAATCGACCGATCCCTATATCCGCGAGCGGCTGAGCGACCTGCAGGATCTCACCAACCGGGTGCTGCTGCGGCTTTCCGGCCGCGCAGCCATCGATCCGGCGTCATTGCCCGACGACATGATCATCATCGCCCGCGACATGGGGCCGGCCGAGCTGCTCGACTACGACCGCACGCGGCTGCGCGGTCTGGTGCTCGAGGAGGGATCGGCGATGAGCCACGTCGCCATCGTGGCCCGGGCGCTCGACATCCCTGTCGTCGGCCGCGCCCCGGACGTGCTGGCCCGCGTCGAGCCGGGCGATTCCATCGTGGTCGACGGCGACAACGCCCAGGTCCTGGTGCGGCCGGCCGAAGACATCCTGCAGACCATCCATGCCGCGATCGAGGCGCGCGACGAGCGCCGGCGCAAGTACATGGCGCTGCGCGAGCTGCCGTCGGCGACGCGCGATCAGGCGCGCATCTCGCTGCACATGAATGCCGGTTTATTGATCGACATGCAGCATCTCGACGAGACGGGCGCCGATGGTGTCGGCCTGTACCGGACCGAGATCCCGTTCATGGTGCGTTCGGAATTTCCCGACGTCGATGCGCAGACCTGGCTTTACAGCCGCGTGCTCGACGTCGCCGATGGACGGCCGGTGACTTTTCGCACGCTCGATGTCGGTGGCGACAAGGTGCTGCCCTATGTCGGCGCCTTCGGTGACGACAATCCCGCCATGGGATGGCGCGCCATCCGCATCGGTCTCGACCGGCCGGCGATGTTGCGCCGGCAGCTGCGTGCCTTGATCCAGGGCGCCAACGGTCGGCCGCTGTCGGTGATGTTCCCGATGATCGCCGAGGTGAGCGAGCTGTTGCGCGCCCGTCAACTGCTCGAGCTCGAATTGGAGCGCGCCAAGCGCCGCGGCCTGGCAGTGCCCGAGCGGTTGCGCGTTGGCGTTATGTTCGAAGTGCCGGCATTGGCGTGGCAGCTCGACAGCCTGCTGCCCCATGTCGACTTCATTTCAGTAGGGACGAACGATCTTCTGCAGTTCCTGTATGCCGCCGACCGGGGAAACAGCCGGTTGGCCGGCCGCTACGACAGCTTGTCCCCACCGCTCCTGAGACTGCTACATTTTGTGGTGGAAAAGGTTCGGCCTGCCGGGGTCGAACTGTCGGTCTGCGGCGAGATGGCGGGCCGTCCGGTCGAGGCGCTGGCGCTGCTGGCGATCGGCGTGCGCAGCCTCTCGATGTCGCCCGGCGCGATCGGTCCCGTAAAGGCCATGATCCGTTCGCTCGATCTCAACGAGGTGACTGGTTTCATGAACGCTGCGCTTTCACAACCAGACAGACCGATGCGTGAGACTCTTCGTCTGTTCGCTGCCGATCATTCGATCGAAATCTGACGATAAGACTTCCAACTGTCAGTAGGCCTCTGGTAAAACGTTTTTGAGAGGGGACTAGCAGGGGACATCATGCCGGATCAGGTCGATTGGCGTGCGCTGGAACGCGAAGCCTCGCCGGGTCGTGCAGTAGGTCGCTTGCTGCGCGATCAGCGCGAAGCGCGTGGCCTCGACCTCGCGGCGGTCGAGAAGAGCTTGAAAATCCGTCGCACCAACCTCGAGGCGATCGAAGAGGGTCGCTTCGACAAGCTGCCGGGTGCTGCCTACATCCCGGCCTTCCTGCGCGCCTATGCAGCGCATGTCGGTCTCGACCCCGAAAAGGTGATGACGGCCTATCACCTGTCCGGTCCCGTTCCGATCAAGCGCCCTGTCACGCTGCCGGCTGATTTTCCGATCGTTGAGAAAAGGGCGCCGATCGGGCTTGCCGTCCTGACCGTCCTGCTGGTCGTGGGCGTCGGCTATGCCGCCTGGCACTACCTGCCGCGCGAGCAGTCGGTGGTGGCCGAGAAGGTGCCGCCGGTGCCGGATCGCCTGCTGGCCTCTCATCCCCATCCGGCGCCGTCGACCGAGGCTCAGCCGCCGGCCGCCACAGCCAGCGCTCCGGCCGCAGTGGCGCCACCGGCGCAGCCGACCCAGGAGGCGCGCCCGGCCCCCGGCAACCTGCCGCCCGAAGTCTGGCCGGCGCGCCGTGAAGCGGCCGCTCCGCCGCCGCCACAGCCGCCGCAGGGCACACCACTCGCTCCGCCCGTCGTCGCCGCGGTCCCGCCGCCGCCGCCGCCGCCCGTGATGATGAACCTTCCCGGCCCGGGCCAGGCGCAGGCCGCCCAGCCGCCGGCACCTGCCGAACAGCCGCGCGTCGCCACGCAGCAGCCTCCACCGCCGCAGCAGGCAGCGGCTCCAGCCGTAGAGGAAGCGGCACGTCCTCCTGCGACGGAGCCTCCGGCCATTCTTCCGGTTCGTGCCGACACGACCGTCAGGGTGCGTGCCAACAGCTGGATCGAGCTGCGGGCGCCCAACGGCGACGTTCTGGCGCAGACCTATGTGCGGGCCGGCGAAAGCTACGTCGTGCCGGCGGGTATCGCCTACCGCATCGTCGACGCCCGCTAGTCCGGCTGTCACCCCGAGCGAAGCGAGGGGCCTTTAAGGTGCAGGAAAGGTCCCTCGCTGCGCTCGGGATGACAATGGCGGCGTATCCGGCACCTGTGAGCCCAGGGACAAGAGTTATATTTCCGTCTCTGGCGTCGGCTGGATAAGTCCGGCCGACGCCATTACATTTGGTGCCATGAGCATCAGGCCCTATCGCGACATCGTGCGCCGCAAGTCGCGGCGCATCATGGTCGGGTCCGTTCCGGTCGGCGGCGATTCGCCGATCACGGTCCAGACCATGACCAACACGCTGACCGCCGATGCCCAGGCGACCATCGACCAGATCCGCCGGTCCGAAGAGGCCGGCGTCGATATCGTGCGGGTTTCCTGCCCGGACGAGGACTCGACGGCGGCGCTGTCCGCCATCGTCAAGGCCTCGAAGGTGCCGATCGTGGCCGACATCCATTTCCACTATCGGCGCGCCATCGAGGCGGCCAAGGCGGGTGCCGCCTGCCTGCGCATCAATCCCGGCAATATCGGCAGCGCCGAGCGGGTGCGCGAGGTGGTGCAGGCGGCCAAGGACCACGGCTGCTCCATGCGCATCGGCGTCAATGCCGGCTCGCTGGAGAAGGACCTTCTGGAGAAGTACGGCGAGCCCTGCCCGGAGGCGATGGTCGAGAGCGCGCTCGACCATGCCCGCATCCTGCAGGATCACGATTTCCACGAGTTCAAGATCAGCGTGAAGGCGTCGGACGTCTTCCTTGCGGTCGCCGCCTACCAGCAGCTGGCCGATGCCTGCGACTATCCCGCTGCATATCGGCGTCACCGAGGCGGGCGGCCTGCGCACCGGCACGGTGAAGTCGTCGATCGGGCTGGGCTCGCTGCTGTGGGCCGGCATCGGCGACACGGTGCGGGTCTCGCTGTCGGCCGAGCCCGAGGAAGAGGTGCGGGTCGGCTTCGAGATCCTGAAGGCGCTCAACCTGCGCCACCGCGGCGTCAACATCATCTCCTGCCCGTCCTGCGCCCGCCAGCAATACGACGTCATCCGCACCGTCGAGGCGCTGGAGAAGCGCGTCGCCCACATCACCACGCCGATGACGGTGTCGGTGATCGGCTGCGTGGTGAACGGACCGGGCGAGGCGCGCGAGACCGATATCGGCTTCACCGGCGGCGGCAACAACACCCACCAGGTCTATATCGCGGGCGTGCCGCACCATCGCCTGAAGGACGCCAGCGTCGTCGATCATCTTGTCGAACTGATCGAGAAGAAGGCGGCCGAGATCGAGGCGGCGAAGGCAGCGGAGGCCGAGCGACATCAAGCCGCCGCCGAGTAGCGGCTTTCCAGCTCTCTTCTTCGACGATCAATCCAAGGCGATTTCCCGTGAGCAAACTGCAGCCCGTGCGCGGCACGCACGACCTTCTGCCCGACGAATACCGGCGCTTCACGCACGTCATCGACACGGCGCGCGACGTGGCGCGCCTCTATGGCTATCGCGAGATGGCGACGCCGATCTTCGAGTTCACCGAGCTGTTTGCCCGCGGCATCGGCGAGACGACCGACGTCGTCTCCAAGGAAATGTACACCTTCACCGACCGCGGCGGTGAATTGCTCACCTTGCGGCCGGAATACACCGCCGGCATCTGCCGCGCCTTCGTGTCAAACGGCGAGCTCACCCAGCAGCTGCCGCTGAAGCTTTTCGCCGCGGGACCGATGTTCCGCTACGAGCGGCCGCAGAAAGGTCGCCAGCGGCAGTTCCACCAGATCGACCTGGAAGTGCTGGGCGCGCCCGAGCCAGGCGCCGACATCGAGGTCATCTCGGTGGCGGCCGACATCCTCGATCGGCTGGGCATCCTCGACCGTTGCGTGCTCAAGCTGAACTCGCTGGGCGACCCGGAAAGCCGCACCGCCTACCGCAAGGTGCTGGTCGACTACTACTCCAGCCACCTCGGCAAGCTTTCCGAGGATTCGCGCGAGCGCCTGCAGCGCAATCCGCTTGCGCATCCTCGACAGCAAGGACGACGGCGACAAGGCGATCAACGCCGGTGCACCCTCGTTCGCCGACCATCTGAACCAGGCCAGCCAGGACTTCTTCTCTGCCGTGAAGGACGGGCTCGCAGCGGCCGGCGTGCCGTTCGAGGTCGATCCCGCGCTGGTGCGCGGCCTGGACTACTACACCCACACGGCCTTCGAGTTCGTCACGACCCACATCGGCGCCCAGGGCACGGTGCTGGGCGGCGGCCGCTACGACGGGCTGATCGCCGAGCTGGGCGGTCCGCCGACGGCCGGCATCGGCTGGGCCGGCGGCATCGAACGGCTGGTCATGCTGTGCAACGATCCGGCGCCGCTGCCGCGCGCCGTCGTGATCGCCCCGCTGGGCTCCGCAGCCGAGGCCAGGGCGCTCGGGCTTGCCCGGGCGCTGCGGCGTCAGGGCATCACCGTCGAGCAGGACTATCGCGGCAACATGAAACGGCGCATGCAGCGCGCCAACAAGCTCAACGCCCGCGCCGTCCTGATCATCGGTGACGACGAGCTCGCCAAGGGCGTCGCGCAGCTCAAGGATCTCGACAGCGGCGAGCAGCGTGAAGTGGCGTTCGATGCTCTCGCTGGCGCGCTTGTAGAGTAGGAGCTACTTGGCGGAAGGCTTGGAACGTCTACGCGCCTTTTTCTGCAATGTTCGGCAATAGGCGACGAAGCTTCGCGCTGCATCGCGGGCGGTGACAGCATCGGCGCGGCCCAGTCGAACGGCGGCTGAATAGTCGCCGGTGGAACGAAGATCAAACGCTTCATGGAGCGCGGCCCCAGCTTGCCGCCCTTCCAATCCAAGGTCACGCACGATGAGGCCAAACCGGCCAATCAGTGACGAGTGTGTTTTCGGCAACGGCTCTCCGCGATGCAGCAGGACGGCGCATGCGGCGTGGTGCATCGCGTAGTACGCAGTCGATGCCACTGCATCGGGTTCGTCGGATGCGGCGCGACGCTCGACCGAGCGCAAAAACCGGGATGCCTTTCGCATATGCTGTTGCCGCTCATCGATCATACCGCCACGCCATCCGCGCGGACGTTACGGTAGAAGCTGTAGTTCAACCTTTCATGACTGGCTGGAAAGGGCATTGCCTGGATGAAAGCGCCAGTTTCGAGCATCAAATCGAAACTGATGTGAGATAGGATAGAGCGGTCTCGCGGGGTGGGCCGGCCTTTGATGAAGACAGCAAGATCCCAATCGGAATCGCGACGCGCGTTTCCGCGAGCGCGCGAGCCATAGAGGACCACCTTGGCGATACGGCGGCGCGGCATTGCTTGCAGTACGCGGCGCTTGAACTCGCGGGGGATGGTTAGGTCGGTCGCCATGAGTTGAGTGTAGCACGGGCGGCATTTGCGCGATGCGCCGGATTTGTGTAACGACCGCCGTCCCATGTCTTTGCTGCACAAACTCGACCAGATCACTGCCCGCTATGCCGAGCTGCAGGCCAGCCTGTCGGGCGGCAATCTCGATTTGCAGAAGTTCGTGGCGGCTTCGAAGGAGTATTCCGACCTCGGGCCGCTGGTCGAGGCCATCGGCGAATGGCGCAAGGCCGAGACCGAATTGAAGGACGCGGAGGCCCTGGCGGCCGATCCCGACATGAAGGCCATGGCCGAGGAAGAGGCGGCGGCGCTGAAGAAGCGCTTGCCCGACCTCGAGCGGACCGTGAAGCGCATGCTGCTGCCCAAGGACGCGGCCGACGAGAAGAACGCCATCCTGGAAATCCGCGCCGGCACCGGCGGCGATGAGGCCGCGCTGTTCGCCGCCGATCTTTTCCGCATGTACCAGCGCTATGCCGCCGAGCATGGCTGGCGCTTCGAGGTCATGGAGCTCTCCGACACCGGCATCGGCGGCTACAAGGAGGCGATCGCCACCGTCTCGGGCCGCGGCGTGTTCGCCCGGCTGAAGTTCGAATTGGGCGTGCACCGCGTGCAGCGCGTGCCGGCCACCGAGGCTCAGGGCCGCATCCATACCTCGGCGGCAACCGTGGCGGTGCTGCCCGAGGCCGAGGAATTCGACGTCAAGATCGACGAGAAGGACCTGCGCATCGACGTCTTCCGCTCGTCCGGACCGGGCGGCCAGTCGGTCAACACCACGGACTCGGCGGTGCGCATCACCCACATCCCGACCGGCGTGGTGGTGAGCCAGCAGGACGAGAAGAGCCAGCACAAGAACCGCGCCAAGGCGATGAAGATCCTGCGCGCGCGCCTCTACGACGCCGAGCGCCAGCGCCGCGACGATGCCCGCGCCGCCGACCGCAAGGGCCAGGTCGGCAGCGGCGATCGCAGCGAGCGCATCCGCACCTACAACTTCCCGCAAAGCCGCGTCACCGACCACCGCATCAACCTCACGCTCTACAAGCTCGACGAGGTGATGGAGGGTCGCGCTCTCGACGAGTTCATCGACGCGCTGACCGCCGACGACGAGGCGGGCCGGCTGGCGGAGCTCGCGGCCTGACCGCCGGCCCCACTCCCGGCTCGACTTACGATGGTCTGCTGCGCGATGCAGCGGCGGCGCTGTCGGCCGCGGGTCTCGACAATGTCCGTTTCGAAGCGCGCCTCCTGCTGGCCCACGCATCCGGCCTGTCGACCGAGCAGCTGATCGCCCGCGGCAACGAGACGGCGCCCGCCGCCACCGCCGGCGCCCTGCGCGAGCTGACGGCGCGGCGGGTCCAGCGCGAGCCCATGGCGTACATCCTGGGCGAGCGCGAGTTCTGGGGATTGCCGTTCACGGTCTCGCCCGCAGTGCTGGTGCCGCGGCCCGACAGCGAGACGATCATCGAGGCGGCGCTGGCGCTGCTGCCTGGCCGCGATCGGCCATGGCGGATCCTGGATCTCGGCTTGGGCTCGGGCTGCCTGCTGCTGACGCTGCTGCATGAGTTTCGTGCCGCTCGCGGCGTCGGGCTGGAAGCATCTGAGGCGGCTCTCGCCATTGCTCGGGCCAATGCTGCCGCTTTGAAAGTCGACGCCCGCGCTGAAATGCTGCTGGGCGATTGGCGACAGCCGGGATGGCGCGAGCAGGTCGCCGGGCCGTTCGATTTGCTGGTCAGCAACCCGCCCTATATCGAGGCGGGGGCTATCGCGGGCCTGATGCCGGAAGTCAGCCGCTTCGAGCCGAAGCTGGCGCTCGATGGCGGGGCTGACGGGCTTGCGGCCTATCGCGCGATCGCGGCCGTTGCACCCCGGCTCGTCGCCCGGGGTGGCCGCCTGCTCCTTGAAGTCGGCGAGGGTCAAGCCCCTGAAATATATAGGATTTTCCAATCCACAGGTTTTACGGCCCAAGACCCCTGGAAAGACCTCGGCGGCATCGACCGGGTGGCCTCGTTGACATATTAAAGGGTTGGCAACTAAACCGAATGAGACTACGTTCATCTGAGCCCCTTGGGGGGCTTGGGTCCGGGCCATTGGTGGCAACATCATGAGTGGCACGGGCGAATAATCCCTCTGAAAATCAGCCTGACGGCGCCCACGAAGGGCAGAGGGTCTGAAAAGAACAACCCCGTCCGGCATGTAACTGGCCTTAGGTAATGAGACCAAACAATCGTCAGCGGTCGCGCGGCGGTCGCAATGGTGGCGGCGGTGGCGGCGGCGGCCACCATCACAAGCAGCACACCCACAACCCCAACCGTCCGCCCAATCGAAACCAGATCTTTGACAGCAGCGGACCCGACGTTCGCGTGCGCGGCAACGCCCATCAGGTTTTCGATAAGTATCAAGCGTTGGCGCGCGAAGCCGCGTCATCGGGCGATCGCATCATGGCCGAGGCGTATTGGCAGTATGCCGACCACTATTTCCGGATGATCCAGACCCAGGGCGGCTTCGTTCAGCGCAACAATCAGGGTTGGGGCGAGGGCGAAGAAGGTCAGCCCAATCCCCAGCAGCAGCAGGGGCCGGGCGGTCAGCCCCAGCAGGCCAACGGCAACGGACAAGGCAACGGCGAGCGGCAGGGTACCGGTCGCGACGAGCAAGGCGGTCGCCCGGAGCAGTTCGGTCGCGAGGAACAGGGCGAGAGCGAGCCCGGCCTCGGCGGGGTTGCTTTCCTCCAGAATGGACGCTCGGCGCCGACGAGTGATGACCCGGCCGCGGACGAGCAACCCGAGGTGCCGGAATTCACGCCGGCCCCGGGCGGCCGGCGCCGCTAAAGAGCGCTCTCCAGAGTTCGAACGACGTCCCGGCAGCCCCGCGCTGCCGGGCGTTTTTTTCGGCTTAGAGATGAATCAGGGTCGGCGCCACGAAGGCCAGGATCGTGAACGCCGTACCGACGACGCCCAGGCCCACCGAGATAAACGTCAGCCACATGACCGTCGTCAGCGCCGCCGCGCCGGCCAGCACGATCGCCAGCTGGAAGGCCGCCGAGGCGTATTCGAACATGTGGTAGGCGGCCAGCGACTTGTCGCGGGTCTGCTCCTTGACCTTGGCGCGGGCCATCAGCTCCTTGCGGCCCTCGCCGGTCTCGGGCTCCGATTCGTAACGCTGCGCCGTCTGCCGCCAGCGCTCGGTCTGGGCCTTCATTGCCGCCGGCATGCCCGGCGCGCTGTCCTTGAAGGTGGCTTCGGCCTCTTCGGCCGCCGTGCGCATGGTCGTCTGCCGGATCGTCTTGGCCTGGAAGAAAGTCCACAGGTTGGAGGCATCGATGTGGCTCGACAGCGCGTTGGTCTGCGAGCTCTTGCCGCCCATTTCGGAGATCGCCAGCAGGGCGGCCAGGATGGCCACCAGAAGCGCGATTCTTTTGTTCGAAGTGTCTACATGGCCGTGACCACCAGACATGAAATTCTCCCCCGTTGCCTTGATCGATGTCCCTGTCGGCGGACGTGATAGAGCGGAATCCGGTCAGATGGAACCGCGTGCGGTTCCATCTGACCGGATTCGCGCGCCCCGGTCGGTCGCCCGAGAAAAGCCCGCACGGTTGGTCCGGTCTTGCAAGGTCCGAAAGCCTCCCCATATCGGCATCAGGATGCCTCTGGAGAGGGTCCGCTCTTTCGCCCGCCGATGACGGGGGTGCGAATGAAAGGGTAGAGAAATGAACCAGGAGAAGTACACCGAGCGCATGCGCGGCTTCCTGCAGAGTGCCCAGATGCTGGCTCTGCGCGAAGGTCACCAGCGGCTCGTTCCCGACCACCTTTTGAAAATCCTGCTCGACGATCCGGAAGGCCTCGCCGCCAACCTGATCGCGTCCGCAGGCGGCGATTCCCGCGCCGTCCATCGCGCGGTCGAAGCCAACCTCGCCAAGCAGCCCAAGGTCGAAGGCCAGGGCGCGGGCCAGATCTACATGGCGCCCGAGACGGCGCGCGTCTTCGACCAGGCCGAAGCCATCGCCGAGAAAGCCGGCGATTCCTTCGTCACCGTCGAGCGCATGCTGATGGCGCTGGCGCTGGCCAAGGGCACCGATGCGGCCGATGCGCTGGCCAAGGGCAACGTCAAGCCGCAGGCGCTGGAGAAGGCCATCCAGGATCTGCGCAAGGGCCGCACCGCCGACTCGGCGTCGGCGGAGAGCGGCTATGACGCGCTGAAGAAATACGCCCGCGACCTCACCCAGGTGGCGCGCGAGGGCAAGCTCGATCCGGTGATCGGCCGCGACGAGGAGATCCGCCGCACCATCCAGGTGCTGAGCCGGCGCACCAAGAACAATCCCGTGCTGATCGGTGAGCCCGGCGTCGGCAAGACCGCCATCGCCGAAGGCTTGGCGCTGCGCATCGTCAACGACGACGTGCCGGAATCGCTCAAGGGCAAGAAGCTGATGGCGCTCGATCTCGGCGCCATGGTCGCCGGCGCCAAGTATCGCGGCGAGTTCGAGGAGCGGCTGAAGGCCGTGTTGTCGGAGATTTCGGCCGCCGAGGGCGACATCATCGTCTTCATCGACGAGCTGCACACCCTGATCGGCGCCGGCAAGGCCGACGGCGCGATGGACGCCTCCAACATGCTGAAGCCCGCGCTGGCGCGCGGCGAGCTGCATTGCGTGGGCGCCACGACGCTCGACGAATACCGCAAGCACATCGAGAAGGATGCGGCGCTGGCGCGCCGATTTCAGCCGGTTTTCGTCGCCGAGCCCACGGTCGAGGACACGGTCTCGATCCTGCGCGGCCTGAAGGAGAAGTACGAGCTGCATCATGGCGTGCGCATCGCTGACGCAGCCCTCGTGGCTGCCGCGACGCTCAGCAACCGCTACATCTCCGACCGCTTCCTGCCCGACAAGGCGATCGACCTGATGGACGAGGCGGCGAGCCGCATCCGCATGCAGGTCGACAGCAAGCCCGAGGCGCTCGACGAGCTCGACCGGCGCATCATCCAGCTCAAGATCGAGCGGGAAGCGCTCAAGAAGGAGAGCGACCAGGCGTCGCGCGACCGGCTGGAGCGCCTCGAGAAGGAACTCTCGGAGCTCGAGCAGAAGTCGGCGGCGCTGACGGCGCAGTGGAAGTCGGCCAAGGACAAGCTCGCCGATTCGCAGAAGATCAAGGAGCAGCTCGACAAGGCGCGGTCGGAGCTCGAGATCGCGCAACGCAAGGGCGAGCTGGCCAAGGCGGGCGAGCTGGCCTATGGCGTGATCCCCGACCTCGAGAAGAAGCTCAAGGAAGCCGAGAACCACGAGGTCCAGGGCGGCCCTCAGGGAGTTGGTCGTGGCGTCAAGGAAGAGGTCACGCCCGAGGACATCGCTGCGGTTGTGTCACGCTGGACCGGCGTGCCGGTCGACAAGATGCTGGAAGGCGAGCGCGGCAAGCTGCTGCGCATGGAAGACCAGATCACCAAGCGCGTGGTCGGCCAGGACGAGGCCGTGCGCGCGGTGGCCGACGCGGTGCGTCGCGCGCGTGCCGGCCTGCAGGATCCGAACCGGCCGATCGGTTCGTTCCTGTTCCTGGGCCCCACCGGTGTCGGCAAGACCGAGCTCACCAAGGCGATCGCCGAGTTCCTGTTCGATGACGACCAGGCGATGGTGCGCATCGACATGAGCGAGTTCATGGAGAAGCACTCCGTCAGCCGCCTGATCGGCGCGCCGCCGGGCTATGTCGGCTACGACGAGGGCGGCGTGCTCACCGAAGCGGTGCGGCGCCGGCCCTACCAGGTGATCCTGTTCGACGAGGTCGAGAAGGCCCATCCCGACGTGTTCAACGTGCTGCTGCAGGTGCTCGACGACGGTCGCCTGACCGACGGCCAGGGCCGCACGGTCGACTTCAAGAACACGCTGATCGTGCTGACCTCCAATCTCGGCAGCGCGCATCTTGCGGCACTGCGCGACGGCGAATCCGCCGAGACGGTGCGCGAGCAGGTGATGGAGGAGGTGCGCCGCGCCTTCCGCCCGGAGTTCCTCAACCGCCTGGACGAAATCCTGCTGTTCAATCGCCTCAGTCGCGCGCACATGACGGACATCGTCGAGATCCAGCTCGGCCGCCTGCGCAAGCTCCTGGCCGATCGCAAGGTCGACCTCGAGCTCGACAGCAAGTCCCTGCAGTGGCTGGCCAACCGCGGCTACGACCCGGTCTACGGCGCGCGGCCGCTCAAGCGGGTGATCCAGCGCAGCCTGCAGAACCCGCTGGCGACCCAGATCCTCGAGGGCCGCATCAAGGACGGCGACACCGTCAAGGTCACGGTCGAGGGCGGCGAGCTCTCAGTCGGCGGCCAGCGCGTGCTGAGCGAGGCGGCGGACGACTAAGGCAGCCGATCAAAACAAGAAGGGCGCGACGAGAGTCGCGGCCCCCTGTCTTGCCGGAGCGCGGACCTCCAGGTCCGCTCATGCTCTTCCGGACCGCCGGCCCTCGTCCTGAGCGAAGTCGAAGGATCCGGCCGGCTCATGATCGAACGGTCCAACCTGTATTCGCCCGGTTCAACGGCGCGTCGCCAGGTCGTGCAATGTGGGAGAGCAGCATTTGAAGGAGGGACCTCATGAGGAAGAGAGTGCGACGAGAGCTGTGCTTTTTCTTTGCCGGGAGCGCGCCTCGCCAGTGGCATGCTCTTCCCGACGCGGTCTCTCGTTCTGAAGCGAAACCGAAGGTCCCAGCTGGCCCGATAAAGGCAACGAACGCTGATAGGCGGGCAAGGCCCCCGCACTCGAGGTCGTTATATTCCAGGGTCGATTGCCATCTGTGGTAGCTGGCCCGATGCCCGCCACATGGTAGGATGGGAGCATGGCTGACTTGGAACTGGTCCTTGAAATGCTGCGCCGGATGCAGGGCGACTTGCGCGAGGTCAAGGAAACGCTGCGCGAGGTCGTGCGACGGCTGGGTCACCTGGAGCAAACTGTTGCCCAAATTCCGGGCATACAGGCCGAGCACTCCGTGCGCGTCGACAGGCTTGTCGAACGGGTGGAGCGGATCGAAAGCCGCTTGGACTTGCGCGAGTAGCTCGCGGCGCATCATCCAATTCAAGATCGGGAAGGAGCGACTCAGGCGCGTGCCCTGTCCGCTCGATTGGCGCCGCCGCAGCGGCGTGCAGCATGGCATAGCAGCACAGGTGCATGATTGCTTCCGGCGCGCTCTCGTCGGCATACGCCTCGGCTTAGGCAAGAAAGCGCTCGGCTGTTCCGAAGCAGCGCTTCAGTCGTCACGCCCGCCCTCTTCATTCTTGACGGCGAGCCGCTAATTTACATATTATTCGTATTATACGAAATATACGGAATTCCTACATGGCGACCTTCACCACCGCCGATCTTTCGAGAAAGGTGGGCGACGTCATCGCGGCGGCACACAAAGGCCCCGTGACGCTCACCCAGCACCGAAAGCCTCGCTTCGTGCTCATGACCGTCGAGCGCTACGAAACCCTGCGCAAGCGGGCGGATGCACGGACGGCCGCGAGGGTCGCCGACATGCCGGCCGATCTCGTCCCCGAGGTTTCGACCGCGATCGACGCCTACCTCGACGACGAAGCCGAGTGAGCTTCGACGACATCAGGACCGGCTGCGTCGTCCGCTATCCCTATCTGTGGCATCGCGAAAGCGTGGCCGGCGAAACGGAGGGCCGGAAGTTTCCGGCAGGTCGCCGTAGCCGCTCGTCTTGTCCGCACCGATGGACCGGACGGGATCATTCTCCTGCCGATAACGGCTACACCGCCGATGCCCGGCCAGAAGGCGGTCTCGATTCCCGAAACTGAAAAGCGCCGCGCCGGCCTCGAACGCGACATCCAGCTCTGGGTCGTTCTGGACGAGTACAACTACGACTTGGTCGGCGCATCCTGGTACCTCGAGCCCGAGCCGCCGCTCGGCCGCTTCAGCAAGGCCTTCTTCGCGCCGCTGCTGCAGCAGCTTCGAGCCGACTTGCCGCGCGTGCGGCGGGTGTCACGGAACGACGACGTTCGCTGACGGCGGCCGATGTCGCGGGTAGGACGTGCCCACCTGTGCGACGATGCGCGGCTTGCTGCGTTCGAGCGAGAAAACGCTCGGCCCTGCCTAGCCGGCGCGCCGTTTCAGGCGTCACGCCGCGATTCCATCTTCATGAAGGTTTTTCAGGAAAGAGGAGTCGTCGACGGAGCGCGACGCGTCCAAGGCAACTGGCTGCAGATGCTGCCCGCTTTCCATCATCAGATCGAACCCGATGTCGGATAGCGCCCTGCGGTCCTGCGGCGTCGGCGGCCCCGTCAGGAGCACGGCGATGTCCCAGTCCGAGTCCGGCCGCGCGTCGCCCCGCGCACGCGAGCCGTACAACAGGACGCGCACGACCCTGCCGGGCAGCGCCTTCTCGGCGCGCCGCTTGAATTCGCGGATCAGGGTCAGATCGGGCGGCACCATGTCCCATTATAGGACATTGATGCTCCAGGCTCGACTGGCAAGCCTCTCACCGCCCTTCGCGACGCTCCTCGATCAGGCCGGTGACGACAGTTGATCCCGCGTTCGGCCGGGGAGGGGGCGCTGGAGAACAGCGACCGCGCCGGCGCATCGAGGCGGGAGCGCACGGTGCTCACCAGGCGCACAGCCGTCCGTCCATGACCTACCGGATCACCACCGGCTGCACCTTGGTGATGTCGACGCCGCGGAACGCATAGGCCTCGTCCAGCGCTTTCTGCACGAAGCCGGAGTAGGCCAGGTAGCCGAACGATGTCGTGAGGAAGTTGCGCCAGCGCGGATCGGTCTCGTTGCGGATCGCTGCGGTGGCGGGGAACAGCGCGGGCGGGCTCGGCATCGCCACCACCGTGCCGGGGAACCGCCCGCTCGCCAGCGTCATGCCGGTGAGCGAGGAGGAGATCGCCTCGACGCGGTTGGACTGAAACGCGGCGATCGTCTCGTTGACGTTCTGGAAGCGTACCAGCTCGGCACCCGGTGCACGCCGCGTGATCTCGCTTTCCATCGTCGTGCCGACCGGTACGCCGATCTTGAGCTTTTTGTCGTTGATCGCCCGCCAAGTCGCGATGTCGGTGCCGGTGCGGGCGAGGATCGCCGTGCCGTACATGAACAGCGGCTGCGGCACGAAGTCGACGGCCGCTGCCCGCTTGACCGTGCCGTCGAGCGCGAAGATCAGGTCGAACTTGTCGGCCTGCAGGCCGATCACGGCATTGCCGTAGGTCGTCTCGACCACCTCGAGCTCGGCGCCCAGCGCCTCGGCCAGCTCCTTGCCGCAGTTCACCGACAGGCCGCGCCACAGCGTGTTGCCGACCTTGACTGCGCCGGGCTTGTCGCTGTTCTCCAGGTCCTTGAAGGCGAAGGGCTCGGAGATTGCCGCGCCCAGCCGCAGCTTCTTCGTGCCGGTCACGACCTCCCAGGTCGACCTGGCGGGCTGCGCCGCCGCCCGGCCGGCGCCGACCATCGTCGCCAGCGCGGTCGCGCCGAGGCCTGTTGCCAGCCCCGTTGCCACGGCCAGCGCGCGCCGCGAGATGCCTTCCGTCCTGCTCATGCTCTCTCCCTTGCTGCGATGTGACCGTCGCGAAAGGCATGGTAGCGCACCGCCGCCTCCACGATCAGCCCGCCGAGCGCATGGTAGGGCAGCGCGCGCGGGCGCGACGCCGGCAGCACGAGCCCGTCGATGCCGGCCTCGCCCGCAGCCCAGCGCGCCAGCTCGCGCCCCATCAGCGTCGCTGTGCAGATGCCGCGCCCGCTGTAGCCCATCGCCGCCGCCACGCCGGGCGCGAGCTCGAACAGCCGCGGATAGCGGTCGGGCGTCATCGCCATGAAGCCGGTCCAGCGGTACTGCCACTCGACCGCGCCCAGCCGGGGAAACAGCCGCTGGGCGTGGCGGGCGAGCGGGGCATAGAGCGCGTCGCTCTCGGGCCCGGCCGTGCCGTTGCCGCCGCCCATGTGCAACCGCCCGTCGGCGTGCATGCGCACGCCGACCGTGAGGTAGCGCGTGTCCGACAGGACATGGCCGCCGGGCAGGATGGTGCGGGCCACGTTGTCGCCGAGCGGCTGGCTGACGAGCTGCGGCGTGCGCGCCGCGATGAAAGTTCTGCCGAGGCCCGGCCATACGCTGCCGGTGTAGGCGTTGGTGCCGACGATCACGGTCTGCGCCGCCAGGGCGCCGCGGTCGGTGACGACCTGCCAGCCGCCATTGCTGCGCCGGATCGTGCTCACCCGGGCGTCGCGGCGGATTGCGCCGCCCTCGGCCAGCACCGCCGCGGCAAGCCCGCGGGCATAGCCGAGGGGATCGATGGCGCCGCCGCGCGGATCGAGGCAGCCGCCCAGCCAGGCGTCGCTGCCGCTCGATGCCGCAATCGCCTGGCGCGAGAGCAGCGTCAGCGGCACGCCGCGCGCGTTCCAGATCTCGACCCGCCGTTGGAGGCCGGCGAGCGCCGCCGCCGAATGGGCGGCGGTGAGGATGCCGCAGCGGCGCGCTTCGCAGGTCATGCCGTAGCGCTCGATCAGGCCCAGCACCAGGTCGGGCCCGCCGCCGATGGCGTCGATCAGGGCGCCGCCGCGTTCCATGCCGAAGCGCCGCTCGATCTCGTGCGGCTCGTGCTTCAGCGCCGCTACCACCTGGCCGTTGTTGCGGCCCGACGCGCCCCAGCCCGGCTCGTGCGCGTCGACCACCAGCACCGCCGCACCGCGCTGCGCGAGATGCAGCGCCGCCGACAGGCCGGTGTAGCCCGCGCCGACCACCACCACGTCGGCGGTCTCGCTGCCGTCGAGCGCGGGGATGGCCGGACCGGGCGCCGCCTTCGCCGCCCAGTAGGAATTGGGCAGGCCCGGCGGGTCGTCCATGGGCGATGCCGCCTTCAAGCAGCGGCCTTCCGGCGTTCGAGCCGGCGCGTCTCGACGGCGTCGCGCAGCGCGTACCAGCGGATCAAGGCCGAGACCAGCGGCCGCGCCACGGGATGGAACCACAGGCGCCGGGGCGGCGAGGGCGGCAGGACGAGCTCGCTGGCCGGCACGCCGGCGGCATGGCGCGCCAGCTCGCGGCCCCACAAGGTGCCCAGCACGATGCCGCGGCCGTTGCAGCCCAGCATGGCCATCACGCCCGGCGCCAGCTCGTGGACGTGCCAGGAATTGTCGGCGTTCATCGCCATGAAGCCGGTCCACCAGAACTCGGTCTCGAGCGTGCCGATCTGCGGGAACAGTCGCTGCAGGCGCGCGCGCGCCGCCCGCCCGTCGGGCGCGCCCTCGGCGCCGAAGGCTGGGCCCCGGCCTCCGAACTGCAGGCGGCCGTCGTCGTGCAGGCGAATGCCCGACAGAAGGCGGCGCGAATTGGTCATCGGCTGGCCGCCGGGCAGGATGGTGCGCCGCACGTTGGCGCTGAGCGGCTTGCTGGCGAACTGCCAGGCGCGCACCGGCACGATGGTGGCGCGCAGCCCCGGCCACAGATCGTCGGTGTAGGCGTTGGTGCAGAGCAGCACGGTGTCGGCCTCAATACGGCCGCGCGGCGTCGCGAGCGCCCACCTGGTCCCGCTACGCTCGAGGCGCGTGGCGCGCGTGCCCTCGTGCAGCGCCGCGCCGGCCTTGAGTGCGGCGCGCGCCAGACCGCGCACATAGGCCAGCGGATTGATCTTGCCGCCGCGCCGGTCGATCCAGGCACCGAGATAGTAGTTGCTGCCGATCGCCTCGGCGGCCGCGCGGCGGTCGAGCAGCTCGACGGGCCGGCCGCGCGCCTGCCAGTACTCGACGCGGCGGGCCATCGCGCTGAACGCCGCCTCGCTGTGTGCCGCCATGATGATGCCAGGCCGCGAAAAGCCGCAGTCGATGCCGTGGCGGGCGATCAGCCCGGCGATGACTTCGGGCCCCTGCTCGGCGGCGTCGATCACCCGCTGGCCGGCCGCCGCGCCGTAGCGCGCCAGCACCTCGTCGGGATCGTGCTTGGTGGCCGGGGGCACGTGGCCGGCGTTGCGACCCGAGGCGCCCCAGCCGATCTCGTTGGCCTCGACCAGGACCACGCGCGCCCCGGCCTCGGCAGCGTGCAGCGCCGCCGAGCAGCCGGCGATGCCGCCGCCTACGATCGCGACATCGGCTCGCACGCTGCCGTCGAGCGGCGGCAGGCCGAGCGGCGCGCCGGCGGTCGGGGTGTAGGTGGTGCGCGCCGGCGCGGGCGGGTCGTGCAGCGGCAGGAACATGGTGGCGATCGTGCACCGGATTCGAATCGGGTGCACGCAGCGCGGTTCACCCGCCCCGCGGGTAACGGTCGTAACTCCCGGCAGTCCTCTCCGGGCATGAGGCGGCGCATGAACGCGTCGGTCCCGGACCCAGCTTGGCAATCGCCCGCAGATAGCGCCGCCCGGCCGGGTCAGCTGGTCGAAACGCACGCGGAAGAAGCTCTCGTCGAGTGCCGCCACAGCCGCGGCCGAGGCGCGTTCGACGTCGTTCAGGCCGATCGGCGAGACGCCGGCGCTCATCGCAATGACGGCGGCTGAGCGTCGAGGTCGTCCAGGAACTCCGATACCGGCTCGACCCCGCTCACCAGCAGATGATCGCGGGCCCGCGTGCAAGCCACGTACAGCAGATGCCGCTCGCTCTCGTACACCTCCTGCAGGTCGGCATCGTCGCCGACCGCCTCGATGCGCTCCTGCAGCGGCACAATCTCATCGTCGCAGGCCATCACGACGACCGCCCGGAACTCCAGCCCTTTGGCGAGATGCATGGTGCTGATCGAGGCGTGATCCGTTGCGGTTTCGAGCGTTTGGTCCAGGACCTTGAAGAGAATACCCGCTGCCGAGACCGCGGCGCGGGCGCGGTCCAGTTGCGCGTCGGAGCGGACGAAGAGGCCGAGCTCGTGGGGCAGGAGCCCGGCCGCCGTCCGTTCCTCGATCCAGCCCGCAACGACCTGGGTTTCCTCGTTCTCGTCGGCCACGATCCGAACGGACGGCGCGGGCCCGTTGAACACCGAGACCGTATGCCGGCGGTCCTCCTCGTTGCCGTCGACGTCCGCCACGACGGGCCCCAGCAGCCGGTCGGCCTGGCTGCGGATCTGGTGGGAGGTCCGGTAGTTGACGCGCAGCGTGCGCGAGCGCCCGCGGACGTCGATGCCGAGCGCCTTCCACGAGAACGGCTGCTGGAAGATGCGCTGCCCGAGGTCGCCGGCGAAGAACAGGGCCTTGGGCCGTCCGGCGCCCAGGGCGCTGAGGAAGCGCAGCTGCGGCACGCTGAGGTCCTGCGATTCGTCGATCACGGCGAAATCGAAGGCCGGATGGCGCGCCTTGCCGAGTGCTGCCGCGAGCGCCGTGAACAGCCGGGCCCGCGTGACGAGGCCGCGACGGTCGAAGGTCGCCCGCACGCGCTCGAAGATCGACCACAGCATCTTGCGCTGCGCCTCGGGCAGCCGGGTCTTGCGGCCAAGGCGAGCCACGTCGCGGTAGGCCTCCCAATGGTCGAGCTGCCAGGCATCGACGACTTGCTCCCATTCGCCGAGCAGGAAGCGGCGGGTGAATTTGTGGCCGCCGACGGCGGCCGACGCCTCGTCGAGTGGCGAGCCCAAACGCGATCTCGCCCGCCAAAGTGTGCAACGGAATCGAGATGAGGCTGGCCTGGGTCTCCGACCGACCGACAGTCACGTGACCAACATCTGAAGCTGAACTTCACACCGCCCCGAGGACGAAGCCCTCCTTGCGCGCCGCCTCCGCGAGGCGGTCGTCCAGCGTCACCACTTCCAGGGCCGATGGACGGTTCTCGGCTGCGACGAAAGCAGCCGCGAGCTGCAAGGCGTCGGCGGCGCGCAGGGGATGCACGCGCAGGAAGCGCATCGCCGTTTCCCGCACCATCTCGCCCGGCCCGATCTCGTGCCAGCCGCGGGCCAGCTCATCCAGCCGGTCGTACGCCGCCCGGGCCTGCCTCCCGTCGAGGGCGGTGTCGCGCTCCAGCCGCGCCAATGCCGAGACGCACTCCACAGGGGATCCCCACCAGACGAGCATGTCGGAGTCTCGAACTGCCAGCGCCTGCAAGCCGCGCGTTGCCGGCTCGGCCACCAGCAGCGGCACCAGCGCCGAGGCGTCCCAAAATTTCACGGCGCGCTCAACGGCCTTCGCGACGCTCGTCCAGCAGGGCGGCGAGGGCCGAGCCGCCCTTTGCCTGGGGAGGCGGACTGGACAGCACCGACCGTGCCGGCTTGCCCGAGCGCGCCCGAACGATGCCGGCGCGGATCAGCCGTGCCAGCCGCTCATCGTCCGGCGCGACACCTGACGTGACCGGCTCGGCGGCGAGCCCAAGGACTTACGAGACCAACGTCTATTTCCCGCCCGACACCCAGGCCTGCATCTTCTGGCTGCGCAACCGCCGCCGCCAGACCTGGCGTGATGGGCCGAACGCCGCCACGGCCGACGATGGCATCGACGACATCGCCCGGCTCGAGGCCGCCAGCGAAAGCGTGCGACACCGTGCCGGTGCCCCTGATGACGGTGGCTCTCGTGACGGTGCCCCTCGTGACGGTAATTGAGTTCCCCACCGAGGCCTCCTCGACGCGGCTCTCGGACAGGCTGGGCCTCTATCGCTTCGATCCCCTGGCCTTCGTGCAGGAGGCCTTCCCCTGGGGACGTCCCGGCACCGCGCTGGCCGGCGAGAGCGGCCCCGAGCCCTGGCAGTGCGAGGTGCTGGAGAAGCTCGGCCGCGGGCTGCAGGCGCGGGACAAGGCGCCCGCCGAAGCCGTGCGGCTCGCCGTCGCCTCGGGCCACGGCATCGGCAAGTCCGCGCTGGTCGCCTGGATCATCCTGTGGGCCCTGTCGACGGTGCCCGATACGCGCGGCGTCGTCACCGCCAACACCGAGGGCCAGCTGCGCACCAAGACCTGGCCCGAACTCGCCAAGTGGCACGCGCTTGCCGTCAACAGGAGCTGGTTCACCTATACCGCGACGTCACTCCATTCCTCGCGCCCCGGGCGGGACCGCACCTGGCGCGTCGATGCCATCACCTGGTCGGAGAACAACACCGAGGCCATCGCCGGCCTGCACAACAAGGGCCGCCGCGCCTTCGCTCTGTTCGACGAGGCCTCGTCGATCGCCGACGGCGTGTGGGAGACCATCGAGGGCGCCCTCACCGATGCCGGCACCGATCTCTTCTGGCTCGCCTTCGGCAATCCCACGCGCACCACGGGCCGGTTTAGCGAATGCTTCGCCGGCGGCCGCTTCGCCCATCGCTGGCAGCCGCAGCAGATCGATTCGCGCTCGGTGTCGATGACCAACAAGACGCAGATCGCGACCTGGGTGCACGACTACGGCGAGGATTCAGATTTTGTGCGCGTGCGCGTGAAGGGCGAATTCCCGCGCGCCGGCACCATGCAGTTCATCGACAGCGAGCGCGTCCAGCATGCGGTGGAGCGCGAGCTGCCGCCCGAATGGAACGCAGCCCTGGTCATGGGCGTGGACATCGCGCGCCAGGGCGGCGACCAGACCGTCATCCGCTTCCGCCGCGGGCTCGATGCCCGCTCGATCCCGCCGGTGAAGTTCCGCATCCCCGACCTCATGGTGGTGGCGAGCCGCGTCATGGAGCAGGTCAACGCCCGCAGTCCCGACGCCGTCTTCGTCGACGGCACCGGCATCGGCTGGGGCGTCGTCGATCGCCTGAGCCAGCTCGGCTGCTCGGTGGTGCGCGGCGTCGATTTCGGCGCCAGGGCCGACCGCACCGACGGCGTCGACGCCATGGTGCGCTACGCCAACAAGCGCGCCGAGATGTGGGGCTACATGAAGGAGTGGTGCAAGGCGGGCTGCCTGCCCGACGACCGCGACCTGCGCGCCGACCTCACCGCCGTCGACTACGGCTACGATGCCTCGGACGCCATCCTGCTCGAGAAAAAGGACGACATGCGCCGCCGCGGCCTCGCCTCGCCCGACGATGGCGATGCACTGGCGCTCACCTTCGCCTGGCCGGTGTTCAAGACCGACTGGGCGGACGAGCGCCGCATCGAGGAGAAGCTCACCAGGCTCAAGCGCCATGTCGTGTGAATGGGAAACACGTCGTAGGGAGACGGCTTCCTGCGCAACCGACAGTACATAGCATAAGTCGAATAACTATGAGTTAGTACAATCCCAAAGCCTGCCCCCCAAAGAGGTCATCCATGTCCTCGATTGCCTTGAGACAGCACGTCTTCAACGTTGGGCATAGCCCCTTCGCCCACAACTATCTGGTCTTCTACGACGACGATGGAAACATCGTGGGTCAATTCCACGGTCTCGCCCAGGACCCGAACAGCGAGCAATTCAAAGATCTCGGGCGGAGCAGCGATAACCTGACCGTCGTGCCGAACGATCCCCGGAACTACTACCGCCAAGGACAACCAGAGAAGATGCTGTGGCAGGGCTCGTACGACGAAGGTACGGCGCGATGGCAGGCGGCAAAGGATGCGCACGATCAGATCAACAGCAGGAAGCTGACTTACAATCCCCTTGGCGGCGATCTCAACGGGCCACGGGACTGGGATGCCCCGGCGCCTCCGGTCATCCGAAAGGCGGGCTGTTTTCAGGTTCGTCTCCGGCAGGCAGCCAGACGTTGCCGGCCGCTCTCGATAGCGCTGCTGGCCGCCGCTCTCGGCGCCGGCTGCACCTACCCCGACGATGAACTGGTGTGGGGCAACTGCTGTGCGCTGAAAGTGTCCGAGGAGGCGTCGAGCTCGACGAACCGCGGCACGCTCCTCTTCTGGGGGGCCACTGTCGGATTCCAGGGAGACGGCAGTTCACAGGACTGGGATGGCACGAAAGCGTGGAGGAAGGGGGAGATCGCCCTGAGGTTCGCCCAGTTCCGGCAGATGCATGCCGACACGCAGGCGCGCGACTATCTCGTCGGCCTTGGAATGACCTGTGGCGATGAGCGCGATGCGAAGCCCGATCGGACGCGGTGCACTGTCGAACTCTCCGTCTGGGCGAGGTGTGTCGGAAAGGTCAGCATGCTGTTTCCTTCCCCCGTGCCCAGCGGACTGCGCAAACCGATCGCCGCCATCCTGCGGCTGACCATCGACGTATCGGGATCGGACATCCTCGACTCGTCCGTTCGGGTGGTGCCGCTTCCGGGAGGTCGGTTGTGTCAACGGCCATGATCGCCATCGGTGCCGCTCATGCTGTTCCGGACCGCGAGCCTCTGGCTCGCTCATGACTCTTGAGCGAGCCAGCGACTCGCGGTCCGGAAGACGATGATGCGCCCGCAGTTAATCCCCCTTCGCGACCTGCGGCGAGTCCTTGTCCTTCGGCTTCTTCTTCATGTCGGCAACGACCGGCGCGTTCTTGAGCTGCGCCAGGTACTGCTTGGCCAGCGCCTGGAAGCGCGCCGCGTCCTTGCCGCCGACCTGCGCGCGCATCGCGAATTTCTGCGCCAGCGGATTGACCTGCCTGCCGCCGCGATGGAACTCGTAGTGCAGGTGCGGCCCGGTCGACATGCCGGTCGAGCCGACGAAGCCGATCACCTGGCCCTGGCGCACGGCGACGCCGGGCTTGATGCCGGGGCCGAGCCGCGACATGTGCGCGTAGGCCGTGCCGACGTCGCTGGTGTGCTGCAGCTTCACGTAGAGGCCATAGCCGCCGTTCGGTCCGGCCATCGCGACCTTGCCGGCGCCGGCGGCGAGGATCGGCGTGCCCGGCGGCGCGGCGAAGTCGACGCCGGCATGCAACGCGCTGTAGCCCAGGATCGGATGCTCGCGCATGCCGAAGCGCGAGGAGATCTTCGACGCATCCATCGGCGTGCGCAGGAAGGCGCGCACCACGCTCTCGCCGTTGGGGCTGTAGAAGCCGTCGGCGCCCCCCTGTGGGCGGTAGCGCATCACGACCACGGTGCGCTTGAGCAGGCGCAGCTCGCCCGCCAGCAGCCGGCCGGGATGCGTCACGCGGCCGTCGCTGGTCACGAGCTGCTCGAGCAGCACGGTGAATTTCATGCCCTCCTTCAGCTCGCGCTGGAAGTCGACGTCGTAGGACATCGCGCGGATGAACTCGACCATCGCCTGCGATGGCACGCCGAGCTTCACGCCGCTCTGCTCCAACGAGCCGTGGCGTGCGGCCTCGACGCGCACGATGCGCGGGCTCACCTTGTAGACTTTCTCCTCGCCGTCGTACGTGCCGTCGTCGCGGCGCGTGATGATGTACTCACGCTCCGGTTGCGGCCGAACCGACAGCGACAGCACACGCGGCGCGTCAGGCTGCTCGGGAACGGTCTGCAGCAAGAGCTCGATCTCTTCACCGGCCGCCAGCTTCTTCTTCTTGAGAAGCGCGGCGAGTTTCTGGTGAATCTGCTTGCGGTCGGCTTGCGGCACGTCGATGTCGGCCAGCATCTTGTCGATCGTGTCGCCCTTCTCCAGGCGCAGCGTGAGCTCGTAGCGATCGGACGTCGGCGGCTCGGGCTCGCTGTTGGGCTCCGGCGGCTTCAGCGAGAAGCCGCGGAGGTCTGCCGAGAACGTCTTGAAGTCGGAGGGAGAGATCGGCGGCACGGGCTCGGGCTCGGCCAGCACGATCGGCGCCGTCGGCGCGACAGGCGCCGGGATGGGCAGGCTTGGCGGCGGTGCCGGCAGGGCCGCGATCTCGGGATTCGCCCGGTGCGACAGCACCAGCCCGCCCAGGGCCAGGCCGATGACGCCGACGGCAAAAAGGACAGGCCGGAACAGCGCAAAAGCCAGGCTTTTGGCGGTTCTCGGCCGGTCCGACGGAGGAGGGGAATCCGTCATGACCATTGACCTATCGCGGGCCCGGTGGGTCCAGGCCTCAGCTCGAGTTGGACCGCCGTCGGGGGATTTTGTCCCCAGCGGCGGTTTAGGGGGTGTAGCTATATATTGATGCCGGAAAGCCAGACCGGGCACAACAATACAATAGGTTTGACGGGCTTTTCGGGCTCTCCCAACTGTCCGTAAACGTTCTGCAATTTAGGGTTTGACACCCCAAACCCACCCCCATATAAGCGCGGCTCCCACGGAGAACGGGGCGTACAAAAAACGTTGCGCGTACTTGCAACGGAAGGGTTCTTGACCCAAATACGCCCGCTCGCCGAAAGGTCTCGACCGCAAGGTCGTGCGCTCTATGCATCGTCTGTTTGGAAAGGGATACGCCAGCGGCGGCGGACGTTTGCGCTTTCAGGAGCGCGAAGGTTTCTGCCGTCGCTAGTTCGAAAGCTCGATCTCATGGGTTCGCTCAGAAGGATCGGGCTGTAATTAGTGACGGGATCTCGCTCCTTCCTCGGAAGGAGCACGTTAAACTTGAGAGTTTGATCCTGGCTCAGAACGAACGCTGGCGGCAGGCTTAACACATGCAAGTCGAACGCGTGTAGCAATACACGAGTGGCGCACGGGTGAGTAACGCGTGGATATCTGCCTTTTGGTTCGGAATAACCCCGGGAAACTGGGGCTAATACCGGATGGTTCCTTCGGGATAAAGATTTATCGCCAAAAGATGAGTCCGCGTACGATTAGCTAGTTGGTGAGGTAATGGCTCACCAAGGCGACGATCGTTAGCTGGTCTGAGAGGACGATCAGCCACACTGGGACTGAGACACGGCCCAGACTCCTACGGGAGGCAGCAGTGGGGAATATTGGACAATGGGGGCAACCCTGATCCAGCCATGCCGCGTGAGTGATGAAGGCCTTCGGGTTGTAAAGCTCTTTTGGCGGGGACGATGATGACGGTACCCGCAGAATAAGCCCCGGCTAACTTCGTGCCAGCAGCCGCGGTAAGACGAAGGGGGCTAGCGTTGTTCGGAATTACTGGGCGTAAAGCGAGTGTAGGTGGTTGTCCAAGTTGGATGTGAAAGCCTTGAGCTCAACTCAAGAAATGCATTCAGGACTGGGCGGCTAGAGGACCGGAGAGGATAGTGGAATTCCCAGTGTAGTGGTGAAATACGTAGAGATTGGGAAGAACACCAGTGGCGAAGGCGGCTATCTGGACGGTTTCTGACACTAAGACTCGAAAGCGTGGGGAGCAAACAGGATTAGATACCCTGGTAGTCCACGCCGTAAACGATGGGTGCTAGACGTTGGCGAGCTTGCTCGTCAGTGTCGCAGCTAACGCGTTAAGCACCCCGCCTGGGGAGTACGGCCGCAAGGTTGAAACTCAAAGGAATTGACGGGGGCCCGCACAAGCGGTGGAGCATGTGGTTCAATTCGACGCAACGCGCAGAACCTTACCAGCCCTTGACATGGGACTCGCCGGGAGCAGAGACGGTCCCTTCGGTTCGGCCGGAGTCCGCACAGGTGCTGCATGGCTGTCGTCAGCTCGTGTCGTGAGATGTTGGGTTAAGTCCCGCAACGAGCGCAACCCTCGTCTCCAGTTGCCATCAGGTTATGCTGGGCACTTTGGAGAAACTGCCGGTGACAAGCCGGAGGAAGGTGGGGATGACGTCAAGTCCTCATGGCCCTTACGGGCTGGGCTACACACGTGCTACAATGGCGGTGACAATGGGAAGCGATGGCGCGAGCCGGAGCCGATCCTAAAAAACCGTCTCAGTTCGGATTGCACTCTGCAACTCGAGTGCATGAAGTTGGAATCGCTAGTAATCGAGGATCAGCATGCCTCGGTGAATACGTTCCCGGGCCTTGTACACACCGCCCGTCACGCCATGGGAGTTGGTTCTACCCGAAGATGGTGCGCTAACCGCAAGGAGGCAGCCAGCCACGGTAGGATCAATGACTGGGGCGAAGTCGTAACAAGGTAGCCGTAGGGGAACCTGCGGCTGGATCACCTCCTTTCTAAGGAAGATTGGAAGCAATTCCGGTCTTACTTAAACACTCTACAGAGCTGCGGTTCTCAAGCCGTGGTCGCTGCCGCTGTCGCATCCCTTTCCTATGATGGTACCTGGCAAGGCGGAGCTGTCCGGAATGTCCGGAGCATCCGTTGCTCTGCCGGCCCGACTTTGGGCTAGTAGCTCAGCTGGTTAGAGCGCGCGCTTGATAAGCGTGAGGTCGGAGGTTCAAATCCTCCCTGGCCCACCATCCTTCGCGCCCTTCGGGCGCTTCGGATGGCAAGCCATCCCAGAGCGCTTTAGCGGCTTGCCCGCCGTAGCCCTGGCGAAGGCGGGAGGAGGGGGCATAGCTCAGTTGGGAGAGCGCCTGCTTTGCAAGCAGGAGGTCGTCGGTTCGATCCCGTCTGCCTCCACCATCATCGACGCATGGCCCATCGACGTAGGGGTGCCATGCGCATAGAGCTTCGCGCCGCTTACGTGGCGTCGATCGTTCTTTGACATCGTTCATCGGAAGAGGTCTTAAAGTCTAGATTTCCTCGCTCTGTCGCCTAGGCAGAGTGGAAGGAAAGGGTAATGAAGGCCGTCGTGCCGGGGGTCGTCCCCTGCACGGAACGAGCCGATGTGGCGATCGCAAGATCGTCACTTCGCTGACAAAACGTGAGATCAAGCACAATAAGGGCGTTTGGCGGATGCCTTGGCACTGAGAGGCGATGAAGGACGTGGTAGGCTGCGATAAGCTTCGGGGAGTTGCCAACACACTTTGATCCGAAGATTTCCGAATGGGGAAACCCCATCCATCAGGATGATCGTCGACTGAATCCATAGGTCGACGAGGCGAACCCGGGGAACTGAAACATCTCAGTACCTGGAGGAAAGGACATCAACAGAGACTCCGCTAGTAGTGGCGAGCGAACGCGGACCAGGCCAGTGATGCGATTGTAAGAACCGGAACACTCTGGAAAGGGTGGCCATAGCGGGTGATAGCCCCGTACGGGTAGAAAGCAGTCGCATCCTCGAGTAGGGCGGGACACGTGCAATCCTGTCTGAACACGGGGGGATCACCCTCCAAGCCTAAGTACTCCTCAGTGACCGATAGTGAACAAGTACCGTGAGGGAAAGGTGAAAAGCACCCCGACAAGGGGAGTGAAACAGACCTGAAACCGAACGCCTACAAACAGTCGGAGGCCGCAAGGCTAACGGCGTACCTTTTGTATAATGGGTCAGCGACTTACTCTGTGCAGCAAGCTTAAGCCGATAGGTGTAGGCGCAGCGAAAGCGAGTCTGAATAGGGCGACCAGTTGCACGGAGTAGACCCGAAACCGGGTGATCTAGTCATGGGCAGGTTGAAAGTGCGGTAACACGCACTGGAGGACCGAACCGGTTACCGTTGCAAAGGTATCGGATGACCTGTGATTAGGGGTGAAAGGCCAACCAAACTCGGAAATAGCTGGTTCTCCGCGAAAACTATTTAGGTAGTGCGTCGTGTGATTACCGTCGGGGGTAGAGCACTGGATGGGCTAGGGGGATCCAAAGTCTTACCAAACCTAACCAAACTCCGAATACCGGCGAGTACAGCACGGCAGACAGACGGCGGGTGCTAAGGTCCGTCGTCGAGAGGGAAACAGCCCAGACCGCCAGCTAAGGTCCCTAAGTCATGGCTAAGTGGGAAAGGATGTGGGAAGGCCAAAACAACCAGGAGGTTGGCTTAGAAGCAGCCATCCTTTAAAGAAAGCGTAATAGCTCACTGGTCTAAATAAGCCAGCCTGCGCCGAAGATGTACCGGGGCTCAAGCCATGCACCGAAGCTGCGGACTCGAAAGAGTGGTAGCGGAGCGTTCCGTAAGCCTGCGAAGGGAGACCCGTGAGGGCTCCTGGAGGTATCGGAAGTGAGAATGCTGACATGAGTAGCGATAAGAAGCGTGAGAGACGCTTCCGCCGTAAGTCCAAGGGTTCCTGCGCAAGGTCAATCCGCGCAGGGTTAGCCGGCCCCTAAGGTGAGGGCGACAGCCGTAACCGATGGGAACCACGTCAATATTCGTGGGCCTGCTGGAAGTGACGGATCCGAAAAGTGGCTCTAGCTCGTTGGCGAATGCTAGGGCGGCCCAAGGGTTCCAGGAAATAACTCCAGCGTATAGACCGTACCCTAAACCGACACAGGTGGACTGGTAGAGTATACCAAGGCGCTTGAGGGAACTGTGTTGAAGGAACTAGGCAATTTACCCCCGTAACTTCGGGATAAGGGGGCCTCCATCGGTCTCGATGGAGGGGCACAGACTAGGGGGTGGCGACTGTTTAACAAAAACACAGGGCTCTGCTAAGCCGTGAGGCGAAGTATAGGGTCTGACGCCTGCCCGGTGCCGGAAGGTTAAGAGGAGAGGTTCACGCCTTGAATTGAAGCCCCGGTAAACGGCGGCCGTAACTATAACGGTCCTAAGGTAGCGAAATTCCTTGTCGGGTAAGTTCCGACCTGCACGAATGGCGTAACGACTTCCCCGCTGTCTCCAACACAGGCTCGGCGAAATTGAATTCCCCGTGAAGATGCGGGGTACCCGCAGTTAGACGGAAAGACCCCGTGCACCTTTACTACAACTTTGCAGTGGCATTAGAGATTGGATGTGTAGGATAGGCGGGAGCCTTTGAAGCTCGGGCGCTAGCTCGGGTGGAGGCAACCTTGAAATACCGCCCTTTTGATCTTTGATGTCTAACCGCGGTCGGTTATCCCGATCCGGGACCCTGCATGGTGGGTAGTTTGACTGGGGCGGTCGCCTCCCAAAGAGTAACGGAGGCGCGCGATGGTGGGCTCAGGCTGGTCGGAAATCAGCCGCTGAGTGCAATGGCACAAGCCCGCCTGACTGCGAGACTGACAAGTCGAGCAGGGACGAAAGTCGGCCATAGTGATCCGGTGGTTCCGCGTGAGTGGGCCATCGCTCAACGAATAAAAGGTACGCCGGGGATAACAGGCTGATACCACCCAAGCGTCCACAGCGACGGTGGTGTTTGGCACCTCGATGTCGACTCATCACATCCTGGGGCTGGAGCAGGTCCCAAGGGTTCGGCTGTTCGCCGATTAAAGTGGTACGTGAGTTGGGTTCAAAACGTCGTGAGACAGTTTGGTCCCTATCTGCTGTGGGTGTTCGAGACTTGAGAGGAGCCGTCCTTAGTACGAGAGGACCGGGATGGACTTACCTCTGGTGTACCGGTTGTGACGCCAGTCGCAGCGCCGGGTAGCTATGTAGTGAAGGGATAAACGCTGAAAGCATCTAAGCGTGAAACCCGCCTCAAAACTAGGTCTCGCTGAGAGTCGTGGTAGACCACCACGTTGATAGGCCGCATGTGCAAGTGCAGTGATGCATTCAGCTTAGCGGTACTAATAACTCGATCGGCTTGATTTCATTCGTTCCGTGCAGCGGTCGACATCCGCGCACGGCCCAGTTACCCAAGGCATCCGTGCCCGGGACTTTAAGACCTCCGCGCGTTTCGACGACCTGGTGGCAGTAGCGAAGGGTGAACACCCGATCCCATTCCGAACTCGGCCGTGAAAACTTTCAGCGCCGATGGTACTGTGTCTCAAGGCACGGGAGAGTAGGTCGCTGCCAGGTCTTCCAAACGCGCGGAACCTCTTCCGATGAGGGCGAAGCAACCTTCGCCTAGATATCAAATCTTGCGCATGGATTTGCCGCGGGGTGGAGCAGCCCGGTAGCTCGTCAGGCTCATAACCTGAAGGTCGTAGGTTCAAATCCTGCCCCCGCAACCATCGAGACCGACATTCCTGCTGCGTCAGCGGCGGGAATGTCGGTTTTCTTATTTGTGCCAGCGGCTTGGACACCGATCCACTGAAGGACTAATCGCTTCACTTGGCCAAGGAGCCCAATGACGGCGGGCTTTCCGCAAGAGTTCCTGACCGTCCGGAACTCCATCTCGGTTCCTGCACCATCGGGCGTGGGGAGTTGGGCCAGGTATTGAGCTCTGTCGGCCTCTCCGGCGTAGCGGGTGATGCCCATTGTTTGATCGCCGGCGCTTCGAGCGATGACGGACCTGGAATTGCCACGGTCTCGGGCTCGTAGGTACCCGCAGCACTTGTCCCGCGCATGGTCTGGTCGACTGTCGGATAGTACGCGTCCGGCGTAGGCCGCCTTTTGGTTAGTGCCCGCGCGTGAGGACAGTATGCCGGTTAATTAGCGAGTTAGCGGGCACACATGGCGACGGTTACGGTTCTTTCATGTCCCGAGCGGCGGCGGCGCTGGGCGTCATCGGAGAAGGCGAGCATCGTCGAGGAGAGCCTGAGGCCGGGAGCAGTGGTGACGGCGGTTGCTCGGCGTCACGATGTGCATCCGAACCTGCTTCATCATTGGCGGCGACAAGCCAAGCGAGCGTTGGAAGGCGGACAGGAATTGAAGTTGCTGCCGGTTTTCGTGGCGCCGACGGCGCGGAGTGGTTCGCAGGCGTCGGGATCGATCGAGATCGAGCTTGCCGGCGCGCGGGTGCGCTTCGGCCAATCGTCGGAGCGCCGCGCGCTGCTCGACCAGCTCGAGCTGCAACTGTTCGAGCTCGAGGAAGATCAGGCCCAAAGCGAGGCGGCTGCGCCGATCGACGAGCCGCCGACCCAGACCGTGCAGGCCTTCACGCGACGCAAGCCGGCCCGCCGGCCGCTACCCGAGCACCTGCCGCGCGAGCGCGTGGTCTATCCGATGCCGTCGGCCTGCCCGTGCGGCGGTGCGCTGCACAAGCTGGGCGAGGACGTCACTGAGACGCTGGAGCTGGTGCCGCGGCAATGGAAGGTGATCCAGCACGTGCGCGAGAAGCACTCGTGCCGGAGCTGCGAGAAGATCACCCAGCCGCCGGCGCCCTCGCATCCGATCGCCCGGGGACGCGCCGGGCCGGGGCTGCTGGCGCACGTGCTGTTCGCCAAGTACGGCCTGCACCTGCCGCTGACGCGCCAGAGTGCGACCTATGCCCGCGAGGGCATCGAGCTCGACGTGTCGACCCTGGCCGACTGGGTCGGCGCCTCGGCGGCAACGCTGATGCCCCTGGTCGAGGCGGTGCGCTCCCATGTGTTCGCCGCCGAGCGACTGCATGCCGACGACACCACCGTGCCGGTGCTCGACGTCGGCCGCACGCGCACCGGACGACTATGGACCTACGTGCGCGACGACCGGCCGTTCTCCGGCGCCGGCCCGCCGGCAGCCGTCTACTTCTACTCGCCCGATCGGCGTGGCGAGCATGCCGAGACGCATCTGGCGTCATGGGCCGGGCTGATGCAGGCCGACGCTTATGCCGGCTACGACCGGCTGTACGCCGCCGGCCGCCGGCCCGGGCTGATCGTCGAGGCCGGATGCTGGGCCCATGCGCGGCGCAAGTTCTTCGACCTGGCCCGGCTCAACAAGGCGCCGATCGCCATCGAGGCGGTGGCCCGCATCGATGCGTTGTTTCGCCATCGAGCGCGACATCAACCGACTGACGCCCGACGAACGACGCCAAGTCCGCCACGAGCGCAGCCGCCCTCGCGTCGATGCGCTGGGCGCCTGGCTGCGCGAGCAGCACGCCAGGCTCTCGCCGAACAATCAGGTCGCCAAGGCGATCGCCTACAGCCTCAACGCCTGGGACGCCCTGGTCCGCTTCCTCGATGACGGCCGCCTGTGCATGACCAACAACGCCGCCGAGCGGGCGCTGCGCTGCATCGCCGTCGGCCGCAACAACTGGACCTTCGCCGGCTCCGACGCCGGTGGCCGGCGCGCCGCCGCCATCTACACGCTGATCGAGACCGCCAAGCTCAACGACGTCGATCCGCAGGCCTGGCTCGCCGACGTGCTGGCACGCCTGCACGACCACCCGGCCAAGCGCATCGCCGAGCTGCTGCCCTGGAACTGGAAACTGCGCAGCAGCGACAACCAGCTGCCGCCTGAACGTCCGGTCAGATCCGATCCACGTCATCAACTGTCCTTCCGCGGCCTCCTCGGACGCGTACGCACTTCCAGCCAATACGACATTTGCAGTTGCGTTATCGGAAGTACCGACCTCTTAAGTTCACGCAACAGCGCTTCGGTCCTGGCGGCCTGTTGCGCACTCGCCGATTTCGCGTTGTACGATTTGAAATGAGCATGCCGGAAAGAACGGCGACGCCCGCGCGGGTTAGCTTTCCATATCTATCGCGATAGTTCGCCAATAGACCGGCGACGCCAAGCGTGGCTGTGATTAGTACGCTCGTGATCTTCAAAACTGCGAGCGCGGTATCCGGGTCCATGCCGTTTCACCGGGCCGGCGGACTATCGTGAATGGATGGACCGGCGGGAATGCCAAGACTCCCACGGACGGGATCGCCAGGAAGTTTCCACTTGTCATACAACACCGCAAGATCCGCCCAAGTCTCCGGGTTGTCCTTTTGCCAATGAAGAATGTAGGACTCGAATTGCATGTAATAGTGTCTAACAACGTTTTGGAACACGCGGCGCAGAAGCCTCTCTTCGATCTCGCCCCGCAAGATCGCGGAGGCAAGGAAATCGAAATAGTTCAATTCGCGCGCAACTGTCCGCAGGAGCGCATCCGTCGTATCGTCGAAGTTGAACTTCGTTGCGTCAAGCTTTGCCGGCCATGGCACCTTGCGATTGATCTCGTCCTTATCGTCAATGCGCTTTGCGTTGGTGAAGTACTGCAATATCAAGTTGATGGTGTGTTGCTTCCGTGAATTCAGGACGTTCACTTCATTAGTGACGATCCACCCTGCCGCCACGAGGACCGGTCCCAAGTACAAGCCGAGGTGTATCCAAAAGCCTTGGCCATCTTTGGAATGATAGATTGCTGTAAGTGCAGCGGCGTAGACGAGCGCAGCGGCGGCGGCGATAGCGACGTAGACAAAGTGACGTCGTTCCAATCGAAAACTTCCAGGTATCGACATGTAGAGCGCCATCCCAAGCAACAGCAAACAGACTGCCGCAAGACCCACAATCAAAAGCGGCGCATCATCGCCAACAATCATGCCAAATTTGCCCCTGCAACCATTGGTAAACCCGTATACGCATGGACTGGGCGGCCGTCACCTAAAGCTGTTGTGCCATCATCCATAGCCGAACACGCCTGCCAGAATGGCTATCAAGACGAGCGCTTCAAGCGATAGGGCAATGTGAACGTGCAATCGTAGCTCCATTCGGTCGAGGGACCGGCGAGCTATCTATTGATACGGAAACCGGGGACAACTCTACAAGATTTTTATGATTAACCGGATTTTCGGTGAAAGTTGGGGAAAGTTGTCCCCGGAAATCTGACGCAATGTGGCGTTTGGCTAGGACATCGGTTTCAAAAGTCCTTTGGAAGCAGGGTCACGGAGTCAGCATGTGCCGGCACGAACTTGGCCGGTGGCTTACGCCGTTGCGGCATGATGAACGCCAGCGGCGCTGGCTGCCCACGTTGGGCCGCCATGCGCCCTTGCACATGCCAGAGGCAATCGCTGGTGTATCTGTAATAGGCTTCGCAGTCTTGCAGCCACGGCAAGCTGGCGTGCCGCCATTGATAGACAATTGGGCCGGTTGACGCCGCTGCTGACTCTTCAACGTTAACGTAGAACAGGCCATCGGACGGCTGGTCGTGTTTGAGTGATGCCCAATGGCAGTGCGAAAGGCTATTCCTAATGTCTTTACACGCGCGGATGCCATCTAGCGCTTGGGCAAACTGGTTGCCTATGCCGGTCAGGCGCATCCACTCGCCGGCTTCCGAGCTTGCCAACTTGATGCGGGCTTTCTCACCGCGCGCGGCGAAGAAATCGCGCAGGCCTTTCCGCTTGTCGCTAATCGAGTGACCCATGCACAGGGCCAACTCAAATTCCAATTCGCCGTAACCACCGAGTAGACGGGCGACGATACCCGACTCAGTAGGCCACTCGTAGAAAGCTGGCATGAACATGCCGGCAGGATACAAACGCCGTGTTGTGGATTGTCTGCAACATGCTGCCGCGCCGGCTGATTGCCCATCAGCTTACTTTGACCCAGAGGACGTAGAGGCAGCTATTTATCGGGCGATTGAGACGGGTGAGGCTGGCGACATTGTAGGTGGATCATCCGCACCGCAGACGACTATCCGCAACCGGCGGCCTGTCCGCACAGCGCGGAGCAGCGAATGGCCCTTTGCTCCGCGATGCCGCGACGCCACATGAAAAGACATAGCCTCAGCCAAGCCTCGGACCTTCGGCGACCTTGAGCGCGCCGTCGCGGTCGAATGACAAACACCCTACACTGTGGTGCATTTGCGCCTGTCACAGTGGGGGATTGACGAAGATGTCGCCGAGGATACCGACTGAGCCTCCACTGTCGTCGCTACCGAAAGCGACGGCAACGTCAGCGTCAGGGCGTCCCAGAAATCGAGTCGCGCAGTGGTGGGGAAATCTGGCCGACCAAACACGGGCCATCATCTTTGCCGGCGTGGCGGTAGTCATCGCAACGGTTATCTTTTCCGGGTTCTTCACGGTCGTCCCACATGCGGGGGGCGGCATCTACGTCGTCAACAAGTACACCGGAGGCGTGACCTATTGCGCCACCAAGCTCTGCGTGGACGCCGGCCCGCCAAAGCAATGAGTGGTCGCTGCTGTCTTCGCACAAGGGTTCTCGCAGACGAATGGGGAAAGAGCCGGGATTAGCACCGGCTCCTTCTCTCCTCTGTGGGCTGGCACGCTTAGGAAGAAGGTCAGAACTTCGACATTGCGGCCGCTAGCCCTTGTTGAAGCGTCGGGGAGTAAGAACCTTCGCGAACTCCTGCGGCCCGAGCCCGGTTAGCGTCATTCTGGGCCGAGTGTTCTTGAACCGACCTGCCAACCTAGTGATACGGCTATCGTTGACATGGGAATACAGCTCCCGCTCGCAGTTTGCAGCCCGCACGTCATTGAGGCCATCAACGACAGTGCGAGATACGGAGTAGACGGGACTCCGCCTAGTCTTATGTTCGAGCAACAGCATGCTCTTGGGTGAAAGGGGGAAGGACACCTCAACGTTCTTGTTCAAGAAACCGCCGTCTCCTCGACCCGGCACACGCTTGCCAAATGACCGGTGCGCAAGTGGGTTGTCTGCCGTAATGAAGTAGCCGTGCCGTGGCGTCATGATGGTCCAATTCATATTGAGAAAGATCGGCGCAAGCTTGTCTATGAAGCCCCACACCTCGAACGCCACGTTCTTTGATACAGACACCTGAATGTTTCCCGCGGGATTGAGCGTGACCTCACGGAGTCGCTGCTTCTCTTCATCGGTGACAGACTTGCCATGTTTCTCTTCGTACGCCTTCACTTCACGCGCAAACCATTGATCATTAGACGCCATTGCGTACATCATGGTTTGCATGAAATTGCCGTACGTTTCTGTTGCGATCCGCCTTTGCGTTCGTGTTCGGGCGTAACTGACGGCCAGATAGAGGGCGAAGTCATATTTGTCCTGGGAGTAGGGTGGAACCTGCTCCTTGAGCAAGGCGTCGTACACTGGTTTCGATTTGCCTTCGACCCCGGTAATCCAATCGTCGAGACGTGTGTCCCAGGACCCGTCTTCGTTCTCGATTGAATAAAAGTGGTTCTCGACGCTGATGTTCTCCGAAACGTCCGACCGGGTCGTGCCTGCGATCTTGTCATATACCCAGACATGCCCCTTGGGGGAATCACCGGCGAACTGAGCTAGATGGTAGCGCTGCGTTGTGTGATGGCCGGGGCCGGACATACCCGACACGTGACAGCAACGACGACGGGTTGCAAGAGCGCGTCGTTTGCTATTCACCATGAAGGCCAGCGTCACAGAGGTATGCGCCTAAAGAGCGATACCCCCGATATTGCTTAGGTCTGAGTGTGGCGCCCTGACGACCCGAAGAGCATTGGCTAAAACGTCGTGTGCTGCCTACGTTGTTGCTCTTTCGTGCACCGGCTTCTCGACTTCAAGCTTTAGGTCGGTGTAGGGATTGTTCAGCAAAATCCGTAGGGCAGCATGCGCTGCCTCCCACTCGTAGCGTATGTCAACGGGCTGGTGGCCCGTGAGGCGTACATAGCGAATGACTTCTGGCAGGCCCATCGCCTGTTGTTGGTCTTCGGTTAGATGATGGACGAAGAATTGATACGCTGCCCCGATTTTGGAGCTTAGCGTCCTCCAGATAAAAGGTGACAGTCCATGAGCGGTTGGTGCGATCGTCGCCGAACGTAATCGCGTTAGTGGACAGTAGCTGTTTCAGGAACGCTTCCTGAGCAGTGACAGTTGATTCGACGTCTCTTGCCTTGTCGGCCAGGAAGGCGGCGCGCCACAGAGCAAACCCGGTCCCGAGGAAGTAGCTTTTGAGAAGTTCTTCCCACCACGAGGGGTGGCCCCTAGCGGGACCTTGGAGGACCAGCTCATAGAGAGCCAGCAGTGTTTCCTGGATTTTGGCTCGGACGCTTATCGCCCAGCGCAGGTGCTTTAGCTCTTCTTCAGCGCTGGGCTGGCGGGGTGTTACCATGCAAGCATTATGTGGCGGAAACCATTGCAGCGGAAGTCCGCGAACCGCTTTTGCACGCCCAACGCCACTGGTCAGCAATGACGTCATGAGGACGACGCGCGTCTTCGTTTGACTGCACCGCAGCGCGCCCGCATGCCGCACCATTTGCTGTCAATGCAGTCTCCACTTTCGATTCGGCGTCGGCGCTGATCGACGATAAGAGTCACGTGGGACAAGGGGATCCGGTTCGCCCGTGAAAGGGAGCTGGAGTTGGCCAAGCGCAAGGGTGTGGACACGCCGGCGAGAAACGCCGGCGACTGCCGCATGTTGCCGTTATCGAGAGATCAGCCCCGTTTCTGCCGGCGGACACGGACACTCTCTACGAACAGTGTCTCCGCATTACCAACGGGCGGGAGTTCCATCACAGTCGGGGATGGCAGCACGATCGCGACGTGCATGTCATTCACTTTGCCGAGGCACATCAGGCCAAGGCGCTGGAAGAATGGGTGCGGCGCAATCGGTTCTACGATCGACCGAAGCCCTCTTACGGCCCGAGCCAGGCAGAGCGCGCTGCCTTCGAACAAGAGGCGGTGAAGTGGGGCATCCGAACCGCAGCGCTGCGTCGCGTGGTGCAAGCTTACCGGCGCCGCTCGCGCGAGGGCGGTTCCTTGCTTCAATGTCACACCGCCGCGCAGCAGGTACTGAGGCTCTATCTCCTCCCACCGGAGCATGACCACTACGACGTGGCGCAGGTCCTTGTTTCCTGGGCGATGCGCGAGCACTTTCATTGGTTCTTCGGCTGGCGTGAGCCCACCGTCGCGCTGACGGAGAGCGCAGACGACTATCCGCCGCCGTCGGCCTATCCGCACAGCGAGGAGTAGCGAATGGCCCTTGCTCCGCGAGGCCGCGACGCCAAATGAAAGACATGGCCTCAGCCAAGCCCCGGACCTTCGGCGACCTTGAGCGCGCCGGTCTCGAGATGGCCGTGACCTGCCAGCGCTGCGGCCACCAGGCCGTCATCGCCGACACGTCACCCAAGCTCAGAAATCGGCCAATCGCTGGCCGTCGCTATCGCTGCCAGCAGTGCGGCGCGATCGGACTGCCCTCGCTGGGCACTCGCCGGCTGGCGCAGCGCGTCGGCGAGCGCTTGGATAAGCTCGACTGGTCCGGAGAGCTACCGGGCCGGAAGGTTGACCCTCGCCGTTAAGCTGCCTTCTGTGTGTCGTGTCACGGCGCCTTGTTCGCCGGTAGTGTCCTAATTTGACAGAGACCAGTCTGGTAGCTTGTCCCACCGGTTCTTAAATCGCTCCGCATCCCTCCAGGCAAAGCCGCCGACCTTCTTCTGCCTAGGGTGGCGATCCTGATAGTCGCGCACTAGCCCATTCCAGTTCGCCTGGGTCATCACGAAGAATTCGTCCAAGTCTCTCGACTTCGCAACGAGAACGCCCACGTAGAACAGGCGCTCGCGGGCCAGCTTCGCATTGCCCCACCAAGAGTTTCGGGAGGCCAGTCCCTTCACGTCAACCCAGAACGGCGTTTTTCCGCCTGGATGTCCGACCATTAGGTCGGCAACCGGCGTCGCATGTCCCATCGTGAAGGTCACGACATAGCCGTGTCGCTCAAGCTCGGCAGCGACAAGAAATTGCGCAGCCCATTGGGTGCTCATCGTGAGTGTTTTCCTTCTTGTCTCAAATTAGGACACCAATTCGCCTGGATCTAAAAGAGGCTCTTGCGATCCATCAGGTCCGGGCGGTTGTTGCGAACGTTGCCGACATCAGCGCCAACCTCCCATACGTCGAGCGCCCCGCCGTAGGGCTTCATCATGTCGGCCGCAAGCTCGGGCGGTGATCGCATCCAGTCGTCGAACTGATTCTCTTCGAGGACCAACGGCATGCGGTCGTGATACGTCACGGTGCTTGGCGCGGCCGACGTCGTCACGATGGAGAAGCTGGTGATCGCCGATTTGCCATCGGCATTCCAGACGTCATAGACGCCAGCGAAGGCGAACGGCTTGGCGGAAGGCTGGAAGTGGAAGGGCTTCTTCGTCTTTACGTCGATCTTCTGCCATTCATACCAACCGGTCGCGGGTACAAGGCAGCGCCGCTTCTTGAAAGGCTCGCGATAGGTCGGCGCGGTCTGGATGCGATCGGATCGCGCGTTGATCGTGCTGTAGGGCTGTTTGCCGAGCTGGTCCGGCTTCAGCCAAAAGGGGATCAAGCCCCAACCCGCGCGCTTCAATTCGCGGCCGTTTCCGTGGGGCAGGATGATCGGCATGACGTGCGTCGGCGCGACGTTGAAGCTCTCAAGCAATCCCTCGGGCTGCTCGTCTGGCAGGGTAAGCCGGTAGAGCTCAACGATTTGCTTCCAAGTCAGCTTGTAGGTGTACCGTCCACACATGCTCGCCATTTGGCACTTTTGCGGACGGCCGGCAATAGCACCTTAAATCATTGATTCTACGTACATAATTCCGTGTTGCCCTCTACTTCGGCGTGAGCTATGTTCTCTGTCTGTTCTCTTAGTGGAGGATGCGATGCAAGCTGCGGTGGTTTCCGACGTTCTCAAGAGCATGAGTGTGCCGAGCCGGAAGCTTGGGGAGTGCCCATCGGCATTGGCGAGTTCGCCGAACTTCTTGTTCGCCTTGATCGGCAACGCGATGGCTTCGACGGGAGTGACGTCGCTCGGGTCGAGGCGATGTGGACCGCAGACGTCGAGCCTGATTTCGCCTGGACCGGCGGCTTCGTGGTGGCGCTCAAGGACGGACGACGCGCCTACGTCAGTGGCGACGCTACGCCGATTTACGACACGAACGGTCAAACCTACACGCGTGAAAACAAGCCTCCGGAGGAAATGAGCTACACGTTGGATTGGAGCCACGATGTTCGGTTTCTCGGCAACGAGCCTTATCACAGCGTGACGCCTCTGCAGCCCGGACCACGCAATCCCTGGCCGTGGCAGGAAGCGCCGGAAGATCTCAACGAATTCCTGCGCAGACTGGCCCTGCAAGCTGACAGCTAGGGTCAAAAAACCCATAAATAGAGAGAGTTGTCCCGCCGCGTCTGCTTCCGTCCGGATTCCGGACATCGCAAACGTTTAGCCTTTCGTCAGAGATTGGCTCATCGCAGGCATTGCGCGTCTAAGGGATCTCGTTGAAGACAACGTCATATGCCAGTCGAGGATCTCTCTCAGAAGTGCGCTGAACTGCACTGGATCAGCGATGTCGAACGCGAACGAGAACGTCTGGCCGTCAAAAGTGACGACAAGCACGGGAGATCGCGATGTTCCGACTGACAATCCTGTTGCTTCTGGCGCTCGCCTGGTCGGGAAGCGCCGCAGCGCGGTGTCCGCCGCCAAGGGACGATGAGGTCATTGCCCAAGGCGGCGCCATCGTAACGGGCCGCGTCGTCGAAACCGGGGTCAATGCCGACCGCAGGACATGGGCACGCCTGCAAGTCACGGGCCGGCATACCGGCCAGGCGCCAGACAGCGTGCGCCTGCTTGCTGCGGATGCTGGGCTTTATACGCCGAGGTTCCACGTCGGCGAGGTTGTCACCTTCATCATCCGTGCGCCGTTTGGCACATCCACCGTGTCCCTGTGCGAAAGTCGTACACTTTAGGGCCGAAAGAATCGCCGCACTGACCGACAGGGCGCAGAGGAATGTTTGGCGTTTGCGTGGCGACGCGTCCAGCAGACGAGAGGGAATGCAATAGTCGCGGAAGTCGATGGGCGCGTAGCTGGCCATCTCTTCCTCCTGTTTAGGGAAGACGCTGTGTTCGTTCGCCAAGAGCTTCGTGCCTATGCGTATGTCTCAGAGCTCTTTGTGCGAGAGGAAAACCGGACCGTAATTGCGACGGCCTTGATGATTGAGGCAGAGCGACTCGCTATGGTCCGTGGCGTTGGTCGTATCATGGTCGGAGTAGTGGCGGGCAATAGCGCCGCCGAAGCACTGTATGACCAACTGGGCTTTGCGCCGTATGCGATCGAACTTACTAGGACCGGGGAGGTCTTAAGCGCCCCTTGAACAGCGCGCGCAGGATCAACCAAATCACTACGATACAGAAGATCGAAATCGGCCACGTGTAGTAGATCATGCCCACAGCGAATAGTCCGTACATCGGATCGATGGCCGACGCCGCGAAAAGCCCGACCACGTAGAGCATGATTGCGAGAATGAAGTACATTGTGTGACGTTTTAGCGGATGATGATTGACATGAAAACGACGAACGTGACGCCGAAGATCAGGTCAAAGAGCGCGGCGCTTTCGCCAACATCCCGCCGAAGGCAAGCCGGAAATGGAAGAACTGCTTCTCGCCGCACCTCTACCGGGACCGCAACGCCATTGAGCGCATGTTCTGCAGGCTCAAGGACTTCCGCCGCATCGCCACCCGATACGATCGACTGGCTACAAACTTCCTCGCAGCGGTCTGCATCGCAGCAACCGTCAGTTACTGGTTATGAGTCCGGACCCTAAGGATTTAAGCCTCTCTAGGCGAAGTCCGGCCTAGGTAACGGTCGTCCAGTCGCCAAGCCTGGAATGGCGAGATTGGTAGTTGATACTTGGCCGTTAAACGATCCTCTTGGAGAGAGGATCAGTGAAATTGAGTACGAGTACGAACGACTGCTGTCGGCAATTCAGTTCTGAGGGAGCGATGTCGATGCAACAGTCTCGAACCCTTCAACGCGCCATAGCAATGGTAGTCGCCACCAGCCTGTCTGGTTTGGCACTTATGGCCTCAGCGGCGCCTCCCGGCGATTCGTCCCAGGGCGATGGTGGCGTCAGTGCCTTTTACTCCTGGACCGGCGATGTTCCTCGGCAGCCTGGTACGCTGCTGCGACATGAGCCGTTGCGGGAGGGGTTGATGCTCGAAAACGCCTCCAGCGGCCTGCGAATACTCCATTCTTCGACCGATGGGATCGGCGGCCAGGCGCCGGTATCAGTCTCCGGCGCGGTGTTCCTGCCCAAAGGCACCGCACCGGCTGCCGGCTGGCCGATCGTCGCCTGGGCACACGGCACGGTGGGGGTTGCCGATGTATGCGCACCGTCGTGGCGAGGACGCTCGCAACGCGACATCGCCTATCTCAACGCCTGGCTCGAGCAGGGCTATGCGATTGTCGCTTCCGACTACCAGGGACTGGGAACGCCGGGTGGTCACCCCTATCTCGCAGCACGCCCCCAAGCCTACAGCATCCTCGACAGCGTGCGCGCAGCGCTGAATGGATTGCCGGGTTTGGCAAATTCTGTCGTGGTGATCGGTCAGTCCCAAGGCGGCGGCGCCGCGTTCGCTGCAGCGGGCTACGCGCCGGATTACGCGCCCGATATCAACCTTCGCGGAACGGTCGCCACCGGCGTGCCGTTCTTTTCGACCGCAGGCCTCGCCAAGTTGACCGTCCGCCCGGGCGACATGGTCGATCCGACGATAGCCTACACGATGCTGCTCATGCATTTGGCGCAACAGGTGGTGCCGGAACTTGACCCGGTGGAATATCTCACCGATCAGGCACGTGCCGTTTACGAGATGGCGAAACACGACTGCATCGTGGAGCTGTTCGAGGCGACCCGCATCGCGGCGCTCACCCGCAGTAGCGTCTTCAAGAAGGACCCCTCACCGTTCTTGTCCCAAACCTATCAGTACATGACCTATCCGACACTGGCGCTGCGCCAGCCGACCTTCATCGGCATCGGCGAGAGGGATCGCGACGTACCGCCAGCTATGCAGCTGCAACTGGTCAAGGACAGCTGCGCGGCCGGCGCACCGATCCAGGCGCATCTCTATCCGGGCCTCAGCCACAGCGGCGCCGTCAACGGATCACTCCCCGAACTCGTTGCCGTTCGTCAGACAGGTCATGGCAGGCAGGTCGATCGCATCGAATTGCGACCGGCAGCCCAGCCTGCCTGAACCAGCTGTCAGGAACTAGGGTCAAAACTCATAAAGTCTGCCACGCCGAGTCTGCTTTCGGGCGGATTCCAGACACCTGGTCACGCGGAACCCTTCGTCAGAGTTTGACCCAAAGCGGAAGTGGCGGCTCGGCGCACTCGATCACCTCGTCGCCGCGGGCTAGGATCGATTGCGGTACTGTAAGACCGCGATCGGTTGGCGACGGGGCAGACTTCTGTCTCGATGGCGGTCATTCTTGTGCTGAAGCATCCCTCACGAGCTCAGCCGCGGATCGTTATTTCAACCGCTTCGGGCTTGACGCCAAAAGTTAAGGCAAGTGCCTTCTTGGCTTCAGCGATCGTTAGCGCGTGGGGCGATGAAGCAGGCTCAGCGCGTTGCTCAACCGGCTTCGCTGCGTCGCGTTGAGGCATCGGTTCAAACTTGAGACTTCTGATATCTGCGAACACTACCTCCAGTAGGTGCGTGTACCGCACGGGGTTCCGTCCATGCCAAACCGACGGCATGCTTATCCGCGCGAATTCGCTGATCTCGATCATCCAACGATCCGGAGTCTCTAGTGAAGGAACGATGCCGGATATTTTGCCAACCAGAAAAGCTGTGCCGTGCGGCTCTGTTGCATCGGAGAATTCATGGTCGGGGTGATGCCGGTTTTGCGTACACACAAGCCACTTCGCCCGCTTGGCGCGCGCGGGATTCAAAACCCAGGCTTGTGACCCGCCTTCCCGGATGATGCGATCCGGACTGCGGGCAGTGAATACGACGATGGTGTCTGCCTCTTCGCTCATGGCTTCCGCCTTTGGTGCTCATAGGGAATCCATGCCGCGTTACTAATACTTTGTCAACAAGTATGATAAATGTATCATAAAAGTATACCCTGAGAAGTGGCTATACCGGTCGTGAGGGACAAATCCATCTCCTATTGGTGCATCTCGGACGAACTGATCCCCACGACCAATGTCTGGAATCGGCCTGAAAGCAGAAGTGGACGACCTGGTTATTGGGTTTTGACCCTAGGGACACCCGGAGCCCGCATGCCTGCTCTTGCCAAAGCGGGCGTCGGGATTGGCGAGAGGTTCGAGCAGAACGGCACCCGCCATCCGGCTTCGCGTACGTCGCCCTCAGCGTTGGCTCTCATCGGATTTGGCGGTTTTGCCTACACCTATCTATGACGGCCTGCCCGAAGACCGAGGGTCCGTGAGCTCCCTTTATCGCCGGCGCCATCAGGTGCAAAATTACAACTGTAGTTACAATATTTTGTGCATCGGGAAGATCGACTACCAGTAATGGCCCCTTCTGGGGCGCCAAAAGTCGCAACAATCTTGCTAGCCCTCGGTTCAGTTATGGAGTTATTATTTTCTTGATCGAGTGATGAACTTGAGTTATATTCGGCTCATGACTGCAATGGGCCGTCCCTCTCATTTCGATCCCGACCTGTGCGAGCAAGCACACAACTACTGCCTGCTCGGCGCGACCAACGACGAGCTGGCTGAGTTTCTCGATGTGTCGCCAAGGACCATCGACCGATGGATCGCCGAGCGTGCTGAGTTCGGCGATGCTGTCCGCAGCGGTCGGGTCGCTGCCGACGCGCGCATCGCACGCGCCCTCTATGGCCGGGCGACCGGCTACGATCGCACCGTCGAGCGTATGGTGGTCGTGGCTGGCGAGCTGAAGCCCGTTACCAGCACGATCCACTATCCGGCGAACGTGCAGGCCTGCATCTTCTGGCTTCGCAACCGCCGTCGTCAGACGTGGCGCGACCCATCCAACGACCGGCCCTCAAACACGGTTGACGACCTCGCCTTGCTGGAAGCTGCCGGCGAGAGCGTGCTCCATCATGACGGTGATTGAAGCACCGACGCCGCCGCGCCTTTCACAGACCATCGGTCGCTGCCGCCTCGATCCCCTTGGTTACGTGATGTACGCCTTCCCGTGGGGACGGCCGGGCACGGCGCTTGCCAGTGAAAGCGGTCCCGAGCCTTGGCAGCGCGAGGTACTGCAGAAGCTTGGCGCCGCACTGCATCGGCGCAACAAGACGTCCGACGAAGCTGTGCGCCAAGCTGTTGCTTCCGGCCACGGCGTCGGCAAGTCGGCGCTCGTCGCCTGGATCATCCTGTGGGCGCTGTCGACGCTGCGCGACACGCGCGGCGTCGTCACCGCCAACACCGAGGGCCAGCTGCGTACCAAGACCTGGCCCGAACTCGCCAAGTGGCATGGGCTCGCAGTCAACAAGCACTGGTTCACCTACACCGCGACGTCCCTGTTTTATTCCGCTCAGCCTGGTCACGAGCGTACGTGGCGCGTCGATGCCATCACCTGGTCGGAGAACAACACCGAGGCCATCGCCGGCTTGCACAACAAAGGGCGGCGCGCCTTCGCTCTGTTCGATGAGGCATCGTCGATCGCTGACGGCGTGTGGGAGACCATCGAGGGTGCCCTGACCGACGTCGGTACGGAGTTGTTCTGGCTGGCCTTCGGCAACCCCACGCGCACCACCGGCCGTTTCCGCGAGTGCTTCGCCGGTGGCCGCTTCGCCCATCGTTGGCAGCCGCTGCAGATCGATTCGCGCTCGGTGTCGATGACCAACAAAGCGCAGATCGCGACCTGGGTGCACGACTACGACGAAGACAGTGATTTTGTCCGCGTGCGCGTGAAGGGCGAGTTCCCGCGCTCGGGCAGCATGCAGTTCATTGACAGCGAGCGCGTGCAACAGGCGGTCGAGCGCGAGCTGTTCAAGGACCCGACGGCCGCGCTGGTCATGGGCGTGGACATCGCCCGGCACGGCGAGGACCACACGGTGATCCGCTTTCGTCGCGGCCTCGATGCCCGCTCGATCCCGCCGGTGAAGTTCCGTATTCCCGACCTCATGGTCGTGGCAAGCCGCGTCATGGAGCTCACGAACAGCCACGAGCCCGATGCCGTGTTCGTCGACGGCACCGGCATTGGCTGGGGCGTCATCGATCGCCTGGGCCAGCTCGGCTGCTGGGCCATGCGCGGCGTTGACTTCAGCTGGGCGGCTGACCGCACCGACGGCGTCCAGGCCAGGGTGCGCTATGCCAACAAGCGGGCCGAGATGTGGGGCTACATGAAGGAATGGTGCAAGGTCGGTTGCCTGCCTGACGACCGCGACCTGCGCGCCGACCTCACCAACGTCGAGTACGGCTACGACAAGTCCGACGCGATCTTGCTGGAGCGCAAGCGCGACATGCGCAGGCGCGGGCTTGCCTCACCCGACGACGGCGACGCCCTGGCGCTCACCTTTGCCTATCCGGTGGAGAGGCGGAACTACCAACAGGAGTCGCGCATCCTGGAGAAGCTGGCCGTCCTGAAGCGGAGGATTGTATGAGGGTTCCGAGAGATGCGCTCCAGCACGGCCACGAACGAAACGAGGGCGCAGCAAGCTGCGCCCTCGTGAAACGGTCGCCGACGTCGTCGGCAGGCTCAGTTGATCAGCCCGTAGAACTTCCCGGCGTTGGTGCAGGTGATCATCTTGGTCACCTCGGGCGAGACCTCGGCGAACTGCTCCTTGATGTATTTGTCGGAGTGCGGCCACACGCCGTCGCCGTGCGGGTAGTCGGAGCCCCACATCAGGCTCTCCGCGCCCATGTCGTCGATCAGCTTGGTGCCGATGCGGTCGAACTGGAAGGTGGCCTTGCACTGGCGGCGCCAGTAGTCGGAAGGCTTCATCTTCAGGCCGAGGTCGGTGAAGCGGTCCTCCCATTCGAAGTCCATGCGGTCGAGCGCATAGGGGATCCAGCCGCAGCCCGATTCGCCGAAGGCGATGCGGATGTTGGGATAGCGTTCCAGCACGTTGGCCGCGATGATCGCTGCCAGGATGTTCACCAGGTTCATCTGGAAGCCGGACACGACGGTGAAGAACACCGAGCGGCCGACCCGGCCGGGATACCGGCTGATCATGTCGGGCGGCACGTTGGGGAAGGTGTGGAAGTGCAGCGGCAGCTGCACGTCGTTCACCGCCTTCCACAGCGGCTCCCACATCGGATGCCACATCGGCTCCATGTCCCACGAGCACGAGAGCTCGAGGCCTTTGATGCCGAGCTTGGCGACGCGATGGATCTCCTTCACCGCCGCGTCGATGTCGCCGTAGGGCAGGCAGGCCAGACCGATATGGCGGTCGGGATAGTGGCTGCAGAAGCCCTTCAGCCAGTCGTTGTAGATGCGCAGCATCTCGTTGGCCGCATCCTTGTCGTTCAGCCGGCCGGCGGCGCCCAGGATGCCGTAGATCACCTCGGCGTCGACGCCGTCGCGATCGAGGTCCTTGATGCGCAGGTGCGGGTCGGAGACGCGGCGGATGTCCTTGGCGCCGTCCTCGTAGAGGCCGGTCTCCGCCATGACATCGACGCGGTGATGCTTGCCTTTGACGTACTTGCTGCCGGCCGGGCCGACGCCGTTCTTGAAGCCGAACGAGGCGCCGTTCCTGGCCGTCCATTTGGGGCCCTCGTCGCTGTCGACGACGTACGGCATGCGGTCTTTCAACTCGCGCGAGGCCATCGACGTGAACAGGTCGGGGGGCATCCAGGGCAGGTCGAGATGGCAGTCGGCAGAAATGCGGTTGTACTGCATGCGTCGCTCCCTTATTGCCCGAATTGTGCGCGCCTGCCGGCCGGTCCGGCAAGGGCTCCTGTTCGGGATTTCGACAGGCCCCATTTCGACAGGCAAAGGGAGGCAGCCATGCACAAGATGACGGGACGGGTGGCCATCGTCACCGGCGCGAGCCGCGGCATCGGCCAGGCGATCGCCGAATTGTTGGCGCAGGAGGGCGCCAAGGTCGTGTGCGTGGCGCGCACGCTGAACGAAGGCGATCACCGGCTCAAAGGCTCGCTCGCCACGACGGTGGCCGACATCCAGGCAGCAGGTGGCGAGGCGACGGCTGTCGCCGCGGACATTTCGTCGGAAGCGGAGTGCCTCAGGCTGGTGGAAGCGGCGCGCGCGGCCTACGGCCGGATCGACACGTTGGTGAACAACGCCGCGCTCAACTACTACATTCCGACGGCAGACTATCCGACCAACCGCTGGATCAAGGCGTTCGCCGTCAATGTCCACGCGCCGTTCATCCTCTCCAAGGCGGTCCTGCCCGACATGGTCGCGGCCGGCCGCGGCGCCATCGTCAACATCAGCTCGGGCTCGGCGATCGGTCCCGGCCGCGGACCCTACAAGGACCAGACGGTGCATGGCGGCGTGATGTACGGCGCGAGCAAGGCTGCCCTCGAGCGCTTCACCCAGGGCCTGGCGCAGGAGATGGCGCAGCATGGCGGCATTACCGTCGCCTGCGTGTCGCCGTCTCGCGTCGTGCCGACGCCGGGCACCGTCTATCACAAGCTGGTCGACGGCCTCGACGATCCGCGCGGCGAGCCACCGTCGATGATGGCGCGCGCTGCCCTGCTCCTGGCGAGCGAGCCGGCGGGGGCGGTGAATGGCCGCGTGGCCTACAGCCAGCAGATCCTCAAGGAATTCGGCTGGATCGACAAAGGGGTGGGCCGCGGCGTCGACTCAGTCGGCAGCGGCTATTCTCAGATCTGATGGAGGACGCGATGAAAGGAAGCTGTCTTTGCGGCGCCATCGCCTACGAAGCAACGCCGCCATCGTCCGGGCTGCATATCGGCCTGTGTTCCTGCCGCTCGTGCCGCAAGGCGCACGCCGCTCCGGCCAATGTCTATGCCACAGTCCCGCGCGCCAACTTCCGCTGGCTGCGCGGCGAGGACAAGACGAGCATCTACGAATCCTCGCCCGGCAAGAACCGCCATTTCTGCTCGGTCTGCGGCTCGCAGCTCATCGCCGAGCATCCCGGCGAGACCAACATGCTGCTGCGTGTCGCCCTGCTCGACGACGATCCGGGCACGCGGCCGGTCGAGCATATCTTCCTCGGCCAGCGGCCCGCGTGGTGCGACTGGGACGCCGACGGCATTGCGCGCTATGAAGAATGGGGGCCGGAAGGCGAACCCGTCGCCAAGGACACATGATGAGCCAAGAAGCAGCAACGCGCCTCGAAGGCGATTTCGACTACATCGTCGTCGGTGCGGGGTCTGCCGGATGCGTGCTTGCCAACCGCCTTTCCGCCGATGCGCGCTCGCGCGTCCTGCTCCTCGAGGCGGGCGGCCGCGACAACTGGATCTGGTTCCACATTCCGGTCGGCTATCTCTTTGCCATCGGCAATCCACGTTCGGACTGGATGTTCGAGACCGAGAAGGAGCCGGGACTGAACGGCCGCAGCCTGAAATATCCGCGCGGCAAGGTGATCGGCGGTTGCTCGGCCATCAATGCCATGATTTCGATGCGCGGCCAGGCCCAGGACTACGATCATTGGCGCCAGCTCGGACTGCCCGGCTGGGGCTGGGATGACGTGCGGCCCGTCTTCAAGCGGCTCGACAATCATTTCCTCGGCGATACCGAGCATCATGGCGCCGGCGGCGAATGGCGGGTCGAGCAGCCGCGCGTGCAATGGGACGTGCTGAACGCCGTCGCCAAGGCCGCGGTCGAGATGGGCATCCCCGAGACGCCCGACTTCAACACGGGCGACAACACCGGCGTAGGCTACTTCCACGTCAACCAGAAGCGCGGCATTCGCTGGTCCTCGGCCCGCGCCTTCCTGAAGCCCGTGCTCGGTCGGACCAACCTGCGCCTGGAGACCGGCGTGCTGGTCGAGAAGGTGATCGTCGAAGGCGGGCGCGCCGTCGGCGTCCGGTTCCGTCAGGGCGGCCAGCTCGTCGAGGCGCGCGCCAAGGGCGAGGTTATCCTGTCGGCAGGCGCCATCGGCTCGCCGCAGATCCTGCAGCTCTCCGGCATCGGGCCGAGGGAATGGCTCGCCGAGCACGGCATCGCCGTGGTCCGCGACACGCCGGGCGTCGGCCACAACCTGCAGGACCATCTGCAGCAGCGCGCGATCTTCAAGGTCCACGGTGTGAAGACGCTGAACGAGACCTACCATTCGCTGGTCGGCCGCGCGCTGATGGGCGCCGAATATGCCGTGTTCCAGACCGGGCCGCTCACCATGGCGCCCTCGCAGCTCGGCATCTTCACCCGCTCATCGCCCGACCACGAGCGGCCGAACATCCAATTCCATGTCCAGCCATTGTCGCTCGACAAGTTCGGCGATCCTTTGCATCGCTTCCCGGCCGTCACGGTGAGCGCCTGCAACCTGCGCCCGACCTCGCGCGGCACGATCCGGCTCCGCTCTGGCGATCCCAACGCAAAACCGGTCATCGCGCCCAACTATCTCGCGACCTACGAGGACCGTCTCGTCGCTGCCGATGCCATCCGCGTCACCCGTCGCCTGATGCGCCAGCCAGCGCTGCAGCCCTTCAAGCCGGAGGAATTCCTGCCCGGTCCCGCCGTCGGCGACGACGATGCGTCGCTCGCCAAGGCCGCCGGCGACATCGGCACCACGATCTTCCATCCGGTCGGCACGGCCAAAATGGGCATCCCTTCCGATCCCCTGGCCGTGGTCGACGAGCGGCTGCGTCTGCGCGGCGTTGCGGGCCTGCGCGTGATTGACGCTTCGATCATGCCGACCATAACCTCGGGCAACACGAATACGCCCACCATCATGATCGCCGAGAAGGCGGCGCGGATGGTGATCGAAGACGGGAGGTCGACGCGAGCGGCCGCCGAGGTGGCCGCTTCATAGCTGGAGGAGGCGGACAATGAGCAGGCGTACACTTCTTTTGGTGGCTTGTGCATTGAGCTTGGGTGGCGCCGCGCAAGCACAGACGACGCTGCGGGTCGTCAACCACTCCGATCTGAAGATCATCGACCCGATCTGGACCAGCGCCTACATCGTGCGCAAGCACGGCTACATGGTCTACGACACGCTGTTCGCGCTGGACGGTAATCTCGAGGTGAAGCCGCAGATGGTCGACAGGTGGTCGACCTCGGACGACAAGCTGACCTGGACCTTCACGTTGCGCGACGGACTGGAATGGCATGACGGCACCCCGGTCACGTCGGAAGACGTCGTGCCGTCGCTCAGGCGCTGGGCTGCGCGCGATACGCTGGGCCAGATGCTGTGGACCAAGGTCAACGAGGTGAAGGTAATCGACGCCAAGACCTTCCAGATCCTGCTCACGGCGCCGACCGGCATCATGTTGCAGGCGCTGGGCAAACCCTCGGGCAATCCCTTCATCATGCCCAAGCACATCGCCGTGACCGATCCCTCCAAGCAGATCGAGGATGCCACGGGGTCGGGGCCCTTCATCTTCGTGAAGAACGAATGGAAGCCCGGCGAGAAGACGGTTTACGTCAAGAATTTCTACTACAGGCCGCGCAGCGAGCCACCCTCGGGCCTGGCCGGCGGAAAGATCGCCAAGGTCGATCGCGTCGAATGGCTGGCGATGCCCGATCAGCAGACCGCGGTGAATGCGCTGATCAAGGGCGAGATCGACATGATCGAGCCGCCGCAGCACGACCTCTTCAAGGTTCTGGAGGCCGACAAGAACGTCAAGCTGGTGAACCTCAACAAGTGGGGCAACCAGTACATCTTCCGCTTCAACCAGCTCCACAGGCCGTTCGACAATGCCAAGAACCGTCAGGCGCTGCTCTATGCCTTCAACCAGAAGGACTTTCTCGACGCCGTGATCGGCGATCCCAAGTGGTACAAGACCTGCAAGGCGATGTTCATGTGCGACGCGCCCTATGCCAGCTTCAAGGGCTTTGAGGACAAGTTTGACTCCAACTTCAACAAGGCCCGCGAGCTCCTCAAGGAGGGCGGCTACGACGGCATGCCGGTGGTGCTGATGCACTCGGCCGATGTCTCCGCGCTGACTAACCTCGCACCCGTCGCCAAGGCGCTGATGGAACGGGCCGGCATCAAGGTCGACATGCAGACGATGGACTGGCAGACCCTGGTCAGCCGCCGCGCCCGCAAGGACTTTCCGAACAAGGGTGGCTGGGACGCCTTCCTGACCTCGGCGGCTTCGGTCGACGTCGTCGATCCGCTGGTCAACGCCTTTGTCGACGCGAGCGGAGCGAGCGCCTTTTTCGGCTGGCCGAGAGACGACGAGCTGGTGAAGCTGCGCGCGGCCTTTGCCGACGAGACCGACGCCGCCAAGCGCAAGGAGCTTGCCGTCGCCATGCAGGTGCGCGTGTCGGAGAGCCCGACCCACGCCTTCCTCGGCCAGTGGTACGCACCGGTGGCGCTGCGCAAGAACGTCACCGGCAATCTCGAATTGCCGGTGACGATCTTCTGGAACATCGAGAAGAAATGACCTCTTCCGGACCGCCGGCTTCCAGCCGGCCTCATGAGGCATGAGCCGGCTGGAAGCCGGCGGTCCGGAAGACTAATTCCTCGCCTTGAAGGCAAACTCCGCGCCCGACCGGATGCCGGTCGGCCAGCGCGCGGTCACGGTCTTGAGCTTGGTGTAGAAGCGCACGCCTTCCATGCCGTAGATGCCGTGATCGCCGAAGATCGAGGCCTTCCAGCCGCCGAAGCTGTGATAGGCGACCGGCACGGGGATCGGCACGTTGATGCCGACCATGCCGATCTTGACGTTGTTGGCGAAGGCGCGCGCGGCGTCGCCGTCGCGGGTGAAGATGGCGGTGCCGTTGCCGTAGGCATGGTCGTTCACCAGGCCGATCGCCTCGTCGAAGCTCTTGGAGCGCACCACCGACAGCACGGGACCGAAGATCTCGTCCTTGTAGATGGTCATGTCCTTGGTGACGTTGTCGAACAGGCAGCCGCCCATGAAGTTGCCGTTCTCGTAGCCCTGCAGCTTCAGCCCGCGGCCGTCGACCACCAGCTTGGCGCCTTCCTTCACGCCCTGGTCGACATAGCCCATCACCTTGTCGCGGTGCTGGCGCGTCACCAGCGGGCCCATCTCCGACTGCGGGTCGAGGCCCGGCCCGACCTTGAGCGCCTGCACACGCGGCGCAAGCTTCGCCATCAGCTTGTCGCCGACATCGCCCACCGCGACCGCCACCGAGATCGCCATGCAGCGCTCGCCGGCCGCGCCATAGCCCGCGCCGATCAGCGCGTCGGTCGCCTGGTCGAGGTCGGCATCGGGCATGATCACCATGTGGTTCTTGGCGCCGCACAGCGCCTGCACGCGCTTATTGCGCTCAGTGCCCTGGTGATAGACGTATTCGCCGATCGCCGTGGAGCCGACGAAGGAGATCGCCGGCACGTCGGCGTGCTTCAAGAGCGCGTCGACCGCGACCTTGTCGCCGTTCATCACCTGGAAGATGCCGGCCGGCAGTCCGGCCTCGGCGAACAGCTCGGCCAGCAACATGGGCGCGCTGGGATCCTTCTCCGACGGTTTCAGGATGAAGGCGTTGCCGCAGGCCACCGCCATGGCGCCCATCCAGCACGGGATCATGATCGGGAAGTTGAACGGCGTGATGCCGGCCACGACGCCGAGCGGCTGGCGGATCGACCACGAATCCATGTCAGTCGCGACCTGCTCGGTGAAGTCACCGCGCATGTGATGGGCGATGGCGCAGGAGAACTCGACGACCTCCAGCCCGCGGCCGACCTCGCCCTTGGCATCGTCGAAGGTCTTGCCGTGCTCGAGCGACATCAGCCGCGCCAGATCGTCGAGGCGCTTCTCCATCAGGCCCTTGAGGTTGAACATGACGCGTTGGCGGCGCAGCGGCGGCGTCGCAGCCCAGGCGAGCTGCGCCTTCCTGGCGGTCTGCACCGCGGCATCGATTTCCGCCTCCGAAGCGAAGGCCACCTTGCCCGTCACCTCGCCCGTCGCCGGGTTGGTGACGTTGCCGGCGCGGCCGCTCTTGCCCGCCACGCGCTTGCCGTCGATGTAATGGCCGATATCGGCGACCATGATGCTTTCCTCCGCTGACTTCAGCGGCGTTCTAGCATCACTTCAGTTGATCCGCGACCTTGTCGAAGCCGGCCTTGGCGCAGGCCTCGTCCTTGTCACCGCCGGGCGATCCGGAGACGGCGCCGATCGTGTCGCCGCCGCCGACGATCGGCAGGCCGCCCTGGGCGCCCATCACCTTCCTGAGGCGCACGAGCTGGTGGCCGGGATCGGCGCGCACGCGCTTCTCGACGTTGAGCGACGGCTGGCGATAGGTCGGCACCGTGTAGGCACGGCGATAGCTGTTCTCGGTCGAGTGCGGCGGCGATTGATCGGAGATCGGTCAGTGCCAGATGCAGCAAAACATGGCCTGCAACACGGCCAACGGGTGCCCGAACTCGGCACGATGATATTCGGATCAGCCCGGCATCTCGCGCTACTTGCGGCGGCGGCGGCCGCGCGCACTGCGATGTTTGTTTCTAGGGCCGGGCCGCGAAGCGGTTAGGCTGCGAATTGCCTGATCACCTCCCCCGGACGCGCCGTGCGGTCGGCGCAGAAGCCCTTGTTGTCGGTGACCCGAGCGCCATTGATCCACACGCCATGCAGGCCGACCGCCGAGGTCGTGAGCCGGGCCGCGCCCGCCGGCAGATCGTGGGCGCGCTTCTTGGGCCCGCGCGCCACGGTCTTGGGATCGAACAGCATCAGGTCGGCGGCATAGCCCTCGCGCAGCAGGCCGCGGCCTTGCAGGCCGAACAGCTTCGCCGGCTGGCCGGTCAGCCGGTGCACCGCCTGCGGCAGGTCGAGCACGCCGAGGTCTCGGCTCCAATGGCCCATCAGGTGCAGGCCGAAACCCGCATCACAGAAGAAGGTAAGATGCGCGCCGGCATCCGACAGTGAGATGTGGGTGTCGGGATCGGCCAGGATCCTGCCGACAGCCTTCTCGTCATTGTGCAGCAGCTGGGCCACGAACATGGTGTCGAGCTCTTCCGACAACGCGAAGTCGAGGATACAGTCGAGCGGGTCCTTGTTCGCTCTCTTGGCGAGTTCTGCCAACGTCGCGCCTTCGAGAGTGCGATTCTCCGCTTTCGCGGTCTCGACCACGAAAAGCTTGTCCCATTCGCCGTTGAACACCAGTCGTCCGCGCGCCGCGTCGAGCTCCTTGCGCACGGCATCACGCCACGACGGATCGCGATAGACCTTCTTGAGCGCTTCGGCATCGTGCGCCGCCATGGCGGGCTTCCACGACTGCATGCTCTCGAACAGGTACGGGCTCTTGAAGGTGAAATCCATGCTGAGCGGGCAGCATGAGGTCTGCGCCACGAGCTGATGGCCGCGCGAGCGGGCGGCGTTGATCTGGTCGAGCGTCGTGAAGGCTGCCGTCGGGTTGGTGTTGGAATGGAACAGGGCGGCGATCACAACCGGGCGCCGGGCCTCGATCGCCAGCTCCTCGAGATAGGGGATCGATGTCTTGCTGCCCTTGGTCAGCATGTAGACGCCGTGTCCGCTCTCGCCCATCGTCCGCACCAGCGTGCGCAATTCGCGATCGTCAGCCAGGCGCGAGGGCATCGGCGTGCCGCCTTCGCCATTGTGCGCCTCGGCGGTGGAGGTGGCGAAGCCGACGGCGCCTGCCGCCATCGCCTCGCGTACCTGTGCCGTCATGGCCGCGATCTCGTCGTCCGTTGCCGTGCGTTCCGTCGCCTCCTCGCCCATGACGAAGGTGCGGATGGCCGAATGGCCGGCGAAGCAGGCGACGTTGGGGCCGACGCCATGACGCTGCAGCATGTCGAGATACTGCGGGAAGCTCTCGAACTCCCAGCGGATGCCCGCGCGGAGCGCGTCGAGCGACATGCCCTCGACATGGGTGAGATGGCGCATGGTGAGGTCGCGGTCGGCCGGCCTGCAGGGCGCGATGGTGAAGCCGCAATTGCCCAGCACGGCCGTGGTGACGCCGAGCGCCGGCGAGGGATCGACAAAAGGGTCCCAGGTGATCTGGGCATCGTAGTGGGTGTGGCCGTCGATGATGCCGGGCGCCAGCGCCAGGCCGTCGGCCTTCACCGTCTCCTTGGCTGTGCCAAGCTTGCTGCCGATAGCAGCGATCCTGCCGGCGGTCACCCCGAGGTCGCCGTGCACCGGCGCGCTGCCGGCCCCGTCGTGGATTTCGGCGTCCTTGATGACCAGGTCGAACATTTTGGCTCCTCGGGATTTCCGTCATGGTGCGACGCCGAGGCACCCTTTTCCAGTTCCTTTGGCGCTAAACAAAGCCATGAGCGATGCAAACGACGAAGCCCTGCTCAGCCGCCTGGTCGGGGCGCTGGCGCCGGTGCCAGGCATCGAGGCGATCGCGCTCGGCGGGTCGCGCGCCCGCGGTACCGCGACGGCATCCTCTGACTATGACATCGGGCTGTACTATCGCGGCCGCCGGCCGATCGACATCGCCGCCCTGAGCAAGGTTGCAGCGTCGCTCGACGATCGTGAGGCCGAGGTCGCCCCGCTTGTGACGGCGATCGGCGGTTGGGGTCCTTGGATCGACGGTGGCGGCTGGCTGCTGATCGACGGCATCCATGTCGACCTGCTTTATCGCGACCTCGATCGCGCAGCCTCGGCGATCGACGACGCCCACGCCGGCAAGGTCGAGCCGCACTACCAGCCCGGCCATCCGCATGCCTTCCTGCCTACGATCTACGTCGGCGAGGCAGCTCATGCGCGTTTGCTGCACGATCCGACAGGTTCGCTTGCCGCCCTGCAGGCGCGCACCAGGCCCTATCCATCGGCGCTCGCCGCCGCGCTGCGCAAGCGCTTCGAGTGGGAGGCATCGTTTGCCTTGGCTAACGCGCGCAAGAGCCTCGACCGTGGCGATGTCTCCTATATGTCGGGTTGCGCCTTTCGCGCGATTGCCAGCCTCTGCCAGGTGTTGTTTGCGCTGAATGGCCGCTGGCTCCTGAATGAGAAGGGGGCAGTCGCGGCGATCGATGGCTTTGCGTCAAAGCCCGCCGACTTCCAGCGCAACGTCGCGCGCATCTATGCAGACCTTGGCGCAGCGATGCCCGCCTCGGCTCTCGACAGGCTGGAGGCGCTCATTGCCCAGACAGGGCGCCTTTGGCCGAATTGAGCACGCGCCGCCACGATCTCCTGTGCGCGCGAATGGGGTGAGATGGAACCGCATGCGGTTCCATCTCACCCGGATATCTCACAGCAGAAGGGTGCGTCGGAGTCCTGCCTCTGGGAGAGTTGTTGTGTGGCAACGACTTTCATCAGCGCCGGAAGGAACCCCGATGCCGACAGAGTGTATCTCTGATTTGTTTGGTTTTGCATCTGTGGAAAGGCGCCGGGTAGAGGCATCGTTCGACGGCGGGTCGATCAGCTCGAACGCAGGCGGGTTGTTGCCGGGCGCGGCCGATCGGGCGATCCGGCTGGTCGATCGGTTTGGCGCGCACACCATCAATCCCTGCGCCACCAAGCAGCTGCCCTGCGAGACCGAGCGCGACTTCACGCCGATCACCGTGCTGGTCAAGGGCGCCCTGACCCTGGTCGGGTCCCCAAAGGGTTGGCTTCGACAGCATGGAGAAGTTCCTCGCCGTCGCGCGCGCCAACCCGGGCAAGTACCAGTTCGGCAGCACCGAGAACACGACGCGGATGGTGGGCGAGCTGTTCCGGGTCAAGAGCGGGCTCAAGATCGAGAACGCGCCTACAAGGCGGCCGCGCCGATGATGCAGGAGCTGGTCGGCGGGCACATTCCGGTGGGCTTCACCAGCCCGCTGACGGCGATGTCGCATCATCGCAGCGGCACCTTGCGCATGCTGGCGGTGACCAGCGAGAAGCGGCTGGAGGTGCTGCCTGACACGTGCCGACCGTGGCCGAGGCGCGTGTGCAGGGCGTCGACCGGGCCTGGTTCGCATTGCTCGGCTCCGGCAACATGCCGCCGAAGCTTGCGAAGCGCATCCAGGCCGATGTGGCGGCCGCGCTGGCCGAGCCCGAGACCCTGGCCAAGATCCGCGACCTCGCCAGCGAGCCGGCGGCGAGCCCGCCGGACGCCTTCGCACAGCGCATCAAGGAAGAGCTGGTCGTCTGGCGCGACACGGCAAAGGCCGCCGGCATCGAGCCGGAGTGATTGCTGGGAGCGCTCATGGTCTTCCGGACCGCGCGCGTCTCGCGCGCTCATGAGCGCGCGAGACGCGCGCGGTCCGGAAGAGTGTGAGGGAAGACGCGCCTAGCCGATCACCGTCTTCTCGTCGACCACGTAGCTCCTGATGCGGCCGATGAATTTGGCGCCATCGTCGTGCAGCGCCTTCATCTCGGGTGAACGCGCGGCGGTGTCCAGCGCCGCCTGATCGTCGAACCATAGCTCAGCGATGCCGTCGATCTCGACCGCGGTGGCCGGAATGTCGGCGCGCGTGCGCTCGCCCGTGATGTGGTTCTGTACGTAGCGGCGCAGGCCGGGCACGGCATGGGCCAGAGGCGCATGGATCTCGACCCAGTGCTTCATGAACTGCTCGTGGCTCCAGCTGTCCTTGCGCGTCAACAGGCCGATCGTCTTGATCATGGTGGGCGTTTCTCCGGATTTGTGACTACTATGAAGCATGATCCGGCTGATCGCGATTGCCTTCGTGCTGTTGCTCGCCGGCAGCGCCTCCGGCCAGACGGTGCGTTTCCCCAGCGTCGCCGTCGGCGGCAGTGCCGCCGGTCCGGAGGTCTCCGGCTGGATGTACAAGCCCTCCGGCGCCGGGCCGTTCGCTGCGATCGTGCTGGCCCACACCTGCGCCGGCGTCAGCCCGCATACCGATGTCTGGGGCAAGCTTTTGGCAAGCTGGGGCTACGTCGTCGTCGCACCCGATTCGTTCGGGCCGCGCGGCGAGAAGTCGGTGTGCGGCCGCGGCAACGTGGTGAACGGCAACATGCGCGTGAGCGATATGGCCGGCGCGATCGACTTCCTCAATGCGCAGCCGTTCGTGCGCAAGGGTGACATCGGCCTGATCGGCCACAGCCATGGCGGATGGACGGCCGTGCGGGCGGTGCAGAAGAGCTACGATTTGGCCGCGCGCGGCCTCAAGGCTGCGGTCGCCTACTACCCTTCCTGTGCGCAGCGCTTCGACCGCGACGTCGCCCTGCCGCTGCTGATCCTGATCGGTGACAAGGACGATTGGACCCTCGCCGACGACTGCCGCAAGCTGCAGGCTGCAGGCTTCAGCCGGCCCGACCTGGTCGAGGTCGTCTACTATCCCAACGCCTATCACAGCTTCGACAGCAAGGCGGCCGACCGCACGATCACCGTGGCCAACGGCAAGAGCCATCGGCTCGCCTACGATCCCGTCGCCGCACCCGACGCCGAGGCGCGCACGCGGGCGTTCTTCGCGAAATACCTGCGTTAGCGCTCAGTCGACCGTGATCTTCGTCGTCTTGGAAAGCTCGCGCCATTGTGCGATCTCGCTCGCGATCTGCGCGCGGAACTCGTCCGGGCCGTTGCCCACCGGTTCGATACCGTCCTTGTCGAAGCGTGCCTGCATCTCTGGCTGGGCGACGAAGCGCTGGATGGCCGTCGCCAGCTTGGCGACCACCGTGTCGGGCGTGGCGGCCGGGGCAACGACCCCCATCCATAGATAGCCCTCGAATCCCGGCACCTGCTCGGTCATGGCGGGCACGTCGGGATATTGCTTGAGGCGCTTGGTGCTGGTGACCGCGATCAGGTTGAGCTTGCGGTCGGCGATGAACTGCTTCGATTGCGTGTAGTTGTCGAGCTTGGCCTGAACTTGGCCCGCCACCAGATCGGCCAGCGCCGGGGCAGCGCCTCGATAAGGCACGTTGGTCACCTGGAACTTCTCCTTGATCATCAGCAGTTCCATCGTGATGTGTGGCAGCGTGCCGTTGCCCGCCGAGGAGACGTTGATCTTGCCCGGATTCTTGGCGGCGTAGTCGATGAAGCCCTGCACGGTCGTGACGGGCAGCGACGGATGCGTCACCAGCAGCATCGGGATCCGCCCCACGTTCGATACCGCCCGGAAGTCCTTTTCGGTGTCGTACGGCATGGCCGTACGGAACGCCGCGTTGATCGCGTGGTTGTTCGTGGTCAGCAGCAGCGTGTAGCCGTCGGCTGGCGCCTTGGCGACGATGTCGCCCGCGATGACGCCGCCGGCGCCGGTCTTGTTGTCGACCAACACCTGCTGCCCGAACTCGGCCGACAGTCGGTCGGCCAAGAGCCGCGCCACGATGTCGGTGACGCCGCCGGGCGGGAACGGGACGACGAGACGGATCGGCTTTTCGGGATAGTCGGCCCTCGCTGCGGGGCTGAGCGAGAGCAAGACGGCGAGCGCTGCAGCGAGAAGTCTCATGGGCCGAGCTTACCGGGTGCGTCGGCCACCCGGCAATCCAGCTACTTCGCGCCTGCGAGACCCATTTGCCTGCAGAGCAGGACCAGCGTCTCGTAGATCACGTGGGCGCAGAGGTGCGCGGCCATGCCGTTCACGTCCTGCGGCGGGCTCACCGTGTTGACGTCGACCGCCACGATGTTGAGGTCGCCGAGGCAGCGCAGCAGGTCGATGCCCTCGCGCGCCGACAGCCCGCCCCAGGTCGGCGTGCAGACGCCGGGCGCGACCGAGGGATCGAAGACGTCCATGTCGAAGCAGAGGTAGACCGGCCGCTTGCCGACCTTGTCGCGGAACTCGGCCATGCGCTGGGCGAAGCCGCCGCGCACCAGTTCGTCGAGCGTCACCACCTTGTAGCCCAGGCTCATCGCCCGCGGCACGACGCCCTGCGCGTAGGTCGTGCCGCGGATGCCGACATGCCAGGAGAAGGCCGGATCGACCAGTCCTTCCTCGGCGACATGGGTGAACTGGGTGGCGGAGTTGTATTTCTCCGTGGCGTCGTAGGGATAGGCATCGGTGTGCGCGTCGATGTGCAGTGCCGCCATCTTGCCGTGCTTCTTGCCGACCGAGCGTGCCACCGGCACGGTCACCGAGCCGTCGCCGCCGATCGTGATGGGCACGGCGCCCGCCGCGACGATGCGATCGACCGCCTGCTCGGTGCGCGCGAAGGCGTCTTCGATCTTGCTGGGTGTCAGACGGACGTTGCCGCAATCGACCAGGCCGAGCGCGGCCACGGCATCGAAGTCGGCGTGGATGCCGAAGCGGCGCATCAGCGCCGATTGCTGGCGCACCGAATCGGGCCCGCCGCGCGCGCCGATGCGCATGTTGGTGCCGCAGTCGAAGGGGATGCCCAGGATCGCGGCCTTGTTGGTCGGGCCTGGTCTGCCGTAGGGTACGCCCATGAAGGTCGGGGGTGAGGTGAAGAGTTCGTCGTCGGGAAGGCGATCCATCTGTGGCCGCGCTCAGGTCGATTTCAGGAATTGGAGCAGGAGCCGGTTCACCTCGTCAGGCTGCTCCTGCTGGACCCAATGGCCGGCGCCCTCGATGAGATGGATCTCCTTCATGTTGGTGCATGCCACCTTCTGCATCCGCTCCAGCGCACCCGGCGACTGGTGGATGCCCCAATCGCTGCGGCCTGAAATGAAAGTTGCGGGCACGTCGATGGTCCGTCCGGCGAACACTTCCAGCTCGCCATTGAAGCGCCCGCCGGTGCGCACGCGATACCATTGCAGGCCGCCCTGGAAGCCGTTGCGCTCGTATTCGCCGCTGTAGACCCGCAGCTCATCCTCGGTGAGCCAACGATTGGCCGCGATCTCGCCAGGTGACGGCATCTCCTTGGCCACGGTCGCCGCCATGCCGTCGGCGAGATCCATGGTGTAGTAGGTCGGCATCTTGGCGAGCTCCTCGGCTGTCCAGCCTTTGAGCTCGAACGGCTTGTTGGCCTTCCAGTCGGCGCTCTTGTGATGATAGTAGGCGCGCAGGAAGGCGTGCACGCCCTGCGGCGCCTTCCACATGTCGTCATTGGCCGGACGAGTCGAGTAGTACCACTGGTAATGCTTGCGCGGCCGCGGCAGGGCGGCGAGCGCGGCGTGGATGTCGGAACCGGCCGGGCGCGTCGCGGGCACCAGCGGCGGCGGGCCGGCGAACGGACCGCTCATCAGCACCAGGCGCTTGAAGAAGTCCGGCCGCAACAGGGCGCCGTAGGCGGCCGGCGTGACGCCAAAATCGTGGCCAACCACGGCCTCGACGGAGCGATGGCCAAGGGCTCTCGTGACGCCCATGACATCGCGCAGCAGGTTCAGGACACGGAACGAGGCGAGATCGCCGTCGTAGCTTGCATCCCAGCCGGTCGTGCGGCCATAGCCGCGCTGGTCGGGAGCGAAGGCGTGGTAGCCCGCCGCGGCCAGCGCCGGTAGCACCTTGCGCCAGCTATAGGCTATCTCGGGAAAGCCATGCAGCAGTAGGACTGCCGGTCGGTCCGGCGCCTCGTAACCCGCCTCGAGGACATGCACGTCGAGGCCGTTGATTCCAGGAAGAATGCGGGCGCGGACGCCGTTGGCAAGCACAGACGAGGGAAGCGGTTGCATGCCCCGAGCCTACGCGACGCTTCCGGGGAAGGGCAGCCCAAAGCCGCAAACTACGGCCTGGTCAGACCATCGGCGCAGGCGCTGCCGTCCAGCACGACTGGCGTTTTGCCGGATGTCTTGCAGGCTTCCCGGGCAGCCCGCGCGATGCGCGCCTCGGCGTAGGCGAGGTCGGGCTCACCACGGTCGAACGCCTTGGCCGCACTCACAACGCAGCTCTCAAACGTCCGCGTCCCCGGCGTGACGCCATACTCGAGGCAAGCATGCTCGGCGAAAGCCAAGGACTGGCCCGACTGGGCATCGGCTTGGTCACGAGAGGTGATAGCGGCCATCGTCAGGCCACCCACCGCAAGCATAACTAGATTGTAGCGGAGCACGGCTGCCCTCCTCTCCGATGTCCCCTGGTTCTTCGGAGACAACGCCAGGTGGCAAAAGCCGGTTGCTGGTGCAAATGGGGCGGTTGTGCAGCGCCCGCCTAAAATGCCCGCTACGGATGATCCGCGATCTGCGGCCCATAAGTCGGCGGCGCATCAGCGTGCACCATGAGGCCTCGCGCATAGGTTTCGCGATCGATGCACGTCTGGAAGCCCGTGGTCTGCGGCTGGAGCCCGTAGCCCAGGCAGGCGTCGCGGGCATTGACGGTCACCCGGGCGAAGCTGCGCGCAAGCTCCGGCTCGCCCCAGTACAAGGCGCGCGTCGCCTGCGACAGGCAATACTCGTAGCCGTCGCTCCCGGGCGACACACCCTGCTCGCGGCAGATGCGCTGGGCCTGGCTTTGCGCCGAGGCCGGTGGGATCGGCGGCACGAAAGCAACGAACGCGACGGCTATCATCGCGCTCCCGAGCGCGATGGCGGCATGCACCCGGCTGTTGGTCATGGCTGAGACTCCACGGTCTGTTGCCTGACAAACGCGGCGCCGAGGCCCGGGGTTGCACCTTTGGTACAAAACTCGCCCCATTGCGGCCTCAATTGGGCGCACTGGGACGAGCGACGCGGGCTAGTAGCTCTTCGGCAGGCCCAGGACCCGTTCGGCCACGTAGCACAGGATGAGCTGCTCGCTCACCGGTGCGATGCGCGCGATCAGGACCTCGCGGAGGAAGCGTTCCACGTGAAACTCCTTGGCATAGCCGTAGCCGCCATGGGTGAGGATCGCGCGCTCGCAGGCCTCGTAGGCCGTGCGCGCCCCGAGATACTTGGCGGAGTTGGCTTCGGCGCCGCACTCCTTGCCGTTGTCGTAGAGCCAAGCCGCCTTGAAGGTGAGCAGGTTGGCGGCCTCGAGCTGCATCCAGCTCTCGGCGAGCGGATGCTGGATCGCCTGGTTCTTGCCGATCGGCCGACCGAACACGATGCGCTCCTTGGCGTACTGGGTGGCGCGTGCCAGCGCCGCCTTGCCGATGCCGATCGCCTCGGCCGCGATCAGCACGCGCTCGGGGTTGAGGCCGTGCAGCAGGTAGTGGAAGCCCTTGCCTTCCTCGCCGATGCGGTCTTCGAGCGGCACTTTCAGCCCGTCGATGAACACTTGGTTGGTGTCGATCGCCTTGCGGCCCATCTTGTCGATCTCGGTCACCTCGATCTTGGAGCGGTCGAAATCGGTGTAGAACAGCGACAGGCCGTCGGTCGGCCGCTTGCACTTGTCCTTGGGCGTGGTGCGGGCGATCAGCAGCATCTTGTCGGCGATCGAGGCCGTCGTCGTGAACGTCTTCTTGCCGTGCACGATGTAGCCGTTGCCGTCGCGCTCGGCCTTGGTATCGAGGGCCGTGGTGTTGAGGCCGGCATCGGGCTCGGTGACGGCGAAGCAGCCCTTTATCTTGCCCTTGATGATGTCGGGCAGGATGCGCTTCTTCTGCTCCTCGGTGCCGAACACCACGATGGGGTTGGGCCCGAAGATGTTGAGATGGATGGCTGAGGCGCCCTGCAGAGCGGCGCCCGACTCGGCCACGGTCTGCATCAGAAGCGCCGCCTCGGTGATGCCGAGCCCCGCGCCGCCATACTCTTCGGGCATGGCGATGCCGAGCCAACCCGCCTCGGCCATGGCGCGGTAGAAGTCGTCGGGAAAGCCGCCTTCCTTATCCTTCTTCAGCCAGTATTTGTCGTCGAACCGAGCGCACAGCTTGGCGACGCTGTCCTTGATGGCGAGCTGGTCTTCGGAGAAAGCGAAATCCATGGTGGTGCCTTACCGGTTGGCTGCCAGCCAGGACAGCATGATGCGGTTGAACTGGTCGGGCCGCTCGACGTTGGGCAGATGGCGCGCGGCGGCAATGCCCTCGTAGCGGCCGCCAGGCACCTTGGAGGCGATGAGCTGGTTGCGGTCGGGCGGCGTGCCCTGGTCCTCGTCACCGCAGATCACCAGGGTGGGGGTCTTGATGGTGGGCAGGCGGTCCTCGTAGTTGAAGTTCTGGATCGCCGACATGCAGCCCGCCGAGCCTTGGGGCGTGGTGCCGCTGATCGTGTCGCGAATCTCCCGCCAGCGCACCGGATTCACTTTCTTGAACTCATCGGTGAACCAGCGCTCCATCGTAGCGTCGGCCAGGGCCGCCAAGCCCTTGGTCCGTACGGTCGCCTTGCGCTCTTCCCAGGTCCCCGCCGAGCCGGGCGGAGTCGACGGCTGGGTGTCGCAGAGCGTCAACGACAGCAGGTAGCTCGGGTTCGCCAGGGCGAAGCCCTGGCCGATCATGCCGCCGATCGACAGGCCGATGTAATGCACCTTCTTGATGCCGAGCACGTCGAGCGCGCCCTTAACGTCGGCCGCCAGCACGTCCATCGTGTAGTCGCCGTCGACCGGCGCGCTGCCGCCATGGCCGCGCATGTCCAGCCGCAGCACGCGGTAGCCCGCCGCCAGCAAGGGCACCATCTGCTCGACCCACATGCCGCCGTCGGCGTTCAGGGAGTGGGTGAAGCACACCGTCGGCGCGCCCTGTGGGCCGGCCAGATCGAAATAGACGCGTCGCCCGTCGAGAGAGAGCAGCATTGTCGAATTCCTCCATTCTTGCTGTCATCCTGAGCGTAGCGAGGGACCTCATGCCTGTGGCAAGCTCGATGAGGCCCCTCGCTGCGCTCAGGACGACAGCGAAATCACATCGCACTGATCCCACCGTCGATCACGACCTCGGATCCGGTCATGAAGCTCGATTCGTCCGAGGCGAGAAAGACCAGCGCCCAGCCCACTTCCTCGGGCCGGCCGAGCCGGCCGATCGGCACCTGGCGGCCGAGCTTCTGCTGCATCACCTCGTTGCCGAAGCGGTCGCGGTACTTGTCGAGGATCGGTGTGTCGATGAAGGTGGGATGCACCGAGTTGCAGCGGATGTTGTAGCCTGACTTGGCACAATGCAATGCCACCGACTTGCTCAGGAGCCGCACGCCCGCCTTGGCCGAGTTGTAGGCCGCCATGTTGGCGCCGGCGATGATGCCGGAGATCGACGAGATGTTGATCACCGAGCCGCCGAGCTTGTGGGTATGCTTCTTGATCTCGGCGACGCCGTGCTTGCAGCCGAGGAACACGCCGTCGAGGTCGATGGCGTGCACGCGGCGCCACTCCTCGAGCGTGATGTCCTCGACTGTCTTGCCGAGGCCGATGCCGGCGGAATTGAGCAGGACGTGAATGGCGCCGAACTTGTCGACGGTCTCGGCGATCGCGGCCTTCCAGTTGTCCTCGCTGGTGACGTCGAGCTTCACGAAGTGTCCGGCCGAGCCCAGCTTGTCGGCGACCGCCTTGCCGCGATCGACCGCGATGTCGGCGACGACGACCTTCGCACCTTCCTGGGCCATCAGGACGGCGGCGTTGGCACCGAGGCCCGAGGCGCCGCCGGTGATCAGGGCCACCTTGCCGACCAGCCGATCGGTCATGTCCTCTTTCCTCCAGCTCTGGCTTCGCGATGCGCAATATAGCTCGTCGCCGCCACGATGATGGCTGCACCCACGAACGTCCAGCCGTCAGAGGTCTTGCCCCACAGCGCCACGTCCGACAAGGCGGCCCATACGATACCGAGGAATGTGATGGGTTGCAGGGCGGAAATGTCGAGCAGTCGGTAAGCCCAGGTGATGAAGAAGTAACCCATGGTCCCGAAGAAGCCGGAGGCCACGAACCACAGGAGCTGTTCGCCCGTCGGCGTCTGCCAGAACCACAAACCGAACGGCGCGAAGCACGCGGCGCCGACGACGCTTTGCCATAGGACAACGACTTCGGGCCGGTCGCGACCGGCCACGACCTTGGCGACGAGGTTGGAGCCCGCGATCAGCGGCACGGCGATCATCATCATGACGATGCCGGGGTTCATCGCCACCAGGCCCGGTCGCACGATCACCAGCATGCCTAAGAAGCCGACGCCGACCGCGGCCCAGCGCCGCCAATGGACCGTCTCGCGCAGGAAGAGGACGGCGCCCAGGGTGACGAAGATCGGGCCGGCGAAGCCCAGCGCCGCCATGGTGGCAAGCGGCAGCCAGGCGACCGCCTCGTACCACAGGCCGTAGCCTGGCGTGTGGAACAGGCCGCGCAGGCAATGGAGTTTCATGTCGCGCGTGCGCATGCCGCTCGGTCCGGCGCGCCACAGCATGTAGGGCGCGATGAACGCGATGCCCGCCAGCCAGCGGCCCCACGAGACGAGAAGCGGCGGCATTTCGCTCACCAGCTCCTTGGCCGAGACATTGAGGCAATTGAAGAACAGCCCGGAGACCACGGCGAGGAAGAAGCCGCGCGCCACACGCGAGGGGATCAGGCGCGACAGCGAATCGGGTGCATCGGCGGCGGACGCGGACATGGCGTCTCGGCTTGCCCCCCGGCCGTGCGAGGGTCAAGGCGCCGGTTTCGCAGGGCCGCCATGCCCGCGTTGTTTTCGCTGGTCCATGCAGTAGGGTCGTCGACGGGGAAGAGGAGGGGTGAACGATGATGGGTCGGAGCGTCTGTTTGCTGGTTGCGGGTCTCGTTGTCCTGTCGGGACAGGCATTGGCCCAGGAGACCTATCCCAGCCGCACGGTACGCTGGGTCGTACCGTTCCCGGCCGGCGGGCCGACCGACACGCTGTCGCGCATCCTAGTGGCGCGGCTGGGCGAGATCTGGGGCCAAAGCGTCGTCGTCGACAACAAGGGCGGCGCTTCGGGTGCGATCGGCACCGACTTCGTCGCCAAGTCGCAGCCCGACGGCTACACGCTGATGCTGGGAACGCAAAGCACCAACGCGTCCAACATGCTCTTCTTTCCCAACCTGCCCTATGATCCGATCAGGGATTTCGAGCCCCTGACGTTGATCGGCACCGCCTGCATGGCGCTGGTGACGGCACCCAATGTGCCGGTCAACACGCCCAAGGAGCTGGTCGAGTGGGCGAAGAAACAGGATGGCGGCGTCTCCTATGCTTCGGCCGCACCGGGCAGCTCGCAGCACGTCGCCGCCGAGCTCATGGTCCGGCGCGCCGGCATGAAGGCGACGCACATCCCCTACCGGGGCAGCTCCGCCGCGATGCCTGACCTGATGAGCGGCCGCGTCGCGTTCATGTTCGACAACCTGCCGTCGGCATTGCCGGCAGCGCGCGCCGGCAAGGTCAAGGCGCTGGCCCAGACCTGCGCCAAGCGCTCGCCTTCCGCGTCCGACCTGCCGACCATGGAAGAGTCGGGCTTCCCCGACTTCGCCATCGAAGGCTGGTACGGCATCTTCGCGCCGGCCAAGACGCCCAAGCCGATCGTCGACAAGCTCTCGGCCGACATCAACAAGGTCCTGAAAGAACCCGAGTCGATGGAGAAGTGGAAGGCGCTGGGCTTCGATCCCATCGGCACGACGCCCGAGGCCTTCGCCGAGCGTCAGAAGGCCGACCTGGCCTATTGGAAGAAGATGATCGACTACACCGGCATAAAGGTGGAATGAGCAAGCTATGGCGTAACCTGAGATGCGGGCGGCGCGTCGACGGCGTATGGGCAACAATTCCGGAGGTTGCCCGATGGATACGGTCCTGCAATCACGCACCCTCGATCAGAAGCCGATCGCACCGTCACTGTTCGCGCATTTCGTGCTGCGCTCCTCCAACATGCCGGCGATGGTCGACTGGTATTCGACCGTGCTCAACATGCATGTCGTGCAGCGCAACGACTTCATCTGCTTCCTCACCTACGACAACGAGCATCATCGGCTGGCGATCGTGAACATCGAGGGCCTGCACGAGCCCGACGCCAAGGCGTGGGGCCTGGCGCATGTCGCCTACACCTTCCGCGACATCGGCGAGCTGCTCTCGACCTGGCGCCGCCTGAAGGACAAGGGCATCGAGCCCTATCGGCCGATCCATCACGGCCCGACGATCTCGCTGTACTATAGCGATCCCGACGGCAACTCGGTCGAGCTGCAGGTCGACAGCTACAAGACGAAAGAGGAATGCTCGGCCTACTTCACGACCGACGCCTTCCGCAAGAATCCGATCGGCGTTGCCTTCGATCCGGCGGAACTCGCTGCCGCCTATGAGGCGGGCATGCCCGAAGCCGAGCTGATGGGCGTGCCCGACGGGCCGCCGGCGCCGCTCGGCTCCGTCCGGCGCTAGCTCGGAGCGGGACCACGAAAAAGGTCCGCTCATGTGAGCGGACCTCGCAGGTCCTGCGCGAACTCAGTTGTACTTGGCGATCTCCATGCGGCCGACCTGGTCGCGATGGACCTCGTCGGGACCGTCGGCCAGGCGCAGCGTGCGCTGGTGCGCGTACATGCTGGCGAGCTTGAAGACCTGGCTGACGCCTCCGGCGCCGTGCAGCTGCAGGCAGCGGTCGACCACCTTGGAGCTGATGTTGGGCACCGCCACCTTGATCATGGCGATCTGCTGGCGGGCTTCCTTGTTGCCGAACTTGTCCATCGCCCAGGCCGCCTTCAGCACCAGCAGGCGCGCCATGTCGATCTCCATGCGCATGTCGGCGACATGGGCCTTGGTGACGCCCATCTCGGAGATGCGCTGGCCGAAGGCGACGCGGCTCTTGGCGCGCTTGATCGCCATCTCGAGCGCGCGTTCGGCGACGCCGATGGCGCGCATGCAGTGATGGATGCGGCCCGGGCCCAGACGGCCCTGAGCGATCTCGAAGCCGCGGCCTTCGCCCAGCAGGATCGCCGACTTCGGCACGCGCACGTTGTCGTAGACCACCTCGGCATGGCCGTGCGGGGCGTCGTCATAGCCGAACACGTGCAGCATCTTGACGATCTTGATGCCCGGCGTGTCGCGCGGCACCACGATCATCGACTGCTGGCGATAGGCCGGCGCATTGGGATCGCTCTTGCCCATCAGGATGATGACCTTGCAGCGCGGATCGCCCATGCCCGACGACCACCACTTGCGGCCGTTGATGACGTAGCTGTCGCCGTCGGCCTCGATGCGGCATTCGACGTTGCGCGCGTCGGACGAGGCCACTGCGGGCTCGGTCATGGCGAAGCAGGAGCGGATCTCGCCGTTCAGCAGCGGCTTCAGCCACTTCTCCTTGTGCTCCTTGGAGCCGTAGCGGGCGAACACTTCCATGTTGCCGGTGTCGGGCGCCGAGCAATTGACGGCCTCCGACGCGATCGCCGAGCGGCCCAGCACTTCGCAGATCGGCGCGTATTCCAGGTTGGAGAGACCCATCGTGCCGTGCGTGTCGCCGGAGTCGCGATCGGCCGGCAGGAACATGTTCCAGAGGCCGCGCTTCTTGGCTTCGGCCTTGCACTCTTCGATCACCTTGGGGAGCTGCCAGCGGTCCTGGGCCTTCTCCATCTGCTCTTCGTAGACGGGCTCGGCCGGATAGATGACCTCATCCATGAACTTGTTGAGTTTCTCGACCAGCGCCTTGGTGCGGTCCGAGTATTCGAAATCCATCCGTCTCTCCCTATGTGCTGCGGCGGACTCTGGCCGAAAAGCGCGGCCATGTGAACGGCCATTCAGGCCGCACCCGCTGGCCTCCGCTGCCCGACGGGTTCGCGGAGCGGACTTGGCCAGGCGTTTCCTTGCCGACGAGCGTTCCGCCTCCTTAATCGGTGCAAGCAAGACAGACCGGGAGTATCGCCTTGGACAGTGTGATGCAGACGCCATTCAAGCCGATCGACTTCCTGAGTCGCGACATCAAGGTCGAGCGGCGCGGCGATGGCACCATCCTGCTGCAGTCGAATCACCAGCTGAAACCCTATGAAAAGCATGTGCCGGCTTTCCTGGCGAAGTGGGCGACGGGAGGCGCCGGACCGCGTGTGGCTGGCGCAGCGCCGTGGGCCGGAACGCGAGTGGCTGAAAGTCACCTACGCCGAAGCCAAGCGGCAGGTCGATGCCGTGACCCAGGCGCTGATCGATCGCGGCTTCGGGCCGGACAAGCCGGTGATGATCCTGTCCTCGAACTCCATCGAGTTCGCGCTGCTCACGATGGCCGCCATGCAGGCGCGCGCGCCGCTGGCACCGGTGTCGCCGGCCTACTCGGTGATGAGCCAGGATCACGCCAAGCTGCGCTACGTCTTCGATCTCGTGAAGCCGGGACTGGTGTTCGTGCAGAACGGCGAGATCTACGCCCGCGCACTGGCGGCGCTTGACCTTGAGGGCGTGCTGCTGGTGCATGTCGACAAGGCGCCGCTTGAGAGGCAGTCGCTGCCCTGGAGGGAACTGCTGGCCACCAGGCCGACCGACGCCGTCGCTCGCTCGATCGAGCAGATCGACGCCAAGACGGTCGGCAAGTTCCTGTTCACCTCGGGCAGCACCGGCATGCCCAAGGCGGTGATCAACACCCAGGAGATGATGTGCGCCAACTTGGGCATGAGCCAGATGGCGCGTACCCGCAAGGCCTCCGATCCGCCGGCCGTGATGCTCGACTGGCTGCCGTGGAACCACACGATGGGCGGCAACGCCACGTTCCAGGGCAATCTCGCCGAAGGCGGCACGACCTACATCGACGACGGCAAGCCGCTGCCCGGCCTGTTCGAGGAGACGCTGCGCAATCTGCGCGAGATCTCGCCGACCTACTTTGCCAACGTGCCGGCGGGCTACGCCATGCTGGCGACGGCGCTGGAGAAGGACGACGTGCTCGCCCAGCGTTTCTTCAAGAACCTCAATTCGTTGGCCTATGGCGGCGCCACCCTGCCGTCCGATCTCTACGACCGCATGGAAGTGCTGGCGGTGAAGCACACCGGCTACCGCCTGCCGTTCGTCACCGGCTGGGGCTCGACCGAGACCGCCCCGACCGCGACCACGGTGCATTGGGCCTCCGAGCGCGTCGGCTTGATCGGCCTGCCGTTCCCGGGCGTGCAGCTCAAGCTCGTGCCGACGGGCGAGGAGGGTCGCTACGAGCTTCGCCTCAAGAGCGTGATCGTCACGCCGGGTTATTTCCGCCGGCCCGACCTCACGGCCCAGATGTTCGACGAGGAAGGCTTCTACAAGATCGGCGACGCCGGCCGCTTCGTCGATCCCGACGATCCGAGCTGGGGCCTGATCTTCGACGGCCGCGTCGTCGAGGACTTCAAGCTGATGAGCGGTACCTTCGTGCTGGTCGGCACCTTGCGTACCACGGCGATTGCCGCGGCCTCGCCGGTACTGCAGGACGCCGTGATCTGCGGCCAGGACCGCGAGTACGTCGGTCTCTTGGGTTTCCCCAACCTTGCCGCCTGCCGGCGCCTCGCCGACGACGAGGGCGCGAAGCTGCCGGCCGCCGACCTTCTCGTGCATCCCGCCGTCGTCGGTGCCTTGCGCGAGGGGCTTGCGCGCATGAATGCCGAGTGCAAAGGCTCGTCGATGCGCGTCAAGCGCGTCATCCTCATGGCCGAGCCGCCGTCGGTCGATGGCCACGAGATCACCGACAAGGGCTACATCAACCAGCGCGCCACGCTCGAGCGGCGCAAGGCCATGGTCGACAAACTCTATGCCGGCGGCGATGGTGTGATCGACATACCCTGACGGGCCGCCCATGGATCGCCTGGACCCCATCGAGCCGACCGAAAAAGACGCCCCGCTGCGTTATGACATCCGGCTGCTCGGCCGCATCCTGGGCGAGACGGTGCGCGCCCAGGAGGGCGACGAGGTATTCGAGCTGGTCGAGCGCATCCGCCGCACCGGCGTGCAGTTCCACCGCAATGCCGACGAGACGGCGCGCCAGGAACTGCAGTCGATCATGAGCAGCCTGCCGACCGACCGCGCGCTCAGCATCATCCGCGCCTTCGGCTATTTCTCGCACCTCGCCAACATCGCCGAGGACCAGCACCACATCCGCCGCACGCGCGCCTATGCCAAGGCCGAGGCGCCGCCGCGGCCGGGTACCATGGCCTATGCCCTGGGCCGCGCCCGCCAGGCGCGGCTGTCGCGCGAGCAACTGCAGGGCTTCTTCGACCACGCCCTCTGCAGCCCGGTCCTGACGGCGCATCCGACGGAGATCCGCCGCAAGAGCTCGATCGACCGCGAGATGGAAATCGCCCGCCTGCTCGACGAGCGCGACCGGATCGAGTTCACGCCTGAGGAACTCGCCGCCAACCGCCGGGCGCTGCGCCGCAACGTGCTCACCCTGTGGCAGACCAGCCTGGTGCGCGGCACGCGACTGCGGGTCATCGACGAGGTCGCCAACGGCCTGTCCTACTACGACTACACCTTCCTGCATGCTCTGCCGTTGTTCTATGCCGATCTCGAGCGCCTGCTCGGCGCCACCGACCCGGCGTGGCAGGAGGTCCAGGTTCCGTCGTTCCTGCGCATGGGAAGCTGGATCGGCGGCGACCGTGACGGCAATCCCTTCGTCACCGCCGAGGTGACGCGCCAGACGCTTGCCATGCAAAGCGAGCGCGCCATGCGGTTCTATCTCGCGGAGCTGCACCAGCTCGGCGGCGAGCTGTCGCTCGACGGCCGCATCGTGGGTGTGTCCGAGGGCCTCAAGGCGCTGGCCGCGAACTCGCCCGACCGCGCCGTCGAACGCCAGGACGAACCCTATCGGCGCGCCATCGTCGGCATGTATGCGCGGCTCGCCGCCACTGCCTGGGCGCTCGACAAGCTGGAAGCGCCGCATCCGCCGGTCGGGCCTGCGCCGGCGTACGCCTCGGTGGACGATTTCAAGGCCGATCTCGACACCATCTTCAACTCGCTGTCGGAGAACGGCGCTGGGCCTCTGGCGCGCGGCCACCTGCGCGCGCTGCGGCGCGCGGTCGACGTCTTCGGCTTCCATCTCGCATCGCTCGACCTGCGGCAGAATTCGGACGTGCACGAGCGCGTCGTGGCCGAGCTCGTCGAAGCCGGGGGCCTCGGCGACTATCGTGCGCTCGACGAGCCCGGCCGCGTTGCGCTGCTGGTCCGCGAGCTCGGCAACATGCGGCCGCTCTCTTCGCCGCATCTCAGCTACGGCGAGGAGACGGCAAACGAGCTTGGCATGCTGGACGTCACGGCCGATGCGCATCGCCGCTACGGCCCGCCGGTCCATGCCGAACTACGTGATCTCCAAGGCCGACAGCGTCTCGGACATCCTGGAAGTGGCCGTGCTGCTCAAGGAGGTCGGCCTGCTGCGCCCGCGCGAGGGCCGGCTCGACGTCGACATCGTGCCGCTGTTCGAGACCATCGGCGACCTGCAGCACTGCGGGCCGATCATGGAGGCGCTGTTCGCCCTGCCGGCCTACCGCCGCCTGCTCGCCTCGCGCGGCAACGTGCAGGAAGTGATGCTGGGCTATTCCGACAGCAACAAGGACGGCGGTTACCTCACCTCGACCTGGGAGCTCTACAAGGCCGAGCTGACCCTGGTCGAGTCTGTTCCGCCGCCATGAGGTGGGCCTGCGCCTGTTCCATGGCCGCGGCGGCTCGGTCGGCCGCGGCGGCGGGCCGAGCTTACGACGCCATCCTCGCCCAGCCGTCGGGCGCCGTGCAGGGCCAGATCCGGGTCACCGAGCAGGGCGAGGTGATCGGCGGCAAGTATTCCAACGCCGAGGTCGGCCGGCGCAATCTCGAGACGCTGGCGGCTGCCACCTTCGAGGCGACCTTGCTGCGAAGTCGAACGTCCGGTGCCGCCCAGGCCTGGCGCGCCATCATGGAGGAGCTGTCGGCGAATGCCTTCCGCGCCTATCGCGCGCTGGTCTACGAGACCGAGGGCTTCGACACCTACTTCCGCGAATCGACCGTGCTGGAGGAGATCGCCAGCCTCAACATCGGCAGCCGTCCGGCGTCGCGCTCCAAGAAGCAGGGCATCGAGGATCTGCGCGCCATCCCCTGGGTGTTCAGCTGGGCGCAGTGCCGGGTGATGCTGCCGGGCTGGTACGGCTTCGGCGCGGCAGTGAAGGAGTGGCTGGCGGCTCATCCCGACGGCCTGGCGACGTTGCAGGCCATGCACGCGGACTGGCCGTTCTTCCGCACCGCGCTTTCCAACATGGACATGGTGCTCTCCAAGAGCGACATGGCCATCGCCTCGCGCTATGCCGAGCTGGTCACCGACGCCGACGCTCGGCAAGCGCATCTTCGATCGCGTGCGCCAGGAATGGCAGTCCTCGATCGACGCGGTGCTCGCCATCATGCGCCAGCAGACCGTGCTGGAGACCAATCCGCTGCTGGCGCGCTCGATCCGCAACCGCTTTCCCTACATCGATCCGCTGAACCATGTGCAGATCGAGCTGCTGCGCCGCCATCGCGCCGGCGACACCGCGCCGGAGGTGGTGCAGGGCATCCATCTCAGCATCAACGGCATCGCCGCGGGCCTGCGTAACAGTGGCTAAAAGTTCAGTAGAGGAGGAACGCACCATGGAGTTCAAGAACAAGGTCGCGCTGGTCACCGGCGGCGGCAACGGCATCGGGCGCGCGACGGCGCTGGGCTTCGCCGGCCGCGGCGCCAAGGTCGTCATCGTCGATCGCGACGCGACGGGCGGCGAGGCGACCGCCGGCATCGTCCGCCAGAAGGGCGGCGAGGCGCTGTTCGTCCAGGCCGACGTCACCGACGCCCAGTCGGTGCAGGCCTATGTGAAGAAGGCCGTCGATACGTACGGCCGCATCGACTGCTTCCACAACAACGCCGGCATCGAGGGCAAGGTCGCCAACATCGCCGACTACGACGAGGCGATGTTCGACCAGATCATGGCGGTGAACGTCCGCGGCGTGTTTCTCGGCCTGAAGTACGTGCTGAAGCAGATGCTGGCCCAGAAGGGTGGCGCCATCGTCAACACCGCCTCGACTGCGGGCCTGATGGGCTCGCCCGGCATGAACGCCTACGTCGCCTCAAAGCACGCCGTGCTGGGCCTCACCAAGACCGCCTCGGGCGAGGTGGCGCGCCAGGGCATCCGCGTGAACGCCGTATGTCCGGGGCCGATCGACACCCGCATGATCCACGACCTCGAGAAGCAGCTGAACCCGGGTGATCCTGGCAAGGTCGAGGCGACCTACCAGGCCTCGATCCCGATCGGCCGCTACGGCACGGCCGAGGAGGTCGCCAACACGGTCCTGTTCCTCTGTTCCGACCTCGCCGGCAACATCACCGGCGCACACTTCGTGGTCGACGGCGGCCGCACCTCGACGCCTGGGGCGGTGACGTCGATGAACAGATGACGGTCGTCGGGGGGAAGGTGGGGGAACAGGTAGTCTGACGCCCTTCTCCACCGTCTGGAGCAGGTCGCCGTTGTCCGGGTCACGGACGTCGAAAGTGCCGTGGATGGCATTGAGCTTGGCCTTCTCCCAGCGGTCGCGGGGCACCCGGCCCTCTTCCATCATGGCTTCCATATAGAAGCGTGATCTGACCCAGCTTCTCTCCAGGGCGGCAAGGCTTCGGTTGGCCGGCCCCCGCGGGCCGGTTGTCACATTGATGGACATCGCACTCTCCGGTGTTTGCGTGCGGGCGGCAGCGGGTATTGCCAGGGACGGGGCGGCGACGGCCGCGATGAGGACCTTTCGGCGTGTCAACACCATGATCGGGTTCCTCTTCACAGGGGGACAAAACCGGGTCGTTTGACGCCGGGCAGGAAGTCGTAGGCCCGTGCGATTGCCTGTTCGGGCGATCGGGCCGCGCCGCTGTCCCAGTAGATCGCTTTCAGCCACAGCGCTGCTTCCGTGTGGCGCCCTTGCGACAGGAGTTCCGGCCACATCGTCATTCGCAACAGCTTGCCACCTTGGCCGATGAACTCCGTGTCCCGCTTGTTTTCCAGGTGGAGGTGAAGGCACGCCCACTGGCCCAGGAAGAGAAGCGTTGGATGGTCTGCGGAAATTTTTGTGATGCCCGCAGCCGAGCGGAACTGCAGTCCGGCCCAAGGGTACTTTGCCGCCAGCGCCAGCGCGAGATGCTCGGACAACGCCTCCCATCGCAGATGGAAGTCCCGCGCCGCATCTTCTGGTCTGGCCTGCGCCCAAGCTCGCCATTCCGCCTGGAGCGCTTTGGTAAAATCCTTCTCGGCGCCGTCGATCCCGCAGAGCCACTTGCAGAGGCCCAAGGTCCGCCACCAGACGTAGCGCGCGTGCCAGCCGTCGCGCCAATGCTCCCAGGTCTCGTCAAACAGCTGGATATCCGGTTCCGGCTGGCCTTCCATCCAAGTGACGATGGCCTTCAAGGTGGGCTGCACCCGATCGACCAACCCCAGAAGATAGGCCGTGATCAAGCTGTTCGTCATGGTGGAGACGTAAAGCGCCTGTCCCTTTACGGGTATCTCGGCGGGTTCGAACCGGGTCTCGTAGGCGAGGTTGAAATCCAGCCAGAACTTGCGTTTGCGGACTGGATCGAACGTCGGCTGCATCGTCACCCCCTGGGTCATCATCAACCTTGAGGACGAAGCCAGGGGGCAAAGTGTTACAGGCTTGTCGACGGAATCAATTCGCGGTCATTCCACCGTCGATGACCAGCTCGCTGCCCGTGACCCACGACGATTCATCGGAGGCGAGGTAAAGACAGCCGGCGGCGATGTCGTAGGGCGTTCCGAAGCGGCCGAGCGGGGTCACTTCGATCCGCTTGCGCGCGACGTCGGGATTGGAATGGCCCGGCACGGTCATCGGCGTGTCGACGAAGCCCGGATGCACCGAGTTCACGCGGATCTTGTCGGGTGCGTACTGGATCGCCGCCGCCTTGGAGAAGATGCGCACCGCGCCCTTGGAGGCGTGGTAGGCCGCGTTGGCGTGGGAGCCGACGATGCCGCAGATCGACGAGATGTTGATGATCGAGCCGCCGCCGGCACGCTGCATGGCCGGCACCGCGGCCTTGGTGCCGAGGAACACGCCGGTGGAATTGATCTCCATCACCCAGTTCCAATGCTCCAGCGTCTGATCGGCAAGCCGCGGTCCCGCCGTGTGGCCGGTCTGGATGTTGAGCTTGGGATCGCGTCCCGAAATGCCGGCGATGTTGCACAGGATGTCGACCCGGCCCCAGCTCTTCTCGGCCTGAGCGACGATCTCGCTCCAGCGGCCTTCGTTTCGCACGTCCTGGTCGGTGAATGCCGCGGTTCCGCCTGCCGAGGCAATTTCCTTTTCGATCGTCTTGCCAAGCGAACTGTTGCTGTCGGTCAGCAGCACCGACGCGCCGTGCTGGGCGAACAGCCGCGCCGTTGCGGCGCCGATGCCTGAGGCGCCGCCCGTGACGATGGCGACCTTGCCTAAAAGTCTTTTGCCGGGCTCCATGGTTCGTCTCCTCTTTTCCTCTGGTACTCTGGCACAGAAGCAAGGGTTGGCCACATGAACGTGCTTTCGAGGACTCGTCCGGACACCCAGGACATCGCGCTCGCCTGGCTCAAATCCTTCGGCGTGGCGCTGCAGGCAGGTGATGCCGCCGCGGCGGCCGGCCACTTCGCCAACGACGGGCATTGGCGTGACGTGCTTGCCTTCACCTGGCGGATCCAGACCGCGAGTGGCTCTGCGGCGATCGAAGCCGCACTCGCGCCGACGCTGGCGCGCACCAAGCCGTCCGGCTTCCACGTTCCCGTAGGCCGCTCGCAGCCGCGTCGCGAGCGGCGCGCCGGCACCGACTGCATCGAGGCGGTCTTCGAGTTCGAGACCGCGTTCGGCCGTGCCAACGGCGTGGTCCGCCTGGTCGAGGAGGGCGGTGCCTGGCGTGCCTGGACCGTGGTGACGACGCTCGAGGAGCTGCACGGCTATCCCGATGGAAGGCCGCGCGCCGTGAGCGATGCCGAGAAATATTCGCGCGATTTCGGCGGCGAGAACTGGCTCGACCAGCGCCGCAAGGCGCAGACCTACACCGACCGCGACCCGACCGTGCTGATCGTGGGCGGCGGTCAGGCCGGCCTGTCGGCGGCGGCGCGGCTCAGCCATCTCGGCGTCGACACGCTGATCGTCGACCGCAACCAGCGCATCGGCGACAACTGGCGGCTGCGCTATCACTCGCTCACCCTGCACAACGAGGTGCACGTCAACCATCTGCCGCTGATGCCGTTCCCGCCGACCTGGCCGGTGTTCATTCCCAAGGACAAGCTCGCCAACTGGTTCGAGACCTATGTCGAGAGCCTCGAGCTGAACTTCTGGACCGGCACCGAGCTGGCCGGCGGCCGCTGGGACGACAAGGAAGGCTGCTGGACGGTGACGCTGAAGCGCAGCGACGGCAGCGAGCGCACCATGAAGCCGCGGCACATCATCGTCGCGACAGGCGTGAGCGGCATCCCGGTCTGGCCGGACGTTCCCGGGCCTCGACACCTTCAAGGGTGCGGTGATGCACTCCGGCCAGTACACTACCGGCGCAGCCTGGAAGGGCCGCAAGGCGCTGGTCCTTGGCACCGGCAACAGCGGCCATGACGTGGCGCAGGATCTCTGCGCCAGCGGCGTCGACACCGCCATCGTGCAGCGCAACCCGACCTACATCGTGAGCATCCGCGAGGCGCAGAAGGTCTATTCGACCTACAGCGAGGGCCTGCCGTTCGAGGATTGCGACCTGCTCGCCACCTCGATGCCTTATCCGGTGCTGCGCCGCGCCTACCAGCTCTCGACCGCCGAGATGCGCCGGGCCGACCAGGCGCTGCTCAAGGGGCTGGAGGCGCGCGGCTTCAAGCTCACCTACGGTGAGGACGATACCGGTTTCCAGATGATGTATCTGCGGCGCGGCGGCGGCTACTACTTCAACGTCGGCTGCTCCGACATGATCGTCGACGGCCGTGTCGGCCTGCTGCAGTACGACGCCATCGATCGCTTCGTTGCGGATGGCGTCGTCCTGAAGGACGGCACGACCAGGCCGCTCGATCTCGTGGTCGTGGCCACCGGCTATGAAAGCCAGCAGGAGTTCGTGCGCGCGACGCTCGGCAACGACGTCGCCGAGCGCATCGGCCCAGTGTGGGGCTTCAATGAAGGCGGCGAACTGCGCAACATGTGGGGACCGACGAAGCAGGAGGGGCTGTGGTTCACTGCCGGCAGCCTGGCGCAATGCCGGATTTATTCGCGATATCTGGCCCTGCAGATCAAGGCTCGGGAAGACGGACTGCTCGGCTGAATCACCGAGCCCCGGCCACCCAACCGTCACCTGAAAAAGTGATCACATCTGCATCTGTCTGTTGTACTCCCCGCCGTTGTTCGTCATCCTCCACGGGCTGCACCAAGGGGCGGCTTCGAATGGGGAGGGTTGGATGACAAGCCGAGCTCACATCGAGGAAACGGTCAGGTCGCTCTACGCTGCGCGTGTGCGGGGAGACTTGGATGGAGTGATGGGCGGCATCGCCGATGACGCTGTTTTCTGCTTGAACGGCCGTGGCACCGGCGTACCCGCCTTGTGCACTCCATCAAAGGGCAGGGCAGCAATCAGGCCGCTCTTGAAGGACCTTATCGATACCTGGCGCTTCGACGACTGGAAAGAATTGGCCCTTTTGGTCGATGGCGAAAGAGCGCTGCTTCATTGGACGGCTCGCGTGACCTGCGTTCCGTCCGGGAAGTCTGAAAGTTTCGAGGTCCTTGATCTCGTTACCTTTCGAGACGGCAAGATCATCGACCATCGCCAAAGCACCGACACCGCCCTGATGATGTCGATCGCCGGTTAGCCGGCTCCTCAGGGCTTGCCGAACGTCGCAATGCGGTCGACGTTGCAGACGAACAGCACGCGCTTTTCCTCGATCGCGGGATCGCGCAAGCCCGTAGGGCGGCGGATTGCCGGTGTACTTGGTCCAGATCTTGTCGAGCTGCTTGGTCACGCGCTCGCCGCCCGCAGCGTCTTCACGCTCCTCGCGCTCCACCGAGCACTTGAGCTGGACCCAGTGATAGGCGTTGTCGGGATTGACGATCAGGATCGTGAGCTTGCGGTTCTTGCGGATCCAGCCGCATTTCGAGCGGTGGGAGGCCGTGTTCACCAGCACCTTGTCGCCTTCGTAATCGAACCACATCGGCGTCAGTCCGATGGTGCCATCGGGCGCGGTCAGCCCCATGGTCACAGTGATTGGCCGGTCGAGCAGCGCCTTGTAGACCGGATCGAGGTCCGCCAGGCCCTTGATCTTGACCCTTTCGCCGACGGCGAACTGGCCCTTCTGCAAGCCGCCGGCAACGTCTCGGAACTTCGCCACGGTGATGCCGGTTGTCATGGTTCCCTCCCGATGCGATCTGGCTATGCCAGCCTGAGCTCCCGATAACCGTCGGCCGCCACCGCGTCGCAACGTTCACGGAAGGCAGGCGCGCTGCCGCTGTAGCGGGCGATGATGCGCGTGGTCTTGCCCTCGACATTGCGGTTGATGCCGGTCATCCAGGAATTGATCTCGTTGGACAACAGCCCGACGCCCAGCGACTTGACGTGGTCGGTCCACGACTGAACGCCCTCGGGCGTCGCTTCGATGCGCGTGATGTCGTGCTCGCGCGCATGGCTGAGCATGTCGGTGACCCATTCGACGCTGTATTCGATGCTGCGCGGGATGTTGCCCAGCGCGGTGTGCGGGCCCATCTGCATCATCATGTTCGGGAAGCCTTCGACCATGATGCCGAGATAGGTCTGAGGGCCGCCCTTCCACTTGTCCTTGAGCTTGAGCCCGTCGACGCCTTGGAAGTCGATGCGGTCGAAGGCGCCGGTGATGGCGTCGAAGCCCGTGGCATAGATGATGATGTCGAACGCGTAGTCGGCGTCGCTGGTCTTGAGTCCGGTGGGCGTGATGCGCTCGATCGGCGTTTCCTTGATGTCGACCAGCTTCACGTTGGGCTGGTTATAGACCTCGTAGTACTTGGTCTCGAGCGGCACGCGGCGGGTGCCGAAGCCATGGTTCGTGGGGATCAGCTTCTCGGCCACCGCCTGGTCCTTCACGCGCTGGCGGATCTTGCGGGCGACGAAGTCGCTCACCATCGCGTTCGCCGTGCGATCCACGAGTATGTCGCGGAAGTTGCCCTGCCACATGCCGAAGCCGCGGTTGCCGTAGAGCTTCTCCCACAGCGCCTCGCGCTCCTCTTCCGTCACCTCGGTGGCCTTGCGGGGATCGGGCGAGTGCAGGAAGCAGGCGAAGGTCTCGCGGCAGCGCTCGAAGATCTCCGGATAGCGTCCACGGATCTCGGCCATCTCGTCCTTGGAGATCTGGGCGTTGTGCAGGGGCGCGCACCAGTTGGGCGTGCGCTGGAACACCGTGAGATGGCCCGCCGTCTTGGCGACTTCCTGGATGGTCTGCACCCCCGTGGCGCCGGTGCCGATCACCGCCACGCGCTTGCCTTCGAAGCTCACCGGCCCCCCTGGACCGTCCTCGTGCGGCCAGCGCGCGGTGTGGCAGGACCGGCCCTTGAAGCTCTCGATGCCGTCGATCTTGGGCATGGTCGGCGCCGACAACGGGCCGATGGCGGTGATGAGGAAGCGGCAGGCTTGTTTGCTGCCGTCCTCAAGCGTGATCTCCCAGCTCCGTGTGTCTTCGTGCCAGTGCGCCGCGGTGACCCGGCTCCTGAACTGGATATCGCGGCGCAGGTCGAACTTGTCGGCGACATGGTTGAGGTATTTCAGCGTCTGCGGCTGCGGCGAGAAATGCTCAGTCCAGTGCCACTCGTCCAGAAGCTCCTGGGAGAAGGAGTAGCCGTAGGAATAGCTCTCCGAATCGAAGCGCGCGCCGGGATAGCGGTTCCAGTACCAGGTGCCGCCGACGCCGGTGCCCGTCTCGAACACACGCACCTTCATGCCGAGCTTGCGCAGCAGATGGAGCTGGTAGAGGCCGGAGATGCCGGCCCCGATGATGATGGCGTCGTAATCCAACATGATTGTCACCCCGAGCGAAGCGAGGGGCCTTTACGGCCGCAGGAAAGGTCCCTCGCTACGCTCGGGATGACACCGGAAATGTGGCAAGCTTCGGTACTCATTCGTCGACACGCGACTCCCTGATGCGGCGGGTGCCCTGGAACACGGGCTTGAGGGGATCCATCACGAAGCGGATGCGCGGCAGGTCGGTGTCGACCGTGCAGCAGGTGCCGACGATGGGATCCGCGAGCGTGATCGCGCCGGCGTTCCATGCCGCCGCGTCGAAGGTGTTGATCTGCGGCTTGCCGCGCTCGGCCTTGTAGAAGGTGTACTTGGGATCGACCTGGATCAGCATCGGCTGCGTCTGGCCGTCGAGCGGCGCGTTGGCCGCCGTCACCCAGTTGATGTACTGGACGTCCGTGCCGGAGACCGGCTGCGGATCGATCAGCGCGCAGTCGAGGATGGTCTTGCCGCCCTTTGCGACCGTGCCCATGACGCGGTCATGGCGGCGCAGGAATTTCACCTCGCCGGCCTCGATCGGCAAACCCCAGCGGCCGCGCAGTTCCTTGGCCGCCGCCTCCGTGCTGGCGACGGCGCCCAGCAGGAAGCCGCGCGGATGCGCGCCGGCCCGGCTGCCCAGGCGCAGGACCGCGAGATTGAATGGCCCGACCGGGCTCTCCGAATATCTGGTGACCGCCAGGATCACGTAGGAGGGCAGGGCCGGATGCATCGCCTTGGGCAGCAGTCCGTCGGTCGTGCTGCGCGGCACCTCGATCAGGAGCTGCAGCATCTCGGCCTTGGGCAAGGTCCAGGCTTCGGTGTCGAGGTTGGCGAGCGTCGGCAGCGCCTTGGCGTTCGCCGTGATGTCGAGGGTTCCGTAAAGGGGCATGGCTTACTCCGCCGCGACCTTGTTCGCCGATCCCTTGGCGAACACCGGCATCACTTCCTTGGCGAACAACCTCAGGCTCGCCATCACCTGGTCCTGCGGCACCACCTCGTTGGCGTTCAGGATGAAGTTGATGCAGTCGACGCCGAGCGATTCCCACTTCTTGACGGCGCGGATGATGCGCGCGGGATCGCCATAGGCCATGCCCTCGGTCTGCTGATCGTTGGCGTCGGGCCCGGTGGCGGCGCGGCGCAGTGCCGGCAACAGCCCCAGCGACTGGTAGGACGGCGAGGAGAAGACCTCGCGCGTCGAGATCAGCTGCGTCGCCAGATAGTTGAAGGTATTGCCCAGCCGCTTGCCCATCTCGACGCCGGTCTTCTCGTCCTCGTGGCAGAACAGGAAGTTGGTGGTCGCCACCTGTTCGTTCACGAAGGCGCCGACCGGCTCGCACGACTTGATGCGCCGGCGGTACTCGTTGATCTTCTTTTCCTGCTCCTCGAAGCCCGCGAACGACAGGCCGAGGCTGCCCAGCCCGCGGTCGGCGGCGTCGATCTCGGTGCCCGGGCTGGTGACGGCCACCCACATCGGTGGATGCGGCTTCTGATAGGGCTTGGGCAGGATGGTGCGCTCGGGCATCGACCAGAATTCGCCCTGGTAGGAGAAGGTCTCCTGCATCCACATCTTGGGCAAACAGCGCACGAACTCGTCCCAGCTCTTCTTGGTGCTATCGGGGTTGGCGCGGAAGCCGCCGAGCTCGGTCCAGGTCGCCGAGCGGCCGGTTCCGACGTGCAGGCGGCCGCCCGACAGGATGTCGAGGGTGGCCGTCTTCTCGGCAATCTTGATGGGATGGTTGAATTCGGGGACGCAGACCACGATGCCGTGGCCGACCTGGATGTTCTTGGTCAGCACGGCGCAGGCTGTGAGGAACAGCTCGGGCGCCGAGCAGTGGGAGTATTCCTCGAGGAAGTGGTGCTCGACGGCCCAGACGTGGTCGAAGCCCAGCTCGTCGGCCAGCTTCACCTGTTCGAGGCAGTTGTTGTAGACGGTCCGTTCCTTCTCCGGCGTCCACGGACGTGGAATGGAAATCTCGTAGAACAGGCCGAACTTCATTTGGGCGTCTCCCATTCCGTCGTCCCGACCAAGGCCCCGCAGGGGCCGCGCGGAGGGACCTTCTTTCCACCACAAGCCGCAAATCGTTGAGCCAAGGTCCCTCGGCTTCGCTCGGGACGACCACTCAATCGCGAAACGCTAGGCTTGCCCGCGAGCCCGCGCAACAGCACCATGGCATCGGAGGGCGAAATCGGAATGACACGACTGGCAAGCAAGGTGGCCATCGTCACCGGCGGGGCAAGCGGCATGGGCCGCGCCACGGTCATGCGCTTCCTGGCCGATGGCGCCAAGGTCGTGGTGGCCGATCTCAATGAGGCCAACGGTGCGGAGACGCTGGCGGTTGCCAAGGCGAACGGCCATGGCAACGACATCGCCTTCGTGCGCTGCGACGTCGCCAAGGAGGCAGACGTCGCGGCCCTCGTCGCCGCAGCCGAGAAGCGCTTCGGCCGGCTCGACATCGCCTATCTCAACGCCGGCGTCGGCGGCGCCTTCGGACCGATCGCCGAGACCAGCGTCGAGGACTGGGACTACACCTTCGCCGTGCTCACCCGCTCGGTCTTCCTCGGCATGAAGTACGCTTCGGAGGCGATGAAGAAGCACGGCGGCGGCGTAATCCTTGTGACGGCCTCGATCGCCGGCATGGTGGGCGGCGGCGGCAGCCACGCCTATTCGGCGGCCAAGGCCGCGGTCATCAGCCTGATCGAAAACGTCGCGGCCGAGCTGGGCCCCGATCGCATCCGCGTCGTCGGCATCGCGCCCGGCGTCATTTCCACGCCGCTGGTCCATCGCGGCCGGCCCGAGAAATTCGAAAAGCAGTTCGGCCACCAGCCATGGCCGGATCGCGGCGAACCGGATGTCATTGCCGACGTCGCCTCGTTCCTCGTCTCCGACGACGCCCGCTTCATCACCGGCGAGACCGTCAAGGTCGACGGCGGCCTTCTGGCGAAGGGCATTGCGCTGTGGGGCACGGGCAAGGACAACATATTCATGAAAAGCGCGGGCGTGAACCGCGGCACGACCGGCGAGGCCATGGTCGTGCGCAACCTGAGGGACAAGTCATGAGCGAAGCCGAGAAACTCCATCGTCATCTCATCGGCCAGCAGGGCTCCAGGCGCTCGCTGAACACGCCGGCGCTGGTGCTCGATCTCGAGATGCTCGACCGCAACATTGCGGAGATGGCGGCCTTCGCCAAGGTCCACAAGGTGAACCTCCGGCCTCATTCCAAGACCCACAAGTCGGCCGACATCGCCCGCCGCCAGATCGCCGCCGGGGCGCTCGGCGTGTGCTGCGCCAAGCTGGGCGAGGCCGAGGCGCTGGGCGAGGCCGGCATCGAGAGCCTGCACATCACCTCGCCGGTGGTGACGCCGCAGGCGATCGATCGCCTGATGGCGCTCAATGCCAAGGTGAAGGATTTGATGGTGGTGGTCGACCATCCCGCCAACGTCGACGCCTTGGCCACGGCGGCAGCCAAGGCGCGCAAGCCGCAGACCGTGGTCGTCGACATCGATCCCGGCATGCATCGCACCGGCGTGGCCAACCCCGACGCCGTGGTCGAGCTGGTGAAGACGGTCACCGGGCTGAAGTCGCTGAAGTATGCCGGCGTGCAGTTCTATTGCGGCCGCCATCAGCACATCGTGAGCTTCGCCGAGCGCAAGGCCGAGATCGAAGAGCGCACGGAGTATCTGAAAGGCATCCTGGCCAAGCTCGATGCCGTCGGCCTCAAGCCCGGCATCGTCACCGGCTCAGGCACCGGCACGCACTACATCGACGCCAAGCTCGGCGTGTTCACCGAGCTGCAGGTCGGCTCCTACGTCTTCATGGACCACGACTACAACGTCTGCGACCTGCGCGGGCTCGATAAGCCGACGTTCGAGCAGGCGCTGCAGATCGACGCCCGTGTCGTCAGCGCCAACACGGCCGGCATGGTCACCGTCGATGCCGGCCTCAAGGCGATGGCGACCGAGAAGGGCCCGCCGATGATCCTGAAGGGCGCCGCCCCCGGCTCGACCACGCGCTTCATGGGCGACGAGCACCTGGCGGTGATCGCGCCCGAGGGCAAGGCCGCCCCCGGGTTGGCCGAGCAGGTGATCCTGACGCCGCCGCATTGCGATCCCACGGTCAACCTCTACGAGAGCTATCACGTGGTGAAGGGCGACACCCTGGTCGAGATCTGGCCGGTGACGGCGCGCGGCCGGTCGCGCTGAGTCGTCCGGCACGACGGAAAAAGGGGCCGTTCCGAGGAACGACCCCTTTCCGGACCTCGCGATCCGCACAACCTCGGAAACCTGCCGGCGCGTTGCCGCTCCAGTCGATCCCCGGGCGGCCCTGCGAACCGCTCGGACTACCTGCCTGAAAGATCATCGATGCCGCTTGCGCGTCCCTCTGATCCCGGTGCGGCGGGCCCTTTCGGGTCGTCACCGCGCCTAAGGCCGGTCGCCGAGTTTGGTCTTTTATTTAAGAGAGAACCGGGTTCGGCCGTCCGCTGCTCTCTGAATTTTATTTAGCACGACTCGGTCATGCGGTCCGGCCGATTCTGCTGCCCGTGATCGGTGCATTAGGTGGAAAACGAAAATAAGATTCGAGCTGCTCGCATCTGTTGTATGCGAGTCCATGCGAAGCACAACTTCATGAGACTGGATGCACACGAACGATCACGCGCGCATCCAGCCTCGGCTTGGCTCTCCGGCACTAGGCGGCCTTGGGCAATACTCCCGCCACTTGTCGAATCGGAACGTTCACCCTGTTCCAGAAGTTGATCAGGGCGATGTTGAGGATGAGGTCGGCCATCGCCTTTTCATTGTAGTGCCTGGCGGCCTCATTCCAGATCTCGTCGTTCACCGGGTCGGCGCGATCGTTGAGCCGGGTTGCCGCCTCGGTGAGCGCCAATGCCGCGCGCTCGGCGTCGGTGAAGTAGGGCGTCTCGCGCCAGGCGGCGACGGTGAACAGGCGCTCGTCCTTCTCGCCGGCCTTCTTCAGGTCGCGTGCATGCATCTCGACGCACAAGCTGCAGCCATTGATCTGGCTGGCGCGCAGGCGCACCAGCTCCAGGGTGGTGTTCGGCACGCCGCCCTTGGATATCGAAGTCCCCAAGGAATTCAGGGCCTTCAGTGCCTCGGGAACGACGAAAGCGGGGTTGGTCATCCGTGATTGCATGATCATCTCCTTTGTCACATCGGCCGGGTTTCGGCCGTCAGGGCTATGACGCAGCGCGATCGGGGAATGTGACCGATGGAAAAAGAAAAATGGCTGGCCGAGCAATTCGAAGCACACCGCGACCATCTGCAGCGGGTCGCCTATCGCATGCTGGGCTCGACCGGCGAGGCGGACGACGCCGTACAGGAAGCCTGGTTGCGGCTGAGCCGCGCCGAAGCCTCCGGCATCGACAATCTCGGCGGCTGGCTGACCACGGTGGTCGCCCGCGTTTGCCTCGACGCCCTGCGGTCGCGCAAGTCGCGGCGCGAGGAGCCGCTGGACGGCGAGCCGGAACCGGCCGCCGGGTATCAGCGCACAGCCGATCCTGAGCGCGAAGCCGAGCTCGCCGACAATGTCGGCCTGGCGCTGCTCGTCGTCCTCGAGGCGCTGGCGCCCGCCGAACGGGTCGCCTTCGTGCTGCACGACATGTTCGACCTGCCGTTCGAGGAGATCGCGCCTATCGTCGGCCGTTCGCCGACGGCGGCGCGGCAGCTCGCCAGCCGCGCCCGGCGGCGCGTGCGCGGCTCGGCAAAGAGGTCGGAGACCGACGTCGCCAGTCATCGCGAGGTCGTCGACGCCTTCCTGGCGGCAGCCCGCAGCGGCGACATGGCAGGCCTTCTCGCCGTGCTCGATCCGGATGTCGTGCTGCATGCAGACCGCGCCGCCGTCCGGCTGGGCGGTATCGCGGAATTGAGCGGTGCCGAGGCCGTGGCCGCCAACTTCAAGGGCAAGGCGCAGCAGGCGCGGTCCGCGCTGGTCGATGGCGCGCTGGGCGTTGTCGTGGCACCGCAGGGCCGGCTGCTGCTCGTGCTCAACCTGACGTTCGCCGGCGACAGGATCGCGTCGATCGATGTGGTTGCCGACCCCGACCGACTCGAGGCATTGGACCTGTCCACCTTGCCGTAGCAGGAGAATTGCCGTGCGCCTCTACGTTACGCCCGCCTCGCCCTGGGTCAGGAGAGTCCGTGTCGCGATCCTCGAACTGGGGATCGAGGACCGCTTCGAGTTCGTGCAGACCAGGTGGTCGCACAAATGGGCAACCCGGGCCGTCGAGCACCGGCCCGAGTTCCTCGAGGCCACGCCTGTCGTGCGCATCCCGGCGTTGGTCACGGCCGACTTCACCCTGACCGATTCCCATTCGATCTGCGACTACATCAACGGCGAGCTGGGCAGCTTCCGGCTGCTTGCGCGCGAGGGCGCGGCGCGATGGCGCGCGCTGGCCGACATGTCGATCGCCTGCGGAATCATCGAAGCCCACATCTCGCGGCGGGCCGAGCTTCTGAGGTCCGAGGACGAACGGTCGGACGACTTCATCGGCAAGATGAAGGACCGCGAGCTCCGCTGTTTCGCCTCCCTGGAGAGGCGTGTGCCGCATTTCGGCACCACGTTTGATCTTGCCCAGATCACGACCGCCGTCGCCTGCGGCTACGAGAGCTGGCGCTACGGCGACGAGTGGCGCGGCGTCGCACCGAAGCTGGCGGCCTGGTACGACGGCATGGCGCAGCGGCCGTCGATGAAGGCGACCGAGCCAGCCGAGACTCCGCAAGCTTAGAGTAAGCGAAGAGGGCGGCTCGCCATCATGAGCGCCTTGAAAGCACCGCTAGCACTCGCATTCAGCGACACAGGGAATGGTGTCTTTGCCCGTTCGGCTCCCAGGTATGGGGTCTTCTGGAGCGCCAAAAGTCGCAAAAGCGAAACTGGCGATTGTTAACCGAAGTTATTGACTGGAGCGGACCATAGTTATAGTATTGCCCTGTTGCGTAGCGTCCCCGCGTCCCCGCTCTTTGCATCGTTGATCCGAAGACCAAAAGGCTGCGGCGGAGACCGCGCGCTAACTATCGAAATTCGAAAGGCGGCCCTGCTGATGGGGCAGTCTCTAGCAGGCGGCGTTGCCGAAGAGCAGCCCGCCCTTCCACTGACGCGCCAGCGCCACGATCGCCACCATGCCAACCACGCTGACGACGAACATGCCCAAGAACGCCTTCTGGCCGAACTCGCCATAGAGCACGCCGGCGATCTGGAAGATCACCGCCTGCGTCGCGCCGGTGCCAATCGCATAATAGACGCTCTGGCCCAGTGCCGCGCCCGACGCCGGCAGGGCGCGCTGGATGAAGGCCATGGCGCCGAGATGGCAGGCGGCGAAGCTGCCGGCATGCAGCGCCTGCAGCGGCACCAACGCCCACAGCTCGGTCGTGAAGGCCATGCCGAGCCAGCGCACCATGCCGCAGCCGAGCGCCAGGGCGATCATGCCGCAGACGCCCAGCCGCGCCAGCAGGCGGCCGCTGAAAAGCATCAGCACGATCTCGACGGCGACGCTCAGGCCCCACAACAGGCTGATGGTGACGTCGTCGATGCCGGCGGCGCGCCAAGTCAGCGTGCCGAAACTGTAGAGCACCGCGTGGCTTGCCTGGCACAAGCCGGTGGCGACCATGAACAGCAGGAAGGGGTGCGAGGCGAGCAGGTCGCGGATGCCGAACGGTGCATGCTTCGCCGCGTCGCGATGGTGCGATTCGGCCGGCGGCAGCAGCAGCGCGCATGGCACGAGCAGCACGATGCCAGCGAAACCGACATAGAGCACCCAGGATGGACCGTTGCGGTCGACGGCCGCGCCGCAGATCACGACGCCCAGGATGAAGGCCACCGAGCTCCAGACGCGAAGGCTGCCGTAGTTGAAGCCGCGCGCCTTGGTCTCGGTCACCAGGACACCGTCATAGAGCGCCATGGTCGGCGCCCACACCGCGCCCCACACTAGGCTGACAAGGAGGATGGCGAGGAAGCCGTGGGAGAACTGGTAGCCGACCATCAGCAGGATGGCGGCACTCGCCAGCGCCAGGATGAAGCCGCGCGTGCCGCCGATGCGATGCGCCAGCCAGCCGATCATGAGCGTCGACGCGACGCTCATGATCTGGCGGCTCATGAACAGGGTGCCGATCTCGGCGTCCTCGACCCCGCGGTCGCGTAGCCACACCGGCCAGTAGCTCATGAAGGCACCGGCGGCGAAGAAATACGCTGCGCCGTAGCTGGACAGCCTGACGGCAGTAGCGAGGCGCAGCACTAAAGCCTCGTCGTCCCGACCGGAGCGCCCCTCGACTTCGCTCGGGGTAAACTCCACGCGGAGTGGAGGGACCTTCTCTCAACCGTAAGCGGCTTTTTGCAGAGAGGAGGTCCCTCCGCTCCGCTTCGCTCCGGTCGGGACGACGGCAACATCTACGCGCCGAACTCGCGCCGCACCTGCTCGGAATGCTGGCCCACCGTCGGCACGTCGCCCAGCCGCTCGGGCTCGCCGTTCCACGAGGCGGCGAGCGCCGGCATCGAGACGTCACCGGCGCGTCGTGCCGAAGCTGACGCGCCGCAGCTGCGGATGGCTCGAGAGATCGTCGACCGAGCTCACACGCGCCCAGGCGATCTGCGCGGCGTCGAGCCGGGCGGCGAGGTCGGCGAAGCTCTGGCCGCCGAAACTCTTCTGGACGATGGCGTTGGTGTCGTCGCGCCGCGCGTTGCGCGCCTTGTTGGTGGCGTAGTCGGGATCCTTCTCCAGGCCGGGCTTGTCGAGCACCCCGTGGCACAGCCGCTCGAACTCGCGATCGTTCTGGATCGAGATCAGGACGGGCACCTTGTCGGCCGTCTGGTAGACGCCGTAGGGCGCGATGAAGGGATGGGTGAGCCCGAGCCGCGGCCAGTCGTAGTCGGAGTAGTCCTTGGCCAGCACCGGCACGGTCATCCATTCCGCCATGGCGGAGAACAGCGAGACTGCGATGGCGCGGCCTTCTCCGGCCTCCTGGCGGGCCAGCAATGCTTCCAGCACGGCGGCGTGGGCGTACATGCCGGTGCCGATGTCGGTGGCCGAGATGCCGAACTCGGCCCGGCCCTTCGGCCGTGCCGGTGATCGAGGCGAGTCCGCTCTCGGCCTGCACCAGCAAATCATAGGCACGGCGGTTCCTGTAGGGACCGTGCTCGCCATAGCCCGAGATGTCGACCGTGATCAGCCGCTTGTTCCTGGCGCGCATCGCGGCCGAGCCGAAGCCCGCGCGTTCGGCCGCCCCCGGCGCCAGGTTCTGGATCAGCACGTCGGCCTTGGCGATCATGCGATGCAGCAGTGCGAGATCGTCCTTGTCCTTGAAGTCGAGCGTGACCGATTGCTTGCCGCGGTTCAGCCACACGAAGTAGCTCGACTGTCCATGCACATAGGCATCGTAGGCGCGGGCGAAATCGCCTTCCGGCCGCTCGATCTTGATAACGCGCGCGCCCGCGTCCGCCAGGCGAGCCGCGCAATAGGGCGCGGCGACAGCCTGCTCCACGCTGATCACCAGCAGACCTTCAAGCGCTCCGGGCATCCTGCAACTCATCTCCTCGCGATGGCCGATCCGACTACCATGCCGCCGGGAGGAGCGTAAGCCGAAGTTCTGAGCTGCTAGTTTCGCGCACTTCCCTGCCGGTTTACCTGCTCGCGCGTGAAGCCGGCCATCGACGCATAGCCGCGCACAACGGCTTCGCGCTCGGCATGGCTGGCGACGCGGTCGATGTCGTCGAAGCCATCCGGCGCGCGCGCCTCGATCAAGTCGATCACTCCCTCGGGCCCGCCGGCGCGGTTGGCCACCACGAGCTTCGCCATGGCCGCCCGGCGCTCGGCGTCATAGACGGTGAAGGCCTCCGGTACCGATGACGCGACCTTGAGGTGTCGCGCGAGGCACTGGGCATCGACGATCGCCTGGCTCGCACCGTTGCTGCCGACCGGATACACAGGATGGGCGGCATCGCCCAGCAGGGTCACCCGGCCGAACGACCAGCGCGGCAACGGATCGCGGTCGCAGTTGGGGTACTCGTAGAACGTCTCCGTCGCCTCGACCAACGCCGCCGGGTCGAGAAAGCCCAGGCTGAAATTGTCGCGCACGAACGGCAGCGCCTCTTCGCGCTGCCCGATGCGATTCCAGTCTTCCCGCCGCGGCGGCGGTACTTGTCCTTCACTGAGACGCGCCATGATCGCCCAGTTGGTCAACCGCATCTGCGGTCGCGCCGGGTCCATGTGGATCGGATAGAACACGAACTTTGCGGCATTGCCGCCGGCGATGAACATCGTCCTGCCGTCTTCGTATACTGGCCATTCCGTCGCGCCGCGCCACAGCATGGTGCCGTTCCAGATCGGCGGTCCCTCGCCAGGGTAGAGGATCGATCGAACCGTGGAATGAATGCCGTCGGCGCCGACCAGGGCAGCGCCCTCGATCGCAGCGGTCTCCCGACCTTCGCGGCTTTTGAAGGACGCCACGATGCGATCCGGCTGCTCCTCGAAGCCGACCAGCCTGCAGTCGGTATGGATCCGCGCCGGCCCCAGCCGGTCGAGCACCGCGCGGTGGAGAACGCCCTGCAGCTTGCCGCGGTGAATGCTGAACTGAGGCACATCGTATCCGGCGTCGGAGCCGCGCAGCTCCTGCCAGACCGTCTGGCCGAAGCGATTGCAATAGAGCAGCTCGCGAGTCCGGATGCCGACGCGGTCGAGCTCCGCCAGCAGACCGAGCTGCGCCAGAACGCTGATGGCATGCGGCAGCACGTTGAAGCCGACGCCGAGTTCGCGCAGTTCCGGGGCCTGCTCGAATATCTCGGCCTCTATTCCGGCCTGGTGCAGAGCGAGGGCGGTGGTAAGGCCGCCGACACCGCCGCCGACGATCAGGACTTTCTTGCCAGCACTACGCATCGAACCGACTCCGTGCAGATTTCTCCGGCGCGTTGTTCTCAAAGCCCGAACCGCGAAGGTCCGTCGATCTGGGTCGTGGATCGCGAACGGGTCAGGGCAGCGTGACCGGGTCGCGGCGTTCGTCGCCTCAACTACCGCAACAGGCAGGCGCGATCGAAGGGACATTTTCTTGCGGCGGCATCAAGAAAATGTACGGAGCGAACGTGACGAAGCTCACAGAAGTGCGCCGATGCCGTGAAAGTTCTGAACTGCAAGCGCTGATCATGCGGCGTTGTTGCTTTGCCGGCCGATCGCGTCATTGTGGCAGCGAACAGAAAGAGGTGGGCGCCAAATGCCGGGACCGCTTGCGGGCGTGCGTGTGATCGATCTGACGGCCGTGCTGCTTGGGCCGTTCGCCACCCAGCATCTGGCTGACATGGGCGCCGACGTGATCAAGGTCGAGCCGCCGGAAGGCGATCTTCTGCGCGTCTCGGGCGGCTCGATGGGTCGCGACAAGAGCATGGGGCCGATCTACATGGCGGCCAACCGCAACAAGCGCTCGCTCTGCCTCGACCTCAAGAAGCCCGCGGCCTGCGCGGTACTGAAGGAGCTGGTCAAGCAAGCCGACCTTTTCATCCATAACAGCCGGCCGCAGGCGATCGAGCGCCTGGGCCTGGGCTACGAGGACCTGAAGAAGATCAACCCGTCGATCATCTACGCCTATTCGCTGGGCTATGCGCGCAAGGGACCGTACGGCCACAAGCCTGCGTTCGACGACCTGGTGCAGGGCGTGAGCGGCGCCGCCTCCCTGCAGTCGCGCGTCGACGGCCTGCCGCCGCGCTTCATGCCGAGCCTGATCGCCGACAAGACCACCGGTCTGCATCTCTGCATCGCCGTGCTGGGCGCGCTCTATCACCGCCAGAACACCGGCGAGGGTCAGATGATCGAGGTGCCGATGCTCGAGACCCTGGCCTCGTTCTGGCTGACCGAGCACCTGTTCGGCGCCACCTGGACGCCCGAGCGCGGCGCCATGGGCTACGACCGCATCATCAACAAGTTCCGCCATCCCTTCAAAACCAAGGACGGCTATATCTGCGCACTGCCCTATACCGACGCGCACTGGCTCACCTTCTTCGAGCTCGCGGGCCGTCCCGACCTCTGCAAGGAGCAACGCTTCGTCGATCGCAACGAGCGCGCCAAGCATTTCAGCGAGCTCTACCAGATCCTGGCCTCGCTGCTGGAGCATCGCCCGACCGAGGAGTGGCTGGAGGCCTTCGACAAGGCCGACATCCCGGCGATGCCCGTACGCACCCTCGAGGAACTGCTCGACGACCCGCATCTCAAGGCGACCGGCTTCTTCACCGAGCGCGAGCATCCGACCGAAGGGCCGATCACGACCTTTGCCAGCCCCCTCGATTTCGAGAAAACCAAGGTCGAGTTCCGCCGCCACGCGCCACGCATCGGCGGCGACGGCGAGGAGGTGCTGCGCGAGGCGGGCGTGAGCGACGCGGAGATCGCCGAGCTGAAGGCCGACAAGGCTCTCATCGTGCCGGGACCGATGGCCTCGTGACGGCGGCCGATGGCGCCTACATTCCCGGCACGACGTCGGGCCCTTATCCGGCGCGGCCGGGCAACCGCGTGCACGCCTTCATCGACGGACCGCTGATCATGCGGCGCATCGGCGAGGCGATCGCCAATTCCCGCCACAGCGTCTGGCTGACCGTGGCCTTCTACTCCGACGACTTTCTCCTACCGCATGGACAGGAGCCGCTGTTCGACGTGCTCGACCGGGCTGTCGCGCGCGGCGTCGATGTGCGGCTGCTTGTATGGCGTCCCAACCCCGAGACCGCGCCCAGTCCCCGCATGTTCGGCGGTTCGGCCGAGCATCGCGCGCTGCTTGAAAAGCGGGGTTCGCGCTTCAAGATCCGGTGGGATCGGGCGGCGACGGTGTTCTGCCAGCATCAGAAAAGCTGGGTGATCGATGCCGGCCAGCCGTCGGAAACATCCTTCGTGGGTGGTCTCAACCTCACCAGCGTCGCCATGCGCCTGCACGACGTCTATGTCGAGGTGACCGGGCCCTCGGCGACGGACGTGCGCCACAATTTCGTCGAGCGCTGGAACGAGGCCAGCGAACGTCATGCGCCGGACGGCAACTGGATGTGCGACGGCAGCGACGAACTGACCTATGCCGATCGTGCCGGCGAGCCGTGTGGGCCGAGCACGGTGCAGATCCAGCGCATGCTCGATCCCCGTCGCTACGTTGCCGCGCGCGTCGAGCGATCGATCCTCGAGCAGTACCAGCGCGCGATCGATGCCGCGCGCCGCACGATCTACCTCCAGAATCAGGCCATCCCGATGCCGGAGGTGGCCCGCCCTCTGCTGGCCGCCGTCGAACGCGGCGTCGATGTCGTCATGCTCGTGCCCGCGATTGCCGAGCAGTATGTCTTCGAGGCGCGCCACGATCCTGAGCAGGCGGCGCGGTTCTGGGGCATCGAGGCGCTCGGCCGCCACGAGAATTTCACCCTGGCGGGACTGGCCGAGCTTCACGCGGGCGCGCGCCGTGCGGCCTACGTGCACGCGAAGATGATGCTGGTCGATGATGTCTGGGCGACCGCCGGCTCCTGCAACCTGCATCCTTTTTCGCTGGCCGGCCACACGGAGATGAATGCCTCGATCTGGGATGCCGTTCTTGCACGCGACCTGCGCTGCCGGCTCTTCGCCCAGCATCTCGGCGTCGACACGGCATCGCTCGACGACCGCGCGGCGCTGCGGCAGTTCCGGGACATCGCCCGCGGCAACCGGATCAGGATGGAGAGCCGCGCGCCAGACTGGCAGGGACTGACTTTCGCTTTGTCGCCGGAAACTTACGCCACGAAATCGGGCGTGAAACCCGATCTGACGTAACGCGTGATTTACGTAAAGTTGTTCCGCTTCGCAGCGGATCAAGCCGCGATCCGGCTCCATCGCGCTTGTTCCGACTGGGCTCGCGGCTAAACTCCGGCGCAAACGGAAGGCGCCATCCGGGAGGGTTGCATGGACCTCGCTTTCACACCTGAAGAGCAGAAATTCGCCGACGAAGTCCGCGCCTTTGTGCGCAGCCACCTGCCGGCCGACATCCGCGACAAGGTCAAGAACGGCAAGCACCTGATCCGCGACGATTACATGCGCTGGCAGCAGGCGCTCGGGAAGCAGGGCTGGCTGGTCTACACTTGGCCCAAGAAGCATGGCGGGCCGGGCTTCACGCCGGCCGAGCGCTACATCTTCGAGAACATCTGCGCCGAGGAATATGCGCCGGGCATCATCCCGTTCGGCACCAAGATGGTCGGGCCGGTGATCTACACCTTCGGCAACGACGAGCAGAAGACCAAGTTCCTCGAGCCGATCCGCAAGAGCACCGTGTGGTGGTGCCAGGGCTATTCCGAGCCGGGCTCGGGCTCCGATCTCGCGAGCCTGCGCACCAAGGCCGAGAAGCAGGGCGACCACTACATCGTCAACGGGTCGAAGACCTGGAACACGATGGGCCACTGGGCCGACTGGATCTTCTGCCTGGTGCGCACCGATCCCAAGGCCAAGCCGCAGGAGGGCATCTCCTTCCTGCTGATCGACATGAAGACGCCGGGCATCACCGTGAAGCCCATCATCATGGCCGACGGCGGGCACGAGGTGAACGAGGTGTTCTTCGACAACGTCAAGGTCCCGGTCGCCAACCTGGTGGGCAAGGAGAACGAGGGCTGGACCTGCGCCAAGTTCCTGCTGGCCAACGAGCGGCTGGGCATCGCCGCGGTGCCGCAATCCAAGCGCGGCGTCGAGGCGCTGAAGGACATCGCCCGCGTCGAGCAGGAGAACGGCAAGCCGCTGATCGAGAACCAGAGCTTCGCCGAGAAGATCGCCGATCTGGAGATCCAGGTGACGGCGCTGGAATACACCGAGCTGCGCGTGCTCTCGACCATGGCGCATGGCGGCCAGCCCGGGCCGGAAGTGTCGGGACTCAAGGTCAGGGGCTCGGAGATCCAGCAGCGCATCACCGAGCTCACCATGGAGGCGGTCGGCGAATATTCGGCGCCGTATCTGCCGGGCCTCCTGTGGCAGGGCTCGAACGAGGAGCCGGTCGGCCCGGCCTATGCGCATCTGGCGGCACCGCGCTACTTCAACACGCGCAAGACCACGATCTACGGCGGCAGCAACGAGATCCAGAAGGGGATCATCAGCAAGATGGTGTTGGGATTGTGATGGTCCGTCGTCTCGACCAAGGCCCGAAGGGCCGCGTGGAGAGACCTTCTCTCCACAGCAAGCCGCTTATCGTTGAAAGAAGGTCCCTCGACTTCGCCGCCCTACGGGCGGCTTCGCTCGGGACGACGGAGTAACTGATGGATCTCGCACTCAAACCCGAACACAAGGCCTTCGCCGACGAAGTCCGCGCCTTCGCGCGCGCCAACCTGTCGCCGGCGACCAAGGCCAAGACCTTCTCCGGCAAGCACTACGACAAGGACGATCACATCCAGTGGCAGCAGGCGCTCGGACGCCAGGGCTGGCTCGCCTACACCTGGCCAAAGAAGTACGGCGGCCCGGGCTGGGACGTGACGCAACGTTTCCTGTTCGAGAACGTGCTGGCCGAGGAGGGCGCGCCGCGCATCATCCCGTTCGGTCCCAAGATGGTCGGGCCGGTCATCTACACCTTCGGCACGGACGAGCAGAAGGAGCGCTTCCTGCCCGGCATCCGCAGCTCGGAGGTGTCGTGGTGCCAGGGCTATTCCGAGCCGGGTGCCGGTTCCGACCTCGCGTCCTTGCGCACCCGTGCGGTGCGTGAGGGCGATCACTACGTCGTCAACGGCCAGAAGACCTGGACCTCGTTCGCCCATTGGGGCGACTGGATCTTCTGTCTGGTGCGCACCAATCCCGACGCCAAGGCGCAGGAGGGCATCTCCTTCCTGCTGATCGACATGAAGACGCCGGGCATCACGGTGCGGCCGATCGTCATGCTCGACGGCGCTCATCACGTGAACGACGTGTTTCTCGACAACGTGAAGGTCCCGGTCGCCAACCGCATCGGCAAGGAAGGCGAGGGTTGGACCTGCGCCAAGTTCCTGCTGGCCAACGAGCGGCTGGGCATCGCCGAGGTGCCGTCCTCCAAGCGCGGCGTGCGCTCGCTGCGCGACATCGCCCGCGCCGAGCCGCAGGGTGGCGCCACGATGGCCGACGACCCCGCCTTCGCCGCCCAGATCGCCGATCTCGACCTGCAGGTCCAGGCACTGGAGATGAGCGAGCTCCGGGCGCTCTCGACCATGGCGTTGGGCGGCGCGCCGGGGCCGGAGGTCTCGACCCTCAAGATCCGAGGTTCGGAGATCCAGCAGCGCATCACCGAACTCACCATGGAGGCGGTCGGCGAGTATGCCGCGCCGTATCAACCTGGCATGCTGTTCCAGGACACCAACGAGATGCCGGTCGGGCCCGACCATGCGCCGCCGGCCGCGCCGCGCTACTTCAATTTCCGCAAGACGAGCATCTACGGCGGCAGCAACGAAATTCAGAAGAACATCGTGTCGAAGATGGTCCTCGGGCTATAACGCAAGCTGTCACCCCGAGCGTAGCGAGGGGCCTTTAGGCAACGGTAAAGGTCCCTCGCTGCGCTCGGGATGACACCGAGATTTTGGAGGAAGAAAAATGGACCTGTCCCTTTCCGACGAACAGAAGCAGCTGCAGGACGCCGCCGAGCGCTTCGTTCGCGACAAGTACACTTTCGAGAACCGCCGCAAGATCGCCGCCACCGAGAAGGGCTGGCTGCCGGAGAACTGGGCGCAGATGGCCGAGCTGGGCTGGCTCGGCATGGCCTTCTCGGAAGAGGATGGCGGCTACGGCGGCGGTCCGATCGAGACCATGATCGTCATGGAGCAGTTCGGCAAAGGCCTGGTGCTGGAACCGTTCCTGCCGACCGTCGTGCTGGGCGGCGGCATGATCGCCAAGGCCGGATCGAAGGCCCAGAAGGAGGCGCTGCTCCCGCCCATGATCGAGGGCAAGAAGCAGTTCGCGTTCGCCTGGCTGGAGCGCCAGTCGCGCTACAACCTGGCCGACGTTTCGCTCAAGGCGACCAAGGAAGGCAGCGGCTGGTCGCTCTCGGGCCACAAGGGTGTCGTCTATAACGCGCCGTCGGCCGACCACATTATCGTGGTGGCCCGCACCTCGGGCAGCGCGCGCGAGGAAAAGGGGCTCACGCTGTTCGTGGTCGATGCCAAGGCCAAGGGCATCACGCGTCGCGACTACCCGACCCAGGACGCGCTGCGCGCCTCGGAGCTCACCTTCGACAAGGTGTCGGTCGGCGCCGACGCGGTGCTGGGCAAGGTCGATGACGCCTTCGGCGTGGTCGAGGATGCGGTCGATCACGCCATCGTGGCGCTGTGCGCCGAGGCCACGGGCTGCATGGACGCGATCAATGCGGCGACCCTGGAATACATCAAGACGCGCAAGCAGTTCGGCGTGCCGATCGGCAAGTTCCAGGTGCTGCAGCATCGCATGGTCGACTGCTTCACCAACGCCCAGGAAGCGCGCTCGATGACCTTGATGGCCTCGCTCAAGATCGACGACAAGGACTCCGTGGTGCGCCGCAAGGCTGCCTCGGGCGCCAAGGTGCAGATCGGCAAGTCGGGCAAGTTCTGCGGCCAGAGCGCGGTGCAGATGCACGGCGGCATGGGCGTCACCGACGAGCTCTCGGTCAGCCACTACTTCAAGCGGCTGACCATGATCGACCTGATGTTCGGCAACCAGCAGCATCACCTGACGCGCTACAGCAACCTCGCCATGGCGGCGTGACCCCCACCCCAACCCTCCCCCACGAAGTGGGGGAGGTGGCCCGAAGGGCCGGAAGGGGCACTTGAGCGCCATCATCGACATCATCGTGCCGGTCTTCGGCACGGTTGCGGTCGGCTGGGCGTTGGGTCGCTGGCTGCTGACGGCCGACGGCCTGCGCGGGCTGACCCAGGTCGCCTTCTATTCGCTATTCCCCGCACTGCTGTTCCGCTCGATGGCCAAGGTGCGGCTCGAGGCGCTCGAGCTCGACATCATCGTCGTGTTCTTCGGCACCGGCCTGCTGCTCTACCTCCTGCTGATGCCGCTCGGTCGTGCGCTCGGCATGAAGCTCGGGGACCAGCCGGTGTTCGCCCTGTCCGGCACCTTCTCCAACGGCGTCGGCATCGGCATTCCCTTCATCACGTACGCCTTTGGCGAGGCGGGCCTGGTGCCGCTCTTGATGATCATCAGCGTCAACTCGCTGGTCATGCTGACGCTCTGCTCGTTCCTGCTGGAGATCGGATCGGGCGGCGGCCGCCGCCGGCTCCTCGCCAAGCTGGGTGGTGCGGCGCTGATGATGATGAAGCACCCGGTGATCCCGTCGATCTTTGCCGGGCTCGCCTGGGCCGAGCTGACGTCGCTGGTCCCGGGCCTCGGCATGCCGGTCGTGATCGACAAGGTCCTGCAGGCCTTGGCGCTGGCGGCGCCGCCCTGCGGCCTGATCATGGCCGGCGCGTCGCTCGCCCATGTCGGGCTGAAGGAGCACTGGCAGCCGGCCGCCGTCGCAACCGCGGTGAAGCTCGCCGTCATGCCATTGATGGTCTGGGCGGTCGGCCGCTATCTCTTCACCCTCGATCCGCTGTGGCTCACGGTGGCGACCCTGAACGCCGCGCTGCCGGCGGGCGCCAACGTCTATCTGGTGGCCCAGCTCTACCGGACGGGCGTCGGGCTCGCGACCAACGCCGTGGTCATTTCGACGGGCGCCAGCGTCTTCACCTTGTCGGTGGTGCTGTTGCTGCTCGGCGTGCAAACTCGCTAATCTCCACCAGGAGGTAGGGTCATGGCTTACGAAACGGTCCACGTGCAGAAGCTCACGGGCGGCTGCGGCGCCGAGGTTTTGGGCGTCGACGTCAAGGCGATGAGCAATCGCCAATGGGACGAGGTGCAGGCGGCCTTCGCCGAGCACGGCGTCATCTTCTTCCGCGACCAGAAGCTTACGCCCGAGCAGCACCTCGAGTTCGCGCGGCGCTGGGCGCCGATCGACGTCAACCGCTTCTTCAAGGCGGTGGAGGGCCATCCCGAGATCGCCGAGGTCCGCAAGGAGCCCGAGCAGAAGACCAACATCGGCGGCGGCTGGCACACCGACCACAGCTACGATCCGGAGCCTGCGCTGGGCTCGATCCTGTTGGCGCGTGAACTGCCGGAGGAGGGCGGCGACACGCTGTTCGCCAACATGTACCGCGCCTTCGAGACGTTATCGCCTGGCCTGCAGCGCACTCTGGAAGGCATGAAGGCGGTGCACGGATCGGCGCATATCTTCGGCGCCAAGGGCGTCAATGCGGCCAACCCCGAAGGCGCCAGCCGCTTTACCAACCAGCATCTGGTGGGCGAAGACGTCGTGCACCCGGTGGTGATCCGCCATCCGCTGAGCGGCCGCAAGTCGCTCTACGTCAATCCGGCGTTCACCTTGCGCTTCGAGGGCTGGTCGGCCGAGGACAGCCGGCCGTTGCTGGAGCACCTCTATCGCCACGCGTCGCGGCCGGAATTCACCTGCCGCTTCCGCTGGCGCGAGGGCTCGATCGCCTTCTGGGACAACCGGGCGACCTGGCACTACGCGGCCAACGATTACAGCGGCGAGCGCCGGTTGATGCATCGCGTCACCGTCGCCGGCTGCGCCCTGCAACCGGCGACGGCGTAAGCCCTTCGTTACGGCTTGAGCTTGATGGTCATCGCGGCGACGCCCGCCGCGAGATTGTAGCCGGCGTCCTTCACGATGCCGGACGCGAGCATGCCCACCTCGGCGTTGGGACCGCCGTAGATCCAGTTGCCGCCGGCCTGGCTGCCCGCCGCCGCCGTGCCCTGCTCGCCGACATAAGTGCCGCTCAAGTTGTTGGGGCCGCGGTCGGAGCCCAGCGAATAGACGCGCCAGATCGTGTGCACGGCCTTGGTGTAGCCGATGTCGATGCCGACCTTGTCGATGGTGCCCGTGTACTGCGCGCTCTGCGTGCCGTCCTTGTTGAGGAAGACGCAGTCCAGGCTCTTCTGCGAGGCCAAGATATAGCCGGTGCTGCCGCCGACGTTGCAGCTCAGCGAGCCGATGTAGATGCGGGACTTGGCGTTGGTGGTGTTGAGCTGCTGCGGCGTCGACTGGCTCATGGTGCAGCCGCCGATGGCCGCGGCGAGGGTTGCCGCGACGGCAGCCTTGACGATCGGTTTCATGGGTATCGTATCTCCTTACGCCGCCCGAGTATGGCACAACGCGCTGCAACGCAAGCGCGACTTGGTCCCTAGTTCTTCAAAGTCAGGGAAATCTCGGCAATGCCATAAGCAAGGTTGTAGCCGGCGTCACCGGACGACTGGAGCTGGGTTGCCTGCAGGACGATCTGGTTGTTGCTGCCGCCGTACAGCCAGTTGCCGCCCGCGGTGGCACCCGCCGACACCGACGCCTGCTCGCCGCCATAGTTGCCGGCAATCAGCTTGGGATCGGCACTGGTCTTGTCGCCGACCAGGCCGCCGAGCTGGTAGACCTTCCAGACCACGTGGCCTGGCTTGGTGGTTCCGAGATCGAGGCCGAAGCGACGGATCTTGCCGTCGTAGGTCTGCGAGAGGCCTTCCTTGGTGAGATAGACGCAGCTCAGGTCGCGGCTCGAGCCGAAACGTAGCCGGTGCTGCTGGTCACGTTGCAGGTCAGCGCGCCGATGTAGACTTGGGAGTTAGCATTGGCGGTGTTGAGCTGCTGGGCCGTCTGCCGGGTGCAAGCAATGGTCGTCGCGACGAAGATTGCGGCCATTGTGGCCGCAGGAAGAGCGTTCATCGAAATCCTCCTTGTGCTGGAAACGCGCTAAGCCTTCTTCGAAGTCTTGCGAAACCAAGCTGCCAATGCTGCTTCCTTGATCGAGCCGTTGGCGACGCCGATCATGGTGTGCACCACTTCAGATTCGTCCGCTTCATGACTCCAGCCATTCATCTCGAGAAAGATCGCCCCAACCGCGTGCGACGTGCGCTTGTTTCCGTCATGGAAAACATGTCCCTTGCAGAGAGCAAATGCGTAGGCGGCGGCAAGCTCGAAGATGTCGGGACGCTTCTCCTCGTAGTGCCACTTGTTCAAGGGGCGTGCCAAAGCTGCCTGAAACAGGGTCTCGTCGCGAACGCCGCCTTCGAGACCGCCGAACAAGGTCAAGGCACGCGCGTTGATGGCGACTGCCTCCTTGTCGGAGAGCCAGATTGGCTCGGTCACTTCTTCGACAACTCGCGATAAGCGTTCTTGTATCGGCGAAAGACGCGCTCAGCGGCTTCCATCGTCTTCTCGAATTTCGGATCGAAGGGCGTCACCAGGAACCCTTGAGGCGTTTCGATGGCGTAAAGCGTGTCGCCTTCTTTGGCGTTCATGCGCGCCAGTGCTTCTTTGGGCCACGAGGTGCTGAGTGAATTGCCAGTACGGCGAAGCTTGAGTTCAGGCATCGAATACCTACTTTGTATCTACCGAAGTAGATACAAGGGTAGATACACGGTCGTCAATAGCTCAGCGCAGTGCCTGCCACAAAAGGGCAAGGCCTGAGATCGCCATCACGATGTCCAGCATGTACTGGAAAGCAGCCACGCTCAGCCGCTCGACGATCAGGCGGGCGAAGTAGGTGCCGGCCATGACGGAGGAGCCGGAGATCAGGCCCTTGATGACGATGTCGACCGGCAATGCCCCGAACTGGCGGAAGGTTAGCGCCTTGCTGATGTAAAGGGCGAGCGAGCCTGCGGCCTCGGTGGCGATGAATGCCCCTTTGATCAGGCCGTAGGCAGCGAAGGTCGGTACGCTGAGCGGCCCGGTCGAAACGACGATGCCGGTGAGAAAGCCGATCACGGCGCCGGCGATCACCAGCCCGCCGAGCCCGATCGTCATGTTGCGCGACGCAAGCCAGCGGCGGCCCGGCACCATGGCGAGGAAGAAGAGACCGAGCGCCACCTCGACGGTGTTCTCCGGCAGGACGAGCAGAGTGCGTGCGCCCAGCGCTGCCGCCGGAACACCGCCCAAGGCGTAGGCGCCGACCGCCTTCCAGTCGATCTCGCGCCACCACGAGGTGATCTTGGCGAAGTTCGACATCAGCGCGACGATCGCCATGATCGGCACCGCCTCGCGCGGCCCGAAGACGATGACCAGCACGGGCAGCAGAATGACGGTGGCGCCGGTGCCGACGATGCCGCTCACCGTGCCGGCGACGAAGCCGACGGCCAGAACGAGGGCGTAGCTCATCTTATGTTGCGCCGAGAGTTGCCCTGATAAGCCGGATGTTGGACCGCCAATCGGAAAGAGCTTTGAATCTAGCGACCGCGACCGGCACGCTCCGCCACCTCTTCTTCCGAGTGCTCGGCGAGAAACTGATGCACTTCTCGGCGTGAGCGAAGTAGAGGAGCTTTTGAAGTTTGAGATTTGTGAGCAATAAGCCCTCTTTGCCACCGAGATCGAGAAGCAGGTTTGCAATCGCGCGAGCATCATATGCATCGGCCTCTTGAAATGAGGTCATACCGCGAAGCTGCTGCTCGATTCTGCTCATTGCATCAATATCCAATATTCGGCCTCAGCCACTTCTCCGCCTGTTCGATCGCCACGCCGCGACGCCTGGCATAGTCCTCGACCTGGTCGCGGCCGATGCGGGCGACGCCGAAATACGCCGCCTCGGGATGGGCGAAGTAGTAACCCGACACCGCCGAGGTCGGCATCATGGCGAAGCTCTCGGTCAGGCTGATGCCGGCGTTCTGGCCGGCATTGAGCAGACGGAACAGCTCGGGCTTCTGGCTGTGGTCGGGGCAGGCGGGGTAGCCCGGCGCCGGACGGATGCCGCGATACTTTTCGCGCACCAGCTCCTCGTTGGAGAGCGCCTCGTCGGGCGCGTAGCCCCACAGGGTCTTGCGCACGCGCTCGTGCAGGCGTTCGGCGAAGGCCTCGGCCAGGCGGTCGGCCAGCGCCTTCAGCATGATGTCGGAATAGTCGTCGTGGTCGGCCTTGAAGCGCGCCAGGTGCTGCTCGATGCCGTGACCCGTCGTGACCGCAAAACCACCGATCCAGTCGGCCTCGGGCGAGACGAAATCGGCCAGGCACATGTTGGCGCGGCCCGACCGCTTCTCGACCTGCTGGCGCAGGAAATAGAGGCGCGAGATCTCCTTGGTGCGGCGGTCGTCCTCGAAGAGCACGACGTCGTCGCCCTCGCGGCGGCACGGCCAGAAGCTCACCACGCCTTTGGCGGTCAGCCACTTCTCGCGCACGATATGGTCCAGCATCTTGCGTGCGTCGGCGTAGAGCTTGCGTGCGCTCTCGCCCACCACCTTGTCCTCGAGGAGGGCGGGATAGTTGCCGGCCAGCTCCCAGGCGCGGAAGAACGGCGTCCAGTCGATGCGCTCGACCAGCTCGTGCAGCGGATACTCGGCGAAGACACGCGTGCCGGTGACCGCGGGCTTGGGCGGCGTGTAGGCTGACCAGTCGATGGGGTAGGCGTTGGCACGCGCCATCTCGAGCGACACGACCTTTTCCTTCTTGCCGTCACCGCGCTCGACGCGGATGGCTTCGTACTCGGCCGCGACCTTGGCCGCGAAGTCGCGCGCCTGGGCGCCCGATTCGGAAACCAGCGCCGTGCAGACGCCGACCGCGCGCGAGGCGTCGAGCACGTGCACCGTCGTGCCGTTGTATCGCGGCGCGATCCTGAGCGCTGTGTGCACCTTCGACGTGGTGGCGCCGCCGATCAGCAACGGCAGCTTGAAGCCCTGCCGCGTCATCTCCTCGGCGACCGTCACCATCTCGTCGAGCGACGGCGTAATCAGGCCCGAGAGGCCGATCATGTCGGCGCGATTGTCGTTGGCCGACTTCAGGATCTCCTGGAACGGCACCATGACGCCGAGGTCGATGACCTCGAAGTTGTTGCACTGCAGGACCACGCCCACGATGTTCTTGCCGATGTCGTGGACGTCGCCCTTGACCGTCGCCATGACGATCTTGCCCTTGGGCCGCGACGTCGCGGTCTTCTCGGCCTCGATGTAGGGCAGCAGGTGGGCGACCGCCTTCTTCATCACGCGCGCGCTCTTGACCACCTGCGGCAGGAACATCTTGCCCGCGCCGAAGAGATCGCCGACCACGTTCATGCCGGCCATCAGCGGCCCTTCGATGACCTCGATCGGCCGCGCGATCTGCTGGCGCGCCTCCTCGGTATCCTCGACGACGAACTGGTCCATGCCCTTGACCAGGGCATGCTCCAGCCGCTTCTCGACCGGCCAGCTGCGCCATTCGGCGTCCTGGGTCTCGGCGACCTCGCCGGTGCCCTTGTACTTGGGCGCGAGCTCGAGCAGCCGCTCGGTGGCCTCGGGATTGCGATTGAGGATCACGTCCTCGCAGGCGTCGCGCAGCTCCTGCGGGATCTGGTCATAGACCTCGAGCTGGCCGGCATTGACGATGCCCATGTCCATGCCCGCCTGGATGGCGTGATAGAGGAACACCGAGTGCATGGCCTTGCGCACCGGCTCGTTGCCGCGGAAGGCGAAGGAGAGATTGCTGACGCCGCCCGAGATCTTGACGTTGGGGCAGCGTTGCTTGATCTCGCGCGTCGCCTCGATGAAGTCGACGCCGTAGTTGTTGTGCTCCTCGATGCCGGTGGCGACGGCGAAGATGTTGGGATCGAAGATGATGTCCTCGGCCGGGAACCCGACCTGGTTCACCAGGATGTCGTAGGCCTTGGCGCAGATCTCGACCTTGCGCTGCTTGGTGTCGGCCTGGCCCTTCTCGTCGAACGCCATGACCACGACGGCCGCACCGTAGCGCCGCACCTTGCGGGCGTGCTCGATGAACGGCTCGACGCCTTCCTTCATGGAGATCGAGTTCACGATCGGCTTGCCGGCGACGCACTTCAGCCCGGCCTCGATCACGCTCCACTTGGAGCTGTCGATCATGATCGGCACGCGGGCGATGTCGGGCTCGGACGGCGATCAGCTTCAGGAACGTGTCCATCGCCAACTCGGCGTCCAACAGGCCCTCGTCCATGTTGACGTCGATGATCTGCGCGCCGCTCTCGACCTGCTGGCGCGCGACCTCGACGGCGGCCGTGTAGTCGCCTTCGAGGACCAGCTTCTTGAAGCGGGCCGACCCGGTGACATTGGTGCGCTCACCGATATTGATGAAGGTGGCGCGCTGTACGCTGTTTTCTACGTCTGACATCAGAAGAAACTCGCCGCCTCCATGCCGGAGAGCCGCAGTGCCGGCGGCAGGGCATGCCACTGGCGCGGCTTCACGTCCTTGACCGCCTCGGCGATCGCCTTGATGTGCGCCGGCGTCGTGCCGCAGCAGCCGCCGACCACGTTCAGCCAGCCGTTCTCGGCCCAGCCCTTGACCAGCTTGGCGGTCATCTCCGGCGGCTCGTCATAGGCGCCGAGCTCGTTGGGCAGCCCGGCATTGGGATAGACGCAGAGCATGCCCTCGACCTGCGGGTTGAGCGCATTCACGTATGGGTGCAGCTCGGTGGCGCCGAAGCTGCAGTTCAGCCCCATGGTGAGCGGCTTGGCGTGGCGCACCGAATGCCAGAAGGCCTCGACGGTCTGGCCCGAGAGGTTGCGGCCGGCAAGGTCGGTCAGGGTCATCGACACCATGACCGGCAGTTCCTCGCCGCGTGCTTCGGCGGCCTCGTCGGCGGCGACGAGGGCGGCCTTGGCGTTCAGCGTGTCGAACACCGTCTCGATCAGGATGAAGTCGACGCCGCCGTCCAAAAGCCCCTCGATCTGCTCGCGATAGATGCCCTTCATTTCGTCGAAGGAGACGGCGCGGTAGCCCGGATCGTTGACGTTGGGCGACACCGACAGTGTCTTGTTGGTGGGGCCGAGGGCGCCGACGACAAAGCGCGGCTTGTCGGGGTTCTGCCCAGTCGCCGCATCGGCGCAGGCACGCGTCAGCTTGGCCGCGGCGAGGTTGATCTCGCGCGTCATGCCGGCAATGCCGTAGTCGCTCAAGCTGATGGCGTTGGAGTTGAAGGTGTTGGTGGCCAGGATGTCGGCGCCCGCGTCGATATAGGCCTTGCAGATCTCGCCCACGACGTCGGGCCGCGTCAGGTTCAGCAGGTCATTGTTGCCCTTCTGGTCATGGTTGAAGGAGCGGCCGGCGCGAAAACCTTCCTCGTCCAGGCGATAGCTCTGGATCATCGAGCCGTAGGGCCCGTCCTTGACGAGGATCCTTTCGCTGCCGATCTCGCGTAGCAGTTCGGCTTTGTCTGCGGGCACGGCGTCATTGTGGACGTACTCCCAGCAAATGGCAGATCGCGAAAGTGAGGTCGGCGCGGTTCAGCGTATAGAAATGGAACTGATCGACGCCTTCGTCGCGCAGACGCCGGCACAGATCGCCCGCCACGGTGGCGGCAATCATGCGGCGGGTTTCGACGTCGTTCATCGAGGCCGTCGAACAGGCTCGGCGAGCCAGGGCGGCACCTTGGAGCCGCACAGGCCGGCCATCTTGGTGATGCCCTGGAAGTTCGAGACCGGCATGATGCCGGGCACGATCGGCGCGTTCACGCCCGCCGCCGCGGCGCTGTCGCGGAAGCGCAGGAAATCGTCGGTCTCGAAGAAGAACTGGGTGATGCAGCGGTCGGCGCCGGCATCGACCTTGCGCTTGAGGTTCTCCAGATCGGCCTTGGCGTCCGGCCGAATCGGGATGCTTCTCGGGATAGGCACGCGACGCTGATCTGGAACGGGCCGATCTTCTTCAGGCCGGCGATCAGCTCGGCGGCATTGGCGTAGCCGCCGGGATGCGGGCTGTACTTGCCGCCCATGCCGCGACGGCGGATCGCCGCGCAGCGCCACGATGTGGCGGATGCCGGCATCCCAATAGGCGCGGGCGATCTCGTCGATCTCGCCTTGCGTGGCGCCGACGCAGGTGAGGTGAGCCGCGGCATCGACGCCGGTCTCCTTCTTCAGGCGCGCGACGGTCTCGTGCGTGCGCTGGCGCGTCGAGCCGCCGGCGCCGTAGGTCACCGAGAAGAACGTCGGCTGGAGTGGCGCCAGGCGCGTCACGGTCTCCCACAGGGTGCGCTCCGCAGCCTCGGTCTTGGGTGGCGAGAACTCGAACGAAACTTTCAGGCGCTGCGGTGCGCGCGCCGGGAACTCGGCGTTCGAGACGCTGTAAGGGCCGCCAAGGGGACCGGTGTCGGGACTCATCGCGAAACTCCATGGACGGGATGGGCGGTATGACGCGCGGCAGTGCGCGCCGGCAGCTCGCGTTCGCCGCGCCAGATGCCGGTCATGATCCGGCGCCCGGGGAAGTGGATGGGCTCGAGCGGGTTCAGCCCCGCGCTCTTCAGCCAGCCTTGCACCTGGTTGTCGGCGAAGCCGAGATGGACATGGGCGTGCTCGCGCTTGAGCTCGACGAGATCGTGCGGTGAAAAATCGACCACCAGCACGATGCCGCCCGGGCGCACGACGCGCGCCGCCTCGGCAAGGGCCGCCGCGGGATCGTCGGCATAGTGCAGCACATGGTGGATGGTGACGACGTCGAAGCCGTCGGCCTCGAAGGGCAGGGCGTACATGTCGCCCTGGCGGATGTCGGCATTGTCGATGCCGGCCTTGGCGAGGTTGGCGCGGGCGAGCGCCAGCATCTCGCGCGACTGGTCGACGCCGACGGCCTGCTCGACCTTGGGTGCCAGCACTTCGAGCAGCCGGCCGGTGCCGGTGCCGATGTCGAGCAGGCGGCGCGCGCCGATCGGCAGGTGATGGGCGAGCGCCCGTTCGATCTCGCGGTCGGCGACGTGCAGGGCGCGCAGCTCGTCCCAGCGTTGGGCATTGTCGCGGAAGAAGCGCACCGCGGCCGTCTGGCGGCGCTGCTGCAGGGCGTCGAGACGGGCCCGGTCGGCGGCGATGCGGGAATGCTTGGGATCGAGCCGGCGCACGAACTCCCGCACCAGGGCTGCATCGTCGCCGGAAGTCACGAGGCGGAAGCGGGTGAACTGGGCTTCGCGGAAACGCTCGAGCAGGCCCGCTTCGACCAGGAGTTTCAGATGACGCGACACGCGCGGCTGGCTCTGCCCCAGCACGTGCACGTAGTCGCTGACCGTCAGGTCCTCGCGCGCCGCCAGCGCCAGGACGCGCAACCGCGTGTCTTCGGCGGCGGCCCGCAGGAGGGTGAGAAGGTGATCCATGGACTGAAGAATATAAGCATATCTTTATGTATGCAAGAGGAGAGTCGAGAGGTGAAAATTGTTGCCGCAAAACAACGAATCCGAGGTCTGTTGCCTATTCACTTCAAACTGCAGCGTGCGTGTGCAACACTCATTTTCGAACTTCGTGTCTTTGGCCCGGCGTGCCGGTGCCTGCGGGGATGGACCCAGGGTTGGCGTTGATGATTGCAAGCGTTTTCAAGGTAGCCACCCGCGTCCGTCGTTCGGTCGCTGCAACCGCCGTGGCTGCCGCCCTGCTGGGTGGCTGCGCGGTGAACGACACCGGCGCCTCCGAGGTCTGGGACCCGGTCGAGACGCCCAACCGCTTCATTTTTGCGATCAACCGCACCGTCGACGTCATGGCGATCCGCCCGCTCGCGGTGACCTATCGCGACTGGGTGCCTGAGAAGGCGCAGAAGAGCGTGCGCAACCTCCTGGACAATCTCGGCGAGCCGGTGACGGCCATCAACGAGGTCTTCCAGGGTGATCCCAGCCGCGCGGGCACGACCATGGCGCGCTTCCTGGTGAACTCGACGTTGGGCCTCGCCGGCCTGTTCGATGTCGCCGCCATGCTGGGCATGGAGCGCACCAAGACGGATGCCGGCCAGACGATCGGCATATGGGCCGGCAAGGGCGTGGAGCCCGAGAACGGCGGCTTCTACCTGGTGCTGCCGCTTGCCGGGCCGTCCAACGCGCGCGATGCGACGGGCCTGATGATCGATTACGCGATCGATCCGTTCCAGATCCTGCCGATCGCCTTCAACTGGGACTGGTGGTACTACAGCCTCCCGCGCGCCGGCCTGAACGCCATCGACTACCGTTCGCGCACCATGTTCGCGCTGGACGACATCGAGAAGAACAGCGTCGACTACTACGCCGCGCTGCGCTCGGCCTACACCCAGAATCGTGCCGAGCTTATTCGCGCGAAGCGTGACAAGACCGACACCAAGGGCGAGCTGGGACGTCGCGACAATCTCGCGCTGGTGCGCTAAGAAACCTGCGGTAACAATTCGTCAAATCATCGAAGGAGCGACCGTTGCCGCTGCTCGCTTGTCGTCGCCTCGCTTTTCGTCTCGCCGCCGGCGCTGCCCTCGCGCTCGCCGCGGCGCCGGCCCTTGCCAATGACCCGGCCGCCGAGCTGGTCTCCACCACCGCGGCCCAGGCCATCGACATCATCAAGACCACGACCGGAGCGCAGCGCCAGGCTGCGATCCAGCAGGTCCTGCAGACCAAGTTCGACCTGCCGTACATGGCGCAGACGGCGCTGGGCACCCATTGGGCCAAGGCCACGCCCGAGCAGCAGGCCCGCTTCGTGAAGGCCACCGAGACCGCCGAGGCCAAGGCCTACAGCGAGCGCTTCGGCCAGTATGCCGGCCAGACGCTCGCCATCGGCAAGACCACGTCCCGGCCCAACGGCGCCTTCATCGTCGACAGCCGGCTGAATCAGACCAACGGCCAGCCCATCAAGCTCGAATGGGAGGTCCGCCAGCTCCCGGCCGGGCTGCGCATCACCGACGTCAAGATCGAGGGCGTCAGCATGGTCATGACTAGACGTTCGGATTTCAATTCCTACATCCAGCAGAACGGCGGCAAGGTGCAGCCTCTGATCGACGAGCTCGAATCCCGGGCTGCTCGTTGATTTTTCGGTGAATTGCGCCTGTCAGGCGGCCGACGTAAACTGGCCGGTGGGAGGCGTATCGATCGGCCCGCCGTGAGACCGTAGCGGCATGGCCGGAGGAGAACGCCATATGGACAGCGCCGTCGCAAAGAACGCAGCGGAACCCCGCTCGGTGGACCCGGTTTGGACCAAGATCCGCGAGGCCGCCCAGACGGCTGCCGCGGCCGAACCGGTCCTGGCCGGAACCCTGCATGCCACCATCCTCAGCCAGCCCAGGTTCGAGAATGCGCTGAGCTATCATCTGGCCCGGCTGGCCGGCACCACCGAGGTGCCCGCAGCCCTGATCCGCCAGATCTTTGACGAGGCGCTGACCGCCGACCCCGCCATCGGGATGGCAGCGCGTCTCGACATCGTGGCCGTTGCCGATCGCGATCCGGCCTGCACGTCGCACCTCGATCCGCTTCTGTGGTTCAAGGGCTACCATGCGCTGCAGACCTCGCGCGTCGCCCATTGGCTGTGGCTGCAGGGCCGCCACTCGCTCGCGCACTTCCTGCAGAGCCGCGCCAGCGCCCTGTTCGGCCTCGACATCCATCCCGGCGCGCGCATCGGCAAGGGCATCTTCATCGACCACGGCACCGGCGTGGTGATCGGCGAGACCGCCGTCGTCGAGGACGGCGTCTCCATGCTGCACGGCGTGACCCTGGGCGGCACCGGCAAGGAACGCGGCGACCGCCATCCCAAGGTGCGGCGCGGCGTGCTTTTGGGCGCCGGCGCCAAGGTGCTGGGCAATATCGAGATCGGCGCCTGCGCCAAGATCGCGGCTGGCAGCGTGGTGCTCGAGCCGGTGCCGGCGGGCTGCACGGCAGCCGGCGTGCCGGCGCGCATCATCGGCTGCGTCGACGTACCGGAGCCCGCGCTGGAGATGGATCAGCGGATCTGAACGATCACAGCGATCAGGCGCTCGTATCGACGGAGTGGTGCAGCGCCTTGATCGACTTGATCAGCTTGTGCATCAGCCCTTTCTGCGTTTCGTCGAGCTTGTCGTTGTCGTCGGTCTCGGCCTGCAGCGACGTTTCGGCTTCCTCCAGACGTCGGATGAAAGTCATCGTCTGCTCCGACTTCTGTTGCTCGGAGCCGGACAGCAGCTGGTACATGCTGAGATAGAGCGAGGCGAGGCTTCGGTTCTGCAGCTCGGGCGTGAGCGGGTACTTGCTCTTGAACATGTTGTCCATGGCGACCTTGGCCTCGCCGACCGTCTTGGCGCGGCGCAGGCCGTATTCCATCTGGTCGAGCCGGTGCGTGATCTCGAAGCGGTGCGTGGCGAGCTGCTGGCGGTTGGTCTGCGCGACCTCATGACTGTGCTGGATGTTCTGCAGCAGCGCGGCGCCCCCGGTCAGCACCACCGACGACAACAACCACATGCCGACCGAGCTGTTGAAGAAGTCGAATATTCTCTTGCCGAAGCCGTGATGCGGGGGCGGTGGAGGCGGCGGCGGCGGGTTCTCCGTGTCCAGCCGTTTCCTCACCTCGTGCCGAACCTGCTCCTCGGCCTCGATGATCTGGCGTTGCTCGTCAGTCAGCATGTCCGCTCCTTTCGAGCGGTCTTCTGCCATAGGCCGTTTGAAATTGCATCAACACTGTGATTTTTGCATGAAATCGGATCGATGATGCGGGTTAGGGGCCGCTGAGATCGGCCGGCCGGCGGATCGGCCAGATCCTCGACATCGCCCAGCTCACCAGCAGGCCGACGACGCAGCCGAACACCACTTCGCCGACCTTGTGCAGTCCCGATTCGATGCCGCTCAGTTTGGAATGCGACGACACGCCGGAGGCGATCACGATCGCGGCCGTGATCGGCGCCTGCCGCCACATCGTCTGGATATGGATGACGTAGGAGGACAGCAGGACGGTCACGGCAAGCGCGAAGGGCAGCATCCACTCGGCCGGTCCGCCGACCACCAGGAAGAGCAGGCCGACCACGCCGCCCACCACCACGTTGGTGAGGCGGCTCCTGAACATGCGGGCCGCTTCGTTCACCTGCGGGTCGGACGCGGCCACCATCGAGGCGATGGCCCAGATCGGGTTGGTGTCGGCGATATACTTCAGCGAATACCAGACGATCGCCGTCGCGATGGCCACGTTGAACGCAAACCTGATGCCGAGGATGTCCTGCGGCATCGTGAAGGGCCATCGCATGCCATTGCCGGTCTGCATTTTTATTCCTCCCCACCGAAGGTGGGGAGGTGGCCCGAAGGGCCGGAGGGGTCATAAGCAACAGGACTGATCCTCATGACCCCTCCGCCCGCTACGCGGGCACCTCCCCATCGTATGACAATGGGGAGGATGATAATCGCCCCCTAATTCCTCACCAGCGGCTTGTACTTGATGCGATGCGGCTGGTCGGCGTCGGTGCCCAGCCGGCGATGGCGGTCGGCCTCGTAGTCCTGGTAGTTGCCCTCGAACCATTCGACGTGGCTGTCGCCCTCGAAGGCCAGCATGTGGGTGGCGATGCGGTCGAGGAACCAGCGATCATGGCTGATGACGACGGCGCAGCCGGCGAAGTCGACCAGCGCCTCCTCGAGCGCGCGCAGCGTGTCGACGTCGAGGTCGTTGGTCGGCTCGTCGAGCAGCAGCACGTTGGCGCCGCTCTTGAGCATCTTGGCGAGGTTGACGCGGTTGCGCTCGCCGCCCGAGAGCTGGCCGACCTTCTTCTGCTGGTCGGCGCCCTTGAAGTTGAACGAGCCGCAATAGGCTCGGCTGGAAATCTCGCGGTTGCCGAGCTTGATGATGTCGAGCCCGCCCGAGAGTTCCTCCCACACCGTCTTGTTGGCATCGAGCGTCTCGCGGCTCTGGTCGACATAGCCCAGCTTGACCGTCGGGCCGACCGAGAAAGTGCCCGAATCAGGCTTGTCCTGGCCGGTGATCATCTTGAACAGCGTGGTCTTGCCCGCGCCGTTGGGGCCGATCACGCCGACAATGCCGCCCGGCGGCAGGTTGAAGGAGAGATTGTCGATCAGCAGGCGATCGCCGAAACCCTTGGAGATCTTCTCCGCCGTGATGACGTGATCGCCGAGCCGCGGGCCGGCCGGGATGACGATCTGCGCCGTCTCGAGCGTGGCCTTCTGTTCCTCCTCGACCATCTGCTCGTAGGCCGCGATGCGCGCCTTGCTCTTGGTGCGCCGCGCCTGCGCGCTCTGGCCCATCCATTCGAGCTCGCGCTGCAAGGTTCGGCGGCGGGTATCGGCGGCCTTTTCTTCCAGCGCCAGCCGCTGCTCCTTCTGCTTCAGCCAGGAGGTGTAGTTGCCTTCCCAGGGAATGCCCGCACCGCGGTCGAGCTCGAGGATCCAGCCCGCGACATTGTCGAGGAAGTAGCGGTCGTGGGTGACGGCCACGACGGTGCCGGGGAACTCCGCAAGGTGCCGCTCCAGCCAGGCGACCGACTCGGCGTCGAGATGGTTGGTCGGCTCGTCGAGCAGCAGCAGGTCGGGCTTGCTGAGCAGCAGGCGGCAGAGCGCGACGCGGCGGCGCTCGCCGCCCGACAGCGTCTCGACCTCGGCGTCGGAGGGCGGGCAGCGCAGGGCGTCCATGGCGATCTCGACCGTGCGGCCGAGGTCCCAGCCGTTGCCGGCGTCGATCTTCTCCTGCAGCTCGGCCTGCTCGGCGATCAGCTTGTCCATGTCGGCGTCGGGCTCGGAGAAGGCATTCGAGACCTCCTCGAAGCGCGCCAGCATCCGGGCCATCTCGCCGGCGCCGTCCATGACATTGCCCAAGACGTCCTTCTTGGGGTCGAGCTGGGGCTCCTGCTCGAGCATGCCGAGCTTGGCGCCCTCGGCCGCCCAGGCCTCGCCGGTGAAGTTGTCGTCCTGGCCGGCCATGACCCGCAGCAGGGTCGACTTGCCCGAGCCGTTGAGGCCCAGCACGCCGATCTTGGCGCCCGGGAAGAACGACAGCCAGATGTCCTTCAGGACCTGCTTGCCGCCCGGGAAGGTCTTGTTGAGACCCTTCATGACGTAGACGTATTGGTACGCGGCCATCGGCGGCTCCGGTCGGATCTTGGGGTGGAACGGGGTTGGCGCGCTTGTAGCGGCCCCGCCGCTCGGGTTCAATGACGCCGGGAGAAACGCTCACGGATGCTGACGGAACCAACCGTCCTGGCGCTGTCGCTGGCCTATCTTGGCCTGCTCTTCGCCATCGCCTATTTCGGCGACCGATATGCCCGCGACTGGTCGGCAAGCTCGGTGGCGCCGGCCGTCTATGGCCTGTCGCTGGCCATCTATTGCACGTCCTGGACCTTCTACGGCGCGGTCGGCCGCGCCGCGACCTCGGGCATCGACTTCATCCTGATCTACACCGGCCCGGCCCTGGTGGTCGTGGTGGGCTATCCGATGCTGCGCAAGATGGTGCGGCTGGCCAAGCAGCACAACGTCACCTCGATCGCCGACTTCCTCGCCTCGCGCTACGGCAAGAGCCGCCTCGTCGGCGTCACCGCCACCCTGTTCGCCACGGTCGGCGTGCTGCCCTACATCGCGCTCCAGCTGCAGGCCGTGTCGTCGACCTTCCGCTCGATCGCCGCGCCGACGCCGGTGGCGGGCAGCCTGCCCGGCGTGGTCCACACCGACACCTCGCTGATCGTCGCTGCCCTGATGGCGGTGTTCACCATCCTGTTCGGCGTGCGCAACGTGCAGGCCTCCGAGCAGCATCGCGGCATGATGCTGGCCATCGCCTTCGAATCGGTGGTCAAGCTCCTGGCATTGCTGACCGTCGGCCCGTTCGTGCTGTTCGTGCTGTTCAACGGCCCCGGCGACCTGCTGACCCAGGTCGAAAGCGTGCCGGCGGTCGCGGACCGCGTGTTTCGCGAGGGTTCGCCGCTCACCTGGGTGGTGACCACGCTCTTGTCGGGCATGGCCTTCCTCTGCCTGCCGCGCCAGTTCCATGTCGCGGTGGTCGAGCACGACCATCCGGCAAGCCTCAGGACGGCACGCTGGCTGTTCCCGGTCTATCTCGTCCTGATCAACCTGTTCGTCGTGCCGATTGCCGCCGCCGGCCTGCTGCTGCTCGGCACGCAGACCAGCCCGGATCTCTACGTGCTGCAGCTGCCGCTGGCCAACGGCGAGAGCTGGTTGTCGGCCTTCGTGTTCATCGGGGGCCTGTCGGCGGCGACCTCGATGGTGATCGTGGCCTGCATGGCGCTCTCCGGCATGATCGGCAACGAGCTGGTCATGCCCTACCTGCTGCGCCGCCGCGTCGGCGTCGCGCAGGACATGGGTCCGCTCGTGGTGTTCGTGCGCCGCGCCGCGGTCGTGCTGATCCTGCTGGCGGGCTACGCCTATGAGCGAATCATCTCAGGCTATCTGCCGCTCGCCTCGATCGGCCTGATCAGCTTCTGTGCCGTCGCCAACTTCGCGCCCGGCGTCGTGCTCGGCCTCTACTGGCGCCGTGCGCATCGCTACGGCGTGGTCGCCGGCCTGGCTGGGGGCTTCGTCGTCTGGCTCTATGCCCTGCTGCTGCCGACCTTGCGCCAGACCGCCGGCGGCGCCCAGATGGCGCCGCTGAAACCCTACCTGCCGGCGCCGCTCGCCGAGCTCGACCCGGTGGGGCAGGGCTTCGTCGTCGGCATCCTGATCAATGCCCTGCTGCTGGTCGGCGTGTCGCTGCTGGTGCGCGCGCGCGGTTCGGACGCCGAGCAGGCCGACGCCTTCGTGCTCGGTGCCGAGCCCGAGCAGCCGCAGCGCCAGGCTCCGGCCGACGCCGCGCGCATCGATGAATTGCGCGAGCTTCTGACGCGCTTCGTCGGCGACGATCGCGCGCGGCGCGAGCTGCCCGACGACGCGCTGTCGATCGAGGTGGCGCTGGCCCGCACCGAGCGGGTGCTGTCGGGCACGCTGGGAGCGGCGTCGGCGCGCATCATCGTCGCCGCGTTCGGCCGGCGTGGCCGGCGTTTCCCGCGCAGCGCGCGCGCCCTCATCGACGAGGCCTCGGAAGCGATCCGCTACAACTACGAGATCCTGCGCAACACGCTCGACCATGTCGGCATGGGCATCGCCGCCTTCGACCGTAACGGCCGGCTGGAGATCTTCAACGAGCGCTTCACGACGCTGCTGTCGCTCGCCGATACGTCGGTGACGGTCGGCGCGTCGCCGACCGAGTTTGGCGCCACGCCCGAGATCGTGGCCCTCCTGCGCCGCCCCGACACGCCGCAGACCCATGAGATCACGACCTGGCGCGATCGCGTCATCGAGCTGAGACTCGATCCGCTGCCCGGGGCCGGCTTCGTCGCCACCTGCAACGACGTGACGGCGCGCGTGCGCACCGCCGAAGCGTTGCGCGAAAGCGACCGCCAGCTCCGCCAGTCGGCCGAGACGCTGGAGCAGCGTGTCGTCGAGCGCACCGCCGAGCTCGAGGCGAGCCGCGCCGAGGCCGAGGCCGCCAATCTCGGCAAGACGCGCTTCATCGCCGCCGCCAGCCACGACCTGCTGCAGCCCCTGCACGCTGCGCGCCTGTTCACCGCGGCGATGATCGACCGCGATCCCGGCAACGATCTTAGCGGCAAGATCGACACCAGCCTGGGCGCGGTGGAATCCCTGCTCGATGCGCTGCTCGACATCTCCAAGCTCGACGCCGGCGCCTTCAGGCCCGAGAAGCGGCCATTCGCCCTGCAGCCGCTGTTCGAATCGCTCGCCACCGCCTTCGCGCCGGTGGCGGCGCGCCGCGGCGTCGAGCTGGTGGTCGTGCCGACACAAGCCTTCGTGTCGACCGATCCCGCCTTCCTGCGCCGCATCCTGCAGAACCTGCTGTCCAATGCGCTGCGCTACGGCAAGCCCGACGGTCGGCCGGCGCGGGTGCTGCTGGGCTGCCGCCGGGTCGGCGAGGAGCTGCGCATCGAGGTCAAGGACAACGGGCCGGGCATCCCCGTCGACAAGCAGGCGGTCATCTTCGAGGAGTTCGTGCGGCTGCAGGTCGAGGATGACGCGCCGCGCGAGGAGCGCGGTCTCGGCCTGGGGCTGGCCATCGTCGACCGTATCGCGCGTATGCTCGACCTCACGGTGGAGCTCGCTTCGGCGCCGGGCCGCGGCTCGACCTTCTCCGTCACCGTGCCCCGCGTGGCCGCCGTCGTATCCGCCCCGGTCGTGCCGCCGGCGCCGCAGCCGACGCCGTCGGTCGAGACCGAGAGCTTCGTGCTCTGCATCGACAACGAGGCGCGGGTGCGCGAGGCGATGGCGACCCTGCTCGGCGGCTGGGGCTGTCGGGTGGCGACGGCCGCCTCGCAGGCCGAGGCACTGGCGGAGACCGCCCGCGCCGGTCGCCTGCCCGACCTGGTGCTGGCCGACCTGCACCTCGATGAGGGGCCGGACGGCCTCGACGTCGTCGACGCGCTGCGTAGCGCCTGGGGCCGCGTCGTTCCGGCGGCCCTGATCACCGCCGATCGCGATCCGACCCTGCGGCTGCGGGCGCGCGCGCGTCAGGTCGAGCTGCTGCACAAGCCCCTGAAGCCCGCCGCGCTGCGCGCCCTGCTGCGCCTGCGGGCTGCCGCTGCCGCGGGACGGTTGACGGCCTAGACTGGAATGAAGCTTCCGGCCCAGCGAAGCTGGGAGGAAGCGTACTGCTAAGGCTTGGCCGGCTCGGTCGGGGGCAGGGCGAGGTTGCGCGCCTCGATCACCGCCTGGGTGCGCGAGCGCACGCCGAGCTTGCGCAGGATGACGGTGACATGGGCCTTCACCGTGGCCTCGCCGACGCCGAGCTTGTGGGCGATCTGCTTGTTCTGGTCGCCGTGTACCATCAGGGCGAGAACGCGCCATTGCTGCGGCGTGAGCTGAGCGGCGCGCTGGGCGAAGGAATCGGCGGGCGTCGACTCGGGCGGCGCGAAGATCTCGCCGGCGAGCACGGCACGCACGATGCGCGCGATCTCGTCGAGCGACGCCGACTTGTCGATGTAGGCGGAGGCGCCGAATTCATAGGCGCGGCGGACCACGGCCGGCTCGCGCGCCGCCGACACGACGATGATGGGCACCGCCGGATGGTCCGAGCGCAGCAGGGCCAGCCCGGTCAAACCGTCCATGCCCGGCATGTCGAGGTCGAGCAGCAGGGCGTCGATCTCGGGCTCGCGCTCCAGCTCGACCTGGACTTCGGCCAGCGTGCCCGCCATGCCGATCTCGGCGCCGGCGAACGCCTGGCCGAGGGCCGAGCCGAGCGCGTCGCGTACCATCGGATGATCGTCGGCGATCAGGAAGGAAAGAGCATCGGCCACAGCAAATCTTGGTCTTCACCACGACGGCGGGTCAAGGAGCGCTCGTCAGCTCGTCGCTGAGCGGCGCCACCATCAGCAGCCGGCGCAGGCGATCGTTGAAGGAGATCAACCCGAAGGCGAAGGCGTTGGCCAGCACCATGCGGTTTTCCACCGCGTCGCGCGGCGGGAAGGGCAGGGTGTTGAAAACTTTGGCGCCGGTTGCGGCGGCGTCGGCCTGGGGATTGGCCGGTCCGGCTGGCCGTTCGGCCAGTCTCTTGCGCAGCGCAGCAATCTCGACGTCCCATCCCTGGACTCGATGATCCGGGCGCGGATGCCCAGCCAGAACGGCGACGTAGAGATCTCCCAGGCGCGCATCGAGGGCCGGCCGCGGCGCGCCGGCCGCAAGCAGTTGCGCATGCGCCAGCACGACCATGTCGGCCAAGGTGGCGGCGAATCCTTCCCATCGGCAGACTGCGAGCTTGTCGAGAAAGCGCTGATCGTCGAACGCCTGGGCGCTCAGGCTGCCGAGCTCGTTGCGGGCAAAATCGACCACCGATTTTTGCGCCAGGTACGCCGCTTCCCGGTCGAGCAATTGCTGCAACGCAACAAGGCTGCGCACTTTGGGCGTCGGCAGAAAGACCTTGAGGAACGACAGCATCGTGACGATCAGGCCTTCGACTTTAGTCGAATGGTGGCGACTCTCGGGTGCACGTACTCTGCATCAACAAAAAGACTGAAGCGCCGTAGCACGACGCCTGGGGAGGGCAAAGCAGAACATACGCTGCGAGTCCGCGTGTCGCACCGCCGAGCCTGTCGCCGACGGCGCCTTCATTCCGTGTTCAAGCCTGTCAGAAGCAAGCAACGACAATGGGAGTAACGGGCATGGCTCAAAAACTCGATGCTGCACAGATGCAGAGGTACTGGAGCAAGACCTCGCGTTTGATGTGGACCATCTTCGCTCTGTGGATCGTCTTCAGCTTCGTCCTTCCGCTGTTCGCGGTCCAGCTCAACACCATCAAGTTCCTGGGCTTCCCGCTCGGCTTCTACATGGCCGCGCAAGGCTCGCTGATCGCTTTCGTCCTTCTCTGTACGTGGAACGCGGTCGCGCAGAACAAGATCGACGAAGAATTCGGCGTCCACGAAGAGTGACGCGGGGGAAATGAACAATGGCTAATACCAGCTCCACTTCCGGCGGCGGTGGCTTCCTCGGCAATCTCGGGAAGATCTACCTCGGCTACACCGGCGGCTTCATCGTCTTCACGCTGATCCTGGCCGTCCTCGAACAGATGGGCGTGCCGAACAAGATCATCGGCTACTGCTTCGTGATCCTGACCATCGGCGTCTACGCCTACATCGGCATTCTGTCGCGCACCATGGATCTGTCGGAGTACTACGTCGCCGGCCGCAAGGTGCCGGCGCTGTACAACGGCATGGCGACCGGCGCCGACTGGATGAGCGCCGCCTCCTTCATCTCGATGGCAGGCGGGCTCTACCTCGGCGGCTTCAACGCCATGGGCTACGTGCTGGGCTGGACGGGCGGCTACGTGCTGGTCGGCATCCTGCTGGCGCCCTACCTGCGCAAGTTCGGCCAGTTCACCGTGCCCGACTTCCTCGGCACGCGCTACGAGGGCAACGGCGCCAGGCTGTGCGGCGTCATCGTGCTGTTCTGCGCGTCGTTCACCTACATCGTCGCCCAGTGCTTCGGCATCGGCATCATCACCTCGCGCTTCCTCGGCATTCCGTTCGAGGTCGCGATCTTCGTCGGCCTGCTCGGCATCCTGGTGTGCTCGATGCTGGGCGGCATGCGCGCGGTGACCTGGACCCAGGTCGCGCAGTACATCATCCTGATCATCTCCTACCTCGTGCCGGTGGTCTGGCTGTCGACCCAGCTCTACGGCATCCCGATCCCCGAACTGACCTACGGGCGGGCGCTCGAGCAGATCGCCCAGCTCGAGGACAAGCTCGGCGTCGTGAAGCATCATGTCGATGCCTTCACCGACGCCACGGGCAAGTTCAGCTGGACCGAGTTCAACAACTTCTGGGCGCTGGTCCTCTGCCTGATGATCGGCACGGCGTCGCTGCCGCACATCCTGATGCGCTACTTCACGACGCCCAGCGTCCGCGAGGCGCGCAACTCGGTGGCCTGGTCGATCTTCTTCATCTTCCTGCTCTACTTCACGGCGCCGGCCTACGCCGCCTTCGCGAAGCTCGAGGTCTACCAGAACGTGATCGGCCAGCCGATCGCGAACCTCCCGGCATGGGTCCAGAACTGGTCCCAGGTCGGCGGATTGCTCACCATCAAGGACGCCAACAACGACGGCATCCTTCAGTTGCCCGAGTTCATCATCAACCAGGACATCATCGTGCTGTCGATGCCGGAGATCGCCGGCCTGCCGTACGTGGTGTCGGGCCTGGTGGCGGCCGGCGGGCTCGCCGCGGCGCTCTCCACCGCCGACGGCCTGCTGCTGGCCATCGCCAACGCGTTGAGCCACGACGTCTACTACAAGATGATCGACCCCAAGGCCTCGACGGCCCGCCGGCTGCTCGTCGCCCGCGGCTTGCTGGTCGGCGTTGCGATCATCGCGGCGGCGGTCGCCGGCACGCGGCCCTCGGGCATCATCCAGATGGTGGCATGGGCGTTCTCGCTGGCCGCGGCCGGCCTGTTCGCCCCGCTGGTGCTCGGCATCTGGTGGAAGCGCACGACCAAGATCGGCGCCATCACCGGCATGATGAGCGGCTTCGCGGTCTGCCTGTTCTACCTGGTCATGACCCGCTATGCGCCGCAGGACTTCAAGGCGATCTTCGGCACCGACCTGTGGTGGGGCATCCGCAACATCTCCTCGGCGGTGTTCGGCTTGCCGGTGGCGTTCGTGGTGACCTGGCTGGTCAGCCTCATGACACCCGAGCCTTCGAAGGAGATGCAGGCCTTCGTGGACTCGATCCGCACGCCGGGCGGCGCCGTCGCGGCCACTGCCTAGGCCGTTGTCCCTTATCGATCCGGAGCAGGACCCCGCAAGGGGTCCTGCTTTTTTTCGCGCGTCGCGTTAGAGTCGACAAGAGGGAGAGGATCGCTTGGGCGCACAGGACATCTGGTGGGGCTACTGGTATTTCCACCTGCCTAACTATTTCCTGTCGCTGGTCTTCTACTGCCTGTTCGGCCGCTTCTTCATGAGCTTCTTCCTGCCGCCGGACAGCCCGAACTACATCTACCGTTCGTTCCGCTGGCTGACCGATTGGGTCTACCGGCCAGTCGCCTATGTCACTCCGTCGGCCATACCGCCAGTCTTCGTCGCCCCGGTAGCGGCGTTCTGGGTCGCCGCGCTGCGCGTGCTGTTCTTCGCAGTGCTGTACCAGTTCGGGCTGACGCCGCGGATGCCGGCCGCGGGATGATGGCCATGGACCGCAACTTCCTGCTCTTTACCGTGGTGGGAATCAGCATCCTGAACGGACTGTTCTCGCCCTTCCTGGTCATCGCCATGCCGATCGCCGCCGTGCTGATGCCCGAGGTCTTTCCGCGCTCGGTGGGCTGGGTGCTGTTCTTCAGCTCGCTGCTGGTGGCCTCGGGGACGTTGCTGTGCTCCGGCATCCCGGCGGCGCTCTACGAGCGCCTGGTCGTCGGCGCCCGCGGCGGCCAGGTCGCCCTGTGGATCTGGCTCGCCGGCGCGGTGCTGCTCGCACTGCCGGCGCTGCGTTACATCTGGAAGTGAGCGGACTGCGATGAGATGGAACCGCGCGGCGGTTCCATCTCATCGCATTCGCGCGCACCGGGGATGCGTGTTGCAGGAGGCATGATGGGTCCAGCTGATTCCAGCTGGACCCATCATGCTCTAAAAGATCGCCTTGAACGTGCCGTCAGGCTGCTTCTGGGCGATGCACTGAAAGGTCGCCTTCTTGCCGTCGAGCTCGTACGGGATGTTGACGCGCATCTCCTCTTCGCCGGTCGAGCCGGTGATCTTGGATTGTTCGAGCGTCGAGAAGGCGGCATTGGCGATCTTGGCGTCTTTCTTGGCGGAGGCCAGGCAGGCTTCGTAGGCGAGCTGGTCCTGCTTGGACGACTTTCCGCAGGCGCCGAGCGCCACGGGCGCAAGACAAGCGACAACCACCAAGCCGAAGCGATACATGTGCGATTTCCCCCGAAGACGCGGCTTTTTGCGACTGCAACGGTACTGAGATCGGCTCGTTGCGGCAACGCGACATTGGTCGAACCGGAGCCTCGCGCTATCGTCCCGAGCATGACCTACGACGACATCAGACGCTATGCAGAGCTGTCGGTGCGGCGCGGCTGCGGTTTCGCCCTGATGGCGATCGTCACCGCCATGGTGGGTTTCTCTGGCGCGCCGTGGATCGCCATCCGCTCGGGCGCCGTGTTCGTCCTGATCGCTGCCGTCGTGCTGTTCTGGAAAGGCTGGACGGCGCGCAAGCGCAACTACCGGCATACGGAAGTATGGCTGATGATCGAGGATACGCCGGCGCTGCCGCGCGAGCGCCTGCAGGCCATGATCGGCGGCGCGCTGGCCGAGGTCTACTTCAGCCATGCGCGATTGGCCGCCTACGTCGCTCTCACGATGTGCGTCATCGGCTTCGCCATCGGTGGGCCGTCGACCGCCACCTGAGTCAGCCGATCTGAAAATCGCACTGCGAGTCTAAGACCTTGGTCGAGCGACCTTGGTCCAATTGTGTCCGCTCCGAGGTCTGGCCTAAACGCACTCTGGCAAATCCGCGAAGAGTGTTCGCCAAGCAAAGGGAGCAAACGCACATGACGATGGCAGCCACTGCCGGCGCTGCGCCGAGTCGGCCGATGACCCGAGAGGAGCGGAAGGTCATCATCGCTTCCTCGGTCGGCACCGTCTTCGAATGGTACGACTTCTATCTCGCAGGCTCTCTCGCCGCCAACATCAGCGCCACCTTCTTCTCGGGCGTCAATCCGACCGCGGCTTTCATCTTCACCCTGTTGGGCTTCGCCGCGGGCTTCGCGGTCCGTCCCTTCGGCGCGCTGTTCTTCGGCAGCCTGGGCGACCTGATCGGCCGCAAGTACACCTTCCTCGTGACGATGACCCTGATGGGCATCGCGACCTTCGTGGTCGGCCTGCTGCCGGGCTACGCCTCGATCGGCATCGCTGCCCCCGTGCTGTTCATCGCCTGCCGCCTGCTGCAGGGCCTGGCGCTGGGCGGCGAGTATGGCGGTGCGGCGACCTACGTCGCCGAGCACGCGCCGCAGCATCGCCGCGGCTTCTACACATCGTGGATCCAGACCACGGCCACGGTCGGCCTGTTCCTGTCGCTGCTCGTCATCCTGGGCCTGCGCCTCGCGATGTCGCCCGAGCAGTTCGCCGAGTGGGGCTGGCGCATCCCGTTCCTGCTGTCGATCATCCTGCTCGGTGTGTCGATCTGGATCCGCTTGCAGCTCGAGGAGTCGCCGGCCTTTGCCCGCATCAAGGCGGAAGGCAAGAGCTCCAAGACGCCGCTGCGCGAGGCCTTCGGCCGGTGGGAGAACGCCAAGATCGCCCTCTTCGCCCTGCTCGGCGGCACCGCCGGCCAGGCGGTGGTGTGGTACACGGGCCAGTTCTACGCCCTGTTCTTCCTCACCCAGACGCTGAAGCTCGACGCCACGACATCCAACATCGTGATCGCCGCGTCGCTCGCGATCGGCACGCCGTTCTTCATCTTCTTCGGCTGGCTGTCGGACAAGATCGGCCGCAAGCCGATCATCCTGGCGGGTTGCCTGCTGGCGGTGGTCACCTACTTCCCGCTGTTCCATGCGCTCAGCAATGCGGTCAATCCGCAGCTCGAGCAGGCGATCAGGACCGCGCCGGTGACGGTGGTGGCCGATCCCAACGAGTGCTCGTTCCAGTTCAACCCGACGGGCACGGCAAGCTTCACCACGTCGTGCGACCTCGCCAAGTCGTTCCTCGCGCGCAACGCGGTGAACTACAAGAACGAGGCTGCACCTGCCGGCACGCCGGCGCAGATCAAGATCGGCGACAAGGTCATCACCTCCTTCGACAAGGCGAAGGCGGGAGCCGATGGCTCGGCAAAGGAGCGTGCCTTCAACACGGAAGCCACCGCCGCCATTCGCGCGGCGGGCTACCCGGCGTCGGCCGACAAGGCCAGGATCAACATGCCGATGGTCATCGCCATCCTGACGATCCTGGTCATCTACGTGACCATGGTCTACGGCCCGATCGCGGCCATGCTGGTCGAGCTCTTCCCGACCCGCATCCGCTACTCCGGCATGTCGCTGCCCTACCACATCGGCAACGGCTGGTTCGGCGGCTTCCTGCCGCCCACCGCCTTCGCCATCGTGGCGGCCACCGGCGACATCTACTCGGGCCTCTGGTACCCGATCGCGGTGGCGGCGATGACCTTCGTCATCGGCCTGCTGTTCGTGCCGGAGACCAAGGACCGCAACATCTACAAGGACGACTGAGCGCAGCGTCCGGGCAAAAGCAGCCGGCGGCCCCGCAAGGGCCGCCGGTTTCTTTTGTCCCATTGTCATCCCGAGCGCAGCGGGGGACCTTTAGGCAACAGCCTCTCAGGACCCAGCCATGAATCTCGACGCCATCGCCATCGGCCACCATCCGCCCGAGGACGTGAACACCGTCATCGAGGTGCCGATCGGCGGCGAGCCCGTGAAATACGAGATGGACAAGGCCGCCGGCACCTTGGTGGTCGACCGCTTCCTCTATACGCCGATGCGCTATCCGGGGAATTACGGCTTCGTGCCGCATACGCTCTCCGACGACGGCGATCCGATCGACGTGCTGGTCGCCAACACCCGACCCATCATCCCCGGCGCGGTCATGAACGTGCGGCCGATCGGGGTGCTGCGCATGGAGGATGACGCCGGCGGCGACGAGAAGATCATCGCCGTGCCCTCGTCACGCATCACCCAGCGCTACGTCAACGTGAAGACCCACACCGACCTGCCCGAGATCACGCGCCACCAGATCGAGCACTTCTTCGTCCACTACAAGGATCTCGAGCCCGGCAAGTGGGTGAAGCTTTTGGGCTGGGGCGACGTCGCGGAAGCCCACCGCCTCATCGCCGAGGCGATCGAGCGGGCGAAGCGGAAGAAGTAGCCCACCGGCGAAAGACACCGCGGGTCTCGTCGTCCATCGGAAAGAAGCTCTCGACCCGCAGCTCCTGCAACGTGACGTCGCGCGGCGTGCCGAGGGTGGCGATGGTCGTGAACAGCCTGAGCGCCGTCGGCCCCTTCTGGAACAGCATCGGCAGCACCGGGCCGTCACCGGCCGCAGCCGCGGCCTGCGCCATCGCCGCCCGCACGCCGGGATATCGCAACAACCGCTGCAGCAGGGCGCCGGTCTGCGCCGTGCCGTCGACCGCCGCATCGGCCTCGACGCTGCGCACGAAGTAGTGGACGACCTCGGTCCAGTTCGTCAGGTGCGGTTTCAGCACGTCCGGGCCGACCAGGGCGTCGGCGAGGTTGATCGCGGCGCCGGGCTTGAGCGGGCCGACCAGGAACTCGACCATCGCCACGGCGCCTTTGTTGGCCTGCACGAGGTTCCAGCGACGATCGACGACCACGGCGGGGAAGGGCTCCTGCTGGCTCAGCATGTAGTCGAGGGCGCCGCGGATCGGCGCCAGCGCCGCGGCGCCGAGATCGGCCTCGCTCCAGGCCGGGGCGTAGCCCGCCGCCAGCAACAGCTCGTTGGCCTGGCGCAGCGGCATGTCCAGCGCCGTCGACAGGCGCAGCACCATCTCGCGGCTGGGCTTGGTGCGGCCGAGCTCGAGGAAGCTGACGTGGCGTTGAGAGCACGCTGCCGCGGTCGCGAGCCGGAACTGCGAAAGGCCGCGTCGCTTGCGCCACCAGGCAAGTCGGTTTGGGAAGGCGGACGAGGCTTTCATGACTACCTGACATGTAGTTGATCGGCTGGAGCGTTTTCCATTCAAATGGAACCGCTTGCGGTTCCATTTGAACGGAAAAGCGCGGTATGGGCATGCCGATTACATAGGGCACATTCTGTCCGGCTGATTCCAGCCGGACAGAATGTGCTCTAGCCGGGGCCGGGATAGTGCCGCATGAAGGACGCCTTGATGAAGATCGCTTTTGCCGGATTCTTTGCCATTCGCCTCGCCGAACTGGTGCGCTCGCAGCTGTCGATTCCCTGCGAGGTGATCGAGGGCGACGAGGCGGCGATCCTGCCGCGCCTGGCCGACGCCGACGTGCTGGTGTCGATGGGTTTTTCGCAGCCGATGGCCGAGGCGGGGCCGCGCCTGCGCCTGGTGCAGGTGCCGGGCGCCGGCCTCGACCGCATCGACCGCGGCGCGATGCGACCGGGCCTGCACCTCGCCAACGCCTACGGCCACGAAGCCGGCATCGCCGAATACATCATGGGCGCCATGCTGGCGATGACGCGCTCGTTCGGCAGCCTCGACGCCAGCCTGCGCAAGGGTCGCTGGGACAGCCAGTGGGCGATCGGCACGCCCATGCCGCCGCCGTCGCCCGAGCTGGCCGGCAAGACGCTGGGCATCCTGGGCTTCGGCCACATCGGCGAGGCGCTGGCCCGCCGCGCCGCGGCCTTCGACATGCAGGTCTGCGGCGTCCGGCGGCAAGCGCAGGCGGATGTCCCGCCAGGGGTCTCGTTCATCGGCGGCCCCGAGCGCCTCGAAGACGTGCTGCGCCTGTCCGACTATCTCGCCGTCACGCTCTCGCTCTCGTCCGACACGCGCAACCTGCTGGACGATCGCCGTTTGGCCCTGATGAAGCCCTCCGCCTACCTGATCAACGTCGCGCGGGCGGAGATCATCGACGAGGGCGCGCTCTACCGCGCCCTGTCAGGCGGCAAGCTGGCCGGCGCCGCCCTCGACGTCTGGTATCGCTATCCCACGACTCCCGAGCCAACCTTGCCGGCCACGCAGCCCTTCCATGAGCTCGCCAACGTGATCCTGACCCCGCACGTCTCGGGCTGGACCGAGGGCATGCTCGAGGCGCGGGCGAAGCTGATCGCCGGCAACATCGAACGGACGGCGCGCGGCGAGCGGCCGGCCAACGAGATCGATCCGCGGTGAATCACTGGTCGCAGCGCCTGCCGTTCTATTACGGCTGGCTGATCATCGGCATCGCCTTCGTGACCATGGCGATCGCCGTCACGGCGCGCACGTCGTTCTCGCTGCTGCTGCCGCCGCTGATCGAAGAGTTCGGCTGGGAGCGCGGGCTTGCCGCCGGCGCCTTCTCCTTCGGCTTCCTGGTCTCGGCGGTGCTCGGCCCGATCGTCGGCCGCATCATGGACCGCAAGGGCCCGCGCATCGTGATCGAAAGCGGCGTGGCCATGGTGACGGCGGGACTTCTGCTGGCGACCATCATCGCCAATCCCTGGCAGTTCTACGCCACGCTCGGCGTGATGGTGGGGGCGGGCGCCAACCTCATGACCTTCACCGCCCATTCGCAGTTCCTGCCGCACTGGTTCGTGCGCCGCCGGGCGCTTGCCATCAGCATCGCCTTCTCGGGCGTCGGCGTCGGCGCCATCGTGCTGCTGCCCTGGCTGCAGTCGATCATCGAGCGCGACGGCTGGCGGGCCGCGTGCTGGGTCATGGGCCTGCTCGTGCTGCTCGTCCTGGGCCCACTCAATCTTTTTGTCCGGCGCCGGCCGCAGGACATCGGCCTGCTGCCCGACGGCCAATCGCACGCCGCCGCCGCCGCCGCGCCGCGCGCCGGATCGAATATCGTCGACGCGGCCTGGGTATCGGTCGACTGGACGCTGGCGCGCGCGCTCAGGACCGCGCGCTTCTGGTGGATCGCGCTCGGCTTCGTTTGCGCGCTGTTCGCCTGGTACGCCGTCCAGGTGCACCAGACCAAGTATCTGATCGAGGTCGGCTTCTCGCCGCTCGTGGCGGCCTGGGCGCTGGGCATGGTGAGCGTCGTGGGCATCCCCGGCCAGATCGGGCTCGGCGCCTTGTCGGACCGCATCGGCCGCGAATGGATATGGACGGCGGGCTGCGTGGGCTTCGCCATCTGCTACGCCTGCCTGATCGCGCTCGAGGGCGCGCCGTCGCCGGTGCTGCTCTGGCTGATGGTTATCGCGCAGGGCTCGCTCGGCTATGCGCTCACCTCGGTCATGGGCCCGATCGTGGCGGAGATCTTCGAAGGGCCGCACTACGGCTCGATCTTCGGCATGCTCACGGTCGCGCTGATCGGCGGCGGTGCGGCGGGGCCGTGGGTCACGGGTGTCATCCACGACATGACCGGCAGCTATCGACTCGCCTTTGTCCTGGCCATCGCCTGCTGCGCCGTGTCAGCGCTGGCGATCTGGGTCGCCGCCCCGCGCAAGGTGCGCCTGGTGCCTGGCCGCCTGTAACCGATGGCCGATTCTGTCAGCGATCTGGCCAAAAAACACACCCAATAAAAGTCGACATCAAACGCGTGATGCAAATTGATTGCACCGCGCGCCGTCCATAAGGTGCCGCGCATTCCAACGGCGTCCCAAACCGCCGGAGGTGAAACCGAGACAAGCAAGGTCGGCGACGGCGATTCATGAAAATCGCCCAGTGCGAAGTTTTGCTTGGAACCGCCTATCGGGGAAGACCATGGAGATCAGCCGCGCCGCCCCGGCATAAGCCTGCGACGCGTGCTGTGAGACGGCGCTGCTCCACGGTTTGGGTGCCCAAGGGTGTGGGAGCGTGGGGCGGCGCCGTCGGCGCGTGGGACAGGACAAAAGCCACGCCGGCACCATCGGCGTCCGCTTCACTTGGTAGTCGGCCGCCCGCTCTTGCCGCGCTGCCCCGTCGGCGCCGACACCGCGCCGAACAGGATGGCTTCGACTATCTGGCGATAGCGCACGCGCAAATCATCGATGGGGATCGGCGGCAGGGCCTGGTTGGTGCCGCGTGCGCCGTCGCACAGGCTCTGGGCCAGCGCCTCGGGCGTGACGCCGGATTTGAGACTGATCAGACGACGGGATTCGAGCTCGACCAGCAGATCAGCGACCTTGGCCTGAAAGTCGACGGCGGCCCCGATCATGATGTCGCGCGCGCGACGGAAGGCTTGGTCGTTGATTTCGAGTGCATGCGGCGAGCGGCTGAGGCGGCGGCGGGCATCGCCGTAGCGCACGTTCATGGTCTCGACGACGACGTCCACCGCGCTGCCGCCTGCTTCCATCACCGTGCGACCGGCAGCGAGACCCCGGGCGATCAATTCGCGGCCATAAAAGTCCAGCCAATGGCGGAACGCCTCCTCCTTGTTGGAGAAGTAGTGATAGAGCGCACGCCGGCTGAAGCCACAGAGCCGGGCAAGCCCGCTCATGGTCATCTGTTCATAGCCATGGTCCAGGAAGGCCTGCCGCAGGCGCGCAGCAAGGTTTCCCGGCCGGGATGCCGTTTCATCCACCCTTCTCATATTGCACAAAACTGAGAAATATGAGAAGTCCTCGCCTGTGGCATTGGGGTGGCTTTTTCAGCCGCCTCTGGTTCAAGGCTCTAGCTCCGGTTGGAAGCGATGGGAATGTCGAAATCGCGCGAGTCCGTCCACATGGCTCTGACGGCCGACGACATTGCCGGCCATCCCGGCCTGCACTCGGCCATCCGCCAGCAGTCGCGGCTCATGCAGCAGACCTACGATGGCAATCCCAGGCTCGCGTCGGTGTTCGGCAGCCAGCATCGCTGGTTGATGGGGCAGGCAGCGCTGGCTCTCCATTTCCGCAGCTGTTCTTCGGGCAAGGGGGGCGGCATCAACAGTGCCCAGGTCCTCGATGCCGTCTCGCGACACGGCGTGGCCAGCCGCAACACGGCGGATGCCTTCCTGAAGGAAATGCTGAAGTACGGCTTTGCCCGCTACGTGCCGGGCGCCGCGGACAAGCGCACGCGGCCGCTCGAGCCGACGGAGACCAGCCTCGAAGCGATCCATGGCTGGATCGGCATCCACCTTGCGACCCTCGACCGGCTCGACCACGGCCGGCGGCTGGAGACGTATCTCGGCACGCCCGGCGCGCTGGCCGCGCTGCATCCGGGCATCGCCGAAAGGCTGCTTTCGTCGGCCAGCGTACGCAAGCCGGAGCGGACCTTCTCGCTGTTCACGTGGCTGCATAATGGCGGCGTGATCATGGACTGGTTGATCGCCGGTATCGAGGAGACCGACGCCGAAGCCGAACGCGTTCCGACCGCCATCGCATCGATCGCCGTCATGGCGCAACGGCTGAACCTGTCGCGCACCCATCTGTCGCGCAAGCTGAAGGACGCCGAGGCGCTCGGCAGCATCGGCTGGCAGGGCAAGCGCGGCGAATCGGTGATGTGGGTCTCCTCAGGCTTCCGACGTGAATATGCGACGGCCCAGGCGGTCAAGCTTGCCATCATCGACGACGCCTTCGAGGTCTGCTTCTGGCAGGCGCCGGCCGAAGCGATGCCGGCAATGCCGAGGATGCCGATTCCCGTTCCTGTCACCCCGAGCGAAGCGTCTGCCTTGAGCGCAGCCGAAGGGAGGGGCCTTTAGGGGAACAGGGAGGTCCCTCGCTACGGAAATCGCGCTGCTCGCCAGCGCGCCGGTGACGGGCAGACACTGGTCATCGCTGGCCGAGGGCGAGATCGTCATCGTGTCGGAGGGTGACGTTGTCTTATCGAGCCGGCGGCTTATCCGACAATTCGCTAGCGAACGTGGTCGTGCAGAAGCTGAAAGAGCGGGGGTACTTGTGATCCGACAGCCCTCCTACGCTAAAGCTTCGGAGGGCATCCGCTTCGCGCCGCGCCTGCATCTCGACTGTGGCAGGGCTTATCCTGCGTAGCGCGCAGCGCGAAGCAGGATGGTAGGCCCGGCAGGATTCGAACCTGCGACATAACCGTTATGAGCGGCTCGTTCTAACCACTGAACTACGGGCCCGCCAGTTCCCAAGGCCCGCGGGTTCTAACGCACTATTCCGCGGGCGGCACGAACATATAGCCGATGCCGCGCACCGTGCGAATAACGGTGGGCTTGTCGGGCGTCGGCTCGATCTTGCGCCGTATGCGGGTGATGCGGAGGTCGATCGCCCGGTCGAACGGGTCGCGGCTGCGGTGGCTGGTCGTCTCCAGCAGCCAGTCGCGCGACAGCGGACGGTTGGGGTGCTCGGCGAAGGTCTTCAGGATGTCGAACTCGCCCGAGGTCAGGGCCACGTCCTTGCCGCCTTGGTCCAGCAGCTGGCGCTTGGGCAGGTCGAGCGTGTACTGGCCCATGCGTACGCGCTCCAGCAGCGAGGGCGTCGACTTGTTGACCGAACGGCGCAGCACGCTCTTGCAGCGGGCAAGAAGTTCGCGCGGCTCGTAGGGCTTGGCGACGTAGTCGTCAGCGCCGCTCTCCAGTCCCAGCACCTTGTCCACGGAGTTGCCCGCGGCGGTCAGCATGATGATGCCGATCCTGGTGCTGCTTTCGCGCAGCCAGCGCGCCAATGCGAAGCCGTCTTCCTGGCCGGGAAGCTGCACGTCGAGCAGAACGAGGTCGGGCATGGCGCGCGAGATCTGGCGGCGCATCTGCGCGCCGTTCTCGACGGCGATCACCTTGAGATCGTGGTTCATCAGATAGGTCTCGGCCGCCTTGCGCTGAAACGCATCGTCCTCGACCAGCAGAATGGAGGGTTGCAGCATGACTTGATCCAAAATAAATGTTTCTCTAATTCAGACAAAATAGCACGATTTCTCAACGTGATATAGTCGTTTGTTGATATATTCGATACAGTTCTTCGCCTAATTCGCCACAGGCGCAACACATGCCGTTCCCACCCTTAGCTCCGCGACCTGGGATCGTCCCTATCCCTAGTTCCAGCGATCCGGACTCACTTGGGGATGGGCCTTGCCGAGAGGCGAGGTCCGTCAGCCGATCGGCGCACGGGCAAGGGAGACGAACTGGGCTGCCGCGCCTCGGCGCGGACGAAGGACGATGACCGTCATCGTGACTGAGCCAGTAGCCCAGGCTGAGCCAGCCGCGACGGCGAGGCAGGAAGCCTTCGTCCGCGCCGAACTCATCCGCCGCCTGTTCGAAGGTTCGGCGCAGTCCCGTTACTTCTCCTTCGTCCTGTGGCCGGTGATCGCGGCCATCTACTGGCGCCAGATCGAGCTTATGGAGCTCGCTGGCCCGTTCACGGCCCACATCGCCGTCACGTTCGGCTTTGACGTGTTGCGGCGGAACTTCAACCGCGCCAATCCGCCCGACGAGGACGTCATTCGCTGGGGCTGGTGGTTCGCCACACTCTCCCTCCTTGCCGGTGCGTGCTGGGGCGTCGCGGGCTACATGCTCGCCTCCAAGGATTACGAGCTGCAGCGCATGCTGCTGGGCCTGGTGCTGCTGGCGACCATCACCACGGCGGTGCCGATCCGGTCCGCCCATCCGCCGACCTTCTACGCCTTCGCCGTCGCGACGACGGCGCCGCTGCTGTTCGTCCTGCTGACCTCGGTCGATCCGTTCTACCAGCTCGTCGGCATCGCCGGCGGCGCCTATGTCGGCCATCTCATGGCCTATGTGCGCGACGTCCATCGCTGGCAGTACGACAACATTGCGCTGGCCTACCAGAAAGAGGATCTCGCCCGCCGCCTGCAGGTCGCCTACGACGAGGCGCGCCATGCCCGCGACATCGCCATCGACGCCCAGCGCGACGCCGAGAGCGCCAACCAGGCCAAGTCGACCTTCCTGGCCACCATGAGCCACGAGATCCGCACGCCGATGAACGGCGTTTTAGGCATGATCGACGTGCTGGAGCGCACCGAGCTTTCGGTCGAGCAGCGCGAGGCGCTGAGCACCGTGCGCTATTCGGCATCGGCGCTGCTTCGCATCATTGACGACATCCTGGACTTCTCCAAGATCGAGGCCGGCCGCCTCGACCTCGAGCAGATCGAATTGTCGACCGTCGAGCTGATCGAGGGCGCGGCCGAGACGCTGGCGCCCCAGGCCGTGGCCAAGGGCTTGAGCCTTATCGCCTATGTCGCCGCCGACGTGCCCGACCGCGTGATCGGCGATCCGCTGCGCCTGCAGCAGATCCTGTTCAACCTGCTGGGCAACGCCATCAAGTTCACCGAGACGGGCTCGGTGCGGCTGTCGCTCGAGAATGCCGGCGACGGCATGCTGCGCATCAAGGTCGCCGACACCGGCATCGGACTCACCGACGAACAGCGCAACCGGCTGTTCCAGCCGTTCGTGCAGGCCGACAGCTCGACCACGCGCCGCTTCGGCGGTACCGGGCTCGGCCTGTCGATCGTTCGTCGCCTCGCCGACGCCATGCAGGGCGGCGTCGAGGTTTTGAGCACGCCGGGCGAGGGCTCGGCCTTCATCGTCACCGTGCAGCTCGATGCGGCGGCGCCTGCCATCCGCGTCGATCCGACCTTGCGCGGCCTGTCGCTTGCCGTCGCCCTGCCCGATGCCGACGAGGCCTGCGCCATTGCCCGCTATCTCGCGGATGCCGGCGCCGAGGTGGCGATCTATCCGGATAGCCGATTTGTCGGCATCCGCGTCGCGGGGCACGACGCCGTGATCCCCCTGCCGCGGCCCTATCGCCGAGACTCGTTGGTGCGTGCCGTTGCCCGGGCGGTGGGTCGCGCGGCCGACGCCATGGTCAGCACGCCGCCGCGCGCCGCACCGCTCAACGGCCGCGTCCTGGTGGTCGACGACAATTCGGTCAACCGCAAGATTTTGGCGCGGCAGCTCGAGCTTGCCGGTGCCACGACCGATTCGGCGTCGGGCGGCGAGGAGGCGCTCGAGCTGTGGCGCACGGGCCGCTACGACCTGGTGCTGGCCGACCTGCAGATGCCGACCATGGACGGCTTCGAGCTGGCCAGCCGCATCCGCAGCCTCGAGGCGGCCGAGCGCAGGCCGCGGACGCCGATCCTGGCCGTCACCGCCAGCACGCTGGAAGACCAGGAGCAGAGGAGCCGGGCGGTCGGCATGGACGGCTTCATCACCAAACCGATCGGCATCGAGCAGCTGCGAGCCACCCTCGATGTCTGGCTGAAGGGCGCTGCATGAACCAGGCCCCCCACCCGGCATACGACCGCGACAAGCTCATCGAGCTGTTCGGCGACGATCCGCGGACCCTGGCCGAGGTCGAGCGCGAATTTCTGGACACCGCCCGTGAAGCCGCACGCGAGATCAAGGGCACCGACGACTTCATCGTGATCGCCCGCGCCGCCCATCGCCTGAAGGGTGCCTCGGGCATGATCGGCGCTCTGGCGTTGCGCCAGATCGCCGAGGCCGTCGAGCGCTCCGCCAAGGCGGAGGACCTGTCGACCGTGCGCCGCCTGCGCGAGCTGTTCGACCCCGAGGTCCGCCGCGTCGCCGAGCAGGCGGGACTCGCAGTAGAATAAAAGTCATCCTCTTCCGGACCGCGCGCGTCCCGCGCGCTCATGATCATGAGCGCGCGGGACGCGCGCGGTCCGGAAGACTCTGATTCCGAAGGAAACCCCAATGATCGAGATCCATCACCTCAACAACTCGCGCTCGCAGCGTATCCTGTGGCTGCTGGAGGAGCTCGGGCAGCCCTACAAGATCGTGCCGTATCAGCGCGATGCCGCCACGCGCCTCGCGCCGCCCGAGCTGAAGCGCGTGCATCCGTTGGGCAAGTCGCCGGTCATCGTCGACGACGGCCGCGTGGTGGCCGAGACCGGTGCGATCATCGAGTACCTGGTGCGGAAGTACGATGACGGCAAGCTCGCGCCGGCGGTCGATCCCGATTCGGCCGACTACCGCGCCTATCTGCACTGGATGCATTTCGTCGAAGGCTCGGCGATGTTGCCCTTGATGCTGAAGCTCTATGTCGGCCGGCTGGGCGACGCCGGCAAGCCGCTGTGGCCGCGCATCGACAGCGAGCTCAAGAACCACTTCGACTACATGGAAGGCGCGCTGGGCGCGAACGACTACTTCGTCGCCAACCGCTTCTCGGCGGCCGACATCCATCTGTCCTTCATCCTGGACGCCGGCGCCGCGCGCGGACCGTTGAGCGGCTACCCGCATTTGACAGCACTGCATGCACGATTGAAGGCGCGGCCGGCCTACCAACGGGCGATCGAACGGGGCGGGCCGTACGAATTGGGACGATAATTTCTACGCCTAATACGGCACGCAATAATTACCTCGAGCGCCGATTCCCATTGCCGAAGGACAGCTTGGATGATATAACTACAGTGATTAGGCGTGCGGCCGCAGTCTTATCGTCGCCGAGTAGGACAGGAGCTTGCGGCCGTCCTGCTCGAGCAGGCCGCGCACGAAGGCGAGCGACTTGCCGTGGCGCGGCACCTCGACCCGGGTGGCGATCGGCGTGGTGGGCGTGCCTGCCGACAGAAACTCGGCGGCAAAGGCCACGGTCGAGGGCGCCATGCCGGTGGTAAGACCGGCGGCGCGCGTCACCGCCGAATCGGCGAAGCTCATCATGTAGCCGCCGTGCAGCACGCCGCCCGAGTTGCACATGTGCGGCAGGGTGGGCTGGATCAGCGAGGCGCCGTCCACTTCCTTGCGGGCGTAGGAGGGACCGATATGGCGGGAGTAGACGCTGGCGTTCGACAGCAGCTCGAAGCCGGCCGGCACGCTCTGGCTGACGAGGGGCGCGGCGGCCGCGGCCGTCGCCTTGCGTTCCATCGCCTTGGCGCGCGGTATGTGACGGCACACGCCCGACCACAGCGCGATGGTACGGCCCTGCTGGGTGATGCTGCCGCGTGCGAAGGCAAGCCGACCCGTCACCTGCAACGGCTCGCCGCTCGCCTCGAGCGGCAGGCCGACGCGGCCGGCATCGAGGAATTCCACGGCGATGCTCACCGTCACGGCGAAGACGGTGTTGGCGCCGCCGTCGGCGGCGCGCCCGGCCACCAGGCACAAGGCGTAGTCGGCGAAGGCGAGCGTGGCCCCGCCATGCACGCCGCCGGCATAGTTGCCGTGGCGCTGCTCGGTCGGCAGCACGCAATGCATGCTGCCCGCTTGGCGCGCGTCGCCGGTGATGCGGTAATAGAACGGCCCGACATGATCCTCGAAGGGGTCGGGCGGCACGAAGACCGAGTAGCTGCCGAGATCGATGGAGTTGGGCATCCGGGGGGCTCTTGTGAAGCGTCGCTGCGGCGCTCTAATAGATGAAATTCTCCCACCGACAAAGAGCCACGGAGCGAAACGTCATGGCGTCAGGCGTCCACAAGGTCGACATTTCCTGGGACCGCCGGTCCTTCGGCACCGTCGCCAATGTCGTATTCGACAATTCGCGCCGGCTGAATGTGCTCAATCCGCCGGCCTTGCTCGATCTCACCGAAGCCTTTCTGGGCCTGGCGCGCGAGGACGATCTGCGTGTCGTGGTCCTGTCGGGTGCGGGCGGCCGCGCCTTCATCGGCGGCGCCGACATCAACCACATGGTGACGATGAAAGTGGCGGAAGACGGCCGGGCGTTCCTCACCCTGATCCACAAGTTCTGCCAGTCCATCCGCGACTGTCCCGTCCCGGTGATCTGCCGTCTCGCAGGTTACACGCTGGGCGCGGGGCTCGAAGTGGCCGCGGCCTGCGACATGCGCATCGCCGCCGACAACGCCCATTTCGGCATGCCGGAGGTGAATGTCGGCGTTCCCTCGGTGGTCGAGGCGGCGTTGCTGCCGCGCCTGATCGGCTGGGGCCGGACGTCACGCCTGTTGTTGACGGCCGAGACGATCGATGCGGCCAAGGCAGAGGCGTGGGGCCTGGTGGAGGAGGTCGTTCCGGTCGCTGAACTCGACCAGGCAATCGAGCGCTGCGTGCATGCCATTGTCGAGGCGGCGCCGCTCGCCGTGCGCGCCCAGAAGCGGTTGATGCGGCGCTGGGAGCGGCTGTCGCTCGACGAGGCGGTGCAGGCTGGGATTGATGCCATGGCGGAGTCGGTCACGACCGGCGAGCACATCGAGCGCATGGGCGCATTCGTCAATCGCAAGAGGAAGTAGCCATGGCCCGCACTGTCCGCATCGGCTGCCATTCGGGCTTCTGGGGCGACACCGAGACCGCCGCCGTCCAGCTCGTGCGCCAAGGCAACGTCGACTACCTGGTGAGCGATTATCTGGCCGAAGTCACCATGTCGATCATGGCGGCGCAGAAGCTGCGCAACCCGCAGATGGGCTACGCCACGGATTTCGTTCAGGTCGTGATGGCGCCGCTCGCGCGCGAGATCGCCGAGAAGAAGATCAAGGTCGTGACCAATGCCGGCGGCGTGAATCCGCAGGCTTGTCGAGATGCCGTGCTAAAAGCCTGCGAGGCGGCCGGCGTGACGCTCAAGGTGGCGGTCGTGCTGGGTGACGACCTGCTGCCGCGGGTCGACGAGCTGCGCGGCCTCGACATCCGCGAGATGGATACGGGTGCTGAGCTGCCGGCGAAGATCGTCAGCATGAACGCCTATCTCGGCGGCTTCCCGATTGCCCGGGCGCTTGCCGAGGGCGCCGACGTGGTGATCACCGGGCGCTGCGTCGATTCGGCGGTGACGCTGGGTGCATTGATCCATGCCTTCGGCTGGAGCATGGACGATCACGACAGGCTCGCGGCCGGCACGCTGTGCGGCCACATCATCGAATGCGGCGCGCAGTGCAACGGCGGCAACTTCACCGACTGGCGGCTGGTGCCCGACTACGACGAGATGGGCTTCCCGGTGGCCGAGGTTTCAGCCGACGGCTCGTTCGTGCTGGGCAAGCCCGACGGCACCGGTGGCCTGATCACCACGGCGACCGTGGCCGAGCAGATGCTCTACGAGATCGGCGATCCGCGCGCCTACATGGTGCCCGACGTGGTCTGCGACTTCACCCAGGCGACCTATGCCCAAGTCGGCAAGGACCGCGTGCGCGTGTCGGGCGCCAGGGGCCGGCCGCCGACCGATACCTACAAGGTCTCGACGACCTGGCCCGACGGCTACAAGCTCAGCACGATCTTCATGCTGGGCGGGCGCGAGGCGGTGGCCAAGGGCCAGCACAGCGCCGATGCCATCATCAAGAAGACGCGCCGCATGTTCCGCGAGAAGAACATGGGCGATTACCGCGACCTCAGCATAGAGATCATCGGCGGCGAGGCGACCTATGGCCCGCACGCGCGCACCCAGGACAGCCGCGAGGTGGTGGTCAAGATCGCCGCCAAGCACGACCAGAAGGAGGCGCTCGGCCTGCTCGGCCGCGAGATCGCGCCGATGGCGACCGGCGGCGTGGTCGGCATGACCGGCAGCTTCGGCGCCGGCCGCGCCTCGCCTTCGCCGGTGATCCGCATGTTCTCCTGCCTGGTGCCCAAGGAACGTGGTGCCGGTGACGATCGAGATCGACGGGCGCAGCATCACGATGGAGTGTGCGGCCAAGAGCGGCGGCTTCACGGCCGCGGACCTGCCGGCCGAGGCGCCACCGGCTCCGCCGCTGTCGACCACAGGCCCCAACGCGGCGACCGAGACCGTGCCGCTGGTGGCGCTGGCCTACGGCCGCTCCGGCGACAAGGGCGACAACGCCAATATCGGCATCTTCGCGCGCCGGCCGGAATACCAGCCGATCCTCGATGCCGAGGTCACGGAGGAGGCGGTGGCCAAGTACTTCGCCCATCGCATCGAGGGCAAGGTGACGCGCTGGCGGCTGCCCGGCATCCACGGCTTCAACTTCCTGTTGCGCCAGGCGCTGGGCGGCGGCGGCATGGCCTCGCTCAAGGCCGATCCGCTGGCCAAGGCCTTCGCCCAGATGCTGTTGGATATGCCGGTCAGGGTGCCGGCATCGCTGGCCGGCGCCCGAGATACGCCACGATGAGGAGGATGAGGATCGGATTGATCACCTGGATCGCGTCGAGCACGAAGACGCCGATGCCGCCGGCGAGGAAGACGGGCAGCGAGCCGATCATGATCGCGTGAAAGACGATGCCGGCTGCGATGGTGGCGATGACGGCACGCCAGCCGAGCCGGTAGCGGGAGAGGGCGACGTGGAAGGCCCATAACGACAGCGGCACGAAGAACACGAGCGCCGTCAGCAGGCCGGCGTTGTAGGCGCCCTGGGTCACGACCGGGATGAGATGGATGAGGGTGTTGACGAAGGGGATGGCGAAGAAGGCGAGCGCGAACCCCGGCCAGCGCCGGCCGAGCAACGCGGTCACGGGGCCGAACACCCAGACGCAGGTGATGTTGACGGCGTTGACGAAGGAGAACGGGATGGGGCAGGTCTGGGCGTCGGGGTGGCCCATGTTCCGGCACATCTCGGCGCGGAAGGCGTAGGTCGCGCCCTGCATATCGATGCCGTGCTCCTCGAACTGGTGGATCAGGTAGGCCAGCATGCCTGCCCAGGCGAGCCACACGAGGTCTTGCCAGCGCGACACCGTGAGGTCGCTGCGCAGGGCATCGGTGCAGAGCAGCAGGGCAAGGAGCAAGGCCGCACCGAGGCCCATGTAGGGCCACACATAGGTGAAGGAAAACATCAGCCTGACTATCATTTGCCCGGCCCTGCCACCAAGTGGTGTATCCTGCGAGGCATGACCACCCCCTCCAGGCCCGTCCTGCAGAAAGATGAGCGCGCCGAGCGGCTGGCCGCCGCCTTGCGCGAGAACCTGAGGCGTCGTAAGGCGCAGGCGCGCGTCCGGCAGGACGCCAAGACCGAAACTCAGCCCGCCAAAAGCCCCCGTAAATGACCATCCTCTCCGATCGCTGGATCCGCCGCATGTCGCAGGAAAAGGGCATGATCGAGCCCTTCGTCGACGCCCAGAAGCGCGACGGCGTGATTTCGTATGGGCTGTCGTCCTACGGCTACGACGCGCGCGTGGGCCGCAACTTCAAGATCTTCACCAACGTCGATTCGGCGGTGGTCGATCCCAAGAACTTCGCGGCCAACAGCTTTGTCGACCGCACCGCCGATGTCTGCATCATCCCGCCCAATTCCTTCGCGCTGGCCAGCACGGTGGAATATTTCCGCATCCCGCGCGACGTGCTGGTGATCTGCGTCGGCAAGTCGACCTATGCGCGCTGCGGCATCATCGTCAACGTGACGCCGTTGGAGCCTGAATGGGAAGGCCACGTTACGCTCGAATTCTCCAACACCACGCCGCTGCCGGCGCGCATCTATGCCAACGAGGGCGCCGCGCAATTCCTGTTCCTGCAGGGCAACGAGCCTTGCGAGACCTCCTACCGCGACAAGGCCGGCAAGTATCAGGGCCAGCGCGGCGTCACCCTGCCCAAGATCTGACGGGAGGAGGGACCATGGACCGACTCCGCATCAAGGGCGGCCGTCAGCTCAAGGGCGAGATCCACATCTCCGGCTCCAAGAACGCCTCGCTGCCGCTGATGGTCGCGGCGCTGCTGACCGACCGCAAGCTCACGCTGCACAACGTGCCGCGGCTCGCCGATATCAGCACCATGATCCAGCTCCTGAAGCAGCATGGCGTGGAAGTGGGCGCGGGGCCCGGCGAGAACGGCCACGACCGCGGCACGACGCTCACCTTGCAGGCCGGCAAGATCGCCTCGACCACGGCGCCCTACGACATCGTGCGCAAGATGCGCGCCTCGGTGCTGGTGCTGGGTCCGCTGCTGGCGCGCGAGGGCCAGGCGCGGGTGTCGCTGCCCGGCGGCTGCGCCATCGGCGCCCGTCCGGTCGACCTGCACATCGCCGGATTGAAGGCGATGGGCGCGGAGATCGACATCGACGGCGGCTACCTCGTCGCCAAGGCGCCCAAGGGGCTGAAGGGCGCGCGCTTCACCTTTCCCAAGGTGTCGGTCGGCGCCACCGAGAACCTGATGATGGCGGCGGCGCTCGCCAGGGGCACGACCGTGCTCGACAACGCCGCGCGCGAGCCCGAGATCGCCGACCTCGCCGAGTGCCTGGTCAGCATGGGCGTGCCGGTGCGCGGCATCGGCACCGAGACGCTCACCATCGACGGCGTGAAGTCGCTGAAGGAAGCCTCGCACCGCGTCATTCCCGACCGTATCGAGACGGGCACCTACGCCATGGCGGTGGCAATGACGGCGGGCGACGTCGAATTGGTCGGCGGCCGGCTCGACCTGATCGAAGCAGCTGTCCAGACGTTGCGCTCCGCCGGCGTCACCCTGGAGAAGACGGAAAAGGGCTTCCGCGTACAGCGCACAAACGGCGCGCTCACCGGCGTCGATGTCATGACCGAGCCTTATCCTGGTTTCCCGACCGACCTGCAGGCGCAGATGATGGCGCTGATGACGCGCGCCGAGGGTGCGTCGATGATCACCGAGACGGTGTTCGAGAGCCGCTTCATGCACGTTCCCGAATTGTCGCGGATGGGCGCCAACGTCACCATCCATCACGAATCCGCCCTGGTGCGCGGCGTGCCCAAGCTGCGCGGCGCCGAGGTCATGGCGACCGACCTGCGCGCCTCGGTGTCGCTTGCCATCGCAGCCCTTGCGGCCGAAGGCGACAGCGTGGTGAACCGCCTCTATCACCTCGATCGCGGCTACGAACGACTCGAGGAAAAGCTCGCCGCCTGCGGCGCCGACATCGAGCGGCTGAAATGAGCGGGCTGAAACTCTCGGCGCTGGACGCCGACGATCTCGCCGTCATATCGGCGGCGGTCCAGGACGCGCTGGTGGCGGTGCGCGACTGCGCCTACTTCAAGGACGAGAGGCGCTTCGTTCTGCTTTTGAACCGCTTCCGCTGGGAGGCCGACCCGACCGTCGAGGCCGCCCATTCGCGGACCCATTCCGCCCTTGTTTTCAACGAGGTGACGGCGGTCCGCCATCACGACATCCCGCTCGGCGACCCCGACCGCATGCTCGAATTGCTGGCCGTGGCGCAGGAAGATGACCGTTCAGTCACGCTGCGGTTCGCCGCAGGCCGGGGCATACGGCTGGAAATCGGCCGGCTTGCATGCCATTTGGGGGATGTCGGGGAGCCTTGGGCCACCCCGTGGAAGCCCGCCCATCCGGTCGAATAGCCCGGCGGCGGGCATTCGTTATTGGAGAATAAGGTCGTGTCGAGCGAGGCCAACGAAAAGCTCATCCTGGCGCTGCCCAAGGGGCGCATCCACGACGAAGCGATGCCGCTGTTCGCGCGCGCCGGCATCGAGCCGGAAACCGCCTTCGCCGATCCCGACGCACGCCAGCTCCGCTTCACGACCAACCATCCCGATCTCGACATCATCCGCGTGCGCTCCTTCGACGTCGCCACGTTCGTGGCCTTCGGCGCCGCCCATCTCGGCATCGCCGGTTCCGACGTGCTGATGGAATTCGACTATCCCGAGATCTACGCACCGATCGATCTCGGCATCGGCCACTGCCGGCTGGCCGTCGCCGAGCCCGTCGAGATGGCGGGCAGCGACGACCCGCGGCGCTGGAGCCACGTGCGCATCGCCACCAAGTATCCCGAGGTGACGCGCCGCCACTTCGCCGCGCGCGGCGTGCAGGCCGAATGCGTGAAGCTGTCCGGCGCGATGGAGCTGGCGCCGTCGCTCGGCCTCAGCCATCGCATCGTCGATCTCGTCGACTCCGGGCCGCACGCTCAAGGAGAACGGCCTGGTCGAGATCGAGCACATCGCCGACATCACTTCGCGCTTCATCGTCAATCGCGCCGCGCTCAAGACGCAGCCGGAGCGGATCGGTCGCTGGGTCGACTGCTTCCGCGAGATCTCAAGTGCTGCCTGAGGGCCGCCTAGGAGGCTCGACGCCGCGGCGCCGGGCTTCGAAAAGGACTTTTCGACCTTCCTGGGGCGCAATCGCGACACCGACGAGAACGTCGATCGCGTCGTGGCCGATATCATCGCCGATGTGCGCGCCCGCGGCGATGCGGCGGTCGTGGACTACACGAAGAAGTTCGACAAGGTCGATACCGACGCCTCGGGCCTGCGCATCTCCGATTCAGAGCGCAGTACCGCGGCGGCGAAAGTGCCGCTGGCGCAGCGCGAGGCGCTCGCCTTCGCCGCCCGGCGCATCGAAGCCTTCCATCGCGCGCTGCTGCCCAAGGACGTCGACTTCACCGACGCCACCGGCACGCGGTTGGGCGCGCGCTACCGGCCGCTCGAGTCGGTCGGCGTCTACGTGCCGGGCGGCACGGCGGCCTATCCGTCCTCGGTGCTGATGAACATCGTGCCGGCCAAGGTGGCGGGCGTGCCGCGCATCGTCATGGTCGTGCCGACGCCGGGAGGCGTGCTCAATCCGCTGGTCATGCTGGCGGCCGAGATCGCCGGCGCCGACGAGGTTTTACGCATCGGCGGCGCCCAGGCCGTCGCCGCCCTGGCCTATGGCACGCAATCGATCGCGGCGGTCGACAAGATCACCGGTCCGGGCAACGCCTATGTCGCCGCCGCCAAGCGCCGCGTGTTCGGCCAGGTCGGCATCGACCTCATTGCCGGCCCGTCGGAGATCCTGGTCGTCGCCGATGGGATGAACGATCCCGCCTGGATCGCCGCCGACCTTCTATCGCAGGCCGAGCACGACGCCTCCTCGCAGTCGATCCTGATCACCGACGATTCAGCCTTCGCCGACCGCGTGGCAGAGGCCGTCGAGACCGAGCTTGCGGTCATGGCGCGCGCCGACATCGCGAGGGCGAGCTGGCGCGACAACGGTTGCATCATCCTGGTGCCCGACCTCGCGGCCTCGGCGCCGATCGTCGACCGCATCGCCGCCGAGCATGTCGAGCTCGCGATGGAGGCAGGCCCCGCCGAGGCGATGGCGGATCGTATCCGGCATGCCGGCGCGATCTTCATCGGCCGTCACACGCCCGAGGCGATCGGCGACTATGTCGCCGGCACCAACCACGTCCTGCCGACGTCGCGCGCGGCGCGCTTCTCGGGCGGGCTCGGCGTTGCCGATTTCCTCAAGCGCACCTCGCTCGTCGCCTGCACGCCCGAGGCGCTGGCCGAGCTGGCGCCGGCGGCGCTGGCGCTGGCCGAAGCCGAGGGCCTGGGGGCGCACGGCCGGTCGGTGTCGATCCGGCTGAACCGCCGCGGCTGAAGGCCGATGACCGCCAAGGCGCGCCGCATCATCGATATCGTGCTCGACGAGGAGTTGGTGGCGCGACGTTCGCCCGAGGTCGAGCATGAGCGCGCGGTGGCGCTGTTCGATCTGATCGAGGAGAACGACTTCGCCCTGGTCGGCACGCCCGGTCCCTATCGGCTGCGCATCGGCATCTTCGAGCAGCGGCTGGTGTTCGACGTGCGCGATACCGAGGACACCAAGCTGCGTGACATCGTGCTGTCGCTCACGCCCTTCCGCAAGGTGGTGAAGGATTACTTCCTGATCTGCGAGAGCTACTACGCCGCCATCAAGAAGCTCAGCCCCTCGCAGATCGAGGCGCTCGACATGGGCAGGCGCGGACTGCACAACGAGGGCTCCGAGCTCCTGCGCGAGCGGCTCGACGGCAAGATCGAGATCGATCTCGACACGGCGCGCCGGTTGTTCACCCTGATCTGCGCGCTGCACATCACGTCGTGATGCGATGGCGATGAACGGCTTGCCCGCCAGCGTGCTGTTTGCCTGCAGCGAGAACTCCGTGCGCTCGCCGATGGCCGAGGGCCTGGCCAAGCGGCTCTACGGCCAGGCGTCGTATATCGATTCGGTGGGCGTGCGGGCCAGCGACGTCGATGGATTCGTTGCTGCGGCGCTCGACGAGCTCGGCGTCGACGTCCATCGCCATCACGCCAAGACCTTCGAGGATGTCGATCCGAGCTCGTTCGACCTGATCGTGACGTTGTCGCCCGAGGCGCATCATCGCGCACTCGAGATCACGCGCGGCACGGCGGCCGAGGTCGAATACTGGCCGGTGCCCGACCCCAGTGCCGTCGAGGGCTCGCGGGAGATGCGGCTCGATGCCTATCGCCGCCTGCGCGATCAGCTGCTGGCGCGCCTGAAGGTGCGCTTCGGCGCACCTTCAGGCCCGTCCGTATAGCCTACTGGTGTGCCGCCTCGCTGATGTGACCGCCCTGGTCGAGCGCGACCTCGACATCGGCCGGGCCCTTGTAGGCCAGCGCATGCCAGGTGCCGGCGGTGTCGCGTATCAGGCTGTTGACGCCGCTGTAGCCCGCGGCGCGGATCTTCTCCTTCACATAGGCTTCCTCGGCCGTGCCGTTCTGCGGCGCGATGGTGCCCTTGGGATCGCGCGCCAGCGGCGGCATGGCGCTGTAGTTCTGAGTAGAGGTCGACACGCCGCTTCCGGCGAGTGGAACGGACTGCGCCTGCGCGGCGGATGCAGAGGCGATGCAGAGGCCAAGCAGGCTGAGCGTGGCAAGCGTACGATTCATCGGACTACTCCTCGGTTGAAAACCGAGCGAAGCATTCGTCCGGATTGTGATTGAAATGCGCCGAACGCGCGCCGCTGCATGCATGGCAGAGTCCACGCGCGCAGTGCTGCGCGTAAGTACGACGTAAGTTTCAGTTCGTGCCGTGATACCAGGCGCCGCGATGCGACGTGCGGCGCGCGATCGGCAGGTTGATGATGTCCATGAAGACCGACGCCGCACCATCGCCGCCCGCGAGGTCACCCTCCAACACGTCGACGTCGAAGGTGAGCTTGTCGCCCTCGAGCTTGGGCGACTTCAGCACGACCACGGCATCGACCACTTGGGCCTTGGCCTTCATCAGCACCGACACCGTGGCGTTGGGCGGCGTCTTGGCGAAGCTGTCGTTGCCGCTCCACTCTTCGAGCAGGTGAGCGGTGAGCGCGTGGCCCGCCGAACGCACCGGCCGGTCGGCGAAGATGATGGCGTTGGGCGACACGCCCTCGAGCACGAGCTTGCCAGCCTGCAGCTTGGCGCCCTTGGCGTTGAGCACGATCATCGACGGCACGACGCGCGGCTGCTGCGGCTGGCCGATCACCTTGGGCGCGCCCGGGCTGGCGGTCTGCGCGATCGCGGGCAACGAGGCGACCATCGGGAGAGCTGCGCTGGCGAGCACGGCCAGCAAACGGATGCGCTTCATGGCGGGCCTCAGTAGCACGGCAGCAGCGGGGGCCTGCCGCAGGTCGGCTGGTTGTAGCGCTGCTGAATGCGCGGATCGAGCTCGGGCGGCGGCGGCGCGCCGACCGCAGTTCCGTAGTCGCGCGGCGGCGGCACGTAGGGATGGGTGGGCGAGGGGTTCGACCAGCCGCTGAACGTGCTGGTGCCGTGCGGGTCGCCGATGGCGGGCGTCTCGCCGCCGGTGGTCTGGCTCGTGCCGTAGTAGCTGAAGCCGTTGGAGCCGACACCGAACCAGATCGTGTCGATGAATACCGAGGCCGGCCCATCGGCCTTGCCGAGGCTGCCTTCCAGCACAGCCACGTCGAAGGTGAGCTTCTCGCCCTCGAGCTTGGCCGCCTTCAGCACGACCACGACGTCGGCGACCGACGAGCCGTCCTTGCTGAACACCGAAGCCGTCGCGTTGGGCGGATCCTTGGCGAAGCTGCCGGTGCGCCAGATCTCGACCATCTCCGGCGTCGCCATGTGGCCGACCGTGCGGGCCGGGCGACTGGTGAACAAGGTCGCGGTCGGCTGAACGCCGTCGAGGATCAGCTTGTCGCCTTCAAGGCGGCCGCCCTTGGCGTTGAGCACGATCAGCGCCGACGAATATCGCCTGTTGGTCGGCACGCCGATGGTCTTCGGCCCGGCCGCAGCCGCCGTCGGCGCTGCCGGTGCGGGCGTCGGCGTTTGGGCAAAAGCGTATCCGGAAGCCAGGACGAGGGCGGCGGCCAGAAGGCTGCCCACAAGGCTGCACGTGTGATGTGCGTTCATTTACGACTGGTCCTTCCTTCCCCGGGCGTCCGCAGCCGCGACTTGTATAAGGGAAAGCAATCCCCTGGTCGAGTTGACTAAACCCTTTCCACAGCCCATTTTCCGGCCGCTTTAATTCCTCAATTCCAACCGGAGGCCGGATGGCCAAAGAAGACCTGATCGAATTCACCGGAGTGGTGTCCGAGCTGCTGCCCAATGCGATGTTCCGGGTGAAGCTCGACAACGACCACACGATCCTCGCCCACACTTCGGGCAAGATGCGCAAGAACCGCATCCGCGTGCTGGCAGGCGACCGCGTCACCGTCGAGATGACGCCCTACGACCTGTCCAAGGGCCGCATCACCTTCCGTTTCAAGTAGGCGTTGAGCGCCCAGCCGATCCCGCCGCTGGTCCTCGCTTCCGCCTCGCCGCGTCGGCTCGACCTGCTGCGCCAAGTGGGAATCGAGCCCGCCAAGATCGATCCCGCCCACATCGACGAGACGCCTGGACCGCGAGAGCTGCCGCGCGCCTACGCGCTGCGCATGGCCAAGGCCAAGCTCGCCGCCGTGGCTGGCCGTCATCCGGGCGCGATCGTGCTGGCGGCCGACAGCGTCGTGGTCTGCGGCCGGCGCATCCTGCCCAAGGCCGAGGCCGAGAAAGACGCGCGCGCTTGCCTCGACCTGCTGTCGGGCCGCCGGCATCGCGTGCTGGGCGGCGTCGCCGTCGGCGCGCCAGATGGAACGGTGCGTGCACGGCTGATCGAGACCGTCGTGCGCTTCAAGCGGCTCGAGCCGGCCGAGATCGACGACTACATCGCCAGCGACGAATGGCGCGGCAAGGCCGGCGGCTATGCCATCCAGGGCCGCGCGGCGCGCTTCGTCAGCTTCATTTCCGGCTCCTACAGCAACGTCGTCGGCCTGCCGCTCTACGAGACGGTGGCGCTCCTGAAGGCCGTCGCATGAGCCGCATCGACCGCCTGATCTGCCACGTGATGCCCAACGCCTTCCTGATGGCGCTGGTCGCCGGCGGCCGGCTGGTCGAGCTGCAGATCGTGCGCCGCGACCGGCCGACGCGCGTCGAGAGCGTGTTCCTCGGCCGGCTCGAGCGCGTCATGCCCGAGCTCGACGCCGCCTTCGTCGATATCGGCATCGGCCGTTCCGGCTTCCTGCGCGCCGAGGATCGTGCCGGCGTCGACGGCTGGCCGCCGCCCGGTGCGCCGCTGCTGGTGCAGGTGCGCAACGATGTCGAGGGCGAGAAGGGACCACGCGTCTCGATGAACCTCGCCGTCACCGGCCGCTACCTCGTCTATCACCCGGTCGGCTCGGGCGTCAGCTTCTCGCGCCGCATCGAGGGCGAGAGCGAGCGCGAACGCCTGCGTGCGCATGTCGAGGACTTGCTGGAAGGGGGCATCGTGCTGCGCACGGCCGCCGCCGGCGCAGGCCCCGACGTGCTGCGCACCGATGCCACGCAGATCATGGAGCGCTGGGAGGCGATCCGTCGCCAGGCGTTCTCTGCACAGCCGCCGGCCGACCTGTCGGCGCGCATTCCCGGCGAGCGCGATCCGATCACCCGCGCATTGCGCGATCACGGCGCGTCGCTCGAAGAGGTGATCCTCGACGAGCGCGGCATGGCGCGCGCCCTGCAGGACGAGATGGATCGCCTGGGCGAGAAGATCCGCGTGCGCTGGCACAACGGGCCGATGCCTGCGTTCGACATCGACGACGTCGAAGGCCAGATCGACACCGCGCTCGCCCCGCGCATCGTGCTGGAGAGCGGCGTCGAAGTGCTGTTCGAGCCGGGCGAGACGCTGATCGCCGTCGACGTCGACAGCGGCAGTGCCGGCGGCCGCCAGGGCCGCGCGCCGCGCCGGCCGGTCGAGGTCAACCTCGAGGCCGCACCGGCGATCGCCCAGCAGCTCCGCCTGCGCAACCTCGCGGGCGCGGTGGTGATCGACTTCGTCACCATGCGCAGCACCTACGACCGCGACAAGGTGCAGGCCGCACTCGCCGAGGCCCTTGCCGAGGACCCGGTGCCGACCCAACTCTACGGCTTCACGCGGCTCGGCCACTTCGAGTTGACGCGCGCAAGACGTGGCGCGACCCTGGCGGCCCAGCTCGAGGCACTTCAGAAGGGCGATGACTGACCGATCCTCCACGCCACCGCTGCGCGCCGTGCGCATAGCCGCCAACTGTCCGACATGCGGAAAGCCCGGCGTGACGGGCTACCGGCCATTCTGCTCCAAGCGTTGCGCCGACATCGATCTCGGCCGCTGGCTGAAGGAAGGCTATCGCGTGCCGACCGACGAGGGCCCGGGCGAGGAAGAGCCCGGCAGCGGCCGGGGACCAACTGGACAGGAAAGCTGACGCGTCCTATACAGCCCGCCGCCAACCGAAACGGCGCGCCCAGGTAGCTCAGTTGGTAGAGCATGCGACTGAAAATCGCAGTGTCGGTGGTTCGATCCCGCCCCTGGGCACCATTTCCCTAAAATGCACGCCGGCGTGCATTTTGAGCCCGTTGCGATGGCCGTTTTCATAGGTCGCTCGGGCCGGTTTTTCCATCAGTCGTCGGAGGACCTAGCGACCGCCGGGCAGGGCGATCACCTCAAGCTGCTGCACAACCTAGAGCGTCGAACCCGAAATAGGAATTGAAAGGGGATTCCCAGGGAATCGGAAATCTGATTCAAGATGCTGGCTGGAAAACGGAGGCCAGCATGGATGGGAAAGCCTTATTCGATTGACCTTCGGGAACGTGTTCAGGCGGAGATCGCGGGCGGGCAATCGCGGCGATCGGCGGCTCGGCGGTACGATGTCAGCGCAAGCTTTGCGGTGAAGCTGGCGGATCGGGTATCGCGGACGGGATCGGCCGAGCCGGCGCGGCAGGGCCGTCCCGCTGGCGGCGGCAAGCTGGCGCCGCATCTGACGGCTCTGCTCGAGTGGGTCGAGGCCGAGCCGGACATCACGATGCCGGAACTGGCGGCCAAATTGAAAGCCGAGAAGGATGTGGTAGCGCATCCGGCGTCGTTGTCGCGGGTGCTGCTGAAGGCGGGCCTGTCGTTCAAAAAAAACACTGCTGGCCACGGAGGCCGGGCGCGAGGACGTGCGGCTGGCACGTAGGTACTGGCAGGTTTACCGCCAGCCGCGCATGCGCGAGGAAGTGCATCGGCTGATCTTCCTCGACGAAACCGGCACGACGACCAAGATGACCCGTCTGCGTGGCCGGGCTCGCCGGGGTGCCCGGGTGAGAGCGGATGCGCCGTTCGGACACTGGGCCACCCAGACCTTCATCGCCGGACTGCGGTGCGATGGTCTGACCGCGCCGTGGGTGATTGATCAACCCATGAACCGCCAGATCTTCGACACCTACGTCGAAACCCAGCTCGCCCCGACATTGCAGCCGGGCGACGTGGTGATCCTCGACAACCTGCCCAGCCACAAGAGCGCAAAGGCCGAGGCCATCCTCAAGCAGCGCGGCGCCTGGTTCCTCTTCTTGCCGCCTTACAGCCCGGACCTCAATCCCATCGAAATGGCGTTCGCCAAGCTCAAGGCCCATCTCCGGCGCATCGGCGCCCGCACCATCGACGCGCTCTGGCGAGCCATCGGCGACATCTGCGCCCTCTACTCCGAACAGGAATGTTGGAACTACCTCAAGGACGCTGGCTATGCCCCCGATTAAGCGCTCGCTGCTCTAGTAAAGCGATTCCTGCAGCTTTGGGTGCAGATGTCGGCTTTGAGGTTAAGCGGAAATCGTTGCTCGATCAGAGCATTGCCGGGTATGGCCCAATCCAGACCTACCAGCCGCTGAGAAAACGGCTACCATCAACGCTGATTGGGGGTTCATCCTCGAACGCCCCGGAAAACGACGCGGCAACGCTGGGGTTGAGTGTCATGAAAATTGATGGACGCTGTCACTGTGGCTACGTGTCGTTTGAAGCCGAAGCCGATCCAGAAACGACGGCAATCTGCAACTGCACCGATTGTCAAACGATAAGCGGCGCTCCACTGCGCGCGAACATTTTGACGCGAGCGGGAACGTTTCTGATTCTGTCAGGTGTACCGACGGTATACGGCAAGACGGCCGACAGCGGAGCGGTCCGCCTGCAAGGATTCTGCCCGCGTTGCGGACCGCACTGTATTCAACATCGGTTGGTGATGATCCTAAGGCTTACGCTGTCCGCCTTGGCGCCATACGCCAACGCAACGAATTAGTGCCGCGCAAGCAATGGTTTGTTCGCTCGCAACAGCCGTGGGTTAACGACCTCGATTTGATCCAGAAATTCGACAAGATGCAGCCGCAGTGATCCGGTCGGGAGAAATGAATTGGCAGTGATGTTTCCTTTATGCCCAAAGCCGACCTCGACCGGGCGCGGAAAGACATTTGCTCCTGGGTAAAAGCGGACATCAGTCACTTCAGCTCATGACCCAAAGCAGAAGTCGAACATGGCGCTTAGGCCAAGTCCGTTAGCGTACAGGTGGTAGTGTCAAGGCGGCCAACGCGAGAGCGATGTTTCGCGACAATAGTCAACGAGGGCGCCGACGCGGTCGCTATCGAAACCGGCAGCACGAATTTGCCTATTCAGGCATTCCCGCAAGGCGCAACCCCCTGATGTAGATTTCAGCACCCGAGGCAGAGAGATGGGGAAGCCGCTGCCGATAGGTGGCGATCGTCATCCCCGGGGCAACCTGCTGGTAGGCGATCAGGGATTGCCGCGCCGACGCCAAATCGCCGACCAGCGCGTGCGCCACCGTGGCGTCCACCAGGGCGCCCTGAAAGTTGGGGCGCAAGCGCAATGATTCGGCGATCAAGGGTAACGCTTTGTCGTAGCGGCCGCACATCGTGTGGGCTCTGCCGAGGAGCGTGAGACCGTAGAATTTAAGCGAGTCGAGCGGACTCAGCCTCAGGGTACGTTCGACATCGCCGATGGCCTTCTCTGGTTCATCCAAGGCGATCCGCGCTGAGGCGCGGTTGATCAGTGCCTGGGAATTGTTGGGATCGAGCCGGACCGCCTGGTCGAGAAGGGCGGCTGCTTCCTGCAGGCGATACAGACAGATGAACAGCGTCTGTGCACACAGGGCAAGGACCCGCGGATCGCTGCTGTCCAGCTCCAGGGCACGACGGATGGCACGCTCGGCTTCGGCGTTCTCCGCAGCACGATCGGTACTCCACCCGAACGATCTGAGCATGTTGAGGTTAGCCGCAATCCCGGCGTGGGCGAGGGCGAAGTCCGGATCGAGCGCGACCGCTCGTCGTGCATGACCAAGGGCCTCCCAGGCGGCCTCTGCGCTGTAGATGCGCCCGAACGCCCAGCTGCGGAGTAGGTAATCGTAGGCCTCGAGGTGGCCTGTCTTGCGCCTTGCACGCTCGATCTCCGCTGTGACCAGCGTCGGCAGCAATGCCGCCGATCACACTCGCCGGTCATCTGGTCCTGCAGCTCGAAGACGTCCTCGATCGCGCCGTCGAAGCGGTCGGCCCAGATATGCGCGCCGGTCGCGGCGTCGATCAGCTGGCCGGTGATGCGCACGCGGTTGCCGGCCTTGCGGACGCTGCCTTCGAGCACGTAGCGGACGCCGAGTTCGCGGCCGACCTGCTGGATGTCGACGGCCTTGCCCTTGTAGGTGAAGCTCGAATTGCGGGCGATCACGAACAGCGAGCTTGAAGCGCGACAGCGCGGTGATGATGTCCTCGACCATGCCGTCGGCGAAATACTCCTGCTCGGGATCGCCGCTCATGTTCTGGAACGGCAGCACGGCGATCGACGGCTTGTCGGGCAGCGCCAGCGGCGCGTCCGCGGCACGTCGCGGACGTCGCTGGCGACGGCGCGGCGATGACGCCGCGTGCCAGTCGGCCGCGTCCCACTTCACGCCGAACGCCTGCACCGGCCGCTCGATGTTCTTCAGCGCCAGGCTCGCCGAGATCCTCGAAGGTCGGCCTTCAGCCGGCCTGCGACGGCCTCGTGCACGGTGCGCGAGATCACGATGCCGCCGGCCGGCGCTTCGCCTCCAGCCGTGCCGCGACGTTCACGCCATCGCCGTAGAGATCGTCGCCCTCGACGATCAGGTCGCCGAGATGCAGGCCGATCCGGAACGACGATGGCCGTGTCCTCCGGCTGGTCCTGATTGGCCTCGGCCATGGCCTGCTGGAACTCGATGGCGGCGCTCAGCGCTTCGACGGCGCTGGGGAACTCGACCAGCGCGCCGTCGCCGGTCAGCTTCACCAGCCGGCCGCCATGGCGGGCGAGCGTCGGCTCGAGGCGCTCGGTGCGATGGGCCTTCAGCCGCGCGAGCGTGCCGGCCTCGTCCCGGCCCATCAGGCGCGAGTAGCCCACGACATCCGCCGCAAGGATCGCCGCCAGTCGCCGTACCATCCGCTCGCCAGTCACGGGACCGCCCCCTTCCACCTTCGCCTGCCGGGCTACGGTAGCCCGGCGAGGTTGCATCTTACGTAGCCTGAAAGGTGGAGTCGCCCCTGTTCCGATCGCCGCGTTCTTCCGCTCCCTGGCCCGACTCGGAGCTCCAGGCACGTCCGCTTTTCCGCCGCTCGTGGGGCGAAGCGGACATCAGTCGGCAAATACGACTGGTCGCGACTAATAAGTTCGCGCCTGGCTTTTGCCATCCACAGGCCAAATCCCGCCCGTTTTTCCTGATCGGCCGGGGCTAAGTCGTTGATTTAATGCGACTGCTCCCCTACTGAAAATCGCAGTGTCGGTGGTTCGATCCCGCCCCTGGGCACCATTCGCCAATTTATTCGCGCTAACGCTTTGACTTGATTGCGTTAGTTTTGGCTGTGTGTCCCACTTTTCGACATGCCCACAGAAAGTGGGACACCTTTGTCGCCAGTTCGTTCTTCGTCGTCGCGCGTGAGCAGGTGCATGGCGCCCGTCGCCAGCTTCTGCTGGCTTGCTTTACGCGTGTAGTGCTCGGCCTGCTTGATGCTGTCCCAGCCGAACATCGCCATGAGCTGATGCGCCGTGGCGCCGTTTTCGGCGGCGGCCGTGGCGTCGAATTTGCGGATGCCGTGCGCTGAGCAGTGGCGCAGTCCAGCCTGATTGCACCAGTCCCGAAACTTATTGCCGAAGCCTGGAGCCGTGAAGGGCCTGCCGTGTTCGGTCACCAGGTAGGTCATGTGCCCGCTGGGGGCGGCGTCGAGAATGGCGCGTAGGGCCGGCAGGATGGGCAACGACAGCCGTTTGGCACCCGAGGTGCCGGGCCGGCCTTTACGCAGGGCGCCCTTGGTCACCGTGAAGTGCAGAGCGCCGTCGCGCTCCATTCCCTTGCCCAGCTTGACCACGTCCGAGCGGCGCACGCCCGTGTAGCGAAGGAGCGCGAATGCCAGGCGCGCCTTGGTGCCGATCGGGTGAGCCGCTTCAAATCGAGCGACCTCCTCGTCGGTCCAAGTGTGGAAGCCTTCGGAAGCGCTACGGAGGCGTTTCACCTCGAGGGCAGGGTTGGTGGTGACGTGCCCGGCAGCCTTGGCCCAGACGAACAGCTGGCGCAGAGCCTTGAGCCGACTATTTGCGGCCTCTGGAAACTCGGCCTTCTCGTCGCGGATCTCACGGATATGCCGTTCCTGCATAAGGGCGAACGGTAGACCACCGCGTTCGAGTTGCTTCCTGTTCTTGCTCAGGCAGATGCCCTCCAAGATCAGTCGGCGAACGTGCCCGGTGCTCTTGCCGAGCTGGCCAAATTCAATGGAACCGTAATAGGCCTCGCAGAGCCAGCGGAGGGTGCCTGTGCCCGCCCGGGCGCGCTTGACCTCCGGAACAATCTTTCCATCACGGGCGCGATTATACTGCTCGAGGAAGGCCTTGGTGGCGGGCTCGCCATGGATCCTGATCTTCGGCTGGTCCTTGCGGCGGAAGTAATACCTGACGTTTCCATGCCGGTCGGTGTCGGCGATCAGGTACGGCAGCTGCAACTTCATCGGTTCCCCCATGCGACGTCAGTCCCACGGGTTTCCGGCGTCGTCGCCCTCGTCGGGCAATGCCTCGAATGCCAGGTCAAGCCGGCGCTGGTCCCATACGGCCGCGCCGTCGATCCGCTTCGGCCGGGGCATACGGCCGTCCTTGACCATCTCGTCGAACTTCGTCGGGCTGATCCCGACGTAGATCGCCGCCTCGACGCGCCGCAGGCCCCGCCGAGGCTGGCTTTTGCTCCTCAGCTCGCGGCCGACAGCGGTCATCGGCTGCTCTCCGATACCAACACAGGCTCTATTCCGTCGCACAGTCCAGTCGAATTCTCTCCGGATTGAGCTGCCAAACGCCTTGCACACGCCCGGGAAATTCCGAGCAACAACAGTTGTGCTACTTCGTCGAGACGACTGCCGGCACCATCGCATGCGTCATGCAGGCAACTAGTCGTCCTGCGAGGTTCGCATCTCCCGCTTTGCATCATTGGGCACAGCCCGAATTCGTGATGCAAACGTTGCCCGCTCTATCACGCGAGAAACTCCAATTGCCCTCTGCACACGCCCACGCGCTTTGTGCTTTATTGGGCGACTTGGATCGCCGATGACCGCAACGAGCCGCAAAGCAGCACTTCTGACTGACTACGTCTTTGGGATAGGGCTTCGATTGAGCCTGCAGCTCGAGGACCTTTTCGACATCGAGGTCGGACCCATCATTCAGGCAGCTACGACGCCCGACGAACGCTTCGCTCTCGAGGACGGATGGCGGACGATCCTCCGCAGTCGCAGCGGGGAAAGCAGCGCGGCCTTTCGCTATTGGGAAAACAGGCTTTGCCGTTGGGAAAAAGGAAAGATCACCCTGGGCAAGGAGCGCGTCCTGTCGATGCTCTCGCGCCAGCTTCGCAGCTTCGAATTCATTGCAGTGGGCAGCACCGAGGTCCTGGGGGAGGTCGGACCGCTCGCCCTCATCATGCCCCGCCGATGGGACAGTCTCATCGTGACGTGGGGTAGCGATACTGTGACAGACGACCTCGCAGTCATCCGCGATGTCCATGTTGCGAGGGTCGATCGCCTGCGTGAAGCGCAGCGTCGAGAGCTCGACGAACTGCTGTACACCTTGAGCAAACAGCGGGTTGCTGACAGCACGGAGAGCAGCAAGGACGGCGGCCGACCTCCTAGACAGCGCAAAATGGTCGAAGCGTGGATAGAGCAACGATTGGCGAGCAAACTCGGAATGCCAGACAAGGAGGAGGCGGCAAGGTCCCAGGCGCTGCAGCATTTTCAGACTCAGATCGAGAAGGGGCTGATCTCGGAGGAAACAATCCGGACGACCATCAAGGCCTTCTACACCGCCCAGACCTAGCGCCCGCGTCCTGAGAACGCCCTTTCTTGGGCAAAGAAGGGTTCTTGGGCGCGCTGAGCCTTTTCACACCAGTGCAAGTTCGCTTTAGCTGCATCGAGGAAGCTCGATCTGTCCGGCTGCTACTTTGCGCGGCGGGCATCGAGAATGCAGTTAGGTGTTAGGCAATGAGCAGGCAGGAGGAGGTCGACGAAACGGCCTTGGCTAAGGCTTCGGGGTTTGCGGTCGATCCAGTTCCCGAACCCGACAATCGCGCTCTCGCTGAGCAGCCGCTCTCCGATCTCGGCAATTCCCGCCGCCTCGTCGCTCGTTTCGGTGATAATCTGCGGGCTGTCGGTGACACCCGCCCAACATGGCTGAGATGGGATGGTCGGCGTTGGACCGCTGATGGCGCTAATGCTGCAGCGCTAGGCTATTGCCACGAAACCGCTGACGCTATCGCTCTGGAGGCTATCGCAATCGATGGCGATGGCGTTGCATCCCGCCGACGCGGTGGACGCCGTAGCGCGGCCAAAGCAGAGTTTGAAAAAAGAGTTGCTGCACATCGTAAGTGGGCCACTTCAAGCGGCAACCGGAATAGATGGCAGGGCATGCTGGAGGCCTCCGTGCCCAGCCTTCAGGTCAGCATTGACCAGCTGGACACCCATCCATTGCTCCTCAATCTCGTCAACGGCACTCTCAACCTCGACGAAGTCACTGCTGAACCTCGCGCCTTTCAGGTCCAGGGTCATAGCCGTTCCGATCTGCTCACCCGCTTGGCCGGCGCCGGATATGATCCGAATGCAGAAGCCCCGCGGTTCCTCGCATTCTTGGACCGGATCATGCCCGACCGGGAGCGACAGAACTTCTTGCAGCGCTGGTTCGGGTATTGCCTCACCGGCAGCACCAAGGAACAGAATTTATTGATTGCGTACGGCACCGGAGCAAACGGGAAGTCGACCTTGGTCGACGTCATTTCCCAGGTCATGGGCGACTATGCAGTCACGATCGACATCAAGTCGCTGCTGCATAGCGAATTTAAGCGCGGTGCCGATGCCTCACCCGATCTTGCTCGCCTACCCGGTACTCGCCTTGTCCTGGCGAACGAGCCCGAGACGAACGACAGGCTAAGCGAGTCGCTAGTCAAAGCGATCACGGGTGGTGATCGGATCGTGGTGAGGGCACTCTACCGCGACCCCTTCGAGTTCGCCCCCGCCTTCAAGCTTGTCGTGCTTTCGAACGTGCTGCCTACGATACGGGGCACCGACCGGGGTATTTGGCGCAGAATTGTCCTACTGCCATTCGACCAGGTCATACCGGACGGCGAACGGCGTTCGAAGGCTGACCTGACCAATGAGCTGATGAAAGAGGCGAGTGGGATCCTTCGATGGCTTCTTGATGGTTGGCTCCTTTACCAGGAGGAGGGTCTTGCCATTCCTGATTCTGTGCGCGCTGAGACCGAACGATATCGGGCCGACAACAATCCTGTCGGTCTCTTCCTGGAGGCGGCCACCATACCGGAGGACGGCGCCCGGGTTACCGCAACCCGGCTCTTCACGGCTTACGAAAAGTGGTGCCAGGCGAATGCCATCGAAGCCCGCTCGCAACGCTGGTTCGGTTCTCGACTTACGGAGCTGGGCTATAAGCGGGAGCAGATCGGCATCACGTACTACGTCGGCATCCGACTCTTACTTGAGGAGTTTGGTGAACCGTCGGCGCAGGGCGACGAGGGCGCTTATAATTCATTCCCCTAGGGCGCGTACGCTGACATTCGGTGACTATGTCCGCTTAGCCCCCAGAAGCGGCGGAAAACCGGACATGCTGGGAGGTCCGAATCGGGCCATGAACGGACATCCGCCACGACCGAAGAGATAACGCGTTTCAGAACCAGCTCCCGTATACAGCGGTAGTCTTGTGCGCAGCGCCGAGCTACATTGCCTTAGCAGGCTCGTTTCTTTTGCACACTCGGAGGGCAGCATGGTAGCTGAAAGCCCTACCCAGTTCCCGTGAACGAGGCCGAACGCAACAAGGCCCTGCGTTGGTAAAGGCGGGACTCGCCACCGGAAATCGCCTTTTCGGAGATCGGCGAGCTGGCGGCGCAGATCTGCGAGTGCCCGGTTTCCTATGTGTCGTTCATTGAGGAAGACCGGTTCTGGTTCAAGGCCAAGTACGGCCTGCCGGACGACTTCGAGGGCTGCCCCCGCGAGATCGCCTTCTGCTCGATCACGGTGTGCGGATCGGAGATCGTGCTGGCGTCCGACCTTGCGATCGACGAGCGCTATCGCGACTTCCCTTCGTGGTCAACGATCCTCACTTTCGCTTCTACTGCGCCATGCCGCTGATCACGCCGGAAGGCTACGCGATCGGCACCATCTGCGTCATGGACTTCAAGCCGCAGAACCTCTCTATCGAAAAGCAGGAGACGTTGCGGCGGCTCGCCCAGCAGCTCGTCAGCCTGCTCGAGCATCGCCGCCGCATGATCGAGCTCGACGAGACGATGCGCGAGCTTGACAAGGCGCATGCCGCACTTACCCGGGAGAAGGCGCAGACCGAGGAATTGTTGAACCGTATCCTGCGGGTCCGCATCGCCGACGAACTCAAGGCAAATGGCAAGGTCGAGCCGCGCTTCCATCCGTCCGCCACAATCCTGTTTGCCGACGTCAAGGGATTTACCAGCTTCACCGAGCGCGCCGAGCCGGCGCTGCTGATCGGGATGCTCGACCGCTACTTCGCCGCTTTCGACGAAGCCGTGGCGCGTCACAAGGTCGAGAAGTTGAAGACGATCGGCGACGCCTATGTCGCCGTCGCCGGTGTGCCGGAGCTGGACCGCCTGCACGTGCTGCACGCCTGTCTCGCCGCCCTGGAGATGCTTGAGGCCACCGCGAAAAATCCGGGCCGAGCGCGAAAAGTTGCGCCTGCCGTTCTTCGAGCTTCGCATCGGCATCCATACCGGCTCGCTGATTGCCGGCGTAGTCGGCAGCCAGCGCTTCACCTACGACATCTGGGGCGATGCAGTGAACGTTGCGGCACTCATGGAAAGCAACGGCGAGCCGGGGCGGATCAATGTTTCCGAGCAAGTCTATCACTATGTGAAGCAGTACTTCGAGTTCACCTGCCGTGGCTCGGTCGAGGTCAAGAATAAGGCCGCCCTCGGCATGTACTTCCTAGAACGGTTGAAACCCAATTATGCCGCGGACACGGCGGCTCTGCTCCTGCAGACCGCCTGTTCGCGATGGTTAGTCCGCCGACAAGCTCAGCCATGGGTACCCGTGATGTCCGGTTTGGGTCTTGTGTCACGAGCATCGCCGGTCCAAACGGCGCTGCGCAACTGTACGAGAGATGAAGGAAGGCCCTTCGGGGTCGGCGATCAGGTGTCTGATCTCAAGCCACCGCAAGCTGCTGTCGTCAAAAGCGATGGTGGTGAGCGTTGCGGAAACGCCGGGACAAGATCCCGGCAGGCACGGTTGAGAGAGGCGAGCGCAAGCGAACCGCTGATGAAGTGTCGAAATCGGATTAGGCGATGTCAAAACCGGGGGCTGACCCTCCTCCGGGATCAGCTCGGGGGATGCCTGAGCCTGCCCGAGCGGCATCCGGCATGTAGGCGGCGCGAAGCTCAACCAGGCTCTTGTACGGAACGTGAGAACCTGGCCGGCGATGCCAAGGGAAAAGGCGCAAGCGGCTCAAACCGCGAGGCCGAAAGTACCGATGCGCCGGAGAGGGGCGGACTGCCCCGTAGTAGCGATGAAGCGGGGTAATGCCCGTGGAGCGAAGGGGGCAGGTCATCGCCGTTGGGTCGGGCCAACCGGCAACGGGAGGAGCCCGAACTTCAACGGAAGGCGGCAGCCTTCGTGCGGTGGCACGAGCCGGATGATGCGAGAGTATCAAGTCCGGATCTGTGAGAGGCTCGGGGTGAAATTCCCCGGGCCTACTCGGCATGGTCGACAAACTCTAAGTGAGCATACGAGTTCGCTTTCGGGGGGATAGCGGCCAAAGCGGCGTGACAGCGGAGTGTTGAGGCCACTGCGAGGCATGTTTAAGCCTCCAAACCGAGCCTCCAAACATTCGCTCTGAACGCACCGACCATGCGTGGGGAGCCGGCGTCCCACGTTTGAACTGCCGAGGCCTTCCGCACTCAGAGCTCCCTCCGTGCCCGTACGCGCAGCATGGCTCTTTGGCCCTCAAACCGGGTGCCGCCGGCTGGACCTTCTGGACCATTGGAGGATCTTCACGAGGAGTCTAAAGAAAATCGGACCTTTGGAGCGAACTGTGGAAGTCTTTGAATCGATCCTTTTTTCATCCAGACCCTGGGGAGCGGGTCCTTCCTGTAGGGGGGCTCAATGCGGGTAACGCGCACCGATTGGCTTCTCTAGTGACTGATTGAGAAATTTGAGGAAGCCGGCTGTTTCCAGCTGGAAACAGGGACCGCCCGAAAACCGTAACCTGCGAGGCCTCGACCTCGCTCAGCGCATGCGCCTTCTGTTGGAAGATCCGGACGACATCTTAGTGGCCTGCTGCACTTGAGCTTCCACCCGTTTTGCCCGGCCTTACGGATAAGGAAAGACAAGATGTCCTGAAGGCCTTTCGTGCAGGCCCACCTGCCGGAGCACTTAACAGGATAGACAGGGCTAGCTCCGAACTGC
>CAWEIE010000001.1:0-160818 GCA_963809025.1 uncultured Alphaproteobacteria bacterium | reverse complement strand
TTCCTGATGGCGCATCGCCGCGCCCGCCGCGCGCGCGAGGCGCCGCTCCTGTCCACCGAATACACGCAGCCCGGCATGACCGCGCCGGACGTCGCCGCCGTGAGCGCTCACGAGCTCGCCCGAGCGCTCGACGCCCTGCCGCGCGATCGCCGCGAGGCGGTGGTCCTGCATCACGTGTGGGGCTTCCGTTTCGACGAGATCGCGGCGCGTCTCGGCATCCAGGAAGGCGCGGCCCGCCTGCGCGCGCACCGCGGCATCAAGGCGCTGCGGCAACTCTTCAAGCGGGATGCGTCATGACGAACGTCATGCACGAGCGCTCACGCCGGACGGAAATGTCGTCGATCGGATCGCCGCGGCGATTGGAGCGCTCGCATGAACGAGCGCTATCGCAGCCGCCCCCGGCGACGCAACGGCATCGCGCGACCGCCACGGCCGGGTGGTCGCCGCCGTCGCGCGGCGCGATCCTGGCCGACCTGTCACCCGTGCGTCCGCTTCCGGCGCCGCTCCGCCGCGCGATGGTGCTGCTGCCGGCGGGCATCCTGCTCCTCGCGGCGCAGCCGCTGATCTACGGCTTGCGCGGCGATGCGCCGGTCCTCGGCCTGTTTCGTCTGTGGGGACTCTCCGCGGCGCAGAGTCTGCTCGGATTGCTCTTCATCGCCGCGGCGCTGCGCGAAGCGGTGCCGGGCCGCGACGCTGCCGCGCGGCGCGCCTGCTGCTTCGTGCTCGGCGCGCTGCGTGTCGATCGCGGTGACGTTCGTCACGTGGCAGGGCAGCGCCACGGTCGTACCGCCTGGACACGTCGGCTTGTATTGGACCGTGTGCTTCACGCGTCCGGTGCTGATCGGCTTTCCGGTGATGGCCATCGCGCTCGCGCTGGCCTGGCGCGCGTATCCGTCGCGCGCCGCGCTGGTCGGCCGCTTGCGGGGCTCGGCGCGGGGCTGATGACTGACGCGGGCTGGCGCACGTTCTGTCACGTGTCCGACCCCGTGCATGTGCTCTCCGCGCATCTCGCCGCGGTGCTCGCCCTCTCCGCCACGGGCGCCGCCATCGCCGCGCTGCTCGACAGGCGCCGGCGATAACGATTCACGATTCTTTCAGGCTTCGAAGGCTGATGTGATGATCACGATTATTCGAGTGGCGACGGCAGCCGTCGCGGGCATCGCAATCTCGTGCGCCGCGGTGCGCCTGGGCGCGGAGGATCGCACCGCTGGATTGAAGGAACTGGCCGACGCGGAGCGCGCGTTCGCGGAGCTGTCGGTCGCGAAGGGTGTGGCGCACTCGTTCCATGAGAACTTCGCGGACGATGGGATTGGATTCAATCCGATGCCGGTGAAAGTGAAAGCGGAGATGGCGAAGCGTCCGCCGCTCGACACGAGCAAGCCGCGCGCGATTCTCGATTGGTATCCGGTGTTGAGCGATTTGCGGCGTCTGGCGAGATGGGATTCAACCTGGGGCCGTCGCTTGTCACGCCGCCGCCGGGTGATACCGCGAAGCCGCGACACGGCTACTTCTTCTCCGTGTGGAAGCGGCAAGCCGACGGCAAGTTCAAGGTCGTGCTCGACATCGGTTCCGATACCAGTGGGCCGGTGGCTGGCGACTCGCCGGAAGCCTGGCGTGCATCCGCATCGAGCCGTGGACGGGGCTCGCGAATGTGTCGATGGAGAAGGAGACCGCGGTATTGAGAGAGCAGGACGCCGCGCTGAGCGCCGCGATCGCGGCCCGCGGAGCTGGTGATGGCTATGCGGAGGTGCTGGCGTCGGACCTCCGTGTGTTCGACAACACGTTCGCGCCGGCGCTCGACACCGCTGCCGTCGCGTCGCACCTCGCGTCGATCGCACCCGCGCCAATCGCACGTTCACCGTGCAGCACGCGGAGGTCGCGAAGTCCACCGACGTCGGCTACTCCTGGGGGAGCTACACAGCGTCAGCGGAGAAGGGCCATTACGCGCACTATTGGCGGAAGGATGCCAAGGGGCGGTGGAGGCTAGTGGTCGAGATCATTCGGCCTGATGCTGCTCGATGAAAAGCAGAACCAGGCGGGGACGCCTGGCTCTGCCTTTGCCCTGCCCTTACGCTTCGCGCAGCGCCGACGTGATCGGCAGCCGCGCCGCGCGAAGCGCGGGCAGCAGGCCGCCGACCAGGCCCATCACCAACGCGAACGCGATACCCATGCCGAGCGCCGTCGCCGTGACGCGGAAGGCGAACGCCACCTCGCTGAAGTTCGCGCTGGTCGCGCCCGTCATGCCGTTGATCGGCAGTCGCCAGCAGGCACCCGAGCAGCCCGCCCACCAGCGCCAGCACCACCGACTCCAGGACGAACGAGATCAGCATCGCTCGCGCGCGAGAAGCCGAGCGCGCGCAGCGTGCCGATCTCCCGGGTGCGCGCCGAGACGATCGCGTACATCGTGTTCATCGCGCCGAACACCGCGCCGATCGCCCATGACCAGCGCCACGAACGCCGCCAGCGCCAGGATGCCGTCGCCGATCGGCCCGCCTGCTCTTCGTAGAACGCCCGCTCCTGCTCCATCGTCACCTGGATCTGCGGGTTGGTCTTCGAGCTCCTCGTTGAACGCCGTCGAAGCGTGGTCGGATCCGCGAGGCCGCACCGTCAGCGACTGATAGCCGCCGCTGCGATCGAAGGCCGGCCCCATCACCTCGACGTCGCCCCAGATCTCGCTCTCGAAGCCGCTGCCCTCGGACGTCGAACACGCCGACGACCTGCCAGTCCTTCTTCTGCAGCCGGATGGACGTCGCCGATCGCCAGGCCCTGCGCATCGCGCGTGCAGCTTGCGCCGACGATCGATCTCGTAGAGGCCGGGCTGGAAGGCCCGGCCCTCGCGGATCCTGATGACCGCCGCGCACCTTGAAGGCCATCAGCGTGACGCCGCGGATGGCGACGTTGATGTCCGCTCGTCCGCCTTGCGCGTCAGTTCGCGACGACCACGATCTCGGGCGAGGCCAGCGGCTGGCCGTCGCTGTCGCGCGCGACGCGGTTGTCCACCGACGATGCGGTTGGCCTCCGCTCGCGCGAGAATGCCCGACGTCAGCTCGGCCGTCGGCGCCCCGCTGCACGACGATCGCGTTCTCGGTCGGCCCGTGGACCGCAGCGCCAGTGCGGAAGCCCGGCGGCCATCGCGACCGAGGACGACGAACACCGCCACCACGAGCGCGATGCCGAGGACTGCGAGCAGCGTCACCGTGCCAGCGGACGCGCAGGTTGCGGACGTTGTAGGAGATGGGAAGCGCCATGTCAGACCGTCCTCAGCATGTCGGTGATGCGCGCGCGGTAAGCGCCCCAGGCGCGGGGATGAAGCCCGGCGGCGAGGCTCAGGACGAGCGCGAGCCGAACGCACCGAGGCCGACCACCGGCGAGATCATGCCGAGGTTGGCGAAGCCGACGCGCCCAGCGTCGCCGATCGCCGGGCATGCTGCGGCAGCACGCGTGAGGAACCAGCCGCCGAGCAGCGAGGCCGAGCGCGCCGCCGAGCACGCCGATGCACCACCGCCTCGACGAGGATCAGCGCCATCACCAGGCCGCTCGAGAAGCCGAGCGTCTTCAGCACGGCGATCTCGGTGCGGCGCTCGCGCACGGCCATGCTCATGGTGTTGGCGGTGACGAGCAGGATCGTGAACGCCACCGCCAGGCCGATCGCGTTCAGCAGCAGCGCCAGGTTGCCGGCCAGCGCGACGAAGCTGGCGAGGAACGCCTTCTCGCTCTCGGTCTTCGTCTGCGCGTCGCTGTTCTCGAACTGCGCGTCGATGGCCTTGGCGACCGCCGCCGCCTGCGACGGGTCGTTGATCTGCACGCTGTAGGTGCCGACGCCGACCCGCTGGCCGGTGGCCTCGTACAGGTACTTGTAGTGGAAGAACATCATCGTCAGTCCGTGCCGGGATGCGCTGACTTCGTCCACCGTCGTAGATGCCGCGGACCATGAACTCGAACGGCCTGCCGATGCGGTAGGGCGGGATGAAGCTCTCGAGCGGAACGTGTCCCCGATCTTCCAGCCGAAGTTGTCGGCCGAGCTTGCGCCCGACGATGCACGCCGCGGCGATCGTGCGATGAACGCGGCGCATCTGGTCCGGCGGCACCAGGAACTCCGGGTGCATGGCGAAGTAGTGGCTCGGGTCGACCGCGAAGTTCGGGAAGAAGTTCTTCGGTAGTCGGGCGGCCGACGCCGACGGAAGCCGCCGAACCAGTTGCGGCGATCGCGACGCCTTGACGCCCGGGCACGGCGCGGATGCGCTGCCCGTAGGCGACGGGGATCGCTGCGACGAGGCTCACGCGTGCCGCGTGACCAGCCGGTTCGCGCTGCCGCTCTCGCATGCCGATTCGACGGCGGCGAGCACGCTCCGCAGGATGCAGAACAGGAAGATGCAGACGGCCATCGCCGACCACCGTGCGTGCTGGTGCGGATCCAGTTCCGCCGCAGAGTGCTTCGAGGACGTAGGGCAGGAACTTCATGCGTACGTCACGCTCGCGTCCTGTCAGTCCTTGAGCACGCCCTTCTCGAGGTGGTGCTGGACGTGCGCGCGCTCGGCGGCGCGCGGGTCGTGCGTCACCATCACGATGGTCTTCTTGAAGTCGCGGTTGAGCGTCTCCAGCAGCGCGAGGATCTCCTCGGCGCTCTTGGCGTCGAGGTCGCCGGTCGGCTCGTCGGCGACCAGCACCGTCGGGATCGGTGACGATGGCGCGGGCGATGGCGACGCGCTGCTCCTGTCCGCCGGAGAGCTGGCGCGGGTAGTGCTTCGGCGCGGTCGTCGAGGCCGACGACCTTGAGCGCGGTCAGCGCGCGCTCGCGGCGCTCGCTTCTTCGAGAGGCTGGTCAGCAGCAGCGGCAGCTCGACGTTCTCGACCGCCGTCAGCACCGGGATCAGGTTGTAGAACTGGAAGATGAAGCCGACGTTGCGGCTGCGCCACGTGGCGAGCTGCGCCCTCGCTGAGCGTGCCGACGTCGGTGCCGGCGACCGACGACCTGCCCGGAGGTCGGGCGGTCGATGCCGGCGATCAGGTTGAGCAGCGTCGTCTTGCCCGAGCCCGACGGGCCCATCAGCGCCACGAACTCGCCGGCCGGGCACCTGCAGGCTGATGCCGTCGAGCACCGTGATCTCCTGCGTGTCCCGCCGATAGACCTTGCGCACCTGCTGACGTCCACCGCTGCGCCGCCGCCTTCTGTTGCTCATGCTGGGTCGTCTCGCCGCCTGTCCGCGCAGCGCTCGCTCTGCCGCTGTCCCGTTCTACCTTGACCGTGACGCGGTCGCCGTCCTTCAAGCTTCGGGCGGAGTTGACGAGCACCTCGCCGCCCGACAGCCCCTGGCGATACCACGACGTCCGTGCCGCGTCGCGCCCGCCGTGGCACCGGCCGGACCTTGACGGCGCCCTCCATCACCTCGTAGGCCTGCGCTCCGCCGTCGCGCGTGACGACCGCCGACTGCGGCACCGTGACCCGGCGGCGCGCGGCGCGTTGGCGTCCGCCTTCGCGCGACCGGCGCGCATGAGGAACGTCACCTTCGCGCTCATCTCCGGCTTGAGCGCCGTCCTTCTCGACGAGCGTCACCTTGACCTGCACTGTCGCCTTGGTGCGGTCGGCGGTGGGGATGATCTGGCGGAGCACCGCCTTGTAGTTTTTCCGTGGCGGTGCCCGGCCTCTTTGAAGCGACGAAGAGTGTGCGTTGGATGAATGCTCTGGGAGACCTTTCCTACCCGGTCTATCTCGTTCACACGATGGTCCTGATCCTGTGCGGGCAATGGTTGCTCGACAGTTCGCTGTCTTTCCAAGACTCGCTCGGGCCCCTGGGCGCCGGTTACCTGTCCCTGGCAGCCTTCAGCGCTGCGACAGTCCTTGCGGCGGCGCTCATCCATAGGTTTTTAGAGATACCGACGGCTTGGGCGATGAGGACCGCCCTGCAGGGGTGGAAGACGAGATTCGTCTAGCCAATAGCGCGAGCTAGCCGGACTTGCCCAGCACCTGTGGCGACGTTCAATCTTGGTGAACAGACGACTACATATGTTGGCGCATACCGCGTGTACGAAGACACTATTCGAGTTCCGCGTGCAAGGTAATGGGCACCGTCAACGGCCGACATGTTGTCGTAGGACGCATCTAAAGCTAAGTTGGCGGGGCTGAGTTCTCTGTAGTGATAGTGCATCAGTCGGCCCGTGGCAGTGACCATCAGGATGAAGGATGTTCGACGACGATAGCAGCCACGCCTTGGCCGCTCAGCTGACGTTGCTTATTGAAGCCACTGGCTCCACCGACTTTTTCGAAGTCGGCAACACTTATTTCCTCTATCCGGAGGGCGCTGCGCCGGTGCAGCTAAAGGCGTCTGGCGTGGCTGTGATGGAGGGCCAGCTCGGCGCCTGGCAGCCGATCGCAGCGGAGCAGGCCGGATCGGGCTATCAGGTGGCCTGGAAGCTCGGCGGCGACATCTGGATCTGGGACGTCGACGGCGCCGGCAACTACGTCTCCAACAGCGCCTTCGCCCACGGCGGCCAGTGGGCGCTGCAATCGGCGGAGCCGGGATTTGGTCAGGACCTGAACGGCGACGGTTTCGTCGGACCCATCACGACGGCGATCGAAGCCTCCGGCGCGACACGCCTGTACGATGTTGCGGATGCCTATTTCCTGTATCCCGGCAGCGGTTCGCCGGTGTCGCTCAAGGTCGGCGGCGCGATGGTTGCGGAAGGTCAGTTCGGCGGCTGGCAATTGATCGGAGCGGAAGAGGTCGGATCGGGCTATCAGGTGGCCTGGAAGCTCGGCAGCAACGTCTGGACCTGGGACGTCGACAGTGCCGGCAACTACGTCTCCAACAGCGCCTTCGCCCACGGCGGCCAGTGGGCGCTGCAGTCGGCGGAGCCGGGATTTGGCCAGGACCTGAACGGCGACGGTTTCGTCGGACCCATCACGACGGCGATCGAAGCCTCCGGCGCGACACGCCTGTACGATGTGGCGGATGCCTATTTCCTGTATCCGGGAGGCGGTTCGCCGGTGTCGCTCAAGGTCGGCGGCGCGATGGTGTCGGAAGGTCAGTTCGGCGGCTGGCAATTGATCGGAGCGGAAGAGGTCGGATCGGGCTATCAGGTGGCCTGGAAGCTCGACAGCAACGTCTGGATCTGGAGCGTCGACGGCGGCGGCGACTACGTCTCCAACGCCGTCTTCGCCAACGGCAGCCAGTGGGCACTGCAATCGGCGGAGCCGGGATTTGGTCAGGACCTGAATGGCGACGGTTTCGTCGGACCCATCACGACGGCGATCGAAGCCTCCGGCACGACACGCCTGTACGATGTGGCGGACGCCTATTTCCTGTATCCGGCAGGCGGTTCGCCGGTCGGTCTCAAGGCCGGCGGCGCGATGGTCGCGGAAGGTCAGCTCGGCGCCTGGCAGCCGATCGGAGCGGAGCTGACCGAAAATGGTTACCAGGTGGCCTGGAAGCTTGCAGGCACCAACGACATCTGGCTCTGGAACCTCGACAGCGCCGGCAACTACCTCTCCAACGGCCTCTTCGCCAACGGCAGCCAATGGGCGCTGCAGTCGGCGGAGACCAGCTTCGGGCAGGACCTCAACGGCGATGGCGTTGTCGGAACTTTGACAACCGCCATCGAGGCCTCCGGCCAGACGCGCCTGTACGATGTGGCGGACGCCTTTTTCCTGTATCCCGGCAACGGTTCGCCGGTGTCGCTCAAGGTCGGCGGCGCGATGGTGGCGGAAAGCCAGCTCGGCCCCTGGCGGCCGATTGCGGCGGAGCAGGCCGGAGGTGGCTACCAAGTCGCCCTGAAGGTAACGGGCGGCGACCTTTACACGATCTGGACGCTTGACAGCACCGGCAACTACCTGGCGAGCGGTGCGAACCTCACGGGCAGCAACCCGGTGCTGCAGTCGGCGGAACTTACCTTCCAGCAGGATCTCAACGGCGACGGCTCAATCGGCAGTCCTCCGGACGACTTCGACATAGACTTCCAGTTCAGCGGGGACAGCGCCTATCGGTCCTACTTCGAGGCTGCCGCGGCGCGGTGGGAGCGGGTGATCATCGGCGACCTGCCGGGATTTACTGTACCAGGCTACGGTTTCATCGACGACCTCCTGATATCGGTCAGCATCTCGTCGATCGACGGCGCCGGCGGCATTCTGGGCAGTGCGGCGCCGGTGTGGTACCGCAACTCCTCGCTGCTGCCGATTCAGGGCAACATCACTTTCGATTCGGCCGATGTCACCAGAATGGTTGCCGACGGCTCGTTCGCCTCTGTCGTCCTGCACGAGATGGGCCATGTGCTCGGCATCGGCTCGATGTGGGCGCGCGAGGGTTTGAGCAACGGCTTCAACGCCTACTTCGGGGCCGCCGGGTTCAATGCCTATCGACAGCTCGGCGGCACTGGCGCTTTCGTGCCGCTCGAGACGACCGGTGGACAGGGTACCGCCGGGGTGCACTGGTCGGACGCGGTGTTCGGCAACGAGCTGATGACCGGCTTCATTTCCGGTGCGCACAACCCGCTCAGCATCCTCACGATCGGTTCCCTGCAGGACCAAGGCTACAGCGTGAACTACGCAGCGGCCGATCCCTACTCGATCCCAAGCCGCGTGGAAGTCTCGGCATAGGCGGCTCGGCCGCTCCATCCTTTCGCTTTGATAGAGCGCCAAACTATCGGCAATGACGCGCTGACTGGGCGGGCGACGACACGCCGTGGCCTACTACAAAAGCCTCGGCATCACCGTCCTGCGCGTCATGACCGACACCGGCTCATGCTACAAATTCTTGGCCTTTGCCAGGGTTTGCCGGCGCTTCAGGCTCAAGCACGTCCGTGCCCTCATGCCGCGCCCATCACCAAACTCGGCCTAACCGAGGACAACCTCCTGAGAGTTTATAACTAGGGAACGCCGAGAGACCTTCCATAGGTGGCGGGGTAAAGTCGGGGCGCTGACCGCAATGCAAGGCCGGTCGGGCCATTGAAAGCCAGGCAAAGCTCGATGCGGCGGATGAGGCCAGGCTGCGGATGGGCAGTGTGCAAAGGCTCGGACAAAGGTATGCGCACGCGACCGTCCGCCGGCAATTGGGCGACATCCAGCGGCAGGCTCTGCTCGCAGCGCAGTTCCTCGGGCTCGGCGATGTTGAACGTCCGCACGTACACGAGAACATGGAGGCGCCCCTGCGTCGGGGCGGCGAGTTCCAGCTCGATACCGTCGACCTCGGCGCGATCGACTTCGGCAGGCCCGAAGATTCGCGGCTCCTCGCGGATCACGTAGTGCGGGGGAGCCTGCAGCAGATAGAACTTCGTGTCGGGAAACGATGCGGCGGGCACCTTGAAGGGCGCCGACATGTCGATGTGACGGACGACGTCGGCCACATCCCGCCAGTCGGGATTGCGCTCGAGAAACGTCTTGGCAGCGAGCCTGGGCCCGATCTGCTCGATATTGTCCATCACCATGAGGCCGCCCGGACGCATGGCCCTCGCCGCGCACATGACGTCGAACAAGGCGAACTCGTACTCGTGATTGCCGTCGACAAGCACGAAGTCGTAATAGGCGTTGTTGGTCATCGCCCGGTCGAAGTAGGTGGCGGAGTTCTCCGCCCGGAAGGTCACGAGCTCCCTGAGCTCGGGCGGAAACGAGGCGATGATGGGAGGGCAGCGTTCGCCGCCATATGGATCGATCGTGTCGATGTGTCCCTGCTTCGTCTCCCATAGCGCACGCGCCAGGGTCTCCGTGGTGCCGGCCTGCCAGGTGCCGATCTCGAGCACGCGTTCCGGCCGGTGCATGACGACGAGGTGATGCAGGAGCGCTCTTGCCTCATCGCTCTGGAGCGAGCCTTCCGGGTAATCTCGGTAGGACGAAAAAACCCGCTTGAAGGCTGGCGAGTCCCGCCAGGCGAGCAAGCCCGCTTGCGAAATCTCGAACTGCTCGCCGGGCTGATAGTGTTCTGCAAGCGGCCGCGTCGGCCTGCTTGGGGATGGCTCGGGTTCGACTGGCGGCGCGGACTCGACGGGCCGATTAAGGCCCAGGAGTTTGGCGATGTTGAATGACACCGCGGGAGATTAGCGAGGCCGGCAAAGCATGCAAGCGGCCTATGACCGCAGCAATCACGCGATATCGGCTCCAAAACCCGACTCCCACCGCAGGGGCACCCATGCTAGCTTTATCGCTATGCAAATCGACCATCGGAAAGTAGACGAGAGGCATGAAGCATAAGACTGCGTTGAAGTATGCAACCGACCTCGACCTGGTTCAGCAGGCGACGTTGGACGATCGGAGCCGGCACCTGCGGCGCCTCATCTTTCGCGCCATCGAGAACGGCGGGCGGGGGCATATCGGGCCGGCGCTTTCCCTGGTCGAGATCATCCGGGTCCTCTACGACGACTTCCTGCGCCATGACCCGGCCAAGCCGGCCTGGCGCGAGCGGGACCGCTTCATCCTGAGCAAGGGGCACGGTTGCCTGGCGCTCTATGCCGTGCTGGCGGACAAGGGTTTCTTCGACGTTGGCGAGCTCGATCGCTTTTGCCATTTCGATTCGTTCCTCGGCGGCCATCCCGAGACGGTGGTGCCCGGCGTCGAGGCCTGCACCGGCGCGCTGGGCCACGGCCTGTCGATCGGCCTCGGCATGGCGCTCGCCGCCCGCATGACCGGCCGCGACAGCAAGGTCTACGTGCTGATGGGCGACGGCGAGATCAACGAGGGCTCGGTCTGGGAGGCTGCCGCCTGCGCCGACAAGCACCGCCTGTCCAACCTCACGGCGATCATCGACTACAACAAGATCCAGTCGGCCGGCAGCGTCTTCGAGATCCAGAACATGGAACCGCTGGCCGACAAGTGGACCGCCTTCGGCTTCCGTGTGTTCGAGTGCAACGGCCACGACGTCGAAGACCTGCGGCAGGTCTTCCGCGAAGCCGCTGCCTACGCCGGCGACCGGCCGCGCGCGGTCATCTGCCACACCGTCAAGGGCAAGGGCATTCCCGCCGCCGAGAACAATCCCGACTGGCACCACAAGTCCGACCTCAAGCCGGCCGAGCTCCAGATCGTCCGCAGCGCGCTGGGAAGCTGAGGGAAAAGCTGAGCAATGCGCAAACGTAGTCTCGACATGGTCCACGCGTTGGCGAAGCGCGACGAGCGCGTGGTGTTCATCGGCTCCGACCTCTCGCCGAACCTGCTCGGCGAGATGAAGAAGGAGTTCCCGCAGCGCTACTACATGGAGGGCATTGCCGAGGCCAACATCATCGGCATGGCCGCCGGCATGGCGATGGACGGGTTCGTCCCCTACGTCAACACGATCGCCACTTTCATCACGCGGCGCTGCTACGAGCAGGTCGCGGTCGATCTCTGCCTGCACGACCTGCCGGTGCGGCTGATCGGCAACGGCGGCGGCTACGTCTATGCGCCGCTCGGGCCCACGCACGAGGCGATCGAGGACATCGCCATCATGCGCGCGCTGCCGCGCATGACGGTCACCGCCGTGTGCGACGCCGAGGAGATGACCCGGCTGATGGACGCCACGCTCGACTGGCCGCATCCGATCTACATCCGCCTCGGCAAGGGCGGCGATCCGGTGATCAGCAAGCCAGAGCGCGGCTTCGCCATCGGCAAGGCGATCGACATGATCGACGGCGAGACCGGCGCATCGGACGTCCTGCTGGTCGCCACCGGCGTTGCCACCACGCAGGCGCTCAAGGCGGCGGCCTCGCTGGCCGCGGACGGCATCCGTTGCCGGCTGCTGCACGTCCACACCGTCAAGCCGCTCGACGCCGATGCCATCGTCGACGCCGCAGCCGAGACCAAGCTGGTCGTCACCGTCGAGGAGCACAGCGTCATCGGCGGGCTGGGCAGCGCCGTTCTCGAGACGCTGTCGGACCGGATCACCGGCGCGCTGCCGCCGCTCAAGCGGCTCGGCATCCCGGACAAGTTCGCCGAGCACTACGGCAGCCAGCAGAAGCTGATGGAAGACTGCGGCTTCGATGCCAAGAGCATCGACCAGGCGGTGCGCAAGCGCCTGGCGGAGCTCGGTCGGTGAGCAACACCCCCAGCTTCTGGCGCGACGAGGAGCGCGCGCTGGCCGACGCCTTCGTGCGCGACGGTTATGTCATCATCCCGGCCGAATCGCGCGCCGACCTCGACCGGATTCGCGATCTCATGGCCGATATCGCTGCGTCCTTCCTCAAGCTGCCGCGGCCTGAGGACAAGGGCGCGTTCCTCGACCACATCCACGACAAGGTCGACGTCCAGCGCCTCAACGACCTGCGCCTTGCCGTGATCCGCGAGATGAACGAGGAGCCGTGGACGCGGCTGTCCTACTTCAACACCGCACGCCGGGCGCTCGAGATCCTGGTCGGCAACGAGCTGGCCATGCAGCTTCGCATCAATCTCAGCATCCAGCTTCCCGACGATGACAGCTCGCTGCTCCCGGTCCATGCCGACGTCTGGGCTGGCGATTCGCCGTATGAAGTCGTGTTGTGGATTCCCTACGTCGACGTCTTCGGCACGAAGACGATGTTCATCCTGCCGCGCGAGAAGGATGCGCCGCTATCAGGCACAGATGGGCGAGCTGAAGCTGAAGTCGGCCGAGGAGCTCTACCGCACCATCGAGCCCGACCTGCGTTGGCTCGACATTCCCTACGGCAACGTCCTGCTGTTCACGCAGAACGTCATGCACGGCAACATCGTCAACCGGGAAGCCGAGACCCGGTGGTCGACCAACTGTCGCTTCAAGAGCGTGTTCTCCCCGTATCACGACAAGAAGCTCGGTGAGTTCTTCGAGCCGATCCTGGTTCGGCCGGCGACCAGCATCGGCGCCAGCTACAGGCTGCCGTCGGTCGCCTGATGCAGTCCAACCGGAAGGGCTATCGCGGCTACGTCTTCAGTCGGTCGGTCGACAATCACAGGGTGCCCCAGCACATCCAGAACCTGGTGATCCGCGACTACGCCACGCGCCGCAAGCTTCACTACCTGCTGAGCGCCACCGAGTATGCGATGCCGGGCTGCTATCTCATCCTGGAACAGGTCGTGGACGAGCTGGCGACGCTCGAGGGCGTGATCCTCTACAGCATGTTCATGCTGCCGCCGGAGGCCGACGAACGAAACCGGATATACCGGCGGCTGCTCGAGGCTGGTGGCGGGCTCCACGCGGCAGTCGAGGGGTTCGTCCTGACCGACCAGGCGGATATCGAGCGCTGGGAGAATGTGCTGCGCACGGCGCACATCTGCAGGGACCTGAACTATCAAGAGATTGAACGATGGCTAACGTAGATTTCATCGGCCCCCTGCATAACCGGACCAAGCGCGACTATGTCGGCCGTGTCGTTCAGTACGACAAGGCCAACTGTTCCGAGATCGCCAAGAAGTACGGCCAGGACTACTGGGACGGCGAGCGCCAGTACGGCTACGGCGGCTACAAGTACGACGGCCGCTGGCTGCCGATCGCCGAAGCCATGGCCAAGCACTACGGCCTGAAGGCAGGCGACCGCATCCTCGACGTCGGCTGCGGCAAGGGCTTTCTCCTGCACGAGTTCACCCGCGCGGTGCCTGGCGTCCATGTCGAGGGCATCGACATCTCGGACTATGCGATCGCCAATGCCAAGGAAGAGGTGAAGCCCTTCCTCAAGGTCGGCAACGCCGTCGCGCTGCCGTATCCCGACAGATCGTTCGATTTCGTCGTCTCGCTGGGGACCCTGCACAATTTTCCAATCAGCCAGCTCTACGATGCCGTGCGCGAGATCGAGCGGGTGGGCAAGGGGACCAGGAAGTACATCATGGTCGAATCCTGGCGCAACGAACGTGAGCGCATGAATCTGCTGTACTGGCAGCTCACCTGCGAATCCTTCCACGACGTCAAGAGCTGGGAGTGGATTTACAAGCAGAGCGGATACCAGGGCGACTGGGGCTTCATCTTCTTCGAATGAACTGCTTTCCGGCACTGCAATTGCAACACCAGACCTCGAAAGAACATCTGCCAGATGCTTGATCTCGTGACCGGCGGCGCCGGCTTCATCGGCTCCCACCTGACGGACCGCCTGCTCAGCCTCGGCCGCTCGGTGCGCGTGGTCGACAACATGGAAGTCGGCAAGCCGCGCAACCTCGTGCAGCACAAGGACAACCCCAAGCTTGAGGTCATGGCGGCGGACGTGGCCGACCCGGCGGCGATGGCCAAGGCCATGGCCGGTGTCGAGCGGGTGTTCCATCTTGCAGCACTGGCCGACATTGTTCCTTCGATCGTCAATCCCGAGGGCTATTTCCGCGCCAACGTCGTCGGCACCTTCGTGACCCTGCAGGCAGCGCGCGCAGCCAACATCAAGCGCTTCGTCTACGTCGCCTCGTCGTCGTGCTACGGCATCCCCGACACCTACCCGACGCCCGAGACGGCCGAGATCCGCCCGCAATATCCTTATGCGCTGACCAAGTGGCTGGGCGAGTGCCAGGTCATGCATTGGGCGCAGGTCTATGGACTGCCGGCCCTGTCGTTGCGCTTCTTCAACATCTACGGACCGCGTGCCCGCACCAGCGGCACCTACGGCGCCGTGTTCGGCGTCTTCCTGGCCCAGCTGCTGGCCGGCAAGCCACTCACTATCGTCGGCGACGGCGAGCAGACGCGCGACTTCACCTATGTGTCGGACGCCGTCGATGCCCTGGTTTGTGCCGCCGAATCGAGCAAGGTGGGCTTGTGCCTCAATGTCGGCAGTGACAATCCGGTCTCGGTCAACTACTTGGCCAAGCTCCTCAAGGCGCCTGAGACGATCCATATTCCCAAGCGGCCGGGGGAGCCTGATTGCACACACGCTGATACCAGCCGGATCAAGGCCGAGCTTGGCTGGACGTCGAAAGCGCCGATTGAAGACGGCGTGCAAAACATGTTGAAGGTCATAGACTATTGGCGCGACGCACCGGTCTGGACGCCGGATTCGATCGCCGTAGCGACGAAGGATTGGTTCACCTATCTCGGCCGCCAATAGGCCAATAAGGCGTGTGTTTTCGGTAAAGAGAGCTGGCAGGGGACAGCGTATCGATGTTGGACAAGATCAAGACGCTCGGCGAACTGGGCGAGATCGCCGCTGCGGAGCGCGCCAAGGGCCGCAAGGTGGTGTTGGCGCACGGCGTGTTCGACATCCTCCATGTCGGGCACAAGCGTCATCTCGATATCGGCAAGCGTCACGGTGACCTGCTGATCGTCACGCTGACCACCGACAGGTTCGTCAACAAGGGTCCCGATCGTCCGGTCTTCGCCGAAAAGCTGCGCGCCGAGATGGTCGCCGCTCTCGAATGCGTCGACTATGTCGGCATTTCGCCCAATCCAGGCGCCGAGCATGTGCTCGAGACCGTCAAGCCGAGCTACTACCTCAAGGGCTCGGAATATGCCGACGAGGAAGCCGACGTCACCGGACGCATCAAGACCGAACGCCTGACCGTCGAGAAGTTCGGCGGCGAGGTTCTGTACACCGAGGACATCACCTTCAGCTCATCCAACCTCTCCAACCGGGTGATGTCGCTCTATCCGGAGGAGACCGCGGCCTATCTCAAGGACCTGCGCTCGCGCATAACGGTCGACGACGTGAAGAAGGAAGTGGCGGCGGTCGAGAAGAAGCGCTGCCTGGTGATCGGCGACACCATCCTCGACGAGTACATCTACGTCGAGCCGCTGGGCAAGCCCGCCAAGGAAAACATCATCGCCACCAAGTACAGGAGCCGGGAGATCTTCTGCGGCGGCGCCATCGCCACCGCCAACCTGGTCGGCCAGGTCTGCGCCGGCGTCGACCTCGTGACCCTGCTGGGCAAGTCGCTGAGCCACGAGGATCTGATCCGCGCCAACCTGAACCAGAACGTCAACCTCGTGCCGTTCTACCGCGAAGGCGGCCAAACCACGGTGAAGAGCAGGCTGGTCGATCCGGCTTACGTCAAGAAGCTGATCGAGGTCGCCTACATCTCCGACGAGGCGCTGCCCGCCGCCGAGCAGGTGACGCTGAACGGCTGGGTCGACAAGAACATCGCCAACTACGATGCCGTCATCGTCAACGATTTCGGCCACGGCATGATCGACGACGGCCTGGTCGACATCGTCTGCCGCAAGTCGAAGTTCCTGGCCGTCAACGCCCAGACCAACAGCGCCAATCGCGGCTTCAACCTGATCACCAAGTATCCGCGCGCCGATTTCATCTGCATCGACGAGCCCGAGGCGCGCCTGGCCGCGGTCGAGCGTTATGCGCCGATCGAGACGGTGGTGCGCGAGAAGCTCGAGAAGAAGATCGACTGCCACACCTTCGTGATCACCCACGGCAAGCTCGGCAGCATCGTCTACACGCCTCAGGCCGGCGTGAAGCGCATCCCGGCGTTGACCGGCGAGGCCATCGACACGATCGGTGCGGGCGACGCCTTCTTCGCCCTGGCGAGCCCTCTGCTGGCCGCCGGCAGCGATCCGTTCTTGGCGGCTTTCATCGGCAACGCCGTCGGTGCGATGAAGGTCCGGATCGTCGGCCAGCGCCACCAGATCACCAAGCCGGAGATCCTAAAGTACCTGTCGACGCTCTTGAAATGAGTGGCTAAAAGGTCGTCTCGCGCGCAAAACCCAGGCATTGGCAGCTCCATGAGTTGATACGAGAAGAACCCCAACCTCAACCGCGTGCTGGTCACCGGCGGCGCGGGCTATGTCGGTGCGGTGCTCGTGCCCAAGCTCATCGCGGCCGGCTACCGGGTGACCGTGCTGGACCTCTACATGTACGGCGAGGATGTCCTCAAGAGCTCGCGCGGCGCCTCGTTGCGCGAGGTCAAGGGCGACATCCGTGACGCCGAGGTGGTCAAGCAGGCGCTGCAGGGCTGCGACGCGGTCATCCATCTCGCCTGCATCTCCAACGACCCGTCGTTCGAGCTCAATCCCGACCTCGGCCGGTCGATCAACCTCGATGCTTTCGTGCCGCTGGTGCGCGCTTCCAAGGACGCCAAGGTCAAGCGCTTCATCTACGCCTCCTCCTCGTCGGTCTACGGCATCAAGGACGGCGTCGAGGTGACCGAGGATCTCTCCCTCGAGCCGCTCACCGATTATTCCAAGTTCAAGGCCGAGTGCGAGGTCCTGCTCGAGCGGGAGCGGGCGCCCGGCTTCACCACGGTGACGATCCGGCCGGCCACGGTGTGCGGCTACTCGCCCCGCCAGCGGCTCGACGTCGTGGTCAACATCCTGACCAATCTCGGCGTGCACAAGGGCGAGGTCTCGGTGTTCGGCGGCTCGCAGCTGCGGCCCAACATCCACATCGAGGACATGGCCGACGCCTACATGCTGCTGCTGCTGGCGCCGGACGAGAAGGTCAACGGCAAGGTCTACAATGCCGGCTACGAGAACCATTCGGTGATGCAGCTTGCCGAGATGGTCCAGCGCAATGTCGGGCCGCACGTGCAGCTCAAGGTGCAGAACACCAACGACCTGCGCTCCTATCACGTGTCGTCGAAGAAGATCAAAGACGAGCTGGGCTTCGAGGCCAGCCATTCGATCGAGGAAGCCGTCATCGACCTGATCAAGGCGTTCAAGGACGGCCGGCTGCCCAACTCGATGGACGATCCGCGCTACTTCAACATCAAGACGATGCAAAAGGTAAATCTCCAGTAGATGGAGCAGAAGACCAGCGGTCGCGCACTTGTTGTCGGAGGCGACAGTCTCGTCGGCTCCGCGCTGCAGGTGCATTGCCGCCAGCTCGGATTGACGGTCGACGCTTCGTCGCGCCGCGCCGAGGCCCGGCAGGCGCCCGGCGCCATCTTCCTCGATCTCGGCGACCCCGACTTCACGCCTTTGCAAGCTAGCCGCTACGACGTCGCTTTCGTCTGCGCCGCCGTCACCAGCATGCAGGTCTGCCAGAGCGACCCGACGCTGTCGCGGCGCATCAACGTCGACAACACGCTCGATCTCATGCGCCGGCTGGCCGACTGCGGCACGCACCTGGTGTTCCTGTCGAGCAGCCAGGTGTTCGACGGCGAGACGCCGATGCCCGACGAGGCGGCGCCGACCGCGCCGAAGAACGAATACGGCGCCCAGAAGCTCGCCGTCGAGCAGGCGATCGAGCGGGACGCGCTGCCGGCCGCGGTCCTGCGCGTGACCAAGGTTCTCGCCGATCGTCCGGTGGGCGTCTTCAAGGGCTGGTTCGAGGCGTTGGCCAAGGGCCAGCCCGTGCAGGCCGCGACCAACATGGCGCTGTCGCCGGTCATGGTCGCCGACGTCGCCGAGGCGGCCGAGCGGCTCGCCGCCGGACGCCATCGCGGCGTCTGGCACCTCGGCTCCAGCGACGACATCGGCTATTTCGACGCCGCCCGGCTGATGGCCGAGATGCGGCATCTGCCGCTCTCGCTGGTGCAGGGCGAGGCGCTGACGGAAACCCAGGTGCCGGAGATCTATCGTCACCGCTACGTGACGCTGAGCTGCGAGAAGATCGCGCGGACCCTGCCGATGCCGGTCCGCCGCGCGCGCGACATCCTCGACACGTTGTTCGCGGGCTTCCCGCAGCCGGCCGCGGGCCTGCGATGAGAGTCGGCATCGATCTCGACAACACGCTGATCTCCTACGACCAGGCGTTCCAGCGCGTCGCCAAGGAAGAGGGGCTGCTGCCGGCGTCGTTCGAGGGCAACAAGGCCGCGGTCAAGCGCGCCCTGCTGGCGGAGCGCCCGGACGGCTTGCTGTGGGAGAGCCTGCAGGGGCTGGTCTATGGCCGGCGGATCGACGCCGCGGTCCTGTTCGACGGTGTCGCCGGGTTCCTGGAAGCTTGCCGCACGCGCGCCGACGCGGTGGCCATCGTCAGCCACAAGACCGAGCTTGCGCATCACGACCCGCATATGACCGATCTGCGGATGGCGGCGCTGCGCTGGATGGAGAGCAATCGCTTCTTCGATGCGGCGGGCCTCGGCATCGGGCGCCACAACGTCTATTTCGAAGGCACGCGGGACGAGAAGGTGAGGCGGATACGGTCGCTTGAATGCGACGTGTTCGTCGACGATCTTGCCGAGGTCCTTTCTCACGCCGGGATGCCGGCTGCGTGCCGCAAGATCCTGTTCGGCAGCGAGCCGCAGAGTGAGTTCGAGCAATATGCCTCCTGGGACGAAGTCCGTGACGCGCTCTTCCGCGGCAACTGACGACATCCAAGACGTCGCCCGCACGCTCTGCGCCGAGCCGGTGCGGGCGATCTCGGAAATCCGCCGGGGCGGCAACAGCCGCATCTTCAGGGTCGAGACCCGCGCTGCCCGTTATGCGCTGAAGAAGTACCCCGCCGCCGACAACCGCAACCGGCTAGCAGCCGAGGTCAATGCGCTGCGCTTCATGGAGCGCAAGGGCATCGGCCGCACGCCCCAGGTGGTGGCCGTGTCGCCCGAGCGGCGTTTCGCCCTGCTGAGCTGGATCGACGGCGAGGCGGTCGACACCGTCACCGACGCCGACGTCGCCGAGTTTGCCGCCTTCCAGATCGCGCTCGATCAGGGCATCGACGCCGAGGCCCGCAGCGCGATCGGCGAGGCCTCGGAAGCCTGTCTGTCGGGACCGCGGATCATTTCGCAGATCGAGCGGCGCTACGCCCGGCTCGCGGCCGTCAAGCACGACGTGCCCGAGTTCGCCGTGTTCTTCGACGAGGTCCTCGTGCCCTCGCTCAGCCGCTTCGAGGCCGGCGCCCGGGAGGCCTATCGCCGGCTGGGCTTCGATTTCGCCGAGGACATCGCGCCGCAGTTCCGCACGCTCATTCCGTCCGACATGGGCGCGCACAACGCGCTGCGTTCGGCCGACGGCCGCCTGCACTTCCTCGACTTCGAGTATTTCGGCTGGGACGATCCGCTCACCAGCGTCGCCAACTTCATCATGCATCCCGGCATGCGGCTCGCCGAGCGGCAGAAGGCGCTCTACCAGCGGGCCTTGCTCGGCCATTTCGGCCGGCACGCCGAGACCGACCGTCTGCCGGCGCTGATGCCGCTCTACGGCCTGCGCTGGTGCGCCATTATCCTTGGCGAGCTGTTGCCCGAGCGCTGGCAGCATCGCCTGGACAGCAATGCCGCGCTCGGGACCTGGGACGAGGTCCGCCGCGAACAGATCGGCAAGGCGCGGGCGCTGGTGTCGCAGATGGCGGCTTGGTCGGCCTGATCCTTCCGGAGCCCGGACTTTCAGGTCCGCTCACGTCACTGTATCGAGGAGAAGATGCGGACCTGCAGGTCCGCGCTCCGGCAAGAGATCAGACTGCCGAGAACCGCTTCATGTTGTCCTTCTCGACAAAGGTCGCGCGCCGGTAGGCGCGGGCGACGTCGGCGACGCTGCCGGCTTCGCGGACGCGGCCGTTGTCGATCCACATCGCGCTCTCGCACAGCCGCGACAGGTCGCTGGTCGAATGGCTGACGAAGAGCAACGTACCGGTGCGGCGGAAATTGTCGATCCAGTCGACGCACTTCTTCTGGAAGGCGAGATCGCCCACCGCCAGAGCCTCGTCGACGATCAGGATCTCGGCATCGATGTGCGCGCAGATGGCGAAGGCGAGCCGCATGCGCATGCCGACCGAATAGAGCTTCAGCGGCTGGTCCATGAAGGCGCCGATGCCGGCAAAGTCGGTGATCGATTCGAACTTGCGCAGGATCTCCTGGCGCTTCAGCCCGAGCACGGCGCCGCCGATCAGCACGTTCTCGCGTCCTGTGGCCTCGAGGTCGAAGGTCGCGCCGAGCGCCAGCACCGGGGCGACCCGGCCCTTGACCCAGATCTCGCCCTTGGTCGGGCGTGTCATGCCGCAGACGATCTGCAGCAGGGTGGACTTGCCGCAACCGTTGCGCCCGATGATACCCAGGCTCTTGCCGCGCTGGACCTCGAAGCTGATGTCCTTCAGCGCCCAGAACGACTTGTAATACGGGTTCTTCTCCGAGCCGAGCAGCTGCTGCTTCACCCAGTCCTTCGGACTGTCGTAGAGCTTGTAGGCTTTCGCAAGCTGCCTCGCCCTGATCACGACTTCGGTGTCAGATGACATCGGCGATCGCATCCTGCTGGCGCCGGAAGAACCAGTAGCCGAACCAGAAGAAGAACAGCGATACGAACATCGTCCAAGCGATGACCAGCCCAGCGGGAATCCTTCCGAACACCACCAGGTCGCGGATGGTCTCGATGAATCCAGTCAGGATGTTGGCGTACATCAGGAGGTACCAGGTGGGGCCGAGAGTTTCGTGACTGAAGAACACTGGCGTGGCGAACATCAGTACGGGGGCGATGGTCATCATGAGGTAGGCGGTGTCGCGGGTGAACGCCCCCATGGCGGACAACAGCCAAGTGATGCCGATCAGGAACATCAGGAACGGAACGAACCACAGCGGCAGCAGCAGAACGGTCCAGTGCAGAGTCCCGGTGAAGAGAAGCTGGCAGGCCAGCATCAGAGCCAGGCCGATCGAGGCATATGTCGTCGCCCGCAGCGTCGAGATGATCGGCAGCATCTCGGCCGGAAACATCGTCTGCTTGATGTAGTGGGCGTATTCGTGGAGCAGCGAGGGTGCCCGGTACGCCATCTCGGTGAAGAAGTTGAACGCCACGAGCCCGCCGAAGATGAAAAGGGCGTAGTCGATCGAGGAATTGGACTGGGTTTTGTTGGGTAGCGTCGTCGAGCCGCCGAAGACCAGGGTGTAGGTGACGAGCGAAATCAGCGGTGCCACCACAGCCCACACCCAGCCAGCCATGGAGCCGCTGAAGCGCTCGCGCAGTTCGCGTCGCAATATCGCCGCAATCAAGTCGCGGTGGTGCCAGGCTTCGACGAACGGCCGCAGCAGGAAGCGGACGATGCGCTCCAGCCAGTTGTAGTCCCGTGGCTCGACCGCCTTGCCATCCACAATGTGCATGACGGGCGCGGCCGGCAGTTCCTGGCGATTGTTCAAGTTAACCATTGAAGTAAAACGACAAATCGAGACGGCGCGGGGCCGCAAGACGTGGTGTTCGGGTCGGGGGCATTGCGGCAGGTCGCATAGCATAGCGGACCCGCCCGAGATAGCCTCGACAATGTCTCGCCTGAGCCTCCTGCCGTCGTCGGCAGGGGAAATTTGCCGTGGAATCATGGCGAGTTATCCGCCGATGTTCGAGGCACGACATCGTCTTGACGCTCCCCAGGGGTTTAGGCTAGCGGGACGCCTCGGATTCCCCTCCCGCAGCACCGGCCGCCGGTGAAAGTGCCGATCTTGACCGCCTGGAACGATACCCTGAGAGCCGCCAGTGGCTGACATCGGCATATTGCGAGCGGCCATAGCGCCGGTCAGGCGCCTGTGGCGCCGGCCTGCCGCGATCGTCGAGATTGCCCCCAAGGTCGGTGGCGACGAGCAGGATGCGCGTGTCCATTTTCGCGACGGCCTGGTCAAGCGGCGTGGCGGCGATGCTGAGGGCGCGCTCGCCGCCTTCGATCGGGCGCTGGCGCTGGTTTCCGATTTCGCCGATGCCGCCATGGCCCGGGCGGAAATCCTCGACGGCCTGGGACGCAGCGCCGAAGCGCAGGCCGAGTACGAGCGGGCGCGCCGCCTGTGGTCGGAGCTGCCGCCGGGCGCTGCCGATCGGCGCTACATTTTCCGCCGCCAGGGCTACTTCGCCTTCGAGGCGGAATCCTACGACCTGGTCCGCACCAACGTCCGCAGCAAGATCCTTCCGCAGCTCGCCCACGGCAACGCGAGGCTCGCCCATGGCCGCGCGGCCGAGGCGCTGGACAGCTACGAGCGCGCGCTGAAGGTGAACCCCAAGCTTGCCGAGGTGCTGGCGCTGAAGGGCGAGGCCCTCTCGACGCTGGGCCGCTACGAGGAAGCGATCCAGATCTTCGACGGCGTGCTGGCTGCCAATCCCAAGGATGGCGATACCTTGAACGCCCGCGGCATTGCGCGTGCGGCGGTGGGCCGGCTGGCCGACGCCAACGACGACTGGCGCCACCAATACGAGTTGCTGCCGCAGACCAGCGCGGCGGCGCGCGCCTGCGTGGCGATGCGCATGGGCAACTACAGCGCGGCGTTCAATGAATTCGGGCTGGCTGTCGCCAAGGAGCCTTGCAATCCGTACTGGCTGCTCTACCGGCTGACGGCTGCGCGACTGGCTGGCGCACCGACCGAGCCGGTCACGCTCCCGAGCGACAATCGTTGGCCGACGCTGCTGCTCGCCTTCCGCACCGGGCAGGCGACGGAGGAGGCGCTGCTCGACCGCGCCAACTCGCCCACCCGCCATGCCGAAGCGCGCTTCCAGATGGGCGTCCTCGCCGTCGACGGCAATCCTGCGGCGGCGCGCCGGTACTGGCGCGAGGTCGTCGACCAGGGCCCGCCGGCGCTGATCGAGTTCGCCGCCGCCAGCAACGAGCTTGCGCGCCTCGGCGCCTAGCCGAACCACCGAGACAAAGAATGTTTTCCGTCATCCTCTACGGCCGCAACGACAGCCACGGCTACAACCTGCACAAGCGGGCGGCGATCAGCTTCAACGCGCTCGCCGAGGTCATGTCCGATCCCGACGACGAGATCCTGTTCGTCGACTACAACACGCCGGATGACCACCCGACCTTTCCCGAGGCGATCCACGACACGCTGACGGAAAAGGCCAAGCAGGTCATGCGCGTCCTGCGCATCCGGCCCGACCAGCATGTCCGCCATCGCCTGAAAACCCATCTGGTGGCGCTCGAGGCGCAGTCGCGCAACGTGGCGCTCCGGCGCTCCAACCCGCGCAACCGCTGGATCCTCTACACCAACACCGACATGCTGCTGGTGCCGCGCAACGAGAAGGAGTCGCTGAGCGACATCCTGGGCTCGATCCCCGACGGCTTCTATCAGGTGCCGCGTTTCGAGATTCCGGAGATGCTGTGGGAAGCGGCGTTCGACCGGCGCGACCCGGTGGGCAACCTCGCCAAGCTGCGCGACTGGTCGGTGCGCTTCCATCTCAACCAGGTCGTCCACAACTACATGCCGATGAAGTACGACGCGCTGGGCGATTTCCAGGCGGCGTTGCGCGAGGACATGTTCGCCATCCACGGCTTCGACGAGGATATGATCCTGGGCTGGCACTGCGATTCGAACCTGGCGGCGCGGCTCGCGCTCTATCGCGGCCGCGTCGACACGCTGATCGACAAGCTGTTCGGCTATCACTGCGACCACACCCGCGTCGCCGCCGCCAACAACAAGGGCCGCGCCACACGGATGAACGACCAGGACCGCTTCATCTGGAACGTGGCCACGCCCTACGTGCCGGCTCAGGCCGAGACCTGGGGCTGGCCGGACACCGAGATCGAGGAGATCCGGCTCGACCGCGACACCCCCTACCAGCGCTACTCGGCCGGCCTCGACAAGGCGATCGAGCCCGCGACGACGCCGTTCGTCGAGACCAGCCTCGAATGGCAGCTGTTCGACGATCTCACCTACGACCTGCCGCACACGCTGCCGTTCGTCTGCGATCAGGTCGTGACGTTCCCGCGCTCGACCAACCTGATGCTGGTCGCGACGCGGCCGGACTTCGTCAGCAGCTTCGTCACGGCCTGGACGGGCATGGGCTTCACTGGCCCGATCCTGATCCCCGAGGAGTGCGAAGGCCTGCCGGCGGATCTGGCGGGCGTCGAGCGGGCGCCGTTCGCCGAGCAGCTCTCATCGGCCGAGCTCTTCATCTTCGAGTTCGGCCTTGCCACCCAGACCGCCACCGAGCCCGTGCGCGCCGGCCGCCAGATCGGGCCGGTCGACAAGAAGCGGTTGAAGGTTGCCGAGCGGCTGTTCAAGCGGGCGGCCGCGACCGAGGCCGAGACGCGTCCGGAGGGCCGGCGCGTGGCGCGCCGCTTCATCGGCGTCAACGTGATCTACAACAAGTTCTGGATGACCTTCACGAACTACGTCGGCGCCAACATCAATCCCTTCTGCAGCCAGGTCCTGGCCGGGCTGCCGCGCGAGGACGAATTGCTCAAGGGAAAGGTATTGAAATTCCGGGGACGCCACGCCCTGTGAGCCGGGCCTGCAACCACCACAGGCCGGCGAGCTGAAGTGCGGGGAGCTCGATCGCGCCCGACTCCACCTTGTCGATGAATTGGGTGAACGGCAGCTCGTAGGCGTGAATGACCTCGCCGTCGTCCAGCGCCTGGCCGCCGATCGGCCGGGCGTTCAGCGCCAGGAATGAATGGATGCGATTGGTCTGCAGCGGCGGATAGACCGGCGCCGTGCCCAGCAGGTGCCATTCGTCGCTGGCGTAGCCGGTCTCCTCCAGCAGCTCGCGTTGTATGGCGGACAGCGGCTCCTCGCCATCGTCGACCGTGCCGGCGGGGAATTCGGTCCGCACGCTGCGGACCGAGTGCCGGTACTGGTCGACCAGCACGATGTTGAGATCGGCGGTGAGGGCGATCACGTCGACCCAGTCGGGATGCTCGATGACGGGAGAGGGTGGCAGCGTCCGCCCGTCAGGCGATTGCAGCACGTCGCTGCGCAGCCGCAGCCACTCGTCGGCAACCGCGTAGGTCGATTGCAACACCTGCCATGGCCGCTTCCTGTCGGAGTCGGCCATGGCGGTGCGCCCTAGCGGCCGGAGCCGAGATAGAGCACGTCGGCCACGTCGGCGAACTTGTCGGCCGGCAGCGTGCGCCACAGGTCGAGCACGGTGAGGCGCTGCCCGTTGCGCTTGCACCACGCCGGGTCGATCGCCTTGTACTCGGGCCAGCCGGTGGCGACGATCAGGAGGTCGCACTCGCGCACCGCGCCCTCGAGCGAGGACGCGCCGACGACCTTGTCGCCCAGCACGGCGATCGCGGCGTCCTGTGCCAGCGGATCGTGCACCGAGACGATGTAGCCCGCGTCGGCGAGCTTGGCGGCGAGCTTGACGCTGTGGCTTTCCTCGACCACCGGCGTGTGCGGCTTGTAGCTGAGGCCCAGCAGCGCGATGCGCATGCCGGCCTTGGCGAACTTGGCGACCAGGCCGGTCAGGCGGTCGACCTGGTGGTTGTTGATGCGGTCGGTCGCCTCGGCCACGTCGGCACGCGCGCCGATCTTGCGGGCGAGGGCTGCGAAGGCGACGTTGTCGCGCGGGAAGCACGGGCCGCCATAGCCCATCGCGCCCTTGAGGTACTTCGAGCCGATGCGCGTGTCGGCGCCCAGCGCCTTGGTCACGACGTCGACGTCGGCACCCGGCAGGCGGTCGCAGATGTCGGCCAGCATGTTGGCGTAGGAGATCTTCGTGGTGACGTAGGTGTTGACCGAGATCTTGGTGAGCTCGGCGCTGACGAAGTTCATGCGCTGCACCGGCGGCTTCTTCTCGCACATCTGCAGGTAGATGGTCTGCAGCACATCGCCGGCCTTGGTGTCGCTCTCGCCGATCAGGATCGAATCGGGATAGAGCATGTCGCGCACGACGCTGCCCAGGGCGATGAATTCCGGATTGTAGCAGAGCCCGAGATCGGGCCCGACCTTGCGGCCCGAGGCGGCTTCCAGCGCCGCCTTGATCTCGCCGCCGGTGCTGCCGGGCATCACCGTGCTGGTGATGTTCACCATGTGGTAGCCCTTCTTGTTGCGCAGCGCCTTGCCGAGCGATTCCATCGCCTGCAGCACGAAGCGGTTGGAGAAGAAGCCGGTGCTGTCCGACGGCGTCGGCACGATCACGAAGCTTGCGTCGCTGTTCTGGATCGCCTCATTGGGGTCCATCGTCGCCGACAGCCGCTCCTTGTTGGCGGCGATCAGCTCGTTGAGCTGCGGCTCGACGATCGGCATCTTGCCGGCATTCAGCGAATCGACCAGCACCTTGCTGACGTCGAGGCCGATCACGGTGAAGCCGCGGCTGGCGAGCACCGCGGCGAGCGGCGCTCCAAGCTTGCCGAGGCCGACGACCGAGACGCGAGGGAGAGTTGCTGAAGTCATTTCCATGTCCGTTTTGGGGGCCGGTACTGATACTGTCGGCGGCAGCAGGACGCCACCCCGAATTTGCAGCATTCCGGAGCGGAATCGCTGCTTGCGCTGCCCCGCCGCAGGGGCGAAAAATCGCCCTTCATAAGCGAGGAACCGAATGAAAGTGGAATTTTCGGCCTTTCCGAAGGCCTTCTCGGGCAATGTCGCGGCCTTCGTAGCGGCCGACAAGCAACTCCTGGCAACTGCGCAATCCATCAACACCGACGGCACCGTCGCGCGGGCGATCGACGCCAGCCGCTTCACCGGCGCCAAGGGCCAGTCGCTGACGGTGCTGGGGCAGGCCGGCAACATCGCGCGCCTGACGCTGCTCGGCGTCGGCAAGAACCGCGAGCTCGACGCCCGTGGTGCGGAAGCGCTGGGCGGCATCCTCGCTTCCGAGGCCAACGCGGCCGGCCAGAAGGCCGTCACCGTCGCCGTCGATCCGGTGAAGGGCAGCAAGCTCACGCCCGGCCAGATCGCCGCCCGCATCGCGCTCGGCGCGCAGCTGCGCAACTACCGCTTCGACAAGTACAAGACCAAGGACAAGCCCGAGCAGAAGAACTCGCTCGAGCAGATCACGATCTTCGTCGCCGGCCCGGCCGAGGCGCGGCGCGCCTACGGCCAGCTCGAGCCCACTGTCGACGCGGTGTTCTTTGCCCGCGACCTGGTGAGCGAGCCCGCCAACGTCCTCTATCCCGCGGAGTTCGCCCGCCGCGCGCGTGAGCTCACCAAGCTCGGCGTAAAGGTCGAAATCCTGGGCGAAGCCGAGATGAAGAAGCTCGGCATGAACGTGCTGCTGGGCGTCGGCCAGGGCAGCGAGCGCGAATCGCAGCTGCTGGTCATGCGCTGGATGAACGGGCCGAAGTCGCAGAAGCCGGTCGCCCTGATCGGCAAGGGCGTGTGCTTCGATACCGGCGGCATTTCGCTGAAGCCCGCCGGCGGCATGGAAGACATGAAGTGGGACATGGGCGGCGCCGGCGCCGTCACCGGCGCGATGCGCCTGCTGGCCGGCCGCAAGGCGCGCGCCAACGTCGTCGGCGTCTGCGCCCTGGTCGAGAACATGCCGGACGGCAACGCCCAGCGGCCGGGCGACGTGGTCAAGAGCATGTCGGGCCAGACCGTCGAGGTGATCAACACCGACGCCGAGGGTCGGCTGATCCTGTGCGACGCCATGTGGTATGCCCAGGAGAAGTTCAAGCCGCAGGCGATGGTCGAGCTGTCGACCCTGACCGGCGCCATCATCGTGGCGCTGGGCCACGAGCGGGCCGGCCTGTTCAGCAACAACACCCAGCTCTCCAACAAGCTGCGCGCCGCCGGCGCCGGCATCGGCGAGAAGCTGTGGCGCCTGCCGCTCGGGTCGAAGTACGACAAGATGATCGATTCCGAGATCGCCGACATGCGCAACGTCACCAACAGCCGCGACGCCAGCTCGATCACGGCGGCGCAGTTCCTGCAGCGCTTCGTGCAGGAGGGCGTGGCCTGGGCGCATCTCGACATCGCCGGCATGGCCTGGTCGAGCAAGGGCGACAGCACGACGCCGAAGGGCGCCACGGCCTACGGCGTGCGCCTGCTCGATACCTGGATCGCCGACAACTACGAGAAGTGATCGCCGCATGGCGACCGAGGTCAACTTCTATCACCTGACCCGCTCGTCGCTCGAAGACGCCTTGCCCCGCCTGCTGGCCAAGACCCTGCAGGCGGGCGAGCGGGCGTTGGTGATGGTGGGCTCGCCCGAGCGCGTCGATGCGCTCAACACGCATCTCTGGACCTGCGATCCCAACGGTTTCCTGCCGCATGGTGCGGCCAAGGACGGCGAGGCCGACCGCCAGCCGATCTGGCTGACGCATCTCGACGAGAATCCCAACGGGGCGAAGTTCCTCTTCGTCGCCGACCGCGCGCGCTCGGAGAAGGTCGGCGACTACAAGCGCTGCTTCGAACTGTTCGACGGCCGCGACGACACCGCCGTCGCCGACTCGCGCGAGCGCTGGAAGGCGTACAAGGCGGCCGGCCACACGGTGGTCTACTGGCAGCAGACGCCCACCGGCGGCTGGGAGAAGAAGGCTTAGTCTTGCCGGACCGCGGGCCTCCAGGCCCGCTCATGCTCATACTCTTCCGGACCGCGCGCGTCTCGCGCGCTCATGATCATGAGGCGCGCGAGACGCGCGCGGTCCGAGCAGAGAGATGAGCTGAGCGGGCCTGGAGGCCCGCGGTCCGGCAAGACTAATGACGCTTCTCGCGCGGGAACCAGTAGCCGCGCCAGGCTGACTTCAGGCGCTCCCAGGTCGGGACCGGGCCCTCGGGCCGGTAGAAGCCCGGCGCATCCGCCTCGAAGGTCGCCATGTAGTCGCGATAGGGCAGCGGCCGGCTGCGCTGGGTCTGCGTCTGGGCTGCCAGCAGGTCGAGGCCGGCATCGACGTCGAACAATGAGGGCGAACTCAGCCCGGCGCGCGAGCACGAGCTCGGCGGCAGCGTCCGGCACCTGCCATGCCGAAAAGACCGCCGCGAGCTTGGCGAGCTTCTCGATGCCGAGCGCCGGACCGCCGCCCGCGCGGTGCGCCGCTAGCACGTCGCGCGCGTAATACGCCTCGCCCTGGAACGGCCGGCCCGACACCGTCTCTGCCGGCGTCGGCCAGATGTAGCGGGCGGGCAGGGCGCGGACCGAGAAATTGCGCACGTCGAGCCGGAACAGGTCGAAGCCGTGCGCGCGCATGAAGCGGTCGGTGTTGTGGAAGGTGTGCTCGTCGGGCCGGTCGGTGCCGACGAAGTTGACCTCCAGCTGGACCGCGATCGTCTGCAGCGGATCGAAGCGCCCAGTGAAGGATTGCAGGATGTCGAAGTCGGCGCCGTCGACATCGAGCTTGATGTAGTCGAGATCGCTCCAGCCTCGCTCGGCCAGAAGCTCGGGCAGGACGACGGGCTTGGCCGGGTCGGCCAGCCCCGTCATTTCCCAGGCATTGTGGCGCAGCTGTTCCTCGGTCGAGGCCTGCTTCAGCCGGGCATCGCGGATCTCGCGTGTGCGCATGAAGCTCATGCGATCGCGCATCTTCATGATCAATGGCGCCGCCGGCCCGGCCGAGATGTCGATCGGCTTGTTGGCCGATCGCGCCGCGAAGGCCGCGACGTAGGAGACGTCCGGATTGCGCTCCAGCCCGGCCAGCCGCTTGCATTCGGTGACGCTGGCATCGATGCCGAGCGCCTGAAGCCGGGGCTCGAAGGCCCGCCACAGCGGATCGAGGCCGCCCGAGCAACCGATATCGAGCAGCCGGAACTTCTCGGTTTTTAGACTTTCGGCGATGAGCGCCGGAAACGACGATGCCATGCCGGAGAGATTACACGGTCGCCACGGGCGTTGCAGGCGAACCGACCGCGCCCGGCAGGCGCAGCGGTGGGGCGGTCAGCAGGAAGCGCGAGCGCTTCTTGTCGCGCAGCCACAGCGCCAGGTCTTTCAGCCACCAGATCTCGCCGAGGTTGAGCCCGAGCTTGAACAGGCAGTGATTGTGGATGGGCAGCGACGGATGCTCGGCATTGTCCGGTCCGGGCAGGGCAGGCACGGCCTCGACGCCGTAGTTGTCGGCGATCAGCGCCGAGATCTGGCTGTCGGTGATCCACTGCAGCAGCCGCTTGTCGCGGCCGTCGAGCACCGAGCACATGGCATGGGCGCGCGCCGGATCGACCTTCTTGTCCATCTTGACGATCTCGTCGGTGAAGCCGGTGTAGAGCAGCAGCATGTCGCCGGGCTCGACGACCACCTTGTCGGCCTCCAGCACTTTGCGGAAGTCGTCGTAGTTCACGTACTTGTGGTCGCGCCCGAAATGCTTCTCGAGATCGACCATCACGGCCCGGCCCTGGATCGCCTTGGCCGCCATGTTCTCGACGCCGAGCTTGTGGGCGTAGCTGAGATGGCCGCAGCCGTCGCGGCCGGCGTCGGGCTGCGGGCCGATCACGTCGATGCCCGCCTTGAAGCCGTTGTAGTAGAGCGGCTCGGGTACGCCGTCGCCGTCGGCGTCGAAGAAGCCGCCGACATGGGCGAGCGTGTCCCACTGCGTCGAGTATTGCAGCGTCAGGATCACGCGATCGTCGCTCGCCACGTCGACGAACAACGGGTTGATTGTCTTGGTGTGGAAGTTGAAGCGCCAGCCATTCTCGTCGCCGGTCGGCGACAGCACCGGCGGCAGGCGGCGCGGGTTGAGTACATTGCCGCCCGGCAGGTCAAGCGGCAGGCTTAGGCAGAACGAGCGGCCTTCCTTCACCTCGGCGATGCCTTCTAGCACCTTCGCAGGGGTGATGAGATTCAGCCGGCCGAGCTGATCGTCGTCACCCCAATCGCCCCAGGTCGAGCCTTCGGGACGGTGCTTCCAGCGCTTCATTTGCAATCTCCCTGCAGTGCGCGGGGAGACTAGCCTCAGTCGTCGCCACCACGCACGCATGGCTCCTGCGCGGAATTCCGCAAACGCAACGGCGTCGCGGATCGACTATCATCCGCCGCCATGTCCGCAGTTGCCGTTCCCGCGTCCCGCGATGTCCGCGTCATCAGCCTGATCGGCGCCGCCCATGGCGCCAGCCACTACTACCAGCTCGCCTTCGCCACGATGCTGCTCATCGTGCGCCAGGAGGCAGGTCTCAGCTTCGAGGATGTCGGCCTGCTGGCTGGCATCTTCTACGGCGTCTCCGGCATCGCCCAGACCGCAGCGGGCTTCGCCGTCGACCGCTTCGGCGCACGGCCGATCCTGGCCGGCGGGCTGTTCACCATCGGCGTGGCGTTGGCGCTGATATCGGTGGCGCATTCCTTCGTGGGCTTCGCCGCCATTGCGGTGATCGCAGGCCTCGGCAACTCGGTATTCCATCCCGCTGACTTCGCGTTGCTCAATGCCTCGGTGAATCCCGGCCGGCTCGGCCGCGCCTTCAGCATCCATGGCGTCGGCGGCTCGCTCGGCTGGGCGGCCGCGCCGGTGATGTACTTCCTCGACAGCATGTTCGGCTGGGCGGGGGCGGCCTTCATCGGTGCCATTCCGGGCCTCGTCCTGTCGGTCCTGGTATGGGGCCATCGCACCACTCTGGTCGATCACCGTGTCAAGGATCGCGCTGCCAGCCAGCACAACGGCGGCACGTCGATGCTCGCTCTGTTTGCGCAGCCGGCCATCCTGCTCTGCCTCGTCTATTTCGCGCTGATCGCCGCCAACACCGTCGGCATCCAGCAGTTCGCGGTGCCGGCCTGGGTCAAGATGTTCGGCATCAGCGAGAACTATGCCGCGCTCTGCCTGATCGTGTTCATCGTCGGCTCGGCCGGCGGCGTGCTGGTGGGCGGGTTGTTCGCCGACCGTGTGCGCCGGCACGATCGCGTGGCGACGATTGGCCTGCTGGTTGCTGGGCTGCTCACCCTGCCGATCGCCACCCAGGCCGTCACGCCGGCGCTGCTGCTGCCGCTGCTCGCGCTCGCCGGCGCGGCGGGCGGCGCCACCGGCCCGTCGCGCGACATGATCGTGCGTGGTGCCACGCCGCCCGGCGCTTCCGGCAAGGTGTTCGGCTTCGTCTATTCCGGCCTCGATGTCGGCTCGTTCCTGGCGCCGCCGGTGTTCGGCATCCTGATGGGCGCTGGCCATCCCGCCACCATCTTCTGGATCGCGGTCGGCCTCTACGTCATCAACGCCGGCCTGGTGATGGCGATCCGCCAGAGTACCGTACCGACAGTGGTGACGCGCACGGCCGCTGCGGAATAACGCAAACCCAAAGCTCCAGAAAAGCTGTCATCCCGAGCGTAGAGAGGGACCTTTCCTGTTGTCTTAAAGGTCCCTCGCTACGCTCGGGATGACATCGTTTGTGCACTCACGCCGCCTCGTAGGCTTCCTGCGCGACCAGCCACTCGTGCTCGGCATGAGCGATCTCGCGCTCCAGCCGGACCTTCTCGCGTTGTAGATCGGTGACATTGACCGCCGGGTCGGTGTAGGTCTCGGGCGCGGCCAGCTTGGCCTCGAGCTCGCCGCGCTGCTTGTTGAGCTTGGCGATGCCCTTCTCCAGGGTCTCCAGCGTCTTCTTGAGAGGGGCGCGCTTGGCCCGCGAGTTGGCCGACTGCTTGCGTTGTTCCTTCTTGGCGGGCTCAGGCGGAGGCGGCGGTGCCGTCGCGGCCGCTTCGCGCTCGCGCTCGCGTTTGCCGGCTTTGCCGCTCTTGCCGCCATTGCGCTCGCGCAAGAGCTTGGCCTGGTAGTCGTCGATATCGCCGTCGAACGGTGTGACCTTGCCGTCGGCCACCACCCAGAGCTGATCAGCGACCAGTTTCACCAGATGCGTGTCGTGGCTCACAAGCACGACGGCGCCGTCGAAGTCGTTGATGGCGTCGACCAGCGAGGCGCGCGCATCCATGTCGAGGTGGTTGGTCGGCTCGTCGAGCAGCAGCAGGTGAGGGGCATTGCGCGTGGCCAGCGACAGCAGCAGCCGCGTCTTCTCGCCGCCCGACAGGAGGCCGACCTTGAGGTCGGCACGGTCGCGCGAAAAGCCGAAGCGGCCGAGCTGGGCACGCACCTTGGTTTCGCCCGCTGTTGGCCCCAGCGCGCTCGCCATGTGGTGAAAGGGTGTGCCTTCGTAGTCGAGGCCTTCCTCCTGGTCCTGCGAGAAGTAGCCGACGCGCAGCTTCGACGTCTTCCTGATCCGGCCTTCGCGCGGCTTCAGGCGGTCTGACAGCAGCCGGATGAAGGTCGACTTGCCGTTGCCGTTCTGGCCGAGCAGGGCGATGCGATCGTCCATGTCGAGGCGCAGGTCGAGCTTGCGCAGCACCGGCGGGCCGTCGCCATAGCCGACCGTGACCTCGTCGATCGTCTCGATCGGCGAGGGCAAGGTGCTCGGGCGCCGGGAAGTTGAAGGCGATCCGCTCGTCGACCGGCACCGTTGCGACCGGTCCCAGCTTTTCGATCATCTTGATGCGCGACTGGGCCTGGCGCGCCTTGCTGGCCTTGGCCTTGAAGCGGTCGACGAAGGCCTGCATGTGCTTGCGCTGGGCGGCGATCTTGGCCTGCTGCGCGGCATCGTGCTCGAGGCGCTCGGCGCGGGTGCGCTCGAAGCGGTCGTAATTGCCGTTGTAGGTGACGAGCTTCTGCTGGTCGATGTGCACGATGTGGTCGCACACGTCGTTCAGCAGATCGCGATCGTGGCTCACCATCAGCAGCGTATGCCGGAAGCGCCGCAGATGCTCGGTCAGCCACAGCATCGCCTCGAGATCGAGATGGTTCGAGGGCTCGTCGAGGATCAGGAGGTCGGGATTGCTGAACAGCGTGCCGGCCAGCGCCACGCGCATGCGCCAGCCGCCGGAGAATTCGCCGCAGGGCCGGCCCTGCGCCTCGTTGTCGAAGCCCAGCCCGTGCAGGATCGAGGCGGCCCGCGCCGGCGCCGAGGCGGCACCGATCTCGTCGAGCCGGGCATGGATCTCGGCCAGCCGCAGGCCGTCGTGGCAGGTCTCGTCCTCGGCCAGCAGGGCGGTGCGCTCGACGTCGGCGGCCAGCACGGCGTCCAGCACCGTGATGTCGCCGCCGGGAGGATCCTGCGGCACCGAGCCGATGCGCATGCGGCCGGTCATGTTGATGTTGCCGCCGTCGGCCTCGATCATGCCCTGGATCAGGCGCAGCAGCGTCGATTTGCCCGCGCCGTTGCGGCCGACCAGGCCGACCTTCCAGCCGTCGGAAATGGCCGCCGAGGCGCGATCGAACAGGACGCGCTCGCCGTGGCGGAAGGAAAGGTCGGTGACGTGCAGCATGGGGCCGCGGCGTTTAGCACGCGAAAAGCCTCCGTCCAACCGGCTTGCCGGTGCGGAACCTCGCGTCTATAAGGCGCGCCCACGCGCTGAAAGCACACGCTGAAGAGGGATTTATGGCCGTCGAACGCACTTTCTCGATCATCAAGCCGGACGCGACCCGCCGGAACCTGACCGGCAAGATCAACGCCCGGTTCGAGGAGAAGGGCCTGCGCGTCGTGGCCCAGCGCCGCATCTGGATGAGCCAGCAGCAGGCCGAGACGTTCTACGGCGTGCACAAGGAGCGGCCGTTCTTCAAGGACCTCTGCAAGTTCATGACCTCCGGCCCGGTCGTCGTGCAGGTCCTGGAAGGCGAGGGCGCCATCGCCAAGAACCGCGAGATCATGGGCGCCACCAACCCGGCCAACGCCGCCGCCGGCACGATCCGCAAGGACTTCGCCGAATTGATCGAGGCCAACTCGGTGCATGGCTCGGATTCGCCGGAGAACGCCGCGATCGAGATCGCCTATTTCTTCGCCGGCTGCGAAGTTGTCGGTTAGACTGCCTGTCTCGCCTGAGGACCGGTAGATGAATCTTACGATGGAATGCGAGCATGAGGACGACGGCCGCTGGATAGCCGAGATCGTGCAGATCCCAGGCGCGATGGCTTATGGCGCGACGCGCGACAAGGCGATGGCGAAAGCCGAAGTCGTCGCTTTGCGAGCGATCGCCGACCGGATTGAGCACGGCGAGGCCAAGCCGCTCGACGTGCAGATTTCGCTGGCCGCTGCTTGACCAACTGGCCGTCGACCCGCGCCCGGCTAGTTTTGGCTGCGCTCCTAAGAGCAGGTGGTTGTCAAACGGCAGAGCGGCTCACATCGCGTCTTGAGCGGGCAGGCTACCCTGATTTTGCCTTTCATGATGGCGAGAAATCGGACCGAGGATGCTCGCTCGATTGCAATGCATATCGGCCTCATACCAGGCGATCTCCAGGACTTGGCCATAGGGACAAACAAAAAGGCGGCCATCGGGCCGCCTTTCCATTCGAAGCACTGCTTGCGCCGTCAGCTCATGACGGCGAAGGCCACCAGCAGCGCGACGGTGCCGCCGATGCCGAGCAGCAGGGCGAAGATCGGCGTGCCGCCGACCAGGCCCAGCGCCATGCAGGCCAGCAGCAGCACGACGAACAGGATCGTGAACAGCACCAGCTTGTTGAACGAGTTGTACGTGTCGATGTGGGCGGGGTAGTCGTCCTGCGCGTCGGCCATAGTCTGATGGTTCCTCGTTTAGGTCAGGTTCTTATAACCAACTAGGGGTCGGGCGAGAAGAGCAGGGTGGCGCCCTCGGGCAGGCCGGCGACTGCGACGTTTGCGCCGCTGAGTGAAAGGCGGCCCTCGGCGAACCAGCGCACGACCATCGGGTAGAGGCGGTGCTCCTGACGCAGGATGCGCGCGGCGAGCGTGTCTGCAGTCGTCGTCCGGCAGCACCGGCACCGCGGCCTGGGCGATGATCGGGCCGGCATCGAGGTCTGCCGTGACAAAATGCACCGTACAACCGCTGATGCGGGCACCGGCATCGATCGCCTGCTGCTGGACGCGCAGGCCGGGAAAGGCCGGCAGCAGCGAGGGATGGATGTTGATGATGCGGTTCTTCCAGTGCGCCGGAAACCACGGGCTCTGGATGCGCATGAAACCCGCCAACGCCACCAGGCCGACACCATGCTTCTCCAGTTCGGCCGAGACGGCGCGGTCGAAGCTCTCGCGGTTGGGAAATCCTTTGTGGGAGATCGCTGCCGTCGCAACGCCTGCGTCCTGAGCGGCCTTGAGGCCCGGCGCGTCGGCTACGTTGCTCACCACCACGGCGATCTCGGCCGGATAGTCCGCCGCCTTCGCCGCGTCGATCAGCGCGGCCATGTTGCTGCCGCGTCCCGAGATCAGGATGCCGACCTTCAGCTTCGCCATAGGCTCTCGGCGTGATCGACCACGCAGTCGGCTTCGCTTTGCGGCGCTGCCTCGATGCTGCCCACCGTGCACACGCTCTCGCCGGCGTCGGTCAGCGCCTTGGCGACCGTCGCGGCATCGGCGGCCGCGGTGACGACGATCATGCCAAGCCCGCAGTTGAAGGTACGCAGCATGTCGTCGGTCGGCACCTGGCCCACCTCGCGCAGCCAGCGGAACACGGCCGGCGCCGACCATTGCCGCGCGTCGAGGCGCGCGCGCGTCCCGTCGGGCAGGCAGCGCGGCACGTTGCCCGGCAGCCCGCCACCGGTGATGTGCGCAAGCCCTTTGATGGCGCCGGTCGCACGCATCGCCGCCAGCAGCGGCTTCACGTAGATGCGCGTCGGCTCGAGCAGCACCTGGCCGAGCGATCCCTTGGCGAAAGGTGCGGCGGCGTCGTAACCCAGGCCGCTGCGCGCCACGACGCGACGCACCAGCGAATAGCCGTTGGAATGCGCGCCGCTCGACGCCAGGCCGAGGATGATGTCACCCGGCGCGATGTCCGCGCGCGGCAGCAGCCCATCGCGCTCGGCAGCGCCAACCGAGAAGCCGGCAAGATCGTAGTCGCCGTCGGCATACATGCCGGGCATCTCCGCCGTCTCGCCGCCGACCAGCGCGCAGCCCGCGCGCCGGCACCCTTCGGCGATGCCGGCGACGACGCGGCGACCGGCTTCGACATCGAGCTTGCCGCTGGCGTAGTAGTCGAGAAAGAACAGTGGCTCGGCACCCTGGACCACGATGTCGTTGACGCACATCGCCACCAGGTCGATGCCGACCGTGTCGGGAATGCCGGCCTCGATCGCCACCTTGAGCTTGGTGCCCACGCCATCGGTGCCCGACACGAGGATCGGGTCCTTGAAACCCGCCGCCTTGAGATCGAACAGGCCGCCGAAGCCGCCCAGGCCGCCCATGACTCCGCGGCGGTCGGTGCTGCGCGCCAACGGCTTGATGTGCTCGACCAAAGCGTCGCCCGCGTCGATGTCGACGCCGGCGTCCTTGTAGGTGAGGGGCGGGCCGTTGTGGCCTTGTTTGCTCAAGCCGGGCTCATTCGTGCTAGATAGTGGCCGCGAACATAGCCAAAAACCGGACCCCTGCAATGCCGCCAGTCCGCTGGTTTTCCACGATCTTCATTGTCCTGCTGACGGCTTTCTCCTTGTGCGGTGGCGCACTGGCCCAGGCAAGCAACACCTACACGGTGACGGGCGTCGATGTCGACGTGTCGGCGCCCGACGCCGTGCAGGCGCGCCAGCAGGGCATCGCCGAAGCCCGCCGCAAGGCGGCCAAGATGCTGGTCGACCGCATCGTGGCACCGGAAGACCGCGCCCGGGTGACGATTCCGAGCGACGCCAACCTCGAAGGCATGGTGCGCGGCATCGAGTTCGTGCGCGAGCGTTCCGCGCCCGGCCGTTACATCGCCACGCTCAACGTCGTGTTCCAGCCCAATCCCGTGAAGGCCTGGCTGGGGCAGGCCGGCGTCAAGATCGCCGAGACGGTGTCGCGTGCGGCGCTGGTCATCCCGCTGTGGAAGGGCAAGGCGGGCGTCGAGCCTCTCGACGACCGCAATGCCTGGCGCGAAGCGTGGCGGGCGCTCGACACGGCCGGGAGCGCGGTGCCGGTGACGGTGCTGCGCGGCGACCAGCTCGACCAGAATGCGGTGACGGCCGAAGAGCTCTATGTCGGCGACGTCTCCGCTCTCGCCCGTCTGAACGAGCGCTATCGCGCGCCGACCATCGCCGTGGCGATCGTCGAGGGCGACAAGGATGGCGGCCCGCTCACCGTCGGCGGCCTGCGCTACGACGCGCAGACCGGCGCACGCAGCGAGATCCCGCGCACGACGGTCCCCGACTCGGCCCAGCTCGCCACCGCGGCCAAGCAGATCCACGAGAAGATGGACGAGCAGTGGCGCAGCGTCGCCACGGTGCGCCGCGATTCGCAGGACACGATCGACGTCTACGTGCCGATCCGGGCGCTCGGCGACTGGGTGCAGGTGCGCCAGCGGCTGGGTGGCGTGCCGGCGCTGAAGAGCGTCGTCGTGCGCCAGCTCGAGTCCGATCGCGCCGAGCTCAGGCTGGAATATTTCGGCACCACCGACGAGCTGCAGCGCACACTGGCCTCGGCCGGGCTGGCGCTCGACAAGGAAGCCGACAAGTGGCGATTGCAGGTCCGCTGATTGGCGTACGCGGGGGCTGAAAGATGACCGTGACCAGCCAGCCCGCACGCTGGCGCTTCTGGGTGGCGATGGCCGCCGTCTTCCTGCTGACGCTGTGGCTCCTGAACGACGTCCTGCTGCCGTTCGTGGTCGGCATCGTCGTCGCCTACTTCCTCGATCCGGTGGTGGCACGCCTCCAGCGGCTTCGCATGTCGCGCACCTGGGCGACGACTGCCGTCACGATCTTCGCTGTGCTCCTCACCGTGGGCGTGGCGATGGCAATCCTGCCGCCGTTGTTCAGCCAGCTTCAATCTCTGATCCTCAACCTGCCCGACTACACGGTGAAGCTGGCGGCCCGCGTCATGCCGCTGATCGACCCGGTCCGCGAGCGGCTCAACCTGCCGCCGCTCAGCCTTCAGGAACTGCAGACCGAGGTGGCCCAGCGCGCCGGCCAGGTGCTGACGGTCGCCGGGGCCGTCGCCGGCAAGCTGGCGCAGGGCGGCCTCGCCATCTTCAACCTGCTGGCGTTGTTGTTCCTGACGCCGGTCGTGACCTTCTACCTGCTGCGCGACTGGGAGAGGCTGGTCGACGCGCTCGACGGCGCCCTGCCGCGCGACCATGCCGCTACGATCCGCAAGCTCGCCCACGAATCCAATGCCGCCATCGCCGGCTACGTGCGCGGACAGGCTCTGGTCTGCATCACGCTCGGCACGATCTACGCCATCGGCCTGTCGCTGGTCGGGCTGCAGTTCGGCCTGATCATCGGCCTGATCGCCGGCGCCATCTCGTTCATCCCGTTCGTCGGCACCTTCGTCGGCGCGGTGATGGCGCTGGGCATGGCGCTGGTGCAGTTCCCGCCCGACTGGATCGGCGTCGCGAAGGTCGCCGTCGTCTTCGTGATCGGCCAGATGCTGGAGGGCAACGTGCTGTCGCCCAAGCTGGTCGGCGACAGGGTGGGGCTGCACCCGGTCTGGATCATGTTCGCGTTGCTGGCCGGCGGTGCGCTGTTCGGCTTCGTGGGAGTGCTGATCGCCGTGCCGGTGGCGGCCGTGGTCGGCGTGCTGGTGCGTCACCTCATCGGCCGCTATCGCGACAGCCAATACTATCGCGGCGCCGACGCCGCTTGAGCCGATGGCCCGCCAGCTCACGTTCGACCTCGCGCTGCCGCCACCGACCTATGCCCGCGAGGATTTCGTCGTGGCCGACGGCAATCGCGAGACGCTGGCGTGGATCGATCGCTGGCCCGACTGGCCGGCGCCGGCGCTGGCGCTGGGCGGCCCGCCGGGCTGCGGCAAGACCCATCTGGCGCGCATCTGGGCGGTCCGCGCCGGCGCGCGGGTGATCGAGGGCAGGGACCTCGAGGGCAAGAGCGTCGCCGACCTGTCGGAGTTGATCGCGGCATCGCCCACCATCGTGATCGACGAGGCCCAGCGCGCGCCCGAGCGCGCGCTGTTGCATCTCTACAATCTCGCCCGCGAGCATCGCGGCCATCTGCTGCTGGTCGCCGAGGCGCTGCCGGCGCATTGGCAGATCGCCTTGCCCGATCTCGCCTCGCGGCTGCGCGCGGCGCCCGCCGTCGCGGTGGCGGCGCCCGACGACGAACTGCTGGGCTCGATCATCCTGAAGCAGCTCGCCGATCGGCAATTGCACGCCGCGCCCGGCGTCGTGCACTATCTGGTGTCGCATATGGAGCGCTCCGCCGAAGCGGCGCGCCGCGTGGTCGCGGCACTCGACCGGCGCGCGCTGGCCGAGCGTCGCGAGATCGACCGAAGGCTCGCGGCCGATGTGCTGGCCGAACTATCGGGGAGGGAGCAAGAATGAGAAGCATGTTGCTGGTGGCGTTGCTTGGCATGCTGGCGTCGACTGTCTCGGCCCAGCAGGGTTCGGTGATGGGCACGTGGTTGACGGCATCGGGCAAGGCGCAAGTCCGCATCGCGCCGTGTCCTGATCCGAAGAGCGGGGCGATCTGCGGCACCATCGTCGGCCTGATCGAGCCACGAGGCCCCGACGGCACTGTCGTCGCGCCCGACGTGGCGACCGATTGGCGCAACACCGATCCGGCGATGCGCAGCCGCAAGGTGCTGGGCATGCCGCTGATCTGGGGTTTCAAGAAGACATCCGACCCCATCACCTTCGAGGACGGCCAGATCTACAATGGCGAGAACGGCAAGATCTACAGTGCCAACATCAGCCTGCAGCCGGACGGCAAGCTGCGCCTGCGCGGCTATGTCGGCTCGCCGATGTTCGGCGAAACGCAGCTTTGGACTCGCGTGAACTAGCGCGTCTACGCTGTAGAGCAATTTCGGGCAACTTAACGCAGATCCTCCGAAGCTCCGCAGGAGCGAAGGAGGAAGGGAGTGAAGCGATGGACATGGGCATCAAGGGCCGCAAGGCGATCGTCTGCGCGGCGAGCAAGGGACTGGGCAAGGGCTGCGCCATGGCGCTGGCGCATGAAGGCGTCGATCTGGTGATCAACGCGCGCACCAAGGCCGAGCTCGAGGCGACGGCGGAGGAGATCCGCAAGAAGACCGGCGTGAAGGTGACGGCGATCGCCGTCGACGTCACGACCGACGCCGGCCGCAAGCAGGTGCTCGCGGCTTGTCCTGAGCCCGACATCATCGTCAACAATGCCGGCGGCCCGCCGCCCGGCGATTTCCGCGACTGGGATCGCGACGCCTGGATCAAGGCCATCGACGCCAACATGCTGACGCCGATCGAGTTCATCAAGGCGTCGGTCGACGGCATGATGAAGCGCGGCTTCGGGCGCATCGTGAACATCACCTCGAGCTCGGTGAAGGCGCCGATCGACATCCTGGGCCTGAGCAACGGCGCGAGGAGCGGCCTTACCGGCTTCGTGGCCGGCGTGGCGCGCGTCACGGTGCGTCATGGCGTGACCATCAACGGCCTGCTGCCGGGTCCCTTCGACACCGACCGCCTGCGCGGCACCTACAAGGCCCGTGCCGCCAAGAGCGGCAAGAGCTACGAGGAGGAATTCCAGGCGGGCGCCAAGATGAACCCGGCCGGCCGCTTCGGCACGCCGGAGGAGTTCGGCGCCGCCTGCGCCTTCCTGTGCAGCGCGCATGCGAGCTACATCACCGGCCAGAACCTGCTGATGGACGGCGGGCAGTATCCGGGGACGTACTGATCTTTGGAGCGCGGACCTGGAGGTCCGCGCTCCGACGAGTCAGGTCACCGCAAGGTCGCGGGGGCGGACGAACTCCAGAAGCTTGGCCGAGCCGACCTCGAGGTCGCTCCAGGGGCCGTCCGGCACGCTCAGGACGGCCAGCGCCCCGGTTGGGTATTTCTCCCGCAGGGTGGCCAGGGACTCCGACGGGCCGCTGGCGGCCAGATCGGCGGCCAGCTGGCCGATACCGTCATTGTGGCCGATCAGCAGGACCGTCGGCACGCCATCGGCCACGGCCCGGATATGGGCCAGCAGGACCTCCTCCGAGGCGAGGTACAGGCCGTTCTCCAGCGATATCGGCGGTACGGGGCTCCCCAGCCGCTTTACCAGGGGCGCCAGCGTCTGGCGCGTCCGCATGGCCGTGGAGCACAGGATCAGGTCGGGGCGGGGGCCCTGACGGGCGATGTGGTCGGCCATGGCCTTGGCCGCCCGCTCGCCGCGTCCGCTCAGGGGGCGATCGTGATCGTCCAGCCGGGGGTCGCTCCAGGCCGATTTCGCATGTCGCAGGAGAAGCAGGGTCTTCACGGGCTGATCCGAAGAAAATCCTTTTGAAACAATGATTTATCGAATTGCCATGACACCGTCATGACGAGGGTTTACCGTTTTTGGATGGATGCCCTCAATTCGACCACCAATGAAATAGCGTCTGGCCTCGAAATAGCACCCGACAGCCCGCGACGCTTCATCAATCGTGAACTGTCGTGGCTGGCCTTCAACATGCGGGTCCTCGAGGAGGCCAGTAACCAGCGCCAGCCGCTGCTCGAGCGCGTGCGCTTCCTGTCGATCTCGGCCGACAACCTCGACGAGTTCTACATGGTCCGGGTGGCCGGCCTGGTCGACATGCTGCAGACCCGCTCGACGCTGCTCAGCGACGACGGCATGACCCCGGTCGAGCAGCTCGTCGCCATCCGCGAGCGCGCCTCGACCCTGATGGCCCGCCAGCAGGAAGTCTGGGCCAACCTGCAGGAGGAACTGCGCGGGGCCGGGATCGCCGTCCTCGAGCCTTCCGAACTCACCGACGGCGAGCGCGCCTGGCTGGATCAGTATTTCATCGACCAGGTCTTCCCGATCCTGACCCCGCTCGCCATCGATCCGGCGCATCCGTTTCCCTTCATTCCCAACGGCGGCTTCTCGGCCATCCTGAAGCTGCAGCGCAAGGACGACCGCCGGCCCCTGATGGCGCTGCTGCCGCTGCCGCCGCAGGTCGACCGCTTCGTGCGCCTGCCCGGCTCGGCGGTCCGCTTCCTGTCGCTGGAAGATCTTGTAGACATCTACCTGCCGCGCCTGTTCCCGGGCTACGAGGTGATCGAGCGCGCCGTGTTCCGCCTGATCCGCGACAGCGACGTCGAGATCAACGAGGAGGCCGAGGATCTCGTGCTGCTCTACGAGAGCGCACTGAAGCGCCGCCGCCGCGGTGATTTGATCTCGATCTCGGTCAACTCGGCCATGCCGGCCGAATTGCGCGACTTCCTCTTCGACCAGCTCGAGATCCCGGCCCAGACCCAGACCGTCCACGTCTTCCATCTCGACCGCATGCTCAACATCGGCGACGTGAAGGCGATGATCATCGACGACCGGCCGGACCTCAAGTTCGAGCCCTATGCCGTGCGTTTCCCCGAGCGCATCCGCGACTTCGGCGGCGACTGCTTCGCTGCCATCCGCGCCAAGGACATCGTCGTCCATCATCCCTACGAGAGCTTCGACGTCGTCGTGCAGTTCCTGCGCCAGGCGGCGCGCGATCCGGCGGTGGTGGCGATCAAGCAGACGCTTTACCGCACCAGCCACGACTCGCCGATCGTCAAGGAGCTGATCTCGGCGGCCGAGGCCGGCAAGACAGTGACGGCGCTGGTCGAGCTCAAGGCACGCTTCGACGAGGAGGCCAACATCCGCTGGGCGCGCGACCTCGAACGCGCCGGCGTGCAGGTCGTCTACGGCTTCATCGACCTCAAGACCCACGCCAAGGTCTCCATGGTGGTGCGGCGCGAGGCCCAGACCATCCGTACCTACGTGCATTTCGGCACCGGCAACTATCACCCGATCACCGCCCGCATCTATACCGACCTGTCGTTCTTCACCTGCGATCCCGCGATGTGCCGCGACGCCGCGCGCCTGTTCAACTACATGACGGGCTATGCCCGGCCCGAGCGCATGGAAAAGATCTCCTTTGCGCCGGTAACGCTCAGGCCCGACCTCTACAGCCTGATCGATGCCGAGATCGACAATGCCAAGGCCGGCCGTCACGCCGCAATCTGGGCCAAGCTCAACTCGCTGGTCGACGGCAAGCTGATCGATCGGCTCTATGCCGCGTCGCAGGCCGGCGTGCAGATCGATCTCGTGGTTCGCGGCATCTGCTGCCTCAGGCCCGGCATGCCGGGCCTGAGCGAGCACATCCGCGTCAAGAGCATGATCGGCCGCTTCCTCGAGCATGCCCGCATCGTCTGCTTCGGCAACGGCAAGCCCTTGCCGTCGCCCGACGCCAAGGTCTTCATCTCCTCGGCCGACTGGATGCCGCGCAACCTCGATCGCCGCGTCGAGCTGCTCTGCCCGGTCGAGAATCCGACGGTGCACGAGCAGGTGCTCGACCAGATCATGGTCGCCAACCTCAAGGACGACGCCCAGAGCTGGATCATGGCGTCCGACGGCTCCTACAGCCGCCCGCCGATCGGCAAGGAACCTTTCATCGCACACCACTATTTCATGACCAACCCGTCGCTTTCGGGGCGTGGCAGTGCCCTGAAACTGAGCGGCGCCGTGCCGCGACTGGTACTGAGCTCCTGAATCTGTGTTCATGACGCAGGCAGCGGCGTCGGGTCGCGGCCGAATCGCCAATGCAATTCCGTGCGGTTTCGGTTAGAGGGACGCGCATGGACGGTGAGGCAACCGCGGGTCCGGGCCCCGATAGCACCCTCGGCAAGGGCCGCGTCGGCATCATCGACGTCGGCTCGAATTCGATTCGCCTCGTCGTCTACGAGCGCGCGAGCCGGGCGCCGCTGCCGGTGTTCAACGAGAAGGTGCTGTGCGGCCTGGCGCGCGGCCTGGACGCCACCGGCCGGCTCAATCCTGAAGGCGTCGAGATGGCGCTGGCCAACATCGACCGCTTCACCACGCTTGCCCACAACATGAAGGTGACGTCGCTCGACCTGCTGGCCACCGCGGCCGTGCGCGACGCCGCCGACGGCGCCGATTTCATGCGCGAGCTCGCGAGCCGGCCCGGCATCAAGCCGCACATCGTGAGCGGCCAGGACGAGGCGCGCTTCTCGGGTTACGGCGTGATCTGCGGCATGCCCGACGCGTCCGGCGTGATGGGCGACCTGGGCGGCGGCAGCCTCGAGCTGGTCGCCGTCGGGCAGGGCAGGCTCGGCAACTCCAGCACGCTCCCCGTGGGCCCGCTCAGGCTGATGTCGTCAGGCAAGGGCGATCCCAAGAAGACCGTCGTCGACGCCATCGAGAACGTGCGCTGGCTGCGCGAGGAGACCGGCAAGACCTTCTATGCCGTGGGCGGCGCCTGGCGTTCGTTCGCCCGGCTGCACATGGAGCAGGCGGGCTATCCGCTGCACATCATCCATCACTACGACATCGCGGCCGAGGAGGCGCGCGCGGTCGCCCGCCTGATCGCCGTGCAGAGCGCCAAATCGCTGGAGAAGATGCCGGGCGTGTCGCGCCGGCGCGTCGACACCCTGCCGCTCGCCTGCCTGGCGCTCGACCGGCTGCTGGCGGCGCTGAAGCCGCGCAACGTGGTGTTCTCCGCCTTCGGCCTGCGCGAGGGGTTTTACTATTCGCGCCTCAGCGAAGCCGAACGGGCACGCCACCCCTTGATCGCCTTCGCCGAGGAGCAGGGCGCCGACTGGCGGCGCTTCGACCTCGCGCCCACCGAGATCTTCGACTGGCTGACGCCGGTATTCGCGGGCGAGATCGAGACCGATCGCGTGCTGCGCACGGCCGCCTGCCACTTGAGCGACATCTCGTGGAACGACCATCCCGACTATCGCGCCGAGCAGGCCTATGTCCGCGTGCTGCATCTGCCGGCGCCGGGCATGAGCCACCGCGAGCGCGCCGTTCTCGCGATGGCGCTCGCCTATCGCTACAAGAGCGATCCCAAGGCGGCGATGCTCGACACCGCGCTGCATCTCACCGACGGCAGGAGCCGCACCTACGCCCGCCGCCTCGGCGCCTGCCTCAGGCTCGCCTACAATCTGAGCGGCGGGGCGCCCGGCCTGCTGCCGCAGATCCAGCTGCGGCGCACCGAACGGCAGTTGCGCCTGTTGGTGCCGTCCAGCGCCAAGGGCAGCCTCGGCGACGTGACGGCCCGCCGCCTCGAGAGCGCGGCTGAGGCGTTCGATCTGGAGCCGGTGATCGTCGCGGGTTAGCGACGCACGACGGCTGCTGCAGCAAGGCTGCTAGTCCGCCGACTTGGGCGTGAGCGGGATCAGCTTGGCGTGGTCGCCGGCCAGCGACAGCGCCAGGCGACCTTCGATCAGATCCACCGCATCGGCGCCGAACACCTCGCGGCGCCAGCCTTTCAGCACCTGCACGTCGCGCTTGCCGGCGGCCAGGCGATCGAGCTCGTCGGCGCCGGCGACCAGGCGGCCGGCGACGCCGGCCTCTTCGGCCTTGAGCCGCAGCAGCGTGCGCAACAGGTCGACGACGGCGCTCGGCGCGCGCAACTGCTCGGGTGCCCGGTCGCGCGTCGGCAGCTCGGAGTCGGGCACCTTGCGCGCCTTTTCGATCGCCTCCATCAGCTCGCGTCCCTGCCAGCCCTCGGCGAAGCCGCGGCCCAGCCCGCGCGTCATGGCGAGCTCCTCGGTGGTCTTGGGCGCGTGGCTGGCGATCTCGAGAAGCTGCTCGTCGCGCAGCAGGCGCTGGCGCGGGATGTCGATGCGCTGGGCGGTGCGCTCGCGCCAGGCCGCGACCTCGCGCAGCGTGCCCAACAGCCGGGGCGAAGCGCCGCGCGGCTTCAGCCGGCGCCACGCCTGCTCGGGGTCGACACGGTAGGTCGTAGGCTCGTTCAGCACCGCCATCTCCTCGGTGATCCACGAGAAGCGGCCGGTCTTGTCGAGTTCGCGCTTCAGCTTCTCGTAGACCATGCGCAGGTGCGTGACGTCGCTCAGCGCGTAGGCGATCTGCCGCTCGCTGAGCGGCCGGCGGCCCCAATCGGTGAAGCGGCTGGATTTGTCGATCTTGGCCTTGGCGAGCTTGGTGGCGAGCGATTCGTAGGAAGCGGCCTCGCCGTGGCCGCACACCATGGCCGCCACCTGGGTGTCGAACAGCGGCTGCGGCACCTTGTTCATGCGCAGGTAGAAGATTTCCAGGTCCTGGCGCGCGGCGTGAAAGACCTTGAGGACCTTGGGGTTGGCCATCAGCTCGTCGAGCGGGCCCAGGTCGATGCCGTCGGCCAGCGCATCGATCGCAGCCGCGTCGTCGGGGCCGGCCACCTGCGCCAGGCAGAGCTTGGGCCAATAGGTCCGCTCACGCATGAACTCGGTGTCGACGGCGATGAATTCGGTGTCGGCCAGGGGTTTGCAGAAGGCCGCCAATTCGTCAGTCGTGGTGATGAGCTTCATTGAAGCGATCTATAGACCCGGGAACGGCGAGGGGCAAAGGTGACGCAACAGGCCCGTTTTGCCGGCCATTTGCTTGACTTGGCTGCGCATTCCGTGCCTTTTGCCGCCCCGTAAAACCCCGGAAAATGCGTGATGTCTTCCGTCTACCGAACCCATACGTGCGGCCAGTTGCGGCCCGAGCATGTCGGCCAGCAGGCCCGTCTTTCAGGCTGGGTGCAGCGCAAGCGCGACCACGGCAACCTGCTGTTCATCGACCTGCGCGACCACTATGGCGTGACCCAGGTGGTGCTGGACGTCTCGAGCCCGGTCTTCAAGACCGCCGAGGCGGTGCGCAGTGAAAGCGTGATCACGGTCACGGGCAAGGTCGTGGCCCGCGAGGCCGCGACGGTGAACCCCAGGCTCGCCACCGGTGCCGTCGAGCTTGATGCCGCCGAGATGGTCGTGCAGTCGATGGCCGAGGCCCTGCCGATCCCGGTCTTTGCCGAGCACGACACCACGCCCGAGGAGCTGCGGCTGAAATACCGCTTCCTCGATCTGCGCAAGGACAAGCTGCACAAGAACATCATGCTGCGCAGCCAGGTCATCGCGGGCCTGCGCCGGCGCATGATCGAGCAGGGCTTCATGGAGTTCCAGACGCCCATCCTGACGGCCGACAGCCCCGAGGGCGCGCGCTCCTACGTCGTGGCGAGCCGGCTGCACCCCGGCAAGTTCTATGCGCTGCCGCAGGCGCCGCAGATGTTCAAGCAGCTGCTGATGGTCTCGGGCTTCGACCGCTACTTCCAGATCGCGCCCTGCTTCCGAGATGAAGACGCGCGCGCCGATCGAGCGCCCGGCGAGTTCTACCAGCTCGACTTCGAGATGAGCTTCGTCACCCAGGAAGACGTGTTCGCGGCCATCGAGCCGGTGCTAGGCGGCGTGTTCGAGGAGTTCGCCTCCTTCAACCGCGAGAGCCCGCGCAAGGTCACCAAGTGGCCGTTCCCGCGCATCCCCTATGCCGAGGCGCTGCTGACCTACGGCACCGACAAGCCCGACCTGCGCAACCCGCTCCGGATCGTCGATGCCGGCGAGGTCTTCGCCGGCTCCGACTTCAAGGTCTTCGCGAGCATCGTCGCCGCGGGCGGCGTGGTGCGCGCGCTGAGGGCGCCCAAGGCGGCGGGCCAGCCCAGAAGCTTCTTCGACAAGCTGAACTCATGGGCGCAGGGCGAGGGCAAGCCTGGCCTCGGCTACATCGTGCTCGAAGGCGGCGCGGGGAAGGGCCCGATCGCCAAGTTCGTGACCGGGGACCGTCTTGCCAGACTGAAGGCGCTGACCGGCGCCGAGGACGGCGATGCGGTGTTCTTCGTCGCCGACAAGCCCGAGGCTGCCTGGAAGTTCGCCGGGCAGGCGCGCACCAAGGTCGGACAGGAGATGGGCCTGATCGCCGAGGACGCCTTCGAGTTCTGCTGGATCGTCGACTTCCCGATGTTCGAGTACGACGAGACGGCCAAGAAGATCGACTTCAGCCACAACCCGTTCTCGATGCCCCAGGGCGGGCTGGAGGCGCTGGAGACGCAGGATCCGCTGACCATCAACGCCTGGCAGTACGACATCGTCTGCAACGGCATCGAGCTCTGCTCGGGCGCGATCCGTAACCATCGCCCGGACATCATGTTCAAGGCCTTCGGCATCGCGGGCTACAGCAACGAGGAGGTCGAGCGCCGCTTCGGCGGCATGCTGAACGCCTTCCGCTACGGCGCCCCGCCGCACGGCGGCGCCGCGCCCGGCGTCGACCGCATCGTCATGCTGCTGGCCGACGAGCCCAACATCCGCGAGGTCATCACATTCCCGATGAACCAGCAGGCCGTCGACCTCATGATGGATGCGCCCACCGAGTTGCCGCCGGAAAAGCTGCGCGAACTGCACATTGCGCTGCGCCTGCCGCCGCCGAAGAAGGACTCATAGTCTTCCGGACCGCGCGCGTCCGCGCGCTCATGAGCGTGCGGGGACGCGCGCGGTCCGGAAGAGCATGAAATGACTACCTGACTTCCCCTGACGGGGTAGCGCATCGCCTTGCCGCTGCGAGTCCGCGCTGCCAGACTCGAGTGAACATCGGCAATCGACCGGTTCACTACGGAGGAAGCGATGACGGACACGTTCGACAGGACAAGGCGTGACTTTCTCACCGTCGCTACGGCCGGAGGAGCGGTAGCGACGCTCGGCATGCTTGGTGCGGGTCCAGCGTTGGCCGGCGTCGCCGCCGGCCGCTCGGAGAAGCCGCTGAAGGCTGCGTTCTCCAACGCCGGCCTTCAGGCCACCTGGTGCGCCCAGGGCAAGGCCGCCGCCGAATACTGGGGCAAGCTGTTCAATGTCGAGGTGACGTGGTTCGACGGCCAGCTCGACGCCGTCAAGCAGCGCGCCGCGGTCGACAACATGGCCTCGCAGAAGTGGGACTTCGTCGCCATCCAGGCCTTCGGCATCGGCACGCTGACCCAGCCGGTGCAGAAGATGATCGACGCCGGCACGCCGGTGATCGACATGGACACGCTGATCGCGCCCCTGGACAAGATCAACGTCCACAGCTTCCTCGCGCCCGACAACGAGTTCATGGGCTCGGCGGTGACCCAGGCGCTGGTCGCCAAGCTCGGCGGCAAGGGCAAGGTCATCATGACCCAGGGCGCGCTTGGCCATACCGGTGCGCAGGGCCGCGCCAAGGGCTTCCAGGCGGTGGTCAAGCAGTATCCCGGCATCGAAGTGCTCGACACCCAGCCGGCCGACTGGGACGTCACCAAGGTGGCGCGCCTGTGGGAGACCTATCTCACCAAGTACCCGCAGATCGACGCGGCGTTCTTCCACAACGACGACATGGCGCTTGCCGCCTACAACGTCATGAAGGCGCGCAACCGCACCAACGTCCTGATCGGCGGCGTCGACGCCATGCCGCCGGCCATCAACGCCGTCATGGACGGCCGCATGTTCGCCACGGTGCGCAACCCGAGCTGCCGCATCCATGGCGGCGCCATCATCGCCGGCGTGGCCGCGGTCACGGCAGGCGAAAAGGCCGGCAGCGGCATTCCCAAGAGCATCGTCACCGATGGTCCGGTGGTGACCAAGGAGAACGCCGCCGGCATGCTGTGGATGCAGGATCACTTCCTGATCTGATCGGCATGACGGAGGAAGCCGCGCCGCCGCTCGAACTGCGCGGCATCTCCAAGTCGTTCGGCGGCGTCGCGGCCTTGCGCGACGTCGACTTCGTGCTGCGCGCTGGCGAAATCCACGGCCTGGTCGGCGAGAACGGTGCCGGCAAGTCGACCCTGATGAAGATCATCGCCGGCCTGCACGGGCAGTACGACGGCCGCATGGCGATCGACGGCCGGCCCGTGCATTTCCGCTCGCCGCGCGAGGCGCTGGCGGCCGGCATCGGCATGGTGCACCAGGAGCTGAGCGTCGTACCCGACCTCACGGTGGCCGAGAACGTCTATCTCGGTCAGCAGCCGACGAAGGGCGGCATCGTCGACTGGCGCGCCATGATGGATGGTGCGCGCCGGCATCTCGCCGACCTCGGCATCGACGTCGATCCGAACGCGCGCATGGGCTCGCTGGCGATCGGCCTGCAGCAGCTGATCGAGCTGGCCCGCGTGCTGTTCTCGGGCGCACGCATCGTCATCCTCGATGAGCCGACCTCGGCCTTGTCGCCGCCCGAGGTGCAGCGCCTGTTCGAGGTGCTGCGCGGCGTGCGCGCCAGCGGCCGCAGCATCGTCTTCATCTCGCACTTCCTCGACGACGTTCTGGCGATCTCCGACACCGTCACGATCTTCCGCAACGGCCGGCTCATCGCCACCGAGGCGGCCGGCACCGTCGACAAGGGCTGGCTGATCCAGCGCATGATCGGCCGCGGCCACGAGGAACTGGAAGGCAGCTACACCGGCGCGATCGCGCTCGACAGCCGGCCCGACGCGCCGGTCGTCCTCGACGTGCGTGGGCTCAGCGTCGGCCGCGCCTTCGCCGACGTCTCGCTCGACGTCAGGGCAGGGGAGGTTTTGGGCATCTACGGCTTCATGGGCTGCGGCCTGATCGAGCTTGCCCGCACCCTGTTCGGCAAGCTCAAGGCCGACGCCGGCACGATGTCGATCGGCGGCAAGTCCTTGAGGCCGCGCAGCACGGCCGAGGCCTGCCGCGCCGGCATCGCCTTCGTGCCGGAGAGCCGCCGCTCGATGCTCTTCCACACTGAGCCGGTCTACAAGAACATGTCGATCAGCGTGCTGGGCCGCATCGGCCGCCTGCTGCTCCGGCCCTCGGTCGAGAAGGACATCGCCCGCCGGCACGTTCAGTCGCTGTCGATCCGTCCGCCGACCGTCGAGACGCTGCTCGGCAGCCTGTCGGGCGGCAACCAGCAGAAGGTGGCGCTGGCCAAGTGGCTGACCTGGCCGCCCAAGGTGCTGGTGTTGAGCGAGCCGACGCGCGGCATGGATGTCGGCGCCAAGCAGGACGTCGTGCGCATCGTCAAGGGCCTGCGCGAGCAGGGGATGGGCATCGTCGTGCTGTCGACCGAGCCCGAGACCGTGCTGTCGCTGGCCGACCGCATCGTGGTGATGAAGAAAGGGCGGATCGTGCGAGAATTCGCCGGCGAGACCGTGAGCAAGGACCAGCTCCTGGAGGCGGCGTGACATGACGGCGATGGCGGTCTTCCTGCGCAACCAGATGCGCATCATCGCGCCGTTCGCGACCCTGATCGTGCTGGTGGCCTTCTTCAGCCTGACCAGCCGGTCCTTCGCGTCGCTGGACAACGCCGCCAACATCCTGACGCAGATCTCGGTGACGGGGATCATCGCGGTTGGCCTCACCTTCGTGATCCTGTGCGCCGAGATCGACCTGTCGGTCGCGGCCATCGCCAACGTCACCGGCATCGCCGTCGCCTATTTCACGCTGCAGGAAGGCTATGTGAACATCGCCAACGTGCCGCTGCCGGGCTTTGCCGCCATCATCCTGGCGCTGATCGGCTGTGCCATGCTGGGCCTGGTCAATGCCGCGGGCATCACCCTGATCGGCATCCCGTCCTTCATCATGACGCTCGCCATGATGCAGATCGGCGCCGGCATCTGCGCGCTGCTGGTGCGCGGCCAGATCGCCTATGCCGTGCCCGACCTTGTCACCCTCCTCGGGGCGGGCAGGGTGGCCGGCATTCCCTGCCTTGTCATGGTGGCGGCGGCCTTCCTGCTCGCCGGCCATCTGGTGCTGACCTACACGCGCTTCGGCCGCTACGTGTACATGGTGGGCGGCAATCGCGAGGCGGCCGAGTATGCCGGCGTCAACGTCAAGCTGGTGCTGGGCGCCGTCATCGTCATCTCGGCGATGTGCTCGGGTGTCGCCGGCATGCTGGGCGTCGCCCATTTCGGCAGCGCCCAGCAGAACGAGTTCGACGGCTATCTGCTGGACGCCATCGCCGCCGTCGTGGTCGGCGGCACCAGCCTGTTCGGCGGCCGCGGCGGCATCGGCAACACCATCATCGGGCTCTTGATCCTGGGCGTGCTGAACAACGGCCTCGACCACGTCGAGATCGACAGCTTCCTGAAGATCCTGATCCGCGGCCTGATCCTGCTGGCCGCCCTGATCATCAACGTCTACGTCCAGAAGGTCCGGGACGCGGAGCGAATCGGCAGCTGACGTCACGGCGCCAGGCCGGGGTCGATTCCGGTCATGGCCACGGAGACGTCCCAGAGGCGCCGCGCCAGCTCGCGATCCCGGGCCTGCTGCGTCCGCGACGCCGGACCGGAAGGCCCGCGCGTCTCGCCAAGGCCGATCGGTCCGTAGTAGCCGCCGGGCGTCACTGGCGCCGTCGCCGCCTGGAGCGTGGGCCAGGCGCCCATGGCCGGGGTGTTGAGAGCGATGCCGATCAGCGGGAAGAACACTTGGAGCGGCCCCATGTGCCGTCCCAAGTCGGTCGCCGCGATCCCGGGATGGCAGCCGACCGCCGTCACCGGCGAGCCCGCCGCGCGCAACCGCCGGTCCAGTTCGAAGAAGAACAGCATGTTGGCGAACTTGCTGTCGGCATAGCGCTGGGACCTGTCGTAGCTCTTCTCGGCATTGAGGTCGTCCCAGGCGATCCTGCCGCGTCGGTGGGCAATGCTGGCGGTGACGACGACGCGCGCCCCGGCCGTCTTGGCCAGCGCGGGCAGCAGCAGGGCGCTGAGCGCAAAGCAGCCGAGATGGTTGACGCCGAACTGCAGCTCGAAGCCCTGCCTGGTGCGCGTCAGCGGCGGACGCATCACGCCGGCGTTGTTGATGAGCGCGTCGATGCGCGGCTCCTGCGCGGCCCGTTCGGCCGCGGTGCGCACGCTGGCGAGATCCGCCTGGTCGAGCGGCAGGAAGGCCACGTCGGCGCCCGGCGTCGATCGGCCGATCCGGGCAATGGCGGCCTCTGCCTTCGCCTTGTCGCGGCAGGCGAGCAGCACCCGCGCGCCGCGTGCCGCCAGCACGCGCGATGCTTCAAAGCCGACACCCGTGTTGGCGCCGGTGACGATGAAGCACTTGCCCGATTGGTCGGACACGTCGGCTGCCGTGAATCCGCTCATCGTGCTGCTCCGTTCGACGACTGTCTTAGCCGGCGCCAGGACGACGGGTAGACCCCCGGCGACCCTGTGGCGACTATGAATGGTAGGTCCTTGCGCAGGTTGACTGAATCCATAATCTCAATTACATTCAATGAGTTATTTTAATTATATAAAGTAAATTATGAGCTTCCCTCGGCTCCCCTTCATTACGCTGTGCCTGGTCTTGGGCGTTGGCCTGATGACCGGAGCATGCGCTGCCCCGCTGGCAGTGTCTGGAGCAAGCTACGCGGCCGATGGCGGGCTGCTGGTAGCCAGCGACAAGACCTCGACCGATCACATGATCTCCATGGTCTCCAAGCAGGACTGCGCCCTGTGGCGGGTCATCAAGGGCCGCGCGGTGTGCAAGCCGCGCGAGGATGACAAGGACCCGTACAAGGTCAACTACGACGATCCGCAGCGCATGGTGGCGGAGGACGGCGTGCACTATGCGCCGCCGCTGCGCGCCACTGCCGACGCGCCGGCGACAAGCTGGGACGCTGCCGCCTACAAGGCAACACCCGCCGCGCCTGCACCGCCATTGGAACCGGCAACCGCTGTTGCCCAAGGCTCGAACGATGCTGCACCGGCGATCGTCGCCGAGCCGCCGCGGGCCGCTGCTGCTGCGGCTCCAGCGAAGCCGAAGAAGCCCAAGGTTCGCTCCGTCAAGAAGCCTTCACCGCGTCCGGCGGCGCCTGCTTCCTGAGCAGGAAGGCTTCGAGATTGTCGAGCGCCTTGAAGCCCATGGCGTTGCGCGTCTCGACCGTGGCCGAGCCCATGTGCGGCAGCAGGAACGCGTTGGCGAGCCCGTAATAGCCCTGGTGGATCTTGGGCTCGCCGTCGAAGACGTCGATGCCGGCGGCGGCCAGCCGCCCGCTCTTCAGCGCTGCGATCAGCGCCTCGTCGTCGACCACGCCGCCGCGCGCGGTGTTCACCACGATGGCCCCCTTGGGCAGCCTGGCGATGCGCTCGGCATTGACCCATTTGCGTGTCGCGGCCGTCATCGGCGCATTGATCGACAGGAAGTCGCTGTGCGGCAGCATGTCGTCGGGGTTGGCGTGGAAGGTGGCACCCTTCTCGAGGTCGGCCGGCAGGCGCGAGCGGTTGGAGTAGTGGATCTGCATGCGGAAGGCGCGCGCCCGCTCGGCCACCGCCTGACCGATGCGGCCCATTCCCAGGATACCAAGTCGCTTGCCGGTGACGTGCACGCCCATGAGCTGCGTCGGAGTCCAGCCGACCCAGTTGTGGGTCCTGAGCATGGTCGTGCCTTCATGTGCGCGCCGGGCGGCGCCCAGCAGGCAGAGCAGGGCGATGTCTGCCGTGGCGTCGGTCAGCACGTCGGGCGTGTTGGAGACCAGGATGCCGCGCTTGGTGGCGGCCGCCACGTCGACATGCTCGTAGCCCACCGAGAAGGTGGCGATCAGGCGCACCGAGGCCGGCAGGCCGCCGATGGTCTCGGCGGTCAGGGGATCGCCTGCCGCGCACATGATGCCGTCGCAGCCCGCGGCGGCCTTGATCAGGGCAGGGCCGTCGTAGAGCCGGTCCTCGGGATTGAGCACGGCGTCAAAATTCGCCGCCAGCCGGGCCTCGACGTCGGGTGGAAAGTGCCGGGTGGCGAGAACCCGAGGTTTGCCTGTGGTCATTAGACGGTAATCCTCCCCTATGCGGCCGCCATGCCGCAGCGATGATTCTGGCAATCTCTGGGCATGGATATTACGCTGAGCAGCCCGGCTACAAGGCCTAGCCTCCTGCCATTGTCCGTTGAACACGCTTAGTTTTCGCCGTTCCCGCGCCCAGATCGCGGCCCTTTTCGCCGCTGTCTGCGCCGTTCTGTTGCTGGGCCTGTGGATAAGGGTCGCGGACGCCCAGCAGCAGCAGGACGTCGTCTTGGCGCCGCATCGGGCGACTTACGACATGAAGCTTTCGGTTGCGCGCCCCAACAGCGGCATCGTCGAGGTCAACGGCCGCATGGTGCTGGAGATGGTCGATTCCTGCGAGGCCTGGGAGGTCAAGCAGCGCATCAAGCTGAAATTCCTGCGCAACGACGGCGAGGAGTTCGACACCGATTCGAGCTTCACGAGCTACGAGACGAAGGATGGGCTGGGGCTGCGTTTCAGCGTGCGCAACATCCAGGACCAGGAGGTCGAGGAGGAGCTGCGTGGCCACGCCGACCTGGAAGCGACCGGCGGCAAGGGCCAGGCCTCGTTCTCGCTGCCCGAGGCCAGGAGCTTCGAGCTGCCGGCCGGCACGCTTTTCCCGACGACGCACCTTGCCCTGATCATCCGCCACGCCCGCGACGGCGACAAATCCGTGTCCTACAGCGTATTCGACGGCGCCCGTCTCGACGGCGCCTTCACGGTCAATGCCGTGATCGGCAAGCCGCCGCGCGGCGCCGGCGCACCCGTCGTGCGCGGCGATGTCAGCCTGTTGCGCCAGCAATCATGGGGCGTGCGGCTTGCCTTTTTTGCCGCAGGCGATCAGGGCACGGCCAATCCAGAATACGAGCTGGCGTTGGACCTGCTGGCCAACGGAGTTGCCCGGTCGATGCTGCTCGACTATGGCGACTTCGCAGTGGATGCTCGCCTGGTTCAAATCCAAGCCCTGCCGAGGCCGCGATGCTGAATGCCCGTATGCGTACGTCTCTGCTGACGCCCATGTTCCTGCTGGCTGCCGCCACGTTGGCGCCTGCCGCCGCCCAGGACGTCGCGCCGCATCGCGCCGTCTACGCTGTCTCTTCTCTCGACCGCGGCAAGCCGGACGCCGGCTCGTCCGGAACCTATGCCTTCGAGCTGCGCCTCACCTGCGATGGCGGCTACGCCGTGAATCAGCGGCTGCGGCTCGAGACGGCCGGCGCGCGGGCGGCGGTGGCGAGCGAGCAGCAGTCGCAGATGACCGAGAGCCGCGACGGCAAGAAGCTGCGCTTCGAGCACCGCACGACAACCGGCGGCCGCCAGACCAGCCTGGTCAAGGGCGAGGCGCTGATCGGCGACGACGGCAAGGGCGAGGCGCGCTTCACCGATCCGGAAGGCCAGAGCGTGGCGCTGCCCGCCACGACGCTGTTCCCGGTCGCCATCGCGCGCGAGACGATCCGCCAGGCCAAGGCCGGCGAGTCCGGCTTCGACACCCAGTTCTTCTTCGGCGAGAAGGTGAAGCCGCCGCAGTCGGTCAACATCCTGATCGGCAAGGTGCCCAAGCGTCTGGCCGACGTGAAGATCCCCGAGGGCGGCGAGCAGCTCGCCGACGGCCGTACCCGCATCTACTACCGCGCCGGCTTCTTCGACGCCCAGGCCGACGGCAAGGGCCAGGGCGAGCCCGCCTACGAGATGAGCAGCGTCACCCTCGACAACGGCATCGAGCTCTACGGCACCCACGAGGAAAGCGACGGCGGGATCGAATACCGCATCACGCGCCTCGAGGCGCTGCCCAAGCCCGAGTGCAAGTGAGCGGGCCGCACCCGCGCTCCGAATGAGCATGACTCCCGAACAGGCGGTCGACCGCCTGGAAGAGCTTCACGCCGCGGCGAGCATCGCCCTGCGCGAGGCATTGGCCCGTTTCACCGAATCGGGCGCGGTGCCGACAGCCGAGGAGCGCAGCCGCTTTCGCTATCCCGAACTCGCCGTCGACTGGCAGCCGGCCGGCGCCGTGCGCTTCACGCGCCGCGCCTGGGCCAAGTTCCAGGCGCCGGGGCGCTACACCACGACGGTGACGCAGCCGCGATTCTTCCGTCAATACCTGCTCGAGCAGCTGCGCCCGCTCAGCGAGGAGTTCGGCGGCGTCATAGAAGTCGGAGTGAGCGACCAGGAGATTCCCTATCCCTTCGTCACCGAGGCCGGCGACGAGTTCATCCACGGCGACCTCTCGGTGTCCGAGCTCGCACGCCATTTCCCGACGCCGGTGCTGGCCAATGTCGGCGACGAGATCGCCGACGGCACCTGGGTATCGCATGACCGTGCCGCGCGTCCGCTCGCCCTGTTCGATGCGCTCAGGGTCGACTACTCGCTGCAGCGCCTGATCCACTACACGGGCACCGACTGGCGCACCATTCAGCCCTGGATCCTGGCCACGAACTACCAGCGCTATGTCGACCATTTCCTGACTTGGGCGATGGAGGAGCTGGCCAAGCCCGGCGGCCCCTACACCCAGCTCGTGCTGCCGGGCGGCGCCGTCGTGCGGCGCGGCGATGATACCTCGGTGGCCGAAGCCGCCGTGCTGGCCGCTCCGTGGCATCGCTTCCAGATGCCGGCCTACAACCTGCTGCGTGGCGACGGCAGCGGCGGTGTGACCATCATCAATATCGGCGTCGGTCCGTCCAACGCCAAGACGGCCACCGACCATCTCGCCGTGCTGCGCCCGCATTGCTGGCTGATGATCGGCCATTGCGGCGGGCTCAGGCAGTCGCAGACCATTGGCGACTATGTGCTGGCCCACGCCTACATGCGGCGCGATCGCATTCTCGACGAGCTTCTGCCGCCGGAGGTGCCGGTGCCGGCGCTGGCCGAGGTCCAGGTCGCTTTGCAGCAGGCGGCCGAGCAGGTGACGGGCGAGAAGGGCGAGGCGCTGAAGCGGCGGCTGCGCACCGGCACAGTGGTGAGCTACGACGACCGCAACTGGGAACTGCGCTGGACCCAGGAGCGCCGGCGCATCAACCACGCCCGCGCCATCGCCGTCGACATGGAGAGTGCCACGCTGGCGACGCAAGGCTACCGCCTGCGCGTGCCCTACGGCGTGTTGCTCTGCATCTCCGACAAGCCATTGCACGGCGAGATCAAGCTGCCGGGCGCGGCCACGCGCTTCTACCAGCGCGCCGTCGGCGAGCACCTGCATATCGGTCTGGAGACCATCGACCTGCTGCGCAGTGAGCTCCACTCGCTCCACTCGCGCAAGCTCCGCAGCTTCGACGAGCCGCCGTTTCGGTGATGGGAGCGCGGGCCTCCGGCCCGCTCATGCTCTTCCGGACCGCGCGCGTCCCGCGCGCTCATGAAGCGCGCGAGACGCGCGCGGTCCGGAAGAGCATGACAAGAGCGGGCCGGAGGCCCGCGCTCCCATACTAAGCCGGCCACAGCCACGCCGCGCCGCGCACGCCGCTCGAATCGCCGTGCAGGGGTGGCTGCAGCTTCGTGGCGATGCGGTCGGGCTCGGAGAAGATGTAGTTGCGCCACAGCTCGGGCACGCGCCGATAGAGCGCGTCCATCTTCGACAGCCCGCCGCCCAGCACGATGACGTGCGGATCGATCAGGTTGACGACGTTGGCCAACGCCCGCGCCAGCCGGTCGCAGTAGATCTCGAGGCTCTCGGCCGCTTCGCGATCGCCCGCCGTGGCGGCCTCGGCGATCTCGGTGGCGCGCAGCTTGCGTCCCGTCTTGTCGAGGAACTGGCGCTGGAAGGCGGGCCCGCTCAGCCACGCCTCGACGCAGCCGCAGCGGCCGCAATAGCACTGTGGGCCGGGCCGCTCATCGTCGCGCGGCAGCGGCAAGGCATTGTGCCCCCATTCGCCGCCGATCGCCTGGCTGCCGACCAGCGGCTTGCCCTCGATCACGATACCGCCGCCCACGCCGGTGCCGAGGATGACTCCGAACACGACCGGCCAGCCGCGGCCCGCGCCGTCGGCCGCCTCGGAGACGGCAAAGCAGTTGGCGTCGTTCGACAACCGCACCTCGTCGCGCTCCAGCAGGCGCTTGAGGTCGCGATCGAGCGGATGGCCGTTCAACTGCGTGGAGTTGGCGTTCTTGATCAGGCCGGTGGCGGGCGAGATGGCGCCGGGATGGCCGACGCCGACGCGGCAGCGCGCGCCCACCTTGGCCTCGAGCTCGCGCACCACGGCGGCCATGCCGTCGACGGTCGCTTCGTAGCTGCCCTGAGGCGTCGCTACACGCACGCGGGCGCGTTCCTTGCCGCTGTCGTCGAGGACGATGCCCTCGATTTTCGTGCCCCCGAGATCGATGCCGATACGCATGTCGCCACTTCACAGAAATCGCGCGCGAATGTCGATGCTGCTTTCCACACCGACCGCGTCGAACGTCTTGTCCAGCCATGAGGTTGCGGCCTGGCGACCCAACCCAAACAGGTATTCGAGGAAGGCCGGCTCGATGTTGAACTTGCTGACCGAGCCGAGCGGCGCCAGCGACGCGGGATCGGCGATCGAATGGATGAACAGTCGCTTCAAGCGCTGGCTGAACTCCCCGGTGACAGCGCCCTGGTCGATGAGGTCCTGGACGAAGGCGATGGCGCGCATCTCCGACATCAGCGCGCCGCCGAAGGTGATCTCGTTCAGCCGGTCGGCGATTTCGGCGTTGGAGCGCGGCACGCCCTGGCGCGCGGGCGGGTCGACCTCGACGATCACGACATCGCGGCTGTCGCTTTCGTAGATGAACGGCCAGATCGGCGGATTGCCGCGAAAGCCGCCGTCCCAGTAGGGCACGCCGTCGATCACCACCGCGTCGTGGACGTTGGGCAGGCAGGCCGAGGCGAGCAGGGCGTCGACCGACAGTTCCTCGCGCGTGAAGATGCGCGCCTTGCCGGTCTGTACGTTGGTCGCGGCGATGAACGCCTTGATCTCGCGGCAGGCGCGGACCGCCTTCTCGTCGAAATGCCGGCGCAGCAGCTCGCGCAGCGGATCGAACTTCAGCGGGTTGCGCTGCCAGGGCGTCAGCGTGCGCTGGATCAGGTCGGCCCACAGCGCGCCCGGCGAATCGTCGAGGTTCCAGTTGCCCTGCAGGCGGTCGAGCGGCGTGCGCTGGATGGGGCTCGCGATCGACATCGTGCCGAGCTCGCTCCAGAAGGCGCGCAAGGCGGTGCGCGCGCCGGCGCGGCCGCCGACGGTCCAGCCCTGCAGCAGGATGGCGGCGTTCATGGCGCCGGCGCTGGTGCCGCTCACCGCCTCGACCATCAGCCGCTCGTCCTCGAGCAGCGCATCGAGCACGCCCCAGGTGAAGGCGCCGTGCGAGCCGCCGCCTTGCAGCGCGAGATTGACGCGCCTGGTCTCGTTCATGCGGCTATGCTCCTCGTCATCATCCTGTAACATGATTCTTTGCCGGGAGCGCGCCACTAGAGGCGGAGTAAACTCCGCCGTAAGTGGCGCGTCTTCGTGGATCACACAGTCCATGAGCGCCACTGGAGTGGCGCGCTCCCGGCAATGAGCTTCGGCAAGAAAGCGAGGGCAGCGTATTATGGCCAAGGGCGGGACGGAGATGGCGTGGCGAAAGCGCCCGTCGACCATCCTGTGGATGCTCTCGCTGGGCCAGCTCATCTCCTGGGGCCTGGTCTATTACACCTTCCCCTTGTTCGTCGTGCCGATGACGCAGGAGCTGGGCTGGTCGCGCAGCGGCATGTTCGGCGCACTGTCGGCCGGCCTGATGGTGGCGGGACTGTGCTCGATCCCCGTCGGCGCCTGGATCGATCGCGGGCATGGCCGCATGCTGATGACCGGCGGCTCGTTGCTCGCTGCTGCGCTCATGCTGGTGTGGTCGCGAATCGATTCGCTGCCGCTGTTCTACGCCATGTGGATCGGGCTCGGCGCCAGCCAGGCCGTGGTCCTCTATGAGCCGGCCTTCGCCGTCATCACCCGGGTCTACGGGCCGCGCTACAAGCAGGCGATCCTGCTGATGACGTTCCTCGGCGGCCTGGCCAGCACCTTCGGCATTCCCTTCACGCAGTTCCTGATCGAGCGCATCGGCTGGCGGCCGAGCCTGGAGGTGTTGGCCGCCATCAACGTGCTCGTGGCCTTGATCCATCGGCTGTTCATTCCCGGCCCGCAGGAGAAGCCGGTGCCGATCGGCGAGGCCAAGCCGTCGGCCGACGGCACGGCGAAGAAAAGCCCGCTTGCCGCGGCGATTCGCGTGCCCGCCTTCTGGGGACTGGTGGTCGCCTTCGCCGGTTACGGGCTCGCCTTCTCGGCGATGAGCTTCCATTTGATCCCGTTGCTCGACGATCGCGGCGTGCCGATCGGCGTGGTGATGGCCATCATCGCCCTGATCGGCCCCATGCAGGTGGTGGGCCGTGTGCTGCTGATGGTCGGCCAGCGCCACATCACGACCATCCAGCTCGGCGCCGGCATTTACTTCGCCTTTCCCATCGCCATGGCGATGCTCGCCGTCGGCATCAGCGACGTCTATGGCCTGATCCTGTTTGCCATCGTCTACGGCGTCGCCAACGGCTTGATCACCATCCTGCGCGGCATGGCGGTGCCGGAGTTCATCGGCCCGGAAGGCTACGGCGTCGTCTCCGGCGCGCTCACCATGCCGACCAATCTCATGCGCGCCGCGGGGCCGGTGATCGCCTCGCTCGCCTGGGCCGCCTTCGGCGGCTACACGCCTGTGCTGTGGGGCCTCGCCGCGATCATGCTGCTCGCCGCGGCCGGTTTCGCCGCCGCGGCGATCCTGTCGTCGCGACAATCCTGACAGCCGGGCGCGCCGTCTTTCGCCACAATCGCACATCAACTGTATCGCCGTTCCCACAGCAGACAGGAAAGGCGAGGCGGATGTTCGACGCAAAGCGTTTGTTGGATCAGTTTCTTGGCGGTCAGGACGGCAAAGGTGCCGGCGAGTTCATTAAAGGGGCAGGCGGTGGTGCGTTGGCCGGCGGCCTCGCCGCGATCCTTCTAGGCACCAAGACAGGCCGCGAATTCGGTGGCGAGGCGCTGAAGCTCGGCGGCATGGCCGCCGTGGGCGCGCTGGCCTACAAGGCCTATCGCGATTGGCAGGCCGGCAAGGAAGTACCCGCCGCACCGCCGGCGCAGCCGAGCGTCCCCATGCTGCCGGCGCCCAGCGGGACGCCGTTCAATCCGTCGAGTGAGCGCGGCCAGCAGAAGCTCGCGCGCCATCTGCTGCGCGCCATGATCGCGGCCGCCAAGTCCGACGGCCATGTCGACGCCCAGGAGCAGGCGCGCATCTTCGCCGAGATGGACAAGCTGCCGCTTGCCGCCGACGACAAGGCCTTCGTGATGGACGAACTGCGCGCCAAGCTCGACATCGACGCCGTGGCGGGCGCCGCCGAAACGCCGGAGGAGGCGGCCGAGATCTACATCGCCTCGCTGCTGGCCATCGACGTCGACAACGCCGCCGAGCGCGGCTACCTCGCGATGCTGGCCGCTCGCCTCAAGCTCGACGATGCGCTGGTCGCGCATCTGCAGCAGACGGCCGCCGCCGCGGCGGGCAAGGTGGCTCAGCCGGCCGGCTGAGGCGAGCCGGCGACCTCGAAGCATCGTCGCCTCGGGGTCGCCCTCGCGGACTAGCCAGTGACAGCCTGCGCCCTGATCCGGTCGAGCTCCTGGCGCAATTCGGCGGCCGTCGGCTGGCGGCAATCGACCGGCATGTGCGGTGGATCAGGGCTGACACGCACGACCGGCGGCGTCTTGGCCAGGGCCAGCCGCGCTTCGGCCTGTTCGGTCCGTCCAGCCGCGATGTCGGCCAACGCCTGGCGAGTGCACAGGCCCTCCCAGCGATCGGGCTCGCGCCGGGCGTTCTCGATGGAGCGCACGAAGCGGTCGGCGCGTTCGATCAGGGTGCGGAGGCTGGCGGGCATGTCGGGTCACGTGTTGTGGCTGCTGCAACAAGGACTACAGGGCAGCGTTCCGGCGGTAGGTGACTTTCCGCACACACTGGTCTCATCGGCCCGCGAGCAACGTGCCTTCCGAGCTGCCAGGGCTTGACTGTGCAGTGCCCTGGACACATGTTAAAGGCCCGTGTTTCTGACCCGTACATAGGCGGCGCAAATGCGGAAGCCAGTGTTTGACCAAAATGCAAAGAAGAGAACCGTCAGCCTGACCTTGAATTCCGACCTGTATGCCAAGGCGAAGGCCGAGGGTATCAATGCCTCTCAGGTGGCGGAAGAGGCGTTGGTGCAGGCGCTTAAGGCACGCCTCGTAGAGAAGGTCCGCGCCGAGATCGAGAAGGATATGGCTGCTTATAACGCCTACATCGATAAGCACGGCTCCCCGGCAGAGATGCTGCGCGACTACCTCGCCGAACGCGACGATGCAGCTTGACGTCTTCCCAAACCCGCTTGTCCGCGCCCGCCGATCTTTTCCGTACGTCGTTCTCCTTCAGGCAGATATCTTGGCCTTCGGCAGCGATCGCATCATCGCGTTTCTTGCGGCGAAGGCGCTATTTGGACCACCAAACAGCCGACTGATGCCCGTCGTCCAGGTTGCCGGACGTGATTTCGTCCTGCTGATGCCATCCATCACCAACGTTCCAGTGACGGAACTGCGCAGTCCGATCGGGAATCTCAATGCATTTCGCGACCTGATCGTCGACGCGATCGACTGGACGTTCCTCGGAATCTGAGCGTCACGGACGCTTACGTGCGCCCCCCTCAATCCTCTCCCGGAAACACCGGCAATTCGATGATCATGCGATAGCAGTCGAGACTGCCGCTGAGGAACTCGTACGCGGCGCCCCATAGATAGAGCCGGAAACGGCGATAGTTGAATTCGCCGAAACGCGCGATCACCTCCTGGCGGTTCTGATCGAAATTTTTCGCCCACTGCTGGAAGGTGAGGAAGTAGCTGAAACGATCGTCGTGCATTTCGCGCACGCGCAGAGGGGTGCGGGCCATTTGTTCGAGAAAGTCGTGCAGGACCAGAAAGGAATGGTTCCCGCCGTAGATGTACTTGACCATGAAACTCGACAGCTCGTATTTCTTCGTGCAGGCGCTGCCATCGAGGAAGACCCGGCCGCCCGGCTTCAGGAGCGAAGCGAACTTGCGCAGAACGGCGCCGTACTGCGGCAGGTGCTCGATCACCCCCATGATCACGACGGCATCGTATTTTTCCGTGGCCTCGTAAGCCAGGAAGTCGCAGTCGACGATCGACCAGTCATGTCCCAGCTCGGCCGCGCGGCGCTCGAGATACGCCTTCGACTCTTTGGAGATGGTCAGACCGGTGCACTTGACGCCGCGCTGCGAGGCATAGGTGAACCACGCGCCCCAGCCTGGACCGATCTCGAGGATACGGTCGCCGGGCTTCAGGCCAAGCTTCTCGTAGCAATAGTCGAACTTCCTGACGGTGGCGGCGCTCAGCGTGTCTTCGGGTCCGCTGTAGATGCCCTGCGTGTACATCGGATGGTCGCGGTCGAGGAAGCTCAGGAAGAACTGCGAATCGATGTCGTAGTGATCCGATATCGCCTTCCGATTCGTCCGCACCTGGCCGAACAGCAGAGGTTGCAGGAAACGCCACAAGGTGACGGCATAATGCCGATCGCCCATCGACCGGCGGACCTCGAAGGGGCGCAGCATGTCGCCTTCGATATCGACATGCCCCGCGACATAGGCGTCGCCGACCCGCCCTTCGTCCATGCTGGCGAAGGCACGCAGGGCCTGGCGGTTGCGCAACGTCAGGGTGAAACTCGGCGGCCCGTCACCGAAGCTTTTGCGACGACCGTCCGGAAAGACGATTTCGAAAGGAGTTTGAGACTGAGTGAAGCGACTCAGGATTCGATCGACCAGTCCCGTGGACTGTTGGACAGGTGCTGCCGAAACGCTCGACACGTTGGCAGTAGCAGTAGGCGAAGCCTGATCGTTCATGTTCGCTCCCGGGGGTGGCAACAGCCGGCATCTACGACACGGAACAGTTTGTACACCACAGACCTGTGAGTGACAGCAGTCCCTCGAAGTCCGTCGCCTGTAGTGTCATCCATCCACCGCGCCGGCACGGACAAAGCCCGCCTATTGCCGCGTTGAAGGACCCCAACGCGGAGGCGGGAGGCTGAACGGCTGCGGCGGCGCCAAAAGCCTATTCGGCCGCCAATTTGGCCTTGCTTGGCTTGAGATGCTGCACCTTGGGCATCACCTCTTTCGACAACAGCTCGAGTGAATGGTGCCATGCCTTGGGGTTGTCGGCATAGTCGAAACCGAACACCAGCAACTGGCCGAACCCGCCGACCTCGTCGTAGATCTTCTCGATCTTCTCGATGACGGTCCTGGGCGAGCCGATGATCCAGTTGTGTCTGGCGCAATATTCCGGCGTGACGTCGGAATCGGGCACGTTCGGATCGTGCTTGAGGTATTCGAGGAAGCCGAACTGGCCGAGCAATGGCAGGAAATACTCGCGCATCATGCGGCCCATGTAGGAGCCGGCCGACAGCCTGAACGCCTCCTCGTCGGTGTCGGCGACGAACACCTCGCGAAACATGCGCCAGTCGCCGCGGTCGGGCGTGCGGCCGGCCTTGGCGGCGCCGATCTCGACGGCCTCCCAATGGCTGGCGACATAGGACGGGCTGAGGTTGAGGCTCATCGGCAGGAAGCCTTTTTCACCTGCGAGCTTCAGCGTGTCGGAGCCCTTTGACAGGCCGGCGACGCCGATCGGCGGATGCGGGCTCTGCAACGGCTTGAGATGCGGCTTGAGGAAGCCGAACATCGTGTCGGGCTTGGTGACGTGCCAGAACTTGCCCTTGTAGTCGAACGGCTCGGGCGAGCTCCACAGCTTCAGGATGATCTCCAGCGCCTCGCGCGTCATGTCGCGATTGACGCCCGACATGCCATCGACGTTGAACATCGCCCAGTCGCTGGGCAGGCCCGACGCCGCCACGCCGAAATTGAGCCGGCCGCCCGAGATGTGGTCGAGGATGGCGACGCGGTTGGCGAGCTCGGCGGGATGGTGATAGGGCAGCAGGAAGCCGCCGGGGCCGAGCCGGATGTTCTTGGTCTGCAACAGGCCTTGCGCGACCAGCAGGTCGGGCGAGGGATGCGGCTCCCAGGGGGCGGTGTGATGCTCGCCGATCCAGCATTCGGCGAAGCCCAGCTCGTCGAGCCAGCGGATGACCTGCAGGTCCCACTCGTGCCCGTCCTTGAGCGGCCTCTCGGGTGGATGCGACGGCATGGTGAAATATCCGAACTGCATCGTTTCCTCCTGAGTTATTGAGCGAAGTCGACTACCATCGGCCGGCAAGTGCAAGAGGGACGGTGCATGGCAGGGTCTCGGCGGGCGGTATTTTTGTGTTGCGATGGTCTCGGCCGCGACTGGGTACGGCCCGAGACGACGCCGTTCCTCGCTGCGTTGCGCGGCAAAAGCCTGTGGTGCGGCGAGCACAATGCGGTGTTCCCGTCGGTCACGCGCGTGTCGGCCGCCTCGATCGCGACCGGCTGCCTGCCGGCGCGCCACGGCCTGCACGGCAACCGCATGGGCCTCATGGAGGATGGCAGGATCGTCGTGCGCGACGTCGGCGCACCCGACTTCCGCACCCACATGCGCCGCGCCACCGGCGGCACGCTGCTGGTGCCCTCGATCGCCGAGCGCGTCGCCAAGGCGGGCGGCTTCATCGCCTTCTCGAACGTCTCGCCGGGGGCGGCCTACTTCCTCGACCCCGAGCATTTCGGCCACATCCATCACCGCGCGGGCTCGTTCGCGCCCGGCGGCAAGAGCATCGGCGCCCTGGAGGTCAGTCACGATTCCGCCGGCGACTGGGCGATGACCCAGCGCTTCTGCGCCGAGGTGCTTTTAGACGCCAAGCCGGCAGTGGCTTTCATCTGGATCTGCGATCCCGACCACACGCTGCACGAGGTGCCGCTGGGCTCGCCCGCGCATACCGACGTGCTGCGCCAGGCCGATCGTTGCGTCGCCGAGGTCCATCGCACGGTCGAGCGGCTGCGCGGCGAGGGCGAGGAGATCCTGCTGCTGGTCGGCTCCGACCACGGCCACGAGACGATCGGCGACAGCATCGACCTAGAAGACTGGCTGGCCGCGCACGGCCTGAAGGAGCTTCTGGACGCGGGCGACGCGGCGGTGGCGGGGCAGGGCACCGCGGCGCTGCTCTATGCGACCGACCGCGGGCGCAGCCGTGTGCTGGGCGTCGTCGAGGAGATTCGCCACGCGCCATGGGCCGCCGACGTCTTGGTCGGCGACGACCTTGCGGCAAAGGGCTTCACCGCGGACGGCGTCGTTGCCGCCGTTGACATGGGACGCCAGGGCGAAGCCAATCCCTACGGCGTGCCCGGCCGGCGCTGGATGGTGAAGGAAGGCAAGCCCGTGCCGATCGGCTGCGGCCAGCATGGCGGCCTGGGGCCGGACGAGACGCGGCCGTTCCTGATGATCAATGACGGGCAATCGGCGGGAACGCTGCAGCAGGCGACCAGCCTCGTCGACATCGCGCCGACCATCTCGCGCTTCCTCGGCCTGCCGCTCGCGGGCTTCGATGGCTCGCCGCTGCCGCTGAGTGGCCATCCGAGCTGACCTGCAAGGGTGCAGATGCTCACCCCACCAGCAGCCACATACCGGTCGCGATCAGCGCTGCCATCCAGATGAGGTCCAGGTTGAACCAGGCGCTGCGCAGGATCGCGAGCCCGACCCACTCGTAGACCGTGACGGCGATCGCCGTGGTCACCGTCAGCATCGCCAACGTGTGCACGCCAAGACCCAGCAAAGCCAGCCTGAACGGCTCGCCTGCGCTCGTGGCGACACCCCCGGGAAAGCACAGCGGCATCAGCACGGGCCACAGCATGAGGCCGGCGCCGTGTGCGGTGGCCATCAGGAACGACCACAGGCAGAGGCCGGCCATGCCGGTCTGCATGCCGATGCGCACGCGATGCCGCGACCCGTAGCGCCAATGCCAGAGTGCCCAGGCGATGAGAACGAGTCCGGCCACGAGCCGCACGGCGTGCGGCTGCATCATGACGCCGGCCCACACGAACACGCCGGCGACAAGGGCGACCGACAGCGCGTGTCCCAGGGCGATTGGCAGCAGCGACAGCCAGACCACGCGACGATCCTGCCGATGCAGGCCGAGCGCCACGGCGAAGAGCCAGCCCATTGCCGGGTTGAGGCCGTGAAAGGCGCCAAGCCCGGCGAGCGCGAGCCAGGGCCAGGCGTCATTCACCGGTGTCATTCATCGCCTTCCCGGGGCACGGGACGCGGCGCGATCACGGATAGCAGTACGAATCCGACGAGCAGTCGCCGCCCTCGAGGCGCACCTGGTGTGGGCGGTGCGACTTCGGCCATTTGACGAAGAATTTCGGGTCGAAGGCGATGCCGCCGGAGGGCGCTGCGTCGAGCTTGACCATCCAGCCCTCGATGCCGTCCGGATAGAATTGCGGATCGATGGCGCCGTAGAGCGAGTTGGTGAAGTAGACGCGCTTGCCGTCCCGGCTGATCTCGACCATCTGCGGGCCACCGCTCAGCGGCCCGTTGCCGGCGGGATGCGCCGCCCGCGAAACGATGCCGCCGATCCGCACCTTGCCGGTGAGCTTGGGGTTCATCGGATCGGAGACGTCGTATTGCTGCAGGTCGCCGGTGCCCCAGCAGGCGACGTAGAGGACCTTGTCGTCCATCGACAGGTCGATGTCGGTGACCAGCGGCGGGCAGGCCTTGAAGCCCTTGAGCAGCGGCGGCAGGTCGTCCTCGCTCGCCGGCTCGGCCGGGATCTCGATCACCTTCTTGACGGCCCATTTGTCGCCGTCGCGGTACCAGGTCCAGATCGACGACGACAGGTTTTCCAGGCTGATGACGCAGTTGACGAAACCGTAGGCCTTGGTCGGATCGTGGGCCGGCCGCAGCTCGAAGACGAGCTGGTACTTGTCGCCGAAATCGATGGTCTGCAGGTGCTTGCGCTTGTGCAGGTCCCAGAAATGCAGGCGCCTGCCGTACTTGGCACCGAGCAACACCTCGGGGATCAGCCCGCCCTCGAACGTGTCGGGCGTGCCCCATTCGCTGGTGACCATGGTGTCGTGGCCGAGGTGCCACCAGGCATCGTAGGCGAAATGCTGCGGCCCGCGATCCATCTCCCACTGGCCACGCACGTCGAAGCTCTCGTGGTCCATCATGAAGATGCCGCCCGGCCCCTTGCCTTCGCGGTTGCCGAGGGCGGCGACATAGATGCCCTCGGGGCCGCAATGAACGGTGTGCGGCCGCGTGTAGCCGGCGCGCTCGGCCACCTCGGCCGGCTCGATCACCTTGACGATCGATGGTTTGCGCGGATCGGGCTTGGTGTCGAGGATATGGATGCGCGAGGAGCGCAGGCCCGGCACCACGAGGTAGCGGCGCTCGACGTGGGGATGCGGCGCGTTCGGGCACAGGCAGGACGAGCAGGCGTTCCAGCCGAAGTGATGCAGCTCGTCGCCGGTGTTGGGCATTTCCGTGGTGCCGACGATCTTCGAATAGCTGCTCGAGCCGGGATCGACGTCGACCACGGCGATCGCGTCCGGCACCTTGCGGTCCGGATCGAAGGCGGCGACGTAGGCTAGCGTCTCCGGCGCGGCCTTCATCGCCATGCGGGGCGAAGGATAGAAACTCTGGTCGGGAGTCCACGTGGCCATGACGATCCTCCTTGGCTGCAGGGAACCGATAGCGGGCCGAACCCGGTCTCGTCCTGAGAAGGCCCGCAGGGGCACGATTAGGACGTGGTAATGAACTTTCAGTGGAAGCGAATACCGCTGGCCGGCCGCTCCGCGCAGTCTGCGAGTTTGGCGCGGCATCGGCAATCGCTTTTGCGGCGATGTCGGCCGGTCCTGAGCCGGAGGGGAGAGCATGATCGCCGGTGTCCTGATCCTGATCGACCAGCAGAAGGCGATGAACCATCCCAAGTGGGGGCCGCGTAACAATCCGGACGCCGAGAAGAACATCGCACGGCTTCTCACGACATGGCGCGCGCGTGAGCTGCCGATCGTCCATGTAAAGCACGATTCGACCTCGCCCGAGTCTCCGTTCCGGCCGGGGCAGGAGGGCAATGACTTCCTGCCGCTGACCGCGCCGTTGCCTGGCGAGACGGTGGTCGCCAAGAAAGTGCACAGCGCCTTCATCGGCACCGATCTTGTCGCCCGGCTGGAGACCCTGGGACGGCCGCCGCTGGTCATCTGTGGCGTGCTGCTCGCCAACTCCGTCGAGGCGACGGTGCGCAACGCCGCCAATCTCGGGTTCAGCGTGCGCCTGCCGGCCGATGCCTGCTGGTCGTGCGACAAGCGCGACCTGACGGGCCGGCTGTGGCCCGCCGAGGACGTGCATCAGCTGACTCTGGCGCTGCTCGACGGCGAATACGCCAAGGTAACGACCGTCGGCGAGATCCTGGCTTAGAGCGGATTGGGCCCGAGCACTTCCCAGCCGGACTCCTGCAGCCGCTCCTTGAGATCGCCGTCGGCCGGCCGCTCGAGCATCCCCTCGACGAAGCGGCCGGCGCCGGCCGGGGCATAGAGGAACACGACCCGGCCCGGTTGGGTGCTGCTGTTTTTCCAGGCGTGCGGCACGTTGCGTGGCAGGAAGGCGCAGGTGCCCGGCCCGCCGGTCGTCACCGTCTCGCCGATCTTGAAGGTAAACTCGCCCTCGAGCACCCAGGCGATCTCGTCGCTGTCACGATGCAGATGGAGCCAGCTGTTCTTGGAGCCGGCCGGCACCGTCTGCTCGAACAGGGTCACGCTCTGGCCGGTCTCGCGACCGAACAGCTTCATGGACACGACCTGGCCCGACGCTTCCTCGAGATGCTTGCCGCCGCCTGGCGGCACAACGACGCCTTTGCTCATGGTCATGGCGACCTCCCTCGCGCCGGCGCGCGCTCGACCTGCCGGGGATCGTCGACGTCGAGATCGATGTTCTCGCCGGGCACGACCACGCTCATGGTCGTGGCACCATCGGCTGAGTGAAAACGATGCCATATGCCCGGCGGAACGATGACCAGCATGCCCGCGCCGATCGTGTAGGACCTCGGGCCGTCGTCTTCGACGATGTCGAGGATCGTACTTCCCTCGAGGACCCAGACCAGCTCGTCCGAGGGATGGGTCTCCCAGTGGCCCTTGCCGGCGGACTTGCCGAGAAGGAGCAGCCCGTCGCGGTAGCGGGCCAGATCGGCCGTGCTCCCCTTGCGCTCCGCGCGCGTGGTTTTCGGCGTTTTTCCGCGAAACATCGTGAGCTTGGCGGCTTCTGCGTTGACATCGATGATGGTCGGCATCCTGTCCTCCATCGGCTCCAATCGCCCCGCCAGTGTAGGGCCACGAATTTGTGGCGGTGATCCTCGATATTGGAGATCACTGAAACGTTTTCGTGGCATCAGCCCCCATGGTACGACTGATCGAAGCCGGAAGGATCGCGCAATGGCTGCTCGTCCATCTTCCAAGAGCAAGGCCATGGACTGGGATAGTGTCCGCGTGTTCCTCGCCGTTGCCCGGCACGGCTCGTTGCGCGCCGCGGGACGCGCGCTTGGGCTCAGCCAGCCGACCGTCGCCCGCCGCCTGGCCGAGTTCGAGATCACGTTTGGCGGACCGACCCTGTTCGACCGTCTGCCCGAAGGGGCGCACCTCAATGCCGCGGGCGAGCGCCTGGTCCCGGCGGCGGAGAGGGCAGAGCTTGCCATGTTGACACTGGAGCGGCGGCGCGCGGCGGCGTCCCCCGCGTTGAACGGCACCGTTCGCGTATCGGCCGGCGAATGTGCGGCGGGTTTCCTGGCCCGTTGCCTGTCAGGGGCGACGACGGCGCCGCTGCCCGCCGGCATCACCCTTGAATTGCTGCAGACGCTTCAGCCGGCGAACCTCGTGCGGCGCGAGGCCGATCTGGCGTTGCGCCACCAGCCACCCAAGAGCGGCAACTACTACGTCGCCAAGCTCGGCACCTTCGCCGTCGCCCTCTACCGGCGCCGCGGCGAGGACGCCGACGCCTGGGTGGCCTACAGCGAGGAGCAGTCTCGCGGCAAGTCGCACGAGCCCGCGCGCTGGGTGCAGCGACAGGTCGACGAGACGAACGGCACCGTGGTGCTGCGCGCGCCATCACTGCTGATGCATGCGGAAGCCATCCGCGCCGGAACCGGACGCGGCGTGCTGCCGTGCTATGTCGGCGACGCCCATCCCGGCCTGGAGCGGCTCGGCGCGCCAATCCCCGAGCTCGACGCGACCTACTGGATGGTCGTTCACCGCGATCTGCGCCGCGCCCCTTGCGTGCGCGCCGCGATCGACTGGGTCCGACAGGCTTTCGCCGAGCAGCGTGACGTCATCGCGGGAGATGCTTAGTTGTCGCCTGCGCCAAGCCGTGCCACGCTCGGCGGACAAGCGACGTAGGGTGGGCCGTGCAGATCAGGCCTTTGAGTTCGCACACGGGCGCCGAGGTGCTGGGGATCGACCTCACGCAGCCGGTTTCCGAGTTCGATCGTGCCGCGATGAATCGCGCTTTCGTCGAGCGCAGCGTGTTGGTGGTCCGCGACCAGGCGCTGACGCCGCCGCAGGTCGTCGAGGCCGTCGGCCTGTTCGGCGCGATCTTCCCGCAGCAGAACACGAAATTCTCGATCGCGGACTGCCCGCAGATCCACTACGTCTCCAACCAGGATCGCTTCCCCGACGGGCGTCGCTACATTCCCGGCGACGGCTGGCATACCGATCATTCGAACGCCGTGCGCCCGCCCAAGGCGACGGTGCTGCATGCCGTGCGCCTGCCCGATCAGGGCGGCGACACCCAGTATGCCAACATGGCCGCGGCCTATGCCGCCCTGCCGTCGGCCACCAAAGAGCGCCTCGCGCCGCTGATGGGCATCCACGTCTATCAGAGCAGCCACAGCGCACGAAAGCTGATGGGGCTGAACGAGAGCGACAAGGAGCGCGTGCCCAATGCCGTGCTGCATCCCCTGGTGCGCACCCATCCGGAGAGCGGCGCCCACTCGATCTACCTCAACCCGATCCGCATCGAAGGCATTTTAGGCCTCGACCACAAGGAGGCCCTGCCGCTGCTCGACGAGCTGCTCGCGCACGGCACTGAGGAGCGCTTCCAGTACCGCCATGCCTGGAAGCCGGGCGACTTCGTGATGTGGGACAATCGCTGCCTGCTGCACAAGGCCAACGGCGACTACGACATGGACCAGGTGCGCTATCTCTATCGCGTCATGTTGCAAGGCGACGTGCCGCGATGACCCCGTTCCGAGAGAGGGAAGACATGAAGACGCGCTTCGTTGTCCTGGTTTCCGTGATGGCTGGCATTGCAGCAGGTGCTGCCGCCGTTCAGGCGCTTCATGCGCAAGCCAAGCCGCCGGCTTTTGTGGTCGGGGAAATCGATGTGAAGAGCCCGGAGCTGTTTGCGAAGGAGTATGTCGCCGACGCGTCCAAGGCGATCCGCGACGCGCCATTTCTGGCGGCGGCAAGTCCGTTTCGTTCTACGGCGAGCCGCCCAAGCGCATCGCGATCATGGCCTTCGACAATCTGGATAAAGCCGAAGCTGCCTTCAATTCCGCCGCCTACAAGGAGGCCAAGGCGACGGGCGACAAGTATGCGACTTTCCGGATCTATGTCGTGGAAGGCGTGATGCCGTAACGCTCGCTCAGACGCCGACATAGCGCTCCCAGCGGTCGCGGTTGGCGGCAAGTTCAGTCGAGGCGCCGGCCCAGGCGACCCGCCCGCGCTCCAGGATGGTGTGGTGCTCGCAGAGCTTCACCAGACGGTCGACGTGCTTGTCGATCGCCAGGATGGCGAGCCCGCTGCGCCGTAGCTCGGCGAGCACGCGCCAGATCTCTTCGCGCAGCAGCGGCGCCAGGCCTTCCGTCGCCTCATCGAGGATGAGGAGCTTGGGGTTGGTCATCAGAGCGCGGCCGATGGCCAGCATCTGCTGCTCGCCGCCGGAAAGCTGCGAGCCCATGTTATCGGTGCGCTCTGCCAGGCCCGGAAACAGGGAGTAGACGCGCTCGAGCGTCCACGGCGTGACGGCGCCACGGTTGGCGGCGAAGGCGATCAGGTTCTCGCGCACGCTGAGATTGGGGAAGATCCGCCGGCCTTCGGGAACGAGCGCGATGCCGGCACGGCCGATGCGGTCCGCCGTCCATCCGTCGATGCGTCGGCCCTCGAAGCGGATCATGCCGGAGGTCGGCTTCAATAGCCCGACGATGCAGCGCACCGTCGTGGTCTTGCCCATGCCGTTGCGGCCGAGCAGTGTGGCCGCCTCGCCCGGCTCGATCGCGAGGTCGACGCCGAACAGGACGGGGAGGGCATCGTAGCCGGCCTGAATGCCGACGACCTCGAGCAACGGGGTCATGCCGGTCCCGCCTCGCCGAGATAAGCCCGGCGCACCTCCGGATGGCGACGAATCTCATCGGGCGCGCCACTGGCGATGACGCGCCCGTAGACGAGAGTCGAGATCCGGTCGGCGAGGCGGAACACGGCGTCCATGTCATGCTCGACCAGCAGAATGGTCCGCCGGCGTTTGAGCGCTTCGAGCAAGCCGAGGATGCGCGCCGCTTCCTCGGGTCCCATCCCCGCCATCGGCTCATCGAGCAGCAGGATCCTGGCACCGGTTGCCAGCGCCAAGCCGAGCTCGAGCTGGCGGCGCTCGCCATGCGCCAGCGCGCCGGCGAGCTGATCGGCGCGGTTGCCGAGTCCGACGCCGCCGAGTTCGGCGTGGGCGAGATCCTGGTCATCCGGGCGGCCGGCACCCTGGAGTGCGAGCGCCAGGTTCTCCAGCACCGTGAAGTTCGGGAACACGCTGGTGATCTGGTAGGAGCGCGCCAATCCAAGCCGGACCCGCCGGTGCATGGCCAACCCGGTGATGTCGCGGCCGTCGAGCACGACCGTGCCGGCGCTGGGCCTGAGCGCGCCCGACAGAAGATGGATCAGCGTTGTTTTGCCGGCGCCGTTCGGGCCGATGACCGCGTGCAGCTCGCCCTCGGCGAGGTCCAGGCTGACATCGTCGACCGCGAGGACGCCGCCGAAGCGCCTCTGCAAGCCTCTGACACGCAACACGGACGAGGTCATGAGGTGGCGCGCCATCGCCGCGCCAGGCCCGCGAGTCCCTCGGGTGCGAACAGCACCACGACGAGAAGCATCACGCCGATGCCAAGCGGCCAATGGATCGTGTGCTCGGCGATCGCCTCTTCGGCGCCGAGCAGCACGACGGCGCCGACCACGCCGCCGAGCAGCCGGCCAGAGCCGCCCAGGATCACCATGATCATCAGCAGTCCGGACTCGGTCCAATGCAGCAGGTTGGGCCCGACCAGCCCGTTGAGGCTGGCCAAAAGCCCGCCACCAAGGCCGGCCGCCGCGCCGGCGATGACGAAGACGAGCAGTTTTAGGCGATAGGTGGGAAAGCCGATCGCCTCCATGCGCGTTTCGTTGTCGCGAATGCCCTGCAGGGCCCGGCCAAGCGGCGCGTTGAGCAAGGCGCGCATTGCCGCCAGCGTCGCCAGCAGGACCGCCAGCGCCACATAGTAAAAAGTCGCGTCGCGGCTGAGATCGAGAAAGCCAAGGGAAGGCCGCGCGCTCAGTGTCAGCCCGTCGTCGCTGCCCAGAACGCGCAGCGACAGCACGAGGTAGTAGGTCATCTGGGCAAGCGCGAGCGTGATCATGATGAAGCCCACACCGCGCGTGCGCAGGCTGACCGCGCCGATCAGGAAGGCCAGCAGCGCGCCCGCGACCAGCGACGCCGGCCACAGCAGCCAGGCCGAGGCGATGCCCGCCGGCATCAGCACCGCGACCGCATAGGCGCCGGCGCCGACGAAAGCGGCGTGCCCGAAGCTCACCATGCCCCCATAGCCGATCAGCAGGTTGAGGCTGGTGGCGATCAGAGCGTAGATCAGCACCCGCGTGGCAAACACCACGTAGAACGCCTGGCCGATGGCCAGTGCGGCGAGCGGCAGCAGCGCCAGCGCCGCGACGGCGCCGAGCGTCGGCCAAAGTCGCAGCGGGATGTGCAGCGTGCCCCGCATCAGCCGCGCGCCGGGAACAGGCCGGAGGGCCGGAAATAGAGCACCGCCGCCATCAGCATGTAGATCAGCATCGAAGCCACGGCCGGGCCCGCCTCCGCCGCGATCGCCGCGGGAAACATCTTGCGGAACAGCAGCGGCAGGAAGGCGCGGCCGGCGGTGTCGACCAATCCCACCAGCAGCGATCCTAAAAGCGCGCCGCGGATCGAGCCGATGCCGCCGATGCCGATGACGACGAAGGCGAGGATGAGGATGTTCTCGCCCATGCCGACCTGCACGGCGAGGAGGGGCCCGAGCAGCGCGCCCGCCACCGCGCAGAGCGCCGCTCCGATCGCGAAGACGAGCGTGAACAGCGTGCGGATGTCGACGCCCATGACTTCCGCCATCTCGCGATCCGACGCGCCGGCGCGCACCCACATGCCGGCGCGCGTGCGCGACACCAGCAGCCAGAGGAAGAGAGCCATCGCCAGGCCGACGCCGATCACCACCAGGCGATAGGCGGGATAGCGAAAGCCCAAAAGCTCGGCCGGGCCCGACAGTGCCGGCGGCATGCCGAGCAGGATCGGCTGGCTGCCCCAGATCATGCGCACGATCTCGTTGGCGATAAGAATCACGGCGAAGGTCGCGAGGACCTGCGACAAGTGCGAGCGCCGATAGAGCCGGCGCAGCAGCGCCATCTCGAGAGCCATGCCGACTAGCGCCGTGCCGGCGATCGCGCCCGCGATTCCGAGAAGGAACGAGCCCGATGCCTCGATCACCGTCGCGGCAACGTAGGCGCCGATCATGTAGAGCGAGCCATGCGCCAGGTTGATCATGTCCATGATGCCGAAGACGAGAGTCAGGCCGGCGGCGAGCAGGAACAGCATCAACCCGAGCTGCAGCCCGTTCAGCAGCTGCTCGGCGATCAGGGAGAGAGGCAAGAGGAACTCCCCTTCCTCCCCAAGCGAAGCTTGGGGAGGTGCCGCCGTCTTACGGCGGCGGAGGGGTCATGGACCCTTGCACGAAGATGCATGACCCCTCCGTCCGCTTCGCGGACACCTCCCCAACTTCGTTGGGGAGGAAATATGTTTCTACTTCATCTTGCATTTGGCGGCGTGGACGTCCTGGAAATCGCTGAACACCTTGCCGACCGTCTTGTTGGTGATGCGACCGCCGGCATCGCGGTAGACCTCGCGCAGATAGTAGTCCTGGATCGGAAAGTTGTTCTTGTTGAAGTGGAATTTGCCGCGGGTGGCGTCGAACCTCGCCTCGCTGAGCGCCTTGCGCAGGGCCTCCTTGTCCTCGACTTTGCCGCCGATCTGCTTCACGGCGGCGTCGATCAGCAGCGCCACGTCGTAGGCCTGCGAGGCGTACATGGTCGGCAGGCGGCCGTACTCCTTCTGGAATTCCTGGACAAACTTCTTGTTGGCCGTGTTGTCGAGATCAGCCGACCACTGCGAGGTGTTGAGGATGCCGATCATCGGCTCGCCGACCGCCTTGATCGTGTCCTCGTCGGCAGAGAAGCCCGGCGTGTAGAGCTTTGCGTCCTTGTCGGCGCCGGCAGCGACGTACTGCTTGACGAAGTTGATGCCCATGCCGCCCGGCAGGAAGAAGAACACGGCGTCCGGCTTGGCAGCGCGGATGTTGGCGATCTCCGCCGCATAGTCGAGCTGGCCGAGCTTGACGTAGACTTCGTCGGCGATCTTGCCCTTGTAGAACCGCTTGAAGCCGTTGAGCGTCTCGCGCCCGCCCGGGTAGTTGGGCGCGATCAGGTAGACGTTCTTCAAGCCCCTCTGGTTCATCACCTCGCCCATGGCGCCGGGGATGTCCTCGTTCTGCCAGGCCACCGCGAAGAAATTCGGATTGCACTTTTCGCCCGCGTAGTCCTCGGGGCCGGTGTTGGTGCTGAGATAGATCGCGCCCGACTCGAGGATCGCCGGCATGACCGGCAGCAGGACATTGGAAAACACCATGCCGGTGATCAGGTCGACATTGTCGCGCTTGGTGAAGCGCTCGACCGCCTGGCGGGCGATATCCGGCTTTTGCTGGTCGTCGACCACGTTGACCTCGGCGGGAATGCCGCCGAGCTTGCCGTCACCCAGCTTCACCGCCAGCAGGAAGGCGTCGCGCATGTCCACGCCGAGCGCCCCGCCAGGACCCGACAATGTGCTGAGGAACCCGACCTTGACCTTGTCGGCCGCCTCGGCGGGCAGAGCCGCCACCGCCGACAGCAGCAACGCCGATATCAGTCTCCTCATGACGACCTCCCCTCTTGTCCGTCATCCCGAGCGGAGCCGCCCGAAGGGCGGCGCAGTCGAGGGACCTCGTCTTGTGGATGCAGCAACAAAACAGGTCCCTCCGCTACGCCTCGCTGCGCTCGGCTCCGGTCGGGATGACGGAGAACGGATCAAACCCAAGCCTGCAGCACGTATTCGTAAAGCCCCTGGCCGTTCACCATGTCGACGCGTTGGAGCTTGATGCGATGACCGTGCTTCGTCTTCCTGAGGTGATGGACGTACGAGCCGGCGAAATGACGGGTCACGTCGTTACGGAATTCCATCATATGGAAGCGCGAGCGGACGACGAGATCGCCGCGTCTTGCGTCCTTCTTCTCGATGGTCACGTTGCCGATGACGTGATTGGTGCCCCACGCCGTCTTCTGCGACCAGGCGCGCGGGTGGGTGAGCCGCTTCAGTCGCACGGCCATCAGGTCGCGGTCTTCCCAGAAGATCGACGGCACGCCGTCACCGGTGGTCTGCTCGGGAGCCGCCGGCATCCAGTAAGTGCCGTCCTCGGTGAACAGATCGATGAAACCCTGCCAGTGCTTGCCGTCGAGGCATTCGGCCTGGCGGTAGAGGAGCTGCTCGACGTCGCGCAGCGTATCGCCTGTCGTGAGCGAAGCCGAAGGATCCTTTCTGCTCGTCTTCTTCGCCATCAGTTCGCCCCGCTCATGTACTGGGTCCAGGCCTTGAACTGGTTGCGCATCGGCTGCTCGGAAGTGCCGATGACCGATGTCGTCACGTCGTTGGTCTCGAGGTCCTGCCCGGCGTTGCGGTGGAAGCTGACCCAATCACCGCCCTGCGATTCGAGGCCCTTGTGGGACTTCCAGAAGTTCCACAGGTCGTCGGCATTGACCAGCGTCGACGGCGAGTTGACGAGGTTGTAGTAGCCGAGCGCGCGGCGGTAGATCGCCTCAGGGGCGCCTTTTAGACGGAAATGCCAGATCTCGGTCAGCGTCTTGTCGACGCCGAGCGGCCGCACGGCGCGCAGCTGCTGCAGCGGCGACTGCACCGAGAGGCCGGGATAGAGCAGCACGTGGTGGATATTGACGCCGAGGATCTCCTCCATGCGCTGTTTGCCATAGGCCTTCTGCATCACCTTCTCGTAAGCCAGCGTGTCGGGGTCGCGCGGTCGGAGCCCCATGTAGCCGGTGAGGATGCAATGGCCGTGAGGATAGCCGATGGTCTGGAACTGATCCCATTTGCTGATCGGCGTCGCGAAGGCTGAGAGGAAGTGATAGCTGAGCGGAGCGCTGCGGCCTTTCTTCTTCATCGCCTCCTCGACCTCGCCGGCCGCGCGGCCGGTCGATTCGTGCGTCACCGCCGGGTGCAGCGCATCGAGCTGGTTCTCCAGGAAGATCTTCCAGTTGGATTGCTGGACCACACGGAAGCAGGTGGGCACCACTTCGACCTCGCCCTCCGGCGCGCGATCGCACATGTCGTCGAAGGCGATCTTGGCCGGCCCGAGCCACTCGACCAGCGACGGCCCGTCGGCTGCCAGGCTCGCAAACACGAAGCCGCGATAGGAATCGACGCGCGCTGCCGTCTTCACGTTGCAGCTGGCGTCGCCCGGCGTGAGGCGCGTGCCTTGATAGCCCTTGTCGAGCGGGATCGCCTTGCACTTGCCGTCGGTGTCGAACTGCCAGGAATGGTAGGAGCAGATGATGCTCTTGCCGACATTGCCGCAGCGGTCGCCGTAGAGCATGGTGCCGCGATGCGGGCAGCGGTTGTAGAGCACGTGCACCGAGCGGTCGGAATGACGGACCATGATCATCGGCTGGCGGCCGATCTGCACCGTCCAGTAGTCGCCGACGGCCGGCACTTGGCTCTCGTGCCCGACGTAGGTCCATACCGTGTTGAAGATGCGCTCCATCTCGAGCTCGAAAATCGCCGGATCGGAATAGACGCTGCGGTGAACGCGATCGGGCTCCACCGCCTTGGCGACATCCAGGCCGATATCTGCTCGCATCGGGACCTCCCTCTAAGCCATCCCCTAGGCAATCTTGCGCGGCGCCGCGCTGCCGGCGCTAGCGTCGAAACTACTCGCGTCGAAATTCCAGCACAATGTTTCGCGGCGTATCGCCGCAAATTGTTCATGTGTTGCCCTGCTGGCCGATGCCATTGTCCGTCCCGCTCCCACCGCCGCGCGCCAGGTAGGCGATCGGCAGTGGGCAATTTCCCACCGAAACGCGGATGCGCGGCTGCGCCTCCATGGTAGCCTCGGGGCCGGTCGGCGAGAGTCCCTGGCATGCCTTTTCAAGATTTTCGCGAATTTATCGGCGCGTTGCGCAAGCGCGGTGAATTGATCGAGATCGACCGGCCGGTGGCGCTCGAGCTGGAAGTCGCCAAGGCATTGCGCAAGAGCGCTTCGGTGGGCGGGCCGGCCTGGGTCTTCAAGAACAACGGCACGCGCTTCCCCTTGGTGGCGGGCGTCTACAACACCCGCGCCAAGGCGCTGATTGCGTGCCCTACGAGGCCTCGTTCCTGGCGATGATGCGCCAGCAGTTCCCGACCCTCTCGAAGGTGTCGATCCCGTCGTCCGGCGGCGTGTCGTACCGCATCGTCATGGCGATGCAGCCGCGCTTCGCCGGCGAGGCGCGCAGCGCCCTGCTGGCCGCGATCGCCAGCAACTTCCGGCCCAAGATGGTGATCGTCGTCGATCCCGACAGCAACGTGCACAGCTCTGCCGAGGTCGAATGGGCGATGGTCTTCCGCACCCAGCCGGCGTGCGATGCCGTCATCGTCGACGGACTGCCGGGCGGGCTGCTCGATCCGATGGCCGACGAATTGCTGCCGGCGACCATGCGCACCGGCTCGGCGATCGGCATCGACGCCACCTTTCCGCTCGGCCTGCCGGTCAGGAAGGCGGGTGAAGCGGCCGCCAACCTCTGCGGGCCGGCGCTGGCCGAGCATGGCCGCGAATATATCGAGGTCGGCGACGTGCCGGGCTGGAAGGACTACGACTTCCCCGAGCTGCGCAAGCGCGGCGGGGCATGAGCGGCCTATCGCGACGCCGGCTGTTGCGCGCAAGCCTGTTAGGTGGCGTCGCGGTCTACGTGGCACCGCTTGGCAGCCGCGCCTATGCCGCGCTGTTCGACGAGCGGTTGCTGACGGCGCCGGCCGTGGACAACGGCTCGCTCAGGTACCGCATCGACGGCAGAGCGAAGGTGACCGGCGCAAAGGTATTCGCGCGCGACATCCGCGCCCGCGACCTGCCGCACTGGCCGCAGCAGCAGGCGCATGCGCTGGTCCTGCGCGTGACCATGGCCGACCGGCTCTATGCCGGCTTCGACCTGTCGATGCTGGGTGCCGACCTCAAGCCCGACCGCGTGGTGACCGCGGCCGAGCTGGCGCGTGACGGTCTCGCCTTCCCGGATTTCTACGGCACCGACATGCTGCTGCCGGAGGGCAAGACGGCGGCCTATCTCGGGCAAGCCGTGGCGATGTTGATTTTTCACGACTTCGTCCGCTTCCGCTTCGCCAAGGAGAAGCTGCAGTTCAACGACGCCGTCATCCGCTACGGCGCCGTCACCGGACCACTTCAGCGGGATCCCTGGGGGGCTGGCCGCTTCGTGCGCGTCGGCGGCAAGACGCCTTACGACGAGGACGTCTTCTCCTCGAAGAAACAGGCACCGCTCTATGTCTCGACCTACGACAAGGGCGAGCCGGCCTGGCCCAAGCCTGCGCTCGACGGCGATATCGGCGCGCAGGCCATGTATCACGCCAAGGCCATCGAGGACGAGCTGGCGCGTCCGCCGGCCGACTGGCTGGTGATGACGCGCGACTACGCCACGCAGTCGGGTGACACTGCACCGCTCGAGCCGGACAACGCCAATGGCTGGTACGATGCCGCCCAGCAGGAGCTGCACTTGGTCGTGCCGACGCAGTCGCCGCAGGAAGTGGCGGAAGGAGCGGCGAGCCTGCTGGCGAAAAGCCGCCTCGGCCTCAAGCGCCTGTTCCTGCATCCGTGCTTCACGGTTGGCTACGGCTCCAAGGACCACAGCCCGCTGCCGTATCTCGGCCTGCTGGCCGCCGTCTATGGCGACGGCCGGCCGGTGCGGCTGGCCTACGACCGCTTCGAGCAATTCCAGGCCGGGCTGAAGCGCCACCAGTTCAGCATGCGCTACAAGGTCGGCGTCGATCGGCGGACCGGCGTCATGCAGTCGTTCCAGGCGGGCCTGATCGCCAATGGCGGCGGCCGGGCGAACTGCTCCGTCGCGCTGAGCATGGTTGCCGCCACCTCGGCAGCGTCGATCTACTATTTTCCCAAGACCGACATCGCGGTAACCGCCATTTCCTCGCGCGCGCTGGATTGCGGCTCGGCGCGCGGCTATGGCGCGCTGGAGACGCTGGCCGCGACCGAGATCATGGCCGACGAGATCGCGGGTGAGCTTGGCCTCGACCCGATCGAGTTCCGGCTGCGCAATGTCCTGAAGACCGGCATGAAGGACGCCCAGGGCTCGGTGCCCGACGGCGCGCAGCGGGCCGAGACGCTGCTGGAGAAGGCGCGCACGCACGCGCTGTGGACCGGCCGCGGCGCCAGGAAGCAGTCTTATGAGGCAGCAAATCCCGGGAGGTACTACGGCGTCGGCTTTGGCTGCATCCAGCGGCGCTTCGGCGACGGCGCACAATGCAGCCTCGCCAAGGTCGAGCTGGCGGCCGACGGGCGCATCACGCTCGGCCACACCGGCACCGAGATCGGCACGGGGGCCTCGTCGGGCCAAGCCGTCGCCTGCGCGCGCTGGCTGGGCCGGCCGGCCGACGTGCTGGAGATGGCCGTCACCGACTGGCCCGAGCTGCCGGTCGAGACCAGCGGCAATCCGCACGCCATGGCGCAGGAAGACCAAGACCGGCTGGCTAAAAACCCGCGCTGGGTGCCGTCCTTCGCCTCGGCCTCGAGCGCCAGCAACTCGTCTTATTACTTCACGCATGCGACGCAGGCCGCGGCACGAGTGGTCTTCCTCCAGGGCCTGTTGCCGGCGGCCATCGCGATCTGGGCGCGCGAGGTGAAGCCGCAGGCCGCGCGCTGGCAAGAGGGATCGTTGACTGTCGAAGGCCTCGAGCCCCTGACACTCACGCGCCTGGCGCAAGAGGCGCACGCCCGCCGGCTGGTGACCGGCGCCGCCGTGCACGTCTTCAACCGCTGGCAATGGGCGGAAGCCGACTTCGAGATCGGCGGCGCCACCGTGCGCTTGCCGGTGGATGCGCTGTCGCTGCGCCACGGCGCCGATCGCTACCAGGTGCTCGATCGCCGGGCAGTGTTCCTGCCGCCGACCAGGCTCAACAACGCCATGGTCGGCTACAACACCGCCGTCGCCACGCTGGTCGAAGTCGCGGTCGACGCGACCAGCGGCAAAGTCGCCGTGCTCAACCATCACACCATCCTGGAATGCGGCAACATGCTGGTGCCGGACCTGGTGTCGGGCCAGCTCCAGGGCGGCGTCGCCACCGGCATCGGACTAGCCTTGCACGAGGAGATGCCGTTGTACGAGGACGGGCCCGGCAACGGCACCTGGAACTTCAACCGCTATCATCTGCCGCGCGGCAGCGACGTGGCGGTATGGCAACAGACCGCCGATGTCCTGCCGCCGTTGTCCGACAGCGAGCCGCCCAAGGGCATGGCCGAGGTGGTCTGCATCCCGATCATGGCGGGCATCGTGAACGGCATTGCCCACGCCATCGGCCATCGCTTCCGCGCGCTACCGGTGACGCCCGAGCGCATCCTGAAGGTGCTGGGATGAGCCTGCCGACGCGCAAGGTGACGGTGACCATCAACGGCAAGCGCCACGGGCCACTCGATGTGCCCGAAGGCCTGATGATGATCGACGTGCTGCACGAGATGCTGGGTCTCACCGGCTCGCGCCTGGGCTGCGGCATCGGCATCTGCCACGCCTGCGTGGTGATCTGGGACCGTGACGACAAGACCAGCGAGGAAGTGCAGACCTGCATCACCGGCGCCGACTTCTTCGACGGCAAGCGCATCCGCACCATCGAGGGGATCGCGGCGACCAACGACAAGGGCGAGGTGACGCTGTCGCCCGTGCAGCAGGCCTTCCTCGACAAGTTCAGCTTCCAGTGCGGCTACTGCACGCCGGGCTTCGTCAATGCCGCCACCGTGCTGCTCGAGCGCCTGAAGCGCGCGCCGGTGGCGAAGGCCGAGGTCGAGGCGACCGTCGCGGCGGCGCTGGAAGCTCACATCTGCCGCTGCACCGGCTACGTGCGCTACTACCAGGCGGTGCGCGACGTGATCCTGGCGACACCCGGCCTGACCCGGGACGGCACGTGAGGGTTCGCCGCCTGCTGTGGGTGGCCGCGACCGCCGTGGGCTTCGTCCTGGTGGCGTTGGCCGGTTTCGTCGGGACCGTGCTGTTGAGCGGCAAGACCGGCGGGCCGGTGCAGGTCGTGAAGGCCTCGGCCGATGTGGTCGCGCGCGGAAAGTATCTTGCCGAGGCGGCAGACTGCGCCGCCTGTCATTCCGCCCCGGGCGGCGCGCCCTATGCCGGTGGGCTCGCGATGGCGAGCGGCTTCGGCACGATCTACGCCACCAACATCACGCCCGACCCCGACAACGGCATCGGCCGCTGGACGTCGGACGATTTCTGGCGGGCGCTGCACAACGGCATGCGGCGCGATGGCCAGCCGCTCTATCCGGCGATGCCCTACACGTCCTATCGCGGCATGACGCGGGCCGACTCCGACGCGATCTACGCCTGGCTGATGCAGCTGCGGCCGATGAAGGTCGCGAACCGGCAGACCGCGCTCGACTTCCCCTACAACATCCGCCTCGGCATGGCGGGCTGGAACACCTTGTTCCTGACCGACAGCCTGCCCGCCACGTCACAGGGCAGCTCCGGCCGCCTGGCAGCGCGGCCGCTATCTTGTCGACGTGCTGGGCCACTGCGGCGAATGCCACACGCCGCGCGGGCCGCTCGGCGAGATGGAACTGTCGCGCTCGCTGACCGGCTCTGCGCTGGGTCGCGTCGCGGCACCCGACATCACACCGGCCGGACTCGCCGCGCGCGGCTGGACGCCGGCGAGCCTCGGCGCCTATCTCGGCCGCGGCATCGCCGGCCCCGGGTCGGCTTTCGCCGACATGCACCAGGTCGTCGTGCTCAGCACGCGCAACCTGGTACCGGACGACGTTGCCGCGATGACGACCTATTTGCTGGGCGACAAGCCGCCGTCGCCTGCGCCGCCGCCGGCGGTCGATGCGGTCGCGACCGTGAACGAGGCGGGGCGGACCAGCTACGTCGCGCTCTGCGCCGGTTGCCACGGCCTCGACGGCAGGGGTATCCCCAACACCATCGTGCCCCTGCGCAACAACAGCACGCTGCGGCTCGCCGATCCACGTAACCTGATCGTGGCGACACTGGACGGCATCGGCCCGCAGAACTTTCCGCATCGCATGAGCCTGCCCGCGATGCCGGGCTTCGCCGACAAGCTCAGCGACGAGCAGGCCGCGGCCCTGGTCAACTACCTGCGCGCCGCCTGGGGTGGACAGAAACCCGACGTCACGGCCGCCGCGGTGCGCGCGCTGCGCTGAACCGTCGTTTGCTGGCATTTTGCTGGCATCGGCCCAGGCGGACCCCCAACGGGTTGTGTCGCGTGCCGCGTTTCCGCGCCCTACGGCACGCAGAAACTCGCCAAGCGCCAACCGCGTAGCGGCACTTGCCACCGTAGAGCACTTCAGTTATATTTCAGTTATGAGTGACCTGCGGTATCGCCCATCCGACTACCGCAGGTCACGATCAACAGGCGTCAGAGCCTCAGCCGAGCTGGATCCAGGTCGTCTTCACCTGGGTGAACTTGTCGAAGGCATGGAGCGACTTGTCGCGACCGATGCCCGACTGCTTGTAACCGCCGAACGGCGTGGTGATGTCGCCGCCGTCGTAGGTGTTGACCCACACCGAGCCGGCGCGCAGGCCCTTGGCGAACTTGAAGGCCTTGTTGATGTCCGAGGTGAAGATCGCCGAGGCGAGGCCGTAGATCGTGTCGTTGGCGACGGTCAGCGCCTGCTCGGCATCCTTGACCGGGATGACCGACAGGACCGGCCCGAAGATCTCCTCCTGGGCGATCCTCATCTTGTTGTCGACCTGGTCGAACACGGTGGGCTCGATGAACGAGCCTGCGTTGTCGATGTGGACCTGCTTGCCGCCCATCTTGAGCTTGGCGCCTTCCTTCTGGCCGGCCTCGATGTAGCCCATGACGCGCTTGGTCTGGACGTCGTCGACCATGGCGCCCATCTGGGTCTTGGGATCGAGCGGATCGCCCGGCATCATCTTCTGGCCGATCGCCATGACCTTCTCGAGGAAGGCGTCCTTGATCGTGTCCTCGACGATCAGGCGCGAGCCCGCGGTGCAGACCTCGCCCTGGTTGAACCAGATGCCGAAAGCGGTGCGCTGGGCCGCGATATCGAGGTTGGGCGCATCGCCCAGCACGATGTTGGGCGACTTGCCGCCGCACTCCAGCCAGACCTGCTTCATGTTGCTCTCGCCGGAGTACTTCAGGAAGTACTTGCCGACCTCGGTCGAGCCGGTGAAGGCCAGCACGTCGACATCCATGTGGCGGCCGAGCGCCTGGCCCGCGGTCTCGCCGAAGCCCGGCAGCACGTTGAACACGCCCTCGGGGATGCCGGCCTCGGCGGCGAGTTCGGCCAAGCGGATGGCGGTGAGCGGCGACTGCTCGGCGGGCTTCAGGATCACCGAGTTGCCGGCGGCGAGCGCCGGCGAGATCTTCCAGCAGGCCATCAGCAGCGGGAAGTTCCACGGCACGACGGCGGCCACGACGCCCGCGGCCTCGCGCGTGATCATGGCGACAACATTGCCCGGGGTCGGGGCGACCTCGTCGTAGATCTTGTCGATCGCCTCGCCGAACCACTGCACGGTGTTGGCCGAGCCCGGGATGTCGACGCGGGTCGAGTAGGCGATGGGCTTGCCCATGTCGAGTGTCTCGAGCAGCGCCAGCTCATCGCGGTTCTTCATCATCAGCTCGGCGAGCTTCAGCATGATGCGCTTGCGGTTGGCCGGCGGCATGTTGGCCCAGGTGCCCTTGTCGAAGGCGGCGCGCGCGGCCTTCACGGCGGCGTCGACGTCGGCCTGCTCGCAGGCAGCCACCTTGGTCAGCACCTGGCCCGTCGCCGGGTTCACGCAGTCGAAGGTCTTGCCGGTGAGGGAAGGGGTGAACTTTCCGCCGATAAAAGCCTGGTTGCGGTAGCTCAAGCCGCCGACGCGGCCCTTCCAGTCGTCGCGCGAAAGCTGGGCGCTCATGTTTCGTTCCCCTCCGTTTGTGGAGGGCGGAGCCTAGACAGTTTTTACGTCGATAGGAATCGAAAGGCGATTCCCTCGGGCGAGCGGGGAGAAGTGAGCCCCGCCCGCGGAGCGGTGATGAGCAAAGGGAGGAGGATGAGCCTCCTAAGCGCCGGCGATCGCCTTCACCTCGAGGAAGTCCTCCATCCCGTACTTGCCCCACTCGCGACCGTTGCCGGATTGCTTGTAGCCGCCGAACGGGGCGGTGCGCTCGTTCGGAACGCCGTTCAGGTTGACGTTGCCGGCGCGGATTTGCTTGCCGACGCGCTTGGCGCTTTCGACCGAGCCGGCGGAAACGTAGCCGGCGAGGCCGTAGGGTGTGTCGTTGGCGATCTTGACCGCTTCGGCCTCGTCCTTGGCGCCGAGTATGGTGATCACCGGTCCGAAGATCTCCTCGCGGGCGATCGTCATGTCGTTGGTCACGTCGGCGAACACGGTCGGGCGAACATAGAAGCCCTTGTTGACGCCCTCGGGCAGGCCCGGACCGCCGGCGACGAGCGTCGCGCCCTCGTCGACGCCCTTCTTGATCAGCGCCTGAATCTTGTCCCACTGAGTGCGATTGACCACGGGACCGATCGTGGTGCCCTCGGCCTTCGGGTCGCCCGCCTTCGTCTTGTCGGCGACGGCCTTCGCGATCGCCTTCACTTCATTCATCTTGCTCGACGGCACGATCATGCGCGTCGGCGCGTTGCAGGACTGGCCCGAGTTGTTGAACACCTGAGCCACGCCGCCGGAGACCGCCTTGGTGAAGTCGGCGTCTTCCAGGATGACGTTCGGCGACTTGCCGCCGAGCTCCTGGCTGACGCGCTTGACGGTATTGGCGGCGCGTTTGGCGACATCGATGCCGGCGCGGGTCGAGCCGGTGAACGAAATCATGTCGATGCCTTCGTGCTCGCTCATGGCGACGCCGACTTCGGGGCCAAGGCCGTTGACGAGGTTGAATACGCCCTTCGGGACGCCGGCTGCGTGCATGACTTCGGCGAAGATCAGGGCCGAGGTCGGCGTGGATTCCGACGGCTTCAGGATCATGGTGCACCCGGCGGCGATCGCGGGCGCGACCTTGCAGGCGATCTGGTTGAGCGGCCAGTTCCACGGGGTGATCATGCCGACCACGCCGATCGGTTCGCGCACGACGGTGGCCGTGCCGACCTTCTCCTCGAAGTGATAGTCCTTCAGCACCTGCAAGGTCGACATCAGGTGACCGAGGCCGGCGCCGGCCTGCGCACGCTCGGCCATCGGGAGCGGCGCTCCCATTTCGTCGGAGATGGCGGCGCCGATTTCCTTGGACGCGCGCCTTGTAGGCGTCGATGATCTTCTCGAGCAGCGCGATGCGCTCCTCGCGCGTCGTGACCGAGAAGGTCTCGAACGCCCTGCGGGCAGCGGCAACGGCCTTGTCCACGTCCGCCTTCGAGCCGACGGCGACGTCATACATGGGCTCCTCGGTGGCCGGATTGACCACGGGGACCGTCTTCATGACGGCCGGGTCGACCCAGGCGCCGTCGATATAGAACTTTGTGCGATTGACCATCTTGGCGAATCCTTCTTGATTTTGGGGCCTATCGGGCGGCGTCGAAGCGACGCCGGGCGGTGGGAATGTTAGCGACTGAATGGCGGTCTGCCTACAGAGGAGGGTCGGTCGGGAAGACCAGGCGGCAGCGTCGTGGCCAGCCACGAAAAAGCCGCCCGGAAGGGCGGCTGGTTCGTTCGAACATTCCTGTCGGAATGTCACTTCATCTTCGATTCCTTGAAGACGACGTGCTTGCGCACGACCGGGTCGTACTTCTTCAGTTCCATCTTCTCGGTCTTGGTGCGCGGGTTCTTGCGCGTCACGTAATAGAAGCCGGTGTCGGCGCTGGACACCATCTTGATCAGGATCGAGGTCGGCTTGGCCATGGTCTTGTCCCTATGCCCGGAAGGGCGAATTCCTGGAAGGCGGGCAAACTAGTCGCTGGCCCGCCCATGTCAAGCTGCTCGTCAAGCCGTACGTCAAGCCGCCTATTGGCGGGCCGTTGCTGTCGCCGTAGCGGCCTGCTGGGTCGCTGCCTGCACGGCGTGGGCATAGAGCGTGCGGTCGCGCAGCAGCCGGCTGGCGATCTCGACGTCGCGCTCCGGGCTGGTGTCGCCCGGCGGGCAGATCTTGCGCAGGTCGGACACTTCCTGATGGGTCGGGTTGCGCAGCGCATGCCAGCGCATCAGCGTGCCCTGGCTGGAATCGACCGAGCCGGCATTGAGCTGGCCGACATCGGCGATCTTGGAGGTGCAGATGTTGGGCAGCACGCCGAGCTCGTTCCAGGTGTAGCCCGACGGCGCGTTCAGCCGCGACCAGGTCAGGATCAGCTCGCCCTCGTTGGCGAGGCGAACCACGGTCTGCACGGTGCCCTTGCCGTAGCTCGTGCTGCCGACGACGACGGCGCGGCCGCGGTCCTGCAGGGCGGCGGCGACGATCTCGGCCGCCGAAGCGGAGCCGCCGTTCATCAGCACGACGATCGGCATGTCCGGCGTCTTGCTGCCGTTGCCGCTCTTGTAGGTGCGCCGGCTGTCGGGATGGCGGCCGCTCGTGGAGAAGATGGTGCCGTTGTTGATGAACAGCTCCGACACGGTCTGCGCCTGGTCGAGCAGGCCGCCGCGGTTGGAGCGCATGTCGATGATGACGCCGGCCATGTCCTTGCCGAGCTCGGCCCGGGCCCTGTCGATGGCGGCCTTGAGATTGTCGGTGGTGGCGCTGTTGAAGCCGGTCAGGTGGATCAGCGCGACGTCGCCGCGGCGCTCGTACCTGACGGTGGTCGGGATGATGCGGCCGCGCTTCATGCTGATCACGTATTCGCCGCCCTGCGAGGCGCGCAGCACGGTGATCGCCACCGGCGCGCCGACCGAACCGCGCAGCTTGCCGACGACGTCGCTCAGCGGCCGGTCGATCATCGATTCGCCGTCGATCGACAGGATCTGGTCGCCGACCTGGATGCCGGCCTTGGCGGCGGGCGAGCCGTCCTGGACGGCGCGGATCATGATCTTCTTTTCGTCGGTGCGTTCGACGGTGATACCGACACCGCCGCCGCCGTCGCGCTGGAAGCGGTTGTCGCGCGCCTCGTCTGGATCGGCGTAGCGGCTGTTGCGGTCGAGCTGCTTGGTGGTGGCGGTCATCGCCTCGCGGATCAGCGTCTGGCGGTCGATGTGCTGCAGCGCCGGCGAGGAGTTGAGGGAGCCGGCCATCAGCTCGGCCAGCATGGCCCCCCAGGCGCGGCCGTCGGCCGGATCGGCCGGGGTGGGGCGGCTCAGCACCTCGCGGCCGTCGCGCTTGACGGTGAAGGTGCCGTCGGAGGTCTCCAGGACCATGGCCGGATCGGCGCCGGCGAAGCCGCGGTAGGTCTCGGCCGAGAGCGCCCGGAAGTTCGGTTCGAACAGGTGGCGGTCGCCGATGGCGCGGTAGGCCTGCAGGACGACCCGTTCGAGGTTGACGTCGGCTGCGATCGACGGATTGCGGCCCGAGGTGGCCTGCGGCGCGTCGGTGGAGGTCGCACAGGAGACGACCAATGCTGAAGCAACAAGGGCGGCTGCCGCACGCGGCACCGCGTTACGTAAAAAAGGGATCAGCGACACTTCCATACCCAGCAACGGCGCAACATAGCACAGGCCGTCGGCGGGCGGCCACGTTTTCAGGCTGAGGGGTCGTAGCTCCCGGTCGTCGACGGCTTGGGAGCGGCTATCCGATGCGCCCACAGGAGCGCAATGACGGCGCCTTTTATGCGAGGCAGCAGGACGAGTGCAAGGACAACCGAAAGCGGAAGCCACAATGCCGCATGAACCCACAGTGGCGGGTGACCGCCGTAGCGTTCGACCATCAGGACCAGCGGCACGACGATGTGGCCGACTGCAAAAATTGTGAAGTACGCCGGCGCGTCGTCGGCGCGGTACGGCTCGAGCGCCAGCTCGCAGGCCGGGCAGTGGCTGCGCATCTTGAGGAAGCTCGAGAACAGGCTGCCGGCGCCGCAGCGCGGGCACCTGCCGCGCCAGCCGCGCCACAGGCATGTCCAGATGTCCGCGCGTTCCTCTTTCATGCCGCCAAGATGGGGCTTGGCTCTATCGGCGTCGTCGCGACCCTTTGTCCTTAGGTGCTCCGCGATGCGCGACCGGACGCCGCGGTGCGCTGCGCGCATGGCGCTGGCCGCGCGGCAGGGCATGGCGTTCGACGCGCTCGATGACGTCGACGATCTCGAACAGCAGTCCGCCTGTGGCGATGTCGGCCTCGGCCAGTTTCAGCCGCAATCGGTCGCCCAGGCCGAACGTGTCGCCGGTCCGCTCGCCGACGAGCATCTGGCGGCCCTCGTCGTGGCGGAAGAACTCCTGGCCGAGCGACCGGATGGGGATAAGCCCGTCGGCGCCGCTGGCATCGAGTGCCGCGAACAGGCCGAAGCGGGTGACGCTGGTGACGCGGCCGGGGAAGGTGGCGCCGACATGGGCCGCCATGAAGGCCGCGACATAGCGGTCCATGGCAGAGCGCTCGGCCGCCACGGCGCGCCGTTCGCACATGGAAAGGTGCTCGCCGAACTCGGCAAAGCGGCCCTTGTCGGCGTCAGGCAGCCCGCCTTCGCCCAGGCCATAGGCCGCGATCAGGGCGCGATGCACGATCAGATCGGGAAAGCGGCGGATCGGCGACGTGAAATGGGCGTAGCGCGCCAGCGCCAGGCCGAAATGGCCGAGATTGTCAGGGCTGTAGACCGCCTGGCTCTGGCTGCGCAGCATGGTCTCGTTGACCAGCCGGGCTACAGGCTTGTCGGCGACCTGGTGCAGGACGCGGTTGAGGTCGGCCGGCCGCAGGCGCGGGCCGGCCGGCAGGGCGACGCCCAGGGTGCCCAGGAACTCGCGCAGGCCCTCGATCTTGGCGGCGTCGGGGTTGTCATGGACGCGGTACAGGCAAGGGGTATGGCGCTGCTCCAGCGCCTGGGCGGCCGCCACGTTGGCCAGCACCATGAACTCCTCGATCAGCTTGTGGCTGTCGAGCCGCTCGCGCACGCCGATCTCGGCGATGCGCCCGTCATCGCCCAGGGTGACCTGGCGCTCGGGCAGGTCGAGGTCGAGCGCGCCGCGCTTCTCGCGCGCCGCCAGCAGCACCTTGAAGGCGCCGTAGAGCGGGCGGATGACGTTGCCCATCAGCGGCGCGATCTCGGCGTCGGGCGTGCCGTCCTGGGCGCGCTGGACGCGGCTGTAGGTGAGCCGCGCGGCCGAGCGGATCATGGCGCGGTGGAAGCGATGGCGCTTGAGATGCCCTTCGGCATCGATCGACATTTCTGCCACCAACACCGGCCGGTCCTGCTGCGGCACCAGCGAGCACCAGTGGTTGGAGAGCGCCTCGGGCAGCATCGGCACGACGCGGTCGGGGAAGTAGACCGAGGTGCCGCGCCGGTAGGCGGCGCGGTCGAGCGGCTTGTCGTGCCGCACGTACCAGGCGACGTCGGCGATGGCGACCAGGATTCGCCAGCCGCCGGGATGGTCCGGGTCGGGCTCGGCGAACACCGCGTCGTCGAAGTCGCGGGCGTCCTCGCCGTCGATCGTGACCAGCGGCGTGTCGCGCAGGTCGAGGCGCTGGCCCAATGGGGCGGCGCGGGCGCGCTCGGCCTCCTCCAGCGCCGCCGGCGGGAACTCGACCGGGATGTCGTTGGCGGCGATCGAGATCAGGCTGACGGTGCGCGGGTCGCTCATGGGTCCGACGCGCTCGATCACGCTGGCGCGACGGGCGAGCGCGCCGCCCGCCGGCTCGACCCAGACGATGTCGCCCGGCTTGGCGCCGTTCTTGTCGGCCGGCCGGATGTCGAAGCTCAGCTTCAGCTTGCGGTCGGTCGGGGTCACGAGGCCGATGCCGTTGCGGCCGTCGGGCTCCTCGTAAAGGCCCAGCACCTTGCGCGGGGCGCTGCCCAGCAGGCGGATGACGCGGGCCTCGTAGGCGGTCTTGCCGCGGCGCTTCAGCGAAGCGAGCACGCGGTCGCCGACGGCCGGGGCCACGCCGCCGCGAGTGCGCCTGCGGGACGATCTCGATGCGGGGCGGGGGGCCGTCTTGTTCTTCGTCGTGGCGGCGCGGCACGGCCAGCAGGTGGCCGTCGTCGTCGACCCGCACGATCTCCAGTACGGTGATATCAGTCAGTGCTTTTGGATCCTTGAATGTCTTGGCGCGGTCGGCGGCAATGTCGCCTGAATCGCGCAGGTTGCGCAGGAGCTCCTTGAGCTCGATGCGTTGGTCGCCCTTCAGCCCGAAGGCGCGCGCGATCTCGCGCTTGCCCACCGGGGTGGCGCTCTCCTTGATGAAAGCCAGCAGTTCGTCGCGGGTCGGGACTTTGCCCTTAGCCATCGGTCCCGGTGCGGGGCGGCGTCTCGGCCTTGGCCTTGGCGGCCTTCGCGGCCTTGCGCTTGGGCGCCGCCTTCTTCTTTGCGGCCTTCGGCGTGCCCGGCAGCGTGTCACCGGCGTCGTTGGCCGGCACGGGTGCCGCCTTCTTGGCCCGCACGGCCTTGGGCTTCTTGGCCGGAGCCTTGGCGGCGCGCTCGGCCAGCAGCGACACCGCCTGGTCGAGCGTCAGCTCGTCCGGCTTGAGGTCGCGCGGCACGGTGGCGTTGATGCCGGCATGCTTCACGTAGGGACCGTAGCGGCCCTCGTAGAGCTCGACCGGCGCCTCGTCGGCGGGATGGTTGCCGACGGTACGGATGGGCTTGGCGGCAGCGCGGCCGCGGCCGGTCGCCTTGGCCTCGGCCAGCAGCGCCACGGCGCGGTTCATGCCGATCTCGAGCACGCTCTCGTCGGCCGGGATGGTCTTGTATTTGGAGCCGTGCTTGACGTACGGGCCGAACCGGCCGACGCCGGCCAGGATCTGCTCGCCGTCATCGGGATGCGGCCCCAGCTCGCGCGGCAGCGAGAGCAGGGCAAGCGCCTTCTCCAAGGTGACGTCGTCGGGAGTCATTCCCTTCAAGAGCGACTGCCGCTTGGGCTTCTCCTTGCCCTCGGCCTCGCCGAGCTGGACGTAGAGGCCGTAGGGGCCGTTGCGCAGGGTCACGACCTTGCCGGTCACCGGATCGGTGCCGAGCACCTTCGGCCCGTCGAGGTTGGCGCCCGAGGCGGCGTCGGCGTCGGGATCGACGATGCCGAGCTTGCGCGTGAAGCGGCAGTCCGGATAGTTCGAGCAGCCGATGAAGGCGCCGAACTTGCCGAGCTTCAGGCCGAGCCGGCCGTTGGCGCAGGACGGGCAGTCGCGCGGGCTCTTGCCGCTCCCCTTTTGGCCGCCGTTGTCGTTGGCCGGGAAGAAGTGCGGTCCCAGCTCCTCGTCGAGCTTGTCCAGCACTTCGCTGACGCGCAGGTCCTTGGTCTCGCCGACGGCGGCGGCGAAGGCCTTCCAGAACTCGCGCAACACCTGGCGCCAGTCGATCTTGCCGTCGGAGATCTCGTCGAGCTCGTCTTCGAGATGGGCGGTGAAGTTGTATTCGACGTAGCGCGGGAAATAGGTCTGCAGGAAGGCCGTGACGATGCGGCCGCGGTCTTCCGGAATGAAGCGCTTGCGGTCGATCTTCACGTAGTTCCGGCGCTGCAGCACTTCGATGATGCTGGCGTAGGTCGAGGGGCGGCCGATGCCCAGCTCCTCGAGCCTCTTGACCAGGCTGGCCTCGGAATAGCGCGGCGGCGGCTCGGTGAAATGCTGCTCGGGGGTGACGTCGCGGCGCTCGAGGCCCTCGTCCTGGGTGACGTCGGGCAGGATGGCATTGCCTTCCTCGTCAGCGTCGGTGCCGTTCTCGTCCTTGCCCTCGTCGTAGAGGGTGAGGAAGCCGTTGAACTTCACGACGGAGCCGGTGGCGCGCAACTGCACGGTCTTGTCGGCGCTGGCGATGTCGACCGTCACCTGGTCGAGCACGGCGCTTTCCATCTGGCTGGCGACGGTGCGCTTCCAGATCAGCTCGTAGAGGCCGAGCTGGTCCTTGTCCAAATACGCGGCGACGTCCTGTGGCGTGCGGAAGAGGTCGGTCGGGCGGATGGCCTCGTGCGCCTCCTGGGCGTTCTTGGCCTTGGATGTGTAGACGCGCGGCTTCTCGGGGACGTAGCTCTGGCCGTACTTGGTCTCGATCAGGCGGCGGGTCTGGCCGATCGCCTCGGGGGCGAGCTGCACGCCGTCGGTGCGCATATAAGTAATGAGTCCGACCGTCTCGCCGCCGATGTCGACGCCCTCGTACAGCCGCTGGGCGATGCGCATGGCCGTGGCCGCGCCGACGCCGAGCTTGCGCGAGGCCTCCTGCTGCAGGGTCGAGGTGATGAAGGGCGGCGGCGGGTTGCGGCGGACCTGGCGGCGGTCGATCGACGCCACCGAGAAGGCGCGGCGCTCGATCTCGCGCTTGGCCTGCTCGGCGCGCTCCTGGGTGTCGAGGTCGAACTTGTCGAGCTTGCGGCCGTCGAGGTGGGTCAGCCGGGCCTTCAGCGTCTGCTTCTTGTTGGTGCCGAACAGGGCGTCGACCGTCCAGTATTCGCGGGTCTTGAAGACCTCGATCTCGGCTTCGCGCTCGCAGATCAGGCGCAGCGCCACCGACTGCACACGGCCGGCCGAGCGGCTGCCTGGCAGCTTGCGCCACAGCACGGGCGACAGCGTGAAACCCACCAGGTAGTCGAGCGCCCGGCGCGCCATGTAGGCATCTATAAGGTCTTGGTCGAGCTCGCGCGGATGGGCGACGGCGTCGAGCACCGACTGCTTGGTGATGGCATTGAAGGTGACGCGCTTCACGTCGACGCCATCCAGCGCCTTCTTGCGCTTCAGCACGTCGCGGACATGCCAGGAGATGGCCTCGCCCTCGCGGTCCGGGTCGGTGGCGAGATAGAGCTTGCCGCCCTTGGTGATCGCCTTGGCGATGGCGTCGAGCCGCTTCTGGGACTGCGGGTCGACCTCCCAGTCCATGGCGAAATCCTCGTCCGGGCGCACCGAGCCGTCCTTGGGCGGCAGGTCGCGGACATGACCATAGGAGGCCAGCACGGTGTAACCGGGGCCGAGATATTTCCCAATGGTCTTTGCCTTGGCCGGGAACTCGACGACCAGTACGTCCATCGCCGGGAATGCTCCAGTAAAACTTTAAGAACCGGAGCTAAATCACTGACATCAAATCAGAGATACGCGGTTACCCCGGTGCCTCTCCAAGCGGCCTTCCAGCTCGAGAGCCAGCAGGACCTCCGCTACGGCGGCGGCGGACACTTGGCATCGGCGTACCAGTTCGTCAACCAGGGTGGGTACCGACCCCAGGGCGGACAGGACTTTGGCGGCCTCCGGTTGGGCCGGTTTTTCCCTTGGTTTCACAGGGACTTGGGAGACGGACCGTGGCGCGCCGAGCACACCGAGAATATCGTTGATGTCGCGGGTCAAAATGGCCCCATCCCGGATAAGGCTATTGGATCCGGCATAGCGCGGGTCGGCCGGCGAGCCCGGGACGACGAAGACGTCGCGGCCCTGCTCGGCCGCCCGGTGAGCGGTGATCAGCGAGCCCGAACGGGCCGCCGCCTCGATGACCACGACACCCTTCGACAGGCCGCTGACGATGCGGTTGCGGCGGGGAAAGGCGCGGGCCACCGGCGGCGCACCCCGGGGGGATTCGCTCAGCAGCAGGCCCTCGGCGGCGATGGCGGCGTGCAGCCCGGCATTCTGCGGCGGGTAGACCTGGTCGATGCCGCCGGCCAGCACGGCGACGGTGCCGGTAGGGAGCGCCGCCTGATGGGCGGCCGCATCGATGCCGCGCGCCAGGCCGGAGGCGACGACGAAGCCCGCCGTACCCAGCGCCCCGGCCAGCTCACCGGCCAGACGGCAGGCCGCCATGGAGGCCTCGCGCGCGCCGACGACGGCCAGGATGGGCCGGGCCAACAGGCCGAGATCGCCGACGGCCGACAGGACAGCCGGCGCATCCGGCAGGGCGGCCAGGGCGGGCGGATAGGCGGGATCGCCGAACACCAGGAAACGGCCGCCGGCCGGGGCGAGCGCCTCTTCCTCGCGGGCGATCGCTGCTTCGGTGGTCGTGTCCAGCCGCGCGCAGGCGGCGCGCGCCGATCCGAAATGGGCCAGCGCTTCGTGAAAGGTCACCGGCCCGATCCGGGCGCTGCGCGCCAGCCGCAGCCGGGCGCGTCGTTCGCCGGGATCGAGCTCGGCGGTGAGGGGGCCGTCGAACATGGCGCGACACTACGCGCGTGTTCGCGTCCTGTAAATCAACCGTCAGTAGAATCAGCGCAGCTTGGGATTGAGCGCGTCGCGCAGCCAGTCGCCCAGAAGGTTGACCGCCAGCGACAGGATCACCAGCGCCAAGGCCGGGAAGATCACGATCCACCATTCGCCGGAGAACAGGAAGGCGTTGCCGATGCGGATCAGCGTGCCGAGCGAGGGCTGGGTGGCCGGCATGCCGACGCCGAGATAGGAGAGCGACGCCTCGGCGATGACGGCCAGCGCCAGCTCGATGGTGGCGATCACCAGCACCGGGCCCCAGGCGTTGGGCAGCACGTGGGCGAGCGCAATGCGCGCGCCCGGCACGCCGATGATGCGGGCGGCGTTGACGTAGTCCTTGTTCTTTTCGGCGAGCGTGGTGGCGCGGGTGACGCGTGCGAACTGCGGCCAGTAGGCAAAGCCGATCGACAGCACCAGCACCCAGATGGCGATCTCGTCATGCACGTTCTTCGGCAGGGCGGCGCGCGCCACGCCGTCGAGCGTGAGCGCGATCAGGATGGCGGGCACGGTGAGCTGGATGTCGGCCAGCCGCATGATCACGCCCTCGACCCAGCCGCCGCGGAAGCCGGCCAGCAGGCCGAGCAGCACGCCCGTCGTCACCGACAGCACGATGGCGGCAAGCCCGATCATCAGCGACACGCGCGTGCCCCAGAGGATGGCCGAAAAGACGTCGCGGCCCTGGTTGTCGGTGCCGAGCAGGTGGGCGACGCTGCCGCCGGCGTTCCAGGCCGGCGGCGTGAACGCATCCATCAGGTTGAGCGACTTCACGTCGAACGGATTGTAGGGCGCCACCCAGGGCGCGAAGATCGCGCCGAAGAAGAACAGCAGCGTGACGACCGCCGCGCCCACGGTGAGCGGCGAGCGGCGGAAGCTCCACCACATGTCGGAATCGCGAAACCGCCCGAGGGCCGAGGTGTCAGCCATTCATGTCACCTTTCGCCGGCCGGCCAGCGCGCCCGCGGCGCTCAGCAGCGCCAGCACCGCGGTCAGCGGGCCGAATCCCTCGAAGCCTACCCAACCGATCATCGCCGCGCCAAGGGCCGCCGCGCCGATCCAGCCGATACTGGCCGTGGAGCTGTTCAGCCCCAGCACCGTGCCGCGCACGTCGTCCGGAACGTTGGCAAGGGCGGCCATGTAGGCCGGCCGGCCAAGCGCATTCAGCAGGACATAGACGAAGCCGAGCGCCACCGAGATCTCGGCACTGGGATGCCACATGAAAAGCACGAGTGCCGCGACCGCCGACAGGGCCATGGCGACGGCGAAGGTGAGCAGGCGATCGCGGAAGCGGTCGGCGATCTGGCCGCCCAGCACGGTGCCGGCGACGCTGCCGATGGCAAAGATCGCGAGCGGTATGGCGAGCTCGGCCAGCGAGAGGCCATAGGTCGCCTGAAGGAAGGCGGCGAAGTAGGTGACGGCAAGGCCAAAGCAGATGCGCTCGGCGATGCCGGTGGTCAGCAGGCCGATCACGCGCTTCGACAGGGCATCCCTGATCGAGGGACGCACCATGCCACGCATGTGGCCGGCCGTGCCGCGACCCACGGTTATCGCCATGCTGGCGGTGGCGACCAGCGAGAGGGCGCCGATGCAGAGCAGCCAGCCGCGCCAACCGATCAGCGAGCCCACCGCCGCGGCCATCGGCACGCCGACGAGCAGGGTGAGCGACTGGCCGCTCATCATCCAGCCCAGGGCGCGGCCGCGCTGGCCGTCGGGCACGCGGCCGGAGAGCTCGGCATACGCCGCGGCGGTGAAGGCGCCGCAGAAGGCGCCGCCGACGGTGGCCCAGACGGCGACCCAGAAAAAGGAGTCCGCCAGCGCCTGACCGACCATCGTCCCGGCCAGCCCGAACAGCGAGAGCACCAGCACCGATCGCCGTCCCACGACATCGGACAGCCATCCGGCGACCGCGGACGAGACGCCCCAGGCTATCGCCGTCAGCGAGACCAGGTTGGCGACCAGCGGCATGCTGACCGACAGGTCGCGCGCCATCTCGATCAGGAAGGGCGCGCGGGTGGTGCCGCTCGAGGTGCAGGCGAACATGCCAAGGGAGGCGGTGCCGATCAGGGCCCACGGCATGGCCGCCTCAACGTTGCGCTTCATGCGTCAGCCGCCTGCCGTGCCGAGGCGGGCGCGATCGACGCGCAGGCGCGGATCGATCGCGGCGTAGAGAAGATCGACGAAGAAATTGATGGTGACGAAGATCAGCGAGACCATGACGAGGTAGGCCGCCATCACCGGGATGTCGGCGAACTGCACCGACTGGATGAAGAGCTGGCCCATGCCCGGCCACTGGAACACCGTCTCGGTGATGATCGAGAAGGCGATCAGGCCGCCGACCTGGATGCCGATCACGGTGATGACGGGCAGCAGCGTGTTCTTGAGCGCGTGGTGGAAGTGTACGGCGCGGTTGGTGAGGCCGCGGGCGCGCGCGAACTTGATGTAGTCGGTGCGCAGGACCTCGAGCATCTGCGAGCGCACCAGGCGCAGCACCAGGGTCATCTGGAACAGGCTGAGGGTGAAGGCCGGCAGCACGATCGCTTTCAGGCCGCTGGCGGTCAGCAAGCCCGTGGTCCAGCCGCCGATCTTCTCGGTCTCGCCGCGGCCGAAGGAGGGGAAGCACCAGTCGCCCGGCAGGCCGACGGCCGGCGCCCAAGACTTGCACTCCACGGAGAAGACGTAGATCAGCAGGATGCCGATCACGAAGGTCGGCATGGCGACGCCCGCCAGCGAGAAGGTCATGACGGCCTGGCTGTCGACGCTATTGCGTCGGAGCGCGGTCAGAACGCCGAGCGGGATGCCCATGGACAGCGCCAGCAGGGCCGCCACCGCCACCAGCTCCAGCGTCGCCGGCATGCGCTCGGCGATCAGGTCGGAGACCGGGCGCGCCAGCCGATAGCTCTTGCCGAAATTGCCGTGGGCGGCGTTGACCAGGAAGCGCAGGAACTGGATGCCGACCGAGTCCTCCAGCCCGAGCTCGACGCGCATCTCCGCCCGCTCGGCCGGCGTCGCCTCCTGGCCCACCATGTTGTTCACCGGGTCGCCCACGAAGTTGAACAGCACGAAGCACAGGAACGACACCGCCAGCATGACGGCGAGCGACTGCAGGAGCCGGGAAACAGATAAAAGCCAGCATCCGACCTTACGTTCCTCCCCACGAAGGGGGAGGTGGCCCGAAGGCCGGAGGGTCATGGGCATCCGTAGCTTTTCATGACCTCTGCCGCTGCGAGGGCACCTCCCCATGTTGACGATGGGGAGGCAAGAGGACAACTCACTTCATCTTCGAGTATTTGAAGTTGGGCGAGTTGTTGGCGAAGATCGGGATCGCCACCTTGTCGCTCATCGACCAGACGATCAGCTGGTGGTGGAGCGGCAGGTACGGCATGTCCTCGACCGCGAGCTTCCAGGCGTCGGCGATCATCTTGTCGCGCTTGGCCTGGTCGACCTCTTTCAGCATGGCGTCGGTAAGTTCATCGAACTTCGCATTGCTGTAGTTGGTGAAGTTCCAGCTGCCCACCTTCTTCTCGGCATTGGCGGTCTGGTAGAGGAAGGTGAAGACGTAGTGCGAATCGAGCGTCGGCACGCCCCAGCCGAGCAGGAAGAAGCTGGAATCCTTCTTCTGCAGCTTGGGGAAGTGCAGCGTCTTGGAGCGCGCCTGCAGGTCGACCTTGATGCCGATCTGCGCCAGCATGCCGGTGACCGCCTGGCAGATCTGCTCGTCGTTGTTGTAGCGGTCGTTGGGGCAGTCGAGCGTCACCGAGAAGCCGTTGGGATAGCCGGCATCGGCCATCAGCTTCTTGGCCGCGGCGACGTCGTACTTCAGCCGCTTGTCGAGCTCCTTGGTGTAGCCGTGCACGCCCGGCGAGGTGACGAGGGCGCCGGGCGCCGCGAAGTTGCGCATCACCTTGGCCTTGATGGCGTCGATGTCGATCGCCTGGTACATCGCCTGGCGCACGCGCTTGTCGGCGAACGGGTTCTTGCCCTTGACGTCGGAGTATTTCAGCTCGGCCGCGCCCATGTCGAGGCCGAGGAAAATCGAGCGGACCTGGGCGGTCTCCTCGGTCTTGAGGCCGGCTGTCTGCTTGATGCGGGCGATGTCCTGCAAGGGCGCATCGAGCACGAAGTCGACCTGGCCCGAGATCAGGGCGGCCACGCGCGTCGACGGCTCCTTGATCGGCGAGTAGACCAGCTCGTCGGGATAGGCCGGGAAGTCCTTGGCGCCCCAGTAGGTCGGGTTCTTGGCCATCACCGTCTTCACGTCGGGATCGCGCTGCTTCAGCGTGTAGGGCCCGGTGCCCATGGCGTTGCGCACCGCGTAGGTCTCTTCTTTATCCTTGTAGCTCTGCGGCTTGGCGACGTTGTGCTTCTCCGCCCACGCCTTGGACATGATCAGGATCGAGGTGGCGTAGTCGGGCAGGATGGGGTTGGGCCCGTTGGTGATGATGTGCACCGTCTGCGGGTCGACCGCCTTCACCTCCTTGATCGAGGAGATGTAGGAGCGGAAGTCCGACGTCGGCGCCAGCGCGCGGTTGTAGCTGAAGGCCACGTCCTCGGCGGTGAGCGGCGTGCCGTCGCTGAACTTCACGTCGGGCCTGAGCTTGAACTCCCAGGTGTCGGGCGCAATCGCCTTCCACGACACCGCCAGCCCCGGCACCTTGGCAAGCGCCGGATCGCGGCTGATCAGCGCCTCATAGACGTGATTATTCATCGCCGTGGTCGGGCCTTCATTCTGCGAATGCGGGTCCATCGTGAGAGCGTCGCCCTGGCTGGCCCAGCGCAGGGTCTTGGCGTCGACGGCCGATGCCGCGCATAAGGCGGCGGCGGTCAGAGCCGCGATACGAGCAACGAACATGGAAACTGCCTCCTGCAGTTGTTGTGTAGCGACCCTAGAGCGTTTTCTGATCGGGTGGAACCGGCACGGTTCCACCCGATCAGAAGATCGCCCGGCCGAGATGTCGGCCTCACAGGCACATTCCGCCCGGCTGGTTCCAGCCGGGCGGAATGTGCTTTAGCGATGGCCCGCCCGGCGATCAATGCTGCGTTGACCGGTCGTCCTTTCCTGCCCGCCGGTCGTCCCGCCGGCCGTGCCGGTCGTCACAATTCGAGGCATCATCGCCGGCTCGGCGGCTATCAGAAGGCGCCCACGAGAGGACCCGTCCATGAACCGACGCCAACTCATGATGCTAGCCGGAGGTCTGCCGCTGATGTCGACCGCCTACGCCCAGGATGCCAAGCGCCGCAGCCGTCCCGGAGATCCGTCCTGGCCGTCGGCCAGCCAATGGCAGGAGCTGAACGCCCGGGTCGGGCGGCCAGCTCGTCCAGGTGAAGCCGCCGCTCGACGCCTGCCGGGCGGCGCCGGCCAGTGCCGAGTGTGCGGCCTTCTTCAAGGGCCTGAAGAACCCCTGGCTGATCGGCGACAGCGTTGCCCTGACCCAGACCAGCGGCTGGGTCGATGCCTGGACGTCGACCCCCAGCGCCTATGCCGTGGCCGCGCGCAATGCGGCCGACGTCGCGGCCGCGGTCAACTTCGCGCGCACCCATCGCCTGCGGCTCGCCGTGAAAGGCGGCGGCCACTCCTATCAGGGGACGTCCAACGCGCCCGATTCGCTGCTGGTGTGGACGCGCGCCATGAACCGCATCGAGCTGCACGACGCCTTTGTCGGCCAGGGCTGCAGCGATCGCCCGCAGCCGGCGGTGTCGCTGGGCGCCGGCGTGGTGTGGCTGCACGCCTACGATGCGGTCTCCAAGGCCGGCCGCTACGTGCAGGGCGGCGGCTGCACCACGGTGGGCGTGGCCGGCCTGATCCAGAGCGGCGGCTTCGGCACCTTCTCCAAGCGCTACGGCACTGGCCGCGGCCGGCCTGATCGAGGCCGAGGTGGTGACGGCCGACGGCACGGTGCGCATCGCCAATGCCTGCACCAACCCGGACCTGTTCTGGGCGCTTGAAGGGCGGCGGCGGCGGCAGCTTCGGCATCGTCACGCGGCTCACGCTGCAGGACGCGCGAGCTGCCCGCAGTTCTTCGGCGCCATGTTCGTGAACGTGGCGGCCAAGTCCGATGCCGCCTACCGCGAGCTGATCCAGCGCTTCGTCGCCTTCTACCGCGAGCAGCTCTTCAATCCGCAGTGGGGCGAGCAGGTCACTTTCCGCCGCGACAACGTGCTTGGGCGTCGCCATGGTGTTCCAGGGCCTCGACGGCGACGCTGCCGACCGCCGTGTGGAAGCCGTTCTTCGACTGGCTGGCCGCGCGGCCCGGCGACTTCGCGCTGCAGGCACCGCCCATCATCGCTGCCCTGCCGGCGCGGCATTTCTGGGATGCCGCCTTTCTGAAGGCGAATGCACCGGACTTCGTGCTGAGCGACGACCGTCCCGGCGCGCCGGGCGGCAACGTGTTCTGGCGCTCGAACATCGGCGAGGCCGGCTGGTTCATCCAGGGCTACGAATCGGTGTGGATGCCGGGCCCGCTGATCGAGCCCGCCAACCAGGCGCGGCTGGTCGATGCGCTGTTCGCCGCGTCGCGCCAGTGGCGCGTCACGCTGCATTTCAACAAGGGCCTGGCCGGCGCGCCGGCCGAGGAGGTCGCGGCGGCGCGCGACACGGCGACCAATCCGGCGGCGGCCGACGCCTTCGCCCTCGCCATCAGCGCGTCGGAGGCGCCGCCGGCCTTCCCGGGCATTGCCGGCCACGAGCCCGACATCGCCGCTGGCGAAACGCAACGCCAAGAACATCGGCGCCGCCATGGACGAGCTGCGCAAGCTGGTGCCGAACCACGGCTCCTACGTCTCGGAGATCGAACTACTTCGAGCCCGACTGGCGCGGCGCCTTCTGGGGCGCGAACTACCCGCGGCTGCGGCAGGTCAAGGACAAGTACGATCCCGACGGCCTGTTCTTCGTCCACCACGGCGTCGGCAGCGAGGATTGGAGCCCCGACGGCTTCACGCGCCTATAAAGTGTTCTTGTAGATCTTGCCGTCCTTCATGATGACGACGAAGTTCTTCGCCGGGTCCTCGATCAGCTTGATGTTGTCGATCGGATCGCCATCGACCAGCAGCAGGTCGGCGAGCGCGCCTTCTTCGACGACGCCGAGCTTGCCGGGATAGGGATTGCGCTTGCCGGACAGCGCCAGCAGTTCGGCGTTGGTCGCCGGTCGCCATGACCAGCGTTTCGGCGGGCGTGTACCAGCGGACGAGCTTGGCCAACAGTTCGCCCTGGCGCTGCGCCAGCTGCGGGGAGAACAGGATGTCGGTGCCGAACGCCGTCTTTGATCTTGTGCTTCTTCGCCAGCGCGATAGGTTCTGTCCGTGCCGGCGAACACCTCGCGCGCCTTGGCCCGCTCCAGCGAGCCGGGCGGAAACGCGTCGGCCAGTTCGTCGGGAAACGGCTGCATGCTCAACCAGACGCCCTTCTCGGCCATCAGCTTGGCGGTCGCTTCGTCCATCAGATGGCCGTGCTCGATGCACTTCACGCCGGCGGCGATCGCCCGCTGGATCGAAGCGGGCGTGTAGGCGTGCACGGTGACGTAGGTGCCCCAGTTCTCGGCGGCTTCGACGGCGGCGCGCAGCTCGGCCTCGGTGAAGGTGGACGCGTCGAGCGGGCTGTGCGGCGACGCCACGCCGCCGCCTGCCGTCAGCTTGATCTGCGTCGCGCCCAGCATGAGCTGCTCGCGCACGCGCACGCGGACCTCATCCGGGCTGTCGGCGACCATGCCGGCGCCGATCTGCTCCATGCGAGACTGCGGCGCGCCGACGACGCGCGGCACCTCGAACGGCTGGCGAAAGTCGCCGTGGCCGCTGGTGACGGTGATGATGGCGCCGGACGGGTAGATGCGCGGACCGGCGACGACGCCCTCGTCGATGGCGCGCTTGAGCCCGAACGCCGGCCCGCCCAGATCGCGAACGGTGGTGAACCCGCGCATGCAGCGTGTCCGTCGCCTCGGCGCCGGCCACCAGGTTGAGGTAGCCGACTCCCCTGTCAGCAGCGCCGGCGAGCGTCGGCCGCACCAGCATCGCGTGCCAGTGCATGTCGATCAGCCCGGGCATCAACGTGCGGCCGCCGCCGTCGATGATCCTGGTGTCGGCGCTGCGATCGATCGGGATCGGATCCTTCGAGATCTTGTCGATCGTGTTGCCGCGGACGAGGACGTTCATGCTGCCGCTCAACGTGCTGCTCTTGCCGTCGAAGATGCGGACGTTCTCGAAGAGGATGAGCGCTGGACGGCCCGGCAGATTGCGGCTGAGCGAATGCGCTGATGTCCGCGAGACAAAGCACAGCAATCAGAACAGAGACTGCACGAGCGAACATGAGCGTCCTCCAGACCTTCTACGGATTGGAGGCCTTTCGGGAAGCCAGCGCAACGGCCACGTAGGCCCAACCGGCAAACAACAGAGACACGCCGCCAACCGAGGCCGGCGTAAAGGTGTGGTCGTAGGGAAGCTTCATCATGAGCAATCCCGCTACAATCAGCGCAATGCAACCTGACGCCACGAACCAATGCCAGCCCTTCAGCTGCCGGACCTTCAGGGCAAAGGCGATCTGCGTCAGTCCGTGCAGGGCAAAGACCATCGCCATCAGAGCCGTAATCGTCACGATGCCGGGGAACGGGTCGAGGTAAAGAAGAACGCCGCCGAGTGCAGCCAGGAGGCCCAGGGTCAAGTGCCATGCGAACAGGACTTCGCCTTGCATTTTCCCCGATTGCGCGATCTGTACGATGCCGACGAACGCCAGGACCAGGCCGAGCAATTACTTCGGTGCAATCGAGGAAACTGCAGGAACGGTACAGGCCACCAAGCCGGCAATGATCAAAAGCACGCCGACCAGGACGAACAGGAGCCAATGGGATTGGAAGAGATCGGCGATGTAGCGGCGGTCACTTGGCTCTGCTTCGCGCATGTGGATTACCCCCGTGGCCGCGTTGCGAGTTGTCGCTTGCGCGCGAGGCGCGGTGACAGAACCTTTTCGCAGCACCGGTTGCTACGGCCTGTCCGTGAGCTTTGACCCTTGAAGCGATCGACGCAACAGTGACCACAGGCTGCCACCGGTTGCCATGCCCAGGACGTAGACCAAAGCAACAAGCAGCGCGAGAGGCGCCCGGGCACTGAAGCCGAGAAATGACATGGTGACGATCGTGAAATTCTGCACGACGAAGATGAGAACGGCGGCTGCAAACAATACGACTACCAAAAGATGGATCCAGCGCATGTGAGTGTCTCCTGATGCCGGCGATGTGGCGGTGGTCACTCGACTCGGTTTGCTCACATGCATCACCTCGTCGTGCCAACCAACGGCCGTCCGCTGGCAATGCTACACCGTTAAGCTGGGCCGCGGCATCCGAGCATATGAATACGGCGAGCGCGCCAACCTGCTCGGAGGTGGACTTCCAGCGCGCGGCGGCAAGCCCCCGGGGCTCACGCTACGAGACGCGCCCTGAGGCGCGTGTATTCCTCTTCGGAGATCGATTTCTGTGATCTCAGACGGTCGAGCTTTTCGATCTCATCTGCGGCGCTAAAGCCGGCAATCTGGCGGATCTCATCGCGCGCCCTCCTGGCATGCGCCTGGTTGCGCTCGGCCATGCCGCCGCCTTGGGTCAGGATGTAGGCGAAGATGCCAATATAGGGCAGGACAATGAGCAGGATCACCCAAAGCACCTTGCCGAGACCCGAGATGTCCTGTCGCCGGAAAAGGTCGCTGGCCGCCGTTATGAACAGCCAGAACCACAGGATGAACATGAATACTGCGAAGGCGTCCGCCACAAAGGTAGCAAACGCAGACTTTCCGAGAAACGACATGGTTCCTCTCCCATCATCCCGGGCTGCCGTCGTCGAGGTCTGGCAGGCCCGGACTGTGCCATCAGGCAGCGATGGTCATGGCACCTTCCTGAGCGAAACCGCGGCCAAGCCAACTGCAGCGTTGGGGCCGACGCTGCCTTCGACGCTCACCAGCTGCAAAGTGATCCGGTTGCCGCTGCCGCCCAGCAGCAAGTTCGCACCGACGCCGACGCCCATCGTGTCCGGCGCCGTCGCACCGGTGTACTCTCCGGCCAAGGCGCCCGACGCGATGCTGCCTGGCGCGAACACCATCCTGGCGTTCTGGTGAACTACGGTGCCGTTATGCGGCACGACACGCGATCGACAAAGACGTCCGTCCTTGGTCCATAGATCGCGAGACCCTGGCGCACGCTCGGCGCCGTCGTCTGAACGAGGGCGCGCGTCTCCATGACGGCGTTGCCGGCATTGGTGAAACGGCACTCGATGACGGGATCGACAGGATTGGCGCTGTTGTTGTCGAGATACAGCACGGCCTGCCAGCGCTGGCCCGGCACCGCCCGCAGCGACGCGCCATCCATGGCGACGATCGGAACGGTGGGTCCGGCTGTCACCGGGACGGTGCCAACCGGCCTGCCGCGGAGACGTTGTTCGGAGATCCTTGAGAGGCGCGCCCTGCGCGCCCGGATCGAAAGCCTTGTCGTCCGGTCCGGTGAGCGGGCGGCCGTCCTGGCCGACCGTCTCCGGGGTCCACACCTGTCCGGTCTTGGGATCGCGGAATTCCGGCGCGCCGGTAGATGCGGCGGCATCGAGGCTGCTGCGCGGCGCCTGCGCAACCGCAGCGGACGCCAATGTCATGCCGACGAAGCAGATGAGGAGTTTCGGTATCGTGTTGTGAGTGCTGCTCATTCAGACCTCCATGCAGATCAGACGGCTAGGCCCGCCTTTGGCATCGAGCTCATGCGCGCGCGGAAGACTTCAGCGTCCGGCCATGTCTGCACTACAGTTGCTGCTAAACCCAAGCGCGCACGCACGCTCGTTCGACGCCTGTATTCTACGAACGAGGCTCAGCCGCACATCAGCTTGGAATCCCGCCACTGTTCCCAGTGTCCCATTCATCGACGGTCTGCGCCGTCGAATGCGGCAAAATCCTCCGTACGCATGAGCTATTATGTCCGAAACCGTACGTTGTGCGCGCCATCGAGCCTTCAACGTCCATTGGGCGGCGCACACCTCCCAATTGCACTTAGAAATGCAGCTCGCGTCGTTGCGTACGGCCGGAAGTGCCCGTTACGATTGTGCCTCGGCTCGATGTGCGCTCCCCCGGCTGAGTGTCTTCGGGTTGGTTCGAGGATGTCATGACCCCAGCCACGTTGGCGACGCACTCATTGCCAGTATCCGAGCAGTTCGAGGCTTGGCGCGCCTGGTACGCCGCCGTTTTCGACACATCACCGCGGCATCCGGATACCGAAGGCTTTCGCGCGCGAGCCCAGACCTGGATGCTGGGCGGGTTCGGGTTTAGCCAAGTGGTCACGCCACCGATTTCGATTGCCCGGACCAAGACCCTGGTTCGCCACAACCCGGTGGACCATTGGTGCATCAGCCTTGGCAAGACGAGTGCGACCACGCTCAAGGTTGGGGAGGACGTATACGAGGCTGCCCCCAGAGTACCGTTCATCCACTCTCTGGGAGAGGAAACGCACATGAGGCGAGCGCGGGAACGCATCCAGCTTTACCTGGCGCGCGACGACTTCCAGGCGATCGCGCCATTGCTCGATCGTGCGAGGGGAACGGCACTCAACTCGCCCGAAGGCCACCTGCTGGCGGATTACATGATCCTGCTGGAGCGGAATATACCGCATCTGCCGGACGGCGACAGGCCGAAGCTTGCCCGGGCGATCCAGGCGATGGTGGGTGCCTGCATCGTGCCGTCCGCCGACCGTATGGCGGAAGCCGGCAGCGTCGTCGATCTGACGTTGATGGAGAGAGTGCGACGCGCGGTTGCGAGAAACCTGCGCTCGCCATCGCTCAACCCGGAGAAGCTCTGCCGGGAAACAGCCACGTCTCGTTCGCAGCTGTACCGACTGCTCGAAGGCGAGGGGGGCGTGGCGCGTTACATCCTGCGCCGGCGGCTCTCGGAGAGCTTTTCGCTGTTGTGCGATGCCTCGAACGACATTTCGATCGGCAAGGTTGCCGAGATGCTCTGCTTCGCCGACGGGTCGAGTTTCAGCCGCGCGTTCCGGCGCGAGTTCGGCGTGAGCCCAAGCGACGTGCGGGCCGGCACTGTCGGTGGATCGCCGCAGCTGGCGCCGCCGAAGAAGGCCGGGGGATCTGGTCTGCACAGCTTCAGCGAGTGCCTGCGCAGACTTTGAAGGCAGGGGCGGCTTGACCCGGCGGCCCTCGGATCAGAAGACGGATTTGGCACTCCGGCAGTGCCACCACCCAGTGCCAACGGCCTGGGATGACGCGGTTGGGCGACGTCGGCGTCTTGCGGTCCGACAGCACGACGCTCAACCTGTCCTCGAAGGCGATCGTCACCATGTCACCGATGCGAGGTAGCGCCGAATTTGGCCACCGCCGGGCCGCGCGGGAGAATTGAACAACCCGCGACGGCAGGAGCGACCGCGATGGCGATGAACGAAGCAAGGTGGCGCGGATCAAGATGTGGTTCAGAACGATCCGAGCAGGCTCCCTAGCACGATGACGGCGACCAGCGCCAAGAGGGCACCGACGATGCCCACCATGACGATGTCGAAATAGCTCTTGGCGTGGGTCGACCCGCACACCGCGAGCAGCGTCACCACCGCGCCGTTGTGCGGCAGGCTGTCGAGCGTGCCGGCGCCGATGACGGCCACGCGATGCAGCAGCGCAGGGTCGATGCCATGCTGCGCGGCGAGTTGCATGTAGGTCGGACCGAGCGCGTCGAGCGCGATGGTGAGGCCACCCGACGCAGAGCCGGTAAGGGCGGACAGCACGTTGGTGGCCACCGCGAGCGACACCAGCGGGCCGCCGCCCAGCCCCAGCACCCAGTCGCGCACCAGGGCGAAGGCGGGCAGGGCGGCGACAACGGCGCCGAAGCCCACCAGGCTCGCCACGCTGAACGCGGGCAGGACGGCCGCGTTCGCCCCGGCATCGACGCTCGCCCGTATGACCGGGAGGCGTCGGCCGGTGGTCAGCAGCAGGGTCACGATCGCGGCGGCGAGCGCGGTCGCCACCGACCACACGCCGCCCACCGCCGAAAGCGACGTCGCGCCCCACCGCGGCTCGGCCAGGAACGCGGTGTCGAGGCGCGGCAGGACGACGAAGGACATCAGCAGGTTCACGGCGATCACGACGACCAGGGGAAATGCTGCTGCCGTGATCGACGGCGACGTCTCGGCGGGCCGTGAACGATGAATCTCGGCCGGATCGAAGGCATGCGCGGTAGTCGCGCGCTCGCGGATCAGCGGATCCTCGGCCGCGGCATCGACCGGCGCGGGCGCTCCGTCGCCGAAGCCTTCGCTGCGTCGCCGTGCCGCCGCCGCGGCCCGCGCCAGCCACCACAGGCCGAAGCCCAGCATGATCGCGGCGGCGATCGTGCCGAGGCCGGGAGCGGCGAACGGCGTCGTGCCGAAGAACGGCATGGGAATGGCGTTCTGGATGGCAGGCGTGCCGGGCAGCGCCGACATGGTGAAGGTCGAGGTGCCGAGCGCGATCGCCGCCGGCATCAGGCGGCGCGGCAGGCCGGCCGTCCGGAACAGCGCCTCGGCCATCGGCGCCAGCACGAAGAAGGCGACGAACAGGCTGACGCCGCCGTAGGTGACCAGCGCGCCTGCCAGCACCACGGCGAGCATGGCGCGCTCGGTGCCGAGCCGGTCGGTCATCCATTGCGCGATCGCGCTGACCGAGCCGCTGTCCTCCATCAGCTTGCCGAACAGGGCGCCCATCAGGAAAAGCGGGAAGAACTGCGCCAGGAACTGCGCCGCGCTGCCCATGAAGGTCTGGGTCCAGTGCGCCAGCAGCGGCTCGCCGGCAAAGGCGGCGGCGACCAGCGCCGCCAGGGGCGCGAGCACCAGCACGCTCCAGCCGCGGAACGCCAGCCACACCAGCAGGGCGAGGCCGAGCAGGACTCCGGCGAGGCCCATCAGACGCCCTCGAGCAGGCGATCGATGTCGAGCGTCGAGCGTCGCCCGATATCGCCGCCGTGCGCCGCAAGGAAGGCATCGGCCGCACGCCGGCCTTCATCGCGCAGCAAGCTGAGGAACGCCCATTCGGCGTTGAGCTTGGAGGACGCACCGAGCTCGACCAGCATGTCGCTGTGGATCATGTGGACGCGCATGCGCGCCCAATGCGCGACCTCGGCATCGTCGGCCGCCGCGACCCGGCGCAGCAGCGCCATCATGCGCAGTTCCTTGAGCAGGACCGCGTTGAACGACACCTCGTTCAGGCGATTGAGGATGTCGCGCGCCGCACGCGGCACGCCCGGGCGCTCGACTGGATTGATGGCGACCAGGATCGTGTCGTTCGACACGCATTCCTGCATCAGCGGGGTCATGGTCGGGTTGCCGGAGTAGCCGCCGTCCCAATAGGCCTCGCCGTCGATCTCGACGGCCTGGAACATCGAGGGCAGGCAGGCCGAAGCCAAAAGCACGTCGGGCGACAGCTCGGCGTTGCGGAACACGCGCGGACGGCCGGTTCGCACGTTGGTCGCGGTGATGAAGAGCTTCGTCGGCGCGCCGGCCAGGCGACCGAAGTCGATCGTCTCGGACAGGATCTTGGCCAGCGGATTGGGCATGCCGACGGCGAGGTCGTAGGGCGAGAACACGCGTGCCATCATGTCGAACGCGACATAGGCGGGCGAGTGGTCGAGCGACCAGCGGCCGAGCAGCCTGTCGAGCGGGCTGCGCTGCAACGGGCTGAAGGCGGCAGCCCGGGAGACCTTGCGCCAGAACGCTTCGAGTTCCTCGCGCGCGCCCTCGTTTCCGGCCCTGGCATGACCGTCAGCCATCACGGCGGCGTTCATGGCGCCGGCCGAGGTGCCCGAGATGGCCTCGATGGTGAGCTGGCGCTCTTCGAGCAGGCGGTCCAGCACGCCCCAGGTGAAGGCGCCGTGTGAACCACCACCCTGCAGCGCCAGGTCGATGAGTTGCGACGATGGCTCGGCAGGCATGGACAACACTCCCCCGGGAAAAACGCTTCGAGAACTCAGACCACGATGGCGCCTGAAGCGAGACCGTAGAGCCCGGCTGCCGCCGCCGCAACGACGACGCCGAGCAGGAGCCATTCGACGCGGTTGAAGACCGGCCTGTTCTGCTCGCGCCGGGCGACGACGAACAGGATCGAACTCGGCACGTAAGGAGCGCCGACAGCATGAGGAACTTGGTGCCGCCAGATGTCAGCATGAGGACAGCGTAGTGCGTGGCGATCGCGCCGCGCACCCAGTCCATGACGCGGCTGCCGCGATCGGCGCCGGAGGTCTTGCCGGTCCAGGTGAGCTTAGGACGAGGGCGGCGAGCGCGCGCAGGGAGAGTTTTGTTCTGCGACGAGGTCACGCCGACATCTTGTAGGCCGTGACGTGCGGTATGATTGTCCCCGCGTCCCCGGAACATGCCATACGTCCCAAAACGGGCGTGCGGATGCAGACGCAGTGTTGACCTGCCGATATGTGAAATCGATTCTAACTGACGGGATTGCAATGCCCCGCAAGATGCTGAGATTTCTGCGCCGCGTGCTCGTGCTCCTGTTGGTGGTCGCCGGGGCGTTGCTGGTCGCGCGGGCCTGGGATTCCCAGCGCGGTGCTCCGCTCGATCCCTGGCATACCTATGTGCCGCACGACTGGCACGCCGCGGAGATCGACAAGGCCGACTGGGCCGCCTACCTCAAGGCCGAGGAGGCGGCGTTTCGCGAGGTGCGGACCGAGGTCGTCGACAAGATCGACGAGGAGGCGAAGACACCTGGCAATCGCTACTACGCGGGCAGCCCGATCTATCCCGGCAACTTCTCAGAGGACTGGAATCGTTCGTACATCCTCGAGCCCGACGGGCCCGTGGTCGGCGCGGTCGTCCTGCTGCACGGGCTGACCGATTCGCCGTACAGCCTGCGCCACATCGCGCGCCTCTATCGCGACCGCGGCTTCGTCGCGGTGGCGATCAGGATGCCGGGGCACGGCACCGTGCCGGCCGCCTTGACCGACGTCGAATGGGAAGACTGGGACGCGGCGACCCGGCTTGCCGTCCGCGAGGCCCACCGGCGAGCAGGCCCGTCGCGGCCGCTCCATATCGTGGGCTTCTCCAATGGCGGGGCGCTGGCGGTGAAGTACGCCCTCGACGCGGTCGACGACCAGCGCCTGGCACGGCCCGACCGCCTGATCCTGATCTCGCCGATGATCGGCATCACCGCCTTCGCGCGCTTCGTCGGCATCGCCGCCCTGCCGGCGATGTTTCCCGCCTTCGCCAAGGCGGCGTGGCTCGGCATCGTGCCGGAGTTCAACCCCTTCAAGTACAATTCGTTCCCGGTCAACGGCGCGCGCCAGTCGCACCGGCTGACGGCCGCGCTGCAGGATCGCCTGGCAACGGCCGCCCAGCAGGGCAAGCTCGACCGCCTGCCGCCGATCCTCACGTTCCAGTCGGTCGCGGACTTCACCGTGAGCACGCGGGCGGTGATTTCAGGCCTCTATGCCCGGCTGCCAGCCAACGGCAGCGAGCTCGTGCTGTTCGACATCAATCGCGCTGCCAAGCTCGGCCTGCTGTTGCGCAGCACCTCCGAGACCATGCTGTCGCGCCTCCTGGCCGACCCGCCGCGCAACTTCCGCACGACGATCATCACCAACGCCGGTCCGGACACCTACGAGGTCGTGGAGCGCGTCATCGAGGCCGGCTCGGTGGATGAGAAGGTGAGGCCGCTCGGTCTGGCGTTCCCGGCGGGTCTTTTCTCCCTGTCGCACATCGCCCTGCCGTTTCCGATGAACGATTCGCTCTACGGCATGCAGCCCGACGACAGCGACGAGTTCGGCGTCAACCTGGGCGCCATCGCGCCACGCGGCGAACGCAACGTGTTGATCCTCAACCTCGATGCGCTGCTGCGCGCCTCTTCCAACCCGTTCCATCCTTTTTTGATGGAGCGGATCGAGGAGACCCTGGGCAAACCGCCTCAGGCGGCTCCCTGACGGCGATCCTTCAGCCAGTCCTCGACGTAGAAGCGCAGGGCGGCGATGCGGCCGACCGCCAGCAGCGGCGCGGCCAGCGCCACACCCATGGCGCCGAACATCGCGCCGAACAGCACGATGGCGAACAAGGTCCAGGCCGGCGCCACGTTGACGGAGCCCTTCTGGATCAGCGGCGCGATGACAAAGCCCTCGATGGTCTGGATCAGGAAATAGATCGCCATGACCCAGGCGAGCGTCGGCAGGCCGAGCGGCATCGTCACGAGGGCGACCGGCAGGGCGGCAAGCAACGGCCCAAGATAGGGAATGAAGTTGGCCACCCCGGCCTGCAGCCCGAGCAGGCCCGCCCCGGGCACGCCGAGCGAATGGAGTGTTGCCGCGAGCACCGTCGCCACGATGGCGCTGCGTACGAGCTGGCCCAGCAGCCAGCCGCGTAGGACCTGGCCCATCTCGTTCATCACCTGGCGCATGCGTGGCCGGGCGCCGCGCGGGACGAAGACCAGCGCGCCGTCGCGATAGGCGGCGGGCTGGCCGGCAAAGAACAGGCCGAGGCATATGATGACGATCGTGGTGATGCCGAACACATAGGCGCCGCTCACCGCGTACTGGACGTGGCCGAACAGGCGGCCGGGATCGGCGATGAACTGCGACAGGTCATGCCGGCCGCCCGGTCCGAACAGGTCGATACCGAAGTTGGCCAGATAGGTCTCGAGCAAAGTGAGCTGACTGTCCATCACTTGCATCAGCATGCGCGCCTGGGCGGGCAGGCGGATGATGCCCCAGGCGACCGCCAGCGCCGCCAGCGAGGCCAGCAAAAGCGCCACCAGGCCGAACCGCCAGGGGCGCGACAGCGGCAGAATGTAACCGAGCCCGCGCGTGCAGGCATCGAGGAACACGGCGAACAGGATGCCGGCGAACAGCATCAGCAGGCTGTGCGCGCCGTACCATGCGAAGACGAGACCGCCGACGACGGCCAGCAGGATGAGAGGCGGCTCGAGGATGCGGCGCCAGTCAATCCGGCCTGTCTCTGTCGTCATGACCCGGCTCCTTCCGACGAGTGCCGCGCCGGCGGCGCTGGCGAACGCGTAAGCTCTCTGGCATTGTACCGAAGGTTGCGGGGCATGGCGATTTTCGCCACGTGACGACAGTCGAGGTACCAACCCTCAAAGCGGGAGCGACGATGCTGTTTGACGGTGGCTTCACGTTCGCCAATTTCGTGGCGAGCCTCTTTTCGATCTTCATCTTCGTGCTGTGGCTCTGGCTGCTCATGACCGTGTTCGGCGATCTGTTCCGCCGGCACGACGTGTCCGGCGTGGCCAAGGTTGCGTGGGTGGTCCTGCTCATTGTGCTGCCGTACATCGGTATCTTCGCCTACCTCCTGACGCAGGGCGGCGGCATGGCCGAGCGCAACCGCGAGCAGGCCGAGCGGGCGCAGGATCAGTTGCAACGGGCGATCGGCTTCAGCGCAGCCGACGAGATCGAGAAACTCGACCGCCTCAAGGCGAGCAAGTCGATCACGGAACAGGAATACGTCCGCCTGAGAGATCGGCTCGTCCGGTAGAGCTGATCGCAATCGCGCGCGGACGTTGCTTCAGCCGCGTCCCGGCATCAGATCGACGGCCCGCCGTTGTGGCCGAACGGCGCGCTCGACGGCGTGGCGTCCGGCGTCTTGCCGCGTTGCCCGATCCTGGGCTCGGTGCCCTTCAAAAGGCGCGCGATGTTCTCGTGGTGCCGCACCCAGACCAGCGGCACCAGCAGCGTGAGCAGTGTCGCTGCGTAGGAACTGGCCAGGAACCAAGCTGCGATAGCGGCGATCACGACGCAGAGCAGGGCCGCGAGTGACGAATAGCGGAAGACTGCCGCGAACAGCAGCCACGCGGCACAGGCGATGGCCCCGACCGGCCACGACAGGCCCCACATGATGCCGAGCGTGGTCGCGACGCCCTTGCCGCCCTTGAAGCGCAGCCACACGGGGAACATGTGGCCAAGCACGGCGCCTGCGGCGGCACCGACGGCAGCGATCTGACTGACGTGGACAAAGATCAACACGGCCGCGACGCCCTTCAATGCATCAAGCAGCAGGGTCGCCGCGGCCAGCCCCCTGCGGCCGGTGCGCAGCACATTGGTGGCGCCGATATTGCCCGATCCGACCTTGCGTATGTCCCCCAAGCCTGCGGCGCGCGTCAGCAGCAGGCCGAACGGAATCGAACCGAGCAGATAGCCAACCAGGAACGGTCCCAGCAGCAGGACCAGGGTGGATTCCATCTGCTTACACCAGGCGCTCTACGGGCTGACGATCTTGCAGTTGGTCGAATCGATGTAGGACGTGGTCGGCGGGCCGATCAGCTCGGTGGTGATCTGCTCGCCGGGCTGGATCATGAGCGGCCCGAGATAGTCCGTCGAGACCGGACGGCCGGCGTTCATGAAGGTGCATTCGGCCTGGGTGTTGATGGGATTGCGGGTGTTGGATGTGATCGTCACCGACACCTGCCAATAGCGCGAATCGCCATAGGTCAGGTTGGTGGCGCCCAGCGTCACCAATGGCTGCGGCGTCGAGAAGTTGGGGACGGGCCGCGGCCCGCTGCGCCTCAGTTGCGGCTGTGGCCGGGCACCCACGGTCTCGGGCGGACGATAGCCTGCAGTGCGCGGATCGAAGGCGGCGTTGGGATCCTGCGTCGTCATCGGAGGGCTGGCGGCGCCGCCCGAGCCCAGGGTCGCCGTGCCGCCGCCCGGCACGCCGAGCGGCTGCGGGGTGAGCGGCGCGGCGCTGATCGACGAGCCGCCCGATCCAATGGTCGTCGGCGGCGGTGGCGGCGGCGCGAGTGGCGCCGGCGCGGGCTGTGCCTGCAGCGGCGTCGGCGTCGGTTGCGATTGCGGCGAGACGCCGCCGACCTGGGTCTGCAGGCGGTCGTAGCAGGTGAGCCGCGACTGCGTGTCGGTCATCTCGCCACAGATCTGGATGTGCCGTGTCAGGGCATCGAGCAGGTCGTCGCGCGACTGGCCGCGTTGCTGGGCCCAGCTCGCGCCCGCGAACGCCATGCCGGCGACACCGATAAGAAGTGACTGTCGAAGCATCATGCAACGCCCTGATTGATGGAAGGACACGACCATAGCAGACGAAAAGGCCGTTTGGAGGCAGCTTTTAGCTGGCCGCCTGCGATTACGCAGCCCTGGCTGCGGTTACGCAGCCCTGGCCGCCGTCACAAAGCTGTCGTCGCGATAGATGGTACGGCCGCCGACGATGGTCGCCATGACGCGGCCCTGCACCGGCCGTTCGTCGAACGGCGTGTTCTTGGTCTTGCTCCACAATTCGTCGCGGTCGACCTTCCAGGCGTAGTCGGCATCGAACACCACGAGATCGGCCGGCGCGCCCTTGGCCAGGCGGCCGCCGGGCAGGCCGAACAGGCGCGCTGGCGTGGCGGCCAGAAGCTGGAACAGGCGCGGCAGGCTGAGATGACCGTTGTGCACCAGCTCGAGCGAGATCGGCAGCAGGGTTTCCAGCCCGATGCCGCCCGGCTCGGCCTGGGCGAAGGGCACGCGCTTGCTGTCCTGATCCTGCGGGCGATGGTCCGACACGATGGCGTCGATGGTGCCGGCCTTCAGGCCTTCGACCACGGCCAGCCGGTCCTTCTCCGACCGCAACGGCGGCACCAGCTTGCCGAAGGTGCGGTAGTCGCCGACCGCGAGGTCGTTCAGCGCAAAGTAGGGGGCCGCCGTATCGCAGGTGATCTTCAGCCCGCGCGCCTTGGCCGCCGCGATCGCGGCGACGGATTCGGCGGTGGAAATCTTGGCGAGGTGCAGTCGCCCGCCGGTCATCTCGGCGAGCCGGATGTCGCGTTCGACCAGCATCACCTCGGCGAGCGGCGGGTTGCCCGAGAGACCGAGCCGGGTCGCCATCTCGCCGCTGGTCATGTGGCCGCCCGACAGCGTCGGCTCCTGCGGCAGGTGGACGATCAAGGCGTCGAAGGCCTTGGCGTAGTAGAGCGCGCGGCGCAGCACCTGGGCGTTGCCGATGGGATGGTCGGCGTCGGTGAAGGCGACGGCGCCGGACTCGGCCAAAAGGCCGATCTCGGCCAGCTCCTTGCCCTCGAGCCCGTTGGTCAAGGCGCCATAGGCGTACATGTTCACCAGCTTGATCTGGCGGGCGCGGCGGGCGACGAACTCGATCAGCGAGGCATCGTCGAACGGCGGCTCGTTGTCGGGCAGCAGCACCAGCGAGGTGATGCCGCCCACGGCGGCGGCGGCGCCGGCGCTCTCCAGCGTCTCCTTGTGCTCTTCGCCAGGCTCGCCGGTATGGACGCGCGTGTCGACCAGGCCGGGCGCGAGATAGAGGCCGCGGCAGTCGACCGATTCGATGCCGTAGGGCGCACCGGAGGCGAACAGATTGGGGCCGTAGTCGGCGATCTTGCCGTCGCTGATCAGGACCGCGCCCTGGTACTCGGCGTCGCCCGTGGGATCGATGATGCGGGCGTTGATATAGGCGGTCGAGCCGCTGTGCTGCGGCGCCAGGCGGTCGATCTTGCCGAAGACGCTGCGGCTCACGCCGCGGCTCCCGAGAGCGCGTTGCGCCGCCCGCCGATCAGCGCTTCCAGGCAGGCCATGCGCACGGCCACGCCCATTTCGACCTGCTCGTGGATGACCGAGCGGTCGAGGTCGTCGGCGACTTCCGAGTCGATCTCGACGCCGCGGTTCATCGGCCCGGGATGCATGATCAGCGCGTCGGGCTTGGCCACCTTGAGCTTCTCGTGGTCGAGGCCGAAGAAGCGGAAATACTCGCTGATCGAGGGCACGAACGAGCCCTGCATGCGCTCGGTCTGCAGGCGCAGCATCATGACGATGTCGACGTCCTTCAAGCCGGTCTTCATGCTGTAGTGGACTTCGACGCCCATCCGCTCGATGTCGGTCGGCATCAGGGTGGGCGGGCCGACCACCCGCACGCGCGCTCCCATGATCTGCAGCAGGTGGATGTTCGAGCGCGCCACGCGGCTGTGCATGATGTCGCCGCAGATCGCCACCAGCAGGCCTTCCAGGCTGCCGCGTCGTCGTCGGATGGTCAGTGCATCGAGCAGCGCCTGGGTGGGATGCTCGTGCTGGCCGTCACCGCCGTTGATGACGGCGCAGTTCACCTTCTGTGACAGGAGATTGACGGCGCCCGATTCGGCATGCCGCACGACGATGGCGTCGGGCCGCATGGCATTCAGCGTCATCGCCGTGTCCAGCAACGTCTCGCCCTTGCGCACCGAGGAGGTGGCGACGTCCATGTTGATCACGTCGGCGCCCAGCCGCTTGGCCGCGACCTCGAAGCTGGTGCGCGTGCGCGTCGAGTTCTCGAAGAACAGGTTGATCACCGTCCGCCCGGCGAGCACGTCGCGCCGTTTGTCGATGGACCGGTTCTGGTCGATGTAGCTTTCGGAAAGGTCGAGCAGGCCCGAAATGGTTTCGGGCGAAAGACCCTCGATGCCGAGCAGATGGGGCAACCTCGGCACGCCCACGCGTTTTCTTGTCACTAAAGCGCGACGTTAAGCACGCTGGACCGGCCCCGGCAAGGCGACGTTTTGGTGGATAAATAAGGCCTCGCCGATGGTCACAGCTTGAGCCACGACACCCGCTCGTCGGCGAAGGCATGGCCGGTCGGCGCCAGCGTCCCGGGATCGTCGAACGCACCGACATGGAGGTGGATTTCACCCGGCCAGCGATCGCCCTCGTAGGTCAGGGTCGAGCCGCAACGTCCGCAGAAGCCGCGTCGCACGCCCGGCGACGATTCGAAATAGGAGAGATCGCCGGTGAACCGGACCTTCGCTGCCTCGAAGCCGGCATAGGCCGAGACCGGCGCGCCGGTGTGCCTTCGGCAGCTCTGGCAATGGCAGTAGCCCGTCCACTTGGGCGGACCGTCGGCTGTGAAGCGGACGGCTCCGCAAAGGCAGCGGCCTTCCCTCATGTCATCCTCCAGGCCTTCATCCTCCAGGTCGGGGGCCAGTATAGCGGGCGCGCGGCCGGATCAGGGCAGCATGCGCGGACTGCTCCAATGCGTGGGCGATCCAGCCCACGGTGCGGCCGAGCAGGAAGAGGGCCAGCGCCGAGTCCTTGGGCAGGCCGAGCACGCGCTCGACCACGACGGTGGTGAAATCGACGTTGGGCTTGCGGTCGATCAGGCGTTCGCCGGCGTCGGCCAGCCGCTCGGCGAAAGCGAGCTCGGGCGAGTTCGGCACGGCCTCGCGCAGCAGGGCGAACAGCGTCGCCGCACGGACATCGCCGTCGGGATAGAGCTGATGGCCGAACCCCGGGATGAAGATGCGGTCACGCACGCGCTGCACGAGCTCGCTGTCGATGTCCTTGGCCTTCTTCAGGTCGTCGAACAGCGACGCGACTCGGCGGGTCAACCCGCCATGGCGCGGGCCGTTGAGGGCGGCGAGCCCGGCCACGGTTGCGCCATAGAGATTGGCGCCGGTCGAGGCGACGACGCGCGCGGCGAAGGCCGAGGCGTTGAACTCGTGGTCGGCCGACAGCACCAGCGCCGCGCGCAAGAGCGAAGCCCGCTCCGGCGGCACCTTCCAGGCCGCGGCGAGCTCCTGGTGGACGGGCAGGGCCGACAGCGGCCGCGCCGTCACCGCCGCAGTCAGCAGACGCAGCACACGCACGCCGGTCTCCAGCATCGCGCCGCGATCTTCCACCCAGCTTGGGTGATCCAGCGCGGCGGCGGCCGGCAGGACGACGAGGCAACGGTCGACCGGCGCCAGGGTCGCCGCGGCCAGCCAGGCGCGACGCAGCGCCGTGGTCATCGGCGGCAGGTTGTCGGCCGCGAAAGGCCGCTCGTCGCAATCCCACAGCAGCCGCGCCACCTCCTCGAGCGAGGCGGTGCGCGCCAGGGCGGTGGCGTCGCGGCCGCGATAGTAAAGGCGGTTGTTCTCGATCAGGGTGAGGGACGATTCGAGCACCGGCGTGCCGAAATCGAGCGCGTGGTTGGCGATCGATTCGGCCTTGCGCCCGACATCGCGCCGCCGCTTCAGCCGCGCGATGTCGTCGGCGCGGTAGCGCCGCTCGCGCCGGCCATCGACCGCCTCGGAGCGCAGCAGGCCGCGGCTGACATAGGCGTAGAGCGTCGCCGCCGACACGCCCAGCCGCCGCGCTGCTTCCCGTGAACTCAGCAACTCATTCGCCACGGCATTATATTGATCAATATAATCAAGATTGACAATACATTCCGGCAATCTGACCTTGGCCGTGATAGCGGGAAAGGGATCCAGATGCTGCTGACACGGGTGAACAGCGGCCTCGACGGCGTCGTCGTGGCCGACACGGCGATGAGCGAGGTCGACGGCGAAGCCGGCCGGCTGATCGTGCGCGGCCATACGATCGAGGCGCTGACGGCGACGCGTGGCTTCGAAGGCGTCGCGGCGCTCTTGTGGGAGGGCTACGGCGAGGGCGGCGGCGATGAGACCGCCGTCGCCGCGGGCCTGGCGGCGGCCCGCGTAAAAGCCTTCGCTGAGGTGCCCAAGCTCCTGGCCACGACCCGCGGTCTCAATCCGGTCGAGGCGTTGCGCGTCGGCATCGGCATGCTGCCCGACAGCAACAAGACGCCGCATCACTTCCTGGTGTGCGGCGCCATGCCGGTGTTCCTGGCCGCGCTGCTCAACGCCGAGAAGTCGATGTCGCCGATCGCGCCCGACCCGTCGCTCACGACGGCGCAGGATTTCCTGCGCATGGTGCGCGGCCAGCGCGCCGGCACGGTGTTCGAGAAGGCGCTCGACACCTACCTCGCCACCATCACCGATCACGGCTTCAACGCCTCGACCTTCACCGCCCGCGTCGTCGCCTCGACGCATGCCGGCCTGATCTCCTCGGTGCTGGCGGCGCTCTGCGCGCTCAAGGGGCCGTTGCATGGCGGCGCGCCCGGGCCGGTGCTCGACATGCTGGACGAGATCGGCGATGCCGCACGGGCCGAAGCGTGGTTCGACGACGCCTTCGCCAAGGGCACCACCCTGATGGGCTTCGGCCATCGCATCTACAAGGTGCGCGATCCACGCGCCGACGTGCTCAAGGCCGCCGTCGCCACGCTGCCGGCGACGGCCGGGCGGCTCGCCTATGCTTCGGCGGTCGAGCAGGGCGCCATCGCCGCCCTGCGCCGGCACAAGCCCGGCCGGAGGCTCGACACCAACGTCGAGTACTACACCGCACTCCTGCTCGAGGCGCTGGAGATCCCGCGCAGCGCCTTCACGGCCCTGTTCGCGGTCGGCCGCACCGCCGGCTGGTGTGCCCACATCTTCGAACAGGAGAAGGGCGGCCGCATCATCCGCCCGCAGTCGAACTACGTCGGGCCGCGGCCGTAACTCTCACTCCGTCGTCCCGAGCGAAGCCGAGGGACCTTCTCTCAACGATTAGTAGCCTATCGTAAAAAGAAGGTCTCTCCGCGCGGCCCGGAGTTTACCCCGAGCGAAGTCGAGGGGGGCCTTGGTCGAGACGACGGTTTACCGCTTCACGGCCGACCCACGCCAGGTGCGGGCGCGCGTGCCGGCGGCGTCGAACACCCAGACGATGACGTCGACGCCGTCGGCCAGAAAGCGCGCCGTGAAGTGACGACGCCAGAAGCTGCCGTCGGCATGGGCGAACAGCGCCTCGACACTGAACAGGTCGCGTCGCACCGTGAGCGTGGCCGAACGTGGCGATGGGTGTGCCTCCGACGATGCCATCAGGGCCACGCCATCGACCAGGGTGCCAAAGCGCAGCAGTTCGCCGCGTTCGGCTGTTTGCATGGGCCCGCCATCGATGCGCAGCCACAGCTCCGCGACGTTGTCGATCGCGTGGATGTCGAACTGGACGGCGAAGGCACTACGGTCGTCGCGGTCGACGCTGGGCGACGCCGGCGGCGGATAGATGTCCTCGAGCGGGATCGACCGATAGAAGCGAAGCGTGCCGGCATAGGCCCCGAGCCAGTCCGGCCATGGCGAATATTGCGCGTGCACCGCCATCGGCGGCAGCAGTGCCGGGATCGCGCCGAGCAGCGCGCGCCGTTCAATCATTTGGGCACAGACTGATCATTTCGTGCGGCCGGCCACGACGTTGAGGTCGATCGTTACCTCGTTGGCGACCTGTCCGGTGGCCGCCCATTCGTTCTGACCCACGCCGTAATCGAGGCGTTTGATGATGAGCCGCCCGCGCGCCGTGCCGCGCTGGCGGCCAGGCTGGGCCGGGTCGTCGACGATGGTGAGCGTGAACGGCAGCACGACGTCGCGGGTGACGTCGCGGAGGGTGAGCTTGCCACGCGCCTCGTAGCGCTCGCCGCTGCCTGAGATCGAGGTCGCCACGAAGCGCGCCTCGGGGAATTTCTGGACGTCGAGAAAGTTCGGGCCCTTCATCAGCGAATCGACGTCGCGGTTGTTGGCCGACACCGGGCGCGTGTCGATCCTGATGTCAATGCGCGCCGTGGCGAGCGAACTCGGATCGAGCACGATCTCGCCGGTCCAGGTCGGGAAGCGGCCGCTCACGATCGATCCCACCTGGGCAACGCTGAAGGTGATGGCGCTCGCCTTGGGATCGACCGTCCAGGGATCCTGCGGCCCGGCCAGCGACGGCACTGGCAACAGCATCAGGGTGGCGAGGGCGAACCACGAGCGCATCAGCTTCCTCCGAACGGCCACATGCGGCGGAACACGCCGTCACGGCGCAGGACATCGTGGTGTATGACGGCGGCGACGTGAAGGATCAGCACCGCCATCAGCAACCGCGATAGAACATAGTGCGTGGTCTTGAGCGCCTCGAACAGGGCCTGGTCGCGCGGCACCAGGTCGGGCAGCGGCAGGACGCCGAACCAGATGACGCTCACGCCTGCGGCCGAACTCATGAACCAGCCGCTGATCGGCATGGCCAGCAGCAGCACCAGCAGCGCCCAGTGCGCGATCGGCGCCAAAACGGCCTGCCAGTGCACGATCGTCCCGGGCAAGGCCGGCGGCGGATGGCGCCAGCGCCACAGCAGCCGGCTGATCGTCAGCACCAGCACGGCGAGCCCGACCCATTTGTGCCAGTTGTAGGCATGGAGCTTGGTGAAGCCGAGCGGCAGGCCGGTCATCCACAGGCCAACGCCCAGCATGCCGATCACCGCGACCGCAGTGATCCAGTGCAGCGCCTGGGCGGCGGGATGATAGGTCAACGACTTATGCTCCTCTCCCCCGCTAGGGGGAGAGGTTGGGTGAGGGGGCAACGCACGTCGATTCTCCCTCACCTAGCCTCTCCCCCTAGCGGGGGAGAGGAATTGACATGAATCCTCTCACCTGAAGGCTCAGGCGCGCACGCCTTCTTCGTAGGTCTCGAAGAAGCGCCGTCCGGAGCCGCGCTGGTTCTCGTAGATCGAACCCTGATGATCGGCCGGCGGCAGCGGCATGCGGATGGGAGCGGCCACGACGCGCGGCTCGATGGTGGGCTCGCCCAGCGACCATGCGGCCGTTGAACTCCTCGAAGTTGGCCACACCCAGCAGCGGCCAGGCGTCGGCGGCCGTGTATTCGTGCAGCAGCAGGCGGCGCTGGCGGTTGGAACGGTTGAGCGCCGAGCCGTGCACCAGGCGCACGTGGTGGATGGTCATCGATCCGGCCGGGCCCATGAGCGGCACGGCCTTGTCGAAGTCGATGTCGCAGGCATCGGGGCGCATGGCGCCACAGAACCGGCCGTCGGCGTGGTGATCGTAGGTCGGGCCGTGGTGGCTGCCGGGGATCACCATCAGCGGGCCGTTATCCATGTCGCAATCGTCGAGATAGATGCCGGTCGCCAGCACGTCGTCGTTGGTATGGGGATAGAAGGCCCAGTCCTGGTGCCATTCGACCGGCGAGCCGTAGCCGGCCGATTTCATGTTGAGCTTGCCGCCGTGCTGGCGGATCGCCGGCCCCAGGAGCTGCGCCAGGATCGAGGTGATCTTGGGATCGCGCGCCAAGCCATGGAAGAAGGCGTAGCGCTTGAAGATCGTAGGCTTCAGCCGGCGCACGCGCGGCAGCGCCGCGCTGTGGGTGGGCTCGAGATCATAGAGTTCGTCGTTGGCCGAAACGCCGCGCGCTTCGCCAACGATGCGGTCGGTAAGGTCGCGCAGCTCGGCGAGCTGCTCGCCCTGGATCAGGCGCGGGATCACCAGATAGCCGTCGCGCCTATAAGTTTCGATCTGCTGGTCGGTGAGCATGCCGATGACCATAGCACGGTCCGCCGGCTTGGCCGATAATCACGCCATGGCGATCCATGCTCTTTTCCCGACGCTGATCTACCGAGAATCGATCGCAAGGCCGGCCCAGCGCCGGCTCAACCAGGACCTGGCCGACGAATGCCGTTCGCTCGCCGCCTCGGATGCGGCGGGCCGGCGCTGGTCCGCCAAGCACTATCTCGGCGGCTACACGTCCTACGGCTCGCTCGACCGCCTGCATCTTGTTTCTTCGCTGTTCGGCCGCCTGCGGCGGCGCATCGATCTGCACGCCAAGGCCTTCATCCGGTCGCTGCACTACGATCTGGCCGGCCGGTCTCTCGCCATGACCGACTGCTGGGCCAACGTCATGCCGGCGGGTGTGGTGCATTCCCTGCACCTCCATCCCACGTCCTTCATCAGCGGCACCTATTACGTGGAAGTGCCCAAAGGCGCCGGTGCGCTCAAGTTCGAGGATCCGCGGCTCGGCCTGCACATGGCGACGCCGCCGCGCCGGGCCGATGCGCCCAGACGCTTTCACTCCTTCGTGAGCCTGCCGGCCAAGGCGGGCGATCTGGTGCTGTTCGAGAGCTGGCTGCGCCACGAAGTGCCGCCGGCGCGCTTCTCTGGCGAGCGCATCTCGATTAGCTTCAACTATGGGTGGGCGGCAATAGCCCGCCGCTGATGGGACCTCACATGCGCGCTCTTGTTGCCTTCGTCGGTCTGCTCGCCGCTGCCGGCACGGCCTCGGCCGACCAGGAGCTGCCGATCTTCGACGCCCACATGCACTACAGCCACGATGCCTGGGAGGTCGTGCCGCCCAAGCAGGTGGTCGAGATCCTGAAGAAGGCCGGCGTCAAGCGCGCCATGGTGTCGAGCTCGAACAACGAGGGCACCAAGATGCTGCAGGACGCAGCACCCTCGGTGATCGTGCCGGAGCTCAGGCCCTATCGCTCGCGCGGCGAGCTGTCGACCTGGGCCAGGGACCCGACGATCATCGGCTTCCTCGAGGAGATGCTGAGCAAGCGCAAGTACGTGGCGATCGGCGAGTTCCATATCTACGGTGCCGACGCCGACCTGCCCAACATGCGCAAGGTGGTCGAGCTCGCCAAGAAGTACGGGCTCTACCTGCATTCGCATTCCGACGCCGACGCCGTGGTGCGTCATTTCCAGCAGGACCCGAGCGCGCGCGTGCTGTGGGCGCATTCGGGCTTCGAGCGGCCGGAGAAGGTGCGCGAGATGCTGCGCCGCTATCCCAACCTGTGGTGCGATCTTGCCTTCCTCACCTCGCACGCTTCGAACGGCAAGGTGGCGCCAGGCTGGCGCGAGGCTTTCCTGGAATTCCCCGACCGCTTCGTGGTCGGCACCGACACCTTCACGCCGGAGCGCTGGCATTACGTGGTCGAGCATGCGCGCTGGTCGCGCCAGTGGCTGAGCGACCTGCCGCCGGACGTGGCGCGCAAGATCGCCTACGAGAACGGTGACCGCCTATTCGGTAGCAAGCTCGGCGGCGGGCAATGAGGCTGCTCGCAGCCCTCATCACGCTGCTGATCGCCGTTCCGGCCTGGGCGGACTGCCCGCTCGACCTCGGGCGCGGCACAGGCCTGGTGATTTTCTCCAGCCACTATCTGGTGGCCTTCCGCCCCGACCCGGTGCGTATCGAAGTCGGCGAGCCGTTCTCGCTGCTGTTCAACGTCTGCACCAAGAACGACAAGCCCGCCGAGCTGGTGGCGATCGACGCCCAGATGCCCGAGCACAAGCACGGCATGAACTACCGGCCGACCATCGTGTCCCTTGGCGACGGCCGCTATCGCGTCGACGGCATGGTGTTCCACATGCCCGGCCGCTGGGAGCTCGCCTTCGACGTGCGCGCCGGCGAGGAGAGCGAGCGGCTGAGCCATGAGTTGATCCTGAAGTGAAGCGCTGGCTGCTCGGTGCGGTGCTGGCGGCGCTTGCGGCGTCAGGGGCGCTTACAGCGCCCGCTGTCGCGCAGGCGCCGCTGCCATGGTCGGACGACGAGGTGAAGGCGATTGCCCGGCATGGGCCGTGGCCGCCGCCCGCGCCGCGCGATCCGTCCAACCGCGTCGCGGGCGCGCCGAACGCCATCGTGCTGGGCGAGCACCTGTTCAACGAGCCGCGGCTCTCGGCCGACGGCGCCATGAGCTGCGCCACCTGCCACGCCGCGGGCCGCGACTGGAGTGACGGGCGGCGCAAGGCGATGGGGCGGGGAGAGCTCGACCGTCGCTCGCCGTCGCTGTGGAACGTCGGCTACGCGCACTGGTTCGGCTGGGACGGCGCGGGCAATTCGCTGTGGTCGCAGTCGATCCGGCCGATCCTTGATCCGCGCGAGATGGCGGGCGATGCCGCCCGCCTCGCCGGCCTGTTGCGCGAGGACAAGGCACTCGCCTGCGGCTACGAGCGCGCGTTCGGCCACAAGCCCGGCACCGACGACGAGAAGCTTCTGGTCGATTCGGCCAAGGCGCTGGCGGCGTTCCAGGCGACGCTGGTCAGCCCGCGCACGCCATTCGACGCTTTCCGCGACGGGTTGCTGTCGGGCGACCGCGAGGCCGCGGCGCGCTATCCGGCGGCGGCCCAGCGCGGCCTGAAAATCTTCATCGAGGCGAACTGTGCGGCCTGCCATTTCGGGCCGCGCTTCACCAACGGCGAGTTCGGCGATGTCGGGATCCCGTTCTTCACGCGGCCGGGCGTGGTCGATGCAGGCCGCCTGGACGGGCTCGCCAAGCTCGCCAACAGCACCTTCAACCTGTTGGGCAGGCACAACGACGACGCCTCCGGCGCCAGCGCCTTGCGCACCAGGCACGTGCAGCGCCTGCATAGCAATTTCGGCGAGTTCCGCGTGCCCAGCCTGCGCCAGCTGGGTTCGGGCCCGTTCATGCACAACGGCCATCTCGCGACGCTCGAGGATGTCGTGAAGCATTATTCCGAAGTGAACCCCGACCGCCTGCACAGCGACGCCCTCCCGCTGGTCCGCCCGCTGGCGCTTACGGCGGGGCAGAGCAGCGACCTGATCGCCTTCCTGCGCACGCTGTCGGCGGCGTCGCCGCCGCGTCCAGTGCCACCGCCACTCTGTCCGTAACGGGAGCGCGGGCCTCCGGCCCGCTCATGCTCTTCGTCTTTGCCGGGAGCGCGCCACTCCAGTGGCGCGTCTTTTTTTATCGCACAGCCCATGAGCGCCACTGGAGTGGCGCGCTCCCGGCAATGAGCGGGCCGGAGGCCCGCGCTCCCAGTCACTTCAATCGCGCCAGCGCGCTCTCCAAGATCCACGCGGCGGCTGCCGCGTCGACGCGTTCGGCGCGTTTGGCGCGGCTCATGTCGTAGTCGTCGATCATGCCGCGGGTGACGGCGGCGGTGCTCAATCGCTCGTCCTGGAAGACGACGGGCAGCGCGGCCAGCGCAGGCGGGCCGTGATTGGCGATGTTGGTCGCGAACTGGCGCACCGACTGGCAGCGCGGGCCCTCGGTGCCGTCCATGTTGAGCGGCAGGCCGATCGCCAGCGCCTTGATCTCGTGTTTCTTCGTGAGCTCGGCGAGTGCCGCCAGGTCGACCGCGAGCTTGCCGCGCTTCAGCGTCGTGAGCGGCGTCGCCAGCATGCGCAGGGCATCCGACGTGGCCACACCGATGGTCTTGGTGCCGACGTCGAGTGCCATCAGCCGGCCTGCGGGCACCAGCGTCTTCAACTCGGCAAAGTCGACGACGGCCATCGCTCAGGCCGTCTTGCCGTCGAGCCAGGCGACCGCATCCTCGGCAACGCGCTCCCAGCCGGGCTGTCCCGGCACCCAGTGGGCTTGCCCGGGATACTCGACATAGTCCGCGACATGGCCGAAGCGCTTGGCCGAGCGGCGCACGACTCCGGCCGGCGTGAGCTTGTCCTTCTCGGTCGCCACGAACAGCAACGGCACCGTCACCAGCCGCGGGTCGACCGTCGTCGTCTTGCTGCCATCAAGCCAGGGCAGAGCGATCTCGAACAAGGCCTTGCCCGAATCATGCACGAAGGCGGAATGAAGCTCGGCACCTTCCCGTGGATCGGTCGTGTTGAAGGTATGCGACAGCGCCTCAGCAAGCGTCGCGCGATGCGGCTTGCGCCACCAGCCCCAGGTCAGCTGGATGCGCGCGAACGCCCACAGGTTCGACGGCCTGAGGGCGATCACCGCGGCGTCCGGCGCCGGCGTGAGCAGCACGCCCGCCCGGGCGAGCCCACGTGCGCAGAGCAGCAGGGCCAGCAGCCCGCCCATCGAATGTCCGATCACGACCGGCTTCTCCGGCAGGGCTTCGATCGTGCGTGTGAGATCGGCCACATAGTCGCCGAGGCTGGTCGTGCCAAGATCTGCCGGCGGCGCGAGGGGCGGGGCGTCGTGATGGCGCAGAACGGGAGCGATTGTCTGCCAGCCGCGGGCCTCGAGGAACGGACGCCAATTTCGCCAAACGTCCGGCGTGCCCCACATCCCGTGAATGAAGACTGCCACCTTGGCCATCGTCGAGGTTATAAAGCGAGGGGGCCTTTGGGTCGACACAAGGTCCAAAGAACAAGGGATGTGGGGTAGGCTCGTCAGGTGACCGATACATTCTACGCTCTGCTGGCGATCTCCATGGTGCTGGTGGTCGTGAGCCTGCTGGTGCCGGTGGCCGAGCGCTTCCGCCTGCCGCACACCGTGCTGCTGGCCATCGCCGGCATGGGCATGGGCTTCCTGGGCTCGTGGATGATCAACAGCGGCGTCAAGCTCGGCGCCCTGGGCGACGCCTTCGTCGGCCTCGACAAGCTCGAGGTCGGCGCCGACATGTTCCTGCCTCTGTTCCTGCCGCCGCTGCTGTTCACCGCCGGCCTCAACATCGAGGTGCGCCGGCTGATGGACGAGGTCCACGCGGTGCTGCTGCTGGCCATCGTCGCGGTGGTGGTCTGCATCGCCTCGGTCGGCTTCGTCGTGCACTGGGCGACCGGCATGGACCTCGTCGTCTGCCTGCTGCTGGGCGCCGTCGTGTCGACCACCGATCCGGCCGCCGTCATCGGCATCTTCCGCGACGTCGGCGCCCCCAAGCGCCTGTCGATCCTGGCCGAGGGCGAATCGCTCCTGAACGACGCCGTCGCCATCTCTGCCTTCGGTCTGTTCATCGGCATCCTGGTGAGCCGAGTCGACCCCAGTGCGGCCATGCCCGGCTCCGCCGGTGGCGTTGTGGTGGTCTTCCTGCGCGAGTTCGTGGGCGGCCTGCTGCTGGGCTTCCTGCTGGCGCGCGCCGCGATGTTCATCATTCCGCGGCTGGGCGAATCGGAGGCGGCCATCGCCTCGGTGACGGTGGCGCTCTCCTACCTCTCCTTCGTGATCGCCGATCGCTATCTGCACGTCTCGGGCGTCGTCTCGACCGTGATGGCGGCGCTGACGGTCGCTGCCTACGGCCCCACGCATCTGCATCCGCACCAATGGTCGTCGCTCAAGCGGCTGTGGGAGCAGCTGGAATTCTGGGCGAGCTGCCTGATCTTCGTGCTGGCCTCGATGCTGGCGGCCAACGTGCTGCTGCAGATCACCTGGCTTTATTTCCTGGCCGTCGCCGCCGTGGCCGTGGGCGCCTTCGTGGCGCGCGGCTTGGTCGTGTTCGGCATGCTGCCTGTCCTGGAGAAGGTCCACCTCGTCCACCCGGTCGACAACCGATACAAGGCGATCCTGGTATGGGGCGGCCTGCGCGGTGCCGTCACGATCGTGCTGGCCATGGTGGCGGCCGGCAACGACAAGCTGCCCGAGGACACCCGCCAGTTCATCGCGCTGTCGGCCACGTTGTTCGTGCTGTTCACGCTGTTCGTCAACGCAACGACGCTCGGCCTGTTCATGCATGCGCTGGGCCTCGACAAGCTGTCGCGCCTGGAGCTTGCCCTGCGTGACCGCGTGCTGGCGCTGTCGAAGATCAACGTCGACCGCCATCTGGCGCAGATCATTCGTCGCCGCAATGCCCGCCTCGAGGGCCTGGCCGCCGATCCGGCCTCGGCCGGCGAGGCCGAGGTCGAGGCGGTGCCGGCCGAGCTGGCGCTCGACCTCGACGAGCGCGTCAAGGTCGGCCTGGTGACGCTGTGCACGCGCGAGAAGGAGCTCTATCTCGAGCAGTTCGAGCAGCAGATCCTGTCGCGCCGCATGGTCGCGGTGCTGACGGCGAACGCCGACCGGCTGATCGACAATGTGCGCGACAAGGGTGTGGCGGGCTACGAGGAATGGCTGGTCGACATCTCGCGGCCCGATCTCGGCTTTCGCCTCGCTTTGTGGCTGCACCGGCGGCTCGGCTTCGAGCGCATGCTGACGGAGCGCCTGGCCGACCGTTTCGAGACCCTGATGGTGACCCAGAGCGTGCTGGCCGAGCTTGCCGCCTTCAACATCAGCTCGGTGGCCGACCTGCTGGGCAGCGACGCCGAGGCAGCACTCGCCGCGGTGATCGACAATCGCCTGGAAGCGGTCGACAGCGCCTTCAAGGCACTGTCGCTGCAGTATCCGGGCTACGCCGAATCGATCGAGACGCGTCAGCTCGATCGCGCCGCCATCCGCTTCGAATCGACGGAGTACAATCGCCGCCTGCGCGAGGGCATCATCAGCCGCGAGGTCTACAACGACCTGCGCGAGCAGCTCGCCGAACGCCGTGGCGCCATCAACAAGCGGCCGCCGCTCGATCTCGGCCTGGAATTGGCCAAGATGATCGAACGCGTGCCGCTGTTCGCGTCACTCGATCGTGCGGCTGTGGTCGAGCTCGGCAAGCGGCTGCGCGCCGTGGTGGCGCTGCCGGGCGAGAAGATCATCCGGGTCGGTGGCCCGCCCGATTCCATGTACTTCATCGCCGCGGGCGAGGTGACGGTGCAGTTGCCGAACTTCCAGGTGAATTTGAAGGAGGGAGACTTCGTGGGCGAGATGGGCCTGATCAGCGACAGCCCACGCAGCGCCGACGTGGTCTCCGACGGCTACTGCCATCTGCTCGCCTTGTACCGAAAGGACTTCCGCGCCCTTCTGGACAAGCGCCCGACCGTCCGCAGCGAGATCGAGGCGATGGCGGCGCGCCGCATTGCCGAGAACGAGGGCAAGGCGACGGCGTCGTAGGCCGGTCGAAGGATCATGATCTTCCGGACCGCGCGCGTCCCGCGCGCCTCATGATCATGAGCGCGCGAGACGCGCGCGGTCCGGAAGAGTCTGAACTCGTGCGCTAGATGTATTTCGACGCTTCGCGACGCGCCGCGCCCTTCAGCGTAGCGCCGTGCTCGGCGAGGAAGCGGCGGACGCGGGGCGAGTCGCGCTTGGAGAGCTCGCGCAGCCACCAGCCGATCGCTTTCTGGATGAACCACTCGCGATCGCCGGCAAGGCTCGCGGCCCAACCCAGCATCCGCTCCGGGTCGCAGCCGTCGCGCGTCCAGGGCAGGGTGAAGACGAGGGCCGACCGCCGTGTCCACAGGTGCGGGCTCTGCACCCAGCGTTCGGCAACGTCGAGACGGCGCGGATCGGCAAGCAGGCAGCGCGCGGCGACAGGGGCGAGGTTGTCGGCCACCGCCCAGCCGTCGAGATCGGCCATGCGCGCCGTCACGAAACGCCACAACGGCTCGGTCGGCGGCACGCTTGGCGCCACGAGCAAGCGGCCGGCGACGATCTTCAGGTCCCAGACCGGTTCGCGCCACAGGCGGCGGCTGAGCGCGAGGCGGTCGGCGGCCGGCACATCCTTCAGGATCTCCCGGATCGCCACGTCCATCTGCGGCAGGGCGACGCCCCAGTGCTGCCAGACCGACTTTTGATAGCTTTTCTCCTTCTCGGCCCGCGCCGGGCTGCCCATGGTCCGCAATCGGCGGGTCAGGCTGCTGTAGAGGCGGTCTGCGGCGGTCATAACCGTATCGTAGCAAGCCGCTGGTCCGGTTGCTCCTGCGGAGCAAACCGGCTACCAACCGCGCCATTCAAGCGTTGGAGCAAAGGGTTATGTCGCTCGACAAGGACACGGTGGCGCGCATTGCGCGCCTTGCCCGGCTGAAGGTTCCGGACGAAGAGCTCGCGCCGCTGGCCGACGAGCTGTCGGGGATTTTTGCCTGGATCGAGCAACTGAACGAGGTCGACACCAAGAACGTCGAGCCGATGTCCTCGGTGTCCGACGTCACGCTGCCTCAGCGCGAGGACAAGGTGACCGACGGCGGCATCGCCGAGAAGATTCTCGCCAACGCGCCGGGTGGGGCGGTCTACATCGAGCCGACGGACAAGAACGCCGGCGGCTTCTTCACGGTCCCCAAGGTGGTGGAGTAGGCGATGGCTGCTCTTACCGACCTGACACTGGCCCAGCTCAAGGCGACGCTGGACAAGAAAGAGGCGAGCGCCGTCGAGGTGGCCGAAGCGCATCTCAAGAAGCTCGACGAGCATCGTGCGCTCAACGCCTTCGTCACCGAGACACCCGATCGCGCGCGCGCGATGGCCAAGGCTTCTGACGCGCGCCGCGCCAAGGGCCAGGCGGGCCTGCTCGAAGGCGTGCCGCTGGCCATCAAGGACCTGTTCTGCACCGAGGGCGTTCAGACCACGGCCGGTTCGCACATCCTCGAAGGCTTCGTGCCGCCGTATGAGAGCACGGTGACCGCCAACCTGTGGAAGGCGGGCGCGGTCATGGTCGGCAAGACCAACCTCGACGAATTCGCCATGGGTTCGTCGAACATGACGAGCTACTTCGGCGGCGTGGAAAACCCGTGGAAGAAACGGGGCGACAACCGCAAGCTGGTGCCGGGCGGCTCGTCGGGCGGATCGGCGGCGGTGGTCGCGGCCTACATGGTGCCGGGCAGCACCGGCACCGACACCGGCGGCTCGATCCGCCAGCCGGCGGCGTTCTGCGGCATCGTCGGGCTGAAGCCGACCTACGGCCGCTGCTCGCGCTGGGGCGTGGTGGCGTTTGCCAGTTCGCTCGACCAGCCAGGCCCGTTCGCGCGCACGGTCGAGGACAGCGCGCTCCTGCTGCAGGGCATGGCCGGCCACGATCCGAAGGATTCGACGTCGGCGCCGCTCGCCGTGCCGGACTTCGCTGCGGCCGCGCGCAATCCCGACATCAAGGGCCTGCGTGTGGGCATTCCCAAGGAATACCGCGTCGAGGGCACGGCCGCCGAGATCGTGGCGCTGTGGGACAAGGGCATGGAGATGCTGAAGGCGGCGGGCGCGGTGCCGGTCGAGGTGTCGCTGCCGCACACCAAGTACGCGCTGCCGGCCTACTACATCGTGGCGCCGGCCGAGTGCTCGTCCAACCTGGCGCGCTACGACGGCGTGCGCTTCGGGCAGCGGGTCCCCGGCAAGGACCTGATCGAGATGTACGAAAACACCCGCGGCGCGGGCTTCGGCAAGGAAGTGCGCCGGCGCATCATGATCGGCACCTACGTGCTGTCGGCCGGCTACTACGATGCCTACTACAAGAAGGCCCAGCAGATCCGCGCCCTGATCGCGCGCGACTTCAAGCAGGCCTTCGAGAAGTGCGACGTGCTGCTGACGCCGACCGCACCTACCGCGGCCTTCGCCGCCGGCGAGAAGATGGACGACCCGGTGACCATGTACCTCAACGACATGTTCACCATCCCGGCCTCGATGGCGGGCCTGCCCGGCATCTCCGTGCCGGCCGGTGTCGACAGGGACGGCCTGCCGCTTGGCCTACAAATCATCGGCCGCGCCTTCGACGAGGAGACGATGCTCAACGCCGCAGCGGCGCTCGAGAAGGCGGCCGCTTTCAACCTCAGGCCGACGGGCTACTGAGCGGCACGCCTGCCGCGCAAAGCGGGCAGACGGCCGGTTCCCACAGCTCGTTGGCAAGACGTGCGACGCTTTCGACTGCGAGGTTGTTCGCGGCGAAGAAGGGCAGTGCTGTGTCTCCGAGGATCAGCAACGCGCCGACGGCGACCGGCCGCGCGCCCAATGCGGTGAGGGCCGCGAATGTCGCTTTGGTTGCCGATCCAGCATTGATAGCGTCGTCGACGATGGCCACGGCCCGGCCGCGCAGATGATCGTGAAAGGCGTCCGGGATGGCGTAGGTCACGCCTTCGGCTCCCACCCGGCGCTCGGCGAAGGCGAAGCGGAGGTCGAGCTCGGCCGCGACCATCTCAGCAACGAACGCGCCGCCGACCAGCGGCCCGACCACGGCCTCGACGCCATGCGCGCTGAGCCGCCGCGCCAGATCACGGGCGAAGGGCAGCAGAGCGGCTGGCCGGAAGAACAGCGAATCGAGGTCGAGCCACAGGTCGCCGTGATGGCCCGATTCCAGGACGAAGTGGCCGCGCCGGGCCGCCAGAAGACCGAGAAGCTGCTCTTCCATACAACTGAAATCCTTGGGAAGGTCCGCCCATGTCCCTCGAATTATACGCCGCCTACCTCGTCGCCTGCCTGATCGTCGTGCTCGTGCCGGGCCCGACGGTGACGCTGATCCTCGCCAACAGCATCCGCCACGGCACGCGCGCCGGCCTGCTCAACGTGCTGGGCACTCAGGTGGGCCTCGCCCTGATGATCGCCGTGGTCGGCCTCGGCCTCACCTCGCTGATGGCGGCAGCCGGCCACTGGTTCGACTGGTTGCGGCTTGCCGGTGCGGCCTACCTGATCTGGCTGGGCTGGAAGATGATCCGGTCGAGTGGCGCCGACCGCGACGGGGCGACGCCGGCACAGCCGCGTGGCGGCTTCCTCACACAAGGCATTCTGGTGGCGCTCAGCAACCCGAAGACCCTGATCTTCTTCGGCGCCTTCTTTCCGCAGTTCATCGATCCCACGCGCGACCACGGTCTGCAAATCCTGATCATGGGCCTGACGGCGATGGGGGTCGCGGCCGTGTCCGACAGCGTCTACGCGCTCGCCGCCGGCCGCGCCGGCCGGGCGCTTTCCGCTAAGATGGTCCGGATGCTGTCGCGTGCGAGCGGCGGATTCCTGATCGGCGGTGGGCTGTTGCTGGCGTTTTCCCGGCGTTGAAATCACGCCGGTGCGAAGCCGGGCAGGCGCGCCGCTTTCCGGTCGAATGTCAGCGTCACTGAGCAGCCGGCTCTGGCTCCGAGAGCCCCGATGAGCGCATCCGTGAAGGTTGCGCGCCCCTGCTTGAGTGCAGTCATCGCGAAAAACACCTCGATCTCGTTCTCGACGATGAACGTCCTGGTCTGAAGTACCCTCTCGATGACTGCGGCGATCTCGAAATCTGAGTATCTGTAGGCGCGCTCGAGAACCCACGCTGTTTCGGCCGATGCGACGACGCTGATGAAGCCAGGCTCGTCTTCGGTGAGGCGATTTTCGATCAGTGCGTTGGCCCGTAGCGACTGGACGGGATCATCCTGAGTGATATGTCGGACGAGGACGTTCGTATCGAGGCCTATCATCGGCGCTTGCTGCGGGAATCGCGCTTGCCGGCTCCGGCGGCGATTGCGTCGTCCATTTCCTCGATCGTTATTGGTCTCTGGCCTGGCCTCTTGAGCATGCCCCGCAAGGACGAGGCTGGAAGCATGGGAAGCAACACGACGGTGCCGTCCGGGTGGATGAAGAACTTCACGCGGTCACCCGGCTTCAGCCGAAGGTGCTCGCGGATGGCCTTTGGAATGGTGGCTTGGCCTTTCACGGTGATGGCAGAGTCCATATCGCCTCCATTACTATTCACAATATGTAATACTTTTCGCTCTGTTCTTCAACGGCCCGCCAAGCGAATGGCGCTCATGCTCCTCCCTCGGATTTGCGTTAAACTTGCGCAAACCTGGGAGTGATTCGCATGGCGGACTACGATCTAATCGTGCGCGGCGGCATGGTGGCCGACGGCGCCGGCGCTGCCTTGCACGAAGCCGATATCGCGGTGAAGCACGGCAGGATAGCCGCCGTCGGCAAGGTTTCCGGCAGTGGCGCCGAGGAGATCGACGCCAAGGGCCTGCTGGTCACGCCGGGCTTCGTCGACATCCATACGCACTATGATGGACAGGCGACCTGGGATTCGCATCTGCAGCCCTCGAGCTGGCATGGCGTCACCACGGCGGTGATGGGCAATTGCGGCGTCGGCTTCGCGCCGGTGAAGGTCGAGGATCGCCGGCGCCTGATCGAATTGATGGAGGGCGTCGAGGACATTCCCGGCGCGGCGCTCAACGAAGGGCTGAACTGGTCGTGGGAATCCTTCGGCCAATATCTCGACGCGCTCGAGGCGCGGCCGCGCGACATGGATCTCGGGGCTCAACTGCCGCATGGCGCCTTGCGCGTGTTCGTCATGGGCGAGCGCGCCGCGAAGCTCGAGGAAGCCACGGCGGAAGAGGTCGCCGAGATGCGCGCGCTCACGGCCGAGGCCATGCGCGCGGGCGCGCTCGGCTTCTCGACCTCGCGCACGCTCAACCATCGCACCGTGAAGGGCGATCCGACGCCCTCGCTGCGCGCCTCCGAGGCCGAGCTTTTGGGCATCGCGCTCGGCATGAAGGACGCCGGCCGCGGCGTCATCGAATTCATCTCCGACTTCAACACGCCCAATCCCGAGAGCGAGTTCGAGATGATCGACCGGCTGCTCACGGCGTCGGGCCGGCCGTTTTCGGTGTCGCTGGCGCAGGGCCATTCCAAGCCCGAGGGCTGGCGGCGCCTGCTCGGCCTGGTCGAGGGGCTGGCGGCCAAGGGTCATGCCGCCAAAGCGCAGGTGGCGCCGCGGCCGATCGGCGTGCTGCAGGGGCTGCAGGCGAGCCGTACCCCGTTCTCGATGTGCCGCTCCTACAAGACGATCCAGCACAAGAGCGTGGCCGAGCGGCTGGCGATCATGCGCGACCCGGCCTTCCGCGCGAAGCTTTTGGCCGAGGCGCACGAGCCGCTGCGCTCCGACATGGCCGCGCGTCTCACCGACTACGACCGCATGTTCCCGCTCGGCGATCCGCCGGACTACGAGCCCGCGCAGGACAGCTCGCTCGGCGTCCGCGCGCGACGTGAGGGTCGCGATCCGCGTGAGGTTATCTACGACTACCTGATCGAAGGCGAGGGCAAGAACTTCATCTTCTCGCCGTTCGCCAACTTCGCCGCTTACAACCTCGACTGCTGCAGCGAGATGATGCAGAGCCCGCACACACTGATCGGGCTGGGCGACGGTGGCGCGCATGTTGGGCTGATCTCGGATGGCTCGTTCCCGACATCGCTGCTGTCGCACTGGGGACGCGACCGCGCCTCGGGCCGGCTCGACGTGTCGTGGCTGGTCAAGCGCCAGACTTCCGACAACGCGCGCGCCGTCGGGTTGAACGACCGCGGCAAGGTGGCGGTCGGCTACAAGGCCGATCTCAACGTCATCGACTTCGACAAGCTCAGGGTCGAGGCACCGGTAATGAAGTGGGACCTGCCGGCCGGCGGCAAGCGCCTGCTGCAGAAGGCGCGCGGCTATCGCGCCACCATCGTGTCCGGCGCCGTGACCTACCGCGACGGCGAGGCGACCGGTGCGCTCCCTGGCAAGCTGGTGCGCGGGCCGCAGGTCACCTCGTAACCAGAACGATGCCCGTTATCACGAGGCCGATGCCGAGCAGATGAATCGGCGGCAGGCGTTCGTGGAAAGCGAGCGCCGCTGCGAGGGTGATGACGGCGAAACTGGTGCCGGTGAAAACCGGATAGGCGACGGAGAGCGGGATCGCCTTGATCGAACGCGCAAACAGGAAGGTGTTGGCGGCACCGAGCATCAGTCCAATCGCGAACACCGGCCACCAGATTCGCGGCGCGGCGTCGGCGATCGACTTGTAGACGAGATACGACGCGACGTTGAAGAGCACCGCGCTGCCGAGTTGCAGGTAGGCGCCCCTCATAGCGCGACCGGCAGCATCTCCAGGCCGCGCAGGGTGAAGGTCGGACGCCGCGTGGGCGAGGCTGCCAGTTCCATCGTCGGGAAGGCGTCGAGCAGTGCCTTGAAGGCGATGGCGGCTTCCATGCGCGCCAGCGCCGCGCCCAGGCAGTGATGAATGCCGCCGCCGAAGGCCACGTGCTTGCGAGCGTCGCGGGTGACGTCGAGGCGGTGCGGCTCGGCGAAGGCTGAGGGATCGCGGTTGGCCGCTCCCAGGATCAGCATGATTTCGTCGCCTTTCCTGACCTTGTGGCCGAAGAGATCGAGATCTTCCATGGCGACGCGCTGGTTGATCTGAACCGGGCCGTCGAAGCGCAGGAACTCGTCGACCGCGGGCCCCACCAGCTCGGGCCGTTGCCGCAGCAGGGCGAGCTGGTCGGGTGCGCGCAAGAGCGCCAGCATCCCGTTGCCGATCAGGTTCACCGTCGTCTCGTGGCCCGCCACCAGCAGCAGTTGGGCGAGCGAGACGATCTCGCGTGCCGTGATGCTGTCGCCGTCGACATCGACGGCGGCGAGTGCCGACAGGAGATCGTCGCCCGGCGTGCGGCGGCGCTCGGCCAGAAGTTCGCCGAGGTAGGTCTGGAGACCCTGCCGGGCGCCGACGATCGCAGCTTCCACCTGCGGGCTGCGCAGGATCGAGGGATCGACCGAACGAGCGATGCCGCGCGACCAGTCGGTGAAGATCGGCTCGTCGCGCGCCGGCACGCCCAGGAGGGTGCAAATCACGCGCACGGGCAGGGGATAGGCGAAGGCCTCGATCAGGTCGACCGTGCCGCCCTCTTTGGGCATTCGTGCGGCCATGACGCCTATGAGCTCGGCGGTGATCCCCTCCGTCGCGGCGCGCAGATCCTCGATGCGGCGCGGCGTGAAGGCGCGGGCGACCAGGCCGCGCAGCCGCGTGTGGTCCGGCGGGTCCATGAACAGGAGGCTGCGCGCGCGGTTGGGGTCGGGTGCCTTGCCGGCTTCGGTGGTGGCGTGCTGCTGCTCGTCGGTCGAGAGCCGGGGATGGCGCAGCATCGCCGCCACCTCGGCGTGGCCGAGGGCGAACCAGATCGTTTCGGCGACGCGCAGCAGCGGCGCGGTCCCGCGGAAGCGCTCGTAAAACGGGTAGGGGTCCTCGCGGAAGGCGGGCTTCATCGCCTCGAGGAAGAAATTGTCGGCCATGGTCGGGGCGATCGCGGGCTGGCTCATGACAGGCCTCTTGTGCAATTCGATACAATACTGTATCGACTTGCAATGTGATAGATTTCCCGCGCATGTCAAGAGTACGAACCCGACCGACTCGCGGGGAAACGCGGGAAAAGCTGTTCCAGGCCGCCGCCGAGGTGTTCGAGGAGCAGGGCATCGGTGCTGCCAGCATCGAGGCGATCGCGGCCGCAGCCGGCCTGACGCGCGGCGCCGTCTATTCGAACTTCGCCGACAAGGACGAGCTGATCGCAGCCATGCTCGAGGACCACGTCGAGCAGGCGTTGGAATTTCACCGCACCCTGCTGGCCCAGCACAAGACGGCGGCCGACTTCGTCGCCGCGTTACGCGCCACCGAGCGCAGCCGGCACGATCCGCTGGGGCGTGCGCCGCTCCTGCACATGGAGCTGATCCTCTATGTCGCGCGCTCGGCGAAGCGGCGGCCCGATCTCGCCAAGCGCCTGCGCGCGCGGCGCAAGCTGGTCGCCGACATCGTCGCCACGACCACACGGGCCGCGCCGGTCGGCGATCCGGCCTGGGCCGGCGCCATGCTGCTGGCGCTGGAAGACGGCTTTCGTCTCCATCGCCTGATCGATCCCGAATCGACGCCCGCCGACAGCTTCCTGCGCGCCGTCGGCGAGCTGCAGAAGCTCACTCAGGCTTGAGGCTGTTGTCCTTGATTACCTTGCCCCAAAGATCCTGCTCCTTGGCGACGAAGGCGACGAACTGCTCGGGCGGAGGCAGCGTGATCTCCATGTCGAACTGGTCGACGAACTTCTGCGTCACGTCAGGCGCACGCACGGCCTTGGAGATCTCGGCCAGCATGCGATCGACGATCGGCTTGGGCGTGCCGGCCGGCGCATAGACGCCCCACCACGAGAAGGACGGCATGGCTTTGATGCCCTGCTCGGCAAACGTGGCGACGTTGGGCGCGAGCTTGCTGCGCTTGTCGCCGGTGACGCCGATCAGCTTCAGTTTGCCCGCCGCAACGTGCGGCATCATGTTGGCCAGGCTGCTGACCGAGAGGTCGGTGACGCCGGCCAGCGCGTCCTGGAAGAGCGGCCCGCCGCCCTTGTAGGGGATGGTGTTGAGCTCGAAGCCGTTCTCCTTCTGCACGAAGGCCAGGAAGATCTGGGCGAGGCTGGCGGCGAGCGCGCCGACGCTGATCTTGCCGGGCTCGGCCATGGCCGCCTTCACCATCTCGGCGAAGGTGTTGTAGGACCGCGTCGGATAGGCTGCGACGCCTTGCGCACTGCGCCCGATCTGCGTGATCGGCGTCAGCTCGCTGTCCTTGTAGGGCAGGTTCTGCCCCCACAGCCCGTTGAGGATATGATTGTCGAATACGATCAGCCAGGTGTTGCCGTCGGGCGGCGACTTGGCGACGACCGACGCACCGACCACGCCGCTGCCGCCCGGCTTGTTGTCGATCACGACGTTCCAGCCGGTGTTCTCGATAAGCTTGGCCTGGATGATGCGCGCGATCGGGTCGGTCGAGCCGCCGGGCGGGAAGGGCACGACGAACTTGATCGTCCCCTTGGGCCAGTCGGCCCCTTGCGCCTTCGCGATGGCGGGTACGCTGAGCGATGCAGCAAGACTGCCGGCCACGACAGCACGGCGACGCAGTACGGACATTTTCCAGCCTCCCTGAATTTTCGGCTTTGTCTTGTTCGTTTTCAGTCTGTTGCCTTGATGTCGTTGTCCTTGATGACCTTGAACCAGCGCTCCTGCTCGGCCTTGTGGAAGGCGGCGAACTCCTCGGGCGAGCTGGCGAGGACTTCGAGATGGATCTGCTCGACGAATTTCTGCGTCACGTCGGCCGAGCGCACCGCCTTGGCCAGCTCGGCGTTCATGCGATCGACGATCGGCCGCGGCATGCCGGCGGGCCCGTAGAGGCCCCACCATGAATAGGTCGGATAGGATCTTATGCCCTGTTCGGCGAGCGTGGGCGTGTCGGAGAGCGCCGCCGGTCGCTTCTCGCCGGTGGTGGCGAGCGCGCGCAGCTTGCCGGTCCGGCAGTAGGGCACGGCTGCCACCAGGGTGGTGATGCACATGTCGGTGACCCCGGCCAGGGCGTCCTGCACCGTCGGGCCGCCGCCCTTGTAGAAGATGAAGTTGGCGTCGAAGCCGTTCTCCTTGCGGATGTGCGTCATCAGCAGGAGCGACTGGCTGGCCGACAGCATGCCGACGCTGACTTGGCCCGGCCGCTTGCGCGCATCGGCTACGACTTCGGCGAAGGTCTTGTAGGGGCGGTCGGGATGGCAGGCGATGACCAGCGGCGCGCGGCCGACCAGCATCACGTTGAAGAGATCGGCATCCTTGTAGGTCAGGTTGGGCGTGAAGGCGGGGCTGAGGATGTGACTGTCGAACGTCACCATCCAGGTCTGGCCGTCGGGGGCTGCCTTAGCGGCCGCCGTGGCGCCGATCACGCCGGCCGCACCAGGCTTGTTCTCGACCACGACGTTCCAGCCGGTGTTCTCGGTCAGCTTGGCCTGGATGATGCGCGCGATCGGATCGGTGCCGCCGCCCGGCGGGAAGGGCACGATGAACTTGATCGGCCCCTTCGGCCAATCGGCCTGGGCGTTGACGCAGGGTACCCAGAGAGCAGCGCCCATGCTGGCGGCCAGCACGACGCGACGACGCATTATGGCCATTTCAGCCTCCCTGATGCGTCTTCGTTTTGCGTCGAGCCTAGGGCCTGGGGCGGGGCGGCGCCAGAGGCCTGTTGATCAATGTCAATGCTGCATGCCAGGGCCGGTCGTTAGCCTGATCCGGGGAGCAGGGACGGACCATGGCCAAAGACGTCGACGAGAAGCTGAAGCGCAAACCGTACGAGAAGGAGCTCGACAAGCTCCAGGTCGAGCTCTGCCATCTGCAGGACTGGGTCAAGACGACCGGCGAGCGGATCATCATCGTCCTGGAAGGCCGCGACGCCGCCGGCAAGGGCGGGCTGATCAAGGCGATGACCGGGCGGGTGAGCCCGCGAGTCTTTCGCGTTTTCGCCTTGCCCGCGCCCACGGACCGGCAGAAGACCGAGATGTACATGCAGCGCTACCTCGAGCACTTCCCGGCGGCCGGCGAGATCGTGATCTTCGACCGCAGCTGGTACAACCGGGCCGGCGTCGAGCATGTCATGGGCTTCTGCACGCCCGAGCAGCACCAGCGTTTTCTCGACCTCTGCCCGGTCGTAGAGAAATTCGTGGTCGATGGCGGTATCAGGCTGCTCAAGATCTGGCTGGAAGTGGGCCAGAAGGAGCAGGAGCGCCGTTTCATGGCGCGCATCGACGATCCGATCCGGCAATGGAAGCTGAGCCCGATGGATCTCGAATCCTTCAAGCGCTGGTACGAGTTTTCCAAGGCGCGCGACATGATGCTGGAGCGTACCGATACCGACGACGCGCCGTGGTACATCGTGCGCAACGACGACAAGCGGCGGGGTCGCCTCAACGCCATCGCCCACATCCTGGCGCAGATTCCCTACAAGCGGATCGACAAGGCCAAGGTCAAGCTTCCGCCGCGCTCGGACAAACGGCAGTACGACGATCAGGCGCCGCTCAAGGGCCGGCGCTTCATCGCTGAGCAATACTGACTGACGGGGCCAAGGAGGTCGCCATGAAGTTGCTTACCGTCAAGGAGCTGCAGGCCAAGATCGCCGCGGCAGAAGGGGCCAAGGCTTCGGCTGCTTTGAAGGCGATGCATGTGGAGGAAGAGGAGAAGCGCGCCCTGCTCGAGAAGTTGACCAAGCCGTCAGGTTTGAGCGACGAGGAGATCATGGAGAAGGCCTCGATCATCATCAATCGAGCGGTCGAGAACGGCCAGATGTCGGTGCAGGTCTTCCGCTTTCCCCATTCGCTCTGCACCGACAACGGCCGCGCCGTCAACCAGGCGGAGGCGGGCTGGGAGAACACGCTTGCCGGCGTTCCGAAGGAGATCTTCGAGTTCTGGAAGCGCCAGCTCCAGCCGCGCGGCTACCATATCCGCTACGAGACCCTCAATTACCCCGGCGGCATGCCGGGCGACGTCGGCATCATCCTGAGCTGGGGCTGAGGTCCAGGTGATACACGGCTAGGTCGAGTGTATACATTGTGCTAGCGTCGTGGCGTGAACTTCACGGCGCCTCCCCGTCAGCTCCGGGGCATCGCGCTTCGGGGGCTGAAGCCGCTCACCTCCCTGCCGTGCGACCGATGCGTCGGCAGGTCGCTGAACCTTTGCAAACCTCTGGACGATGCCCGGTTGCGCCGGCTGTTGGCGCTTGGCGGCATTCGTCATTGGAAGCGGCATGAGACGCTGTTCCTCGCGGGCGATCCGATGGGAGCGTTCTTCAAGATCCGCAAGGGGATCGTCGCCGTCTCGCGTGCGCTCGATGACGGTCGCCGGCAGATCGTCGCGGTGCGGGCGCCCGGCGACTGCGTGGGCTACCTCGACAACAACGGCAAGTACGCCTTCGAAGGCGAGGCGCTGACCGACGTCGAGGCTTGTGCCTTCGACCGCCGCGGCTTCGATGCCTTTGCCGCCGATCATCCCGATCTTGCCGCGGCGGTGACGGAGGCGCTGTCGAGCGCGCTCAAACAGACCGGGCAGGCCATGCTGGTGCTCGGCCAGCTGAAGTCGACCGAGCGCGTCGCGCACTTTCTGTGCGAGATCGACATGCTGTATCGCCAGCGCCACATCGGCGGCACGCCGCTGGTGCTGCATATGAGCCGCGGCGAGATCGGAGACTATCTTGGCCTCACCATCGAGACGGTGAGCCGCAGCATGGGCAAGCTGAAGAAGCGCGGACTGATCGGCCTTGTCGGCGCCGACGGCGTCGTCGTCCTCGAGGATGCAAAACTGCGCGAGGTCGGCAAGGTGGCAGCCGACCCGGTCAGCTTGGACGTGGCCTTCTAGCGGCCAGCTGCCGGCCGATAGAGCAGGATCGTGCCGCGGCCGGCAGGGATCGCCGTGATGATCGTGCCGCGACGCCGCTCAGCCTCGCCTTCACCGGCGTCGAAGTCTTCCTGGTGCTGATAGCGACCTTCGTCGCCTCGATCCTGATCGTCGACGGCAAGTCGACGTGGTTCACCGGCGTGCAGTTGATCGCCGCTATCTCGAGATGGCGATCACGGTGTTCGCCATTCCGGCTTAGTGAGAAGGCACGCTAGCGGATGACGGTGGCCTTGATCGCCGTCTGCTGGCTCCACACGGTAATCACCTGATCGCCGACCTTGACGGACTTCACGGCGGCCTGGCCCGCAGGCGACTGCACCACCGGCAGCTGGACGACCTCGCCGCTGTCGGGCGACGGCTCCTCCGGTCTGCCGCCCGAAGCATTGATCAGATAGATGGTGTTGCCATCGACCTTGGTGACCATGCCGTCCATGCGCCACAGCTTGATCGGCTCCTGCATGCCGGGAATGCCCTGCAGCCGCGCGCCCTTGGCCAGCATGGCCTTGGCCTGGGCGTCGTTCGGCGCGGTCTTCGGAGCGATCATGAAATCGAGGTAGTCGTACCATTGGGTGTCGACGATGTTGCCGACCTTGAGCGACGGGTAGTTGGTGACGAGGTCGGCGGCGCGCATCTTCACGCGGCCGACGTCTTCCCACACGATGTTGAAGATGCGGCGCTCCGGATGGAGGCTGTGGATCGTGCCGCGCTTGAAGTTCTGGTAGGTGTTCGGCACGACGAGGTCTTCGCCCTGTGCGGCAAGCGGCAAGGGCAGGGCGGCTGCCAGGCCGGCGCCTCCCAGTAGCTTGAGCGTGGTGCGACGGCTTGCTCCTGACATGGGTGGTCCCCCGCTTGTGTTTTGCGTCCAGGACGAACGCTGGAGCAGCCTGATCCCGCCGCCCGGGGTCGGCTTTGATCAAAATCAAGACCAAGGCCCGTTGAAGGCAAGTCGCTCGGTCGGGCAAGAGCAATTGGGGCGAGCTCAGTGCCCGACTTCTTCATAGCTTGTGAAACGGATCGTGTCCGGGTCTTGGGACAGCAACGGCGCCAGGATATCGTTCTCCCAGACCTGCCACTTCCGCGGATACTGCGACGGCGGACGCGGCGCGTCCGGCGGTCCCCACAGCGCCTCCCACGCTTCGCGGCTGTCGAAGATCCAGACGGCGGCGTAGGCGCCGCGCCGGGCGCCTTTCAGGCCGCGCAGGAAATGATGCTCGCAGAGGCCCGGCAGCTCGAAGAGACCGCGCCGCTCGGCGTCGCTGAGGGCGCGCTCGAAATCGGCGGGCTCGACGCCGGGCCTGAGCTCGTACTCGTGGATGCTGACGACCCGGGCCACTAGTCACCTCCGATGTGATTATCCTCGACCTTTAAGACCTTATGTCTTCGGCACCGGTTGAATCGGCCGGCGCGCTGTTCCCCATCTATTCCCCTAAAGATCGAATATCATAATCCTCGCGATGCACGCACACGTCCCGCCAACGTCACTCGCTGCCTTTTCTTTGGCTTGCTCCTCCGTCGCTTCGGTCAACGCACGGTCCGCGTAGATCGGGCACGCGCCGCGACACGAGTGATTGTCTCGCGCAGCTGCGCGACCTGAGCAGGAGCGATCGGTGCCGAGATCACGACCTTCCGGCCATCGGTGGTCACCAGCATAAGGCTGTCGAGCACGGCTTCGATCGGCCGCGCCACTCTCACCCGCTGGATCTCGGCTCGGTCGAGTTCGCTCCACGCAATGCGCGTGACGCCTTGCAGACACCGACTGTAGAGAATGCCTTCGTCGTTTAGTTCCAACGCGGGCAAACTCGCGCAAGATGCAATAGGGCCAGGACCGTGAAGACGAGGCCGATGCCACAGACCATCAACCCGACAGCCGACGGATGCGGGCCGCGGCCGCCGAGTTTACCTATCAGCCGGCCGCCGTCCCGATCGAAGAGCATCATAATCCCAATCCCCATCAGCACGATACCGATGGCGAGCACAATCAACTTGGTGCGCAGCCTCCCCGCGTCTCGCGTGCAACTGCCACTCATGGGCAATAGGGTGCCCGGTAGCAGTCCAATTCTTACAACAACCCTGAGATTTGCCCAGCGAAGATATTCGCCGGTTCGAGGAGCCGCCCGCGCGAAGATGTTTGAGATTGTGGCGGCGGTCGGCAATTTTCCATAATCTCGCCCGCGCCTAGTCACCCCTGATGTCGTTCTCCTTGATCACCTTGAACCAGCGCTCCTGCTCGCTTTTCTGGTAGGCGGCGAAGTCCTCGGGCGAGCTGGTCAGGATCTCCATGTTGAACTGCTCGATGAACTTCTGCGTCACGTCGGGCGTGCGCACCGCCTTGGTGATCTCGCCATGCATGCGCTCGACGATCGGCTTGGGCACGCCGGCCGGCGCATAGACGCCCCACCACGAATAGGACGGGAAGGCCTTTATGCCCTGTTCGGCGAGCGTCGGCGTGTCGGGCAGGGCGGGCGTGCGCGCCTCGCCGGTGACGGCGATCGGGCGGATCTTGTTGGCGCGGATGTGCGGGCTGAACGAGGCCAGGCTCGAGATGCCGATATCAGTGACGCCGCCCAGCAGGTCCTGCACCAGCGGTCCGCCGCCCTTGTAGGGGATCAGGTTGATCTTGAGGTTGTTCTCCTTGTTGATCAGCGTGGCCAGCACCAGCGCCTGGCTGCCGCCCAGCACGCCGAAGCTCACCTTCTCGGGCCGCGCCTTGGCGTCGGCCGCGACCTCGGCGAAGGTCTTGTAGGGCCGGTCGGGGTGGGCCGCGATCGTCTGCGGCGTGCGACCGATCTGCATGACGTTCATGAGCTCGGAGTCTTTGTACGGAATCGACGGCGCGAACGCCGGATTGAGGATGTGGCTGTCGAAGGTCACCATCCAGGTCTGGCCGTCGGGCGGCGACTTGGCGGCGATCGAGGCGCCGACCACGCTGGCGCCGCCCGGCTTGTTGTCGACGATCACCTGCCAGCCGGTCTGGTCGACCAGCTTGGCCTGGATGATGCGCGCCACCGGATCGGTCGAGCCGCCGGGCGGGAAGGGGACAATGATCTTGATCGGCCCCTTGGGCCAGTCGCCGGCCTGCGCGAGGTTCTGCGCCTTGACGATGGCCGGCGCGACGAAGGCCGACGCGGCGCCGCCGATGAGTACTGAACGACGAAGCACGGACAACTACTCCTCCCTTGATTCACTTACGCTACTGACTACCCGACCAGTCTGAAGCCCACTGCGGCGAAATGGTGGTCGAACGTGAAAGCGACCCTTATGCGAGCGCGCGTCATGATTGCGAAGCTGGTCGCATCGACGGCCGACAGCCTGTGAAGGTCCTTGCGTCGAAAATAGTCCCATGACTGGGCCAAATCCCGCAGCTCGCAAGGAAGAACCTTGACGGGGACGGCGCCGTAAATCGATTCCTTCCAGGCCAATGCCACGTCTCTGTGGGCGTTGCGCTCGAGAAAGGTAAAGGTCTCGAGGATGACGGGGACCGAGGTGTGAAGCCTCGCTCCGGCCTCCTCAAGCATCTCCCAATGCTCGCGGGCGCGCGTATGCAACGGATCGCGCGAGAGCGCCAACGCGATCCATGCGCCGCTGTCGACGAAGGCCGCTTCGCCTTGCCGCATTAGACGTCGTCGTGGACGCTGTCGTGGTCGACGGATGTCCGCTTCGGTTCGCCGTCCCATAGTGCGACCGGCCCGTTGGCAGGTGGCCTGAGCACCTGCCGGCGAATCGCTTCTCGAATGAGATCCGCGACACTGCGGCCGGAGCGCGCCGCGGCTTTGCGCAAAGCGGCTAGCTCCTCCGACGGCAGATATACCTGCATCTTCTCCATGTATGTCAAAATAGGTCTATCGGTGACATATGTCAAAGATCACGGACGATCGGAAATCGAGAACGGATTGCCGTCCGGGTCGGCTCCTTCGCAGCGCACCAGCCCGCCGCCCGCCATCACTTTCGACATCTTGGCGCCGCGGTCGACCAGCTCCTGGCGGGCGGCGGCGATGTCCTTGGCCCAAAAGCCGATCTTGGGCGGCCGCCGGCCGACCTGGGAGGTGCCGTTGTGCAGGGCGATGACGCAGCCGTTGGCGTCGAACTCCTTCCAGCCCTTTTCGTCCTTCTTGAGCTTCAGGCCGAGCACCTCGCGATAGAATTTCGCCATTCCCGGCATATCCTTGGTGAAAAGCACGATCCGCCGCATCGAAAGGGTCATGTCGCCTCCGCAATCGGCGCGAGCAGGACATGGATCGATTTTTTTGCCAAGCGGGATTCGACCGGCTATTCAGCCAGCACCATGCGCTTCATCGGTCTCGTCCTGTGTCTGTTGACGCTTCTCGCGCTGCCGTTGCGGGCGGCCGATCGGCTCGACGCCGTGCCGCGCGTTGCCGTGGTGTCGGCCTTCGAGCCTGAATGGAAGATCCTGAAGGCCAGCGTGGCCGACGCCAGGAGCCACTCCGTGAACGGCGTGGAGTTCGTCACCGGAACCCTGTCGGGCCGCAAGGTGGTGCTGTTCCTGAGCGGCATCAGCATGGTGAACGCCACCATGAACATGCAGCTCGCGCTCGATCGCTTCGACGTCACCAGCATCGTGGTCAGCGGCATTGCCGGCGGCGTCGATCCCAGCTTGCAGATCGGCGATGTCACGGTGGCCGCGCGATGGGGCCAGTATCTCGAAGCCGTGTTCGCCCGCGAGGTCGACGGCAAGTTCCAGCCGCCACCCTGGGCAAAGACGCCCTTTCCTGCCGACGGCATGATCTTCCCGATGGAAGTCGGCGTGCGCACCGCCAAAGGGGCGGAGAGGCGTTTCTGGTTCGACGCCGACGCCGGCATGCTGGCGGCAGCGGCGAAGATCGGTGCCATCGATCTCAAGCGCTGTACGGCCGAGCAGGCCTGCCTGCCCGCCGCGCCGCGCCTGGTCGTCGGCGGCAACGGCGTGTCGGGGCAGGCCTTCGTCGACAATGCGGCCTTCCGCCAGTACGTGTTCAAGACCTTCAATGCCCAGGTGCTCGACATGGAGAGCGCGGCGGTGGCAATGGTCGCCTATGCCAACGGCGTGCCGTTCATCGCTTTTCGCAGCCTCTCGGACCTCGCCGGCGGCGACCAGGGCGCCAACGAGATCCGCACCTTCTTCCAGCTCGCCTCGGACAATTCGGCAGCCGTGGTGCAACGGTTCCTGGCGCTCTGGACGCCGCCGCGGTGATCGCCTAATTACCCTCGCATTATGTCCATGATCAAAGGCGAAACCGGCGATTGGGAAATCGTCCTGGGGCTGGAAGTCCATGCCCAGGTGATCTCCGACGCCAAGCTGTTCTCCGGCGCGCCGACCACGTTCGGCGCCGATCCCAACACCCAGGTGTCGCTGGTCGATGCCGGCATGCCCGGCATGCTGCCGGTGATCAACAAGCGCTGCGTCGAGCTGGCGGTGCGCACCGGTCTCGGGCTCAACGCCAGGATCAACCTGCGCTCGGTGTTCGATCGCAAGAACTACTTCTATGCCGACCTGCCGGCGGGCTACCAGATCTCGCAGTACAAGGACCCGATCGTCGGCGAGGGCGAGGTCGAGATCGACCTGCCGGACGGCAAGGTGCGCAAGATCGGCATCGAGCGCCTGCATCTGGAGCAGGACGCTGCCAAGACCTTGCACGACCAGCACCCCAGCCAGACCTTCGTCGACCTCAACCGGTCGGGCGTGGCGCTGATGGAAATCGTGAGCAAGCCCGAGATGCGCACCGCCGACGAGGCGGCGGCCTATCTCACCAAGCTGCGCTCGATCGTGCGCTATCTCGGCACCTGCGACGGCAACATGGACGAGGGCTCCATGCGCTGCGACGTCAACGTGTCGGTGCGCAAGCCCAACGGGCCGCTCGGCACGCGCTGCGAGATCAAGAACGTGAACTCGATCCGCTTCGTGAAGCAGGCGATCGAGTACGAGGCGCGCCGCCAGGTCGAGCTGATCGAGGGCGGCGGCACCGTCGTGCAGGAGACGCGCCTGTTCGATCCGGGCCGCGGCGAGACGCGCTCGTTGCGCTCGAAGGAGGACGCGCACGACTACCGTTACTTCCCCGATCCCGACCTGCTGCCGCTGATCCTGACGAAGGAATACGTCGACAAGATCCGCGGCACGCTGCCGGAGCTGCCCGACGCGCGGAAGAACCGCTACATCGGCGATTATGGGCTCTCGCCCTACGATGCCGGCGTGCTGATCGCGGAGAAGGAGACGGCGGAGTTCTTCGAGACCGTCGCCAAGGGCCGTGACGCCAAGCAGGCCGCCAACTGGGTGACCGGCGACTTCTTCGGCATGCTGAACCGCCGCGGCGTTTCCATCGACCAGTCGCCGGTGAGCGCCGCCAACCTCGGTAAGCTTCTGGACCTGATCGCCGACGGCACGATCTCGGGCCGCATCGCCAAGGACCTGTTCGTCGCCATGGAGGAGACGGGCAAGGATCCCGCGACGCTGGTCGAAGAGCGCGGCCTGAAGCAGGTGACCGACACCGACGCGATCGAGGCCGCCATCAAGGCGGTGATCGATGCCAATCCCGGCCAGGTCACGGCTTACAAGGCCAAGCCCACGCTGTTCGGCTGGTTCGTCGGCCAGGTCATGAAGTCGACCGGCGGCAAGGCCAATCCCAAGGTCGTCAACGAGCTCTTGAAGAAGGCGCTCGACGCCTAGGGATTGGCGTAGCGCACCAGGCTGGCCGACAGCATGTCGGCCGACCACGACACGGCGACGATCTGGCCGTCCGGCGTGCGGGCGATGTCGGTGAAGCTGCCGGCCGGGCTTTGCCAACGGATCTTGCCGTCGACACCGGCGCGCACCACGAAGCAGAGCGGTCCTGACGCTGCGCAGACGACGGCGGCCACACCGTCGCCGTCGGCGATCAGCCGGCGCGTCTGGTCGAACGGCCACGGCACGATGCCGAGGACTTTGCCCTGCTCGTCGAGCCGCACGAGGGCCGGCGCGTTCGCTGTCTGGAAGATGTCGACCGCCGAAATCCAGAAGCCCGGGAGCAGGACGAACGACGTGCCGAGCGTATTGAACGGCGCGCGGCCCTGCGCCGTACCGTCGGCGGCAAAGCGCGCAACGGCCCATTGGCTGAGTCCCGACATCTGTCCGACTTCCTGGATGATGGCCGACACGCTGCCGTCGGGCTTGTCGGCGAGGCCGTAGACGTCTTCCGGATAGGCCGGTCCCGGGCCAGCCTGCCAGGCCCGCCGGCCCGCCGCATCGAACTTGCCGATCCACCAGTTGAAGGGATCGGGACCGAAACCACCGCCGACCAGAAGGCCGTTGTCGGCCGTCGGCACATAGAACCTGGTGCGATAGAAGGCGCCACCGACGTTCGCGGCCGGCAACACCGAGGCTGCGCTCTGCACCTTGCCGGTCGCGTCGATCCTGTAGAGCGTCGTCACGGAACGCTCGTCCTGCGGCAGGGCCACGCGCGTGTTCGAGCTCGACAGGAACACCGCCGCTTCGCCCGACGGGAAGGCAACGACGCCCAGCGATTCGGCGTTGAAGCCGTTCGGCCCGACGCCCGCCTGGACGGGCAGCCTGGTGCGATACTTCTGCGCACCGTCGCGCGTGTAGGACAGGAGCTCGATTCTCGCACTCTTGGCCGGCAGGATGCCGCCGGGCGATGGCTGGAAGCTCGAGGTCGCGACATAGAGCGAGCCATCGGCGCCAACGGCAAGACGGCCGGGAGGTCCCTGGCCGGACAACCGATGATCGGGTGGAGGCGGCAGTGCGATGTCGAGCGTGACGCGCGGTGCCGGTGGCGTTGGAGACGGTGTTTGCGCCACGGCCGGACCGCAGAGCAGGACGAGAAGGAAAGCGGTCGGAAGGCGCATGGGCGCGAAGCATATGTGCCGGCGCAGCTTCCGGCCAGACGGGACCGCTCGCGGTCCCATCTGGCCGGAAATGCGTTGGCCCGACATCTCTAGCGGCCACAATTCGTCCGGCTGTTTCCAGCCGGACGAATTGTGTTCTAGGCTTTCACCGCGGAAGTGAGGAAGCGATGACGGCGAAGCTCTATGCGATGACCTGCGGCCGTCTCGTCGGCCGGCTGAAGGACATGATCGAAGGCGAGGACGGCCCGGTGAGCCTGCCCATTCCGTCCTATCTCATCGAGCATTCCAAGGGACGCGCGCTGTTCGACACCGGCATGCATCCGCAATGCCGCACTGACGCCGCCGGGCGACTCGGAGAGCGAGTTGCGCGCATCTTCGGCTTCCAGGATTACGGTCCGAAGGACGATGTGAAGTCACGCCTGGAATTGATCGACCGCGATCCCGGCAAGGTCGACTACATCGTGAATTCGCATCTTCACTTCGATCATGCCGGCGGCAACGAACTCGTTCCCAATGCCACCATGGTCGTCCAGAAGCGCGAATGGCAGGCCGCGCAGGATCCTGAGACCGCCGCCAAGGTCGGCTTCTTCCGTGCCGACTTCGATCACGGCCATCCGGTGAAGCAGGTCGACGGCGAGCATGACCTGTTCGGCGACGGCAGCGTGGTGTGCATTCCGACCTACGGCCACACGCCCGGCCATCAGTCCCTCAGGGTGCGCACGGAGAAGGGCGAGGTCGTGATCACGGGCGACTCCTGCTACTTCTGTCGCACGCTGCGCGAGCGCCGCCTGCCGCGCTTCGTCTACGACCGCGAGCAAATGCTGGCGTCGCTCGATCGCCTCGAGGCGCTGGAGAAGGGCGGGGCGAAACTGTTCTTCGGCCACGATCCCGATTTCTGGAAGGACGTGCCCCAGGCGCCGGTGCCGGCGTTTTGAGAGAAGGCTTCCTCTCCGCTCCTCATATTCCTCTCCCCCGGGCGGGGGAGAGGAGTTTGAAGAGGTAGCGGCGAGGCGCCGTCGGTCGTCAGTCGCTAGCCGTCGATCGGCAGGCCGAGCGCCATGCGGCCGGCGAGCTTCTGTTGGGGGCCGTCGGTCAGCGGATGGAAGCGTGCGCCCTGGACGTCGCGGAACGCCCGCTCCAGACGCATGCTCCTGAAGAAACCGGCGCCGCCGGCGGCGACCAGCGCCAGCTCGACCGTCTTGACCGCGCTGCGCGCCACCAGGGCGCGATGCTGGAAGACCTTGTTGGTGGTCTCCGGGCCGGGCTGCGCCTGCTCCATGGAGTTGACCATGCTGCGATGGGCGATGAGCGTCGCTGCAAGCTCGGTGTCGAGCTGGCCGACGGCGTCGACCGTCTCGGCCTGCTTGCGCTTGGACGCGGCAGCCACGGCGATGTCGCGCGCCGCCTCGGCGACGCCGGCGTAGACTGCGTAGATCAGCGGGAAGGCCACCATCGAGATCAGATGGAACGAGGGATGCCAGACGCCGGCCGGCCGGCGGGCCGCAATGGCGGCGTCGGCCACGAACACGTTCTCAAGCTTGACGTTGTGCGAGGCGGTACCGCGCATGCCGAGCGTGTCCCAGGTCTCGACGATCGACACGCCGGGCGAGTTCATCGGCACGCCGAACTGCAGCGCCGTTGGACCCTCGGCCGTCTGCTCGACCGCGCCGGTCATGAAGATGTTGGCCGACGGCGCGCCGCTGGCGAAGACCTTCAGGCCGTTGACCTTGTAGCCGCCCTCGACCTTCTCGGCCGTGCCGGAGCCCGGCAGCCAGTCGGAGCCGCCCGAGCTCAGGAGCTGCAGGCGTTCGGCCGCGACCCGCTTCAGCAGGCCGTCGGTCGGCGCCTTCTGGTAGCGCCAGCGCCAGGCCGCGGCGGCCACGGTATGGGTGTGCATGGCCAGCACCAGGGCGGTGGCACTGCAATAATGCGCCAGCTCGCGCAGCATATCGGCCAGCTCAATGCGGGACAGGCCGCCACCGCCCAGCTCGATCGGAACGGCGAGCCCAAGGAAGCCATGCTCGCGGAGCGCAGCGATATTGGCGCCGACATAGCGGTTTTCCGCATCGCAAGCACGGCCTTCGTCGGCGATCTGTGGGCCGAGCTTGGCGAGATCGGTCGACCAGTCGGCCTGGGCCGGCTTGAGCAGGGGCTGAACGGACATGAATGCCTCCTTCATTAGTTGGCGACCGGTATATCGTCGGATACAGAGTTGCCGACAATGACCGCAACACCGCCGTCCTTTGCCGATCGGCCGCCCGGCACCGACGTCCTGGCGGACATGCTGCGGGCTGTCCGCCTGACCGGCGCCGTCTTCCTGAAGGCGAGTTTCACGGAGCCGTTTGGGGTTTTGTCGCCGCAGCGCTACGACCCGTCGATCCCGATGGCGCACCTGCGCCACGTCAGCGTCTTCCATTACGTGGCGAGCGGTGGCTGCATGATGGAGACGGCCGGCGGCAGTCGCCACGAGCTCAAGGCGGGCGACCTGGTGCTGCTGCCGCTCGCCGCCGAGCACAAGCTATGGCGCGGCGATGCCGAGCTGGTGCCGGCCTCCAACATCGTCACGCGCGACACCAAGGAAGGTGTCTGGTCGTTCAGCCACGGCGGCGGCGGCACCGAGACCCGTTTCGTCTGTGGTTTCCTCGAATTGGCCGAGATGATGTTCGCGCCGATGTTCCGCTCGCTGCCCGAGATGCTGGTCGATCGCGCGGATGACGAAGCCGTGGGCTCTGGCATCTCCCATACGATCGACGACCTGCTGGCAAAGGTCGACGCCCTGACGCCGGGCGCCGAGGTGATCCTGGGCCGCTTGATGGAGCTCCTGTTCGTCGAATTGCTGCGCCGCCACGCCAGCCGCCTGCCGGAGGGCAGCAGGGGCCTGCTCGCCGCGCTCAACGATCCCCTGGTCGGCCGCGCCCTGCAGCTCATGCAGGCTGATCCGGCGCGCCGCTGGACGACCGATGAGCTGGCGCGCGAAGTCGGCGCCTCGCGCACCGTGCTGGGCGAGCGCTTCAATTCCGTGCTGGGCAAGCCGCCGATCGAGTACCTGACGGGCTGGCGCATCCAGCTTGCCGCCGACCGCCTGCGCAATGGCCGCGACGCCATCGCCCGCATCGCCGTCGACAGCGGCTATGAATCGGAGGCGGCCTTCAACCGCGCCTTCAAGCGGGTCACCGGCCTGACACCCGGCCGCTGGCGCGAGGGTGGTGGCGACAGCCCACCCCTGATGCCCCTGCAGTTCGGGCGGTCTCCCTTCTCCGGAGCTTGACTCCCCTATTTATTATAATAAATAGGGTGAATGGCAATCACCCTTCGAAGTCCCAAGCGCGGCGATCTCATGGTCGAGGAGATCAAGCGCTGGATCGCCGAGCGCCGGCTGGCGCCGGGCGACAAGCTGCCCAAGGAAGACGAGCTGCAGGAGCTGTTCGGCGTCAGCAAGGGCACCGCGCGCGAGGCGCTGAAGTCGCTGGAAGTGCAGGGACTGGTGACGATGAGCACGGGCCCGGCGGGCGGCGCCACCATCGGCGAGGTGCCGTTGGACCGCGCGCTGCAGCTTCTGCAGAACTATCTCTTCTTTCGCGAGCTCGACGTGGCGCAGATCTACGCCGTGCGCCGCCTGCTTGAGCCCGAGCTCGCGGCCGGCGCGGTGCCGCATCTCACCGACGAGCATTTCGCCGCGCTGGAACGCAGCATCGAGACCTGCGCGCCGCATCCCGCCAGCGCTGAGCAGGCGCTGGCGCAGCGTCAGGAGGACTTGCACTTCCACGACGTGCTGGCCGCGGCCAACCCCAACCTGCTGCTGCGCTTCATGTGCCAGGTCATCAACCATCTGCTGCGCTTCTCGGTGGCGATGGGCGATCAGAACTCGGCGGCGGGCCACGCGCTCGGGGAAACCAATGTGGCGGCGCACCGGCGACTGCTGGCGGCGGCGCGGCGGGGCGATGCCAAGCAGGTGCGGAAGCTCATGGCCGAGCACATCGACGAGGCCGAGCATCACGTTCAGCAGGTCGCCGCGGCGGTTCGCCGGCGCTTCGTGCTCGAGTCGGACCTGCGCGTGCGCATCGCCCATCCCAAGCCTTCTGCGAAGGGGAAGTCGAAATGATCCGACGCATCTTCAGCCGCCGGCAAGCGGTCCTCTCCACGGGAGCAGCAATCATGACGGCAGCAGCGACACGCGCGTCGGCAACGGATGGCGACATGGCGAGCCGGCTTGCCGAGATGGAACGCGACGGCCGGGTGTCCGGCCTGCACGCGCTGCTGGTGTCGCGCGGCGGGAAGGTCCTGTTCGAGCACTATGGAAGGGGCGAGGATGAGGCCTGGGGACGCAAGTTTGGCCTGGTCACGTTCGACCCCACCGTGCTGCATGATCTGCGCTCGGTCAGCAAAAGCATCGTCGGCATGCTCTATGGCATCGCTCTCGCCGACGGCAAGGTGCCGCTGCCCGAGGCGCGACTCTACGATCAGTTCCCGGAATATCCCGACCTCGCCGCCCAGAAAGGTCGCGACGCCATCACTGTCGCGCATGTCCTCAGCATGACGATGGGCATCGAGTGGGACGAGCTCACCCTGCCATATCCCGATCCGCGCAACAGCGAGATCGCGATGGAAGCCGCTCCCGACCGCTATCGCTACGTGCTTTCCCTGCCGATCGCCGGCGCGCCCGGCGTGAAGTGGACTTATTGCGGCGGCGCCACCGCCTTGCTGGGCCGCCTGATCGCCCGCGGGACCGGCGAGAAGCTTCACGACTTTGCCCGGCGCACACTATTCGATCCCATGGGGCTGGGGCCGACCGAATGGAGCATCGGCAACGATGGCGAGCCGCGTGCCGCCTCCGGGTTGCGCATGCGGCCCGCCGATCTCCTGCGCGTCGGACAGATGGTGCTGGCCAAGGGCGTCTGGCAGGGCCGCCAGATTGTGCCGGCGAAGTGGCTCGAGCAGTCGACCACGCGCGCCGTCGTCATCGACGGTCCCTTCGGCTACGGCAGGCACTGGTATCTCCTGACGCCAGAGGGCGGCGCGAAGACGATCAGCGGGGTGGGGTGGGGCGGTCAGCGGCTGTTCATCGTGCCGTCGCTCGATCTCGTCGTGGCGATGAACTGCGGCAACTACTGGAAGCCGGGCATCGAGCAGCGCCGCGTCGCCGACACGCTGCTGCGAGAGCTGGTGCTGCCGGCGGTGATGTAGTCTCGCCGGACCGCGGACCTCCAGGTCCGCTCATGGTCTTCATCTTCCGGACCATGAGGAGACGCGCTATCAGTTTTGCGGCAGGAACTCGATCATTAGCCCGCCCGACTGCTCGGGTGCCGTCAGCACGCGATCGCCTTCGGCCAGGGCGAAGGGCACGTTGTTGGCGCGCAGCAGCGCCTGCAGCGGTCGCGCGCGCTCGACGGCGACGGTGACGCCGACGATCGCCGGCAGGTCTTGCGGCGCCATTGCCTCGATCGCCTTGTACTCGCTCTGGTAAGCCGGCGCTGACCAGATCAGCAGCTCGACCGTGCCGGTCTTCACCAGCATGCAGCCGTCGAATACCTCCTCGACCTTGGCGCTCCATGCTTCCTTGAGCGCCTTGGCGATCGCCCTGGGATTCTCCGCGACGGCATGGACCGCCATCATCGCCAGCGCGCCGTTGGGATGGACGATCCATTCCGGCTCCATGAAGGCGTCGGGCGTCTCGTGCCGCACCGCAAACCAGGGCAGCGGTCCGGCGCTTTCGCCAACCACCACGCCGGCATCGACCTCGAAGCCGTCCTCGGTCTCCCAGGCGTGGGTGCGTTCCTCGCCTTCGAGCTCGGCGACGTTCAGGGCCAGGGCTGTGACGGGCTCGCCTTGCAGCAGCTCGACGTAGTTGGGCACGTCGTCCTGGTCGGGCTGAAAGCAGATGCAGCGCGGCTCGACGCCTTCCGGCGTCAGGTTGAAGCCGAGCTGCAGCAGCCGCGTCGCGGCCGCTTCGGGCTCGGTGAGTGTCAGGGAGAGGTGATCGATGTCGCGCGCCGAAATCTTCATGCCCGCTCATACAGGCTTAACCCGGGCCTGCTCAAGTGCGATGCTGTGTCCGTTGATCAATTGGGAGAGACCATGTCGAAACTTACGCTCTACGGCATCTGGCTGAGCGGCCCGACCTACAAGGCGGGGCTTGCCTTGTCGTTGATGGGCCAGCCCTTCGCCTACAAGCATGTCGATCTGCGGGCCGGCGCGCAGAAGCAGCCGGAATACCTCGCCATCAACCGGTTCGGCCAGGTGCCGGCGCTGGTTGACGGCGACCTGAAGCTCTGCCAGTCGGGCTCGATCCTGCTCTATCTCGCCGACAAGTTCGGCAAGATGGGCGGCAAGACGCCTGAGGACAAGGCGCGGGTGCGCGAATGGCTGTTCTGGGAGTTCGACAAGCTCGCCCCCAACGTCTACCGCCCGCGCGCCATCAAGCGCGGCTTCATGAAGGCCGACGACAACGTCTACCAGCTCTACACCGGGCTCGCGGGCGATGCGCTGAAGGTGCTCGACGCGTCGCTCGCGAAGTCGGCGTTCCTGGTCGGCAACGAGGCCACCGTCGCCGACGTCGCGGTCTATGGCGACGTATCCTATGCCGGCGAAGCGGCGATCGATCTCGGGCCCTATCCCAACGTGAAGGCGTGGATGGAGCGGGTGGAGAAGCTGCCGGGCTTCAAGAAGTACGAGGACGTGCTGCCCAAGCAGGACGCCGCCTGATCA